>DAOULU010000016.1:0-2454 GCA_034417075.1 Anaerolineales bacterium
TGTCAGGGGGCGCCTAAAACCGGTTCTTCCGCACTTTTAGTGAAACTCAGGTTTTTTAGAGAGGGGACCGATGAGATAGGAGTATGCGGAGCAAACATATAGATGGACCGACCTCCGCGGAATGGAGTCCGCTATGGAGATATATCCCTTTCTACCTAATCCATTGGGTTTTCGCTGCGAGCGTATCTATCTTGATAAAAATTGCGTCATTTTGGAACTTTTCTCGATAACAAGTACCGCCGTCTGTCCGGCCTGTGGGCAGACCTCTCCTCGGATTCACAGCCGCTATTTTCGTACGCTCTCTGATTTACCATGGATGGGCATGGCTGTACAACTGCGGCTGCAAGTTCGACGTTTCTTTTGCGATACCCCCACCTGCTCCCATCATACCTTTTCTGAACGTCTTCCTCAGGTGGCCGCCACGTATGCCCGTAAGACCTATCGTCTGACGCAAACTCTTTGTCGAATTGGATTTGCCATTGGGGGTGAAGCCGGTTCACGCCTGAGCATGTCTCTCGGCATGTCCACCAGCGGGGACACGATCCTTCGTCTGATCCGTCGCACTTCGGTTCTTGTACCTGCCACGGTGTACATGCTGGGCGTAGATGACTGGGCTTGGCGCAAAGGCCAACGCTACGGCACCCTCCTCTGCGATCTGGAACGGCATCGCCCCATAGATCTTCTACCGGAGCGTTCCGCCGATTCTCTGGCCCGTTGGTTGGCGGCTCATCCGGAAGTAACCGTGATTACACGGGATCGTGGCGGGTATTACATTCAGGGCGCACGATCCGGTGCTCCCCAGGCTACCCAGGTAGCAGACCGATTTCACTTGCTCTGCAATCTGCGAGAAGCCCTGGTAAGAATGTTGAATCGATATCCGCAAGTTCTCCGAGACGTTGCCTGTACGGTAGCCGAAACGCAAGATATTCCTCCGCCTGATGCTATGGAATCTGAACCTTCAGGCTCGATCATGACGGCACCTCCTAGTCGTGCCCAGCAGGAACGCCAAGCCTCCCGCACGCGGCGACAGGATCGATATAACCAAGTAATAAAATTACACCAGCAAGGGCACTCCGTCCGACAGATCGTCCGACAGATGGGTATGCATCGAGAGACAGTTCGAAGATTCCTGCGCTGTGGACAGTTTCCGGAACGAGCCACGCGGAAGTATCCCCGACGGATTGATGCGTATGTGGATTATCTTCGAAGACGTTGGGAAGAAGGGTGTCGCGATGCTGCCCAATTAACCAGAGAATTAAGAAAACGGGGTTTTGATGGTTCCTACTATATGGTTCGTCGATGCATCGCGCCTTGGCGCAGCCCGAATGACTCTTCGATCACAGGCCGCAAACCGATGCCCAAGGATACTAAGCGGTTCTCACTTCCTTCTGCCAATCGCGTGGCGTGGCTTCTGGTAAAAAATCCCGACGACCGTTCGGTCGAAGAGCAAGCGTTCGTGGAAGCTCTGGTCGAACAGTCTCCGAAGATCGGCCAAGCGGTAGAACTGGCTCAGGCCTTTATTCAGATGGTGCACGAACGTGAGGCAGAGGATTTGGAGGATTGGATCCTTCAGACCCACCAACCGGAAGTACCTGTTGAACTTAGTGTGTTCGCCGATGGCTTACGGCTGGATTACAAAGCCGTGGAGGCGGCTTTGAGTCTGGAATGGAGCAACGGCCAGGCGGAGGGGCAGATCAATCGTCTGAAGCTGATCAAACGACAGATGTATGGCAGAGCCGGTTTCGACTTACTTCGGATCCGGGTCCTGAATGCTGTGTAGCCATTTTTATATAGATAGTATGGTTCGGCAAGCCTTCAGCGCCGTGAGATAGGTGTCGTATAAAGAAGGTAAGCGAGAATCATGAAAAAGAAAATGGTAACATGAATATTTTCTCTGTCAGAGTTTGTTTGGGCTGCCTAAGTGACTTATAGCTATAAACAGATTTAAACCCAACACATATACATTCGACATGGACAGTTCGGACAGTCCGACCTTTGGAAAACAGGAAGGATCTGCCTACAACGGTCATTTTGGTTATACTTGTTATCATCCTCTGTTCGTATTCAATCAGTTTGGCGATATTGAACGTGCCTTGCTTCGTAATGGTAATGTTTACAGCAGTGATGATTGGAAAAGCGTCTTGGAGCCAATCATTAAACGGTATCAAGACAAAGATATTATCCGTTATTTCCGTGGTGATGCAGCTTTTGCCAATCCTGATATTTACCGCCTGCTTGAAGCAGAAGATTATTACTATGCGATACGGCTAAAGGGCAATAATATACTCCAGAGCCACATCGAACATCTTTTGACACGCCCCGTAGGTCGTCCTCCGAAAAAGCCGATTGTTCAGTATCACAGTTTTCGATACCAAGCCGCCAGTTGGGAACAAGACAGACGAGTTGTTGCCAAGGTTGAATGGCATGCAGATCAATTATTTCCAAGCGTTGGTT
>DAOULU010000017.1:0-233317 GCA_034417075.1 Anaerolineales bacterium
TGAGAAACAACAGCTTCTTCAACTCCGTGCTGATTTGGCGATATCACAACCCACTCGCTCTAAAGATGTTGCGAAGAAGGTCGCATGACTCATGTCGCTGTTTTTACAGCAAATCTAGGACTTGACCAAAGAACAACGGTGGTGATTGTTCCGCAAATCCTTATGCTTCGGGCCAATATACTAACATTTGTTTTAGCCGACACAATCGAGCTGAGTAGATCGGCATAATACACAGCGACTTCTGAAATAATTGACAAGATAAGGAAAATTAAGACGTGCCACCAATTACTTAAGAACCGTTTCATTTTTACCCCCGCTTAAAAAGCTTCACAATTATCGCGCGAACGCGTAAGAATAGATAGGCCCTATCTATACATATTCATCTAAAAAACTACACAAAGACATTATTAGCGAAGACGGTCGTAGTGCAGCACCCGTTTTGAATCTTCCGGATAAGGTGTAGTATTAATTTCAAGGTAGTGAAAATGCAGAATATAAAAATATCATTTATGCAATTCCGAATTCTTTACAATCAATCCTTCACAGAGGTATGGCATTGGGTTGGCGCTCCGGCACTTATCTTTAACCTTATTATTTTACTAGGGAGCTTAGCCTTTTCTATCGTATTTAAATTAGAGGTCACACCTGTAGCTGAAGAATTTTGGGTCTCTCTTGTTGTCTTTATTTTTTCACTTCTGATATTGCCCGTTTTAGCATTCATTAACTTGTTTGGAGTGTCAGCTAAAAGAGAGGAGAAGCTAAGTGCGAAATTAAGTAAATGGGAAGGCGAAGGAATATATCCCGATTTATTATTTCAACCGGTTAAACAAAATGATGGGCATTTGGGAATAAGAATTACCAACATGGAGGATTGGAATGTCGAGAATTGTTCTGCTGAACTTACGTCACTAACGCATCAAAAATATAAAAACCTAGATAGTTTTATCGGAGATGCTAAAATTATCTTGGAAGACGTAAACCCAAACGGATTGCCTCTTACCTGGGGTGGAGGTTCAAAGGGCGGGAGAAGAAGTATCTCACGTGATGGAGGTCAAGGTTTAATAAATATTGCAAGACATTATAACGAACGTCTTATTTTTTTATTTCATGGTTTGCACGGTGAAATGAAGTCTGAGCGCCAAGAACAAGGAGTATACGAATTTGAAGTATGGCTGGATGGTACGATACAGGGAAAATCAATAGAAGATGTTACTGTCAAGGGTGAAATAGAATTCAGAAGATTTTATAAGGATCAAGATGGTAATACATATTCCAGTGATGGAGTTGAATCCACAAAGATATATTCAGAAGATCAATTAATTGGTGAGTATTATCATTCTGAAGTAAATATCACTTTATTTGATTAATCACCTAATTTGCCCGCTACTCCCATTCATGCCAAAATTCACCTAGTATAATTATTTGGATCATGCCAAAATTCCATTTGTTCGTGGTAGACTGATCGCGAGGTCTCGCTATGTCACCCTCTAAACCACTTTCCGGACCGATGGAGCTGCAAATATTGCGTACCCTCCATCCGCCGCTCCCGTTGCTCGAGCAAATTGCCCTACTTCACACGGAAGCAGGTTTTTCTGTTACCTCTACTGAAATAAAGAGACGCATAGACGATTTACCAAAATCAGATCGTCTTCTGCTTGCAGTTTCCGGGGAGCATCTAATTGGCTATGCGCATTTACGTGTAACCTCGGATCTTTATCATGAAAAAGCGGCCGAAATCGTTTCCATTATCGTGCGGGAACCGTATCGAAAACAATACATCGGGCGCCGCTTGATCAAAGCCGCAGAAACGTGGGCACGCCAATCCGGGTTGTCCCGCGTGTTGTTGCGGGTGGATCACAACAAGGAAGACGTTCTTTACTTTGCCCTTGCCATGGAATACGAAGAAGGTCGGAACCTTCTCGAATTAACCCGCAAACTCGATAAGACCTCCTGATCTAAATCGATTTTCATTCTCCTACGTTAAGCCCTCCGTTTATGTTGACAATCACATTTTATATGGCAGAATGGCCGTGCTATGCCCTCATTGTCGACTGAATTGCTTGTCGTTGGCGCCGGCGCCACAGGCCTTGGGATTGCCTGGGATGCATGTCTGCGCGGGATTAAAGTCATTGTTGTGGATCAAAGCGGTATTGCCCAGGGCACTTCGGGACGCTACCACGGACTGCTTCACTCGGGTGGACGCTATGCACTCGCGGACCCCGACATCGCCCGCGAGTGTGCAGCCGAAAACTCGACTCTGCGCCGTATCGCACCCCACGCTATCGAAGATACAGGTGGGCTTTTCGTTTCCTTGAACACAGATCCTCCAGATTATGCCCACGAATGGTTCCGCGCCTGCCAGGAAATGGGCATCGAAGTGGAGCGCGTATCGCCTGAGAACGTGCATAAACGCGAACCATTACTTACCACAGATATTTCCCAAGCGTTTTTACTCAATGATGCCTCATTGGATTCCTTCGATCTTTTGTATAGCTTAGCCGAGTCGATCCGCCGGATCGGAGGCCAGATATGGCTGCATCACCGACTGACGGATTTCGTCATCGAAGACAATCGGATCATCGCTGCACAACTCTTCTCAGAGGACGAGCAGGAAACGATTCAAATCGGCGCTGAGATCGTAGTTAATGCAGCAGGACCTTGGGCCGACCAGATTGCCGCGCTCGCAGACATCAAAATTCCCATCGCACACAGCAGGGGCATGTTGATCGCAATGGCAAATAGGCTGGTTAACAGCGTTGTCCATCGCTGCCGTCCCCCTACGAACGGCGACGCAATTGTTCCCATTGGGTCGGTCATGGTAATTGGCACCACAGACATTCCCGTTTCCTCTGCCGAGGAACTCTTCATCGATCCTGCAGAAATCGACTTTTTGATCCAACAAGGTGAGGAACTAATCCCTGGTGTCTCGAGCCGTAGAGCGCTGCGCGCCTGGTCGGGCATTTGCCCCCTGTATAATCCAGACCAGCACACTTCGGACACTACGAGAAAGTTCTCCCGTTCTCACGTCATATTAGATCACGCCGTGATTGATGGTATTGCGGGCTTGGTCAGCGTCATCGGAGGGAAACTGACCACGTTTCGGTACATGGCGGAACAAACGGTGGATTTTGTGGCAAAAGAACTCCACATCGAAGTGGAGTGTTCCACCGATTCTGAGTGTATAAATCCTCAGCGACAGAAATCTATCCTGCTGACGAATCGGGCAAAGCGTTTATATCGACCCTACGACGAAAACAATGATTCATTGATTTGTGAATGCGAAATCGTTACTCGTTCGGATATCGATACCGCTCTTCATTCTGGAGATCATTTCTGCTTGGACAGACTACGTCGCAAAACGCGTTTAGGAATGGGACCGTGCCAGGCAGCATTTTGCGCCACGCGTGCATGCGAGTTGGCTTGTCGCTCGCACGAACCGCAGGACATACTGCGTGACTTCGTATCATTCACCGAGAGGCGTTGGCGGGGTACGCTTCCCCTGGCCTGGGGACAGAGTATGCGCCAGATGGCCCTCACACGCCGAATGTACCTTGAACTGCTCGATGTACAGCAACTATTGAGAGACGATTCGTGACGGACGTGTTGATTGTTGGAGCCGGCTTTAGCGGATTGTTCGCCTCCATTGTCGCCGCGAAGCATGGCGCTCGCGTGACGCTAGTTGCCGCAGGCCACGGCGGACTTTCCGTCTCGCACGGCTGCATCGATGTGTGGTCCAGTTCCACGCCATCCCGGGCACTTTCCAGACTCAGGAAAACGCATCCGTATCGACTTGCTGGAAAACGTGCACTCAATGACGCTATCGATATTCTCGATGAGATATCTCGTAATGCAGATTATCCTTTCCTTGGAACACTCTCGAAAGCGACACTCTTACCAACGGCATTTGGCACAATCCACACCACCGCATACGCACCGGAATCTTTAGCACAGACACGCATTCATAAAAAACATCCGATTTCGATCGGCACGATCATCGGATTACGGGACTTCTTCCCGACGCTGCTTTCTAAGAACCTCGAATATAACGGTTACACTGTCGAGCGCACAATTGAACTCCCTCTTCCAGGATCTGTGTCTCGCCGCGATCTCTACGCCACAGATCTCGCACAACGCTTCGATGATTCCTCAAATTGGGGGGCGATTGCCAGATTTTGGAAACCTCGCTTGGCAGGTGTTAACCGTCTCGCATTGCCCGCGGTCCTTGGCCTTCATCATTCCCATCGTGTTTTTAATGCGTTCCAAGACTTACTCGAGGTTAAAATTATCGAAATTCCCACCCCTCCACCAAGTTTACCGGGGCTACGCCTGGAAAGGGTGCTATCTACCACGGCGATTAGTCTTGGAGTCGACATCATCATCGGCTCATCCGCTACAGGACAGATTGAACGAGGCAGGAAGGTCAGACGTGTCTCCGGCGTCGTGCTCCAAACAGCCGGAGGCGAACGAAATCTCGACGCACGCAGCGTCATCCTCGCAACCGGTGGCTTTCTAAACGGAGGTCTGGTAGCGATGCGAGACGGAAACATCGTCGAGTCCGTATTCAATCTTCCCGTCGACCATGAAGGAGACCGTCAAGCCTGGCTTACATCTTCACCTTTCGATGACCAACCCTATGAGAAGTACGGTTTGCTTGTCAATTCCCACATGCAACCTCTCGATTTGCAGGGCGGTCCGGTCTTCGAAAATCTATTTGCTGCAGGCGGAATCATTTCGGGCGCGGATCGACAATCCGAAGGCTCGCGCCAGGGAATCGATCTCGCAACTGCGCAGCGTGCCGTGGAGGCGGCACTCGAATGAACCAGGAATTTCTCACTGCAGATCAATGCATCAAATGCAACATCTGCACGGCTTCGTGTCCCGTCGCGAAAGTAACGGATTTATTCCTCGGGCCGAAGGCTGTCGGCCCCCAAGCTTACCGACTTCAACATCCGCATGCATCTTTGTCTGACGTGAGCGAAGCGTGGTGCTCAAGTTGTGGAACGTGCTCTCTCGTATGCCCACACGATGTCCCGGTGGCCGAGATGATCGCACGGATGAAGGAACGGCCGGCGCGCGAGGTCTCGTGGAGGGATCGAATCATATCGCGCCCCGAAACTTTGGGGCGACTCGCTTCGAGATTCACGCGTCTTGCGAATACTCTGCTCAAGTCATCCGCTGTGCGCTCCATTCTTGAAAGATATCTTGGGATCAGCAGCAAAGCAGTTCTCCCCACCTTCGCACGCACGAATTTACGAAGGATGCTGCGTGATTATTACGTCAAGACCCCGAACCGCCTCGAAGAAATATCACGCCTCACCGTCGGCTACTTTCACGGCTGCGGTACGAATTATTTCGAACCCAGAATTGGTGAATTTGCGATCGCCATTCTCGAGAGGCTTGGATTGTATGTGTTCATTCCCCCTCAGGTTTGCTGCGGTTTGCCGCTCCAATCCAATGGAATGTTCGATGCCGCACGTAAACTCGCTGCTCAAAATATTAGGTATTTGAAACCTTTTCTTCGAGAAAAAATCCCGATCATTGGAACCAGCCCTTCCTGCACACTGGCGCTCAAGCACGACTATCGCACCATGCTCGGGATCGACACGGAGGAATCCAACCTCCTCGCGAATTCGACGTATGATTTCTTTGAATTCATTCTTCTTTTCCTCTCCGATGAACTGTCGCGAATTAGATACAGGACCGTGGCGGCTCGTGCGCTTTACCATCCGCCGTGTCAACTGCGCAGTCACGGAATAGGCACACCTGCGTCGACAATCCTGCGCAATGTCCCCGGGTTGGAACTCGAGGTATCCGATTTTGCCTGCTGCGGGATGGCAGGTACCTACGGCATGAAATCCGAACGCTACGAAGTGGCGACTTCGGTTGGGAAAAATCTCTTTCGCAAGGCGATTGAAATGGATGCCGACTTCATCATCTCAGATTCTGAAACCTGCCGCTGGTGGATTGCAGATCATACGAACTTGCCTGTGTACCACCCCCTCGAGATACTCGCTCGTTCTATGGGAATCGAATGAAGAAGTTATTCCTCATAAGGCATGGCCTTTCGGTAGCCAACCGCGAGCATATTGTGCAAGGTCAATCCGACTATCCGCTTTCGGAAGAAGGACGAGTTCAATCCCAGAAATTAGCGAAGTATCTTTCGGCGTCGACCGATACACCTACATCCATTCTGTCCAGCCCCCTCATGCGTGCACGCGAAACGGCCGAGATCCTGGCTGAGGCTCTCGGTTGCGGGGTGGAATACGACGATCTATGGATGGAACGCAGGCTGGGCGAAGCGCAAGGCGTGGATTACGAAACCGTCAGGTCATGGTTCGCTTCCAAAGGCCTTCCGTCTCCCTATGAACCTATTCATGGCAATGGGGAGAGCTGGTTGGAATTATATATTCGTGCTGACCGTGCGTTACTATCGATCATGAAGCGACCAGCCGGCACGTACATCGTGGTATCTCACGGTGGTTTTCTGAACGCTGTTCTGCGCGCGATATTAGGGCTTGCGCTTCACAGTGGCCGCACCTATCCGCCAAGATTTGTTTTCGATAACACCGGATTTGCACAGGTAGAGTACGATGAAGAGTATGCCAGCTGGCAAATCGTCAGGCTAAACGCAATGCCTCATCTTAAAGTTAGACCTTCGTAATCTACTTTAAATTAAGATTCTATCTTCGCCATGAAACTACGAGGCAAGAACACGCTCGTCCCCCTCTCTCTTCGTTATTCCGACCGAATCCAGGTATTCCATTATTGCTAGTGCGTATTTCCTGGAAGTGTGATACTTATCGCGCACTTGAGCGACCGTAATACGATTATCTCGCTTTAGATTTCGCTTAATCTCAGCCACGATCGTCTCGTAATCTTTTGTGCGCAGCACAACGTCCTTCGATAACTGAATCAGAGTGCCGGATTCAATTAAATACTGATACAAATCATCACCGACGAGTTGGATGCTTTCCTTAACACTGGGCGTTGAATACGGATTCTCCTCAAACAACTGCAACAATTTTTCTACTGCCCGTTCTTGCGTAGTTATTAGTTCGACTTTATGTCCCGGCATGGACACTCGATCTTTATCGATGGTTACGACCTTTGTTTCCACGGCTCTTTGCAGCAAGGCTGAAAATAATTTCGCCGAAAGATCCAACCTTGCTTTGAGTGCTTCTAAGGGCATACCCAAGCGCAAAGGGTTCTGTCGATGGAATGTTCCGAGAAAATTCCGAAGCCGCTCTACGAAAGTCTCCCAAGCTGTTTGGCTGATGACGTTGTCCTCCGGTTTCGGAGGTGCTGCTGCCCCTTCAGCATCTAATACGATGATCTCTTTCCGATCGAAGAGTTCTGCGATCGCCTGTTGTTCATTCAACGCTTCGAGTCTCGCATGCATGAGTGCCTTCCGGAGCATGACAGGTCCAAGATCGTCGAGTGATTGGGCGAGGATATCTGCAGGATTACCTCGCAGTAATTTCTCCAACCTCACGATATTCACTTGGGCGAATCGCTTCCGCAAACGTGTGGGATGCGGCTCGAGGATGACGCCGCCACCCAGCGTAGCTCCGGGCGACGGCCTGCGGAGGATGAACCGATCTCCTCGAGCGACGATGATGGGTTTATCCAAAACGAGTTGCAGCCAGCCCGACTCTCCTGAGCTTAATTCATTACGAGCGAGAAGACGCACGCGAACTTCTCGCTGCGCCGATCCGGTGAACAATCTCAACTCCATATTGTGCTTCAGTTTGCTGGCTGCGTCTTTCAGATGTCGGTAATGTACTTCGATGTTATTTGTCTCCACATACGTATCTGGAAGTGTAACGACGTCTCCTCGTTCCAACGCTGCAACCTCGATGCCCGTCAGGTTAGCCGCTACGCGACTCCCGGGGAAAGCCGTTTCTATTTTCTGCTTATGCGTTTGCAAACCCCGGATACGCGTTTTTCGCTCGCCGGGAAGAACCACAACATCCTGTCCAACGTTTAAATTCCCATCGATCAGCGTGCCTGTTACGATCGTCCCAAAGCCTGATATCGTAAAGACTCGGTCGATCGGAAGTCGCGGTCGTCCTATACTCCTTCTATCTTCGCTTTCTTTCAACACATCTTGAAGCGCGCTTATCAATCGATCGAGCCCGATCCCGGTCGCACTCGACACCGGTACGATCGGCGCTGAGGCGAGCTTGGTCATTGCAAGCAGTTCACGAATTTCATCCGCGACGAGTGCAAGCCACTCCTCGTCCTCCACTAAGTCCACTTTCGTTAGTGCGATGACGGCGCGATGGATGTCCAGCAAATCGAGTATAGCCAGGTGCTCTCGGGTTTGTGGCATGATTCCTTCGTCGGCAGCGATCACGATCAACGCGGCGTCGATCGCGCCAACGCCAGCGAGCATGTTGTCGATAAAATCGCGATGGCCAGGCACATCGATGATGCCAACCGTTTCGCCGTTCGGCAATTCCATCCAAGCAAAACCTAGATCGATCGTCATTTCTCGATCTTGTTCTTCTTTCAAGCGATCTGGGTTGATTCCGGTCAGCGCCAGGATCAAACGCGACTTGCCATGATCTACGTGTCCGGCAGTTCCAATTACTTTCATCGCTTGGACACCCCCCGAAATACGTTTATACAGGGAACTCGTGCGCAGCTGTTGATAACGCTACATGAATGCTTACACATGAATTGATTCCATTGATCCCGATGACGCTGCGAGTAATAAACAAATTGTCCCCCAATAACTCATCCGATTTTGCAAGTATAAGGCTCATCACGCCCACGTGGGTGGGAGAATTGGCATTGATGCGGGAGAAATAACCGCTCGAATTATTCCTTTGACTCAGCAGCCCACTCACGAAACATCGTCATCATATGCGTCAGACGTTCGAGGTCATTTTCCCGCATCATGTTCAACAAACGCAACGCTTCCGTCGAATTCTCCTCGAGAAGATCCAATTGTGCAGCGATTTTATCGTGTAATCGACTATGTTCCCGCCATTGCTCATCGACAGTTAGCTTGTATGTATTCCAGCGCTTTTGATCATCTGCCTGGAAAGTACTCCACTCTTGCTTCGCGCGATCTGTGTTGATGCGATGCATTTCAGTGACCTCATTGATTCTTCGTTCCAGACGATCGAGCGCCTTGTCCAAATCATCTTTCACTTGTTTTAAATTTTGGTATGCCACCTCGAAGGACAACAAGCGTTCGTCGAGTTCGCCACCACGTTTGATGTAATCATCAAACTTCCTCTCCCTCTCTTTCCAAACACGTTCGAACTCAGCTTGTTTTAGGTTTTGCTGTTCTGCCCATATTTTTTGGGCCTCTTGTTGCTCGTCCCCACTTGCTTTCAACTCGGAAATCTGAATTTCGGTTCGTCGCACTCGATCCAAAATGCTGTCGAATTCTCCATGCAGTTCGTGGGTCCCTTTTCGAAAACTAGACACTTCAGATTGGACATCCGCAACCCTCTTTGCATCCTGTTTCCTACCCTCTTCCATTGAAGCGATCGATCGGGATCGTAGGTCGTCGTTGGCAATAAAATCATCCAATTCTTTACGAAAATTGTCCAGCTCGTTCGAAATGCGGATTTCCTCCTGCTTTCGCTCGTTGGCTTGATCGCGAATCTTATTCAAATCTTGCAGCTGACCCAGAATTTCATCAATCGTGTTTGCGTTTTCTTTGAGATCTGCACGCCTTACTTTTTCTATTTCCTTTTCCTTCTTTGTCCGCCTCTCTTCTGCATCTTTAAGTTGCTTCGACACTTCTTTCCGATGTTGAACGAGCGTATCATCGAATTGATTGATGCGAGTTGCCAATGCCGTCAGGCGCGTCAACTCTTCAGCCATTTCTTGTCCCTGATGTACCTGTTTTTCAACATTATCTTCAAGGTTACTCAGACGCTCCATCAACCGGCTTATGGTATCGGCGTCCTTCCTGCGAGTTTCGTCGAGCCACTCGAGCCGTTTTTCAATCTGCTCTTGCTCCATGATTTTGTCCTCGTAGATAAGCGCGCGGATTATAGCATATGGTTCCGTTGGCTCTTACGGGAATAATTGGGTCATTCCGGCCACTGCTTCGATGACCCATGGGTAACTCAATTGTGGAAAAATCCCAAGCAACAAACAAAATGCCACACCAGCAATAATGAAACCCCGCTCTACAAGCGGAATCGCTGTCGGTTTACCTTCGTAGTCCGGCGAAAAGAAAATCCGCAGCCATTTCAATGCAATTGCTCCGATGCACGCCAGCGATAGAAGTATAGACAAACCGGCTACACGGTCGGCAGTGAGCAATGCTTCGATAAGCGCCCACCTTCCTGGGAAACCTGCCGACAACGGAAATCCCGCCAGTGAAAGCAATCCCGTCAAGACTGCCACGACGGAAATCGGTGAATAATACGCCGCCCCCTTATACTTATAATCCTCTTTCAATTCCGGCTTGTAATTTTCAATCGTTGCCAATCCAATTCCAAGCACGGTAAGGCTAATCACACGAATACCTGTCATGCCGATTGCCAATTGGAAACCTGCCGGTGTATTTGTTCCGATGGCAAGCAAGGTCACGCCGAAATCTGATATCAGTGCGTAGGCCATGATCTTTCGAAGAGAATGTTGAGCGATTGCCCAGATGCTGCCCAAACAAATCATCACGATAGCGGCAGCTCGAATTCCTTGAAACAACCCGAGATTTTCGCGAAGCCAGACGAACGAATCTAGGAAGCGCAGCAGGAAAAACACACCGGCGCTTTGTAACAATATTGCGACGAATGCTAATGCATACGGATTCGACTGTTTGGCTGCGCCGGGAAGCCAAATGTGAAACGGCGGTACTGCCATGAGTACACAGAACCCGAGCGCAAGAAGGATTGTAGCTCGCGCAGCCAATTCCGGCGTTGCCGGCGTGACGCCCTGACTTTCGAGGATCCAACCCGCAACCAGGATGGCAACCATTCCGAAGGTGTACAGAACGAGCAGTCGGACAATTCCGGATTGCAAACGAGATTTTCTGGATGAAAGAATAAGGACCGCTCCCATTGCAGTTATTTCAAGGAATATCGCTGCAAACAGGAAAGGTTGGATCATAAAAGACGCAGCCACCACGCCAATTGAGATGATGCCCACGAAAATGAATGTTCTGTTGGGGCGCGCAATCCATACGCCACCAAAAATAAAGCTTCCGACCAGATACATGAACGCGACGGCTGCGCGATTGCCTTGATCCAAGATCATCGATCTTCCAAGCAAACGCCAAGTGCTGCTCCACTTAAACGAAGCACCAAGTAAGACGAACGGCTCTTCCAGTGTGGCCAACAACGTAAAACCACCGATCAACAATGCCCCAACCGATGCGATAGAAGCCGTCAATCCCAAACGGCGACGAAAAGGCAAAACCACGATCGCCAATAACCCCGTTAATATCAGGATGATTAACGGCACACTCATATGTACGGCCTCGTTTCTGATTGATCGATGTTATGGATAAGCATCAAATAGCCGCAGACGAGCGCGATCCCTATATGCACGCAGGCCAATAAGCCAATGACTGTCAAAGACGGCTCGAGGATGCTATACGTAACCTCAAAGCCCGACAGGAATGTCAACAGGCCAATGCCTACACGCAGCGGCTCCTCGTACAATCCCAGGTGTAGAAAACTCAAACATATCAGTAATGCCGTGCTAGCACCGATTCCTGATGGGATCCCCTCGATATTGATCAGGTTGACCGTGCTGACACCGATAGCAACGAGCAACACCAATAAAACGGCTAAAATCCGAAATATGCGGTTGAATGGGTTCGTTTTTTTTATATCTTCCGCAGGTTTTCGTATCACTGTCCTCAGATAGATCAACAAAATCATGCACGAGACCATTCCGGCTACCAATTTCGCGCCGGCGATTTGCACGTTTAAAGTGAAGGAGATTAGCAAAGCGGCCAAGGCGTATTGCACCGCAAGTGTGAACACCAACAATCTGCTGTCGTCTAGTAACACGAGTAAACTCGCGGTAATGGCGATCCCGATTGTCGCGATATGAAGCCACAATTCCGATTCGATCATCCTATGCCCCTCACACCTAAAAATGTCAGAAGCAATATGACTACGAGCCATAACATTGCACCTTCCCCTTCGAAGATTTCGCTCGTAGCGCGTGCTGCTTCCAGAAGGACTCGGCCACCAAGTCCAAGGAATCGCACGACTGGATTCAAATCGATCCACGCAAGCAACCTACCCCACCTGTCGACTTCGCGGTTTGGCATACGACGAATGATAAGAAGCGATAGTATCGCTAAGCCGCCGATCGGTAAAAAAGCTGCCAACACGATGAGGCTAAAACCATTCGCCATCCACAACCCGAGACCAATGGAGACGGTCACCGGGAAACTCAAGCCTAACCCATACATGAATCTTACGGAACTCTCGGCGGTCTTCCATTGAACGTATGGCAAATAGAAATAACGCAACGTTCCTAGGCATAATAAAATCATACCGGCAAAGCCTACAACGATCCTTAGAATGTCAGGCAGATTGCCAATCTGCTCAATCATGCTTCTGAGAATAAAGCCGCCGGGAGTCCCGGGAAATCCCGCAATTATGATCGCACACATGATGGGCCAAACTCGATGCGCAGGAGAAAAAATATCAATCGAATAGATCACAGCTCCGATCAAGATCATGATCGTGCCGGCAGCCGTAATCACATTTGCTTCGCTAATGACTGTGCTTGCAACGTAGACAGCGAGACCCGAGATGGCCATCTTAAAAGCCTGTTGGATCCTCGACTCGTCTTGATCGAAGACCCATTGCACACCACCGACCAACAAAACCAAACCGCCTACCAATCTCAGCCAAGGTAAAACATCTGTCGGTACGCCAAGACTGAAAACCCTGGCGAACAATGCCAGGGCCGTAGCTGCAGGCAACAGCTGCTGCAATATATCGGTCCCCTCCCACTTGGCTGGATTTTGCACCATACCAGACCTCGATTGGAAGAAACCAAGACGCAGCATTGCGGCTAATGAAATTAGTAAAACAGCTGCAGAAGAATGGAATGAACTAGATAACGAACTGTCACCTCCAGCGGATACATTCAGCATTGCCGCTAAAATAATGAGCAGTAAGCTTCCACCTTTGATCGCCAAACGCGATGAAAGTATTGGAATAAGCTCCTCACGGGTTCTCCTGTCGATCATTACAAACACGGATGCAACATCCATTAATGTCCACGTTATCGCAAACGTTAGTATGTTTCCGGACAACATGGCGATCATCGGAAATACCGCATAAAGCAATAGAATTGCTCGCCTTCGCGGTCGCGTTGTATGGCGTGCCGGATAGGTCAGAACGATCGTCAGGAGCAAGGTCGATGAGGCGTAAATGAAAGGCCAACTTATAGAATCAAGCTTTAACTCAAGCTGTGAAAGGAATAAGGACTGCGGTCTCCATACGGATACCTGTGTGACGCTGGGGATGGCGGTGATCAAGATCAAACTCACCAACCATACCAGAAGCGCCGTGCTTACTTCGATTATCCATCCTATTCTCGTCGGACGATTTCTGCTGTACCAAGCGATCGCGGAACCCAGCAGCAATAAAACGATTGGTAGTAAAACCATTTCCACCTCAAGATCTGGCGATCTTTCACCACCTCGGCCATAAGCATACCATGGGTGGCTTCCTGGCAGTTAATCTTCTTTGGGGACGTTTCGGAATTATAAATATGCTTTTCGATCTCGACATCTACCGCCGCGAAGACCCTGGCGCTTGGTCTCCAGCGATGTGCTATAATTTTTGCCGATGATTCGCGTCGCTCCTGACCTCGAATATAATCCAGTACAAAACGCCGATATTCTTGCCGGGAGCATTGATCGGGCGAACAATCCCCACCTCGCTCGAAATTAGGTCATGCAATTACGGACGGCACAGAGAACGACCCGCCGTCTTTTGGGTTATAAGTTCGGGAGATTCGTCATGTCTACAATTTCTTCTATAAAAGGAACGCGTGATTTTTACCCTGCCGATATGGCTTTCCGTGGCTGGTTGTACGAAACCATACGAACGGTCTCGGAGAAGTTCGGTTACCAAGAGTTTGAAGGCCCTTATCTCGAGAAAATGGAGTTGTACGCCGCGAAATCCGGTGAAGAGTTGGTTAACGAGCAATCTTTTGTGTTCGAGGATCGCGGCGGTGACGTGGTCGCTCTTCGACCGGAATTGACGCCTACGCTGGCACGTATGGTGGCGGCGCGGGGTCGCCAGTTGATTCAGCCAATTCGTTGGTGGTCATTCGGGCCGTTTTGGCGTTATGAACGTCCACAAAAGGGACGATCTCGAGAATTTTTCCAATGGAATATCGACCTGCTCGGCATCGTTTCCCCACAAGCAGACGCAGAATTGGCTGCCATCGCAGCTACCTTCTTTCACTCCGTCGGCCTGTCTCCCGAAATCATTCGGATACAAATCAACAACCGTCGATTCATGGATTTAAAATTAGAAGCGATCGGAATTCCAATGGAGAAACGATCTGCAGTTTTTCATTTGATCGATCGAAAAGAAAAAATGAGCGATCGCACGTGGCAAGAAAAAGCTGCTTCGATCGGCATCGACAAAGATTCATTTTCAGGCCTCGTTCAACTTATGAGAAACAAAGACGCCTGGAAGGATTTCGATGAGCTGTGTGAATTCTTCGACGCCATCGAGATGATGGGCGTTGCGGATTACATAGAATATGACCCGATGGTCATTCGAGGTTTGGACTACTATACGGGAACGGTTTTTGAAGCGCGGGACGCTTCCGGAAAGTTTAGGGCGATTCTTGGCGGAGGCCGGTACGATAATCTTGTCGCAGACGTAGGCGGCGATCCAATACCTGGTGTTGGATTCGCCATGGGTGACATCGTCATCGGCATCGTACTGGAAGAGAACGACGCCCTACCCGATCTGAAGCCGAATCCCTCCGACGTTTTTCTACCCTTGTTCGATGAGACGACTCTCTCGGAAAGCTTGAGACTTGCGTCTGAACTCCGAAATGCTGGATTGCGGGTCGAATGGTACCCCCAAGCAGATAAACTTAAAAAGCAGTTCAAATATGCAGCTCGCAACAACATTCCCATCGCCGTAATTCTGGGTCCGGACGAGATTCAATCTGGAACGATCACGATCAAGGATTTGCGCACTACAGTTCAAGATACGGTATCGAGAACGGAAATGATCGACAAGATACAACATTTGCTGTCGATCGATCCTCCTTCAAAATGATAGTCGTATGTAAGTTGCCTGGTGACGCCTACATGATAGGATAGGTTAGATCGCCGCCCGGTCGGATCGGGAGAGAACAGTATATCACAGTGGAGAGCGACTAGAGCCGAACTACAATGTAGCGCTCGGCCTGCGCCTCAAAAATTCGAGATGCTCTCCTCGATCCCAAGGCGGCGATTTATTTGTTAATATCTTTCTTCGATCGCTTGTTTTAATGACCTTGAAAATTTCAATTCATGTTAGAATGTGTTCGATCATGGTGCCCGTAGCTCAACCGGCAGAGCGCCGCACTGTGGATGCGGTGGTTGAGGGTTCAAATCCCTTCGGGCACCCTCAATTACGACGCCCAGAAATGGGCGTTATTGATTCCCAACATTAAACCATTCTCCAACTACCACCTGTACACGGCCATCACATGCATCGTTGAGAACAATGAATGTGGCGCTGCCCTCCTGCGCACGCACGCGATACTTGCCTTCGACTTCACCGCAATCGTCATCGACCAACATGATTACGTCTCCCCTTAATTCATATTCCCCGTTTATGCTTCTGTTACTGTCACCGACCTGAAGGATGAAAGTCTCATCCCCGGCGAAACTCAAGCGTACGAGATACTCGTCGATCTGCCGCTCCCAAGCGCCAATTACATTCACGTCATTATGAACACATCCAGTAAATGATGCGGCAAGAATGATCATCGCGGTAAAGAGGAAGTGCGCCTTCTTCACTGGACCACCTTGTACCTCGCGAATATCAGGGCGTTATTCAAAAAGAGAAACGGAACCTGCATTGAGTATGCAGTATCCGAGATTGAGTGTCAAATCTAAGCGGATCTTTTGTGTTTACCTGGCGTTGCGTAATTGCAATTATTAATTCGTGGGTTCGTAGCCGGTGTCTACAAATCCCGCTTCCATATCATCGATTAAACCTCTTGCGGCTCTCTCCCGTCCCTCGGAGAGTAAATCCCGATTCACATCGATGATCTTAAGTTCCCAGTGAAGGGTCAATCCCCCTCTCCCTCCAAGTAGATCTTCCCAAACCGTGCGCAAGCTATTGATGGCGGAGTATCGGATCGTCGCTAACCATTGGCTTTCCGGCACGGCATCCGGGCGCGCACCGTCCCCAATGATGGCGATATTCAGTTGTAGGTCTTCCTGGACGTTCGATTGGAATACTTCCAATGGTGCCAGGTAAATAACTCCGAGTCGATTTTCTTGGATAAGCGCTGCAAGTGATCCCCAGTCTTCTCCGCCTGTATCGAGTTGGAACGATTGGGGGTATTCATAAAACGGTGGAAACGCCGGCCGGCACAATCCACAAAAATAGCGCGCGCCGTTGATAAAACCGGTTTGGATTGCCTCGTTCTCCGCGCCGCTGCCAATCGAAACGACCCCTGCCCGCCAATCGTCTGCAACCATTGCAGCGATGAACCCCGCCACAAATGCTTGATGGTCTGGTCGTCGGTCTTGCGTATCGAGAACGCTTATGTTGTTGCTCGCAGCGATTCCTGGTAGTCCAACAATGACGAATTGGACATCGGGGTGCCCGGAAGCAAGCTCCGCTACGCCAGGATCGGCCTCAAGAAGAAAGACGAGGGTTACATCGCTTTGGAAATCGTTTTCCTGCATCGTTGTGAGGTTTTCCAAGCCCAAGCCCGATTGATATGCGAGGTCCACAACCTCATCTCGAAACTCGATGATTCCCGGATCGTTGAAATCCTTTTTTGCGAACAGCAGCACTTTGCGTTTAATCGTTTCCGGTGAGGCCGCCTCGTCGATCGTGGGGGTAAATGAATTAACGACCGGCGATTGAGTAGATGTTGCAGAGATTTCACTTCCCGGAAAATTACAGCCCGCGATTACGAACGCGAGTGCGAACACGATCAGAGTCTTCTTATTTCGTATCATGGATGACGCAATTCGATGGATCTCCTGTCTCATTCCTGCAAGTCTCCCACCATTTCAAATTTACGGCTCTGAATACCGCGATCGACCGCCATTCTATTTCATCCAACGAAACTTTGCCTTATTGACTACAATACTATAAACGATTGTAATTAGCATTTCGATTTCTATTGACCACTTCACAGAATTGCCAGTATGCTTATACGAGTTGGGAGTTATGTCTGTATCATCAAAATTCAACCGTAGGGATATATTAAAGTTAGCAGGCTTCAGCGTCGCTGGTCTGACGCTGCGGCCGCGGATATTCGAGTCGCATCATCCCGAATTGCTCCCCGAATTTCCCGATTCTCCACGCCTTGGGAGGGTTTGCGTCGGAAAAACAGAGATCAAAGCAAGGCCAGATAACAATAGCCAAACCGTGGAGGTTCTTTACGAGGACGGCGTTGTTCCCTGGTATCGCGAGCTTTCCGGTCAACCTGTTTCTATATACGCGCCGAACGTCCGATGGGTCGAAACAGAAAAGGGATACATTTGGTCACCGCATCTTCAGCCTGTCGAAAACCGCCCACAGGAACCGCTTCTCGAGTTGCCCGAAACGAGTTTGGGCAACGGATTGTGGGCGGAAGTTACCGTCCCTTACGCCGACCTGTCGCTCGATAATCCTCCAGCCCGATCGCCCTGGCTCAAGGACGCGCTCTTGCCCCGCCTTTATTACAGTCAGATCCTCTGGATCGATGAAATCATGACCGGCCCAGATGGCCGATCTTATTATCGCATCAACGAGCGCTATGGATATGGGGACATTCTCTGGGCTGCTGCGGAAGCTTTTCGTCCCCTGCAAGACGAAGATTTCTCTCCGATACATCCCGAAGTTGAGAACAAGCGCGTCGTGATCAATCTCACCTATCAGACATTATCGTGTTTCGAGGGGAACGACGAAGTGTATTTCTGCCGCATCTCTTCCGGTGCAAAGTTCGATGCACAGGGTAATCCGGTCGATAAATGGTCCACGCCCTTGGGACCACATCCGATTTGGCGTAAAGTTACCTCGCTGCACATGAGTGGCGGAACGACTGGTGGAGGCTACGATTTACCCGGAATTGGATGGTCGATGTTGTTCGTCGGCAACGGTGTGGCTATACACTCCACATTTTGGCACAACAACTTCGGAGTCCCAATGTCCCACGGCTGCGTCAATGCACGTCCAAAAGATGCGCATTGGATCTTCCGCTGGACCACGCCGCACGTGAATGCAGATCCGGGAGACATCACCGTCGAAATGCCAGGCGGCACGGAAATCAAAGTCGAAGAAGCATAAATTCATCATCCGTCGAGATCGACATTACATGGTCAATGATTTAATGAGAAAATTTGAAGCAACTACTCGTGCCCATCCAAACATCGCCCTGATTAAATACTGGGGCAATCTCGATCACGAATTGCGCCTGCCCGCCAACAGTTCATTGTCGATGACTTTGGGCGATCTGGAAACACGTACAACGGTCCACTTCGACGATCGTTTGGACGCGGACGAAATCATCATCGATGCCGTTCCTGCCCCGAAAACGGCAAGTCGGCGCGTACGAACGCACCTCGATCGAATCCGTCGCATCGCAGGCATCGAAACATACGCTGTTGTTGAAAGTAGAAGCACTTTCCCTTCCGGCGCAGGGATCGCATCCTCTGCTTCCGCCTTTGCCGCGCTCACACTTGCTGCGGTGACGGCTTGCGGTCTCCAACTCGATGCGCGTGCTCTTTCTCGATTGGCGCGGCAAGGTTCTGGATCGGCCAGCCGATCCATGTTCGGCGGATTCGTCATCTGGCATGCCGGTGAGTCCGACGCGGAATCCTACGCAGAAAAGATCGCTGGTAAAGACCATTGGCCGCTCATCGATTTGATCGCCGTCGTCGATGCCGGCCAGAAGATGGTAGGCTCTACGGAAGGCCATCGCCTGGCCGAGACGAGTCCGCTGCAGAAAGCGCGCGTTGCTGATACACCTCGCAGGATCGAGATTTGCCGACAGGCAATCGCGCATCGTGATTTCTCTGCTCTGGCGTCGATCGTCGAACAAGACAGCAACATGATGCACGCCGTCATGATGACGTCGGATCCATCCCTGCTGTATTGGACAGCAGCGACCATCGAGATCATGAAAGCAGTTACCCGTCTGCGATCAGATGGCCTCGACGTCTGTTACACGATCGATGCCGGCCCGAACGTGCACTGCATCTGCACACCAGGGCACGCCGATGCCGTTTTCGAGATTCTGTGTAAAGTGCCGGGCGTCCTCGATGTTCTTAAATCCCGAGCCGGGGATGGTGCTGAGATTATCGATCCCTAGTCATTTCACATTGAGTTCTTTGCACCAGGTAGAACTTCACTCGGCCCGCGGTGATATAATCCAGTAGATCGATTTAAACCTTAAAGGATAGCGAACGTGCCCGACTTTCTGTTGTTTGTCATCGTTCTTGGAATTTTGTTACTGTGTCACGAATTTGGTCATTTCATCGCCGCGAAATTGACCAAGGTTCGAGTGGATGAATTTGGGATCGGATTTCCACCGCGCTTGATTTCTTTGTTCGAAGCAGGAGGTACAAAATTCACACTGAACCTGATCCCGCTCGGCGGATTCAATCGAATTGCCGGAGAAGACGACCCCGAAGTTCCTGACGGACTGGCCGCCGCGAGCAAGCGTGTGCGTGTTTTCGTCCTTTCGGCCGGTTCGCTTGCGAACGTGTTCCTAGGTTTTGTCGCTTTCTTTCTAGCGTTCAAATTTTCGGCACCGGACGTTGAACGAGTTATCATTGCCGATGTCGTTCAAGCCGCACCGGCAGACGAAGCAGGTATCCAGATCGGAGATCTTGTCAAATCCGTTGACGATCAACCTATCACCAGTTTCGATTCCATGATCAACGCGATTGAAAATCGACCGGACGATACGGTCCGCATTGTTGTCGAGCGCGACGATCAAGAGCTGACCTTCGAACTTGCGCCTCGTATAGATTACCCCGAAGACCAGGGTCCGATCGGTGTCGTTCTCGGACATCCGGCGCTCAAAACAAGTTGGTTGACCGCCGCTCGCATGGGCGGTGAATCCATCGTCATGCAAGTCGACGCTATGCTCCGTTTACCTGCTCGTTTGATTCAGGGAACTGCGGAGCCAGAAGAGACCCGCATCAGTGGTTTGAAAGGCATCCACGATATGCTCGCGTGGGCAAATGACATCGACCGTGCCGCACATCGACCATTTCTCACGCTCAACCTTATCGGTGTCATCAGCGTTGGCCTTGCACTGGCCAATCTACTGCCATTTCCGGCGCTCGATGGAGGCAGACTTTTGTTCGTGTTTGCGGAAGTAGTATTGGGTCGAAGAATCCCACCCAAATTTGAAGCGCTTATCCATACAGTTGGCTTCGCCTTCTTGCTTGTGCTGATGATCTACATCAACCTGAAGGACTTCATAGACCCGCTGTCCTTGCCGTAATCCGCTTCAAGGTTGTCTGTATGAAAGAGTCGTTTCTAGAATTGCTGGAAATCTTGCAAGACAATAGCATCCCGCTCCCGGCGCAGCGATTTGCAGAACTGTCCGATCTTGATAAAGATCAACGACGCCAATTCGCGACCGTATGGCCGTCCATTTCAAGCGAACGAAAAATGCAAATCTTGCGGGTCATGGGGCAGCAGGCGCTCGATCGATTCGAGCTTTCCTTCGAAGCGGTCAACCGTATCGCCATTTTGGATCCCGATTCAAAGATCCGCTCGATTGCTATAGAGAATTTATGGGAGAGTGAGGATCCTTCTCTCGTACCCATTTTATTGGAATCTCTGGTGTTCGAAGGCGACGACCGAATTCGCGCCGTCGCTGCAACCGCCCTGGGTAAATTCGTCTGGCTCGGCGAGATCGAAGAAATTGCGCCCGATCTCCTGCAGCAAATCGAATTAGGCCTGCTTGAGGCTTGCCGCAATGATGATTCCCATGATGTGCGTAGAAGATCCCTGGAATCAATCGGGTATTCGTCTCACGACGAAGTGCCAGCTCGAATCGAGGAAGCATACCGCTCGAAGAATGAGCAGAATCAGCAATCCGCCGTTCTAGCGATGGGTCGGTCGGCGAACGATCGTTGGGCAGGCTACGTCCTTGCAGAGCTAACCAACCCCAATCCCTTAATCCGTATGGAGGCCGCTCGTGCCGCAGGCGAACTCGAAGTTCGAGAGGCAACCGGTGCTCTCATCGATCTGCTGCAAGACGTAAACGACGCCATACGTCTTGCAGCGATATGGGCACTCGCCGAATTGGGCGGTGAAGAGGCCGTCGCGGCGCTCATCGATCTCGCAGAGGAATCAGAAGATAACGAATTGCAGGACGTTATCCAGGAAGCAATCGATCATATGACGTTTATCGAGGGCTCACGCAATTTGCTTTTATTCAACTTCGATGAGGACAACAATTTCAAGGCTCCCGAATCTTGAGCGATTTATTCCAAGTCTTCACGTCCAATCTACTGCCGATTATTCTCATCGCTGGAATCGGCTTTGCGTTACAGAAACGCATCGGCATCGACCCTCAACCCATTTCACAGATTGTATTTTACGCATTCTCGCCCGCGCTCGTCTTCAATTTATTGACATCTTCCGAGATTGCTGTCGACGAACTCATACGAATGGCGAGCCTGACGGTATTGAACATCAGCATCATCGCTATTTTATGTTACGTGATCGGCCGCGCTCGAAAACTTGAAGCACCCATGCTGTCCGCATTCATTATCTCGGCCAGCTTCATGAACGCCGGTAACTACGGCTTGCCTTTGGCGAGATTCGCTTTCGGCGAAAGTGGTTTGGCGTGGGCGAGCATCTACTTCGTCACCAGTTCGATGATGGTCAATTCCGTAGGTGTGTATGTCGCAAGCGTTGGCAAACAATCTCCATTGAAGGCGCTGATTGGTTTGTTAAAAGTCCCATCAGTCTACGCCATCCCACTTGCGCTGATCGTTCGCACGAATGAAATTGCACTGCCCTTGTCGTTAACCCGTCCCATCGAGTTGCTCGGATCTGCTTCGATACCGGTCATGATCGTCGTACTTGGCATCCAAATCGGCCGATTGAATTCGTTCAATCACAAGGATGTCCTCTCCTCGGCCGTTATCCTGAGATTAATCGTATCCCCATTGATTGCGTGGCTGCTCGTGCCGTTTCTGAATATCGATGCGATCGGCCAACATGCGGGCATCATTCAATCCGCAATGCCGGCTGCGGTGTTCAACATGGTCATTGCGACCAAATTCGACGTTGAAGCCGAGTTCGTTACCGGCGTCGTGGCGGCTACGACAATCTTGAGTCCGCTTACTGTAACCACGCTGCTCGTAGCACTCGGGGTATAGTCTTGCGGCACACGATGGTTTCATACAACCTGGCAACATCAGCCGCAACCACAAGGATAGCACCACGATGACGACGACTTATGTCTTTGATTTGGAAACCAAACACCTGGCGCAGGAAGTTGGAGGTTGGGACTACATCGATCGCCTCGGTCTTGCTGCCGCCGTTCTCCTGGATGTTGATTCGGACACGTACCTCCACTACACAGAGCAGCAAGCCGCAGAACTCATTAATTCCATCGAACACGCCGACCGTGTGATCGGCTTCAACCTGATCCGCTTCGACTACACCGTGTTGAAACCGTACGGTTTATCTATAACGCAGGAACTCGTCAGTAAGACGACCGATCTGCTGCTCGACATTTATCAAGAGCTGGGATTCCGAGTCTCGTTGGACAACCTTGCCGCGACGTCATTCCAAGCCAGAAAAAGCGCGGATGGATTGCAGGCAGTAGCTTGGTACAAGGAAGGCAAGATCGACGAAGTCTTAGCGTACTGTGAGATCGACGTCGCCATCACGAAGGAATTATGGCAGTTCGGTAAAGAACATGACCAGGTATTCTTTCAGGACCGTTTCGGCCGACGCCGCGCGGTTAGCGTTAATTGGTCTTGATTGTAGAAATTTCTTCTTCCGACTTGCACTTTCCCCCAACGACTGTATTAACCTTCCCGAGCAGCCAATATCCCCGTGAAAGCACCACCATCCGACGGCCATACGAATGAATTGCCGCTTTCGTCGGACGAGATCGCGTAGGAAAACACCGCGCCAACACCCGCGATTTTGCCGACTTGGCGATTGAATGCCACATACTGGCGCGCCTTAACATCTGGTTTTACTGTGCGAGAAGGATTGTAAAATTCCGTGACGACCAGCAATTTGTGTGGGAAAGATTTGCGATACGCCATCACCCACCCTCGACCGTCATTGGAATTCATTCCGCGCACATCCGTCCAATAACAATGGACGCCGATCCAATCCGCGCTTTCCATGACATCTTCAGCTTCATACATGAACTGATCCGCAGCTTCCCGCCAACCCGAAATTCCGGTGCCGGGTGACAGCCCTGGAAATCCGAGACTGATTCCGGGAAAACTACGCCTCAGTTGATCCGACACGCGAAGAAACCATCCGCCGAATTCGCTGCCGTTCCTCCAGGACCTTCGCCACCCTGCGGATTGCAAATTTGGATTTGCATGCAGCTCGAAATAGCGCACCCCCTGCCGATAAAGACGCCCGAGGTCTGCTTCCACTTCACGCACGAAATCATCCGCCGTCACGGGCAATCCGGAAAAATCCGACGTTAACCGACCCATGATGAAAATGCCGGGGTTCGTCTCGCGCAAATGTGCGATGGTATCTTCCGTCTCAGAACGATCGAGTTTGACGCATTCAAGACGAGCACGGGATACCGATTCCAGATCGCTTTCGCTCATCGGTGCGCCAATTCTTCCATGTGCCCCGAACAACATCTTTCCGTGTGGCCAGCTGAAATGTTCGATCGTTTTACTGTTGGTCGTCTCTGGCCAGACGAGAAACGGGGTCGGATCGATCACGTCCTTGGGATAATCTGTCTCACCGCGCTCCGTGGCGCCATCTCGTTTGAGTGTGAAATGCAGATGCGATCCGACGGAAGCCCCTGTGGAATCCGCTTTTCCGATGACGTCACCCGCCTTGACCATTTGTCCTTTGACAACCAGCGATTTAGCGAAATGAGCGTAGACGGTCTTGTAGCCATCTTCGTGTTGGATGCGAACGTGGATCCCATACGGATGATTGTCCGGATTGGTATGAACCTGATACACCTTACCATCCGCGCTGGCGTAGATGTTCGTATTCGGCCGGGCACGGAAGTCAATCCCCTCGTGACCGGGAAAACCCCAGCGTCCGTAGATCTCCGGATGCGCCCTAAATTCTTGCGTGATCACGGCAAAATCGGTGGGCCAAAGTAAATAAAACGGCCGTTGTTTTTGTCCGTAGCGGTCATCGTCCTGGATGCGCGATTTTAAAGCCTCTTTAAAGCCCTCCGGGTCATTCGCTTCGACCATGTCCAATCGTATTCCCGGATTGATGTTACGAAAAAATTGCTTCAGATCGGCGTATTCTCCATAGCCGTTAGCGATCTGCGGAAATGTGATCACCTGAAGAGGTGCCATATACGCCGCTGCGGTATGTACATCGGAAGTGATGTTCGGCCCAAAGCGCATCACGTACGGGCTGCTCGCCCGCACCCAGTTCCAATAATTTTCCGACGGCAGCAACATGATCTGAAAATCCACATTTCCCTCCGCGGGGTTTTACACGAACCCTAATCCTTTGGACTTAAGCGATACATATCGATTCTTTCCGATGATCAGATGATCCAGCACCTCGATGTCCATGAGTTCTCCGGATTCCACAAGCGCCTTGGTCACCCGCACGTCTTCCGGGCTTGGCGTTGGATCGCCGCTGGGGTGATTGTGGGCCACAATGATCGCCGCTGCGTTCATCCGTACCGCCTCTCGGAAAACTTCCCCGATGCGGATCATCGAGCTGTTCAACGAGCCGCGATACACTTCCACCGTTCGCAGCACCCGGTTCCTCGTGTCCAGCAACAGCACGCGCAGATGCTCCTGCTCCAGCGCACCCATCTCGTAGAGAAGCAGCGAAGCAGCGTCCTCCGGTGACTGGATGACCGGTCGCTCCTGCGGTGAGGCGATAGAGAGCCGCCGTCCCAGTTCTATGGCCGCTTTGAGCTGTGCCGCTTTTGCCGGTCCGATCCCTCGACGTTCGCACAATGCCTCCAACGGTGCTTGATGCAATCCCGTTAATCCACCTAAATCTAGGAGCAATTTCTGTGCCAGTTGCAGCACGTTCAATCCCTCGATCCCCGCGCGCAGTAAAATTGCAATCAATTCCGCATTCGAGAGCGAGGTTGGTCCCAGATTCAAGAGCCGTTCCCTGGGTCGATCGGATGTATCCAAATCGGTAATGCGGTAGGTAGATCTGCTGTCCCCCATTCCCCCTCCTTGATTCCTACAAAATCATGCGTCACTATACCGTACGAAGTTCGAGAGTGTCAAAAACGTGTCAAGTATCACGTGCCCAGGTACGAACCAAGCGTCGGATTACTTCAACCCCAAGCGCGCATTCTTACGCGAGGTTGTTTTTATCCCCCTGTGCTATAATCCGCATCCGAAGGAGCGCAACATGTCGGATGTGTTGAACTTGGGGTCACTGGGAAATATCTTTACCACACTAACGGCCTTCTTCGGCGCATTTCTCGCCGCGCTGTGGTTGAGTCTCGTTTTTTGGACCTATCGTGACGTACGCTCCCGTACGCAGGACCGCATCGTACACATCCTCGCCTCCCTGGTCGTGCTGGTACTCAACGTGCTTGGCGTCGTCGTATATTTCATCCTGCGTCCCCGGCAAACACTCGACGAGGCCTATCAGCAATCTCTTGAAGAGGAAGCTCTCCTTTCCCAGATTGAAAGCCGCATGGTTTGTCCTGGATGTGGCGCAAATACCGATGTCGCCTGGCAAGTTTGTCCCCACTGCCACACACGTCTACGAAAACCTTGTGCTCGGTGTGGTAAATTGATGGAACTCCCTTGGCAGATTTGTCCTTACTGCAGCGCGCCCGCCACCGTGAACAGCGATGACTCCGCGCCTGCAGCAATTAATGTACCCATACTCGACTGAGATCAACACCCATCATTAAAAAAAACGAGCGTCTCGGCTCGAGACGCTCGTCGATTTACGAACGATAACTCAGATGTTGGCTCTTTTTAAGGCCTGCCAACCGGCATATTCGCCAACTTCATCCAATTCACTCTCGATTCTGAGAAGCTGATTGTACTTCGCCACACGGTCCGAACGTGCCGGTGCGCCTGTCTTTATCTGCCCCATGTTCAAGGCAACCACGAGATCCGCGATGGTGGCGTCTTCAGTTTCGCCGGAACGATGGGAGGTCACCGCTGCCCAACCCGCCCGATGACAGAGCTCTACGGCTTCGATCGTCTCCGTCAGTGAACCGATCTGGTTCAATTTCACAAGCAATGCATTACAAGCTTTTTCTTCGATCCCCATACGCACACGATCCGGATTGGTGACCAGCAAATCATCTCCTACGATTTGGATCTTATCGCCCAACTCCTTCGTCATGAGGATCCAACCCTCCCAATCGTCCTGCGCGAGTCCATCCTCGATGGAAACAATGGGGTATTTCTCGATCCATTCCTTCCAGAAAGCGACCATTTCTTTGCTGTTTAATTCTTTACCTTCACGACGCAAATTGTAGCGACCGCTTTTCGAATCGTAGAATTCAGAAGCCGCCGGATCGAGCGCGATGGCAACTTGTTCGCCTGGTTTGTATCCCGCTTTTTCGATCGCCTCCAGGATCACTTCCACGGCCTCTGCGTTGGCTTTCAATGCAGGTGCATAACCGCCCTCGTCTCCTACCAACGCAGTGTATCCGCGCCCTTTCAAGACGTCTCTCAATTGGTGATAGATTTCGGATCCCCAGCGAAGCCCCTCCGAAAACGTCGGCGCGCCCAGCGGCATGATCATAAATTCCTGCGCGTCGGTCGACTGCCAACCGGTATGTGCGCCACCATTGAGGATGTTGAGCATCGGAACGGGAAGCAGATGCGCATAAACGCCTCCGATGTAGCGATACAGGGGCAAGCCCAGAGAGCCCGCTGCCGCCTTGGCGACCGCCAGACTCACTCCCAGGATCGCGTTCGCACCCAGATTCTCCTTGTTGGATGTGCCGTCCAGGCTGATCATTTCCAGGTCGATCAAGCGCTGCTCCGTTGCGTCCCACCCCAGAAGCGCTTCGGCGATCGTCGTGTTGACGTTCTCGACGGCCTTCGTTACGCCCTTTCCTCCATAGCGTTTCTTATCCCCGTCGCGCAACTCGAGAGCTTCGTGTACACCGGTCGAAGCCCCCGAAGGCACAATCGCCCGCCCCCAGCTTCCGTCCGCCAGAATGACGTTCGCTTCCACCGTTGGGTTACCCCTCGAGTCTAGAACCTCGAGGGCATGAATAGATTCGATCATTGTGTTCATTGTACGAATTTCTCCTTTGATAGCGTGTCTACTACTCGCACCATTATACCGACCTTTTCTACAATCGACGCCTCAAATCCGGGATTCGCTTTGATGACCGGAGGACGTGATAGAATTCGCGCATGGATGCTGTTGCTGGTTGTGCCGGAATTTCAGAGTCATATTTTGTCCTGAAGCGTTACTCCTTTGCAGGATGTGTATTGAAATGACTCCCGAAAAACCTCGCTTCGCCATTGCCATGAGTGGAGGCGTGGACAGTTCCGTCGCCGCGGCGCTGCTCGTCGAGCAAGGATACGACGTGTTCGCGGTCATGATGCGGCTTTGGAGCACGAATACGGAATTCCCCAATCGCTGCTGCACGCCGAAAGACGTAACATCCGCACAATCCGTCGCTTCGCTTTTGGATATTCCCTTCCACAAACTCGATACGAAGGCTCTCTTCAAGCAGAACGTCGTGGATGTGTTCACGGATGCGTATGCCCGTGGAATCACGCCGAATCCATGTCTGATTTGCAATCGCACGATGCGTTGGGGATATCTACTGAACAAGGTGCGCGAGATGGGCGCGACCCACCTCGCTACCGGCCATTACGCACGCATCGATAGCCTCGACGGCGAATACCGGTTGCTGCGCGGCAAGGATCGCGCGAAGGATCAGAGCTACGTACTAAGCATGCTTCACCAATCCGACCTCGCCAATACCTTCTTTCCGCTCGGCGAGTTGAGAAAGCGAGAAGTTCGCCAACACGCACGCCGATTGGACCTGCCTTTGGCGGAAAAACCGGACAGTCAGGATCTCTGCTTTGTATCAGGCGGCGATTACCGCGATTTTCTTCGCCAACAGGAAATCCCATTGCCACCACCCGGACCCATCATTGACATGAACGGGACACAAATCGGCACTCACAGCGGGCTCTCGAACTACACCATCGGACAGCGCCGTGGGATCGGCTTATCAACTTCCCAGGCGCTCTATGTCATCGAAAAACAAATCGCTTCGAACACCCTCGTTGTGGGTTCGCGCAGCGCGCTTGGCCGCAAGATCTTCACCACAGAACCGGTAAACTGGATTGCCGGCCACCCTCCCGATCCATCGACTCCGCTTGTGGTACGAGTACGCTACAAAGCAGCCGAAACGCCTGCTATGATCCAAATTCAAGACGACCTGTCGACCGAAGTGCATCTGGCAGACTCCGTTCCCGACATTACACCCGGTCAATCGGCGGTATTCTATTCTGGTGAGATCTGTCTCGGCGGAGGCGTTATCCGAGAATGAGCATCCCTACGTTCTTTTTCGGTTCCGTTATCGCCGTAATGTGTGGTCTGCTGTTTCATGTGTTGCGCGGCGGGCGGCTCTCACGAATGCTGCTGTATGTCGCAACGGCCTGGGTTTCCTTCTTTGCTGGACAGTTGGTAAGTGAATGGATTCACTGGCGCGTCTTGAGATTTGGCTCCCTCAACCTGCTGCCGAATTTAATCGCCACGGGTATCGGGTTGTTTGCTGCAGAAGTGCTAGCCACACCCGAGACAAAGGCCAGGCAAACTCGAAAAAATCAGAAACGAAGACGCAAATAATCTGTATGCTATAATGTTCGCAATTAGTTGAGAATCAAGGTCAAGAGCGTGGATTTCGAAGAAGAAACCATTCATCCTGATGAAGAGCGCGGAAGTTCCCGCTGGGTGGGAATTTTGGTTTCTCTGATCGCATTGGGCATCTTCGTCGGTATGTTCTTTGCCGTCGTCGCTCTGGTCAACCATCCGCAGGAAACCGAATCGATCCGTGACGTCGTGATCATTTTCGTGGCCGTCGAATCTATGTTCATCGGTCTCGCATTGATCCTGCTCATCGTACAGATCGCCAGACTCACGGCTTTGATTCAGACCGAAATTAAACCTCTGATCGACTCTGGCAGTGAAACCGTCAATACTTTACGCGGGACATCCCAATTCCTTAGTGATAAAATGGTTCAACCTGCCATTAAAGTTAGCAGCACATTCGCTGCAGTTCGGCGTGCGATTGATTTAATCAAGTCGGGGCGCTCAAAGTCGCGCTGAAACCAATTAAAGAGGAGTGATACCCATGTCTGACCGTGATAGTGATTTCGGCACCTTCGTTTCTGGATTTGTCATCGGAGGCGTTGTCGGTGCCGCCGTTGCCTTGTTATTGGCGCCACAATCTGGCGAAGAAACACGGACGATGATCCGCGAAAAAGGAATCGAGCTTCGTGATCAGGTCGAGCAAACGGCCTCCGAAACCCGTGCACGTGCAGAACAACTGGCGCGAGAAGCTCGAGAAAGGGCGGAAGAACTGCAGAAACGCGGCCAGGTGATCTTGGAAGAACAGAAGACCCGCATCGAAGAGGCCGTTGAAGCGGGCAAGAAAGCCACGCGCCGCAAACCGAAAACGGCCAAATCGAAAGAATCTGATTCTGAGTCTAAATCCAAACCCAAGTCCAAATCTAAATCCTGAAGCTTTGCTCAGCACGGGTCAGATTGAAACATCGCTCCAGAAGAAATATAAAAAGGGCGCAATACAAGGCGCCCTTTTTGATTCGATAATTCCCGCAGCGAGTTGCCCATCCTACACGCGGCTTAACCCTCCGTTTAACTCGGAAATGGCAAGCGAAAGCGAGTCCGCTACGTCTCCGGCAATCACACCCGCCAGCGAGCCGACCATTTCGGCAGCCAGTTCGCCGGCGCGTCCATGCAAATACGCACCCAATACAGCCGCTTTATATGGTTCGACACCCTGAGCTCGCAGCCCGGTAATGACGCCCGACAATACATCGCCCGTTCCAGCGCGTGCGAGTGCAGGCGTGGCAAACGGCAAGACGGCGGATTTTCCGTCCGGCGCCGCGACAACCGTAAATGCACCTTTCAATACGACGATGTGTCCCCATTTCTTCGCGGCTTGTTGCGCATGTTTAACGCGATCTGTCTGAATTTCGGCGGTCGGAATTTGGGTCAACACAGACATTTCCCCCGGGTGCGGCGTTAGGACGGACAGCGGCGGTAGCAGCGACGGCCAATCGGGCAACTTCGTCAGCAATTTCAGTCCGTCCGCATCGACGACACACGGAACGTCCAGGTTCGTCTTTTCGACTTCTTTGCGACCTGTCGGCACCAGACCCAGCTTTCCCCGATCATCGCCACTTAGCAAGCGCTGCAGAAATACGGCGGTCGCGTGCTCCTGTCCGAATCCAGGACCGAGTAGTAATGCCTGTGTGTTTTCTAGTTCCTGGTCCAGTACTTCCGCTGCGTTTTCAGCGATGACACCCATTTCGTCCGGTAGTATGATCCAGGTCGCTTCTACCAGCTGCGGCGCCAACAGCTTTTGGACCGGCGCAGGCACAGCGAGAGTCACCAAGCCGGTACCAACACGATACGCACCGATGGCAGCAAGCGCTGCAGATCCTGGATAGTTGATCGAACCTGCGACAATCATGGCGCGCCCGAAAGTACCTTTATGTGAGTTTTTTGGACGAGCGGGGACCCAAGGTTTAACCGTTTCGGCTGTTGCAAGTTCAAGCTCCACGCTAGCAATCTCCTTCATGTCATCATCGATTCCGATATCCCCGATAAAAAGCTGCCCCACCTTATTTGCGCCCGGGAAGACAAACAGTCCCTGTTTCGCCGCAGCCAAGGTGACCGTAAGGTCAGACTGCAGTGTTTCGTCAGCCACCTCGCCGCTATCGCAATCCAAACCGGAGGGACAATCTACCGCGATAATAATTGGTTTTCGCTTTCTCGTGGATATTGCCTGGCCGGCTACATCGAGTATGCTTTTCGCATTTCCCCGTAACGGAAGTTTAAAACCAGTTCCGAGCACGGCGTCGACCACAAAATCCGCTCCTGCTACCCATTCAAGCAGTTGACTTCGCTCGGGATCTTCGGAAGCGACGATGATCTCCGCCTCATCATCCGTGAGGCGTTTCAAGTTTGTATCGCTCGCCGCGCGTGCTTTCGCCAGATACGCACGTACCTCGGCACCGGCCAGTTGCAGGTGGTGCCCCACGACGAGCCCATCCCCACCGTTGTTGCCGGAGCCGACGAGAATGACGACGCTTTTTCCCGCCATTCTGGTCCAATGATCCAGGACACATTTGGCGATCGAGCGTCCGGCATTCTCCATCATCTGCGCGTAACTCAATCCACCCGCATCCGCGGCTTTTTCGATTTTTCGCATTTGCTCGACAGTCACAATCTTCGCCAAAGTTTTTCCCTCATCTCTCTCGAAATTCAATCGTCTTCGATAATGTCATCAATATTCAATTGTGCCATTTTTTCCGGGTTTGGGAGTCCTGTTTCTGTATCCCAATCCCGCGCCTGGTAATAGGCTTCGAGCATTTCGTCGATCGGGATGACATACCCTGCAGCGCCGCCATCCTCCAAGGGTTGCATGACCGACTTGGGTAGACAATCGTCAGATTTGTGCATTCCCATACGGATATTCACCATCCGTTTTATATTCCAGCCACGTTCCCCGACTCGCATTAATTCATTTAAATTGTAATCAAAACCGGTCACGGAATTTACCAATTCGAGAACCGATTGCGGCGGAACGTTCGCGAAGATACACATGACCAGGGAGTTGAAAACCGTACACCAATCCTGATGCCGGGAAACGTTTGCTGCCTTTTCCTTTCCCGCATGCCGTGCAAAGAACTCCACGCCAACTTCTTCGACCGTCTGACCTATTTCCACCATGAAGTAATCGCTCTGGTTGTGGCAGGCACCTCGGGGAGACGTCGCATAGACGACACCCATCCCGGATAACGCACGCGGGTCGTGGTACGGCATTTCGAGTCCCTTTACGTGTGCGGCTAGATCGCCCGCTTTAAAATGCTGCGCCATCTTTTCGGCCCCAAGGGACAGAAGTTCTCCGAAACCCTCCTGCTTTGCGATGCGATGGATCAATCGTTCGACGACGTCCGCTTCTCCCCACATCAACACTTCGCCATCGGTATCCGCTTCGTTAATAATGCCGCGTTCGAAGAGCGAAAAGGCAAGTCCGATTGTGTTCGAGACCGAAATCGTATCCATGCCGTATCGGTCGCAAAGCTCACCAAGCTTCGTGATCGCAGAGAGATCGTCGATTCCCAGGTTCGGGCCAAAACCGACGCTGGTTTCGTATTCCGGCCCCTTGCGGTCCGCACCATCCGCAAGTCGCACGACCCTCCCGCAGGCAATCACGCAGCCGTGGCACGTACTCACTCCCGAAAGGATGCTCTCTGCCATGGCTTCTCCGGAAACGAGTTCTGCACCGTCGAACAATCCTTTTGTAAAATAATGCTTGGGCATGTCCCCCAAATAATCGAGGTAGTCACTTGCGCTCGACGATCCGTACAGCCGCAACGCTTCCGTCACATTGTCCGATCGCAAACTGCGGTTCGATTCCGTTCGAATTTTCGCAAAGCGGTTCGGATGCGCAATCATTAATTCTTGCCTGCCACGAACGGCAATCGCTTTTAGCCGTTTGGAGCCCATCACCGCACCCATTCCGGTCCTGCCAGCCATTCTTCCGTGATCACATAGAATCGATGCAAATCGAAGCCGATTTTCACCCGCCAACCCAATACTGGCTACACGAATTAAAGGATCGTCGTGGGCCTCGCGTATCGCGACCTGCGTCTCATAGGGATTACAATTTCCCCATAATTCACCCGCATCGCGGAGTTCAACTTTTCCGTCTTGTACCCAGAGGTATACCGGTTGTGGCGCCTGGCCCGTGAGCCAGATTCCATCGAAGCCCGCCTTACGCATCTCTGGGCCGAAATAGCCGCCTACGTTTGATTCGCCCCAAATTCCCGTCGCTGGGGATTTCGCGCAGACAACATAGCGCCCCACTGCCGTGCCCTTCGTCCCGGTTAATGGTCCCCCGAGAAACAAGAGCGGCGCATCCGGCGAAAGTGGATCGATTTCCTTGTCTAGATACGGATAGAGCAATCTGGCGGCCAGACTCGCGCCTCCCAAGGTTTCCCGTAGAAACTTCGCGCCGATCTCCGACTGATAAGAAGCACCTGTACCAACGTCGATATGTAAAATACGAAAACCAAATTCTGGCATGTTGTAGACCCGATCCTGTTCAGGGGTGTGTACGACTTCAGTTGCTTTTGGGTTCAATCCTGCTCATTGCATACTCGGCGAGGGCCGTGATTGTAAGGCTGGGATTGACGCCCGGATTTGCGGGAATGATCGACCCATCAACGATATACAGTCCGGGGTAATTGAACGCCTCACAGTCTACATTGATAACACCTTCCTCTTCGTCTCGGCCGAAACCACATCCACCCAACATGTGCGCCGTCATCGGCACGTTGATCAAACCCTGGGTGATGGCGCCGCTCGGCGCTCCACCGATTTTATTCGCCAGGGAGCGAGCGACTTTTTCACCCAGATCGATCTTTACCGGCACTGTTCGCTCCTCATCCTGCTCGCCGACGAGTCCGCGCCGAAACAGCGCGAAAGGATTCCGCCCCAGGCGTAAGCACAGTAAGTTGTCTTTTGTCTGCATGACCATGATGGCGATGCCACGTTTTGTCAGACCTGGCAGCAGGCGCACGTTGAGAAACTCGATCGGATGCCGTAGGGCTTCGACGATGTTGCGCCATAAACGCACAGCCAGGGATTTGCTGGGCTCGATGATGGGAGAGGCCAGCACGCGGAACAGCATCGACGATCTCTCTTCCAACCGTACCGGCTCAATCTGCGTTTCCTCGTCTGCCTTGAATATCGAGCTGATCGAAATGCCCTTTGAATGATCCCCATCTTTTGAAAGGCGAAATGCACCGAAAAATGTTTCACTGTTGGTTCGTACTGCGTATCCCAACCGAGATGATAATCTGGGTAGCGTTTTGGATACATCGCGGCAGCGAAGCAGCAGCTCCACCGTTCCCAATGTCCCCGCGGATACCACGACATTTCTGGCGTGGACGTTCTTCGCTTTCCTGCCTAAAAATCGCGTCGAAGATCTGTACTTTACAACGTATCTCGCATCGTTTGGATCCCCTTCCTGCAATGGCTCGATGCACTCAACTTTCGATTCCGGTCTAATTTCAACGCCGAGACGTTCCGCGAAGTATAGATAATTCTTCTGCAGTGTGTTTTTGGAATCGTAACGGCATCCCACGATGCAGGCCCCGCAATGAATGCAACCTATGCGCGACGGCCCATCACCACCGAAGTACGGGTCGGGGCTTACCTCTCCTGGTTTACCGAAATAGATGCCGACTTCCGTTGGTCGGAAGCTGTCCGCACGTCCGAGTTCTCCGGCAATGTCGCGCAGCGCTTCATCTGCTGGCCAGATTTCGGGATTCCTTTCCACACCCAACATGCTCCGCGCCGTCGTGTAGTGCGGCTTTAAGATATTCCCCCAGTCCCCTAAGTGCCGCCATGGAGGCGCATCGAAAAAGGTCTCGTCCGGCTCCATTAATACTGCGGCGTAAACCAAGCTGCCTCCCCCGACGCCGCTGGAGTGATACAAGAAGTAGCCTTTCGACAAGTTGAGTTGGAGAATTCCGAAACAGCGTAACGCCGGCATCCAAAGATAACGTCGAATGTCCCAATTCGTCTTCGGGAGTTCGTGGTCCGCATAGCGTTTGCCGCGCTCGAGCACGAGGACTCGATACCCTTTTTCGGCCAATCGCAGCGCGGAAACGCTACCGCCGAAGCCGGATCCCACGATGATAAAATCATATATTGTCTCTTCTGCTACGGTTCGTTCGGGTTCGCCCATGTCGGTCTCTCGTTCCGCCTGCTCGTACGTTTCAACCGTTGCTTACACTTCACCTTCCTCGGCGATCTCGACTTCCCGGCAGCACCGGACAAAATCCAAAACGGTCGGCACGTTGCGCAGCATATAACCAAGATTGCCTTTCACTTGCAACCTGCGGGTCAGCATAGCCTGCATCGGATCCAGATCGCCTTGGAAGATACGTAAGATGTTTTTAATATAGGATCGCAGCACGAACGCTGCGTCCGGCATTTCCTCCTTATCCGGATCGATAACACGCACTTCCCGGCACTTTCCATGCCATAGATCGAGGTAAAGTGTGATCGGCAGTTTCGGATCTTCCTCTTTCGGGTTGGGTTCGATGACGACGACCATGTCTCCTTCCCAATTTTTCGCCACCTCCGCGTAATGCGAATCTGAATTCAAAACATCCATCAAGGCGACAAGCCATTCTTCACCGGGGAATGGATAGGCCATTTTTGTCCCTTTCATGAGGATTTCGGCGATTATGATCCATTCCGTGGAAAGAGTCAAAGCTTTGCATTGACAGTCGTCCCCAAACTCTTTAGACTCAACACTTGGTACAATGCGTATTCATGACCGAAAACATATGAAAGAGGCTCTACACCAAAATGGAATCGAACCAAGAATATTATCTCACCCCGGACGGTGCGGTGAAGCTGCGAGCGGAACTCGAGGAATTACGCGGTCCGAAGAGAAAGGATCTCGCGGAAAGATTACGCTTTGCCATCCAGCAAGGTGATCTATCCGAGAATGCGGATTATATTGCTGCGAAGGAAGAGCAAGCGTTTCTCGAAGGTCGCATCCAGGAGCTTGAAATCATTCTCCGGGACGCAGTCATCATCGAACAAAATACATCTAAAGACACGGTTGAAATCGGCAGTACTGTCCGAGTGGTCGAGGACGGCAGGGAACCCGAAACTTACAGGATCGTCGGAGTCAAGGAAGCAAACCCGCGGCAGCAGATGATCTCTTACGCTTCTCCTATCGGCGAAGCGTTGATCGGAAAAGGCGTCGGTGACACCGCATCGGCAGAAACGCCTGGTGGCAAGATCAAGCTAAAAATCCTATCCATACAATAATCACAACCATAATCACGAAAGAGCGAGGAATCCTCGCTCTTTTTACGTTCTAAATTCGATTCGTCCAGATTCGACTTTCTAGTAAATTTCAGATTGCCGTTGGAAAAGCCTTCAACTCTACGGTAAGACGATCGAAGTAGCTTTCTGCCGGCAGTGCAGAATCTCCGTAGTTCATATCCACGATGCGGGCTTCGACGGTCAATGACGCCGTCTGGAGAGTAATGACCTCGCCGCTCTTGGCTTCGAACGGGTCACCTTTCGCCGCGAGTTTCGCACGGGTGTCCCCATCTTCGAACGTGTACCGGCTCATTAAAACTTTCGTTACGGTCTGGATGTCGTTTTTATCGAATAGCCAGATTTCGAACGCAGACACCTTCTTTGGTTCACCCACACCGATCACGTCTCCTATACCTACGCCGCATTCACCCAAAAAATCTCCCGCTGCGCTTTCGATGCTGAACGAATCGTCATACAGATCGTCCCCCACAGAATATGTCGTGCGGAAAGTCGCCAAGGGTTGGTCTACGGGCATGGGGATATCTGACGCGTAGGCTTCTGCAGCAGGCTCCAATTCATCTTCGTAGGCGTACGGTTCCTCATTAGCGCCGGTGTCGATCCTGCGCCGCAACATGAGTGCAGCAACGAGCAGCAATCCCAGCAGCAGTGTCGCCCCACAAACAGGTAAAAGCAATCGAGAGAGAGTAGAGCCTGATTCTTCTTCGGGTAGCGCCGGCGTTTCCTCGACTTCACCGGTTTCACCCATTTCAGGAGGCGTCTCGACGAGTTCGTTGAAGCGTTGTATGTTGCCGGAAGTTACCGTATCAGGATCGTTCGCAACTTCGGATAATATCTCCGCTTTATCCGCGCCCAGCGCGTTGTAGCGATCGAGAGCGAGCTCCGTATCCTCGTTCAGCGCATAGGAATCGATCGTCATTCTCAGATAATCCACCCGCAGATCATGGCGCAGCTGGTATATCGCTCCGTCAACCCATTCGACCGGATTGAGGATCCATGCATAGAGCACTCCCAGTATGATTCCCACAATCAGGGCGAGCACTGCGATGACGACGTTTCGATTAATCTTATCCGGTATCTCGTTCATAGCGCCTCTACTCTGTACTCGGGATCAATGGACCCATAGTAATAAATCCTCGGCATTCTAGCCCCATCCTCGGAACGGGGCAATTACCTAGTTGCAGGATTCATACCGATTTACTTTCTTCGCGTTGTAGTTCGGATAGATCAAATTGCTCTTCACACTCCGTGCAGCGTGCTCGTTGTCGATTTTCGATCACCAACAAGCCGCCACAATTGGGGCACGGCGAATCGATCGGTCGTTTCCAGGACGTAAAGTCACACTCCGGATAATTGGCACATCCGTAGAATGGCCGTCCTTTTCGTGTCCGCCGGGCGACGAGTTCGCCACCGCATTGTGGGCAGATCACCCCGATCTTTTCCAGCCACGGCTCGGTATGCCGGCACTCGGGAAAATTGGAACAGCCGATGAACTTTCCATAGCGACCATGCCGCAGGACGAGTGAACTGCCACATTCAGGGCAATCTCGTCCGATTTCTTCCGGCTCGGTTTTAATTTCCGGCATCGCCTCTTCAGCGGCTTCGAGTTGTATGGCAAAGGGCTTATAAAAATCACGCACCACACCGACCCAATCTCGCTTTCCGCCTGCAATTTCATCCAATTGCTCTTCCATGCGGGCTGTAAAACCTGGATCGACGATGTTGGGAAAGTAAGCGACGATCAGATCGTTGACAATCTCACCGATTTCGGTGGGTATCAACCGACGATTATCTCGCACGATGTACCCGCGCTGACGGAGCGTGGAGATAATTGGAGCATAGGTGGATGGTCTACCGACACCTTCTTCTTCCAGCGCACGGATCAATGATGCATCCGAAAAGCGCGGCGGAGGCTGTGTGAAATGCTTCTCCGGTTGGACGTCTTTGAGTACGACCGGATCGTCCTTCACTAGATTCGGCAGTTGGGTTAGTTGGGCGATCAATTCCGAATCCGATGCCGTGTCCTTCTCCGAGCGCTCTTCCCCATTCTTGCCCGACTTATACACGGTCAAATATCCGGCAAAACGCAGACTCGAAGCCGTCACGCGGAAAACATACTCGTCGTTCTCAGAACGCCCCACAACCTCGATCGTTAACGTATCGTATTTTGCGGGCTTCATTTGGGAAGCCACAAACCGCTGCCAGATCAAGTTGTACAGCTTGTATTGATCCGCAGTGAGATATGGCTTGAGAGATTTTGGTGTACGCATCACAGATGTCGGGCGTACGGCCTCGTGAGCTTCCTGTGCCAGGCGGCCACGAGTGCGGTAAACGGGTGGTTTTTCGGGTAAATATTCCTCGCCAAACTGATCGGCGATCAATTTTCTCGCTTCCAGCTGCGCTTGTTTTGAAACTTGCGTGGAATCTGTACGCATGTAGGTGATCAAACCCACCCGCTCACCTTCACCGAATTCTACGCCTTCATACAATTGCTGTGCGATGACCATCGTCCGGCGTGCTGTATAGCCGAACCTTTGAGAAGCAGTCTGCTGCATTGTAGACGTCGTGAACGGCGCAGATGGTCTACGAGTGCGTTGCCCTCGCCGAACATTTCCAATCCGGTGAGTCGCACGGCGCAGATCGGAGACGATCGACTGCACTTCTTCGTTGGATCCGATTTGGGGCTTCTCCCCGTTGTGCTTCATCAGTCGGGCCAAGAAAGCGGGAGGTTTGTCTTCGTTCAGAAATTCCGCATCGATCGTCCAGTATTCTTGGGGCACGAATTCTTCAATCTCGCGCTCCCGCTCGACGATAAACCGCAGAGCCACAGACTGCACGCGCCCCGCAGACAGCCGTCCGCGGACTTTCTCCCACAACAGAGGGCTGAGATTGTAACCGACCAGGCGATCAAGTATACGTCGCGCCTGCTGCGCGTCGACCAAATCCATGGCGATGTCCCGCGGATGCTCAAATGCTTGTTTGATTGCAGGTTCCGTAATTTCGTTGAAAACGACTCTTTTAGCGGCGTCGCGGTCGATATCTGCGGCTTCCAGCAAGTGCCACGCAATCGCTTCTCCCTCGCGATCGTGATCCGTGGCCAGATACACCTCTTCCGTGCCAGCAGCAGCCGCTTTCAGTTCCTTAACCACCTCTCGTTTCTCGTTGGGAACACGGTATTTCGGTTTGAAATCATGCTCCACATCGACGGACAACTGCGAACGTAGCAAGTCCCGCACGTGTCCGATCGAAGCCATGACTTTGAAATCTTTGCCGAGAAACCTACTGATCGTGCGCGCCTTTGCGGGCGATTCGACGATCACCAACTTTCCGCTGCGTTTCTTGCCTTTCTTCTTTCTTCGCCTCGGTTTCCCGGTGCTTTCCGGTGGGGTGAGTCCCTCATGTGCGGCTGTTTTGCCCATGCGATAAAGTCCGGTGCCACATACGCCGCACACGCCCTTGGTCGCCGGCGTTCCTGTTGCTGTGAATGTCGGTTCAGCCTGCGTTATTTCCCTTTTCTGCTTACACTTCACACAATATGCTTCCACAAACCCTCTCCTATAGATATTGATCCATTCCCTTTTCTTCTAGCAAACGCACGATCTTTCGAACGTCTTCCGACCGATTTTTCGGACAAACCAACAACACGTCCCCCATATCTACGACGATCAAATCATCCGTTCCCAAGGCGACGACCAACCGCTTCGCTTCTGCGCTGTCATCCTGATAAATCAGCGTGTTTTCGGCATCGACCGTAAGACAATTCGCCGCCAGGATCACATTTCCGTGCTCGTCGTGATTTTTCACTTCGAACATCCGTGCCCACCCACCGACGTCGCACCAGCCAAGATCGTCCGCCGGGATGACGCTCACGTCCCTAGCGCCTTCCATGATACCGAAATCTACCGTCTGGCTTTCCAATTGACACCAAACCTTGTCCGTCGTTTCCGCTTCGTCTGCGGTGTCCAGGACTCGGTCGATTTCTTCCAATCCTCGGAATAATTCGGGCATCTGCCTTTCGATTTCTACCAGGATACTTTCCGCCTTCCAAACGAACATGCCCGAGTTCCAGGAATATTCTCCGCTGTTTATGTATTCTTCGGCCAAATCGTAGTCCGGCTTTTCTTTAAACGCCTCCACGCAGAACGCCTCGAAACCATTGAAAACGCCTCGTCGCTCACCCCGATGGATATACCCATATCCCGTGTCCGCATATCGAGGCGTGATACCCAGGGTGACTAGATCACCCTCCAATGCAAGTTCCCTTGCAGCTTGAAGCAACTCCTGGAATTTGACTTCGTCTGCGATGAAGTGATCTGCTGTTAGGATGGCGATCACGCAATCCGGATTCAATTTTCTCAGCTTGATCGCAGCTAGTCCCACTACCGAGGCGGTTCCTCGTGGGCAGGGTTCGAGTACGAAGTTATTCGCCGGCAGCGAAGGAACCTGATTGGACAATATTTTTACCTGTTCTTCGACCGTGACGACGAAAATCCGATTTCGGTCCATTAAAGGCTGCAACCTTTTGACAGATACGTTGAACAACGTTTGATTTCCAAAGATCTGCAGCATTTGCTTGGGGCGATCTCGCCGTGACAACGGCCAAAGCCTCGTCCCGCCTCCGCCCGCCATGATCACTGCAAAATAGTCATTTGCCATTTTCCATCAATCCCGCGTATATGCTGCTCGTGCTTCTCGAATTTTTACATACTGCATACCACTTAGCTTCCGGACGCGTCCTTTTAGTTCCAACATCGCCAATGCGGCCGTGATGCGTGCAATCGGTAATGCACACGCATCCTTCAGTTCGTCCACATGAACGGGCTCGCTTCCCAATTTCTCCAGGATCAATCGCTCCGTCTCGTCTTCGGGTAGCGACCGTGACACAAATTCCTGCCGGGCAACGGCTTCCATATTCAATGCCTCAAGTATGTCCTTCGGGGAGAGCATTGGTTCTGCGCCAGATTGTATCAAGTGATTCACACCTTTGCTCGTACTCCGGTGAATGTCTCCCGGAACCGCAAACACGTCTCGCCCCTGTTCTGCTGCGAAGTCCGCCGTGATCAACGCGCCGCTTCCTTCACCCGCTTCGACGACGATCACGACCTTCGATAGACCGCTGATGATTCGATTGCGGGGCGGAAAGTTCTTCGCTTCGGGACGCGTGCCGATGGGATAATCGCTGATAACGGCGCCATTTTCGATTATTTTTCGAGCCAGTTTCCGATGTTCGGGTGGGTAGATTTGATCCAATCCGGATCCCAATACCGCGATCGTCCGCCCACCCGCGTCCAATGCGGCCTCGTGAGCGACTCCATCGATGCCTCGCGCTAATCCCGACACAACCGTCACACCACTTCCTGCAAGTGTCCGTCCGAGTTCACGCGTCACCGCCTCGCCGTACGACGACATTCTGCGTGTACCGACGATCGCCACCGCCCATCGATCCCGGGGATCGAAATCACCCAAAGTGTATAGTATCGGCGGAGGCGCATCGATTTCACGTAATTGCTGCGGATAGTCCTCGCAATCCCACGTTACAACTTTCAACCCTCTGGACTGGATCTCGGCCCAAACGCTTTCTAAATCCGTACGTCGGCGGACTTCAAGGAACGCCTCGATCGTCTTCGGACCTAAGCCAGCGGATTTCATCGTCTTTCGATCTGATTTCCAGGCAAGCTCCACGTCTCCACATGTTTCCAACAAAGATCGCAGACGATGGGGCCCAATTCCAGAGACTAGGTTGAAACCGACCCAATACTTTTTATTCTCCCCCATTTCATCCTCCAAAAGCCGTCCGAGCATATCACAGCGATTTCGCGCATGTCAAGTTGTCAATTGAGTACCGACAATCTTCAGGCCCTCTCGAATCCCATATCAACATATCGCAAGAAAAAACGCCTGAATGGATCAGGCGTTTGTGCGGGGATGACGGGATTCGAACCCGCGATCTCTGCCTTGACAGGGCAGCGTGTTAAGCCACTACACTACACCCCCGGACGCTGAGCAGTGTACCACAGCCGCGGAAATAACGTCAAGATTCACATCCCGTGCGTGAGTTAACGCGGCGGAGGTATTGGCGTATACGTCGGCGTTTGGGTTACTGTCGCCGTGAAGGTTGGTGTCGGTGTAGGTGGGATGTAGCACACTCCGGGTTCCGTTCCGCTCGGCGTGAATCCTACCGCCCATCTACAGGTGTTGTCCATCATAGCGACTTGCTTGATGGGATAAAGGGAACTGCTGATCTCCGGTGAACCGGCTTCTTCCGGTGTGAAATGATCGTTGTAATCCAACCACGCCGGCTGGATAACCATTTCCTCCGACCAGGCTCCCCACAGGAATTTTCCGATCGATCCGATGAGCGAGTACTTGAAAGCCAACTCCACTTGATCCGGACTTGATGGCGACCTTCGTATCCATGCCGAATCAGGGTCGTCTCCAATACCTTGTGCGAATAACTGCTCGTCATAGCCATCCCAGATGTCCTGCGGTGGGTCGGCTTGAATAGGCACAACGCCGCCAACATCGTTGTTGCTATCCTTCCAGGCATAAACGCCATCCGTGGTCCAATCACTAGATCCAGGCACGACGCCTGAAATGTACCAATCGCCCCGGCCATCGAGATCTCCATCGATCTCCACGGCATACACGGCCTGCGAATCGGCAGGGGGTTCCCCCTCAAGAAATATGGTTACGTAGACCCAGTTCCCGCTTAAACTCAACTCGGCGCGAATGATATCGAGATGATCGATATAATCCATCACTTCGGAGGTATACGGTCTTTCGATCAGATTTTGATTGAAGTTATCGGCTATCGCCCTGCGTTCTTCGGCATAGTCCTTCGTTGATCGATCCGTCATGTAACTGGTCAGGCTTCCCGGATTCTCTGGTCGGACCATGTGCTCTACAGTCGGTGTTGGTGTGGCTTGCGCTTCGTGTTCTTCTTCGACAGGTTCTGGAGTGGATTCTACTGATTCACCCTCAGATACTGCCTGAAGCGTTTCTGCGACAATCAGATCCAACGCTTCCATGGTTTGCGTACTGGCAAGACTAAAGTCGACTTCCTGCGTCTGCGGTCCGCATGCAGTAAACCCTAACATCAGTATCGTGATGATAAATGCGAGTGTACTTCGACGGAGTGTTTCCATATTTGTCCTCCATGTGATGATAACAGCGTATCACTTCTCCAATTTCACAACGAAACCGAAATGCCATTTGTGACATCAAGGACCCAGTACATATTAGTATAACCCCTGCTGCCGCAATTCGCCCAGCGTACCTTGTTGATGCACCTTCGCTCATGACGTATAATCGCTAACCAAGTGGAGTTATGATGTCGAAAAAACGAGAAAAGAAAACACCCAAGAAACGGACGGGCGCAGAGATACGGCAATCCTTCCTGGATTTCTTCGCACAGTACGAGCATACGATCGTCCCTTCCGCGTCTCTCGTTCCCGGAGGGGATCAAACCCTGCTCTTCACTAACGCCGGCATGGTGCAGTTCAAAGACGTGTTCCTCGGCACCGGCACTCGTCCCTACGTTCGCGCTGTGGATTGTCAGAAATGCATGCGCGTCGCGGGGAAACACAACGACCTGGAGGACGTCGGTCGAGACGACACCCATCATACCTTCTTCGAAATGCTCGGCAACTGGTCATTCGGTGATTACTACAAGAAGGAAGCCATCACCTGGGCCTGGGAATTACTCACGGAAGTGTGGGGGCTGCCGAAAGATCGACTGTACGCCACTTGCTTCGAAGACGAGATGGGCGAGATTCCCCGCGACGATGAAGCGGCCGGCATCTGGCAGCAACAACCTGGTTTTCCTCCCGATCACGTGCTGTTTTTCGGCAGGGAGGAAAATTTTTGGGAGATGGCGGACACAGGGCCTTGCGGACCGGACAGCGAAATTCACTTCGATCGCGGCCCCGAATACTGCAACATGCAGGACGTCAAGGGCCACGAATGCGCGGTGAATGGTGACTGCCAGCGCTATTTGGAATTGTGGAATCTGGTTTTTATCCAATACAACCGCATCAGCCCACACGAACTCGAACCACTTCCCGCAAAACATGTTGACACCGGCATGGGCTTCGAACGCATCGTATCGGTTTTGCAAGACGTCGATTCCAATTACAAGACGGATTTGTTCACGCCCTTGTTGGACACGGTTCAACGTCTGACCTGCGACGATGAGCAAACCCGCCGTCAAAATCTGACCCCTTATCGCGTCATCGCCGATCACGGACGTGCGGCGTCTTTCCTGATTGCAGACGGCGTCGTGCCGGGAAACATCGGGCGAAACTACGTCTGCCGCATGATCATCCGCCGCGCAAGCCGTTTCGGTGCCAAGATCGGCCTGGGTGAACCCTTTCTCCATGAAATTGCACAGACGGTGATCGCACAGTATGGCGACTTCTACCCGGAACTCGAGCGAAACAAAATCGCCATTATGCAGACTCTCACGGACGAAGAACGACGTTTTCACCGCACGATCGACATCGGCATCTCCCACTTCATGACGTTAATGGAAGAAGCACAATCCTCCGGTTCGAAAGCCATTTCCGGCCAATCCGCTTTCTACCTCTACGCCACGTACGGATTGCCCTTCGAGATCACGCGCGATCTCGCCGAGGAGCACGGTTTCACGACCGACGAAGTAGGATTCTACAAGGCATTGGAAGAGCATCGCCTCGCATCCGGAAACGGCAGCGGTAAAGCCCATACGGATGAAAACATCGATCTCTACCGCGAGATTCTGGAAGACCTGCAGTCTTCAAAGGCATTGGGTTCGATGGGCGTTGATTACGATCCGTACGACTCAATCCAGACTCAGGGAGACGTCCTTGCACTCATTCGGGGTGACGAGCGAGTTCAGTCCGCGCACGAGGGCGAACGCGTCGAGGTCGTACTGCCAGAGACTCCTTTTTACGTCGAATCCGGCGGACAGGTGACCGACACTGGGAAAATATCCGCCGTCGACGGCACTTCCTGGGAAATCGAAATCGAGCGCACCCGTGAACCCGTCGAGGGATTAGTCCTGCACGAAGGTAAAGTCGTTCTCGGGACCCCTCAGGTCGGCGATCGTGCACGGGCTTCGATCGACGCAGGTCGCCGCCTGGACATCATGCGCAACCACACTGCCACCCACCTGCTCCACGCCGCGCTGCGAGAAGTCCTCGGTGAGCATGCCCGTCAGGCCGGCTCACTGGTGGCGCCCGACCGCCTGCGTTTCGATTTCACGCATCCCGAAGCGATGACTCCCGAGGAGATCCAATTGGTTCAGGACAAAGTCTCCGAGACCATTTTAGCGAACTATAAATTGACCGTGGTTCACAAATCGCGCGAGGAAGCGATTCACGAAGGCGCAATGGCGCTTTTCGGAGAGACTTATGGCGAAGTCGTACGTACTGTCAGCATCGGCGGAGACGAGCGGCACTCCTACGAGCTGTGCGGCGGCACGCATGTCGACGAAACCGGAATCATCGGTCCCTTTTTAATCCTGAGCGAAAGCAGCGTCGCCGCTGGAATTCGCCGTATCGAAGCCGTCACCGGGCGCAGAGCGCAGGCCATCATCGACGAACGCCTGCGCATCCTGCAGGATGTCGCAGAAACGCTGGACACTCCGATAGAGGAAATCGACACCCGGATCCGGAATTTAATCGCCGAGCGTGATCGGCTCGAGCGAGAACGATCGACCTATCAGTCCCAGCAAGCGATCGACGTTTTCGATTCGCTCGAACCCCAAGAACACGCCGGTGTGCGCGTTCTCTGTGCGATCGTCCCCGACGCCGATGCCGAGATTCTGCGCCAACTGACGGATCGGTTTCACGCCAAATATGACTCGGGCGTTGTCTTGCTCGGATCGGTCGTCGATGACAGGCCCATTCTCGTTGCGTCCGTTAGCAAGGATCTCACCTCGCGGAATCTGAACGCAGCGAAATTGGTGAAACTCGCTGCCAAAGCCATCGATGGCGGCGGCGGAGGCAAAGCGACGCTGGCGCAAGCAGGCGGCAAAGATGCCTCCAAATTGAACGAAGCACTCGACGTCGTACCGAATTGGGTGGAAATCGAACTCCAATGAAGCCGATTGCACGTGATCGATCCCGGTGAAAGTCCATATCGTTCATCTAGATTCGCATGACGATTACGTCTCCGCCCGAGATAAGTTGGGCTGGGCGAAATCCCCACGCGTGCTCATCGTCTGGCCGAAGCACGGACGAATCCTCAACCGCAGATTAGACCTGGTATTGCTTCAGCGTTTCGCCTCGCAGCACAGTCTTCAAGTCGGCCTCGTGACACGTGATCCAGATGTCCTCGATCACGCCGAAGTTTTAGCGATCCCGACTTTCGACAGCGTCGATACCGTCACGGATGCCGGTTGGCGCCGTAGGGCTCGTCGCCACCCGAAAGCCACGAGTTCGCACCTCAGAAAGAAAGAAATATCAATTCCGAGGATCGAGTCGACCCATGCCCTCGCGAACAGGATTCCATCCACGCCGTTGAAAATCTTGCGTGCGCTTCTTCTGGTTTTCGTGTTCGTTTCGCTCGGCGGTTTGGCGTTCCTCAACATTTCCCGTGCGGAGGTGATTATCTCTCCGCCAATCGAAGCGCAGGCCATCGACCTGCTCTTGCACGTCGATCCTGCATTGGAGGCTCCGGGAGCATCCGGCGCGATACCAGGGCAAATCCTCACCGTGCAGGTTTCGGATGAACTGCGACTGCCGACCAGCGGCGAAATTGCCCTACCAGCCACTCCTGCAACAGGCTTCGTTACCTTCACGAATCTGACGTCTGACTCCCTTGAAATCCCGGTAGGAACGGGATTGCGCGCCAGCGGATACGATGATCAACGCTTTATCACGCTGGAAAGCGTCTCTCTGCCGGGCGAAATCGGCGCCCAGGCAGAAGCGGCCATCGAAGCCACCACGTTGGGCCCGTCCGGCAATTTACCCACCGGTACGATCGACGCCGTGGAAGGCACGCTGGGACTGCAAGTTGAGGTCAACAACATCGTCTACCTATCCGGCGGGGAAAACGAGATCCATGGCGCAGTCGCAGAACCGGATTTCAAGCGATTGGAAGATTCGCTCCTGGCAAATTTGGAGGACCAGGCGCTGCAGCAGCTGAGCGCGCTTCTGCAAGTGGAGCAGGTCCTGCTTTCCCAATCGCTTCAGCTCACGCAAGTGAATGAACGTCTCTTCGATCGCGAACTTGGCGTTCCTGCGGACACGCTTTCCTTGACGATGAGCGTCGAATACAGCGCCTTTGCGTATCGGAACACAGATGTGCAGACTGCCGCAGAGCGAATGCTTGCCAGGCAGATACCTGCCGGATATGCGCCGATTCCGCACAGCTTTGGTTTCGAGGTCCTCGAAGACGGTCTGCAGATTCGTTCCGACTCCGTCGACCTCGCTGCGCGCGCCTGGCAGGATATCTACATGCCTGTCGATAAGGATATGCTGCGCGAAATCCTTCGCTGGGAACAACCGGCGCGGGCGGTGTCGCTCATATCACAGAGCATCTCCGTCACGGAACCTCCGACGCTGCATCTCTATCCCGAATGGCTGCCGCGCATCCCGTTCCTCCCGACGCGAATTACCATTCGCTATTCGTGGCAAGTGAATTCATGAGCCGCATCCTTGCCGTCGACCCGGGGGATAAACGCATCGGCCTTGCGGTTAGTGATCCAAGCGGAACCATCGCGAGACCTCTGGCGGTCGTCAAACACGTATCAAGAAACGCAGACGCCGAAACGATCGCACAGTGGGCGGAGGATTGCGAAGCGGATAGAATCCTCGTAGGGCTCGCCCTAGACGCAGCGGGCCAAATCGGTCACCAAGCCCGAAAAGCGCTGCGGCTGGTCGAAGCGCTCCGCGTCTTGACGGAATTGCAGGTCGACACCTGGGATGAAACCGATTCTACGACCACCGCACTTCGACTCGGTGGGAAAAAAGACGACATGACGGATGCACGTGCGGCTGCCGTCTTCTTACAGGAATATCTCCATGCTAAAAATCCTTAAACGACCTGCGTGTTTGCTCAGCGCAGCAGCCGGCATGCTGATCATGTGCGGAATAATCTGGGCGACTGGATTCGTTGTGCTCGGTGTGCCGCAGGCAAACGAACGCCTCGGCCCGCCCAATCCGCAACTGAATGCATTCATGCGCACGCTTCTCTCCGTGTATCTTCTCGCCAACGAGTCGGCGCTCGACGAGCCGGCGGGCGCAGTCGAGGCTTCGATCGATCTCGAAGTGTTTGAAGGAGAACTCGCCAGCGACGTCATCGACCGCCTCACGGAAAGCGGTGTCGTCCGAAATGGCTTTTTACTGCGTAATTACCTGCGCTATCGCGGCCTCGATTACACGGTCGAGGCGGGTCATTATCAGCTCACGGGACAGATGACCGTGCGCCAGATCGCGGAAGCGCTGCAGACCGCGAGTCCTGCGTCGATTGCCTTCACTGTACTCGAGGGCTGGCGAATGGAAGAAGTCGCCGAACGCATCGCCGTAAGCGGGCTGAATATCTCTTTCGAAGATTTTATGACGGCCTGTGATGAAATCGCCCGCAACAACGACCTTCCGGTCGATTGGCCTGCCGACCCTTCGCTGGAAGGGTTTCTGTTCCCGGATACATACTTCTTCGATCCTGAATCATCCGCGCAGGACGTGATCCTCGCCATGCTGGATAACTTCGAATCCAAGCTCGATAGAGAAATACTCGCAGGATTCGAACAACAGGGTCTGAGTGTGTACCAGGCCGTAACGCTGGCCTCGATCGTAGAACGCGAAGCCGTAATCCCGGACGAACGGCCGCTGATCGCCTCGGTCTTCTTACGCCGCTTGTCCTTTGGAATGAAATTGGAAGCGGATCCGACCGTACAGTACGCTCTTGGGCTGCAAGCCGACGGATGGTGGAAGGCGCCGCTCGGTCTCTCCGATCTGGACATCGACTCTCCCTACAATACTTACCGATACGTCGGATTGCCTCCAGGTCCGATCTCCAATCCGGGCGCCTCGGCGCTCAATGCAGTCGCCTTCCCCGCCGACAGCACCTACCTGTACTTCCGTGCACTGTGTGACGGTTCGGGCCGACATGCATTCGCCGAAACGTACGAAGAGCATCTCGAAAACGCCTGCCCCTGACGTGCTTATGACCAGTCAAAAAATCGCACCGTACGGCTCCTGGAAATCACCAATTTCGTCGGAACTCATCGCGGCGAGTGGATCTGGCTGGGGAATGATGCTGCGCGAGATTCGGGCGCATGGAAAACATGTCTACTGGATCGTACCCAAACCGGAAGAAGGCGGCCGGAATACCATAATGCGGCGAGAGGAAGACGGCAGTATCACTGACCTCGTCCCCACAGGCTACAGTGCACGCAGCCGCGTTCACGAGTACGGCGGGGGAGATTACTGTGTGCACGCGAGCACGATATTATTCTCCAACGAGGCAGATCAACGTATCTACCGGCTTGCTGCAAACGCGGCACCCGTTCCCATAACGCCCGAACCACCAACCGGTGAATCCTGGCGTTATGCGGACAGTTCTCCCACTCCGGATGGTCGATTCATTCTCTGCGTGCGCGAACGTCATGATTCAAACGGTGGAGTGCTGAACGAGATTGTTGCCGTTCATAGCGATGACGAGTGTGAACTCACAACCGTCGTTCAAGGCAGCGATTTTTACGCCAGCCCGAGGATCAGCCCAGACGGCCGTCGAATCTCCTGGTTGTCGTGGGATCTTCCACGTATGCCTTGGGAGGGGACCGAATTATGGGTCGCGGAATTTCATCCCGATGGTTCGATTTCGTCTGCTGTGAAAATCGCGGGAAGCGCTGAGGAGTGGATCAGCAGCCCTTCCTGGAGCCCGGACGGCGATCTCTACTTCCTCTCGGATCGCTCGAATTGGAGCAACCTCTACCGCTGGAACGGATCGCACGTCGATCGCGTGTTCGACGTCGAGACCGATCTCGATCGTCCAGCCTGGACATTTGGCTACACACGCTACGCCTTTCTCTCTCGAGAACGAATTGCCTGCGTCTACTGGGAAGAAGGCTTGGAGCACCTGGGCCTCTACGATCCGGAGTCCCGAAATTTCCAAAAACTCGACACGCCTTTTACGGCGATTCCCTTCCTGACCAGTGACGGAGAAGAGGATCTCTGGTTCCTGGGCGGCAATTTCGAAATGCGGCCTGGCGTCATCCGCATGAGACTCGATGACATGTCACCAATGGTTGTTTACCGCGGCACGGCTTTCGAGATCGAATCCAAGTACCTTTCCATACCGCGTCCGATCGACTACCCAACGTCCGGCGGAAATGTCGCTCACGCGTTGTACTACCCTCCTGCGAATCCGGACTACGCCTCCCCACCAGACGAATCGCCCCCGCTCGTCGTCCGCTGTCACGGCGGTCCAACTTCCGCCGCACATCCCTTCCTGCAGCTCGAATTCCAATACTTCACCAGCCGCGGCTTCGGCGTCCTCGATGTGAATTACCGGGGCAGTTCAGGCTACGGACGATCCTATCGTGAAGCGCTGAAAGGCCAATGGGGGCTCGTCGATACAATGGACTGTCTCGCCGCAGCTCGATATCTGGTCGATCGAGGGGAAGCGGATCCCCATCGCTTGATCATGCGCGGGAGCAGCGCCGGTGGCTGGACCACGTTGTGCGCGCTCACTTTCCACGATCTGTTCGATGCCGGCGCCGTTTATTACGCCGTCGCGGATGCCGAGATGTTGGTTAACGCTTCGCTCAAGTTCGAATCCGGCTACATGCAGTATCTGATCGGCCCCTACCCCGCTGAAAGGCAGCTGTATCTCGATCGCTCGCCGATCCAACACACGCAGGGACTTTCACGCCCGCTGATCGTATTTTATGGTTTACGGGACAAGGTCGTTCCGCCATCTCAGTCGGAAGCCTTGATCGAAGCGCTGCGTGAAAAGAAGCTGCCGTATGCCTATCTGACCTTTCCCGACGAAGGTCATGGCTTTCGTCGCACGGAGAGCAATAAGCGCAGTCTCGAAGCCGAACTTTCCTTCTACGCGCAGATATTCGGCTTCGACCTTGCCGATTCGCTCGAAGCGGTTACAATCTCAAATCTTGCGCGATAGACAAAAACCCAGCACTTTCTGTGGACAATGATGTTCGGGAAACACGTTGATTTACAATTCTCCGAGGCATGGCGGCGCACACTGTACATCACCTTTTTTGCGCAGATCATCACCGCGGTCGGTTTTTCCAGCGTCTTTCCATTCCTCCCGCTGTACGTCGAAGCCCTGGGCTCGACGTCTGGTCTGAGCATCGAATTCCTTGCGGGGTTGGTGTATTCGGCGCAAGCGTTCTGCATGATGCTCGCCTCCCCGGTTTGGGGAGCGATCGCGGATCGCTTTGGCCGTAAACTCATGGTCCAGCGAGCGTGTTTCGGCGGTGCTGGGATCATCCTGCTCATGGCTTTCGTCCGTTCTGCCGAACAACTGATTTTACTGCGCGCCGTTCAAGGTTTGATAACAGGCTCGGTTGCCGCCTCGAGTGCCCTGGTCGCCGCAGAGGCGCCACGTACGCGCACCGGGTTCGCATTGGGATTGCTGCAGACGGGTCTCGGCATCGGGATCGCCCTGGGTCCACTCATCGGAGGCGCCGTCGCAGACGCATTCGGATACGGTGCCGCGTTTTACATCACCGCGGCGCTGCTGCTCGTGGCTGGCATCCTGGTTTTCTTCGGCGTTGAGGAAACCTACGTTCCGAGCACCACACCCTCGATCGATCTGCGCGGTTTCTTCACCGATTGGTCCCACATCCTCCGAACCCCCGGTGTTTCGACGGCTTACGCAATGGATACGATCTCACGACTCGGGCGTTCGATGATCGTCCCGATCATGCCCATCTTCATCCAATCCTTCACGACCGATCTCGGCAGTGTAAATACAGAAACCGGGATCGTCTTTGGGGTCTACTCTGCGGCAATGACCTTGAGTTCGATCTATTTCGGCAGACTCGGCGACCGCATTGGCCATCGATCGATCCTCATCGGTAGTCTGTTGGCCACGGCGCTCTTCTACGCGCCGCAATCCTTAGTTCATGAAACCTGGCAGATGTTGGTCCTACAAGGCCTGGCGGGGATTGCGATGGGCGGCATATTGCCTTCTGTGAGCGCATTGCTCGCAAAACTAACCGTACACGGAGAGGAAGGCGCGGTGTACGGTTTATCGAACTCACTGCGCGCTGGGGCACGCACGATCGCGCCGCTGCTCGGCGCCGGAATCGCGACATGGCTCAACCTTGAAGCAACGTTTGTCTTTACGGCGGGTTTTTTTCTGCTGGCTGGGATTATTGCGTCCGTAAAGCTCCCCCATGCTGAAAACCAAGTGTTTACGACCATATGAAATATTAGGCACCGATTGTCCGATAAAATAACGGCAGCGGCTTGACGTCTTTACCCTCGATGCGATGCGCCTCGAGCAGCCGCTTAACTGCCGGTTTGACGAGCCGCTCGTCGTTAGCATGGACGGTGAACAACGGATCGCCAGCTTCGATGCGGTCCCCGATGTTGGTGTGTACGACCACCCCCACAGCGTGATCGATCGTATCGCCCTTTTTCTCCCTGCCGGCGCCCAGGTCCAAGGCCGTAAATGCGACCTCGCGCGCATCGATTTCCATGACCGTTCCGCTCGTCGGCGAAGGGACGTCCTCGATAAAGGCTGCCTGGGGCAATCGTTCCGGATGCTCCACCATGCCCGTATCGCCGCCCTGGGCGCGTACGAGATCCAGGAATTTCCCGTAGGACGCACCGCTGACGATGGCGGAGTTCGCCATTTCTCTCGCAGCTTCGATGTCCTGCGCGCGTTCTCCGAGAATCAACATGTGCCCCGCCACCTCGAGACAGTGTGTGTGAAAATCTTGCGGCCCCTCACCTCTCAATGTGGCGATGGCCTCTTTCACTTCCAGCGCATTGCCCACGGCCTCCCCCAGCGGTTGATTCATGTCCGATATCAGGGCCACGGTACGCCGATCTGCATGGCGTCCGATTTCGACCATCAACTCCGCCAAATCGACGGCCCGCGCCATGGTTTCCATGAAGGCTCCTTTCCCAACCTTCACGTCGAGCACGATCCCCTGCGCGCCGCCGGCGATCTTCTTGCTCATGATCGAGGAAGCGATCAATGGTATTGATGGCACGGTCCCGGTCACATCCCTTAACGCGTAGAGCTTGCCGTCTGCAGGCGTCAGCTTCGCCGTCTGTCCCGATAACACGATCCCGACTTCCTTCAACTGCGCCAGAAACTCTTCCTTACTAAGATCGGCGCGAAAGCCGCGTATCGATTCCATTTTGTCCAGCGTGCCGCCGCTGAAGCCCAGGGCGCGGCCGGACATCTTTCCCACCGCAAGCCCGTTTGCTACGACGGTCGGCAATACGACGAGCGAGGTTTTATCGCCCACACCACCCGTCGAATGTTTGTCCACGGCAATTGGCACAACGCTCGAGAGATCGATTCGTTCCCCGGAGTCGACCATCACCTGCGTGAGCTCTGCCGTCTCGCGCGGCGTCATACCGCGAAAGAGCACGGCCATGCACCACGCCGCAACCTGGTAGTCCGGGATGTCGCCGCGGGTGAAACCTTCGATCAAGAAACGAATTTCATCCTGCGTGAGCTCCAATCCGTCACGCTTTTTGATCACAACGTCCACGGCGCGCATACATTGCCTCCTGAATCGTGCTTCGATTATACTTTGCGGCCCGTATACCGCCACATTACTTGTGGTGGTTACATGACATAAAATTGTGCGAACGAGACACATCCGTGATACGATTCTCTCACGAATATCGCGCGGTAATTCGCTCAACCGATTTGCTTTAATTTATGACACGTGAAAAGGAATCCTATGCAAAAGGCTGATCTCATTCTCCGCAACGCATTGATCGTAACGATGGACCAGGACCAGCGCGTGATTGCAGACGGCGCTATCGCCGTGAGCGGTGATTCGATTGAAGCGGTTGGTTCGACGGACGAGATCGTCACCAGTTACGAAGCACCGGAGGTGATCGATTGCGCTGGGAAGACGATCACGCCGGGTTTGGTCAACACACACACGCACGCGGCGATGACGCTGCTGCGTGGGTTGGCCGACGACTTGCGTCTGGACGTCTGGCTCTTGGGCTACATGATGCCCGTGGAGCGTGAGTTCGTTTCTCCCGAATTCTGTCGTTTGGGCACGCTTCTAGGCTGCGCCGAGATGATTCGTGGCGGAACGACGTGTTTCGCCGACATGTATTACTACGAAGAAACTGTCGCTGAGGCCGCCGCGGAAGCAGGCATGCGCGCCATTTGTGGCCAAACTGTGCTCAAGTTCCCTTCTCCAGATGCGCCTTCGTACGAGGATGCACTTGCCTATGCACGTACGTATATCGAAAAATGGCACGATCACCCCTTCGTTACGCCGGCGATTGCGCCACACGCACCCTATACAACGACGCCGGAAATCCTCAAAGCGTGCATCGAGCTCGCTCGTGATTTCAACGTTCCCCTGCTCACCCATCTCGCCGAAACGATGGAAGAAGTGGAAGAATGGCGCGAAACCTACGACATGCCGGTCATCCCGTGGGTGAAGAAATTGGGCCTGCTGGACGTCAATGTCGTCGCTGCACATTGCGTGCACATCGATGATGGAGAAATCCACACCCTGGAGCATGCCGGTACGGGTGTAGCACACAATCCTTCCAGCAATTTAAAACTCGCCTCCGGGTTCGCACCGGTCGCCGAAATGCTGGACACCGGGCTCAACGTCGGTGTTGGCACAGACGGCCCCTCCTCCAACAACGATCTGGATATGTTCGAGGAGATGCGCCTGGCTTCTTTCATCGCCAAAGCCTACGGCGAGAATCCAACGGCGCTGCCCGCCCACACGGTCTTTGATATGGCTACACGCATGGGCGCGAAGGCCCTCTTCCTCGGCGACGTGACCGGCTCCCTCGAAGCCGGCAAACGCGCCGACATCATCCTCATCGACTTGGAGTCCGTACACAATTCCCCCCACTTCGCACGCAGCTCGGATATGGTTTACTCCCGCCTCGTCTATGCCACCAAGGCGACCGATGTGACGGACGTGATGATCAACGGGAAATGGGCAATGCGAGACCGCCAATTGTGCACCATTGACGTCGAGCCGCTGCTCGAGGAGGCGGCGAATTACGCGGCGCGCATCGACTCCTTCCTCATCGAGCGCGAGGGTTCGGTGCTCTCTAAGCTGATCGCCATTGGCGGCGCCGAACAGGAAGAGAGTTACGAAGTACAGATTAAAGTGCGCATCCCCGATGCAGCGCCGGTGATCGAAAAACTGGACAGCGGCGAGTTCGAAATCGTGCGCACGGCGCACTACCTCGAATACGACACGTATTTCACTTTCGATTCCCCGGAGGTCAACCGCCTGCGTTATCGCGAGGACGAATTCGTCGGCGACGATGGCGACGTCTTTAACGTGCGCTACCGCTTGACCCTCACCGGGCCGGCCGCGGAAGGTGAATACCACGACGCCATATTCCTCTCCCGCTCGCGTTTCATTGCACCAGCGATCCACAGTTTGCGTTTCTATCAGGAGTACTTCAATCCGGCCTCCTCGATCGAGATTAACAAGGACCGCCGGCGCTGGCTCCTGCGTTACGAAGGGGTAGAACTCTTCGTCAACATCGACCGCATCACCAAACCCAAGTTGGAGTGCTGCTTCCTGGAAATCAAGAGCCGCACGTGGTCCCGCCGGGATGCGCAGGAAAAGGCGGACGAAATTTCACGATTACTGCAAGCGTTGGGTGCCGGAGATGCCGAAACTGTGCGGATGGAATACCCCGATGTGGTTGCCGATGAGATCGAATAGCACACAGGTTGCGCCGCCGAACGTCTCTTAGGCCTCGGATTCCGGTTCAGGCGCGTCGTCGTCTTCATCCAGGAAACGCTGCTGCCACTCATACAATCGGTTGAGTGCTTCCAACGGCGGCAGACTGTCGACGTCAATCTTCTTCAATTCTTCCAGTATGGGGTTTCTCATCGGGAACATGCTCAATTGCTGCGCGGGGATCTTTTTCGCATCGTTAATGGCGTTCGAATTCATCTCGAAGTTGATCAGAATTTCCTGCGCCCGGTGGACGACGGCGCGCGGCATGCCGGCCAGTTCGGCGACGTGAATGCCGTAGGATTTATCCGCACCGCCTGGCACAATGGTGTGCAGGAAGACCACCTCACCGCCTTCTTCCGAGACTGCCACGTTGTAGTTGCGCACACCGGGCAAAACTTCGGAAAGTTGCGTGAGCTCGTGGTAGTGTGTGGCAAACAAGGTGCGGGCGCGCAGACGAGGATGATTATGCACGAATTCCACCACCGCCCAGGCGATCGACACACCGTCGTAGGTGCTCGTACCGCGCCCGATTTCGTCCAGAACCAGCAGGCTGCGGTTCGTGGCGTGATTAAGGATGTTGGCCGTTTCCACCATTTCCACCATGAACGTCGATTGGCCGGCGTGGATTTCGTCCTGCGCGCCGATGCGGGTGAATATGCGATCGGCGATCCCCAAACGCGCCGACCTTGCTGGCACGAAACTTCCCATCTGTGCCATGAGCACGATCAAGGCCACCTGGCGTAAATAAGTCGACTTCCCCGACATGTTCGGCCCGGTAATGATGCGGATGCGTTCCCCCTCCTCGAAAACTGTGTCGTTGGGAACGAAGCGCTGGGATTGAAGGAACTGCTCCACCACCGGATGACGGGCATCGTAGATCTCGAGGCTTTCGTCGTCCACCAATTCAGGACGCACGTAGCCGTCGTTGGCTGCAACCTCGGCCAATCCTGCGACGACGTCCAATCGGGCCATCGTGCGAGCCGTAGTGAGTAGACGCTGTGCCTGCTCGCCGATTTCGCGGCAGACCTCGCGGAACAGCTGCGTTTCCAATTCGCGTATCTGCTCCTCCGCGGTGAGCACCCGCGCCTCGTAATCCTTCATCTCCGGTGTGATAAAACGCTCGGCGTTGACCAAGGTCTGCTTACGGATGTACTCCTCCGGGACGTTCTCGCTGTGCGTGCGTGTGACCTCGATGTAGTAGCCGAACACCTTGTTGTAGCCGACTTTCAGATTTTTAATCCCCGTGCGTTCCTGCTCGACCGTCTCCAGAGATCCGATCCACTCTCGCGCTTCACGGGAGCCGTTGACGACGTCGTCCAACTCCGTTGAATAGCCGTCTCGTATGACGCCGATGTGCGCCAATGTCGCTGGAGGGTCATCGGCGATGGCTCGCTGCAACAAATCCTGCACGTCGTCACAAGGATCCAATTGATCGAAGAGCGTCTCGAAAGCGTCATCCGTACGGCCCTGCATCAGCCCGATCAACGCCGGTATCCGCCCCAGCAGATCACGCAAGCTGGTCAGGTCGTTCGGACCGGCGACTCCGATGGAGATGCGGTTCGACAAGCGTTCGAGATCACCGATTTTCTTCAGCGTTTGGCGCATCTCGGCCCGCCACAGACCATCGTCGTAGAAAGCTTCCACCTGATCCAACCGCAGCTGGATGCGCTCGATATCGAGCAACGGGTTTCCGATCCAATGCCGGATCATGCGCTTTCCCATCGGCGTGAGGGTTTTATCCACGACTCCGAGCACCGAACCGCGAATCTTGCCTGTGCGCAAGGTTTCGGTCAATTCCAGATTCCGGCGCGTTGCGGCGTCCAGCACCATCGAATCGCCAAGTGAATACGTCGACAGGCCGGTCATCAGCTTGCTCGCTCCGCCCTGGGCGGACTGTAAATATTCGAGAATGACGGCCGCCGCTCGGGTGGCCAGTGGTTTTTTCCCCAAGCCAAAACCATCCAGCGTCGCTGTGTTGAAATGGTCCTTCAAGGTTTCCCCGGCGCGATCTAATTCGAAGCGCCAATCCGGCAGCTTCGTGCTGTGCCCCGACCACTCCGCTTCGAGGTCCATCGATTCGGGCAGGATCACTTCCGCCGGCCGCAGGCGGATCAACTCCTGGCGGATCACGGGCAGCGCCGCCGCCGTGTTCACCTGCGTGGCGGCGAATTCGCTCGTGCTCACGTCGGCGTAGGCGATGCCGACGCCATCGTCCTCCACGACGACGGCGAGCAGATAATTGTTGGCGTCGCCCGGTAACAGCTCCGCCTCGACGACCGTACCCGGGGTGATCACGCGTACGACCTCGCGCGGGAATAGACCCTCCACGGGTCCGTCGCCGATCTGTTCGCAAATGGCGACGTGATAGCCCTTCTCGATCAAGCGGGCCAGGTAATTCTCAGCGGCGTGATGGGGAATACCGGCCATGGGCACCCGCGTACCTTTGGCCACGTTGCGCGAGGTGAGCACGATGTCCAATTCTCTGGAAGTGATCTCGGCGTCTTCGTCAAAGGTCTCGTAGAAATCACCCAGGCGGAAGAAGAGAATCGCATCGGGATACTTCTTCTTAATCTCGAGGTACTGCTTACGAACCGGCGTTGCCTTGGCGCTCATGACAGTTGCATTCTAAGCGCGGGCTGTTCAAACTTCAAGCGTCTATGTGTTATACTCGCCGCATGGCTCACATCGTGGCAGTCGATCTTGGCGGCACGCACATCCGGGCGGCGTACTTCCCGACATTCGAAGCGACTCCCGCAACGCAGACGAAGGTCGAAACGCTGGCTTCAGAAGGACCGGATGCGGTCATCGAGCGCATTTCGCAGGCCATCGAGTCTCAAATTCCAGACGGCGTAGCAATCAATGACATCAGCATCGGAATCGGCGCGCCGGGTCCATTAGATCCGGCGACGGGCGTCGTCCTCGAGGCACCGAATCTCCCGGGTTGGGTCGATTTCCACTTCGTCGACCGGATGCGGGAGCACTTCGACTGCCCCATCGCCCTGGGCAACGACGCTAACATGGCCGCGCTCGGGGAATGGCGCTTCGGCGCCGGCATCGGGACACAGCATCTCGTTTTTCTGATAATAGGCACGGGCATCGGCGGTGGTATCATCAGCGCAGGGCAGCTGATTACCGGAGCCCGCGGCCTGGCAGGTGAAGTGGGACACGTCAGTATAACTTCCAACGGCCCGCCGTGCGGCTGCGGCCAATCCGGCCATGTGGAAGCTCTCGCCGCAGGCCCTGCCATCGCCCGGCGTGCGATGGCTAAATTGGCGGACGGCCAGGCATCGACGCTACGCGACAAATACGAAGCGCAAGGCTCGATTCGCACCGAAGACATCGGACGAGCCGCCAACGAAGGCGACGAACTCGCCATCGACACCCTTACCGAGACCGGCGACATTCTGGGTAAACATCTGGCCAATCTGGCGCACATTTTCAATCCCGAGATTTTCGTCCTCGGGGGAGGCGTTTCACAGATTGGAGAGCCCTTGTTCGAGCCCATACGAGCCGCATTTCACAAGTACGTTATGCACCCGGCATACCTGGAGGGTTTGCGCATCGTCCCTGCGACCTTGGGCGACGATGGTGGACTCGTAGGTGCAATGATTCTCGCCCACCCAAAATAACCATGAGACAAAACATATTCAAACCACTCTCCCTCTTATTTTGCGCGTTGACCCTCTGCGCCTGCTCCCACTCGAGCGACCAGAATTCCATCGTCTACGGCCTCACGCTTGCGCCATCCGGAATCGATCCGCATTTGAACGCATCGGCTGAACTCGGCATCCCGCTCACTTCGGTGTACGACACGCTTGTCTTTCAAGATCCCGCCAGCGGTGAGTTCGTTCCCGGTCTCGCCGAGCGCTGGACGATCAGCGACGACGGCCTCACGTACACTTTCGATCTGCGTGACGACGTCACATTCCACGACGGTACGCCGTTCAACGCAGACGCAGTCCTGGCCAACATTGAGTACACCACTGATCCCGATAATCATTCGTTTAAAGCCGCCCTCATGCTGGGTCCGTTGAAAAGTGTGGACAAGCTCGACGAGTACAGCGTCGAATTCCGACTCGAAAAGCCCTACGCGCCGCTGCTCGACGCACTCTCGCAGGTCTATTTGGGCATGGCGTCCCCACTCGCTCTCGAAACCTGGGGACCGAGCGAGTATCAATTTCACCAAGTCGGCAGCGGCCCGTACCGCTTCGTTGAATACGTGCCCAATGATCACCTGACCATCGCCCGCTACGACGATTACGACTGGGCGCCTTCGATCTACGATCAGGACCGGGCTTCAATCGAGACGATCGTTTTCCGGTTCTATGAAGATCCCGCCACGCGCGCCCTGGCGCTGGAAAGCGGCGAGGTCGACGTGATCGGCGAAGTTCCCCACGTCGATGCCACCAGGCTGGATTCCAGCGCGGACTTCGATCTGCTTCCCATCGCGATTCCCGGCCAACCGCTGCAGTTTTTATTCAATACCCAGCTCTCGCCGACCGACGACGTGCGCGTTCGAGAAGCGCTCATCTCCGCAGTCGACCGTTCAGCCATCGTTTCCACGGTTTTCGGCGCCTACTCTCCGGTCGCCAACGCCCCGCTGAGCGCGGTGACGAAAGGTTATACGCCTGAAGCACCCTTCCCGGACTACGATCCGGAACGCGCTGCGGATCTATTGGACGCCGCCGGATGGCGAGACGTCGATGGCGACGGAATACGCAGCCTGGAAAACCAGACACTTCAGATTCATATCGTTGCACCGTCCTGGGGTTCGAATTCTGAAGTCGCCCAACTGCTGCGCGCCGCCTGGGAAAATGTTGGCGCCAGCGTCGAACTCGAGGTCGCCCCAGGTTTTGGTCCACTCAACGAAGCGCAAGCTGCAGGAACGTATCATCTGATCGGCATTAATTTATTCGATTCGGATCCCGACCTGCTGCGATCGTTCTACACCAGTGACGGATTTTACAACTGGACTGGATATACCGATGCAGAACTGGACGGCTTACTCACCCAGGCTGCAGAAGCTACGCTGGATTCAGGACTGCGATTGGAGCTGTATGCAGCGGCAATTACACGCATACGCGATCAAGCATTGCTGATTCCGATTCGAGATTACGTCAATCTCGTCGTCACCAACAACCGTTTACAAGGTCTACACTTCTCAGCACAAGGATGGTTTCCTTTACTGATCGACATGAAAATGACGCCCTGAAAACGGTCGTCCGGCGTCTGCTCGAAGGTCTCCTTACCGCCTGGGCGGCGGTAAGTGTCACCTTTTTTGCGCTGCGGCTCAGTGCCGGTGACCCGCTCTCGGGCCTGCTCGGCCGCGGCTTAGCGACTCGAGAGCAAGTCGAATCCTTGCGTATCAGCCTCGGGTTCGATGCCCCGCTGTACATTCAATACCTGCGTTACCTGGCCGGCTTCCTCCGCGGCGATCTTGGCGTTTCGCTCTACTCGCGGCGATCCGTCAGCCAGGAAATACTCACACAGCTTCCGGCTACATTGGAATTGGCCCTGGCTGGCTTCTGCATCGCCATCGTGTTGGGCTTTGTTCTGGGGATCCTATCAGCCTGGCGGGAACAGCGATGGTCCGGCAGGCTATCCAACCTCATCACGGGGTTGGCGACGGCTCTTCCGGTTGCTTTCACGGGCATTCTCGCCCTGTATGTCCTGCGCATCGGATACGATTATCTTCCCGAAGAATCGTTAAACCCAATCCAGCACCTCTTTCTTCCGGCGCTCGTGCTGGGATTTGCAACGTCCGGCGGCATCGCTCGTGTCGTCCAGGCCGGGTTGCGTGAAAGCATGCGCCAACCCTACATGCTCGCCGCGCAAGCCCGAGGCATCCAAAGTGGTTTTCGATACCTGTGGCATGCATTGAAACCCTCGCTTCCACCGGCGATCTCCATGAGCGCACTCGAAGCTGCATTCCTGCTTTCCGGAACGGTGATCACGGAAACCATCTTCGCCCGTCCGGGTCTGGGCAGATTGCTGATCGATTCGATTCTCGACGGGGATTTTCCCATCGCGCAGGGAATCGTAGCCGTCGTCGCCATCTTCTACACATTGAGTCACATCGTCGCCGAATTACTCTCTCTCGCCATCGATCCACGTTTGCGAAGGCGCGCCCGATGAAACGAACTGCGGATACCCTCGCGCTTGCTTGGCTGGTGATCGTCGCCGTCCTGGCTCTTACCGCACCAGTAATCGCACCCACCAATCCCAATCATCCCGTTGCCGACCCGCTGCTCTCACCACAAAACCATTTTCCCCTCGGCACCGACGGACTGGGTCGCGATCTCTGGTCGCGCCTGCTCTACGGTTGCCGCATCAGTCCCGGCGCTGCGCTACTGGCGGCACTGCTGACGTTGCTTATGGGAAGCCTGCTGGGATTTACAGCCGCGGTGTTCGGTGGAATGCTCGATCGTCTCATCTCGGCCCTGATCAACGCCGCTCTCGCCGTTCCCGCGCTGCTGCTTGCCATGCTGCTCGTGGCCGGCTTCGGGCCTGGGATCACGACGGTGATTCTCGCCATCGGCTTGGGCGGTGCACCTGCGTTCGCCCGCGTGACGCGCACACTCGGCCTGCAGTTGATGGAAAAAGAATACGTATCCGCTGCAGATGCATTGGGGGCGACTCGACTGCATATCGTGATGCGGCACCTGCTACCGAACGCCGCGGGTCAGATCGTCTTCCTGGCAACGACGCATTACGCATGGGCATTCCTGGGGGTAACGACGCTCACTTTTCTGGGTCTCGCTGGGGATCCATCCCTGCCGGATTGGGGAGCGATCCTCAACCAGGGGCGCGCCTTTATCGTCGAAGCCCCCTGGTTGGTCCTGGCTCCGGGGTTCGCTATCACCTTTACCATTTTGGCCATCCATCGATTCGGTGCATCCTTCACCGAGCCGAATTTGCCCGCCCGTATTCGATGACCGTTTCGTCCCTGCGCGGTGTGGTAAACTGGTTCAGCGCCGAGTTAGAATCGTCTTCGATCCTTTTTGTCTGGAAGATTATCCCGGCAGCGGAATAAATTCCTCATACCTAAAGGCAAGTGTAAATTGATCTACATTCTGTTGGCATTGGCGCTGGTTTTCGACTTCCTCAACGGCATGCACGATAGCTCCAACATCGTTGCGGGCGTGATTTCGTCCCGCGCCCTGCGCCCCAGAACGGCGTTGGTGCTTGCAGCGGTGGCAAATTTCGTCGGTCCGTACTTGTTCGGCGTCGCCGTGGCTAAAACCGTCGGTGGAGATCTGCTCGATATCCGCGCCATCAACCTCAACGTGGTATTGTCCGCGCTGAGTGCAGCAATCCTCTGGAATCTTTCAACCTGGTATTTCGGACTTCCGTCCTCCTCTTCGCACGCGTTGATCGGCGGCCTTCTGGGCGCCGCCATCACGGACAGCGGCTTGGATGTCGTTCAATTCGGTGGATTATTAAAAATCGTCCTTACGCTTTTAATCTCCCCCATGCTGGGAATGATCGTCGGCTTCCTGTTCATTCGACTCGTCCTTTGGCTGTTCCGCAAAGCGACCCCGAAGGTAAATATCCTCTTCCGACGCATACAAGTGTTAACACTGCTTGGACTGGGACTGAGCCATGGCGCCAACGACGCGCAGAAAACCATGGGTGTGATTACCCTCGGTCTCGTCCTCATGGGCAAATTGACGGCGTTCAAGGTGCCATTCTGGGTCATTACGATAAGCGCAGGTTCGATCGCTCTGGGAACCGCAATCGGAGGTTGGCGCCTGATCCGTACATTGGGTGGAAAAATATTCCGCATCCGTCCCGTTCACGCATTCTCATCTCAGGTCGCGGGATCTGCGGTCATACTCAGCGCGGCCATTTTCGGAGGCCCGGTAAGCACGACTCAAGTCATGAGCTCCGCCATCGTAGGAGTCGGCGCCGGTCAGCGTGCCAACATGGTCCGCTGGCAGGTGTTGGGCGATATGCTTACGGCCTGGCTGTTTACCATTCCCATCACGGCAGGCATATCCGCGCTCCTGTTTCTGATACTCAATTCCTTCTAGCCTTGCTCCGAACACCAAAGCTCGATGAGCGAAAGCATTTTCGCCTCTGCATCCGGATCCGCATCGATCCAATGGATCTCTGGATCATCGGCTTTGAACCAGTTCGCCTGCCTGCGAACGAATTGTCTTGTAAGACGGCGGATTTTGAGTACGGCGTCCTCCAGAGTCAATTTCCCCTGTAAATACTCCCCGATTTGCCGATAACCGATGGCGGACATGGGCGCGCTCTCCGGGCGAAATCCCTTTGCAAGAAGCATATTAACTTCCTCGACGAATCCCGCATCCATCATCTCGTCGATGCGCCTATCGATTCTGGCATACAGTTCCTCGCGCGGCATTGCTAGTCCGATCCGTAACACGTCGAACGGCGGCGGTTCTTTGCGGCGGAGGCTGCTCGCCGGTGCGCCATTGATGTGGCAGATTTCGAGGGCGCGTACAACGCGGCGCACGTTGCGGTGATCGATGCGCCGCGCTGAAATCGGATCGATTTCCCGTAGTCTTTCATGCAGCGCCCGGGATCCATGTCCTGCTGCATAATCTTCCAGTTCGCGACGCAACTCGGGGTCGGATTCCTTCGGCGGCGGCTGCCACCCTTCCAAAATGGCGGCAAAGTACTGTCCCGTGCCTCCCACGAGCAGCGGCAGTCGCCGACGCGCGTGGATCGCATCGATTGCCGCTAAAGCCGCCCTGCTGAAATCGACCAGCGACCACGGATGTTCGGGGTCGGCCACATCGATGAGATGGTGCGGCACGCGCGCTCGCTGTTCGGCCGTCGGTTTCGCTGTGCCGATATCCATGCCGCGATAGATCTGGCGTGAATCAATGGAGATGATTTCCGCATCCAATTTCTCGGCAACCTGAATCGCCGCTTCGGTCTTACCCACTGCCGTTGGCCCGAAAACAGCCACGATTTTGTTTTCCGGATTCACGATTCCCGCTCCCCCTCGATGGCATTTATGTAATGGTCGATCCGCTCCACATCCCCGCTCTGAGCCGCATCGATGGCGACAACGTCGATCCGCCAAACGGCATCGAGTCGATCCTTTTCTTGCAGGTATGTAAGGGCTGCGTTTTGCAGATGCCGGCGCTTCTGCGACGTCAGACTTTCCTCTGGCGTGCCGTATGCATCAGAGCTACGCGTGCGCACTTCCACAACGACGATGACCTCGCTGTCCAATGCCACGATGTCAAGCTCCCCCTCCTCGCATCGCCAGTTGCGATCCAGAACAATGAAACCTATCGACTGGAGATATTCCGCCGCAACATCTTCACCCCACTTGCCCAATTCGTGTGATCGCATGAGTACCTTAACTCCCGATAAATCGCCAAACCGATACCATTTTACAGGATTCATAGACAGTAAACCGATTCTTATAGCTATAATAAGCATGGGGATAGACGTATTCGCTAAACGGCAGCACGTTTTCAAGTGGGGAACATGCAGGCAGAAATTATCTCGATCGGCACCGAGTTGCTTCTGGGTGAAATCGTAGACACCAATACGCACACCATCGCACAAGCGCTGCGCGAAATTGGCGTCAACGTTTTTCGCACGGTCAGTGTCGGCGACAACAAAGAAAGAATCGCCGAGGTCGTTCGAGAGAGCCTCCGCCGCGCTCAAGTCGTCATCACTACCGGAGGCCTGGGTCCGACGATCGACGACGTCACGCGGGAAGGCGTTGCGCTGGCGCTCGATCGAGCGCTCGAATTTCGCCCTGAATTATGGCGGCAGATCTTGGAGCGATTCGCGCGCTTCGGACGCCAACCCACGGAGAACAACCGCCGCCAGGCACAACTTCCACAAGGTGCAATCGCCATCGATAATCCGATCGGAACGGCACCGGGATTTTTAATCGAGAATTCCACCTCGGTCATTTTTTCCCTACAAGGCGTTCCGGCCGAGATGGAACACGGATTGAAAAATTATGCCATTCCATATCTGCGTGAGAAATTCAACCTGCTGAGCTTGATCAAGACGCGCATCGTTCACACCTCGGGTTTGGGAGAATCCGCCGTAGATACTCGCCTCGAAGACCTGGAAAAATTCAGCAATCCAACCGTCGGCCTGGCTGCTCATCCAGGTCGCGTCGATGTTCGCATCACGGCGAAGGCCAAAACGGTCGATCAGGCAGACGAGTTGATACGCAAATTCGAAATCACGATACGTCAGCGTTTGGGCGAACATGTTTACGGCGTCGACGAGCACACCCTGGAAGCGGCCACGTTGGCCCGGGTTGCCGCATACCAATTTCAGCTCGTGACTGTCGAATGTGGAACGAACGGCGCGCTTTCCGCTGCGTTGTCCCCCTTGGAGGAGCCGTATGTTTGCGGCCAAGTACGGACCCAGGTCGAAGACTTGGAGGAACTGTCCACCGCGCTCGTTCGATTACAACGTTCTCAAAAGGCGCGTCTCGGCATGGGTTTATATTTGACCGTGGAAGGGGCGCGGCACGTCAGCACCATCCTGATCAACTCGCCGGTTGGAAACGAAACCCTGACCCGTACGTACGGCGGTCCTCCCGTGTATGCCGCGCAGTGGTCGGTGAGTGTCGCACTCGACCGCTTGCGGCGTCATCTGGCTTGACAACCCCCTGTACGACTTCTATAATCCGCAGCGAAGATGCGGGTGTCGCCAAGTGGTAAGGCAGTAGCTTCCCAAGCTACCATTCGTGGGTTCGAATCCCATCACCCGCTCCTTTTTTTGTCATCTTAAGTTTGCCCAAGCACACTCTGATTATTGACATCCATCAAAGCTATGATAGATTATTAGCTACATATTTCCGGTGATTTTGGAAATTGCCGAAGGATTGCTTTTGGGATTTATTCTCGTTTGGACTGCTTTCATGACTTGGCACCTCGACGCATCATAAAACCCTTTCCGGTGTCCAGGGCGGTACGCGAAATGAACGTTAAAGATCGCGTGGGACACCTCCCTGCCGGGAGGTGTTCGTTGTTTCCGACGGGGATTTATCCTTGACAATCCTTTTCAACCAAATTTTAATTTCCGGAATCACACAATTGCGACTTTATGAAAGATCGAAAGGAGGAGTCTACGCCACAACTCAAACGTATTGCCGTAAAAACACCTTGGATAGCGACTTTGGACGAACGAAGTCAATTTGAAATGGAGGAGAGAGCTACCATGAAACGCTATACGCCACTTATCGTATTGTTAATTGCCAGTCTTCTACTGGCTGCATGTGCGAAGACCACACCGACAGCAGTGCCCGTTACCGAAGAGCCGACAGAAGAACCGGCAACTGAAGAACCAACGGAAGAACCTGCGGGCGACGTAATCGCCATGGGCATGACGGCAGACGAGCTCGTCCAAGCCGGATACGTCGTCGTCGCTCCGGGTGAACCGATCCGCATCGGCCAATCCACCGGCCTCACCGGCCCACTTCCGGATCCGGGCCTCGACATTCAACAAGCTGCCGAACTCGCCGTTGACGATCTGAACGCTGCAGGCGGGTTTGAGGGTCATGATTGGGAATTGGTGACCGAAGACGGCGCTTGCGATGGCGATGCCGGAACCGTTGTCGGCAACAAATTCGCCGCCGATCCTTCGATCGTTGCGGTGCAGGGCGGTATGTGCACGGGTGAGACCCTGGCCTTGATCCCGATCTTCAAGGAAGCACGCATCCCCTTCGTTTCCGCCAGTTCCACCAACCCGGCGGTCACGAGTGAAGCGTGCGACATCTGCAACCGTGTTTCCCTGAGCGACAAACTGCAAGCCGACGTGGACGCCGAGTACATCGTCAACGAACTCGGCATTACCAAAGTTACACTCATGCACGACAACTCGGACTACGGCCTCGGCCTGGTCGAGCTGATCCAGGATTCACTGGGATTGCTCGGAGCCGAGGTGCTGGACATCCAGGGTGTGCAGGTCGGCGACACAGATTTCCGCGCGGTGCTGACGCAAATCGCTGCCAATCCGCCGGAATTGATCTTCTTCGGTGGATACTCCACGGAAGCCGGGTTGATCACCATCCAGATGGATGAGGTCGGCCTCGAAGACACAATTTTCTTCAGCGACGACGGCACCTATACCAAGCAATACCTCGATACCGCCGGGGATGCCGCCGCTGGTGCATACGCCAGCTTCGTGGCTGGTGACGAACTCGTTGATGCCAATGCGGAATTCGACACCAAGTACATGGAGAAATACGGCGTCGCCCCGGATGACCTCGGACCTTTCCACGCCCAGGCATACGACGCTGTCAACCTCATTGCAGAGGCAATCAAGAGTGTTGCCATGACGGATGACGCAGGTCAAGGTTACTTGATCATCGAGCGCGAGGCGGTCATTGATGCCGTTCGCAACACCTCCGGCCTGCAAGGCCTGGCCGGCGTGATGGAATGCAATGGGATCGGCGATTGCGGTGCAGGCGGCATCCAGATCTTCCAGGTTCAGGATGGCGCTTGGGCTCAGGTGTCAGGCTTTGGGTTCGAGTAAAGCCTTCTCACAATAATCGAAACAAAGACTGGGGTAGTTTTCACTACCCCAGTCTTATCACCATGAACGTTTATAAAACCGGATTTCTCCATCCATACCCTGTCAACATGATTGGTCATCGTCCATGAAGAAAAACCCACAACAGGCATCGACGAAAAGTGCGTTGGGCGCGATCAACCGAAGAACGCAGAGCAGAATCCTGATCACCGCATTCGGCATCATCGTCTCGGTTCTACTGGTCTGGCGCATCCTCGTCGTCGCTCATGAGACCGCCTACACGCCACAGTACTGGGCTTTTCAGATCATCAACGGACTGATCCTCGGCGGGGTATATGCGCTCGTCGCTCTTGGCTACACGCTGGTATATGGGATCTTGTTCATGATCAATTTTGCCCACGGCGAAGTGATGATGATCGGTGGATTTGCCGGATTCTTTACCCTGCAATTATTCAACACGTTAGGTTGGACGGAAGGATCCACCGTCGTGGCCGGAATCGCGATCCTGCTGGTCATCATCGCCGGTATGATCGCCTCCATACTCATTGGTATCACGCTGGAGCGCATCGCCTATCGACCGCTGCGGACCGCGCCCCGCCTTGTGCCGCTCATCAGCGCCATCGGCGCTTCCTTCTTCCTGCAGTATTCCGCATTGCGGATTTTCGGCGTAACACCCCACAACTACCGCAAGCCGGATATCATCGCCGGTGGCTGGTCGATCGGGGAAACGGGGATTTTTGTCACACGTACGGGTGTCTTTATCCTCGTAATTTCTATCCTGATGATGATCGGCCTTTTTATCATCGTTCAACGCAGTAAGATGGGCCGCGCTATGCGCGCCGTCGCCGAGGACAAAGAAACCGCTGCGCTGATGGGCATCAATGTCGACAGCGTCATCGCCTTCACATTCGCACTCGGCTCGGCACTCGCCGGCGCTGGCGGGGTCATGTTCGGATTTCACAACACAGTCATGCGCTTCAACACAGGTTTCATTCCGGGACTCAAAGCATTCACAGCTGCCGTACTCGGCGGTATTGGAAATATCCCGGGCGCCATGCTCGGCGCAGTGCTGCTCGGTGTGTTCGAGGCGTTAGGCCCCAGCGCACTGGGATTACCCACGGAGTATAAAGACGTGATCGCATTTTCGATCCTCGTCCTCGTACTGATCTTCCGCCCAATGGGTTTGCTCGGTGAAGTCCTGGCCGAGGAAAAGGCGTAATCCATGAGGCTTAAAGACGGTGTTCGCTTCGGACTCATAACCTTTGGCATCATCCTTTATCTGGATTTACTCGGTATACCACTTACATCCGGGAATTCGGCGACGGGTATCTTCGCCTTTCTTGTTGGATTGTTATCCCTACTTTTCTTAAGGAACCACCTCGGTCAAGAACGCACGCGTTCAAGTGCGATAATCAACGGCATATTAATCGGCGCCATCAGCGGCGTCGGATTAATGGCCGTCACCTATTTCTTTGCCAGTTTGCAAGCCGATGGTGTCCGGGTAAATCAGGTTCTTGCTCAAATCCTTCCCGAAAACACGGGCGCCCTCACGGGATTGAGTAAAGCGCAAGTACTCGATGGCGCAAACATCTGGCCGGGTTTACTTAAAATCGGATTATTCTTCACGCTTGCCGGGTTCTTGGGCGGCAGCACGACGCTGCTTTTCACAGAAAATACCGGTGGAACCGTCCAACGCCTTACCGGTTCCTCTGTTGGGCACTATGCCGTTTTGACCTTGCCTCTGCTATTCTTCGGCTTATTCATGCTGCTGAAAGTGGAAGGGGTACAGCTGGGTGGCGCGGACGAAAACATCCTTGGATTGCTCTTCGTGTTTCTCTTTATTTCCGCTGCGCTGTTCGCCTTTCGCGATGCGCGGCAGGGCGTCGAACGTAAAGTCATTTCGCTGGTCCTGCTGGCATTGATCGTCATCTTGCCGCAATTCACCGACCTCTTTCAAAACGCCGTCCTCAGCGCCGTCGTGATTTTCGTCGTCATGGGTTTGGGTCTGAACATCGTCGTAGGATACGCGGGTCTGCTCGATCTGGGGTACGTCGCCTTCTTTGGCATCGGCGCCTATACCTTTGGACTACTCTCCGCGCCCGAATCCTACGTTCTCATCAACCTGCCTGCATTCGGCGGAGTCACATTTTGGAGCGGCTTACCGATTGCGATCCTCGCCGGCGTCATCACCGGCGTCCTGCTCGGTATACCCGTATTGCGCATGCGCGGCGACTACCTCGCCATCGTTACATTGGGCTTCGGTGAAATCATCCGGCTGCTCTTCTTGAACCTTCGGGACTACACAGGAGGACCGGGCGGCGTGCTCAACATACCGGCTCCCATCATCTTTGGCATGGACCTGGGTGACCCAAAAGGTATCTTTTACCTGGGCATGATTTTCAGCGGCATCGTAGCCTTCGTTACCATACGCTTACGAGATTCGCGTTTGGGGAGATCGTGGATCGCATTGCGCGAGGATGAGGACGTTGCCCAGGCAATGGGTCTCAACCTGGTGGCGATCAAGCTGCTCGCCTTCGCCACCGGCGCCGCATTCGCTGCCGCAGCCGGCGCGCTGTACGCCTCTCGGCAGGTCAACATTTTCCCGGACAATTTCACGCTCCTCGTTTCTATCGACGTGCTTTCCTTGATCATCATCGGCGGCCTCGGCAGTATCGAAGGCGTAATCCTCGGTTCGATCGCACTCATCGGACTTCCAGAGATATTGCGCAGCGTGAACGAGTACCGCATCGTGGCGTTTGGAGCTCTCCTGGTCATGATGATGATCCTGCGTCCGGAGGGATTGCTTCCCTCAGTACGCCGGCAACGTGAATTACGCGGTGAAGGCATGGCCGAGCAACCTACATCCTCGGAATGAATGAGACGACCATGGATTCCTTTTTCGAGATTCACGGTTTACATAAACGATTTGGCGGTCTGGGCGCGGTCAACGATTTTGATTTTCGATGTGATAAAGGCTCGATCGTTAGCATCATCGGTCCCAATGGTGCAGGCAAGACCACGGTCTTCAATTGCATCACAGGTTTTTACAGCATTGACGGCGGAGAGATCCTTTTCAAAGGAAATTTGCTCAACGGTCGATCGCCGGATCGAATCACGCGCATCGGGATTGCACGAACTTATCAAAACATACGCCTTTTTTCCAACATGACGGGAGTGGAAAATATCTTGGTCGGGATGGAACCTCACCTGCGGTCGACGTATTTTGGTTCACTCCTGCGCACAAAACTTACTCGAGACGAGGAACACCGAGCGCACACGGAAGCCGTTCGCTTACTTGAATTCGTCGGTATTCCACGCCATTCGGACGACCTGGCAAAGAATTTTCCTTACGGTGATCAACGACGTCTGGAAATTGCTCGAGCGCTGGCTAGCAAACCCGAACTGCTGCTTCTCGATGAGCCGACCGCGGGTATGAACATCCGCGAAAGCGCCGAGACGATGCACTTCATCCAAAAACTACGCGACGAACTGGGTATCACCATCATTCTGATCGAACACGATATGCGTGTGGTTATGGGGATTTCCGAGAGGATCACGGTCTTGGATTACGGACAAAAAATCGCCGAAGGAACGCCGAAGGACATTCAAAACAATCCCAGGGTGATCGAAGCGTATCTTGGACGAGGCGCTGCATCCGGGATTGCGACTAATCCTGCTTCATGACTTTCCAGGAGCCAACTTGATGTCTTTGCTCGAACTTCGAGATGTCCACAGTTATTACGGTAACATCCACGCCTTGAAAGGGATTTCGATCGACGTCGATGAAGGCGAAATCGTGACCTTGATCGGCACAAACGGTGCAGGTAAAACAACGACGTTGCGTACAATCAGCGGGGTTCTCAAACCCCGCAAAGGCTCCATCCGTTTCGACGGCGAGGATTTGATCCCCTTCAAAACGCATGAAATCGTTTACAAGGGCATCGCCCTGGTCCCGGAAGGCCGGCGTATCTTTTCTCGCCTCACGGTATTCGAAAACCTGGACATGGGAGCTTACCACCGAACGGACAATGATGTTATCGCTGAGGATTTGGAGCGTGTTTTTACCTTATTCCCCCGCCTCAAAGAACGAGAGCATCAAGTCGCGGGAACGTTAAGTGGAGGTGAGCAGCAAATGCTCGCCACTGGCCGCGCCTTGATGGCGCATCCCCGCCTGATGCTGCTGGATGAACCTTCCATGGGCTTGGCACCTGTGCTCGTCGAAAGCATTTTCGACACCATTCAAGAGATCAATCGTGAGGGCAGGACCATCCTCCTCGTGGAGCAGAACGCACACATGGCCCTCCAGGTCGCCCACCGTGGATATGTACTGCAAACCGGCGAGATCGTCTTGAGTGACACCGCTGAAGCCCTGCGGAATAATCCCATCGTGCAGAAGAGTTACTTCGGTATCGACTAACTCGTACCGCTGCTCGTTGTCGGACCAACCCGCTTACAGATTCCTTCCTATGCTGAGTCCCCCATTCGAATAACGCATGACACACGATAGCCCGACGATCTCCATCCGGATCGTAAGCTTACTGTAAGTTGGCGTTTCCTTTAAAACTGCTAAGATGGGTTAGCAATAGCCTCCGTGTCGGTATCAGGGGAAGTACGTTACAAAATTACATCTCAGGCTGAGTGAAGGCTCACGGGCACCCACATCAAACCCGTGACCGCTCAAAAAGACTAGTCCTCGAGATACCTTTAGGGTCAGGCTTATTGCTCTCCTCCTCCTCAGAGCCCTCGCTGGCACGAGGGCTCTACTTCTTTAGCATGAAAGGAGCTCGGTGCAGTACCAGCCTTTCAGATTGTCTGCACCATAATCCAGTTAACCATTGGTTAAGGTCTGATCTTGGACGCAGTAGCGGCGGCAGAGCCATACACGGTTCGCTATATCGAAGACACAATCACAACCGAATTCTCGTGCGGCGACTCCTCAAAGCGGAAGCATTGAAGTCATTCTTATTAACCTGATACCAGAAGCTAGGACAGGAACGCCCTGGAGCTGCCCCGAAGAGTTTGCCGTAAGAATTCCACACTTTTCGGAATTCACCCAGCAAAAAACTCATGGGTATTGGGAGTATCGCCTGCCCACCGAGGGATATTCGAAATAAATAATCAATAACTGCATCACGTGGAAAGAGTGTTCGTCTCTATCGTTCCCTTACCGCTTAACATTGAATCTTTTTCACGCTTCTATCGTTGTCAATTGGAGAATCTTGTCCCCATCAATTTCAACCAAATAAGCTTTCAATATGCCTTCAGTGTATTCGCTGCCTGGATTGATGCACTGAGTTCTTCCGATATAGGCAATGCCAGGGCTCTCGTGGATATGACCATGCAATCCTAATAATGGTTGGTATTTTTCAATGATCTTCCGCACGGCAGTCGAGCCCACTGGCGACATTCGTGTGTGGCCTCGATGCATATCATATTTCAAATCGTCGCTGGGCATGTTTGCATAATCAATGATTGTGTCATGAGGGGGGACGTGAATACAAAATACAGCCGTGCTAGTGTCCTCCACCTGTTGAGCGACTTTCTCGAGCCGTTTTTCGATTTCCTCTTCAGAACACTCACGTGGCGAGTCAAAAGGAGTAGGGTTTGACCAACTAAAACATAGTAACTCCGTATCATCATCCAATCTAATAACCTCGTCCTTACCGAATATAAGATTCGGAACATTTTTCATCTCATCACGAATGACATCGTCTAAAGAAAGTCTGTCATCATTACCTGGGCTAAGAAGAACTTTGCAATTTGCTGGTACGCGATCAGGGATTAAGGAGAGCCAAGAGCGCACGGTGTCATGTTCCAGTTTTTCAAACAAATCCTCTCGATAGGTTTCATCAGCAGCGATTCGGTCCACCTCCTCTGGTGTTGTCACGTAAGGAAGATATGAAATCAGACGACATTTCTTAGAAAACTCAGGAATCTCGTCCTTTGTCAGCACAAATTTCGCTGACTGGAGTGTCGCGTCATATTTACCATCGGATCTTTCAACAATAGGGATCATTAACTTGCCTAAAATATCCCCGCCCAAGATTATCGCATCCAGATCGTAGTATTTCGCTGAATTGAGGAATTTACGCCATAACGTTTCAGAACCATGAAAATCGGTTGAGAAAAGGAACTTAGTCTTCGCCATAATTATTCCTTCATATGGTGAATTCAGATGTATCGATACTCTGCCTCAATCAACGTTTATCCCAATTACTCACCTACACTAAGCTCTCGTAAATATTTTCCTTGCGAGTAGGGCCACAAGACTGATCAAGTCTAATGTTACACTAAATTTCGGGCTTCTCCGAACTCGATCCCATCAAGGTGGAGTTATCCCGGTTACGTTGACACCTTTATGCTACATGAAAGAAGTTCAGAATGCCAAGAGCACATCCTTTGTATCCGGAGGAATTCCGAACACGAGAAGAAGCGTTCAGAGCTATATTCGAGTATTTGTAAGGGTGGTGTACCCCTCGTCGGCGGCATTCCTCCATCGGCTAGATATCACCGATGAAAGATGAGATGCAATATGCCCGTGCTGCCAAGTATTTTTGTCCAAAACTGTCCATTAAATATGGAGTAAGTCCACCAGTGAGGTCGTCTTCAGTGAGACCGTAGAAGCTTTGCGCAATACTCCAATCACCCAGAGATGTTATTTTGGAATCGACAAAACGCAGATTAAACCCGCAGCGATAATGATTTGCATGATATCGGCTACTTATTTTTAGATACAGTTCCTCCCACTCAGTATTTATGCCGGCCAACCCGATCCAACCAGTAAGCCTTTTGTAAGCTGATGATCCCGTATTAAATGCTAAGATGAGTCAAGCAATAGCAACCGTGTCGGTATCAGGGGCAACCCATAAACATGATCATTCCAGACTGAGCATTGCTTACGGGTATCCACATTAAACCAGTATGGTACTCGAAATTCAAAGCCCTCGAGATACCCAGAGGGGTCAGGTTTATCGCTCTTCTCTTCAGATCCCTCGCTGACACGGGTGCTCTACATTTTCTTTATAGGTGCATATCGGTGCAGCACTTGCCTTGGAATTTCTCTGCACTATAATCTAGCTAACCTATCTCTTGGGTCTGAAGTTATGGGTGTGGTAGCGGCAATGGAGTCAAACACAGTATTATACGTCGAAGACACAGTCGACAACCGGATTCTCGTGCGACGCATTCTCCAAGCCCAAGGGTATAACGTTCTCGAAGCAGGAACTGCGAAAGAAGGGTTGGAACTCGCGCTTTCAGAACAACCTGATTTGATTCTCATCGACATCAACCTGCCCCAGGTGGACGGCTTGACGTTCACGAAGCGCTTGAAATCCGAACCCCGATCCGCAAACATCCCGATCGTCGCATTGACAGCGAACGTTCTGCACGGCGATCGTGAACGGAGTCTTCGGGCAGGCTGTGACGGCTACATTCAGAAACCGATCGACGTCGATCTGTTTCCATCGCAGATCAAGTACTTTATTAAACAACCCGCCCAATCGTGAACGAAGAGAGTCACGTAGATGACCACTACGACGAAAGAATTGGTTGTACTAATCGTGGAAGATAATTTTTCGAATTTCTCATTGATGGCACGATTGCTTAAACCCGTGGGGATTTGCTGTGAGTGGAAATCCTCGGGTTACGAGGTAGTTGAATATACGTCAACGATACCACATATCGACTTGATCCTCATGGATATTCGTCTGCCCTACGAAGATGGTTATCAGGCGTTGGAAAAATTGCGTTCGTCCAGTTTAAAGGACATACCAGTACTCGCTGTAACCGCATATGCAAGTGATGAGCAGATGAAGAAAGCTCGTCAAGCTGGCTTCGATGGTTTCCTAGGAAAACCACTCGACGCCGATCGCTTTCCACAACAAGTTCTCCACGTTATCGCTGGCGAACAGATATGGGAGATAAATTGACCGTGTTACAAAGACTGCTAGATTTCCTGCGTACGAGATTTACCACATTCGAGCAACAGTCCAGCCTTGGCCGCAAATTCACCTTCGTGCTTGTACCATTGGTCCTGATTCCGATGATCGCTACGACCGCTGCGGCTTACGTCCAATCTCGCAATGTCATGCAGATACAGCTGAACACTGAATTAACCTCGCGCATTGATGATAAGCTTAATGACATTTCGGATTGGGTTTCGGATCGCGAAGATCAACTGAATTCGGACGCGCAAGTCAGCGTCGTTCGTATTAGTGTTACCCGCTTACTCCAAACGCATGAGGGTGAGGCTGAGTTTGTTGTTTTGCAAGACGCGTTGAGCAACATCCTTGATGTCCTTCCTGAATCCACCATCGTGCCCTTTGACGAGTATCTCGTTGTCCGTACTTCCGATGGGAAGATCCTCGCCTCAACTCAAAATGATTGGGAAGGCGAAAACATTGAAGCAGACATCATGCGCGCGCTCGTACTCGGTGAGAATAACACCCATGCTATCTACGAGCATCCATTGTTCAAGACTTCTGAGACAGAGGATTTCGCCTTACTTACCCAAGCGTATTTCTCCACAAACGAAAGCGGACTCAATGAAGCTCTCCTCCTCGGCTTGAGCACGGATTCCTTCAAGACAGATATCATCCAAGGTATACAACAAGAATGGCTCTCGTCCGCAGACAAAGCTAACGAAGGTATGAAAGCCTACCTCCTGGTCCAACCGGATGTCGCGCTTGAGATTGATCCCAGTGGTACGATCACAGTGCAACACGTCAACGTTAACCAGCCCGCCCTGACAAATCCCGAGATTTCAATACCCCAAACCAGTGAGTACCAGAACATCGATGGCGTAAGTGTTCTCGGTTCATACGCCTGGCTACCCGAAGCCGGGATGGGGATCGCCCTGGAGATGCCTCGAAGTGTTTACCTATCAGAAGTCAACTCATTTGCTCCCTATTCGATCCTGTTCATATTCTTGGCGGCTTTGTTTATTCTTTTCGTCGTAACCATTACCAGCAATCGCTTGTTGCGACCACTTACAAACCTGTCCGAATTCGCCCAGCGCATGACTCGCGGAGATTGGGAGTACCGTGTGCCCATCGAAAGTTCGGATGAGGTTGGTACGCTGTCGCAGTCCCTGAATACGATGGCCGATGAGCTGAGTCAATCCTACCGATCTTTGGAAGAGCGAGTCTCCGACCGTACCCGCCAGCTGCGGATCGCATCGCAGGTTGCGCGCGTCGTTATCTCATCACCTTCGTTGGAAGACCTCCTGCGCCGGGGGGTTGAACTGATCAAATCGCAATTCGGCTACTACCACGTTTCCATTTTCTTAATCGACGAGGAAGGTGAAAACGCACAACTCGCCGAATCGTCCGGGGAAGTTGGACAGGCACTCAAAGCTCGTGGGCACAGCTTGAAGGTCGGAGGACAATCGATCATCGGCTGGGTCACTGCCAATAACCAACCACGAATCGCTTACGACGTCACGCAAGACCCACTTCACTTGGCGAACGAGCTGCTCCCCGAGACACGCTCGGAAGCTGCTGTTCCTCTTCAGGTGGCCGGGCACGTCTTGGGAGTGCTCGACGTACAGAGCACGACGCCTGAGGCGTTTGCTCCACAGGACATCGAAATCCTGCAAACGTTGGCCGATCAATTCTGTGCCGCCATTCAAAATGCGAAAATGGCAATCACTTCGATCACGGCAGCCGATCGGGCGCGTCTCATGAGCCAAGTTACACAGGAACTCAGCCGGCAAATGACCGTGGAAGATGTTATGCAGACAACGGCGAAATCCCTCCATCGCGCCTTGGGCCATCCCGAAATCGTTGTCCGTATGAATGCCGTGGAGACCGAAGCAAGTTACTATACTGAACACCCCACATCAAGCGATACAGATCGAGAAGCTTGAAATCTTCTATGGGAATGATTTGACCATGAGCCGAACCATCGTCGCCATCACGGGAGCATCGGGTTATCTAGGTAAATTGTTAGTACCTGAGCTGCAAAAGGATCGCAACATTGAACGCGTTGTCGCGATTGATGTTCGTCCCCCGGCGGATCCATTTACGTCGAAGAAGTCCGAGTTTGTCAAAGCGGACGTACGGGATGCGGATATCGCCGAGGCGATCCAAGGCGCAGATGTTTTGGTTCACATGGCGTTCAAGCTATGGCGCCTCCCCGATTCGGAGGATCTTGAGGAGATCAACATCCGTGGTTCCTACAACGTTTTCGACGCGGCCGTACGAGCAAAGGTTAAGAAATTGATTTTCACCAGCAGCACGGTTGCATACGGTATTCGTGCGGACAATCCCATCCCGCTCACGGAGGATCATTCGCTGCGGCCCAACGAGAAGCTTTACTACAGTTGGCAGAAAGCGACCTGCGAAAAAAGACTGCACGAGATTCAAGAGAAACATCCCGAAATCAAGATCACGATTCTACGGCCTTGCGCCGTTGCAGGCCCGAACGCGCCGCCCAATCAGTTCGACGCTTACATTTCCGATCCGGCGATCGTCGTGCGCGGCTACGATCCACCCGCGCAGCTCGTTCACGAGGATGACGTGATCCAGGCACTGCGAATGGCTATCCACAATGATCTCCCCGGGATCTATAACGTCACTGCCGACGATACACAAAGCCTGCGCCAGGCCACCCAATCGAGAGGTGGGCGCGTTCTGGCATTACCCTTGTTCATCATCAAGCCGTTGCTCTGGCTCTTATGGCGGACAGGAAAGACGATCGCCGCACCGGAATGGATTCTCATGAGTATTTACCCGTTCATCGCCAGCAACGACAAATTACGCACTAAAGGGTGGAAACCAAAGTACACCACCCCGGCGATCTATGATTCCATCGTTGAAACATTCGGCAAACCTGGCTAGCAACTAAACGCACATTTGGAAGGTATATCATGCTCGATCGGTTGAATAAGGTTCTCGGACCCACATCGGAAGATCCGGAAATTGCACACCGACAATACATTCTCAACATCGTGTTGCTTGGGCTTGCAGGACCTGGATTTCTATTCGGTCTGATTATGACCGGATTGTGGTTTGCAGGTTTAACACCCGCCGCAGGCGCGATCTCCGGACTAGGCGTGCAGCCATTCTACGTTCTGGCTTATTGGCTGGGTAGGCGAGGTAAGCTTAACGCCGCCGGATTCATACCGACCATGGTCATATTCCTGGTGATGGCCGGGTCTTCGTTTATCGTGGGAATAGGCCACGTCACCATCATCGGTTTCGCCATGGTCATTGCCACCGCCGGTATTTTGATCGGTTTGAGCGCCTCCATTCTCTTCACGTTACTCAGCGTCGCTGCCTACGCTGCTGCCGGTTTTGCCCAGATGAGTAATCTCATTCCAAACGCAATGGCCCCGACTGCCTCTATCGCTGCAGACGCGATCGGTTTGGGTTTGGGCCTGGTCGTGATCGTGGTGATGAACTGGCTGTCGATGCGTGAGATGGAAAACGCTCTCGCGCGCGAGCGCTCTCTCGCCAGTGAACTTCAGATGCGTAGTAGTGACCTCGAAGAAGTCGTGCAACTACGCACGCTGGATCTGCAGAGGCGTGCGTTACAGTTGCAGACGACCGCCGAGATCGCCAAAATTACCAACGAAATTCGCGATCCGTACAGGATCATCTCCCGCACCGTGGAAATAATACGCGAACGCTTCGGATACTATCACGCCTCTGTATTCACCATGGACAGTACCGGGAACTGGGCGGAACTCACGGCCAGCACTGGCGATGCGGGACAGCGAATGCTTTCCAGAGGCCATAGGTTGGGTGTGGGCAGCGCCAGCATTGTCGGTTGGGCTACCGGAAATCGATTGCCTCGGGTGGCAAACGACGTCTCACAAGATCCCTTTTACTTTGCCAATCCCTTGCTTCCGGATACACGCTCCGAGATGGCTGTGCCCTTGCTGGTCGGTGATAGATTGCTGGGCGCTCTCGACATTCAAAGCCGTGAAACAAACGCCTTTTCGGAAGCCGATGTGCGCACCATGGAAGTAATCGCCGACGAACTCGCAGCTTCGATCGAAAGCTCAACCAGCCAACTCGAGATGATGGAGGAGTTGGAACGTCTTGAAACGATCACACGAGTACAAACGCGAGAATCCTGGCAGCGATTGAGCCGTAGTAGCCTGTCTCCCATCATTCATCTCAGTCCTTCGGGTGAAATCACCCCACTCGTGGATGAGGATTTTCCTTCCATCGATATCTCAACCAGAACGGCCCAACCTGCACGTACGGAAGACGATCGTGAGATTGCCGTTCCGATTATCGTGCGCGGCGAAATTGTGGCCACGATCGCTGCAAGGAAACCTTTCGGAGAGGAAGGATGGAGCGACGATGAAGTCGCTTTCTTCGAGGCCGTTGCCAGCCAAGCGGCGCTTTCGATGGAGAACGCCCGCCAACGCACGGAAGAGCAGCGCAGGATGAGCGAACTCGAAGTGCTGAACCGCGTCAGCCAAGCCGTTTCGCAGATGATCCAACTGGATACTCTTTTCAGAGTCGTGCACCGCCAGATACGTCAGATTCTCGGCGAAACCGATATGTCGGTGGCAATCTTCCATCCCGAAAACGAGACCATCAGCTTCCCCTACACAGTTGAAGGTGGTGAACACATCGAGCTGTCTCCCATCCCATTGGGCGAGGGGCTGACTTCAACCGTGATCCGCTCGCGCCAACCGCTGCTTCTGGTAGAAGACGCCGAACGAATCGCCTCCGCATTGGGTGCAACACAGCTCCGTACGCAGGCTAAGTCTTGGCTCGGCGTTCCCATGTTGATTGGCGACGACGTCGTCGGTGTGATTACGGTACAGGACCTCGAATATGAACATCGCTATACCGAAGATGACGTTGCATTGTTGAGCACGATCGCCAGCCAGGTCGCGGCTGCCATTCAGAACGAACGGCTGCTCGGCCAGGTGCAGCGTGCTGCCAGGAGAGAACGTCTGACGAGAGAAATCGCCAGCAAGGTGCGCAGGGCCCCCGATATGCGCAACATCCTGCAAACCACGGCTCGTGAACTCAGTCAGGCGCTGCATGCCGCTAAAATAACTGTTAGTCTGGGCGAATCGGAAAAGAGCGATTTGCCGGATGAAATACCTGAAAACAGCGACGATCAGGAAACGAGTGATAACGACTCGTCCTCCGAGGAGTTCGTCCTATGATTCCAAGGATTTCGCTATTCTTTTCCCGCATACGCATGCAAATACGCCGCATTGGATTTGCAACCAAGCTGGCGCTCATGTCGCTGCTTACGATGTTCATTCTTTCGCTCATTCTGCTGTTCTTGTCAAGGGTTATCACTATTCCCACCACTTTCTACTTGATCAGTATCATTTTGATGGTCGTCTTGACCCCGGTAGTTATACTCATGATTGCTCGCAGATCACTGAATCCATTGTTTGAGGTGACGGACCTCATCGAGCACATTTCTCGAGGAGAATGGGGGCACCGCGCCGAGGTCAGAAGCGAAGATGAATTCGGGAAGTTAAACCAATCCCTGAACGAGATGTTGGACGAACTGCAGAATACTTATAGCGCGCTGGAAGATCGTCTGCGCGATCGAACGCAATTAATTCGTTCGGCATCGGAAGTGGCGCGTGACGCTATCTCCATTCGGGATTTCAATCGACTTCTCGTCGAAGTCGTCAATCTCATCTCGAGAAGGTTCGGTTACTATCACGTCGGGGTATTCCTGCTCGACGAACTCGGAGAAAACGTCGTATTGCGAGCCGCATCTTCCGAAGGCGGTCAACGCATGCTCAATCGAGGCCATAGCCTGGCGGTAGGAAGGTTGGGCATCGTCGGCTACGTTGCGGGTTCTGGAAAACCGCGTATCGCTTCGGACGTCGGTGTAGATTCGCATTTCTTTGCCAACCCCGATCTTCCCCATACGAGATCCGAAATGGCACTACCGATGCTGGCAGGGGATAAATTGATCGGCGTGCTCGATGTTCAGAGCACACAACCGAATGCATTCAGCGATGACGATGTTCTCATCCTCCAGACCATCGCGGATCAATTGGCCGTATCGGTGGAGAATTCTCAACTGCTGCAAGATCAAGTGAAATATTCTTTCACGCTTCGCAGAATAATCGAAGTCTACAATCGATTGTCGAGCCAGACGGACTTCACACAACTGCTGGATGAAATCCCGCAAATCATACGCGACCATCTCAATTTCGCCGGGGTATCCTTGGCGTTGGTCGAAGGTGAAGAGATCATCGTTCAAAGCTCCGCCGCCAGTGAAGCTAGATTGAAGACGCCTGTCGGCATGAGCATGCCGCTCGGTCAGGGAATTTACGGCCGTGTCATCGACGCCAAGTCGCCTTTGGTCACTGTGGGCACACCGCAAAGAACGGCCACAGGCGTCACGGCCTCTCTTGAAGGTACACCTACTACGATATGTGCGCCCATTCTTTCGAGCGGCCAGGTTTCCGGCGCACTCGCCGTCACCTTCGAACGATATCGCCCTGGCGAGCGAGATATCGAAATATTGGAAATGCTTGCCAGCCAAGTCTCGATTGCACTCGAAAATACGAAGATCATGGAAGAGATGCAGCAAAGCCTTCAGCACGTCGATGCGTTGCTGCAGCAGCAGACGACCGGCGCGTGGGATGACCTTTTCGACTCGTTGCGAGCGATCGATCAGGGAACCGTCGTTGAATACGGTGGTAGCCAGAGCTTCATGGACCTGCCGGAAAACGCACCTGCACTGGCGACGGACATCGAGTTGCGCGGCGAAATCATCGGAAGCTTGAACATTCTGCGTAAAAGTATGGACGATTGGACGGACGACGATCAGGCGATCCTCGAGGCTGTGGCGGATGAAGTCGCCAGCGCCCTCGAACAAGCTCGTCTCATGGAAGAATTACAGCGCCGAGCCACCCAACTACAAACGGCCGCAGAGGTCGCTCGAGATGCTACGGGCTTGCTCGATCTCGACACCCTTCTCGGAAGGACCGTTAACCTGATCCGCGAACGCTTCGACTTCTATCATGTGGGCGTGTACTTACTGGACAACAGCGGTGAGAACATCATCATTAAAGAAGCCACTGGCGACGCAGGTGAAGCCATGAAGCGAGAGGCGTTTTCACTACCCGTCGGAGAGACCTCCGTTACCGGCTATGTCGTCCAGGCGGGTACGTCCTACGTCGCACACGACGTTGCCCAGGACCCCCATTTTCTCCCCAATCCACTACTGCCGGAAACAAAAACGCAATTGGGCATCCCGCTTCGCATTGGGGATTACGTAATTGGCGCAATGGACGTTCAACACACCACGCCACATACGTTCAGCGAAGACGATATCGCCGTGCTTGAAATTCTCGGCGATCAACTAGCCGTCGCCGTCCAAAACGCCAGGAACTACGAAGATGCGCTTCACCGAGCGAAACGCGAACAAGCCGTCATGGACATTACGATGAAAGTACGTTCAAGAGCCAACATCGATGACATGCTGCGAACGGCGGCCAAAGAGATGCAACAAATCCTCGGCGCTCGGCAAGTGAAAATTCAATTGGCCGAAGATGTATTGCACCCCGCTATAGATGGAGATGGTGCGAGTGAAAGCTCTCGCCCTGCTGACGACTCCCTTGACTCCGGTGAAACATTCACAGAAGAAGGAGCAGCATGACCTGTGTAATCACGATAGCCAACGAAAAAGGCGGTGTCGCTAAAACAACCACAGCGGTCTCCCTGGGCGCTGCGCTAGTACAGGACGGTCAGCAGGTGCTCGTCGTCGATCTCGATCCGCAGGCAAATTTGACGCTGTCTCTGGGTATCAAACCCAATAGCGTACACCGTACGATAACCGACATTCTCCTGGGCAACCAGGACATCGATTCGGTTTCCCAAGAAACTGGGGTTGCCGGGCTATTCGTAGCTCCGTCGAATCAGGATTTAAGTATGGCGGAACGCTATCTTACGGTACGTGACGGTTACGAATTCATCTTGCGGGGAGCTCTCGCAAACCCTTCGTCCCACGATTTCATCATTATCGACTGCCCGCCGGCACTGGGGCCCGTAACCCATTCTGCACTGGTCGCGGCCAACTTACTCATCATACCCACGCAATGTGAATTCTTCTCGGCCAACGCACTGCGTGACATGCTCAATCTGATCCGCTCGGTTCGCCAGAATTCAAATCCGCAGCTACATTACCGTGTCTTAATGACCATGGTCGATCTGCGCAATAGGATGCATCGTAGTCTACTGGAACAAATCCACAAAGCTTTCGGAACGGCCGTTTTTAAAACCATCATTCAGACCGATACGAGACTCCGCGAAAGTCCATTATTCAGTCAACCGATCACTGTATATGCGCCGAGCAGTCGCGGTGCCATACAATACAGTGAACTCGCGAAGGAAGTAATGCAATATGTCAACGAATTCGCTTGAAAACCTGCGCAACCGTCTTGAGAATCTACTTTCCGGGTTGCTCGAGGTTTCACCTCGAACCGGCGCCCTCGATACCGAAGCAATCACACCCTCTCAGAAGCTTGAACCGGAAGGTTTTGTCTTCGAAACCGATTTGGAAGGGAAATTCGCTTGGTGCAGTCCGGAAGTGGAGCGCATCCTGGGCAGATCGCCTGACTCACTTGAAGGCACTTCGATCAGTGAAATCGCCTTGTCTCCAGAAAGAATTAAGGAGTTCCAGGAACGCATTGAGGCCGGACAACCGATTTATAATTTCCGCGTCCAGGCGCGTAACGATGCAGGCAAGCTGTTGACCTTGCTTTTCAATGCCTTGGTTCGAGCCGATCCAGCCGGTGTCCGCCTCGGTTATCGCGGCGTGGCGCAAGCCATATTCTTCGATGAGCCGCTTGTGGTGCAAGAAGGCGAAAAAATGGACGCATCCCAAGTGGCAGCGATGCAATATCTATCGTCCGGCATATTCTGGGGAGAAACCGCCGGATACATCGCCGACGAAGTGGGCACTCGAAAGATCTCCCTTCCCGAAGACAACGTTGTTTTGGAAGAAACACCTGGCGAGAACGTCCTACGCATCCCCATTCGCGATCAAGATCGTGTGTTCGGCGTTATCGAAATGGAAAAACCGTACGGTACAGCACTCTGGAATGTCGAAGAGCGGGGCATCGCTGAAGGCGTGGCCAACGACCTCGCACTTGCTTTGCAAAGTGCCCGGACCCATGAATTGACCCAACAAGCCCTGGATGAAATGCGCGAGGTCGATAAACTTAAGAGTCAATTCTTGGCCAACATGAGTCACGAACTGCGGACACCGCTCAACTCCATCATCGGGTTTTCGCGTGTCATCCTGAAAGGAATCGACGGGCCGATCACTGAAACCCAGGAGCAAGACTTGAACGCGATTTACAACGCCGGCCAGCACCTGCTTGGTTTAATTAACGACATGCTCGATGTTTCCAGGATCGAAGCCGGTAAAATGGAATTGACCTTCTCCGAAGTGGATGTCAAAGAGATCATTCGCGGCGTACTGGCGACCGCGGTCGGTTTGGTCAAGGACAAGCCTATAGAAATCCATTCTGACGTCCCGGACGACCTGCCGCTAATTTGGGCGGACAATATCCGCGTGCGTCAAATCTTGCTCAACTTGCTTTCCAACGCGGCCAAGTTCACCGCCGAAGGCGAGATCGGACTGACCGTAACCGTCGAAGGTGACGAGGAGCCCGAAAAGCTCTTGGTTTCCGTCTCCGACACAGGGCAAGGCATCGAAGAGGTCGATCAGGAAAGGCTATTTGAGCCATTTTCGCAAGTGGATGCCTCTCCGACGCGTAAAACTGGCGGCACGGGCCTGGGATTGTCGATATGCCGATATCTTGTAGAGCTGCACGGCGGTGAAATTTGGGTCAATAGCAAACCCGGCGAAGGCAGTGTATTTACGTTCACGCTGCCTATTAAACCCTCCGAACATCTGACGGCGGATGCATTTTCGAACGCAGAATAGCCGGGAAGTAGAGACCGTGCCGAATATTGCGGGCCAACTCTTCCCGGCCAATCGCGCTGAGACCATTTCCGTCGGACAATTCGGGGAAACCCACACCCTTTTCATCGATCGAATCCGATGGCTCAGCAGCTGAAAATCGTCTGCATCGATTGCGGCGAGAGCACTCACTACGATCCCCTCGAATTTACCTGTCCTTCTTGCGGCAGCGCCTGGCGTCAGGCTGAGTACGATCTCGAATTCGCCCGTAAATCCTGGGCTGAAAACCTGTCATCGCGCCCTTTTGATCTATGGCGCTATCACGAATTACTTCCCATACGAAACCCTCAACCGACTCTGATGATGGGCGAAGGTGGATCGCCCTTGCTTCGGGCAAAGAACCTCGGACGCCTGCTGGGCTTGCCCAATTTGTACATCAAGGACGAGCGCCAGGGACCGACGGCATCATTCAAAGACCGACAAGCTGCTCTGACCGTCTCGGTGCTCCTGGATGCCGGCCTCAAGGAAGCCGTCGTCGCTTCCACCGGCAACGTTGCAATCGCCTTTTCCGCGTACTGCGCCAGAGCGGGGGTGAAACTCTGGGCGTTCATCACCAGCCTCGTCCCCGCACCCAAGATGCACGAAGTCGCTATCTACGGCACACGCCTGATCAAGGTAGCCAACACCTACGATCAAACCAAACAACTTGCAGCCCAGTTCGCCCAGGAACGAGGTTTCTACATCGATCGCGGCGTTCGCAGCATCGCGGCGGTCGAGTCGATGAAAACCCTTGCGTTTGAGATCGCGGAACAATTGGGAAGCCGGGGCACCACTTCGTGGTGCGCGCCCGATTGGTATATCCAATCCGTCAGCGGTGGCATTGGACCCGTCGGAGTGCTCAAAGGCTTCACGGAACTACTGCACATGAAAATGGTAGACAAGATCCCCGCGATCGCCTGTATACAAACCGCTGGGTGCTCGCCCATGGTCGACGCCTGGCACAGAGGATTGGAACAAGCCATCCCTGTGCTGTCCCCTAGCACGCTGATCTCCACGCTGAGCACCGGCGATCCAGGCCGGACGTACAGCCTACTGCGCGAACGCATGCACGCCGGGTCCGGCGGTGCGATGGAAAGTGTAACGGATGAAGAGGCCTATCAGGCCATGCACACACTAGCCAAGTTGGAGGGTCTGTCCATCGAACCTGCTGCCGCCGTCGCTTTCGCGGGGTTGATCAAATGTGTACGCAACGGCAAGATCAAACCACAGCATACCATCGTCGTTAACTGCTCCGGACATACGATGCCCATCGAGAAGAGCCTCCTGGCCGACGGTTGGGCACAGGACGTCGTTCTTCCGGATTATTCGACTCTGGAGCAACCTGAGGAAGGATTGCTCGCTGCACTCGAACATCTCGACTCGGAACGCATCCACAACATTCTCATCGTCGATGATCATGCCGACGCGCGCCTTTTGATTTCCCGCATCCTCCAGGCTCAGGCTGACTACAACCTCGTTGAGGCATCCTCCGGTGTGCAAGCGCTCGAATTGGCCGAACAAAGCCCGCCCGATCTCGTCATCCTGGATTTGATGATGCCGGAAATGGACGGATTTTCGGTCCTCGAGCGATTGAAACAGAGCTCCAAGACCATCGACATTCCCGTCATTGTCATTACCGCGAAGCAATTAAGTGCCCATGAGAAGGAGCGCTTACGCGGTAAAATCGCACGCCTTCTGACCAAAGGAGATTTTCTCAGCGAAGAACTGCTCGCTGAAATCGAGCGTATCCTGGGATGAACGGGAGAATCATTCTGGAATGGCGGTGCAAATCACTTTGAATTCGAGCATTCAGAACCGCCGCGGCGTTGCGATTGCGATCAGTTCCGCGGGGTTGATCGGCTTGACGCCGGTCTTCGGCAAGCTGGCCATCCAAGCGGGGATGTTCTCGATTTCCGTTGTCGCAGCCCGTACCGCTGCAGCGGCAATCTTGCTCTTCGTAGTGATGCTTCTTTTCCAACGCAAATATCTCTACATATTCCCTGTTGGATTCGTCGGTTGTATGATCGCCGGCAGCCTCAATGGCCTGGGGTCATTATTTTTTTATCTCGGCCTGGCGCGGGTCGACGCCAGCCTTTCGCAGATGCTCTTTTCGCTCTATCCGCTTTTCGTCGCCCTCCTGTTGTACTTGGACGGACTGAAACATTCGAAAATCACGCTCCTGGCGTTGTTGCTCAGCCTCCCTGCTGTGTATTTCCTCACCCACGTATCGACGACCGGAATCGAGCCCCGCGACGTCGTTTATCCCCTCCTAGCCGGATTGTTCTATGCGCTGCACATTCCCATCAACCAGCGTGTGCTTTACGAAGCGCCGCCGCCGACAGTTACGCTGTACACTTTGCTCGCGATGACGATGGTCGTCGTTCCCGCCGAATTGATTTTCTCGCCCGCTATTTTCGATATTCCGCAACCTGCACTGCTTCCATTGACCGGCCTGACGCTGGTCACCTTTTTATCGCGCCTGGCCTTATTCTCGGGGGTAAAATCGATCGGCGGTATGCGCACATCGTTGCTCGGCCTGGGCCAATTGCTGGTCACTGTCAGTGTGGCATATATGTGGCTCGGGGAATCGCTCAGTGCACATCAATGGCTCGGCGCCTTGCTGCTGATTACCGCCTTGATCCTGGTCGGCACGGAAAAGCCGCTCGCCTCACCGACACACTCGCGGGGCTGGCTGCGTTGGTTGAGCCCCAGGTTCCGGCGGAATGATTGACCTCACTTAAAAACTGATAATTTTCTCGTTCACCGATACTGTCGCTCGAAAAAAGTCGAACCGACATCGAACGGCTTCGTTTCCCAAGGGATCATTTCGCCGAGATGCGTTTCGCGTTAACGCCTCTTAGAAATGTCCGAGGAAGATGTAGAGGGGATGACCAAACCTGATTCAATTGAAATGGGGAGCGATGGTTAATCCGTCCATCGCTCCCCAAGATAATCGTAGTCGATCTACTGCTATTGCAGCGGATCCCCACAATCGGTGAACCAACCCAACGAGCCATCCTCTCGCCGAACGAGGTGAAAATCGACCTGCGATGTAGAGTCCGGACCAGTAAAGTTGACTTCGACTGTAAATGCGTCCTCGAAGCTGGTCGAATGCCCGTCGATCTCCCACAACCACGAAGCGAGTTCGATCGCATAGAGAATCTCGAGCCGGGTTGGGGTTTCGATGATCGAACCGATGTACACCCGGCATGCTTCTTCACCATAGAGGTCGGTCACCGCCGGGTGCAGCAGATCGAACAGCGCCTCCGTGTCTCCGGTCTGGAACGCTTTGTTGAAGGCGAACACAAAGTCACCGATTTCGGTCGTGCTACCCACCGGAGTACTTTCTCCGGCTTTCACGCTCACTTCCACCGAGTTCATGGCATTCAAGGATGGATCGTAAACCATGTACTCCCCTTCGATGTTATCCACCGAGACCTCGTAATTGCCGTACGCATAGATGGTGAACTCGGCGTGTGCGTTTCCATCCTGGTCCGTCGTGACGGTTTGGGTTTCTGAGCCGCCAGGTCCTTTCATTGTGAGATCTACGCTTGCATTCGCCATTGGAGCCGGATCGTCGCCATATACTGCGACATCCGTCAGAACCATGCTGTAACCCGAATAGTGTACGTAAGATCCCTCCATGGCCAAGACGAAAACGCTCATGTCCTTCGGCGTTCCTTCAAAATCAAATTCCGATGAACTCTCGCCGGTGTATCCGGTAATGATGCCACCATCTACAACGACGGCGTCAGGATCGCGTGAAGTGATGACGAACCTCCAGGTTGTCGGCGTTTTGCCCGGTCCTGAGGGACACATCACTGCTACGGGAGCGGCCAATGGTCCGCCTGCAGGGGCAGGGACACAACGCCCCGCAAAGACAGGAACATTTCCACCGAATGGACCAACCAAGGCATAGGTAAATCGACCGTTACCACCAAAAACGTTGCACGTTACCATTTGGCCGGGGCGGTATGGGCCATTGCAATCGACCATGAGGATACCGGTTTTCCCCCCACCGAGATCCGGCAGGCGGATGAAATAGTCCTCGATCTCACCCGCGCTAAACTCACCGGTGCCGTCCCAATCCGGGGGCACCATCTCTTTGGTCAGAGCGATGCGCATGAATGCGCCGTCGGGTAACGTATTCCCATTGGAGAATGCAAAAGGTGGAGAGGTGTATGGCGTGGTCACTCCCGGAGCGACCTGAACGATCTGATTCTGGACCACCCACTCCATTTCGCCGTTCCTCCCACGCCCGCCCCACTCGCCGTCCAGATTGAGGTCGATCACTGCATTCAACCAGTACGTCCCTCCCGAGCTGCCTTGCGGACCGGTCACAAGCACGGTGATCGTCGTCGGCGGCGGGATGGCGGTAAGCGTGATGAAGAAGTTGATCAGTCCGTCATCCGGATCGGTATTGGTCAAATTAGGTACGCCGTCAGGATCGTTGGGGTCATTCGCATCTTCCTCTGCGCTCACGCTTGGGCCCAATATGGCCTCTCCCGTATCTAAAGTCCGAGCGCCATTTGAGGCAAAGGTCGTGGGAAAATTTCCCGTTTGTGCAAATCCGGCCTGGTATCCAGTCGGACCGCCCTCGGGAGCATCACCATAGTCTCCGGTCGGAGCTCGGCCGGATGCAGAATTGCAGCCGAACAGCAGCAATCCCATCGCAGTGCAAAGGTAACAGAATTTTCTGAATTGACGAGCGCTCATTTCCACCTCCTTTTCGATTTTTCCCCCTGCGTTGTGATTAAGTGAAGCCGATCTCGATCCTGAAATCGATGCGTATGCAATTGGAAACCTTTACTTAAAATACTCCTGTGCAGTCGAAGAGGCCGTCAGGAGGGGACACATTGGTGATAATCTAATTCATGCTCCTTCTCAATTTAACAGAGAAGTACCACGTTGTGCGTAATTATTGCATACTCTCGTTTTTGAGCAACTACGCCAATCAGTCTAATCAGTGCCTCAGCGGTTCAGAACCACTGAGGTGCTGATAGAGCTGAGGACACTGCAGAAATTGGTAGATGCCGTGGGTTTTCTCACTGGAAGGTATTCCCATGCTAAGTTGTTCATGACCGTTTTATAGTTTGAATTAGGCGCTTTATCCATAAACCAATACTCCCAAAATTCAGAAGTAAACCCACTTCGACTCCCGATGCTTTAAGATACGAGAGAGTCTGGATGACGTCAACATTCTCGATTTCACCCTTCGCCTTGATTTCTAACATCACTTCTTCGATCATGAAATCAACTCGCTTGCGCCCGATTTTTCTTGTTCTGTAATAAACATCAATCCAGACTTCACGATCGAAATCTAAATGCCGTGAATTAAGCTCTAGCGCGAGAGCGCGTTGGTAAATCCGTTCTTCAAATCCCGGACCAAGCTCTCGATGGACTTGTAGTGCCGCGGCGATGATTTTTCCTGTTGTTACAGAATGAGGATACTTTTGGTCTACATAAATTGGATTGGTGACTGAAGTACTTTCCCCCATGATTTCCCCCTTGAGAATTTTCTATTATTTCCGAACCTTACCATACTGCATCCAATCAGTCCAATCAATGGTTTTGTAATCCAGAACCACTGTTTACGCTGAGAAAGCTGAAGATACTGGTAGTTCAGCATATGAAGACCAGCACTTACATACAGTGTACTCAGTCTAATCAGTGCCTCAGCGGTTCAGAACCACTAGCGACGCAGGTTTGGTATTAGAATAATTTCGTATCCGATTATTAGCTTATACAGTCGACATCGTCTGCCATACTTCACAGGTGTATATCGCTAATTTGCCAGCTTCGAAGATAATTGGTGACTACTATCCATCTTCGGATTCCTCGTCTGTGCTATACTCCAGCCGATACCAACGTTGAATACGGAGAACGGATAATGAAACATTTCCTTGCCATCTCGGATAACACGAGTGAAGAGCTTCTTGCGCTGCTCGACCTAGCCGTCCGCTTGAAGGAAGAACGACGTGAAGGCGGAAACGAGCCCATTTTGGCCGGTAAGAACCTGGCTATGGTTTTCCAAAAACCCAGCCTGCGTACGCGCGTCTCCTTCGAAATGGGCATGCGCCAACTTGGCGGCGATGCACTCTACCTCTCACCCGACGAGATCGGCCTGGGAAAACGCGAGGCGATCCGCGACGTCAGCCGTGTGCTCTCCGGCTACGTAGACGGGATCATGGCGCGCGTCTTCTCACACGATCACATACTCGAGTTGGCGCGCCACGCCAGCGTGCCGGTGATCAACGGGCTGAGCGATTACAACCATCCTTGCCAGGCCCTGGCTGACCTGCTCACCATTCTCGAGCATTTCGGTTCGCTCGAGGGGATAAACGTGACCTATGTCGGTGACGGCAACAACGTGGCTGTCTCCTTGCTCTTCGCCTGCGCCTTATTGGGTATGAATTTCACCATCTCCTCACCGCAAGGGTATTCCCTTCCGGATAGTGTATTCTCCGAGGCGAAATCACTGGCGAGCAAAACCAAACCAGAATTCCGCGCGATCGAAGACCCACACGCAGCTGTAAAAGGCTCCCAGGTGGTTTACACCGATACATGGGTCAGCATGGGACAAGAGGAAGAAACGAAAAAACGTCAGGAGGTCTTCCCGCCCTACCAGGTGAATCAACGGCTCGTCGCTGAAGCCGATCCACAGGCCATCGTGCTGCATTGTTTGCCCGCTCACCGCGGCCAGGAAATCACGGACGAGGTGATGGACGGCGACCAGTCACGCATTTTTCAACAAGCCGAGAATCGCATGCACGCCCAGAAAGCCATTCTTGCAGAATTACTGGCCTGACCCCAACCAATTGGTGAGTGATGATGAAAACATACAATTGGATGCCAACCTTCCTATCAAGATCCCATTCACTTTCGGTGTCTCCATGAGCCGGCGAGCCAAGATCGTCGCTACCATTGGGCCGGTTTCGGTCGGCGTGGAGTGCCTTAAACAGCTCGCCGCTGCCGGTATGGATGTCGCCCGCCTGAATTTTTCTCACGGCAATCACGAGTTTCACGCCGAGACCATTCGCCAACTGCGCCAGGCGAGCGAGGAATTCGGCAAGGCGATCGCCATTTTGCAGGATCTGAGCGGCCCAAAGCTGCGTACAGGTAAACTCGAAAATGACGAACCCGTGCACCTCGAAGAGGGCGGCAAACTCACCTTAACAACGGACCAAATCCCGGGCACGAAGGATCGCATTTTCGTCGACTACGACGCCCTACCCGCTGATGTGAAACCCGGCGATCACATTCTACTTGATGATGGAAGCATTGAATTGACCGTCCTAAAAGCGACGGATAACGAAGTACAAACGGAGATCGTCAACGGCGGTATGCTGGGCAATCACAAGGGCATCAATCTTCCTGGGGTCGAATTGTCGGCGCCGGCGTTGTCGAAACAAGATCTCGACGATCTGGCCTTCGGCATCGATCAGGGGATCGATGCGGTGGCGCTTTCATTCGTACGCCGTGCTGAGGACATCCATACACTACGCGGTGCTATTGCGGCTTGCTGTTCCGAGCGTCAGGATTTGCCCGTGATCGCTAAATTGGAACGCCCCGAAGCGGTGGCGCGCCTGGATCCCATCCTCGAAGCCGCCGACGGTGTGATGGTGGCGCGCGGCGATCTGGGAGTGGAGGTCGCTCCGGAGCGTGTACCTTCGATACAAAAAGAGATCATCCAACGTGCCAACGAAGAACACCGCATCGTGATCACTGCCACTCAAATGCTGGAAACGATGATGGAAAATCCACACCCCACTCGTGCCGAAGCCTCGGACGTCGCCAATGCGGTTTTCGACGGCAGCGACGCCCTGATGCTCTCCGGGGAGACCGCGGTGGGTAGATATCCCATCAAAGCCGTCGAAACCATGGCGCGCATCATCCTCGACGCAGAAGCACACATGTCCGAATGGGGACAGGATTTTTACAGCAGCACCCTGGAAACCAATGACGACGCCGTGGCCACCACACATGCGGCGCGCATGCTGGCGCACGACCGCGACGTGGCGGCCATCGCCGTTTTCACTCGCTCGGGCCGTACGGCGAAATTAATGTCCAGCGTACGGCCGCGCGTGCCCATCTGGGCCTTCACCCCAGATCCCACGACTTATCAGCGTATGGCCCTGCTCTGGGGCGTGCAGCCGTTCCTCATGCCTATGGCCCATTCAGTGGAAGAGATGATCGAGCACGTGCGCGATTCGAGTCTGGCTTCCGGTCTGGCAAAGTGCGGCGACCAGGTTGTACTGGTCGCCAGTTTGCCCATCGGAGCCATGGGCATTCCCAATTTCACGCTGTTGCACCGTCTGGAATAATGAAAGAAACAAAATCTTACCGTCAACATATTGGAGTTAACGAATGCTCGTCATCCTGCGCCCCAATACGAATGAAAAATCGGACGAATTCGTCCGAACCTGGGATTTTTTATCTCATCTCCAGGACATAAAACTCAAAAAGCACGTAGTCACTGGAAAGCACCAAATCCTCACAGAAATCTACCTCATCGGCGACACGTCCAGGATCGATCGACAGCAAATCGCCGCGCTGCCAGCTGTGGAACGCGTGATAAGAATCTCCGAAGGGTACCGCATACTCGGCCGCCATCACGACAATAAACGAGCGGTCGGATTTGAATACAAAGGGGTTCAATTCAACCAAGATAACCTGCACGTTTTCGCCGGGCTTTGTGCCGTAGACAACAGAGAACACGCGGAGCAGATGATGAAAGCGCTGCAGGAAAACGGACAGTACTGCACGCGCATGGGTGCCTACAAGCCACGCACGAATCCCTACTCGTTTCAAGGCCGAGGCAAGAGGTGTCTTCCGTACATTTTCGAGTTGGCCGCGAAATACGACATCAAGATCATCGCAATGGAAGTCACCCACGAACGCCAGATCAAGGAAATCAGCGGCTGCTTGGAGGAAACGGGATGTCCTACAGGCGTTATCCTGCAGGTCGGCACACGTAACATTCAGAATTTCGAACTGCTCAAGGAAATCGGACGACAGCAGGAATTTCCGATTTTGTTAAAGCGCGGCTTCGGCATTACGCTGAGCGAGTCATTAAACGCTGCCGAGTACCTGGCCAGCGAAGGCAACGCTAACGTCATTTTCTGCCTGCGCGGCATGAAAACCTCCTTCGGCAACCCACACCGTAACTTCGTGGACTTCAGCCACGTTCCGGTAGTGAAACGCCTTACCCGCATGCCCGTTTGTGTCGACCCATCGCATTCGGTCGGCGTGCGCGACAAAGCCCCGGACGGCTTGCTTGAAATATTCCATGCCACGGCGCAAGGCATCATCGCCGGCGCCAACGCGGTCCTGGTCGATTTCCATCCCGAGCCGCATACGGCCCTGGTGGACGGCCCGCAAGCTCTGTATCTGGATGAACTGCCCGCCTTTTTAGAGGACATCCGCATAACCAGGGAGGCTTACGAAAAGCGGCGCCGTCTTACCGAACAGTTGGTCGATCACGATGAACAATCCTCCACAACTGCAGAAACAAAAATGGGGTCATAAACGACGGAAAAGTTAAGCGGCCGTCGTAAAATAATCTCCAAGGGACTTAGGCGCTATGAGTATCGAAGCATTCTCCCAATCAAAAGTTGGTCAATTTATCGTTCGGTTAATGGCAAACTTGATGGAAAGCCGCTTTAGGTATCGTTTCTTTAAACCGGAGCCGATCGTGAGCGGCGCGGATATTCAGCCCGGGCAAACCATCCTTGAGTTGGGATGCGGCACGGGTTTCTTCACCCCTACAATCGCTAAGCGGATCGATAAACAAGGTACGTTGATCGCCTTGGACATCCTGCCGCAGTCGGTGGAAGTAGTTACCAAGAAGGTTCAAAGTGCCAATTTAGAAACCGTGCGCGTCGTCCAGGGAGATGCCTTGAACACCAAGCTGGACGACCAAAGCGTGGATGCCGTTCTACTGTTCGGCATGATACCCGCCCCGATGTTGCCCCTGGATCGACTCTTGCCGGAGGTAAAGCGCATCCTCAAACCAAGTGGTGTTCTGTCGGTGTGGCCGGCGAGCTGGATGCGTCACCCGATTACAAAATCGGGCTTATTCATTTTCTTGAACAAACGAAACGGCGTGCTCAATTTCAAACGCAGCTAACGAATTCCTCACAGTCGTAACAGGGAAACGGCTATTTGTCCCAAGATTATCCGCAGTTTGTCCCCCTCATGTCGGTCAAATCTTTCCTAAAGAGTGTATTCTGACAGCAGCTCTCTACCTCATCCGGGAGGTGGAGATTCGCATAAAGGAATATAAAAATGACAATGAAACCGGATTTCTTCGATTTTGCGGCCGAGGTCGGCCTGACGAAGCACATCGGAAGCCTCGAAGCCACCAAAAAATTGCTTGCCCTGTGCGGTATCGACCAAGCGGAACAAGTACTCGACGTTGGCTGCGGCGCAGGCGTCACACCAGTCTTCATTGCCAAGGAATACGGCTGTCGGGTGCTCGGTGTGGACATCAAAGCACGTATGGCCGAGCGGGCCAACGAAGCTGCTGCCCGCGCTGGCGTCTCGAATCTGGTCGAATGTCGCGTCGGCGACGCGCAAGACCTGCCCTTTGAAGACGATTTATTCGACATCGTGATCACTGAATCCGTGACTGCCCTTCCCGAGGACAAGCAAAAAGCCGTATGCGAGTATTTCCGCGTGACCAAACCCGGCGGCTACGTGGGGTTGAATGAATCGACCTGGATCAAATACCCCCCAACTCCGGAAATGGAAACCTGGGTTAAACAGGATGTGGGCGGGAACGCCGAACCACAGACGGCGGAAGCGTGGAAGGCGCTGCTCGAGAGTGCCGGACTTCAAGAGATCGAGAGTGTCGTCTCCCCGATCAAGGTCGCCGATGAAGCCAAGGGTATGATGGCGCGCTACGGCTGCCGGGGTATCTTACGCATCTACAGGCGACTCATTGGTCTGTATATCCGCAGCAGCGATTATCGGGCCTTTGTGAAGCGTGTTAGCAAAGAGGGCGTCGTGCCCCCAAATCTGGAAGAATATTTCGGCTACGGATTATACGTGGGCCACAAGCCGCGCTGATCCCATTTGCTACAGTGCCGCAATGGATTGACATCACAGATATCGGCCGCCTCAGCTCGGAAGGCCGCTGGGTGGCCGCTTGCCGTCTTCAAGTTAACACAAACATTACCTTTGCCGTATAATCAAATTCCAGATGCAAATACAGGATTGCTGCCGCATGAATGAAAAACAACGGGCACACGCAGCAAAAACGCTGGACCTTAAAAACCTTACCGCCGGGAACGTCGCCGGGGAAACCATCCCGTTCAACCTGCCAAATTCCTTCTTCTATGCGTTTGAGTTCATCATTGCCATCGTCATCGTGCTCATATTCGGGCCAAGGACGTTGGCCCGCAACAAGCGGAACGAAGCATCAAGCGTTTCGCCGAGTTAGGGCATAGGAAATTCGTGGCGCGAAGCTGTAATTACGCCATCGAAAGGAAAATGCAGAAGTGTCTGACGATAGGAAAACCTTGGTTAGAAAATTAGATCCGCTTTCCCGAAATCCTATTATTTCTTTCTTTACCCTTACCGCGCTGATCTCCTGGGCGATCTGGACGCCGGTCGTGATCCAGTACTACCGCAATCCGTTTCCCGTCTCCTTCGAAGAGACGCCAATCTACCTCATTCTGCTGGCCTTCCTGGGCTTTTTCGGTCCGACGATCGCGGCCTTGATCCTCTCCGGTCTGGAGGGCGGCAGAGAAGAGGTCAAACGCCTGCTGTCGGGCTGGAAATTGTGGCGCGTCAGCCTGCGCTGGTATCTGGCGTTCTTTCTCAGCCAACTGGCAATCGAGTTCCTCGCCACCCAGCTCTACATCAACCAATCGAACGCCACGCCGCAAATCGACTGGGGCAATTGGGCAGGTTTCCTGCCGACCTTCCTGCGGGTGGCCTTGATCGGCGGTGCGATCGCCGAGGAGACCGGCTGGCGCGGCTTCGCACTGCCCCGCTTACAGGAAACCCGCAGCGCGCTGAGTGCCAGCGTGATCATCGGCCTGATCTGGGGCGTCTGGCATTTGCCCATCAGCCTGGTGCCCGGCGCAAACTTTCCGATCGAACTGAACTTCACCCTATTCTTCGTTTTCGTGCTCAATACTGTTTTTTTCTCGATCGTCATGACCTGGCTCTACAATAACACGGGCGGCAGCATTTTCGTCTGCTACCTCTACCACGTCCTGCTGAACGCGGGAATATTCAGCGCAATCTATAAGTTCAAGAATCTCGAATCCGCCTGGTGGGGTAAGATATATTACGGAACCGTGCTGCGCGGCGCCTTCGCCCTGCTGCTGGTGGCCTATTTCGGCGCCAGATGGCTCTCGCGCACGGGTGAAAACCCACTCGAGAACACATCCCCGTAAGGAACCAAATGGATAAAAACATGCTCGATCGCAAGGGTATCCTGACCTTCCTCGGCATCACCTTCGTAGTCACGTATGCGATCGAAGGTGCACTGATCGCCAGCGGGTTCCGCATCACCCGCCTTCCTGCTTACTATGGCCAGTTAATGATTTCGGCGGTCATGTGGGTGCCTGCACTGGCGACGTGGCTGACGATCAAGTTCATCACACGAGAGGGATCTGCGATCTTAAATCTACGTTTGGGTTCCTGGAAACCCTACTTGTATACTGCACTGCTCGTGCCGCTTTGCTTCGCCAGCATCTACGGCCTAACTTGGCTGTTCGGCTTGGGTCAACCAGATTGGCAGTTGACTCAATTTCTGGCGGCGATACGTGAAACTGCCGGGACTGCGCTCCCTCCGACTCCGCCGGCTGCATACGTATTCTTGGGCCTGTTCGCCGCATCGTCCCTCGCCGCGCCGTTCGTCAACGCCTTGTTCGGATTGGGCGAAGAAATCGGCTGGCGCGGCTACCTGCTGCCCAAGCTGCTCCCGCTGGGTAAACCGAAGGCTTACCTGCTGCTGGGCGTCGTCTGGGGACTGTGGCATCTTCCGCTGATCGCCATCGGCTTTACCTATCCCGGCCAACCTGTCCTGGGCGTACTGGCATTCATGGCACTGACGACTGCCTTCGGAATCTATCTCAACGAATTAACCTTGCGTCATCGAAGTACGATTCTCGCCGGCTGGGTTCACGGGCTGTTCAACAGCCAGAAGCTCGGGATCTGGACGCTGATTTTTCCTTCCATCGATCCGCTCATCGGCGGTTATGCCGGGATCGTAGGCATAGTCGTCTGTCTCACGCTGGGCTTGTGGGAGATGCGGCGCCCGCATTAATTTCACACATCGAGCCGGCCACTCGTTTTCTACAACCGTGAATCCCGAATAGCGCCCAACGAGTTGGTAGTACAATTGCTTTGTCCCGCAATCAAAGGTATCCCATGCACCCAGCCATCGAAACCCATAACCTGTCGAAATCATACGGCAGCGTGCGCGCCGTCGAAAGAGTCAGCCTGCGCGTAGAACGCGGCGAGATTTACGGTTTTCTGGGCCTGAACGGCGCCGGCAAAACCACCACCATCCGCGCCCTACTGGGCATGATCAAGCCCAGCGCCGGTTGGGTGAAGCTGCTGGATGAACCGATCGGACCTAACGGGCATGGTCCCTGGCGACAAGTTGGCCATCTGGTCGAACAGCCCACGGCTTATCCCGAATTGACGGTGCGCGAGAATCTGGAAATCGCCCGCCGCCTGCAGGGCGTCCCCGATCGGAAGGCGACAGACAGGGCCATCGAACATCTGGGGCTGAATGCATATACCAATCGCAAAGCGGCTGGCCTTTCAACGGGTAACCGCCAACGCCTGGGGTTGGCACGCGCTTTACTGCACGAACCCGAGCTGTTGATCCTCGATGAACCAGCCAGCGGCTTGGACCCGGCCGGTGTGGTCGAGATCCGCAAGTTACTGGAGCAGTTCACGCAGGAGCGCGGCATGACCGTATTCATGTCCAGCCACATCCTCACCGAGGTGGACCGTCTGGCGACACGCATCGGCATTATTCATCAGGGACACTTGCTCGAGGAGCTCGAGCACGACAAGCTGCAGGCGCTGCGGGCACGCCGACTTGAGGTGCAGACGCGCGACCCGCAGGTCGCAGAGGAGACGCTCACCCGAGCTGGCTATACCGTGAAAATCGAGGAAGGTACGCTCTATCTGTCAGAAGAGCGCGCCCTGGAAGAACCCGACACGGTAGCTACGATCCTGGTCGAGGCGGGCCTGCCGCCCACGCGCTTGATCGTGACGCAGGAGAATCTCGAAGAATACTTTCTGCGCCTGACGGGAGGTGCGGCATGAACGGTTTCATCCCGACCCTGTGGGCCGAGGCGCTCAAGGCGCGCCGTTCGAAAGTGCTTCCCCTTACCGCCGCAGCCGCCTGCATCCTGCCCGTCATCGATGGTGCGTTCATGTTTATCCTCAAGGATCCCGAGCGTGCGAAGTCGATGGGCTTGATCAACACCAAGGCGCAAATCACCGCCGGCGTGGCCGACTGGCCCACCTTCTTCCAGGTGCTCTTAATGGGCACGGCAATCGCCGGCGCGATCCTCTTCGCTTTCATCACCGCCTGGGTTTTCGGGCGTGAACACATCGATCACACCGTCAAGGAACTGCTTGCCCTACCCACGCGGCGCGAAGCCATCGTCGCCGCCAAGCTGGTCTTGATCGCCCTCTGGGCATTGTGTTTGGTACTGCTTATCTTCGGTTTGGGATTGGGCATCGGCACGCTGGTTGACATTCCAGGTGGGTCCACCGGGTTGATCTGGGATTCGTTCGCTGCGCTGCTGGGAATCACCGCCCTGACATCGATGATGATGCCATTCGTTGCGCTGTTCGCCAGTTCCGGCCGCGGCTATCTGCTGCCCCTAGGCTGGGCAGTCTTAACCGTAGCAGCAGCCCAGATCGCCGGCGTGCTGGGATGGGCGGAGTGGTTCCCCTGGGCCGTACCAGGGCTGTTGGTCAGCATGAACGGTGCGCCCGTCGAGCCGATTCCGGCGCACAGTTTGATCGTGGTGCTGGCGGCCTTCCTCATGGGCACGGTGGCGGCGTTCGTCTGGTGGCGCAGCGCGGATCAGGCGGGATAGCCTTTTATACCGGGACTGGTAGAATGATGAGAGTTCTACATACCTGTGAACCATGGTTTTACACGTCAGCCGATGGACAACATGCTGAAAAAAGTCCGTTAACGAACCTACGATTTTTTCCGATTCATACGAGGTTACTATGGGTGAAAAAGGTAAGCGGGATAAAGCGAAAAAAGAAACGCAAAAAAAGCCCAAATTAACGATCAAAGAGAAAAGAAAAAAGAAAAGGGAGAAGGGGAAATAGCCGCTCGATGTCAATCGTGTTCGCCTCCCTGAAATCCCACGCTGTATTAAATCGTCGTGTCGGTTTGCTGAAACTTTCCCGTTTTACATTTTACGCGACTCCCTTCTGAAACCATTCCGCTCATTGGCAGGACACGATGCGCTGCGTCTCGAAAAAGTAGAACAGCAGCATCCCAAGGGACAGATCATGAGACATAGAAAAGTGTGCATCTTTTTGTTGTCCAGTCTATTCATGCAAGCATGCCAAATCGTTCAGGAAAACCAATTCTCCGCCACTGCTACTGATCCTGTTGCGCCCACAGAAACACGCATTTTGGAACGTGAAACACCAACAAGCACTCACGAAGAGACGGATGACGATCTGGGTACTAATGCCACCGTTACACCATTCTGTAACACCGCAGATTTCGAAACCGAGTTGCCCGATCCCGATGTGCCGGGGAACTACCTTGGCCGACACTTTGGGGCTGGGCCAACTTTTCCAAAGGAACTTACTTTTCTTGTTGGCCAATGCATCGGAATCAATTGTGATTACGGCTCTACTGCAATTCGGAAGGAAAATTCGTACATGTTTTGGATTGAGGAGATGGTGTGCCACGACACGAATGGAAAATCAAAATGGATTATTGTCGACGCAATCGAGACACCTCCCCTGCAAGAAACTGAAACGTTTTCCTCAAACACATTCTGTTGGGATCAGAATGGCAGGCTTTACGATGTCTTCGCCGTCGGTAGATTCGACGACGAAGAACCCGCAACTTATATCGATGAATTGGGGGATGGTGCCAAGGGATGGTATCTTGAAGAGATTATTTTCGCCGTACGCATCGATACCCACACAATGCGATTTGTAGACATCACCGATTTCGACATCGGATGCGCATATGATGAATACGCATTTGGGGAATGATCGACTCGTCCCAGCGCCATTTCTAAGAATCTTAATCCTCTGCATGCCCGCACTCGACGAAATACATTCTAGTCGGCTCTGCCTCACCACAGGCAATCATGAACCGCTGAAAGGTTGACCAAACGGATTAAGCTGAATTCTTCTGCTTTCATCACTATTATCCTAAGTGACATTATCCTCCTCAGCGCAATCAGCGGTCCCGATCATCCAGCGCCGTTTCTAAATATCTGTATAATCGCCCTATGTCGGCGCGCGACGCAGTCCACCTCAGCGCTCTCTGCATCACGCAAATCCCCGTCACTCTGGAGATGCGATGACCGCGCGTCGCGATCTCCGCCCTGCCCGAAGCCGCCGCGCTCTGGAACAGGCTTCGATCTACCTGTTTCTCGTCATTGGTTTGGTTGTGCTCATCACAGCAGTCTTGCACCCCGCTCCCGCCGTCGGCGAAACCCAGGACAGCCCCAACGTCACGGCCCAGGCCACCGCCATCTACAACGACGGCTGGGCGCCGCTGACGGCTTATTTCAGCGCCTACGGTAGCTACGCGGATGGCGCCACGATCGTTAAGTACGAGTGGGATCTGGACGGCAACGGTGCGTTCGATTTCGACGCCAGCACCAATGGTGGCTATGCGCAGTATCTCTACACCAAATCGGGCGTCTACACCATCACCTTGCGCGTGACCGATTCGCAGGGACGCACGGACACCGATCAGACGACCGTTACGGTGCGCCTGCCGGCTTCCAGTAGCGTCGATTACTGGTACGTGTTCGACGACTCGCGCGTGCGCCGGGTCGACATCCGCCTCACCCAGGCCGACTGGGACACCATGTGGGTCGATCCCGAAGCCAAATATCAGGTCGAGGTCGACGCCACCGTTTTCGGCGAGAAGTTGAACGACGTCGGCTTCCGCATGCGCGGCCAATTCTCGCTACGAGTCTCCGGCGATAAAAAGCCCTGGAAGATCGACACCGACTACTACGTCGACGGGCAGGAGTTTCACAATCTGCGTCAGTTGATGTTCCTCAACAACATCGGCGACTCTTCGCTGCTCTACGAAAAACTGGCCTACGAGATGATGTACGCCGCTGGCCTACCCGCAAGTCACGTGGCCTACGTCGATCTGTGGATCGACTTCACCGACGACGCCAGCCCGCCGGTCTACTGGGGTGTGTATTCGCTGGTCGAACGCGTGGACCAGAAATACATCGGCAACCGCTTCGGCGCCGACAGCAAGGGCGGCAATCTCTACAAGGCCAGCCACGCCCAGCGCGGTCCGATGGACCTGATCTACTACGGCGACAAGATCGAAGATTACCCCATGCAGAACGGGCAGTACGCCTACGGCAAGATGTCCAATGAAGAGGAAGCCGATTACAGCGACATCGTGAATCTGTGTAAGGTGCTCGACGGTACGAGCTACGCCTCCGATGCAGAATTCATCCAAGCCTTCGAAACCGTCTTCGACATGGATGCCTTCCTGCGCTACCTGGCCGTGGTCACGCTGATCGATAATTGGGATTCCTATCCCTACACCGGCAACAACTACTACCTTTACCACGACCCCGTCACCGACATCTTCGAGTGGATCCCCTGGGACCTGACCTGGGGCGGCAATCCACAGTCGGCGGTCTTCGAACGTACCGATACAGGCATGATGCCGCGCGCCCCGCTCTACGATAAGGTGATGAACACGGCGGTTTACCGGCGCAAATACGCCGCTTATCTCGATCTGCTGATGCGTGTGTGGTTCAACCCCCAGAACGTCAGCGAGCTGGTCCAGACTTACCACAGTATGATCTCACCGTACATCTCTCAATCCGGCGACGACAAAGCCTTCTACGGCGAGGAAGCCATGTTCTCGCCCGCAGATTTCGAGCATTCCTGGGAAACCATCCCGGATTTCGTCACCGAACGCAGTCGATTCGTGCGGCAGGTCCTGCAGCAGGAAGCTGCACAGCCGCCGCCATAAGAATAATTCGAAGCGAGGAATTGCCATGAAACGAAAAACCAGAGTCGCCATCACACTCTTATTGATACTCACTTTTGCCATAGTTCCGGCAGTGGCCCAGGAAGGCGGGTTCACGGACTCGTTCGACGATCCGCAGCTTCCCGAGTGGGAACACTCGCCGGAGGTAGTCGTCGCCGATGGCGCCCTGCAGATCGGCCCGGGGAACTACGCCGCCCGCGGTGGAGGCTGGCAGGATTTCGAGCTGAGCTTCAAGCTGAAATTCTCGGGTCCCGGCGAGTCGCACATCAATTACCGCGCCAACGACAGCGGCAGTTACCTCCTGATCCTGCTGGAGGACGCCGTTGTGATCTTGAAGAATCAGGGCGAAGGCCAGGAAAGCGAATTGGCCGTCTCACCCGGCTGGCAGCCGGCGCAGGATACCTGGATGGAATTCAAAATCACGCTGCAAGGCGGCCAGCACAGCATCAGCATCGACGGCAGTGAGATCGTCAACGCCAGCGACTCAGAACCGCTCGCGCCAGGTGGGGTGGTATTCGCCTCGCATGGCGAACGCACCACGACCATCGACGACGTATCGCTACAGGTGCTCGCCCCGCAGGCCGGCGGCGAACCGGAGCCGGGCGGTGAAGCAGAACCGGTCGCCGTCGAAGCCGTGCCCACGGCCCTTCCCACCCAGGCGCCGAACGCCCTGCAGTCCATCCTGGATTCATTTTCGGCCAGCACAGGCAGCACGGTCGACGTGACCACATTCGGCGTCAACCTCGTCCTGGCGGCGTTGTATGCATTCGTGCTCAGCCGCGTCTACGTCTATTGGGGCTCCTCGCTCTCCAATCGACGCAAGTTCGCCGCCAACTTCATGCTGGTGACCGTCACCACCACGTTCATCATTCTGGTCGTACGCTCGTCAGTCGCCCTCTCCCTCGGCCTAGTCGGCGCGCTGTCGATCATCCGCTTCCGCACGGCGGTCAAGGAACCGGAAGAGTTGGCCTACCTGTTCTTCGCCATCAGCCTGGGGATTGGCCTGGGTGACAATCAGCGTCTGATCACCACCCTCAGCCTGGTTGTGGGCATTCTGCTGCTCGGACTGGGACGCTTGCTGCGCCAGACTCAGGCCGATGTCAACCTGCACCTCTCGATCACCAGCCGCGGCAGCGAAAAAACCGGCATGCAGCAAATCCAACAGACGCTTGAAAAATACTGCAGCAAGCTACGCCTGATTCGCTACGACGAGAACAGCGAACTGATGGAACTGGCTTTCGTGGTCGAGTTCCGCCATCTGTCTGATCTGGAGCAGGCGCGTGACGCCCTGCTGGCGATCTCGCCACAAATGGAAGTATCGTTCCTGGACAACAAGGGTATCTGGTAGATGACCGACGGTACCAAACTCGCGGCGGAAACAAGTGGCTACACGCAGCTGCGCTCGTATCGCTACGAGCGCAAATTCCTGGTCGAAGAGCTGCTGCCCAGCCAGATCGTGGCGCTCGTCCGCCAGCATCCGCTGCTATTCTACGCCCCCTACCCGCCGCGCCAGGTCAACAGCTTGTACCTGGACACGGTCGACATGGAAAACTATTTCGATAACGTCTCCGGCGCCGAAATGCGCCGTAAAGTCCGTTTGCGTTGGTATGGACCAGCCACAGGCGAAATCCGCAATCCGATGCTCGAGATCAAGGTCAAGCAAGGACACGTGGGCAAGAAGATCTCCTACCGCATCGCCGATTTCACGCTGGATGAGTGCTTCTGCGACCGGATTTTCCAGGCAGTCGCCGATCGTTCCAGCCTGCCCACCGTAGTGCGCGACGACCTGCACACGTTAAGTCCGGTGCTGCTCAACTGCTATCAGCGTGGCTACTACGCCACACGCGACGACGACTTTCGCGTGACGATCGATTCACAGCAGATCTTCTGGAAGGTCAACATGGCGCTCTGTAATCCACTGCTGCACCGCCAGAAGAACACGCGCGATGTGATCGTTGAGTTGAAATACGAGATCGAACACGAAGCGAAAGCCGACCGCGCTGCAGGCTACTTCCCCTTCCGCGTGACACGTAACTCGAAGTACGTACAGGGGATCGAGCGGGTTTATTTCTAAAAATCGTCGGGCGCTTGCATGTGACTGCAAGCATAAGTGTTAAGTTTCCGTAAGTCCATACGGGATATTGGGCCGCTATACTTCTGATGGTCTAAATTCGATTGGTATTAGGAGTGAGTGATGAAACGGTATTTCTTCGTTGGGCTTGTCTTCGTGCTGCTGACTTCCGCTTGCTCAACAGCAACCACGGAACAGCCTCCACACACAGCAACGTCAACGGAAGCGCTTACGGAAGAACCGGCGGACGCTCCGCCGGAACCTACCCGGATGCCGGATTTGATCTCCGCTAATGCAGCGGAATATCTGCCTGCGGTCGAAGACTTCCAGGAGCCGTATCTCCTGACCGGTTTTCCTGCAACGAATGAATCGCTCGTCGAGAATTGGGGCATCGATTATCAAACCATTTTCGATGATACCGGGCGCCAGGAAGGTTATATTGGTATTTACGATCTGGAACCCACTGAAATGGTTTCGCCGCCGCGCCTGTTGATCGTCGTCGAGCGCTTCGACAGCATCCAGGGCGCCGCCACTTTCATCGATTACGATTTCCCGGGTAGTTTTCGCGGCGGTATTTACAACGGTGAAGCGATCGAAATGGGCAACGCAGAACGTGCCTTGCTGGCGACGATCGAAAACCCGAACGGCGACGATCCGGATGCATTGAAGATGACGATCGTATTCCAATACCGCAATGTCAATGTAATTGTCGAGGGTCAGGGCACGGCAGAAAATGTCTACCGGTATTACCTGGAGCGTATCGCACTCTCGATACTCGCCAAGCTGGAGATGGGATTTTAGAAGGATTCTCCTTACCCAATACCCTGATCAACGAACACAACGCAGGGCTGAGAAAATAACGGCCCTGCGTTGTGGATTCGTGTAGGATACGCACAACACGAACCGGATTTCTAGGAAGAACCGGATGGTGAGTTAAAAAAAACTATCGAGGTCGATGAGGGCAGATGGACCAGTTTCGGTTACATGCTATCGAAGCAACCATCCTCTCCTCGAAACGAGGCTTGACTCCGCATAACAGACCCCTAGAGGATTGGGTCAACGGGATGATTTATCAATGGCAGGGATCGCATGTGGTTGATTTGGGGAAGGATTGGTGGCTGCGATGGTTGTGCATTTTGGGACCGATGTGGTCTGGCATGTGATCTGGCCGATGTTGCGTTCGATGATATAAACAGCATCGAGTTCGACTTCTTCCACGAAGGCGGTTTAGGGTTTGAACGTGCAGATCGTTGGGATAACCTATGGCGAGAAGGAAACCATCTAGACTACACGATATAAAGAATTGATTTTAAGACAATCTATCGGAAGAATATCACGCCGCCTGCTCCCGCACGGGCTTGTGCGCGTACCCTATGGCGAAAGCCTTCTTGTTCAGCATCAAGGTCGTCGGCGGCACGGTGGCGGCGATGGCCTTTTCGACTGCCTTGCGTTCGGTGAAATCCACCACCGCAGTGAAAAATCCCAACATGATCACGTTCATCACGATACGCCGTCCCAAATCTTCGGCCATGCGCGTTGCCGGAATTCCGACCGTCTGATCTCCCGTATCCGGCGTGACGAAGTCACTCTCGATGATCACCAGGGCATCCTCCCGTGCTTCGGGACGGAAGCGTGCGTAGCTCTCCTGCGAAAGCGCCACCAGCACGTCCGCTTTCTGCACGAAGGGATAATCGATCGGTCGGTCTGCGACGACGAGATTGGCGTTCGACGCCCCACCCCGCGCCTCGGGCCCGTAGGCCTGGGTCATGACGGCGTTCAAATCCTGGTACAGCGAAAGTGCCCGGCCCAAGATCACGCCGAACAATCCGACACCTTGCCCCCCGAAACCGGAAATACGAACCTCTTCTCTCAAATCGTTCACTCCTCGATCTTCACGGGTTGATAGGGCAACAAGTCTCGATCCACGAATCGACCGACGTAGATCGGCTGGTTGCTGCTCAAATCGATCTCGACCTCATCCAGAGGCACATCTTTATCGATCTTGCAGCGTTCCTTGTAAAGCAGCATCTCTTCCAGGCCGTCCTCGATCTGATTCGATTTGCCGTACCCTATGGGACACGGCGAGAGCACCTCGATGAACGAAAAACCGGGTTTGCGAAAGGCGTAGAGGATGTCCTTTTGGACCTGATGGGCGTGCATCGTCGTCCAGCGTGAGACGAAATTCGCCCCGGCCGCCGCCAACAGCATGGGAAAATTGAACGGGTGTTCGGGGTTGCCGTACGGCGCCGTCGTCGCTCTCGCCCCATACGGCGTCGTCGGTCCCGCCTGGCCTCCGGTCATGCCGTAGTTGAAATTGTTGGCGCAGATCACTGTCAGGTCTACGTTCCTTCGCGCAGCGTGGATCAGATGATTTCCGCCGATGGCAGCCAGATCGCCGTCACCGCTGAAAACCACCACATTCAGTCCAGGTTTGGCCAGTTTGATCCCCAGGGCGAAGGGGATGGCTCGGCCGTGCGTGGTGTGATAGGAGTCGATCGCCATGTAGCCCGCCACGCGTCCGGAGCAGCCGATCCCCGAGACGACCACATGTTGATCGATAGGGATATCCGAATCGAGGATCGCCTGCGCGTAGCAGCGCATGACGATGCCTATCCCGCATCCCGGACAGAAGATGTGGGGTATGCGTTCCTCCCGCAGGACGACGTCCAGCGGGTGTTTATCGACGGTGACGATGGCCGTTTCCACGACCGCCAACCTCCATGATCGCTCGAAAGATCTCCTCGGGCGACATCATCTTACCGCCTGCGTGATTCACGCCGATGACTCTCTGCTTGACGTGGCGTTCCAGCTCTCGTGACACCTGCCCAAGATTGATTTCAGCCACGATGAATGCATCCACCTGTTTGGCGATTTCCTTGATCCTGCACTCGGGGAAAGGCCACAGCGAGACCAATCGCAAGAAACCTACAGGCATTCCTGCGTTCCGAGCCTCCCGCACCGCCCGCTTCGCGGAACGCGCCGTGCAGCCAAATGTAACTACCACGATGTCCGCCTTATCGAGCCATTCTTCTTCGACGACGATGATCTCGTCGGCGTTGCACACGATCTTATCACTGAGACGCGTCACAAGGGCATGATGCGCTTCGGCCGTCATGTCCGGATACCCGCGCGCGTCGTGCGTCAGGCCGGTGAAATGGATGCGGTATCCTTCACCGGCGTGGGCCATAGGCGGCACCAAATCGTCGTCCTCGACAGCGAAAGGTTGGAAATCCTCGCCAGGCTTCCGACTGGGCCGCTTGCGTTCCCAGCGCTCGATCTCCGTCTCGGACGGGATGACCACTTTCTCGACCATGTGCCCCACGACCTCGTCGGCCAGGATGATCACCGGCGTGCGGTAGCGATCGGCCACGTTGAAAGCTCGCACGGTGAGATCGAACATCTCCTGCGGTGAACTGGGGGCGTAAGCCACGATCTGGTAGTCCCCGTGAGACCCCCATTTGGCTTGCATCACGTCGGCCTGGCCGGGCAGCGTGGGCAAGCCGGTCGAAGGCGCGGCGCGCATCACGTTGACTAGAACACAGGGAATTTCGAGCATGATCGCCAGACCGAGATTCTCCATCATCAGGCTGAAACCCGGTCCGGAAGTCGCCGTCATGGCGCGTGAACCGGCGGCGGATGCGCCTAATACGGAGGCGATGCTGCTGAGTTCGTCTTCCATTTGAATGAATACGCCGCCCGTATTGGGAAGACGGCGCGCAAGATATTCGGCGATCTCGGTCGACGGCGTGATGGGATAGCCACCGAAAAACGTACAGCCAGCGGCGATCGCCCCTTCGGCGCAGGCGTGATCGCCGTGCATGAAATGCTTTCCCGAACGTACGTCGGTGGAGCTCAATCGTCCCCCTTTCCGATGTATATGGCGAACTCTGGACAGACCATGCCGCAGAAACCGCAGAGCGTACAGGCGCCTTCTTTCCCCGGGGCAATCTCCGGGATGTGATACCCTTTAGCGTTCGTTTGCTCGGAGGCTTGAAGTACGTTTCGAGGACAAAGGCGGATGCAAATCCGACAACCTTTGCAGCGTTCGGGTATCAGATAGATGATCCCTCGCGAGACGACTGCTTCGTCCGTATCGAGAGGCGCTCGTGCAAAGTATCTCATCGTGCCCTCGTGGTAATCGACGAACCGATGGAACCACATCCTCGGGCCGCAAGAAAACCTGCCGCCTGGCCACTGTACGGCAAATCGCGTTCCGTACGGGACCGAACTCTTTCTGAATTATATTAAAGGGTAGACGGAAACGACCTTACAGGCAAGTATCAACTGTCAGGGGCATGGTCATGCCTTTTGGCGCGGGGAAGCTGCATTTTTGATAACAATTCGTTTTAGAAGCGGGTACTGTCGATAATTGCATTAAACGATGAAATAATTGATTCCTACGCGCAGCACATGTATAATCGCATCGAATTGATGATATGAGCGTTATATCATTAAGTGCAATTTACAAACGGAGGAGGTAGAAAAGCAGCGCTCAAGCCAGCGGTTTGCTGGCTTGTTTTCTTGGCAAGGCGGACCGGACAACGAACGCCCACACGAATCTTTCCACTTTGAGCGCAAAAGGTAAAGTATGGCACGGTTACACGAACACAAGGGGAAATCCCTACTCGCGGATTGCGGCATCAACGTCCCGCGAGGCGGTCCCGTAAAATCCGCAATTGAAGCCCAGGCGCTGACCGAGGAGATCAACAGTCCCGTCGTCGTTAAAGCGCAAGCGTGGGTCATCGGACGCGCCGGTATGGGCGCCATTCGCTTCGTCGATTCACCGCAAGCCGCCGCGGAAGCGGCCTCCGAGATCCTGGGCATGCAGATCAAGGGCTTCACCGTCGACACGGTGCTGGTCGAAGAAAAACTCGACGTCGCCCGCGAATTCTACGCCGGCGTGATCATCGACGACCTGTCCCAAGCTCCAATGATGATCTTCAGCAGCATCGGCGGCAGCGGCATCGAGCAAATCGCCCAGGAGCATCCCGAATCGGTGTCGCGTATGAGTGTGGACATCCGCACCGGCTTGCTCGAACACCAGGCCCGCGACCTGGTCCGCAAGGCTGATATTCACGAGAAGCTGCAGCTTAAGCTCGGCGGGATGCTGGCCAAGCTATACGAAGTCGCGCGCAAATACGATGCGCGCGCGGCGGAAATCAATCCCATCATACTCACAAACGAGGGGAAGCTAATTGCTGCAGACTGCCGCATCACGGTCGACGACTACGCCGTGTACCGCCATCCTGATCTGGGCATCGAAATCGCTCGCGAATTTGACCGGCCGCCCACGGCGTTGGAACAAATCGCCTGGCAAGTGGAAAAGAACGATTACCGCGGAACGTTCTACTTCATCCAGCTCGAACAGGACTTCAGCAGCGGAGACGGCGTGATCGGTTTCCACGGCGCCGGCGGTGGTGGCTCGATGATGAGCATGGATGCGGTGTTGAACCGCGGCTACAAACTGGCCAACTTCGTGGACACGAGCGGAAATCCCCCGGCTTCGAAGGTCTATCGTGCTGCATGGATCATCCTATCGCAGTCCGGGATCGACGGTTACTTTGCTTCAGGTTCCGGCGTCGCCTCACAAGAACAGTTCCACAGCGCACGCGGTCTGGTGAAAGCCTTCATGGAAGTTCCTCTCGAGGTTCCTGCCGTCATCCGTCTGGGTGGGAACGCCGAAGAAAGGGCCATCGCCATTCTGGAACGCGCCGAGGATTACATCCCCGCACCCATAGAGGGTTACGGGAAAGACGACACGCCGGAATTCTGCGCCCAGAGGCTGGACGAATTGATCCAGGAATCCGAACCTGCAGAAACGACATCCACTGCGTATAAACCTCCCAAAGCGAAGGAACCCTACCAATTCGAGACTGTAACGGGGGGCACGGTTACCTACGACCATGCTGCCTGTCGTGACTGCGAGAGCAAAATCTGCATCGAAACCTGCGTGCCCAAGATTCTCAAACTGGAAGACGGCGTCCCCGTGCTCAACATTTCGCTCGATGAAGCCAGGAAAGGCGGATGCAGCGAGTGCCTGGCCTGCGAGGTTGAATGTTTCTTCGAAGGCAACCGCGGCGGTTATGTTTCTCTGCCCACTCCCGGGCTGGATGAGGTTTCTGATACGTGATGGCGCATTGCGTGTTAGATATGGAGCCAATATGGCCATATTGATTGACGAAACCAAACGCGTGCTGGTACAAGGCATAACGGGCCGCGAAGGACAAACCCGGGCGCGCTTAATGAAAGAATACGGAACGCAAGTCGTCGCCGGCGTGACACCCGGAAAGGGCGGCCAGGACGTCGAAGGCGTCCCGGTGTTCGATACCATCCAAGAAGCCTGGGAGAATGTCGGACCGATCGACGTCAGCGTCCTCTTCATCCCGGCGCCGTTGGTAAAGGGTGCCGCGCTGGAAGCGATCGACGCCGGTGTGAAACTACTCGTGATCGTTCCCGATCGCGTGCCGATCTACGACGTACTCGAGATCGCCGAAGCCGCGCATCGCAAAGAGGCGCACTTCGTCGGGCCGAACACACTGGGCGTTCTTTCGCCAGGAAAGGCCGTGTTGGGCATGATCGGCGGCCGAGCGGCGTCGGCCAAGGCCTGGTTCATGCCGGGACCCGTGGGTATCTGCTCCCGCTCCGGCGGGATCACCTCCTCGATGGCCTACTACCTGGCGCAGGAAGGGATCGGCGCGACGACGCTGGTTCACGTGGGCGGCGACGTTGTCGTCGGCACACCACTTCCCGAAGTCGCTCTGCATTTCGAGAACGATCCACAAACGAAGGCCATCGTGATGTTCGGCGAGATCGGCGGCACCCAGGAAGAGCGTCTGGCCGATCTGATCGAAGCCGATGAAGTCACCAAGCCGATCGTCGCCTTCATCGGCGGGAAAGCGGCGAAGAGCGGCACGCGTTTCAGCCACGCCGGTGCAATCATCGAAGGCGGGCGCGGCACGCACGAAGGCAAGGTTAAACGGCTGCGTGAAGTCGGCGTGCATGTCGTCGACGGCTTCGGCATGCTGCCACAGGAAACGAAATCCGTCCTGACCAAACATGGGATTATGAAATGAGCGAAGATACCTGGAAAACTGCTATCACCCAAATCGAACCCAACGAGGTTCGCTTGCGCGGCTACCGCATCGACGAATTAATGGGGAATGTTACCTTTGCGCAGGCGATTTTCCTGGCCCTGACCGGCGAACTGCCGGCGCCGAACGTGGCAAAGCTGCTCGATGCTATGCTGGTATCGTCCATCGATCACGGGGCTACACCTCCCTCGGCTCTCGCTGCGCGCACCGCAACCTCGACCGGCGCCCCACTCAACGCAGCCATTGCTGCGGGCGTGCTCTCGATCAACCGTTTTCACGGCGCAGCGATTTACGACTGCATGGGTGTTATCGAGGAAGGCATCCAAATGGCTGCGGATTCGAACGTGAGCATCGAAGAAGCCGCCGAGGATCTGGTAGGCCGTTACCGCCAGGAGAAGAAACGCATCGCCGGCCTAGGTCACCGCATCCACACCGACGATCCCAGGACGAAGAAATTGTTCGCCATTGCGCAAGAATTGAAGGTCGCCGGGGACGGCGTGGCGATGATTATTGCCATTCAAGCTGCGTTATCGAAGGCCGGCAAAGACCTGCCCATTAACGTCGACGGTGCCATCGCAGCCCTGCTCGTCGACCTCCATATGCCGCACGAACTGGCCAACGCGTTCTTCATCATGGCGCGCGTTCCCGGTTTGGCGGCACACGTGCATGAGGAACAAACACGCGAGCGGCCGATGCGTAAGATCGATCCCGTAAAGCACGAATACGACGGCCCCCCTGCCAGAAGCCTCGATTGAAACGTCCGTGCGACATTCAACCCAACGCTTCGATGCCGCCAGATCTGGCGCGCCGTTTGACTGTGTTTGCGGTTAGTATATTAACAGTATCCATGAGGAAGAGAAGATGTCCAAAGAATTGATCGAACTCATTCCCGAATTTTCCGAGATCGAAGACGAAGAGCTTCGAAGAAAGGCGCTCGCCGTCTGGGAAGAGGCACTGAAAATCGGCGGGTGGAGTATCGACGATCTCAAACGCATGCCCTACACGCTGCTCGTCGAAGGCGTCGAGATCAGCTTCCCGGAACACGTCAGCACGGTTTGCCGCCTGTGTATCGCCATGCAAGACGTGCTCGAAGATGCGCATGGCGCGCGTTACGACATCGATCGTGACACGCTCATCGCCGGCGCGCTGCTGGCCGACGTGGGCAAGTTGATCGAGTTCCGTGAAGAAGACGGCGAATACAAATGGGCGAGCATGTACCAATATCTACGCCACCCCTTCACTGGCGTCGGACTGTGTTTCAAGCACGACATCCCCGAAGCGGTGATGCACGTCGTCGCCACGCACTCCTGGGAGGGCGACAAATTCGCCCGCCGGCCGGAGTCGATTATCTTTCACCATGCGGATTTCACGGATTTCGACCTGACCAAATCGACCAAGTAGACCAGAAAGTACATTTCGACACGCATGACAATCCTGTGCAGGTAGGAGAAAAAATGTCGCAGACATTCGCCGAGAAGGTATTAGCCAGGAAAGTCGGGGAAAAACATCTCTCCGCCGGACAAATCGTGGAGATCACACCGGATGTGGCTCTTTCCCACGACAACACGGCGCCCATCTACGGGATTTTCAAGAAGATGGGCGCGGAGCGAGTCTTCGATCCCGAGATGCACGCCATCTTCCTCGATCACGCCGCGCCCGCGCCGACGACCAAGCACGCAGAAAACCACCGCATCATCCGCGAATTCGTTCGCGAGCAAGGCATCCCGCACTTCTACGAAGTCGGGCGTGGGATTTGCCACCAGGTGCTGGTCGAAGAGGGGCTGGCGCTTCCGGGAGAGATCGTGCTGGGATCGGATTCGCACACACCGCATGCAGGATCGATGGGCGCCTTTGGAGCCGGTATTGGCCGCAGCGAAATGGCTTCCATCTGGGCCATCGGCTCACTCTGGCTGCGCGTGCCGGAAAGCATCAAGATTGTCGTGCACGGCCGTCTCGTGGAAGGCGTTTCCGCCAAGGATCTCGCGTTGCACGTCATCGGCGAGAACGGCGCCGACGCCGCGCTCTATCAGTCCGTCGAATGGCACGGCGAGGCGATCGCCGCCCTCGACATATCCCAGCGGGAGGTGCTCCCCAACATGATGGCCGAGATGGGCGCCAAGAACAGCTACGTTCCCGCAGACGAGAAAACCTTCACCTATCTCGAAAATCGGGCGAAACGCGCCTACGAACCCATTCGTCCGGATGACGATGCCAGGTACGCACGAATTCTCGAGTACGATGCGGCGCAGATTCAACCCATGATCGCCTGTCCGCACACCGTGGACAACGTCCAGCCGCTGTCCGAACTACGAGGCACGCATATCGACCAAGCCTTTTTAGGTACGTGCACCAACGGCAGGTTGGAAGATCTCGCCACGGCGGCGTCAATTCTCGAGGGAAAACGAATCGCCAGTGGCACACGAATGATCATAATCCCAGCCTCTTCTGAAGTCTATTTAGAGGCGCTCCAATCGGGATATATGGAAACGTTTGTACGCGCCGGTGCGGTCATCGAAAGCCCCGGATGCGGACCTTGCATGGGTAATCACATGGGCGTGCCCGCCACCGACGAGGTGACAATCAGCAGTGCGAACCGTAACTTCCGCGGACGCATGGGCACGAAAGAGAGCGAAATTTACCTCGCCAGTCCCGCCGTCGTCGCCGCTTCGGCGGTTGCAGGAGAAATTTCTCACCCGAAGGACATATCCTGATGGCCAAAGACAACCTCATTCGCGGTCGAGTTTGGAAATACGGCGATGACGTCAACACCGACGTCATCTTTCCGGGCAAATACACCTACACGGTCAGCGATCCGAAGGAAATGCCGCAGTACGCCCTCGAAGATCTCGATCCCCGTTTTGTAAAAGACATGCGCCCCAACGACATCATAGTCGCTGGCACGAACTGGGGCTGCGGATCGTCGCGCGAACAAGCCGTCACCTGCTTGAAGGAAAGCGGACTCGGAGCGATCGTGGCGAAAAGCATCGCCCGGATTTACTACCGCAACTGCATCAACGCCGCGCTGCCGGCTTTGATCTGTCCTGAAGCGGTCGACGCCATCGAAGACGGGGAAACCATCGAGATCGATCTCCAGGGCGGTATGTTGCGCTGCACGGGTGGAGAATTCAGCTTCCCGCCGCTACCGGAAACGGTGATGAAGATCTTCGACGCCGGCGGCCTGGTGCCATACACACAGCAGCGACTCGAGCGGATGAAAACTCCGCCGCGATCGAACGAAACGGATTCGTAATCTAACGTTGATCGCTCAACGATCCTGAATGAAGGAGAACGATTGAATGGCAAAATATCAAATTGCTTGGATGCCCGGAGACGGCATCGGCGTCGACGTGATGGACGCTGCCCGCATCGTGCTCGATGCGCTCGGCCTCGACGCGGAGTACGTTCCCGCCGACATCGGTTGGAAATTCTGGTGTACGGAGGGAGAAGCGCTTCCCGAGCGAACGGTTAAGATTTTACGCGACTGCACCTGTGGGCTGTTCGGCGCGATCACGTCCAAGCCTAAGGATGAAGCGGCCAAAGAACTCGCCCCAGAGCTGCAGGACAAGGGATTTTCCTACCGCAGCCCGATCGTGCATCTGCGGCAGATCTTCGATCTGTATACCAACCTTCGGCCGTGCAAGGCGTTTCCGGGGAATCCGCTGAATTACCGCGATGACATCGATCTGGTCGTCTTCCGGGAAAACACGGAAGGCCTATACAGCGGCGTCGAATTCTACCCCGTACCGGATGAAGTCCGCAGCGCGCTTAACGCGTACAGCCCGGCGATGTCGCGTTTCGACGGCGTTCCCGGTGCCGAAATGGCCATAAGCCTGCGCGTGATCACCAAGAACGGCGCCACCCGAATCGTTCGCCAGGCTTTCGAATACGCACGCAAATTTGGCTATCCCACCGTCACCCTGGTCGAAAAACCCAACGTGCTGCGTGAAACCAGCGGCCTGATGACCCGCCAGGCTCGGGAAATCGCGGCAGAGTACCCGGATATCGAACTCTGGGAGACCAACATCGACGCGCAGATGATGTGGCTGGTAAAAAACCCGACGGATTACGGCGTCTTGGTGACCTCGAACATGTTCGGCGACATCGTGTCCGACCTGGCTGCACAGTTGGTTGGCGGCCTGGGTTTCGCATCCAGTGGCAACATCGGTGACGGATTTGCTGTCTTCGAGCCCACGCATGGATCGGCGCCGAAATATGCCGGTCAGCACAAGGTCAACCCCACGGCGATGCTGCTTGCGGTGAAATTGATGTTGGATTGGCTGGGCGAGAACGATCTAGCTGAAAGCCTGGAACAATCGATCCGCAAGGTGATCGCAGCCGGGGAAACCCGCACGTACGACCTGGGTGGATCCAGTTCGACGCTCGATGTTGCAAACGCCGTCGTGGCGCAATTGTAGAGACTTCCAGGAGACATAGAAAAATGGATTCAATCAGCCGTGAAATGGCAGTATTCGCCCGAAATCTTACGTATGCGGATATTCCCGAAAATGCGAAGCACGAAGCCAAGCGCTTCTTGCTGGACAGCGTAGGTTGTGCTCTTGCGGCTACACGAAATGAAGACATGCAGGCGATGCTGCGCTTCACGGAAAAACTCGGCGGTACGCCCGAAGCTACGGTGATCGGCAGCGGTCTACGCACAAACGCTTCCAACGCCGCCTTGATGAATTGTCTGCTCGCCCGGGCGATGGACTATAACGACATCTACTGGGAGCAGGACCCCAGCCACCCCTCCGACCTCATCGGCGCCGCGCTGGCCGCCGCGGAGGCAAACGGGAAAGATGGGTCAGAGATGCTGTCGGCCATCGTCCTGGCCTACGAGTTGGAAATGCGTTGGTGCCACGCCGCCCATCCCGGGGTTCGGGAGGTCGGCTGGCATCACGCCACGCTGACGCAATTCGTAAGCCCGCTGGTGGCGGGCAAATTGTACGACCTCGATCTCGACCAACTCGTCGCCGCGGTCGGCATCAGCGGCAGTTCGCACTTCACCCTTGGCGGCGTCGTCGCCGGCCATCTGACGAACATGAAGAACACCGCCGATCCCCTGGCTTCGCAAGCCGGCGTCATCGCCGCGCTGATGGCACGCGAAGGCTACGAGGGGCCGGTCGAAGTGATCGAAGGCAAAGAGGGGCTGATCGAGGTCATCTCCAACGTCGAATGGAAAACGGACGAGTTACTTAAAGGACTCGGCGAGGAATTCATCATCACCCGCTGTGGCTACAAAGCCTATCCCACCGAAGCCCTCACCCACCAACCGATATCCGCCGCCCTGCAGGCGCGCAGCGCGCTCGGCATCACCCACGATGAGGTGACGGAAATCCTGGTCGAGACGACAACGCGCGGCGCCGACATCCTCTCTGATCCGAGCAAATACAAACCCGAAACCAAAGAGACCGCCGATCACAGCTTACCCTACGTGATTGCCGCCGCGATCGTGGACGGCAACGTGCTGCCCGATTCCTTCAGCGACGAGAAATTGAAAGATCCCGCAATCCGGGCGACGCTGCCGAAAATACGGGTCGTTGCCGATCCAGAAATTGATGCGCTCTTTCCCGGCGTGAAACGTGCTCGTGTGACCATCACCAGCAAAGACGGGCGCACCCACACCGCACAGACGGACTTCGCCAAAGGCGCTCCGGAGAATCCACTCAGTGATGAGGAAATCGTCGCCAAATTCCATGCCAACGCACAAGGCGTCGTTAGCGATGATCGTTTGAATGAAATCGTCGAAGCGACCTGGAACATTGATCGCACAATGGACGTCGCAGCATTCATGACGCTGCTCATTTCGGATGTGTGAACTAGATAAACCTGGAGAATTAAAAACGTGGCAGCCCGGTATGCGTCTGCCACGTTTTGTGTTTCCAGCGCTTGTCAGCCGAACATTCCTGAGGGACGTTCTCCATCTTCATCCTTCGCAGGCGGTGGTACCGGAACCGTCGCTTGGCCTCCGGAATCCGCATTTGCTGGCGGCGAAATAGGACCTTGAGGGATTACGTTCTGCGAAGGATTGGCAATTGCAGGCCGTACTGCGCGATGGAACAGATAGCCAATCACCAGAATCGCAATCCCTACGATGGTGATCAAGACTCCTACCCCCATCACTTCACCCGTTACCTTATCACGAACGGCGGTTACTGGAACCAGCAGCATGTCGTACAGCGCTCTAGATTGCTGGCGGAATTCTACCGAAGCCTGCTGCCAATAACGGTTGAATGTGGTGCCTGCAGAAAAACCAAGCGCGATGGTCAATATGCCAGCGATCAGTAACGGCAAGCCCCACCAAAGGGCAACATCACGCCAAGAACGAATCGCTAGGATCATGATCAACCCGAGCAACGCAGCGGACAGCAGCCAGCCCCCCATCGTAAAGGCACGAACCATGCGGATGCGTTCCTTCAAGAGCAGCACATCGTCGAGGTTCAGATCATTTTGTTCAGTATCGAAAGCCGAGAATGTCGGCGGCAAATCACGGAAGAAACCCTGGAAGCGCTGTGTTGCGAACTCAATCAGTTCTGTCCGGTAAGGCTCTGGCGGCTCGCAGTAGAGAATGGCGGGATGCCCTGCTTCCAGAGATGCTTGCTGCATGCGGTCTACCTGATCTTGCGTGCACGTGGGCCAGGAGTCGACGATCAAATCGATGACTTCCAGCATACCTTCACCCTGCATCCGCGCTTTGATCGGCCGCATATCGATCTCGATGCCCGGCGTCAGCCGGTCGTCATCGAGCCAGGTATTGATCGACATAACGGCTGCCTTAATCTGATTCTCCATCCACGCATCCGGCAGGAGTAAATCGACGATGCGATCCCATTCATCGACAGACAGATCGCTGAGGGCTCGGCGGACCTCCGAATCGTCCTCGAAATCGTCGCCGAATTCCATTTCGGAAAGCATCTCGGAGATGCTGTTCCGGAGAATTCCGGAAGCAATCAAACTTTCGTTTAGTGTGCTACTGAGCTCCTCGGGATTGAAGATCACATTCGAACTGAAGAAAGCCAGTAAGCCAAACGGTAGCGTGATAATGAAGATCAGCACGCAAATAGCAGCTAGGATTCTCATCGAGAGTTGCAAACAACTCATCGGTTCTGACACGGCTTTACTCCTCTTTTACGCTCCATTCTTACTTTCGCAAAGTTGTACCGGGAGTAATCCCACCTCTCGAGAGCAAATTATACACTCGAGCCCCGCTTGCGGATAGAAACGAACAAACGAGACGCATCAACGCCTCGTTTGTTCGCTAGTCAACTGAAAGTTCGTTGCCAAACCTCATGTTTCCTATCGAAATTCGGTCATGACCTTTTCCAGCGCCTCTTTGGAGGGCCGTAATTCCTTCTGCTGAAGCCGAGCGAGGGGTTTGTCGACGAGATTTTCCACCGATTGGAATGTTTCCTGCTTTTGGTTGAGATAGATCAAACCCGTGGCCAATATTTCGGCACAACACGTTTCCTCGAGAAGCTGCATGGCGGCAAGCCTGTCCGACGTATCGTGGTTGTGCTCCAGCTTCTTGAGCACCAAACGGGACTTGTTGTGCAGTTCGACTTCGACGATTTCCCCGGGCTCGATTTCCATCTCAATTTCATCATAGGAAGGTACCCAGGTGACGTCGTGCAAGGGATATTCGTGTTCGATTCCCCACGAATAACTCTTCGTGGATTCATCGCGATTGTTGAACGTCACGCAGGGGCTGATGATGTCGAGCACCGCCGTTCCCTGGAAATTGAGTGCGGATTTCAACAGCTCCTTGACCTGTTTGGGATCTCCCGCAAATGATCGCGCCACGAAACCGCAGTTGGCGATGAGCGCTTCCATGCACAAATCGATCGGCATAAAAGGATTCACGCCCATCTTCTTCAATTTCTGTCCTTGATCGGCAGTTGCGGAAAACTGCCCTTTGGTCAGCCCATAAACGCCGTTGTTTTCGATGATGTAGACCATGGGCACGTTGCGGCGCATGAGGTGGATAAATTGACCGATGCCGATGCTCGCCGTGTCTCCGTCCCCAGAGACGCCAATCGTCTTCAGGGATCGATTGGCGATCGAGGCGCCGGTGGCGATGGACGGCATACGTCCATGCACGGCATTGAAGCCATGCGAACGACTCATGAAATACGTTGGACTCTTACTCGAGCAGCCGATGCCGGAAATCTTGATCACATTCTCGGGCTGGATGGATAGCTCGTAGCAGGCTGCCATGATTTGGCTCGAGATGGAATTGTGTCCGCATCCCTGGCACAATGTAGTTGGCCGCCCCTTATAATCCGTTCTGGAAAGACCAATTTCGTTCACTTTTTTCTTTGCTCTTCCGTTGCCATTATCCTTCATGTCGTTTTTCCTCTGCATTTCGAACTGCCTCGGAAGACCAGTCCGCATCGAGCGGTAAGCCGTTGTTCTTGGTCAGGGAAACCAACTTCGTCGCCAATTCAGGCCACTCGAGTTGAAGCAGTTGATGCATCTGTCCATCGGTGTTCATTTCAATGACGTACACGCACTCGTGTTCTTGTATAAATTCTTTCACGGTCTTGGAAAAGGGAATCGCACGGATGCGCAAATAATCCGTCTCTATGCCTTCAGCCGACAGATATTCGCGTGCCTCGACGATGGCAGGGTCCGTCGATCCGAAGGCAATGATCCCCACTTCGGTATCGTCCATATACTGCACCACGGGAGCAGGCAGTACATCGCGAACGCTTTCCAACTTTCTCCAAAGCCTCTCGATGTTGGCGTCCCAGTCTTGTGCCTTTTCACTGTAAATTGCCCGCTCGTCGTGCCCCGTGCCGCGGGTGAAGAATGCCGCCAGGGGGTGATCCGTTCCCGGAAGCGTGCGCGGGGCAATCCCGTCATTGTCTATGTCACGATAGCGGCCATAGTCTCCCAGCTTTTCCAATTCTTCCGCGGATAACACTTTGCCGCGATCCATGTCTTCCTCGGGGTACTGGAAAGGCTTTGATACCCACAGGTTCATGCCCAGATCCAGGTCACTGAGCACGAAGACCGGCGTCTGGAAACGCTCGGCAAGATCGAATGCACGCCATCCGAACTCGAAACACTCGTGCGGTGCAGCGGGGATCAGGATCGTGTGGCGAGTATCTCCATGGCTGAGGAAGCGGACAGGAAGCACGTCACCTTGCGATGTGCGCGTGGGCAAACCGGTGCTGGGTCCCATGCGTTGCACGTCCCAAATTACGATCGGTATCTCGGCAAAGAAAGCCAGGCCGGCGAATTCGGACATGAGCGAAATTCCAGGCCCGGATGTTGAGGTCATGGCTCGTGCGCCGACCCATCCCGCACCGACGGCCATCCCAATCGCAGCGAGCTCATCCTCAGCCTGGACCACGGCGTAGGTGGCTTTTCCAGTCTCGGGATCGGAGCGTAAATGAGGTAAGTAATACTCGAGCGTCTCTGCGAGACTGGAAGCCGGTGTGATTGGATACCAGGAAGCAACCGTCACACCGCCATAAATCGCACCCAACGCTGCTGCCGTATTCCCATCGACCAGGAGGAGTTCTTCGTCCTTCGGCATCCTTTCCACGCGATAGGGGTCGCGCTTGGCTAGATTGTCGCGAACCCACGATGCCGCCAGATCGATCATTTTCATGTTCAAGGCGACGGATTTCTCCCGGCCGCCAAAATGGGTATCCAAAGCGCTGCGTATCTCTTCGATATCGATCTCCAGGATTTCAGTCAGCACGCCTACATAGACCATGTTGGCTACGTACTCGCGTAATTGTTTGGGAGGCTCTGCTTCGATAACAAGGTCTCGAACCGGGACGGGGTAGAAGATGACGTCCGGTCGATCCGTCGGTTCGGTCAAGCGATCGTCGTAGAAACACACACCACCCTGCTTCAAATCTTTGAGATCTTCGCGAAACGTCGCCATGTTCATGGCGACGAGAAGATCAGCTTTCAGCTTGTTCGCCGTGTGGCCTTCAGCGTTGACACGAATGGTGTACCACGTCGGCAAACCCTGGATGTTGGATGGGAACAGATTCTTACCGCAAACCGGTATGCCCATGCGAAAAAAAGCCCGCACGAGTGCCAGATTGGAAGTCTGGCTGCCCGATCCGTTTACCGTGGCAACGACCAGGGTAAAATCGTTAACGATCGGCCGTTGCGATTCCACTACACTCGCCGCTTCCTTCTGCTTTAATTGAGATTTACTCATAAGGAGTCACTCCCATCGTTTTGATTAAAGAATCGATCTCCGACTTGCTATCGTTTGTCGGTCGATAGTTGTCCATTTCCGAAGATTGCCGCAGTAGACCGATGTGTTCCACAAGCGCCTGGTATCCGGTTTCGTAATCACCTGCCACGATCGCATCTACCATCTTTTCGTGATATTCCCACACACGGTGTAAGTACTCGTAATCGCTGTAGCGCTGAGAGCCAATGCGTTCGTAAAAATGCCAGTAAGCTTCCAATATCGCCTGCAGAATGGGGTTGTCGAGTCGCGAGTAAATTGTGAGATGAAGCTGGCAATGCTCGCTGTGAGGAATCTGGATTGGGGTACTTTTCAGACGCTGCCAGGCCCTGTCGATCAGTTCCTGCAGCAGTTTTTTGTCTTCATCTCGTAGCAATCGAACGGCTTCGTTCCAGAAGCCCGCTTCCAAGTGGTTGCGCAGCATGCCCAGCGAATCGAATAGCCCTGGATTGGACGTCATCCCAAACTGCAATCCGGTGATCAAGGTTGGCAATAAGGAAAAAGCCTGCGTTCTCGTTCCGGTTTTTGGCCGTACCTCGACGAAACCCAGGGTGCGCGCGACCTCGAGCTGTTCACGTAGTTTGCTTTTACTGATCCCAAGCTGTGCTGCGATTTTCTTGATAGGTGGAAGTCTCTGGCCCGGCGGCGCATCCAAATTTGCGAGGTATGTAAGGAACTCGGATTGCATTGTGTCATTCATCTCAAACCTTGATCACTACGTAATCATCTGACATATATTACAAATCCGATCTATTAAAGTCTATCGCACGGATAATGGCATGTCAAACCGAGGCGGGCCGGTAGATTTTTCGTGCGAATTGCCTGCGAGTGTGGGCTACTCGAATGCTCCATGAATGTGTCCATTCTGGTAAAATGCGGTGATGCTATTGAGTCGAATTCTCCCCATACTGCGCATTTGTATTCTGCTCGCCGCGATCGTGCTGATGCTTCTTCTGCCGCGTTGGCTGCTTCGGCATCGATACGCCGATCGCATCCTCGATCTGCAGGAGGCACCCGCACGGCCGATCGCCATCGTTCTTGGAGCAGGCTTGAGAAGAGACGGCATGCCGACGACCGTACTGGCGGATCGGGTTCGAACGGCTGTCATGCTATATCGGTCGGGCAAAGTTGGTAAAATTCTCATGAGCGGTTCAGGTTCAGCCGATAAGGACGAACCGCAAGCCATGCGATCACTGGCTTTGGAACTCGGTGTAGCAGACGAGGACATCCTTGTCGATCGAGAAGGCATTCGCACCTTCGAGACTTGCCTGCGAGCAGCTGAAACCTTCGACATAGACCAGGCGCTCATCGTCACCCAGATGTTTCATCTGCCGAGGGCGATGGCACTTTGTGAGGCGCATAACGTTGACGCGATCGGCGTGCGTGCCGACCTGCACATTTACCGGGCGAGCTTCTTGTGGAACTTGCGTGAGATTCCCGCCAGCCTTCGAGCCTTATGGGACGTTTACCGACATCGTTCGACAGGTAACAACAAACCTGTAGAATTGGGCTCCCAGGAACCGAATTGCAGTTGATATGATGGAACGTCAGCAGGCGCTAGATTTGCTTCACCAATACGTGAAGAATCAATCCCTTCGTCGCCACATGTACGCGGTGGAGGCTGCGATGCGGGATTATGCCGTGCGCCTGAATGGCGATCCTCAGGAATGGGGGCTCTCGGGCTTGCTGCACGACTTCGATTGGGAAATACATCCGAACCTGGACACACATCCCCAAGACGGCGCACCGATCCTGCGCCAAAACGGCGTCCCGGAACGCATCGTCCGCTGTATCCTCAGTCATGCAGAGCACACGGGCGTACCGCGAGACACGACGATGGATCGAGCACTCCACGCATGCGACGAGATAACCGGCCTCATCACAGCGGTCGCTCTCGTTCGTCCGTCAAAATCCATCCTCGACGTAAAAGTCTCCTCTGTGCGTAAGAAATGGAAGGATCAGCGCTTCGCCGCCAACGTCGATCGACAGGAGATCGCCTCCGCCGTCGATGAACTCGGTGTCGATTTATGGGACCACGTGCAGAACGTTCTCGAATCGATGCAATCGATCGCTTCTAATCTTGGCCTTGCAGGCGAAGCGCAGTGAAATCGTGGGTTAATCGTCGAAATAATGCGCCTTGGGGTCTTGCATCGCTGCTGGTATAATGCCACGATCCTTAAGCAGAAACGCTAAACGAACAGGACAATGACCAAATCACCTGAAATCACGTCCACTGAACCAACCATCTGTCGAATCTGCGGGAGCAAACTAGGCCCAAATGCCACGCGTTGTGTCGTCTGTGGAACGCCAGTCGGATCCGAAGGAGGGCAGCGTTTTTCTGGCGGATCCCAGATCACACTTTCTTTGCCACTGGCGATTGGCTTACTTGCACTCTTTACCTTTCTCGCTGCAGGCTTGACCTTCGCGGCTACACGACTGGTTGGGCCAGCGTCGGGCGAAGAACCGGAAAGCACCCCGACGGACACGCCCACGGTGACGGCGACGCTACAGGCATCTCCAACGGATACGGTTGCGCCCCCACCGACAGCACTACCGACACTCGAATACACCGTAATCACCAACGATACCTGCATCGCCATTGCCGTGCGGTACGACATTTCGATCCAATCCATCCTTCAAGCCAATCCGGGTTTGACGGCGGACTGCATTCTCTCCGTCGGCCAAAAAATCAATATTCCACAACCCACGCCAACATCATCTCCCGAACCGACATCGACACTCCCACCGGATGAAGCCACGCAGGCCGCTTGCGAAACGATCACTTACACCGTCGAAGCAAACGATACATTGAGCGGCATCGCGCAGAATTACAACGTAGACGTCCGTGCCATCCTGGATTACAACGGTTTGAATAACGAGACCGTTTTCCTCGGACAGATTCTCATCATCCCACTTTGCGAACGCCTGCCCACGCCTGGACCTTCTCCAACCGCGACGCCACCGCCTCCTCATCCTGCGGCAAACTTACTCCTGCCACAAGACGGTGCGGCATTTACATTAGCGAACGACACGATCACCCTGCAATGGGCTTCTGTCGGTGTGCTGCGGGAAAACGAGCTCTACGAAGTCACCGTAGTGGACATCACCGAGGGATCGGGAACTCGACGCATCGTCGGCTACGTAAGCGACACGAAATTCATCGTGCCCACTTCTTTCCGCCCGCAGGAGGAACTCCCGCACATCATGCGCTGGTCCGTGCGTGTCGTTCGACAAGTTGGACTGACAGAAGAAGGCGAGCCGATATACGAATCGGGCGGTGCTGAGAGCTTGAAACGTGTGTTCACCTGGTCAGGCACGGCGGTGGAAGCTACACCAGCTCCGTAGGGATATCCTTCCAGCAAAACAGGAGGCGGGTTTACACCCGCCTTTTTTATTCCTATCGCACAAGAACAGATTCGGTATTTTCGTTACAATGGGAGTGCCTCGATCGTTTTACGTACACGATCCGCCGACTCTTCTAGGGCGCGCAGCTCCACTTTATTCAATTCATACTCGATAATTTGCTCGACCCCATTTTTCCCCAGTTTTACAGGCACTCCGAAGAAGATTCCGGATTGTCCGTACTCCCCATCCAGGTAGGCGGAGGCGGGAACGACCTTTTTTCGATCGAGCAGGATGGCTTCGACCATTTGCGCCAAGGATGCAGAAGGAGCGTAAAACGCACTACCGGTTTTCAGCAGAGAGACGATCTCGCCGCCACCTTTTCGAGTCCGTTCGATGATCGCTTTCAGCCGTTTGGGTTTCAATATCTTATCCAGGGGCACACCTGCAACGTTGGAATGGCGCGTGAGTGGGAGCATGTCGTCCCCATGCCCACCGAGAACGTAGCAATGCACGTTCTTTACGCTGACTTCCAATTCCATGGCCACAAATGCCCGCATGCGCGCCGAATCGAGGATGCCCGCTTGGCCGACGACTCGTTCGCGCGGCAGGCCGCTTTTCTTCATGGCCAGATAGCTCATCGCATCCAGCGGATTGGTGAGGATGATATAAATCGCATCCGGCGATACCGCCATCGAACTCTCCACTGCGCTGGAAACGATCTTTGTATTGGCCGCCAGGAGATCATCGCGGCTCATGCCCGGTTTTCTCGGCAGTCCTGCAGTGATTACGACGACGTCCGAATCGGCCGATTCCGCATAGCCATTCGATCCAACGACGTGCACATCCGAACCGATGATCGGAAGCGCCTCCATGAGATCGAGCGCTTTGCCCTGTGGAACGCCCTCAACGATATCGATCATGACGATGTCTGCGATCTCTCGCTCGGCAAGCCAATGGGCAGTCGTCGCACCGGTGTGTCCTGCGCCCACGATCGTCACTTTCGCCATTTCACCTCCAGACACTCGTTTTCAGATGGTCCGCTTATTTACAATTTTATCCAATCGCGGAGGCAAACCACAGTCGGTCTCCGTGACGATCGGTGCGTGCAAGCTCGAACGCTGAATCCTCGACACGAACACCATCCCCTTCCTCTACTTGACCGACGACCCACAATGGAATTCCCTCTTCCTGTCCGCTGGAAAGCAATCCATTCAGATTGGCCCTGGGCACACACAATATCAACCCTCCGGAAGTCTGCGCGTCGAACAGCAGCATGCGATTCTCTTCGTCGATCGAATCGTCAAACGTCACACGCCCTCCGAAAAACGATCGGTTGTCGATGCTTCCACCGGGGAAGCTCCACGATTCGGCATACGATCGAGCGTTGGCCAAAAATGGAATCTCGGGTAAATAGTAGCGCAACGCCACTCGGGACGCCTCGGCAATTTCCACGCTGTGACCGAGCAGACTGTAGCCCGTCACGTCCGTCGCCGCCGTGACGTCGAATTTCCTGGCCAGTACCGATGCAGGGCCGTTCAAACGCGACATCCACAAGGTGGCTTGTTCCACGTCCACTTTATCGGCGTGACCATTCTTCAACGCAGTCGTGGTCACGCCCATGCCAAGCGGTTTCGTCAGCACGAGGACATCCCCATTCTTGGCATTGCCTTTCGTCATCAAATCGTGTTCGCTGGCGATTCCGATCGCCACGAGACCATACTTGGGCTCGCGGTCCTGGATGCTATGTCCGCCCGCGATGACGGCGCCCGCTTCGCGGACCTTTTCCGCCCCACCCCGTAAAATCTCGGTGATCACTTCCAGATCTAAATTCGCAGGGAAAGCGGAAATGTTCAAAGCCAGGATTGGATCTGCGCCCATGGCAAAGAGGTCAGACAGCGCGTTCGCCGCCGCGATTGCGCCGTAATCGTAAGAATCATCGACGACCGGCGTGAAGAAATCTGTCGTGACGACCAGCATCCGTTCCTCATCCAGGCGCCAGACGGCCGCGTCGTCCGGCATACCCAGGCCGACGATCAAATCCGGGTATTCCTCGCCTTGAAATATCTCTTTCAGTGGGCGCAGAACCTGCGCAAGCGTCTCAGCGTTTAGCTTGGACGCTCAACCCGCGCAGGAAGAAAGACTGGTCAGTCGAATCTGGCGACCAGAACTTCCGCGTTCACCGACGCGCTCTTCTTCCATCATCAAAGAGAAACAACCTTTCCTGATATCGGTACTACGAATACGATGATATGGAGTTCATCAGTCTGAATTTTAGGCGTTGGGAATGGTGATGTCAACATAGCGCTTCTTTACTGTGTGTCTGCCGATTTACTGTTTGAGTATTATGGGCAGTTCTGCCAACGCCTTTGCCAGCCGCGTTCCGTGCCAGGTGATCAAACGCCCATCGACCAGGGCGACATTGTGGTTTCGAACCGCCGGCGTATCCGCCAACAATTCCTTCAACTCATCCACGTCGGACTCGGAGAAAGCATATGGCTCATTGGGGATTAGGATCAGTTCCGGAGCACGTTCGATCACTTCATGTGGCAGGACACGCGGATAGCGGATATCCCGCTCCCCCGGTTCTTCTGCTTCGGCTTGACCCAGATCCGCCAACAACGGATAACGTCGCTCACGTTTTTCGAACACATTCATTCCTCCGCAGTGCTGCAAGATGTTGTGGCAGTAGGTATCCCAGTTAAACGTCATCCACCAGGTGCCCACGGGATGGGTTTCCTCCCGCCAGATCGGACAAAATAACCGGGTGGACGGTTCATCCCAGGAAGCGCGCGTTACCCAATCCAAAGACGTCTCAATCGTGCGAAGCCGCTCTCCATTATTCTGTTCGACATTAAACAGGCGCACCATTGCCCAAAGAATCTTTATCGCGTCATCTACACAACGCGGAAATGTCAGCCAAACGGGAATCCCTGCTTCTCGCAAATCTTCGATCGTCGATTTGTCGTTCTCTTCCTGGTCGGCGATCACCAAATCCGGTTTCAACGCCGTAATTGCTTCCGTTTCGCTGTCCATGATTCCACCGACACGGGTGACGTTCGCAGCGATGGAATCCGTAAGAGGGCAATGATCGGTTGCGCCAACCAGCTTCTCACCGATTCCAAGTTCGATCATGCTTTCCGTAAGAGATGGCACAAGACTCACAACGCGAGTTGGCGTTTGGGAGAATTCCGGAGGCTGGATGAAATCCGGCTGATTCATGCTTCACTCCAGCCTTTCCCCAGGGCGATCACGGGTTTCGTCGAGCTCCATACTTCGACGTTTCCTTGTGGACCGAGGGCAAAGATGGAGTCGTGCGACAAGCCAATGGCGTAAGCACGCTCCTGCCTCGCAAGCAGCGCCCGAATTCGATCGTCGCCCATGGGCGCCACCTCGTCGGGCAATACAACCGCATTGGGAATCCAATCCAATCCCGGCTTTATGTCTCCCTCGAGCGGTGAGTACACCCAGGAACCCAGACTGGCCACGACTGGCCCCATCACCATAATCATGCGTTCTTGCTGAAAGAAATCGACGACAGAATTCCCGGAACCTTGAGGGTCAATCTGCGCGACCCAATCCAAAGCCAGTCCACCGGTGAAGATCACGAAGCCGGCTTGCGATACCGCCGTAATTGCTTCCTCATGACTGAGGTCCCACAAATCGATGACCGTCATTTCCACGCCAGTCAAGGTTTCGTAGTCATCGAGGAATTCATCCACAGCCTCGGTTTCATCGGCGCCCAACATCAGGCACAGCGGCGGGTAGGACAGATCAATAAGAGCTAGCATGCGTTCCATCAGCATGGGCGTTTCTTCCCCCAAGCTGGGTATGCGATTGCTGAGGACCAGCCAGCCTTTGGAACTGGGTTTTCGGAAAGCGGGGAGTACTTCACTCATTTTCATTCAACAACGACCAGGCAGCCGCTGCAAGCAGCGCAGCCGCTTGAGGCAATACGGTCTCGTCAAAATCGAAACGAGGATTATGGTGCGATTCGCAGAGCCCCTTCTTGCGATTATTGCTGCCCATTAGAATGTAACAGCCCGGATTCGTTTGCATCATGAAAGCCATATCTTCGGAAGTCATCGACACTTCAGTGTTGCACAGCGCCGCCTTGGGAAACATGTCTGCTGCCAACGTCGCCACCTTCGCGGTCAATCCTGCATCGTTAACCACCGGCGGGGTAAGCTGCTGTATTTCGACTTTTGCCGTACAGCCCATCGAAGCGGAAATGCCCTCGACGATCTCCTCCACACGGCGCAGAACCGTAGTCCGTACTTCCGGGAGGAATGTGCGAATTGTGCCGCGGAGCTGTGCCCGCTCGGGGATCACATTGAAAGTCTCACCCGCATGCATCTGCGTCACACTGATTACCGCCGCTTCGAGGGGATCGACGTTTCTCGAAACGATGGATTGCAGGGCCGTAACCACATGCACGGCCGTTAGAACCGGATCGACTGCCTCGTGGGGAATGGCACCATGCCCACCCTTACCCGTAATGGTGATTTCGAACAGTTCCGCTCCTGCCATCACTGGTCCCGGTGTGAGTCCGATCCATCCCACTGGCCTTTCATTCCATAAGTGAAACGCAAGAGCGTAATCCGGTTTTGGATCAGCCAACACGCCCTCACGGACCATACCTTCAGCACCGCCGAGGCCTTCTTCGGCAGGTTGGAATACGAACTTGACCTTCCCGGCCAATTGCTCACGTTTTTCGGTCAGCATCTTGGCGATCGTAATTCCGACTGCCGTATGACCATCGTGCCCACAGGCATGCATCACACCGGGGATCGTGGAGGCATACGGGACGTCGTTCGCTTCCTGGACGGGCAAGGCGTCCATGTCGAAACGCATCAGAACGACCGGACCGGATCGTGCGCCTTCCATCAACGCCACTACACCGGTTTGAGCCACTTCCGTTTGTACCTGAAACCCCAATCCATTCATCGCATCGGCAACGATCTTCGCCGTACGCTTCTCATTGAATCCCAATTCCGGATGACGATGGAGGTCACGCCGCACTGCAATCGTGCTGTCCTTCAACAATCTTGCTTTTTTGGTAAACGCAGAGTAATCCAACGCTGTCTATCCTAACGTCTTAAGTCGATGCGTTTGAATGTTTCGATATAGCGCGGCACTTCGGGCGGACTGTCTCGATCCAGCATGCGCTCACGAACCCTTTGCGCCAACTGTTCCATGTCCTTGATCTGACTTTTATGTTCTCCCAGCGCTTTAATCTTCAGATCGACGAAGCGAGTGACGTCGATTACTGTATTGGGATGCTGCGCCATGGATACGTACACTTGCTCGACCTTGTGTGGCTCTACCCCTTCTGCGCCCAACATTTCCGTGAAGTACAGTCCCGAACCCGCTGCCGGGAACACGGCATCGATAGTGGCCTGGCCTGCTGCGCGATGGTCGGGATGGTTGATGTAGCGGGCACCGGGAAAGTAGTTCGTCGGATCGCAGGTCACCACAATATTGGGCCGCTTGACGCGAATGGCGCGCACTAGATCCTTACGTAATTGGATGTCCGGTACGAGATAGCCATCAGGATAATCGAGAAATTCCACTTCGGTTACGCCTAAGATTTTTGCGGCAGCTCGTTGTTCTTGCATACGCTGTTCGGCGAGCGCCTTCGAATCCGTGCCCACATCGTCGTTGCCTTTATCACCACGCGTGAATAAGAGATAGCTAACGTCCCACCCCAGAGAAGTCCAGCGAGCGATGGTGCCGCCACAGAAAAATTCCGGATCGTCAGGATGTGCCAACATCACGAGGACCCGGATATCTTGATCATGGTCTTTATGTTGATCGTCCATGTCCGTCCTTAATTCTTTACACAATCGCATCCGCCGTTTTCATGTTTCTTGCACGATTGTTTGGCTTTCGCCTCAAGATTTTTCAACTCCTCATAAGGTTCGACTTCATCCGCCGAGAATTCGACGTTCCGCCCGTCTTCCATTTGAACGATGACGGCTTTTTTCAAAGCCAATACATCGATCACTTTCCCCTCTCCCATCGGCGTCACCACGCGTTTTTTACGCTTCGGTAGATTCTTTCTTGCTTCGACATACTGCTTGTATTCATACAGCAAGCAGCAGCGTAATCTGCCGCACATACCTGTGATTTCTTCTGGGTTGAGAGAAATGCTCTGCGCTTTCGCCATACGAATGGAAATGGGATTGAATTCTGTCATGTACAGCGAACAACAACGGGTTTCCAATCCACAAGCCCCCATGCCTCCAATGATCTTGGCCATGTCACGTGGACCGATTTGACGCAATTCGATTCGGGTGCCGCGGTTCGATTTCCGTAGGTTGGAATGCAGTTTCTTCAGGTCGACTTTCTCATCACCTTCAATGTGATAGAAAAACGTCAGGCGTGAACCGTCATATGAATACTCCGCCTTGGCGATTTTGACCCTTTCCAATTCCAACCGCTCGGCCTCTTCCCGACATTCCTCCAGCACATCCTGCTCGCGTTTTTGCCAGATACGCTGCATGACGAGCTCTCGTGCCGAGGCGCTCCTCTCCACTTTTTTCCAGGAGCCATCGGAAGGTTTGGGCGGTTTATCCGGTCGATTAACGATCTGACCCAGTTCGCGGCCGCGACTTGTCGATACGATGACGTAATCCCCCGGTTTTACATCTGGCACGTTGCTCGCGTCGAAGTGATACAACTTCCCGAGTTCATTAAATCGCACACCCACGACTTTCCTCGTGGAATCTCTTTTCGCCATAACCACCCTTTTCTATTGTTCCTTCTCCAACACCTTCGATCATACTTCTACCACTATCCGAGTTCGAATGCAATTAACCTAAAACAACTCTGCACGCACAACAAACACGATTCGATCTCATCGCGGTCAATCGATAATCTCCAACGGTATACTTCCTTTCTTTTCCATCGCAAGTAAACTGATCTTAGCGGCGATCTTTTCAGCGATCGCAACAAGCGCTTCCGCTACAGCGGATTCCGGACGATCCAATACAACCGGTTTGCCCATGTCACTCGATTCACGAACGATCGCGTCCATGGGGATTTCACCAATCAAATCAACCCCCGTCTCGTCGGCAAGTTTCTTGCCGCCGCCGTGTCCGAAGACATCCACGCGTTGGCCATCCGGCAATTCGAGGAAACTCATGTTTTCGACAACACCCAGTATCGGGACGTCCATCGTGCGGAACATCTCCAACCCACGCCGTGCGTCTTCCAGGGAAACGTTCTGCGGCAGCGTAACGATCACTCCGCCGGAGAGCGGTACCGATTGGGCGAGGCTTAACTGCGCATCTCCCGTCCCCGGAGGCAAGTCCACAATGAGGTAGTCAAGATCGCCCCAAGCAACGTCGTTGATGAATTGTTGGATGGCGCTGTGGAGCATCGGGCCTCGCCAGATGATCGGCTGGTCGGGTCGGACGAGAAATCCAATCGACATCACTTTCACGCCGTGCGATTCGGCAGGGATCATTTTCCCACCTTGTGGCGTGGGCATGGCGTCCAAGCCCATCATCGTCGGCACATTGGGACCATAGATATCGGCATCGAGCAAGCCAACTTTTGCGCCCGATTTTGCTAATGCAACGGCGATGTTCACGGCAACGGTTGTCTTTCCGACCCCGCCCTTGCCCGAAGCAATGGCAACCGTATTTCGCATCGTCCGGATGCCTTTATCTTTAATGCGCTGATCCGTAGGCACACTGGCGCCGAATTCGATGTCCACTCCCGAAACGCCGGGGATGGCCTCGACGGCGCTACGCGCACTCGCTTCGATGTGGCTTTGTAGGGGACAGGCAGGAGTTGTCAACTGTATCCGAAAACTGACCTTGCCACTGTCGATCTTCAAATCCTTGATCATATCCAGGCTGACGAGATCCTGGTTTAATTCCGGATCGATTACTTTTCCCAACGCCGCCAATACCTTCTTCTCAGTCACCTCGGTCTTTTTAGCCATTTTGACTTTCTCCGAACGATGATTCGTACACCTCTTCGATGACCGGCGCTTCGTTTTGCATGAATTCACTTACGTCACGGTAAGCTCGATCGTAACAATGAAGTAGACTCGAATCGTTTTCCCGAAAACGTCGTACGGCATGTTGTGCACAGGTCGTGCAGCCCCGCAACGCTCGATACGAATTCGTATGGCAATTGAGGCAGTTGCACATGCGCATGATGAGTAAGCTGAACGCCAGCTGATCGATCGATGCGTCAGGGCTCGCCAGAACTTGATCGACAAGATCCCGCCATGATTCGCCGCGCAGATTCCGTAAATGCGGCGTTACTCGCATCGGAAAAATAATCTCGGTGTCGCTATGATACACGAATCATCCTATCCGTTCTTTATGGAGGATCTTACGAAGAACCTTCGCGCCTTCTTGCAGCTTTCGCAGCTTCCTTTTCTGCACGGGCTGCTTCTTCGATTGCATAATTCGAAGGGCGGATCGAACGGTAGTACTCGAGAGGCCGCGATAGGCGTTTCTTATCGAAGATATGACTCTCCAGGCGATTGTAGGAAGCGAGCTCGTAATCGTGATCCATTTTAATCGCATCGAACGGGCAAAATTCAGCACACAGGCCACAATTCATGCAGATGTCGATATCGATATAGAAATTCGTAGGCGCAGGTATCGGCCGTCCCGTCTCAGGATCGTTTGAACGCTCGATCCAGATACATTGCGGTGGACACACCTTGGCACAAATTCCGCAGGACGTGCATCGATCTTCTATCGTCCCGTCTTCCGCTTCCTCGTAAACCAAAAATGGAATATACCGGAATTCCTCCGGAAGCGGCAGTTTCTCTTCAGGATACTGTACGGTGAAAACGCCTCGCGCCTTGGGACTCTGCCGGGTTTGCAGCGCCTCGTTCCGGTAGTACCGCCTTCCGAGCCAGCGAATATCGTCGATGTACGTACCGATAAAGTGCTTCAGTGTAACGTAAAGCCCTTTAATCAAGCCCTCACCAACCATTCGGTGTCCACCACCCTTTCAAAGACAAACGCATCGCTACCTGTCTGTTTCACCCAGGACGATATCGATGGAACCCAACACGGCGACTACGTCAGCTATCTTTTGTCCTTTACACATTTCACCCATCGCAGTCAAATTGATGAACGACGGCGCTCGAACGTGATAGCGCCAGGGAGTGGGTTTTCCGTCGGATATAACATAAAAACCCAATTCGCCTTTCGGATTTTCGACTCGGCCGTAAGCATCTCCCTGCGGCACACGTACCTGGTACGGTGATTTTCCGGTCTGAATTTCACCTTGTGGGATGTCACGGATGACTTGCTCCAGGATTTTCAGACTTTGCCAGATCTCGTCAATACGGATTAAATACCGGTCGTACACATCCCCGTTATTGCGAACAGCCACATCGAAATCGAAACGATCGTAAATCGAATACGGATCGGCTCGCCGCACATCATACGCCACACCAGAGGCGCGCAGTACCGGACCGGCCGCAGAATACGCCAACGCCTGCTCCCGTGTCAGTACCCCGACGCCGATTCCACGTGCGCGTACGATTTCATTCGAGGTGATGTACAGATCCAATTCCTCGACTTTGCGCGGCAGTCGGTCTGTTACAAGTTCTTTTATGACCTCGAACACGTCATCCGACAGATCACGAGCCAAACCCCCGAATCGTAGATAGTTGCACATCATGCGAGAACCGGAGACGGCCTCGAAAACATCGAGGATGAGCTCACGCTCGTTGATCGCATATAACGCCGGTGTGAAAAACGCGCCCAGATCGTTTAGCAGAAATCCGATCGCCCATAAGTGATTGACGATCCTGGTCAGCTCCGCCATCATCACACGGATGTATTCCGCCCGCTCGGGTACGGCGACGCCCATGAGCTTCTCCACCGCCAGGGCGTATCCCAGATTGTTGCTCATGGAACATATGTAATCCAGCCTGTCGGTGAAAGGCATGTTCATGATGTAGGTATTCCGCTCAGCGATCTTTTCATGATTTCGGTGCAAATATCCCATCACGGGCTGTAAATCCACGATGGTTTCGCCATCCAGTGTTACGACCATGCGGAAAACACCATGCGTCGAGGGATGCTGTGGGCCCAAATTTACGACGATTCGATCTGTTTTCAGCGGCCGCCCGTTACCGCTACGTTTCTCGGGAACACGGGCTAAGCCGGCATACAGACCGGCGTCGCCTTCCGGAATCCAGGTCTCGGCGGAAAAGTTCTCGGAGTATTGTACGTTCTTGTGGTAAGGAACATGATCCTCAACGCGAATGACGTTCCCATCTGGCCAGCGGCTCTTGAAGGGCTTGCTGTCTTCTTCGTAATACGGCTCATGCCAGTCTTTTCGAAGAGGGTGGCCCTGGAAACCCTCCCACATGAGGATTCGTTTCAGATTGGGATGACCTTCAAAACGGATCCCCAACAGGTCCCACGCTTCTCGTTCTTGAAAATCTGCGCCGGGATATACCGGAACCAGGGAAGGCACGCTTGGATTTTCGCGGGGCGTCTGCGTCTTGATGACCAAGGCAGGCCCACCTTGCGAGCGGTAAAGGTGGTAAACGACTTCCATCTTGTTCTCGGGAACATAATCCACGCCCGTTACGGACGACAGGTAATCGTAGCCAAGTTCGTCACGTGCCGCCTTTGCGAAATCTGCCAAGCGATCCGGTGCGACGAGGAAGCCCTCGAATCCCTCGCGTTCATCTACAAGGATCTCACCATTAAATTGAGCCCGGATTTCGGTCAACTTGTTTTTCTTGAGTTCTTCATGCATGTCGAGTGATTCCTCGCCAACACACGGGACCGTTCAGCTCTCTATACTTTTCTGATTCGCCTCTGCATGCTGCCGTTGCTTATCGTGCATTGGAAAATCTCGCGGGTCGATCAAATCCGGACCGAGGATCGGCACGGGAATCGGCTCCGCCGCACCCTTCCGATACCAGGGGACTTTGCGGATTGATTGACGTTCGATTTTTTTCTGTAAGGTGATCAGTCCGTGCAACAGCGCCTGCGGTGTGGGAGGGCAGCCCGGGACATAAACGTCCACGGGAACGAACTTGTCGACGCCGGAAACGACGTTATACCCTTCCTTGAAGGGTCCCCCACCGGAGGCACAAGCTCCCATAGCCAGCACATATTTTGGTTCCGGCATTTGATTGTAAAGCCGTACGATTTGCGGGATCATCTTTTTCGTAACCGTCCCCGAGACGATCATCAAATCCGATTGCCTTGGTGTTGGACGCATTACTTCCATCCCGAAACGCGAGAAATCATAACGGCTGGCTGCCACGCAGATCATCTCAATGGCGCAGCACGCCAGGCCAAACATCATCGGCCAGACCGAATTTTTACGACCCCAATTGTAGATTTTGTCCAGCGATGTGACTGATACCAACCCTTGAAGTTCATCGGGGATGGGGACCTCGGGATTGTTAATATCTTCCGTCATTCATCTCTCCGCGCGCAGGGGCCTGTAGCTCCCACGTCTTCAGGCCCCCGCCACCAGAATTATACTTCCTCGATTTGGAGTGTCAAGCAAACGGGTTTTTCGACTCACAATTACGTTCTAATTCCTCCGAGTTGATCCTGTCGGAGGCACGATTATTCTGCATCCATCAGGCATGATTTGACATTGGAAACTATTATGCTATTATAGACCCTATTAGTATATATATGAGCTATTCCCTAGCGGGATGGAGGCGTTTTCCATGGAACAAACAGGACGAGAAACGACGGCGGTTCAGTTAACGGAAGCGGCCGTTCATCGAGTTCGTAATCTGATCACGGAACGGGACCTGAAAGACCACGCGTTGCGCATATTTGTCACGGGCGGCGGATGTTCTGGCCTGAAATATGGCATGGCATTGGAGCGCGATGTTCATGATTCCGACATTCGTTTTAACTATGACGGCATCGATGTGCTCATCGATACAAGTTCGCTACCATATCTCACCGGGGCGACGGTTGACTATGTCGACGATATCATGGGCGGAGGATTCCACATCGAGAATCCCAACGCCGTCGCCAGCTGCGGATGTGGTAACTCTTTCCGCACCAAGGATTCGCGGAAATCAACTTCCAGCGAGAACGATTGTATTGGTACTTGAATAGAAGAACTTGCTCTGCAACTGAAATCGAAAAAGACCGCCCGATTTGGCGGTCTTATTTTGTGATTCAATGGCCAATTCCTTCCCTAGCGGCTTCGCAGGAATGAAATTACCATGCCGAACAATCCCACGACGAGCAATCCCAAAATGGCCAGAATCGGGGGTACACCACGGGACTGGGCAACGACGGATGGCATTGGCGTGGGCTGAACGACGGGCTGCGCTGGGGTAAACGTCGGTTTTCGTGTCGGAGGCGCTTCTCCGAGGTTGAACTGAGCTGCGTAGGTCGGGTTGATGGTCGCCGTGACGCGAGGCGTCGGTGTCGGAGGGGGTTCGATGATGGGGAGAAGCTCGTTCGAATCGAGTACCACGTAGCGCGAATATACCCAGGCATACTCATCGAATTGGCTGGGGTAAACGATCATGATCCAGTCCCCGCCTGCCGAGCGTCCAACTGCCGGTGCTTGTTGACCGGCGATGAGCACACCGATTTTGTCGTATTCCGTCCCCGGTCCGAGACGTACGTTGACCAGATCCGGAACGACGATCATCGGTCCTTCGGGTGTGCCGGTCACGGTGATCACGACCGTCGCCTGCGCGGCCCAGGTTTCGGCGGATGCGCCCGTGAATAAAACCATCATCGTTAAAACACAGGCAGCGACCCCAATCCAGACCACAATTCTCATGCGCGTGTTCTCTCTCATAACCATCCCATTCCGGCGCATTATACTACAGCGCGGTGTGCGGGAATCCGACTATCGGATCCCCGCATAAGGTTTGCTCGCTGAAAATCCCGCGCTATGCAGTTGTTATCGACCGGATAATTTACGTTGCCTAGAATAATCGTACTCGATACCCTCAAAGGGCTAGGCAGTGTCTTTTTCCGCAACCAATTGGGCGCCTCGACTCAACGCTTCGACGTTCGCTTCGAGGAGGTTTCTGCGGTTCTCGGGGATGTGCTTTTGCAGCGATGTCTCTATCGCATCGAACGGAACGACCTTCAACCGAGCTAGCAGTGCGCCCAACAGGACGATGTTCGCCAGGCGCTTATCCCCCACCTGGTCGGCGATGTCGTTCGCCGGTACCGCGATGACGTCGATGTCCTCTCTGTCCGGTTCACGATCGACCAGCGAGGTGTTCACCACCAAAATACCGCCCTCTTTCACCAACATTTCGTACCGTTCGAGCGAAGGAATGTTCATCACGATTGCGGCGGATGGATTGCGGATAAACGGAGAACCGATTTCATCGTTACTGAGGATCACCGTACAATGCGCGGTTCCACCCCGCATCTCCGGGCCGTAGGAAGGAAAATACACGACCTGGAGACCTGTCTCCAAGCCCGCATAGGTCAATAACTTCCCGGCGAACAGAACCCCTTGTCCGCCAAATCCGGAAATGATAACTTCTTCACGCATGCTAGCCTCCGGAGTCTCGATCGTTTTCTGTGATGTCTACAGGTAACTTGTAATCCCCGAGCGGAAACGTCGGGATCATGTGTTCTTCCAGCCATTTCATCGCATCGACAGCGTTCATGCCCCAATTGGTCGGACAGGTCGAAAGCAATTCCACCATGGAGAGTCCGAGACCTCGCTGCTGGACCTCGAAAGCCTTACGGATCGCCTTTTTCGCCTGGCGGATGTGCCTGACATCGTGCAGACTTTGACGCGTGATGTACGCCGCTCCGTCCATCTGAGCTAAAAGTTCACACATGCGTACCGGATAGCCGTGCAGTTCGATTTTCCGACCCATCGGAGTCGAGGAAGTGCGCTGCCCTGTTAACGACGTTGGCGCCATCTGCCCGCCCGTCATGCCGTAGATGGCATTGTTGATGAAGAACACACTGAATTGTTCACCGCGCGCCGCAGCGTGCAGGATTTCCGCGATTCCGATCGAAGCCAGATCCCCGTCACCTTGATAGGTGAAAACAAACAAATCAGGATTGACGCGTTTTATGCCGGTTGCCATCGCCGGCGCGCGACCGTGTGCCGCTTCCGTGAAATCCATATCGAAATAGTTATAGGCGAAGACGGCGCAACCTACAGGCGCAACGCCGATCGTCCGCTCGCGGATTTCCATCTCGTCGATGACTTCGGCGATGAGACGATGCGCCACGCCGTGGGTACAGCCTGGGCAGTAATGTGTACCCATCACGGTAAGGCTTTCGGGTTTCGTGTATACCAGCGCTTCTACCATTTCATTGGTCGCCATTGCTGCCTCCGAATCGACTCGGTTCAAGTTCGCTGCGCATGCGCGCGACGGATTTCCTGTAGAATTTCGTCAGGGAAGGGGACGATCCCTCCCATTTTCCCGAAGAAGGATACCGGTACCTTCCCTTCCACAGCCAAGCGGACGTCTTCCACCATCTGGCCGCTATTCATCTCCACGACGAGGATCGATTCGACCTGGTCGGCCAAATCGCTAACTCTTGCGTAAGGAAATGGGAAGAGAGATACCGGCCGTAACAATCCGACTTTGATGTCCTCTTCTCGCGCTGCCTGAATAGCAGACTGGGCCACCCGGCCGGCGGTGCCGAAGGCCACGATACCGATTTCAGCGTCTTCGAGCATGTACTCGCGGTAGCGCACCTCGTTGCGTACGATTTCCGACAGCTTCTCCTGCAAGTGTTGATTGAATTTCTCGCCTTCAACTGGGTTGATGTAAATCGAAGCGATGATATTTGCTTCGCGCTGGTTCGCACCCGTCAAAGCCCACGCAGGGCGCGCCTCCTTCGACCGAATTTCCCGCATCGGCGGTAATTCAGCCGGCTCCATCATCTGCCCCAAACTTCCATCTGCGAGGACGACCACGATCCAGCGGTATTTCTCGGCCAGATCGAACGCCTCGACGGTAAAATCGATCAATTCCTGAATGGTCGCCGGTGCTAATACGAGAGGGCGGTAGTCACCATGCCCCCCACCCTTCACGATTTGAAAGTAATCTCCCTGAGACGGTGCAATGTTACCCAATCCGGGTCCGCCGCGCATGACATCGACCAGCACGATCGGCACTTCGGAAGCAGCGATGTAGGAAAGCCCTTCCATCATCAAGCTAACACCGGGACTGGATGAGGAGGTCATCACGCGTACTCCGGCGCAAGCAGCGCCGTAGACCATGTTTATGGCCGCGATTTCGCTTTCGGCTTGAACGAACACCCGAGCGAGTTCAGGCATGCGTTTGGACATGTGTTCAAGCGCTTCTGTTTGGGGAGTGATTGGATAGCCAAAGTATGCCTCGCATCCAGCGCGCACAGCGGCTTCCGCAAAAGCAATGTTGCCCTTCAGAAGTTCCTTCGCCACGCCATTACCCTCCTTACTGGGGTCTGACTGAGCTTAGATATTCACTTTATTTGCGGGGATAAATCGGTACACGGTTATTGCAGCGTCTGGACAGACTACGGTGCATATCGCACATCCCGTGCACGCTTCCTCGAGGTCTACGAGTTCGGCCGGCCGATAGCCTTTTGGAGTAAAACGGCCCGTGGCCATGTGGATGAGATCTTTGGGGCAGACGGTTGTGCATAGTTCACAACCTTTACAGAGCGTTTCATCGATTACGATACGCCCTTTTGCCATACGTTAACCTCCTATAGGTAAAACTTGGCATCGTTAATTACCTTATATCCCGAATGTACATCGCTCCCAGTGTGTACCGTCCCGACTTGCGAAGTACAAACATCCCTTTTTGGAGTAGCCCTATCCATTTCGTTGAAATAGCCCAACGTTCTCCGATCGTCCTGGAGCGATTCGATGAAAGATGAGATAGGGGCGATGGTGGATAAGAACATAGCGTTGCGAAGGAATCTATTCTCGCAATCCATATGACTCGATCAAGTCTTCGATCACACGAATATCTTCCGAGGTGACCTCATCAAAGCTGAAGCCTGTAGCATAGAAATCAGGGCTGTTGTCTAGTCTGCACCAGATGCTGCGCGCGTTGAAAGCAACGTGAGCGCTGGAACGAATTTCTGTCGGAAGGGTCATGCGAAAGAAAAACAAGCGATCGGTTTCGATCGGTTCTTCGCTGAGAAGCATTAACCCTTCCGTCGTTATGTCGACGAGGTGTCCCACGAGACGTCCCGTACCGCGTTCGAATACTCGTAGATAATAGATCAAGTGCCGGCGATTTAACTTCCGTCTTTCTGCCAACCCATTTCTCCAGACATCACGTCTATTCGGCAGCGTCAATTTCCCCCATTAAGAATCCACATGTTCCTATTAATGTATATCATGTTTTCAGTACATCATCCAACGTAACTTTCTTCTGCGTCGTCGATTAAAGCGATAACTTCCATGCCCGTCGAGGAAGCGATTTCCTTCGCCATAGATCGCAACGCGTCACGTTTGAACAACCCACTGCGTTCTTTTGGATTCCCCAGAATGGCAACGCAAATCTCTTCTTCGCGAGCGATCGATTGAATCTGTTCCAGTAAACTCCCTGCGCGCACGATTACACGCGAGTGGACTCCCGCTTGTTCGGCTTGTCTGGCGGCCGTCTGATCCAGGAAATGCCGCATGTGTCGGATTTGCGCCTCAACATTGATCACCAACGGTGTCGCCTCGCGAGGTAACGCGTTTTTATCGAATACGTAGAGAAAGATGATTTCCGCGTTCATATCGCCTGCGATCTGGATCGCCCGCGCATGAGTCGGCTGGCTAGCTCGCCCGCCGCGCGTCGCGCACAAGACCTTACAGCTGAGATCGGATGTCGCAGCTTTCTTTCCATTCCGTAATAGCTGCGGAAGAATCCAGCGGTATGCCCCATATACAGTCGCAACCAACACCAACAGCGCAACAACAGCTAGCAGCCAATCCGCCAAAGCAAGGCCGGCCGAATTTACGACGAGGTAACTGATGAAGCCGAGGTAGGTCACGAGCAGATAAGAGCCAATCACCCGGTTGATCGAACCTTTGCGACCGGTGGAATTCCGATCCGTCAACAGGAGGGCCACGAACGAGATGTTTATGAAGTTCATGAAAAAGAAACTGGACAGGGCAGTGTCTTCGACCTCCAGCGGTCGAATAAGCGCTGGCAATCCCAAACCGAACAGGAGGTTGAACAGGTTGCTGCCGAATGCCGTTCCCAAGACCAGATCGGCGTGCCGTCGACGCGCCGCCTGAATGGACGAGGCGATTTCCGGCAAAGAAGTGCCGGGGCCAATGATGATCAAGCCGATGATGAACCAGGGCACGTTCATTTCCGCCGCTATGGCAGACGTGTTGAGGATCAATAGCCGCGAGGCAACCACGAGCGCAAACAGGCCACCGAATAAAGATAATACGGCTTTTTGCTTCGACATGGTCAGGGCGTCGGGGTGAGAGATACCTTCGAGTGGCGTCACCTCTACGACCAATTCACTACGCATGTGGCGCGCCCTGGCATATTGAATGATCAGACGCACTGCCGCAAGAAAAAGCAGGAGCATGACAATGGCTTCGAAGCGATCAATACTTCCGTCGGAGATTAACGCCGTTACCATCCCGGTCGCTGCGATATAAAGCGGAATGTCCTTTTCAATCGCCTCTCGAGGGACGATGATCAAGCCAGCGATTAGCGCGGATAGGCCAAGTTCGACTCCGATGTTGACCATATTCGATCCCAGAATGTTGCCCACAACTGTTGAGGTTTCCGCACCATCGATAACAACAACCAGGTTTACAGCCAACTCGGCGAACGATGTACCCATTGCCACCACCGTCGCGCCGATCACGAGTGGGCTGATTTTGAACAAATGTGCGATGGATACCGCACCATCCACCATGATGTGCGAGGCGCGTACGACAATAAACAACGACAAGGCGAGTAAAGCGATATTGACCGCGAGCGGTAATTGAATGAAAAATTCTTCCATGGCACTGATTACGGTTGCGTAGGTTCTTACCCGAGTGAGAGAATGGAACTGGATATCTAGTGTATCAGAAAGAGCTTTACCCCTTCAACCAATTTCATCCGATTATTTGTATCTCATCCAGGCTGCAGAAATCGAAGGTAATCCTGCGATTTGGATGTCATATCCTTGTAGTGGCCGCGGTATTCCGCAGGAAGCAACACGGCCAGTTGATACATGATCTCATCGACCATCTTTTCCCGAACGTCACGCGAGATCCGCTCGCCGTGGGGATCGAGACAGAAAGGCTCACCGACCGCGATATGGATTGCCGTTCGCCTCAAACGGCGTAAGTTCTCCCGCAGTTTCTCTCCCCCGTAGTAAACGACAGGCAGGAGAGGCGCGCCGCTCTTCAACGCCAACATCACCACACCGGGCTTGCCGCGACGAAGCCGACCGTCTCCGCTGCGCGTACCCTCCGGCGCGATGGCGATGATCTTCTCCTGCTCAAGTACACGAAGCGCATTGCGCAAGGCCGTAATATCGACCTCACCTCTGCGGATTGGAATCGCCTCCAAGATATCGAATAAGACGGCCATGACCGGATTGTCCCAGGTCTCCACTTTCGCGAATCCCGTAACCGTCCGGGGATAGACGCGCGGGTACATGACGGGAAGATCGATAAAATTAACGTGGTTGGCGACGATGATCAACGGACCCCGCTCAGGGATACGCTCCAGCGACTCCGCAGTGACTCGACAGAGCAAACCCGTGAGCGCCTTGAAAGCCAGGTTTACGGCTGCAAGCTTTAAGTTCGAGTTCTTGGACGTCATCTCGACGTGATCATTTCCAACTGTCGGGACTGCATCGTTATAATCAATCTAGTGCCTTCCGTGCAGAGCGTCTCACCGTCGGCGTGCGCCGGTAACGTCCCCCGAAGCGCGGATACCGAAATCCTGTCCGTCCGTCCGACACGTATGGCGCGATGCGATGCCTGTGTACCCTGCATGAAACGTATGATCAACGCGAAGATCGTCGCCTTGCCCACTTCTTCGGCGATACACACATCGAACTGCCCGTCGTCGATTATCCCCTGCGGCGCCATCATGAAACCCCCGCCCATGCGGCGGCCGTTCATGATCGAAACCATCAACGCGGGAATCTCGATCTCCTCCTGGTTGTACTCGATGCGGACCGTCGGCGCTTTGTAATACAAGAACATCGTCTTCAATGCGGCGACGATGTAGGAGAGGAAACCCGTCAGGCGCTTCATCTTCAACGCCTCGAAACCGACAACGGCGTCGAAGCCGATCCCGACGCCGTTCCCAAAATACCGGCCGTTCGGAAACAAACCGCCAGTGACACATCCGACGTCCACCGTACGGCGAAGGCCTGCGCACAAGGTCTCGCATCCCTCCTTGAGCCCCACTGGAACGCCCATGCCGTAGGCGAAATCGTTACCGCGCCCGATTCCGATGACCCCCATTACTGCGGATCCCTCGCCGGCGTCTTTCGCCTGCATCAATCCGTTGAGTACTTCATTCGCCGTCCCGTCGCCGCCCACCGCAACGACGTATTCACATCCCTCGCCGACGGCCGATCGCGCTAACTCCGCTGCGTGCCACGGGCTCTGCGTGAGTACCAGGTCGAAATCCAATCCAGCGCTCGAGAGTTCCTGACGCAGCGTGGGAATCGCTTCCGCCCCTGCGCCTCGCCCGGATATTGGGTTTACGATCAATCGATAGTTGGCCATTCTTTTCCTCGTTCGTATGTATAAAATTCGGTTCGTTTAGCGCCGTCCACTTTTATGGCGGTCAATTGTCCTCATATGGGATTTCTTTTTCGAGAGTTCCTTCAGCAACCGGTATGGCGACGACCGTGATGTGCTGAGCATAATTCCTCAGATTTTCGTGTGTCCAAGGGGGGACCAATCCTTCAGCTCGAAGCATTCTGGAGATCATGCGCGGATGACTCGAAAGGCGTAATTGTAAAAAATCAATAATTTGCTTCGGATCGTCAATCGGTTCTGCAACGGCCTCAAACTGATGCTTACCTAAGCGGATAGACACGTGCGGATCAGCAAGGATATTGCGGTACCAATCTGCATCCTTACCGCGCATTGAGCCAAGTAGCAGTCGATTGCGGTCGATTTCAAATTGCAGCGGGGTGATATGCAGTCTCCCGGACTTGCGGCCGTGCGTCGAGAGCAGCAAGACCAGGCGACCCATGATCCCACCCAAGCCAATCATATAAATCGCACGAGGTGGGTACCTCATCAAACGCAGTACGAGTTTTGGCAATCTGCGTAGGCGGGTCAAGTCGGACACTCCATATTTTAAATGAAAAAACGTATTAACGTTTTCGCGCTGCTCGCACCGAAATCATTAACACCCGGCGGCTGAAAATGTTTCTCTTCATTTTACGCGAGGCGGATGGTATCACTTATTTTTACCATCCGAGACGAGTTCAGATAGAGTGACCACTTCATAACCGCGCGCGGCGAGTTCGGGGAGGATCACCTGCAAAGCCTCCACCGTACGTTCCCCGCGCTTTCCATAATCATGCAACACGACAATCGATCCCGGCTTTGCTTTCCACAGCACGTAATTAGCCGATACCCACGCAGACCCGATTTGTGGATCATAGGGGTATATCGAACCCAGTGCGATCCGGTATCCATGCTTATTCGCGATTTCGATCATCGCAGTGCTGTAAAAACCCGATCCGGGTCTCATCCATACAGTTTCACCGAAAACAGAAAGTGTTTGATCGGCCTCCAGCAAACGCCGCTCGAATTCATTCTTCTCTAGCAGGATGCTGGGTTCATCCATCATCATATGATTGCCGATCTCGTGCCCTTCTTGAAGGATTTGCTCTACGACGAGTTCGTTCTCCGGAATACGACTCGCAATCAGGAAAAAAGTCGCGTGTGCGTCGTATTGTGAAAGTACTTCCAGGATTCTCGGGGTTTGCATCTCATCCGGCCCGTCATCGATGGTCAAGGCGATCATCGGTTTACTCGTCTCGACGGAGTATAGAACCTGTTTCGCCTTACCATTCAGAGTCGAAATGAGCCACCTGGGTTGTGTCAATACCAATACAACCAGACCGCACAACAGCATCACCGGAAGGATCACGAAAAACAGCATCTTACGTCGCTTCATCTTTTGACTGGGGTTAATTCTACAACGTTCTACGCGTCGCGCATGGCTACGAACCCGCCGAATCGCTGTCTTCGACCAGCATTCGCCGCAGAACCTTGCCCACAAAGGATTTGGGAAGTTCCTCCCGGAATTCGATCTCCCAGGGAACCTCGTAGGTTTCGAGCCGCTGCCGGCATAGATCGAGTAGTTCTTCTTTCGATAAACTTGTTCCGGGTCTCGGCACGACAAAGGCTTTCACTTTTTGCTCCGATTCGCCTGCCTGTACACCAACGACAGCAGCCTCGAGGACTTTGCTGTTTTCGTATAAAACTTCCTCGACGTCGCGTGGGTAGACGCTGTACTTACCTGCCATGATCGTATCACGTTTACGGCTGATGATGCTGAAAAAGCCGTCACCGTCCATGACGGCGATATCTCCCGTCGCCAGCCAACCATCCTGGATCACCTTGCTCGATTCCACCTCATCCACGCCGCCTTGCGACCAGTAGCCTTTCATAACCTGCGGTCCCCGGACGTAAAGCTCGCCGATCTTTCCCGGAGGCACATCATCCCTGGTGACCAGATCCACGATTTTCGCATCCGTGTTGGGGATCGGCACGCCGATAGAACCAACCTTCTCGGACGGTTCAAATGGATTCGCATGCGTCACGGGCGCAGCTTCTGTCAGTCCGTATCCCTCTACCAGGCGTCCTTTTGAAAGCTTTTCGAACTTTTCTTGAACCTCGATGGGCAACGGTGCGGCGCCGCTGATGCAGGCTTTGATCGACGATAGTCCATAAGAGCGGACCTTTTCAGCCTGATTGATCGCCATGTAGATCGTGGGCACGCCCGGAAAGATCGTGGGGTGGTATTTTTTAATTTGCGCCAGTACTTGATCGAGCTCGAAGACAATTAATAAAACGATCGAAGCGCCCATCGCAATGGGGATGTTCATCGCGCTCGTCATCCCGTAACTATGTGTTAGGGGGATCACCGATAGGAAGATCTCCTCACCAGTGCGAAGATCCGGAATCCAATGGCGCGTTTGCAGCGCATTCGCCACCAGATTCGCGTGCGTGAGGCAAACGCCTTTTGGCTCGTCCGTCGTACCACTGGTGTAAATAATCGCCGCCAAATCCTCCGGAGAGACGTCCACCCGAGGTGCCTGGCGAGAGGCGTCCATCATCAAATTCGCCATCGAATATCCGTTTGAAGGTGCGTCCTCCTCATCTGGCGCAAATCCCGCCTGTGACCAGCGCGCCATCAACTGACGATACGTTCTTCCCGAAACAGCCTTACGGATGCTGGTGAAAATAACTTTAATGGGATACTGCGCTTGGATCGAGGAAGCCATGCTGGCGAAGTTCGCCAGCGTGACCAACACCTTTGATTCGGTTTCCTGGAGTTGATGAAGAATGGTCGAAGCATCGGCTTCAGGATTCGAAAGCACCACGACGCCTCCAATTTTCAAAACGGCGTAATAGGCAATGATGAGCTGTGGCATGTTCGGCAGGATTACTGCGACACGGTCTCCTGGTCTGACACCGAGGCCGTGCAAGGCATGGGCGAACTGATTCACCCTGCGATCCAATTGTTGATACGATAACTTCGAACCGTAGAAAATAGTTGCGGTATGTTTGGGCAGCATTGCCGTTGATGCTTCGAGGAAAAGATGCAGCGGTCTCCGTGGGATGGGAAATGTATGCGGGGTATGCTTTCCGTAACTCGATAACCAGGGGCGTTGGAAATCATCAGACTTCAGTGCTTGATCCCTCCACGTTAAACGTTTCTTCTGCTCCCCTTCCTCGAAGAAACGTTCCAACGCCCGATTAACCGCTTGGTGCCGCTCGAGTTGGACTTTATGTTTCGAACCACCGATATCCACGACGCGTGCCTCAGGGATCTTCTCCGCCACGCCGTTGTAAACACGTTGCGGTAAATAGCGATCCCGTTCTCCGGTGAGGATTAACGTTGGAGTCCGAATCTGTTTCAATTGATCCCATCCCGACCATTTGCGCATGTTGTTGAGCATCATGCGCTTCATCACGTGCACTTCTGCGTTCCATCGCGGGCGGTATCGCCAGAAAGGACGAAATGCTGCAGTCGGGATACGGGAAGCCAGTGAGACGATACGCGGCAGCGGATACTCTCCTGCCGTTGCAATGAGAACGAGCTTATCGAGCCTCTCTGGGTGCGCATGGGCATATTCGATACAAATCGCGCCGCCAAACGAATGGCCTACTAGGATGAATCGCTCGGCCAATGAAAGGTGGGCGGCAATCGCCTCGATGTCTTCAACGAGTTCCGGCATGGTGTATTGCGTGAAAGGCGCATCGCTTTGTCCGTGTCCGCGCAAATCCGGTACAACGACACGATATTCCTGGGAGAAGTAATTAATCTGGTATTCCCAAGTTTCCGCACAGCCCGCATATCCATGAATGAAGACGATCGTGTTTCGAGCGCGCTCCGGCCAGATGTCGATTACGCTCAGGGAACAATCCGACAATCCTTTTATGGGCACATCGGTGCGGTATAGGTTGAAATCCAGTTGGACAGCGCGCCGCTTAAGACCGCGTAACTTCCGCCTCATTTATACCTCCTCGTCGATCGCGAAACGGAGGTGGTGCCTATTGGTCTAGACAGGCGATTCAATATTTCAATTGCAGCTTCCTGTTTGACTAAACACCATTTGCAAGCAGATGAAACGGCGAATGATTTACCCATCCATCCGCAGGTCGATTAATTCTTGAAGTGTTAGCGGTCGTTTTCCATGCCCGCTGTAGATCAAATCCGGCTTTACCGAATTGAGTCGATCGATGCTTTGCCCGATGGCAGACCAATCCTGCGCGAACAATCGCTGCACATGCGGCGTTCGATGAGTCGATAAAAGGTCACCAACGAAGGCGCACTTACTTTCCACAATCAAACTAGACGATCCCAGGGTATGTCCTGGCGTGTGAAGGACGTACGCATCGATGCCGTATTCGTTCAGCGTATCGCCGTCTTTTAATACAATGTCGGCTTCGGTTGGTTCCAACGAGATGACTCGTTCGATCAGCGGCATCATGGTGCCTACGATTCGACCCCTCCCACGCGGTTCGCCGAGAGAGCTTTCTCCCATCGCCATGGCGTTAACATCGGCGTGATGAATGGCGATCGGTGCGCCCGTTGCGCGGCGCAGCGCGGCCGCGCTGCCGTAATGGTCGAGATGCGCGTGGGTGATGTAAATCAACCGCAGGTCACCGCCGTTCAGGGAACGAATTTTACGCAGGACGCGATTCTCAAATCCCGGCATACCGGCATCAACGAGTATCAAACCACGAGAGGATGCCAGCAGATAAGCTTGCACCATCCCCATAGAAAGGCTTCGAATTTCCAACATGTTCAGTAACGGTATCTTTTCGCACGTTCGTACAGAGATCGCCGGCGTTCTTCCGCCGGTGGTTGGCGGATGAACATCATTAAAATCAGGGTCAGGACAACGCCCAACACAAACCCTCCGACATGGGCAAAGAACGCTACGCCACCACCTGATGAAGTGTCTACGCCGATGGAGAAGATGCTATTGAAAAGCTGCAGCACGAACCACAACACCAGCACCGACCACGCCGGCCATTCAGAAAGTCGTGAAAATAAACCTAACGGTACGATACCTTGCACTCGTACACCGGGGAATAACACCAGATAACTTCCCAATATGCCCGCAATCGCACCGCTCGCGCCAACGAGGGGAACGGTGGAGGATGGGTTGGCCAGAATCTGCGCTGACGCCGCTGTAAATCCGCTGGCAAAATATAAAAACAAGAACACGATTTTTCCCAATCGGTCTTCGACGTTGTCTCCAAATAACCAGAGGTAAAGCATGTTGCCGATAAGATGCGCCCATCCGCCATGGAAAAACATGCTGCGCAGGATGTCCAAAAATGATTCGGTAGTGAACGGCGCGGCCGTAACTTGAGCCGGTACGACGGACAGATCCATGAACGCCGACTGTAGTTGACCCGTGGGTAAACTATCCTCCCACAAGAAAATCAGCACGTTCAAGGCGATCAATGTATAGGTTAGTATGGGAAATCGACGGGTTGGGTTTATATCTCGAAGAGGGAGCATCTACAACCTCGCATTAACATCGGAATCAAGTTCCTTTCAACCCATTCTAACCGACGCCTTGCCGCACATACAAGCTCTCGCCCTTCGATTACACCGAGAACTATGTGAGACGGCACACCAAACCTTTCAGATATCGGCCTTCCGGAAAATGAAGCGATACAGGATGATCCTGTGGCTGACTCAACCATTTCACGATTTGCGCCGAGATCATTGAATCGACCGCAGCGCCGGCGACGATCTTTTCGAACAACGCCGGAGATACGCCACCGGAACACGAAAAAGTAATCAGCGTTCCCCGTTGGCGCAGGAGCTTGAAAGCCAACAAGTTGATGTCCTTGTAGGCACGTGCTGCCCTTTGTTTGGTCGAGGCCGTCGGAGCAAAACGCGGTGGGTCGAGGATGATGACGTCGAAAGATGCCCCTCGATCTCGGAACGTGCGCAATTCGGCGAACACGTCGCCCTCAATCCAATCGCAATCATCCGCGGAAAAGCCGTTCAGTGAGACGTTGCGCCGAGCAAGCGCCAGCGCGTTTTTCGAGGAGTCGATCGAAACCACACGCTGCGCCTCTCCTGCGAACGCGGACACCGTGAAACCGCCCGTGTAACAAAAACAATCGAGCACCGCTTTCCCCCGGACGAGCGAGCGAACGATGCGCCGATTTTCACGCTGATCCAGGTAAAATCCCGTTTTTTGCCCTTGACGTACATCGACGAGAAATTGCAGGCCGTTTTCCAGGATGACCGTTTCTTCAGGCGAATCATCCCCGAACACCGCCAGTGCCCGCTGCGGTAATCCTTCCTTCTCACGCGCTTCGCTATCCGAGCGCTCGTAGATCCCGGCGCACTTACCGCTGGAGGCCAATATCGAAACAATCGCATCCCGCCATGCCTCAACGCCAGTCGTCAAGAACTGCACCACGCGCAGATCAGCATAGCGATCGACGATAAGACCCGGCAGTCCATCCGATTCCGCGTGGATCTCTCGATAGGCATTCACACTCGAGTCGTCGCGAAGAGTGCCGCGTGCATCGATGGCTGCATCGATCCGCCGTTTGAAAAACCCTTCGTCGATGCTTTCATTTGCATCCCAGGTCCAAATCCGGGTCCGAATACTGGAAATTGGAGAATATGCACCTCTCGCCAACCACGCACCCGTATGATCAAGTACTTCGACCGTATCGCCGGATTTCGGATCTCCTTCGACGCGATCGATCGCTCCGGAAAATATCCACGGATGCATGCGATTTACAGAGCGTTCTCGGCCACGTTTCAACCTAATTGATTTCATCAGCGTATATACAGGGAGCCAGTTTGGATCGCATTACGCGGAGGACCTTGTTGTTGCAACCATTCCTCCTCGAAAAAAAGGGAACCTTCAAGATTGCAGGGATCCCGAATTACGTATCAATCCTCTTTCAGTAAAGCTTTCAATCCATCTTCATCGATCGTGGGAATTTCCAACGTTTCCGCTTTCTGGAGTTTCGATCCCGGTGATTCACCCACGACCACGTACGACGTTCGCTTGCTAACGCTGCCGGTGACTTTTCCCCCCTGGCTCTCGATCAGTGCCTTAGCTTCCTGCCGCGTCAACGATGGCAGTGTTCCGGTCAGAACGAAGGTCTTCCCCTCCAGGGGCGTCGGGCCAGACGGTTCGCCGGATTCAGTCGCCTCCGGCCAAACACCTGCACTCTGGAATTTTTCGAGCAGTCCCCGGTTGGACGGCTCGTGCATCCAATCGACAATCGCTGTGGCGATATTCGGACCGATGCCTTCGATCCTCTCGAGTTCATCGACCGTCGCTTCGGCAAGCGCATCGACGTTCCGGTATCGGCGGGCAAGATCTGCAGCGACGACCTCCCCGACACCGCGAATGCCGAATGCGTTGATCAAGCGATCGAGCGTTTGGTTCTTTGAAGCATCGATGGCTTCGAGCAAGTTATCGACACGTTTTTCGCCAAATCCCTCGAGCGCCAGCAGCGCAGCGCGATCCAACGTGTACAGATCCGCCACGTCGTTGACGAAGCCTTTTTCAACCAACAACGCCGCGACCTTGATCCCCATGCCCTCGATGTCCATCGCGCTCCGGGAGACGAAGTGCTCCAGGTTGCGGATCAATTGTTCGGGGCAGGCTGCGTTGACGCAATAGACGCCCACTTCTCCCTCGACACGTTCCAACTTCGCGCCGCAGGATGGACAGCGCTCTGGAATGGAATAAGGGAGTTCCTCACCGCTGCGCGCATCAACTATGGGTCCGATCACGTAGGGGATAACGTCTCCGGCTCGTTTCAGCAGCACACGATCGCCGATGCGGATGTCCTTCTCCTCGATAAAATCAAAATTATGCAACGTGGCCTGTCGAACGGTGACGCCCCCGACCTCCACGGGTTCGAGAACGGCGTATGGCGTGATCACTCCCGTTCGCCCCACATTGATCCCGATGTCCTCCAGACGCGTGGTGACGACCTGAGCCGGGAATTTAAAGGCAATCGCGCCGCGTGGATCCTTGCCCACCACACCCAGGCTTTCACGCAACTGCAGATCGTCCACTTTGATCACGGCACCGTCCGCTTCGTACGGCAATGCATCGCGGATCTGTGCCAGGTGCTCGGCGGCCTCAATGGCTTCCTCAATATCGCCACAATGCGAGATGTTCTGCGCCACGGGGAATCCCAATTCGCGCAGCATTTCCAGGACTTCCCATTGGGAGTTCAGAATCGAGCCATCCGCCTCCACCACGGCATAACAACGCAAGCTGATCGGGCGTTTTGCAGTGAGGCTGGAATCCAACTGGCGTAAGGCGCCGGAAACCGTGTTCCTCGGATTCACATACGTACGTTCACCTGCTTGCTCCAACCGCCGATTGAGTTCCTCAAAATCTGAAAGCAGGATAATCGCCTCGCCACGAACGACCAGGTTCCCAGGAACACTTCCCGCGTAATCTTGAACGGGGATGCGCAGTGGTAAACTGCGCACGGTTCTCAGATTGGCGGTGATATCCTCCCCAATCTCACCGTCGCCGCGCGTGGCGCCGAGTGTGAAGAGACCATTGCGGTAATGCAGCACGACGGTCAAGCCATCGAATTTCGGTTCGACGGTATAGGTCGCATCCTGTACTCGCGCATTCAGTTTTCGTATTCGTTCGTACCAGGCACGTACCTCGTCGGCATCAAACGCGTTCGCCAGGCTGAGGATGGGCCTGGGATGCGGAACACGCTGAAAACCTTCAGCCGGCGCTCCGCCGACGCGTTGGGTTGGGGAGTCTGGAGACCTTAATTCAGGATACCGATCTTCGAGATCTTTCAATTCCCGCATGAGTCGGTCGAACTCGGAGTCGCTGATGATGGGTGAGTCGAGCACGTAGTAGCGATAATTATGCATGCGGACTTCTTCTTTAAGCTGCTCTACCCGCTTGCGAATGGATTCGTCTGTCATCGATGGATTCCTCGATCCTCGGATTTCAAGACCCCGGCAGCGGAGGGATTTCATCCGGCCAGATGGGTAAAAACATGAGCCATTCACCAGGCCGCTCACGGATGTAGTTTTCGATCTTATGGATGTATCGTTGCGCTAGATGGATGATGTCCCGTTCTCGGTCCCCTGAAATTTCGGGCTCGATCGGCGGGACGGCAACTGCGCGATACTTCCCCGGTTCCACCGTTTGAATCATCCCGACGAGCACCCGAGATCCGGTGGCAACAGCGAGACGAGCTGGCCCGATGGGTAAAATGGTCTTCCGCTCGAAGAATACCAACTCGTCACCGCCCACGTCGGGGCGATCCGCGGCGGTCATCACCAATCCGCCATCCTTTAAACGCCGGATGGCCTCTTTGAGTGACTTCGGGGAAATGGGAGTCAGATTCAAGCCAAAGCGGCGCCGAACGGCGTTGTCGACGTGGACGCCGCCCTGGACGTTGGCGTAGGAAAGCGCCTGAATCGGGTATCCAAATGCGCCCAAAGCAAGCAGCATAATATTGAAGCTGCTCATATGCGCGCCGACGATCATCAAACCGCGTTTTTCAATCCGGGCTTGATCGAAATAATCGATGAGTTGGGGATCGATGTCGATGGAAGCCCTCACGACATCCGGACCTCCATGCGTGGCTCGATACCAATCCGCATAGCCACGGGCGGCGTTTTGTATGACCTCAAACACGGCATCATCAAGTTCAGGGGCATCGAAAGGCAAACCGCGGATCACGGCTTGATTCGAACGCACGGCACGGATCATGGCCGAATCTTTTTGTGAGACCAGCCGACGGGCCACCCAATCGGCGAAGCGATAACTCTGTTCCTGATTGAGGACTTTAACAATCAGAAGCCCCAATATGGGAGCCATTCTCGTACTTAAAAACGATATCAAGTTCATAGGCATTCCATCCGAATCATTGGAAAATTTGTTGTCAACAATGGCGCAGTATCCATTATACGTGCAATTAAGCGCGTTTCACCCCGCTGCTGGCTCGGCGCATGCGATATGCGAAACCGACCATCTTCAAAAAGCGCAGTGAATCATGCCAGGGATGGAAATAGCTCTTTTTCCCCGTACCATATATCGTGCGAATATCGACCCAGTCCAGTTGGAATCCTTTACACACCGCCATGACAAGCAGTTCCACTTCGAGTTCAAACCCCGTCGCTCGTAGATCCAGTGACTGCAGCAATCGCTTGGTGTGCAGACGAAAGCCACTCTGATTGTCGAGTATCCGCTGACGCAGCGCCAACGAAAGAAGGAACGAGCCGATGCGATTGGCGAAATTATTGGGAAAGGGCATACGGCGGAAGTCTCGTCGTCCGATGATCAAATCCGCACCTGAATGCTCGTATCGATCGATAAAATTCGGGATTTCCTGGGGATCGTGCTGACCATCCGCGTCTAACGTAATGACCAGATCGTAATTTTTCTCGATGGCCCACTTGAATCCAGTAAGCAGGGCAATCCCTTTACCCATGTTCTTCTTGTGGCTGACCACCGTAGCGCCCGATTCCGCCGCAACCTGTGCCGTGGCGTCCGTCGAACCATCATCCACCACGAGCAGATGGTAATTTATAACTGTCGCAGATACGATGGGTGCGATAAAATCCACCTCGTTCCAAGCTGGAATTAGGGTCAATATCTGCAAGTTTGCCAAGGGGAAACCACCTGTCGTTGAAACGCCTGTGTCGGGAGAAAGCTTCACAAGCTTTATCATTCTAGCGTAGTCGGGCTGAACGTCAAGCCTACCGTCGAGTGCATATCACGGCGAACACGGACAAACGTCTATTGTCTCGAAACGCATGATTTGCTAGACTGAGACAGGTCATTCGAAACAGGGAGGCAGAATGTCTTCAGGAAAAATTATTGCGTACATCGCAGCAGCGATATTGATCTTCTTCGGTGTTCTTTTTCTCTTGGGTTCCGGGGCCAGTTCTCAGGGTGTTCTCTGGATCATCATTGGTGTGATCCTTGTCGCCAGTGGCTTTGGTTTGATCTGGTTTGCTGGCCGAGCGGATAAACAAAAAACCGAATTGATACAGAAAATCGAGCTTTCGGGAGATATTGAACTCGAAACACTTACATGCCGAAGCTGCGGCGGTACGCTCACGTCCGACAACGTAAAAATGCTTGCCGGCGCTCCGGTCGTCACCTGTCCGTACTGCGGTGCTAGCTACCAACTGAGTGAAGAACCAAAATGGTGAGCACTCTTTCCTTCTCCCAATTGTGAGGTGAACGGTATGCGACGTCTTCATAAAATCTTGCGACTTGCGCTGCTAGCTGCCCTTCTGATCGTCCCCATATCTGCATACGCACAGACCTACTCCTTCAGTCTCGATAGTTTGGATGTTGACGTCTTTTGGGAAGAAGACGGCAGCATGCGCCTCGAATATCTCATGGTCTTCACAAACGATCCCAATGCGTCCCCGATCGACTATGTTGATATTGGTATGCCGACGCAGTACTACGATATCTCCAGCGCAGAGGCCAGCGTGGATGGTCATTCGATCGGGCACATCGCACCTTCTTCCTACGTTGAGTACGGCGTCGAGCTGGGGCTCGGTTCGAATGCGATTCCCCCAGGCGACACCGGCACGGTTCATTTCACGATCGCCGGTATACAAGACGTACTCTACATCGACGATGACGACAGCGAATACGTCAGCGCAGTATTTGCACCACATTATTACGATCGCGATGTAGTACACGGCACGATGGATTTGCTCGTGGTATTCCATCTTCCGCCCGGCGTTCAACCGGATGAGCCGCGTTGGCACAAATCGCCTTCGGGATGGCCGTACGACAGCCCATACACCGATATTGACTCTCAAGGGCGGGTCGTTTACGCATGGGAAAACAAAGACGCCAATGGGTATACGCAGTACAAATTCGGCGCCTCGTTTCCCCGTAAGTACGTTCCCGAGGACACCATTCTCACGCCAAGCATCAGCTATCAATTGGGAATCTCCGAGGAGACTCTCTATGGCGGTTTATGCTGCGGTGGCTTCGTTCTCCTTTTCGGCGGGTTTATCGCAATCGCTGTGTTCTTCGCCCGCCGGCGAAAACTTGCCTACCTGCCGCCTAAAATCGCCATCGAAGGTCACGGGATCAAACGCGGCCTCACTGCCATCGAAGCGGCCGTTCTGCTCGAAACACCGCTCGATCGAGTCCTCACCATGATCCTCTTTGCCACCATTAAGAAGAACGCCGTCCGCGTCGTAAAAGAGGATCCCCTGCAACTGGAACGCTTGACGCCGAAACCGGAAGGCTTACGTCCCTATGAAGAAGAGTTCTTGAAGGGCATGATCGACGAAAAACCTCGTAAACGAAAGTCGGCGCTCCAGAAGCTGATGATCGATCTGGTCCAGGCCGTTCAGAAGAAGATGAAGGGTTTCAGCCTGAAGGAAACCCGCGACTATTACAAATCGATCATGGAAAAAGCCTGGAAACAAGTCGAACAAGCTGAGACACCGGAGGTTCGATCGCAGCGTTTCGACGACGGTCTGGAATGGACGATGCTCGATCGCGATTTCGACGACCGCACGCGCCGCACCTTTCGCACGGGACCCGTGTTCGTGCCCATTTGGTGGGGCAATTACCGGCCCTCCTATCGACCGGCGGGAACGAGCATCCCCAGTACTGGACGCGCACCGAGCGTGGCGCCCGGCCGTGGGATGACCTTGCCCAAGCTTCCGGGTTCGGAATTCGCGGCGTCGATCGTCAACGGTGTGCAGAACACGGCGAAGAACCTGGTTTCCAACGTCACCTCGTTCACGGACGGGGTCACCAAAACGACCAATCCCCCTCCGCCACCCTCTCACTCCACTCGCAGCTGGTCCTCCGGCGGAGGAGGAGGCAGCAGCTGCGCGTGTGCCTGCGCATGCGCCTGTGCAGGCTGTGCCTGTGCGTGCGCCGGTGGTGGTCGATGAAGTTGTTCGAACGCACGGCGTCCGGAATCGGGAACAGCGACCCCAAACCAGATCTCTATGACTATACGAATAGGAATGGGGAGAATCGGGTCCGAATTCATCTGCGCGTACACTCTGACGGCAGCGGGCTGCTGCTCATCAACGCCCAACGCGCTTTCCATCTCAATCCCACCGCAACTTTCATGGCGTGGCTGCAGCTCGAAGGTTTCTCGCATGACGACGCCATCCACGCCTTGCGCAAACGCTACCGTGTCGGTCCACGACAGGCACTGCAAGATTTCTGCGACACTCGCGCCATGATCGATCAGATCATCGATCCCAACGGCGCCTGCCCGGTCTGCGATCTCGAACTTGATCTGCTGCCGCCGTTCTCAGAAATTCCCTCTGCCCCGTACCGCATGGATCTGGCAATCACCTACCGCTGCAACGCCAATTGCGCCCACTGCTACAACGCCAGGCCGCGCAATTATCCCGAAATCGACACCCAATCGTGGTTCTCCATCATCGACCGCATCCACGAGATCGGCATTCCGCACATCTGCTTCACGGGCGGCGAGGCCACGCTGCGCGATGATCTGGCGCGGCTCATCCGCCGCGTGCAATCCCACGGACAGATCGCGGGCTTGCTCACAAACGGCCGCCGCCTGGCAGACATGACCCTTCTCGATGAACTCATTGACGCCGGTCTCGACCACGTCCAGATCACCCTCGAATCGCACGATCCGGAAATTCACGATCGCATGGTGCGCGCGCCGGGTGCCTGGAACGACACCGTCCGAGGCATTCGCAACGCCGTGGAACGAGATCTCTACGTCATGACCAACACGACGCTGCTGCAGGATAACGCCCCACAGATCGGCGAGACGATCGCCTTTTTGTCCGAATTGGGCGTGCCGACCGTCGGATGCAACGCCTTGATCTTGTCCGGCCGCGGAAAGCAAGTCAGCACGGGAATCCCGGAAGACCAACTCGAACCCTTGCTGGAGGAAGCCCGAGAACGTACGCAGCGCTACGGACAGCGGCTCATTTGGTACACGCCGACCCAGTATTGTCATTTTGACCCAATCCAGATGGAACTCGGCGTCAAAGCCTGCACAGCAGCAATGTACAACATGTGTGTCGAACCGGACGGCGCGGTGATCCCCTGCCAGTCCTTCTACCAATCACTCGGCAATCTACTCGACGACTCTTGGGAAAGCATTTGGGAGCACGAACTTGCCGTGTGGCTGCGCGAACGGCGCTATGCGCCGGATAAATGTCAGCTCTGCGAAGTATTCAACGAATGCGGCGGGGGTTGCCCATTAACGCTACTGCATGAGGAACAAACCCCCGTGCCTCAAAATCTCGAGACGCCCTTCGTACTGCTGAATCATGAGTCTTGACGGAAAGGAACACGCCGATGAATTCGATCCTTGAGCGTTTCTTTGCACCCGCTGCCATTCCCGAGCCAATAAAACCGGGGCTTTATCACTGGAAAACGCCCGACGACGCACCTGTTCAGTATCGCCTTCATCTGCGGATCGAAGATGAGGGCATGGGCGTCTTGATCGTCAACGCGGCGACGGTCCTGCACTTGAACCAAACGGCCACAGAACACGCCTATCTGCTCGTTCAGGGCGTCAGCGAAGAAGAAGCGGCTCGAATCTTATCCGAACGCTACCGCGTCAGCCAAAAGAGAGCGCTCAAGGATCACCGCGAATTTAGGGACCAAATCGAAACCTTGGCGACAAATCCCGAAGTCGACCCGGTGATGTTCCTCGATTTCGACCGTAAAGAGCCGCTCGATGAAACGCCATCCGCGCCGTACCGCATGGACTTGGCATTAACTTACCGCTGTGATGCAAGCGGCACAATCGATCCCCTGGCAAAACGCCGCGTGGACCGCGAATTGACGACGGAGGAATGGAAGTCAATCCTGGACAAGATTTGGAAAGCCGGTGTGCCCCATGTCACGTTCACGGGTGGAGAACCCACGCTGAGGGATGACCTGCGCGATTTGATCGTCCACGCCGAAGAACTCGGTCAGGTGACTGGACTGTTGACGGATGGAAAGCGCCTGGCCCAGGCTGCCTATCTGGAAGGACTGGCACAGGCTGGTTTAGACCACATCCTTGTGGCGATCGACCTTTCCGATCCGAAAAGTGAAGAGGGACTGCGCAACGCCGTTGCCTCGGACGTCTACTCGGCTGCGCACCTGACGATCACACCCGAAAATTCCGCGGCCATAAACGAATACATCAAGCACATGGCGGATCTCGGCGTACCTGCTGTATCCCTCTCGGCGTCCAAGCGAAGCGAGGCGCTGCACTACACTTTATCCGAGGCGCGTGATCAAGTCGCAATGTTAGGAATGGATTTAATTTGGAATCTACCTGCACCGCACTCCGCTACGAATCCACTCGCCCTAGAATTGGAAACGTCGCCCGAAACCACCGGGCATGCTTATCTGTATGTCGAACCGGACGGGGACGTGCTTCCTGCTCAAGGCTTCGAAAAAGCCATCGGCAATCTACTATCGGATTCGTTCGACAAGGTTTGGACGACCGAAACCTAGATCGAGCGGCATGAAGCACGATATCGATCCCATCGAAATCCACCATTGGTACCTGATTCAAGCAGGATGGACGTCTGCGATCCGCGCCCAGTGGCTCGATCGATTGGCGCTACACGCATCGCAACGCGTGCTGGAAGTTGGATCCGGAACCGGTGCGATCATCTCTGAAATCGCAGAAAAATACCACTGTTCGACTTACGGTCTGGATATCGATCCACCCGTCTCCCACTTCGCCCAAGTAAACGATCCCAACACCCGCTATACGATCGGCAATGGCATGGATCTGCCCTTCCCCGGAGCGACTTTCGACTTCACGATTTGCCACTTCCTTCTATTATGGCTTGAATCGCCCGGTCAGGTTTTAGCAGAGATGAAACGCGTGACCCGTCCCGGTGGTTGGGTGCTCGTCCTGGCTGAGCCGGATTACGGCGGGCGCATCGATTATCCCGACTCGCTCACCGAACTCGGCGTGCTTCAAGAACATTCACTTCAGCTGCAGGGATGCGATACCCGCATCGGTCGGAAATTGAGGCAGTTGTTCAACGAACTGGACTTGGAGAACATTCGCATTGGTGTCCTGGGAGCCGATTGGCAGGAGGAGACGATCACTGGAGTGCAGGACTCCGAATGGCAAACGATGAAACGCGACCTGGCAGACTCAGTATCGTCGGTTGAACTAGACGCGTTCGAGCAATCGGATCGACAAGCCTGGAGTGAAGGGAGTCGTTTTCTATACGTACCGACATTCTTCGGAGGTGGAAGAGTCAGGTCCTGAACCCAGAGCTATTGGTCAGTAATTGCCCTCGTCTCCTCTTCAATCGAGGGCTTTATTTCCAGACGAGGGGTCCGGGCGCAACACCTTCCGCCAACGTGCGGAGCTCCGTGCCATCCGGTCGGACGATATCCAAGGTCCCCCAACTTGTGAGGTAATAAATCCATTCTCCATCCGGCGACCAGCCAGCTTCGGCCGGTTCAGCGGAGAGTGATACGACGGTATTTCGTAGCGTCCCATCTGCGTTGAGAACGGACAGTGTTCGAGGCTGCCGCTGCAATGCAAGGAAAGCGTCCCCATCCGGTGTCCAGCGGATTCCGAAATGAGGATTCCACACTCCCCATCCATCCGCTTCCCCGAGTGTCGGCAGAAAAATATACTCGTGCTGCGTATCCTCGCCTGCGGATAGCGTAGCCACAGTCATCACCTGTTGGTCCTGAGGTATTTCTACATCGTACAAGCTGAAAGGAATCACCTCAAATATGACGGACAGCGACTTGCCATCGATGGACCATTCAAGATGATTCCCAGGTGAAAACCCGTCAAAATCGTTGATGACGTTGTAGTGCGAGTCGGAAAGCCGTTGAGCGATCGGAATGTTATCCAGAAAACCACCTTTGTATGTCACCAGACCATAGTACGTCAACCATTTCCCATCCGGCGACCACGACATGCACGGAGAAGAATTAACATCGACCGGTCCCAAAGAAAAATACCTAAAAGCACGATCGCCCCTCGGGTCGATTAAATACAAATCCCCAAATCCCACCAAATAAGCCGACTCACTTACGACTGCAATCCACTCACCATTCGGAGCCCATATCAAATCCAACACGGGCATTAAAAGGTCTTCAATCTCAAAATGACTGATTTGACCCAGGATCCTTTGTTCAGAGCCATCGACGTTGGCCAGGAAAATCGTCGAATTCTCCGAGCTGCCGAAATAGGCCATCTGCTCCCCGTTTGGAGAGATTTTCGCCGAGGCGCAATCCTTAGGAGGATCATGCGTCAGTGGTATTGCACTGCCACCCGAGGTGGAAACTGACATGACCGTGCACTCTCCTGCTTGGATGAACAAAATCTGAGCCGTGTTCGGATCGAGTGTAACTGGAACCATTGTGCGTGTTGCCGTAACAGACTCTGCGGTATCTGTTGGAGTGTTTTTCGCAATGGGAATATCTGCTGCAGCAGGGGTATCCGTCCACGCTGGCGGTAATTGTGCTACATGATGCGTTTCTACAGGCTCAACTATGGTTGCCTTATGCATCCCGAACTGAGCACAAGATGTAAGCGAAAAGAGGATTAATGAGTATCGCATAAGTTTCATCATCTTGTCTTAAATACACGTCCTAACAATTGAAAGCTAAAACGATTGAGGAAGTGAACGATTTGGACTTTTTACACAAATCGCTCGAATTTCGTTCGACTACGCTAATTACAGGATACAACCCCATCGGAATGGTTAAGTCACACAATAAAAAAAACATCCCAGTATGTTAATACACTGGGATGTTCTTCTTTTGCTTGTTGACGTTTAGAACAAGCCGACGATCTTGCCATCATCCAGATCGAGGTCGATTGCCATGTACGCTGGATAGGTGGAAAGACCCGGCATGGTGCTCATCTTGCCCAGCAAGGGGTAGATGAAACCCGCACCCACGCTTGCCCGGACTTCGCGGATGGGCACGGTGAAACCTGTCGGCACGCCCTTCAGCGTCGGATCGTGGCTGAAGCTCAGATGGGTCTTCGCCATGCACATGGGAAGTTTCCCAAATCCCGCCTTCTCATACGATTCGATTTGCTCTTCCGCTAGAGGTTCGTAGCTCACGCCGTCCGCGCCGTAGAACTCCTTGCAGATGTGTTCGATCTTCTGCTTGATCGACCAATCCAGCGGATACAGAAACTCGAAATTGCTCGATTGTTCGCATGCGTCGACCACGGCCTGGGCAAGTTCTTTCGATCCAGCGCCGCCGTCCATCCAATGGGTGCTCTTCACGGCTGCGAAGGCTCCCTTCTCCTCGGAATATTTACGCACCATTTCCATTTCGGCATCCGTGTCGTCCTTGAAACCGTTGACCGCCACGACGACCGGGATTCCGAATCGCAAGGCGTTTTCGATGTGTTTGCCGAGATTGGGCAGACCGGCTTCGAGTAGTTCGAGGTTTTCTTCCGTGTAGGCGCGATCTAGCGGTGCGCCGGGCGTCACTTTCGGGCCGCCGCCGTGCATCTTCAGCGCGCGCACGGTTGCCACCAGGACGACCGCATTGGGGATCAGGCCTGAGTAACGGCACTTGATGTCGAAGAATTTCTCCATGCCGATGTCGGCGCCGAACCCGCTCTCCGTGACGACGTAATCTGCAAGCTTCAGGGCGATCTGATCGGCGATGATCGACGAGTTGCCGTGGGCGATGTTTGCGAAAGGCCCGGCGTGCACGAACGCAGGCTGACCCTCGAGCGTCTGCATCAGATTCGGCATGAGCGCGTCTTTCAAAAGCACGGTCACGGCGCCGGCCACACCGACGTCTTCCAGGTTCACTGGATCGCCTTGCTTGTTCAAACCAACCACGACCCGGCCTACACGCTCGCGTAGGTCTCTTATGCTGGTTGCCAGGGCAAGGATAGCCATCAATTCGGATGCGACGGTGATATCCACACCCGTCGCGCGTGGGAAGACCGGATTGGGTGAACCATCCTTCAATTTGGCGTCGTTGAAGCCGATTTTAATGCTGCGCATACTTCGATCGCAGACGTCGACGACGCGATTCCAGGTAATTGTTTCGGGATCGACGTCGAGGCGGGCGAAACGAGCGATCTCGTCATCCGTCAACGAGTCGGGATCTGTTTTCTTGATGCCCAATTTTTCCAGGCGACGCAGCTGGGTTGGAAGGAATTCACGTTTGCCATCTTTTTCCGGGACCAAGCGCTTGTACAGTCCCGCGTTCGACTGACGGGTCTCATGGTACATGCGCGTGTCGAGCGCCGCGGCGACGAGGTTGTGCGCCACGCTGATCGCATGGATGTCCCCGGTAAGATGCAGGTTGAAATCCTCCATCGGGATAATCTGGCTGTAACCGCCGCCCGCGGCCCCGCCTTTGATGTTGAACGTCGGCCCCATACTGGGTTGACGGATACAAACGATCACGTTCTTTTTCAAATGTGTGCCAAGCGCCTGGGTTAGGCCGAGGGACGTCGTTGTTTTTCCCTCGCCCAGTGGTGTGGGCGTGATCGCAGTGACATCTATGTACTTTCCCTGCGGGCGATCCCCCAAACGATCAAGCACATCCAGGTGTACTTTGGCCTTGTATTTTCCAAACAGATCCAGATCGTCCTCTTTGAGACCGAGCTTATCAGCGATCTCCTTTATCGGGCGAATATCTGCTTCCTGGGCGATCTCGATATCCGATGGAACGGGCCGCTTCGGTTTAAGCACCATAACGCATCCTCCTATGATTCTTATCACTGCAGAACGAATGTGAATGTAAGTTCTAATTAGTGTGCATCGGTTAACGAGAAAAGGCAAGCGACATTTTTCACAAACGCCTATGTCATCCATAACGTCTGAGACCGAAACTCTATTCATTGTCAGTCGTACAACAGCGAACACAACCGCACGGTCATGTGTAATCCATGATATGATGATCATGCGTCTTCCAGCATCCAAAACGACCCACATTTTAGCCTGAAAACCACATAGATAATTTCTATAGTTAGTTATTGAAATTTTCTCTGACATTCGTCGGTTGAACGTATGCTCTCTATCACTTCGATCTACGTGAGAAATTTCACATACTTATTATGAATTTCACAATGTTTCCGGGGTGTTATGCTAGTCGAGCAGATGGTAAATCTAGCTGCGATCCAATTTGCCTGTCTGCTGCCCCATTGTATGACGGGCCATACTCATTTCAGTAAAGAGGTGCCTTATGACCGAAGGCCAAACCAAGAATAGCTTTCTTTCGGAAATTATCGCCAAGACGCCAGGTGGTGAGACCCTGCAAACCTGCCTGCAGTGCGGCACATGTGGCGGATCCTGTCCTTCCGGACCGGATATGGACCACACGCCGCGTAAGCTATTTGCCATGATCCAGGCGGACATGAAGGAGGAAGTCCTGCAGAGCAACACGCCCTGGTACTGCGTTTCGTGCTATTACTGCATGGCGCGCTGTCCAAAAGATATCCCCATTACCGACATTATGTACACGCTGAAAAACATGGCCGTCGAAGCGAAGTACTACGACAGCAGCGATGCGCCGGATTTCTCGGAGAGCTTTATTGGCTACGTCGAGAAGTACGGACGCAGTTTCGAATTGGGTTTGGCAACCCGCTACCACCTCACCCACAAGCCCCTATCGAAATTCTCCTACGGTCCATTCGCTTTGGGAATGTTGATGAAGAATCGCGTTTCGCTGACTCCGGAACGGATTGAAAACATCGATCAGCTTCGCGCCATTCTGAATAAAGCAAAGTCACTGGAGGTCGTCTGATGCGATACGGCTACTACCCAGGATGTTCATTAGGCAGCACGGCTGCTCCATATGATCAATCTACGAAAGCAATTGCCAAGCCACTGGGTCTTGAGCTCGAAGAAATTCACGATTGGAACTGCTGCGGCGCTACGGAGTATTTCTCGATTCAAAAGACGGCCGCCTACGCTCTGGTCGCCCGCAACCTTGCGCTTGCCGCCGACCAGGATGGCTTGACGCAACTTGCCGCGCCCTGCAGTGCCTGTTATCTCAACTTGCGCAAGACGGACAACTACATGGGGAAGTATCCCGCGATCAACGAACACACCAACGAAGCTCTTGCCGCTGGTGGGCTTTCCTATAAACCCGGCAGCCTGAAAATACGTCACTTGCTCGACGTGGTCGTCAACGACGTCGGCCTCGATGCAATCCAGGAAAAGGTGACCAACCCACTCAAGGGTTTGCATCTGGCGCCGTACTACGGCTGTCTGCTCGTTCGCCCGACTCTCGGGGAGGAGGTAGACAATCCCGAATATCCCACCCACCTCGATGAGTTGTTGGACGTTGTCGGCGCGAAGGTGGTCGATTTTCCACTCAAAGCACACTGCTGCGGCGGGCACATGACGCAGATCAGCGCCGACACGGCATACGAACTGATCCGTAGAATCCTGCAGAACGCCGCCGAGTATGAGGCAGACGCCATCGTAACCATTTGTCCCATGTGCCAATTGAATCTCGACGCGTATCAATCGCAGGTCAACGGACATTTCGGAACTTCCTTCCACCTGCCTATTCTCTACTTCACGCAAATCATCGGTCTTGCGTTCGGAATGAAACCAAAAGAACTCGGAATCGGTAAGGAAATCGTCTCAGCAACCTCGCTCCTGTCGAAGATTGGCGTCGAAACGGAAGAACCTGAAGCGAGGCCAGCGCGCAAACGACGTAATGACAAATCATTGCCGATGCCAAAGATCTAGGAGGGCAGATGACAGAAAAAGTTGGTGTATACATTTGCCACTGCGGGAGCAACATCGCCGGCCAGGTCGACGTTGAAGGTCTCGCAAAGTGGGCGAAAGAAAACCTCGATGGTGTCGTCGTTGCGCGTGATTATAAATTCATGTGCTCGTCACTAGGGCAAGAACTGATCGAGGACGACATTAAGAACGAAGGCTTGACGCGGGTCGTGGTGGGCGCTTGTTCGCCGCACCTGCATGAAAAGACTTTTCGCCGTGCTTGCGCAAACGCCGGCTTGAACCCCTACCTTTGCCAGATGGCGAGCCTGCGAGAGCAAGTCTCCTGGGTCACCGAGGACAAGGAACTAGCCGATACGAAAGCCAAAGCACTCCTTTCCGGCGCCGTCCATCGAGTTCAATATCAGGAAGAACTCGAAGCGACGGAGGTGCCGGTCAATCCCAACACCCTGGTCGTGGGTGCCGGAATTGCCGGCATCCAGGCTTCGCTCGAACTCGCGGACGCCGGATACCAGGTCTACCTAGTGGAGCGAGAACCCTCCATCGGCGGACACATGGCGCAGTTCGACAAGACCTTCCCGACACTCGATTGTGCGGCCTGCATCCTCACGCCGCGCATGTCGGACGTCGGTGCACATCCGAACATCAACCTGCTGAGCTACTCGGAAGTGGAGGAAGTCAGCGGTTACGTTGGCAATTTCGACGTTCGCCTACGGAAGAGAGCGCGCTACATCAACGAAGACGATTGTACGGGCTGCGGGATTTGCATCGATAAATGCCCCAAGAAAGTCATCGACGACGTTTTTGAAGCCGGGCTCGGCTACCGCAAGGCGGTCTACCGCCCATTCCCGCAAGCTGTCCCCAAGTTCCCGGTGATCGATACGGAGTCCTGTATTTACTTCGAGCGCGGCACCTGCAAAGCCTGCGAGAAGTTCTGCCCCACGGGCGCCATCGATTTCGAACAAGAAGACACGTTACTCGACGTCAACGTGGGAAACATCATCCTCGCCACGGGCTTCGATCTCTTCGACACACGCCGGATCCCGCAGTACGGCTACGGGCGCCTGGCGAACGTCTTTACCAATCTGGAATTCGAACGGCTGTGCAACGCTGCCGGCCCCACGGAAGGCAAGGTCGTGATGCGGGACGGGGTCACGCAGCCGAAATCGGTGGCCATCATCCACTGCGTCGGCAGCCGTGACGTACGTTACAACGAATACTGTTCCGCGGTCTGCTGTATGGCTGCCCTGAAATTCGGCCACCTGGTGATGGAAAAAACCGGCGCCGAAGTCTATTCCTTCTATATCGATCTAAGGACCAACCAGAAGGGTTACGAGGAGTTCTACAACCGGCTGCTCGAAGAGGGTATGCACTTTATTCGCGGTCGCGTCGCAGAAGTCACGGACGCCGCTCGAATGCCCGGCGAAGAAGGTAAATTGATCGTACAAGCCGAAGACACGCTCCTCGGCACACAACGCCGCGTCCCAGTTGATATGGTGATCCTCATGGCCGGTCTCGAATCGCGCGCCGATGCGCATGACGTGGCATTGAAATTCGGGATCTCCTGCAGCATGGCCGGTTGGTTTACCGAACGCCATCCCAAATTGGCTCCCGTAGCCACGATGACGGACGGCATTTTCATCGCCGGCACCTGCCAGGGACCGAAAGACATCCCGGCCACCGTCGCGCAAGGTGCAGCCGCCTCAGCGAGGGTGCAATCGATGATCACTCGCGGCACGGTGGAAATCGAGCCGATCGTTGCCACCATTCACGAAGAAAATTGCTCCGGCTGCCGGATTTGTAATGACCTGTGCCCCTTCAACGCCATCGATTTCGACGAAGAAAAAATGGTCAGTGTGGTCAACCAGGCGCTGTGTAAAGGCTGCGGCACTTGCGTCGCTGCCTGCCCCGCCCAAGCGATCTCGGGGGCACATTTCACCAACGATGAGATTTTTGCCGAGATCGACGGCCTGCTATACGACACCGTCAGCGGTAATGGTTCGAAAGCCGCTCAGCCGGCCAAAGAATCGGTGCCAGCCTGAGTCTGAGGAGTATGAATTCTATGGACACAGAAACCTTTGAACCCAAAATCGTGGGCTTTTTATGCAATTGGTGTTCGTACCGCGCCATCGATTTGGCCGGGACCGCGCGCATTAAATATGAGCCGAACATACGCGTCATTCGCTTGATGTGCACCGGACGGGTCGATCCCACTTTCGTGTTGAAAGCGCTTGCTTTGGGTGCGGACGGAGTGATGATTGCCGGCTGCCATCCAGGCGAATGCCACTACCTGGAACAGAACTACAAAGCCATGCGCCGCTTTCAAATGCTCAAGCACACTCTACGTGAGTTCGGCATCGAAGAAGATCGCGTGCGCCTGCAGTGGGCTTCCGCCGCAGAAGGCGTGCAATTGGCCGAGGCGATCGACGACATGATTGAAAAGGTTCGTGCACTCGGACCCTTGAACTGGTCCGAAAAGTATTCCGAAAACGGCAAAATTGAAGCCGCTATCGAGCGGATTACCGAAGAACATGCCGAAGCCATGGAGGTGCCCGCATGAGTGAAAAAGGAAAACTCGCACTGTACTGGGCTGCCTCCTGCGGTGGCTGCGAAATTGCAGTCTTGGGGATCAATGAAAAGATCCTCGACGTGGCCAATGCCTTCGACATCGTCCTATGGCCTGTGGCCGTGGATGCCAAAGTGCGCAGCATCGAAAAAATGCCCGACAAGAGCATCGACCTGTGCCTCTTCAACGGCGCCATCCGCACGAGCGAACAGGAGTACATGGCCCGTTTGCTGCGCCAGAAATCGAAAGCGCTCGTGGCATTCGGTTCCTGCGCACATGAAGGATGCATTCCTGGGCTGGGAAACGTTGCCAATCGCGAGGAAATTTTTCAGGTCGCCTACCACGACACGCCGAGCACGGACAACCCGGACGGTGTCCGTCCGCAGACCGAGACGGAAGTCGAAGAAGGCACGCTCTACCTCCCGCTCTTCTATGACACGGTCAAGACCCTCGATCAATGCGTGGACGTCGATTATTACCTGCCGGGATGCCCTCCCGAACCGGAACGTATCTGGGACGCCATCGTGGCGATCCTAGAAAACAAACTACCGGCGCCCGGTTCCGTGATCGGCGCAGAAACCACAGTTTGCCACGAATGTCCACGAACGCGATCGGAGAAGAAGATCAAGGAATTCAAGCGCACCTGGGAAATCATTCCCGACCCGGATGTCTGTTTACTCGAACAAGGTCTGGTTTGCTGCGGTATCGCCACTCGTGCCGGTTGTGGCGCACTCTGCCCGACGGTCGGTTCACCTTGCATTGGCTGCTATGGTCCTAATGAAGATGTGGTCGACTTCGGCGCTCGCATGATGACCGCGCTGGCATCGGTGATCGACTCGGAGGATCCTGAGGAGATCGACCGCATCATTCAAGAAGGTATTCCCGATCCAATCGGCACGTTCTATCGTTTCAGCTTGGCGCACGGACAACTTCGTCGCAGCGCTCTAATTGGAAACGGTAAATCCGTCGAGGCCTGAGAGGAGAAGTAAACATGAAGCGAATTTCAATTGATCCCATTACCCGACTCGAAGGCCACGGAAAAATCGACATTTTCCTCACCGACGAAGGGGAAGTGGCGAACGCATATCTACAGGTACCGGAGCTGCGAGGCTTCGAACGTTTTTGCGTCGGCCGCGTAGCCGAAGACATGCCCAACATCACCGACCGCATCTGCGGTGTGTGCCCTGAGGCGCATCACATGGCCTCCACCAAGGCTCTCGACGCGCTGTTCCACGTAGATCCTCCACCGACGGCCAAGAAGCTGCGCGAGTTGTTCTACAGCATCTTCTACGCCACAGATCACACCACCCACTTCTACGCACTCGGCGGTCCGGATTTCGTGATGGGGCCCGATGCGCCCGTCGCCGAACGCAACATCCTGGGCATCATCAAGAAAGTTGGCATGGACATCGCCGGCAAAGTGCTCAAGATGCGCCACGACGGCCATTACCTGATCAAGATGATCGGCGGCCGCCCGGTTCATCCGAACTGGGGACTTCCGGGTGGGGTCAGCCGCGGAATCACCGAAGAACAACGTGACGAGATTGAAAAGCTGGGAAAGGACGCCATCGAGTTCGCGAAGTTCTCGATCCAGCTCTTCAACGACATCGTGCTGGGCAACACGGCTTACGTGGATCTGATCAAGAACGACGCCTTCGTCCACCGCACGTACAACATGGGCACGGTGGACGAAAACAACCACGTGAACTTCTACGACGGCAAGATCCGCGTCGTGGGACCGGACGGCAAGGAACACGCCAAATACGATCCCAAGGATTACCAGGACTACGTCGCCGAGCACGTCGAACCCTGGTCCTATCTCAAATTCCCGTACCTGAAGAAAATCGGTTGGAAGGGATTTGTGGACGGTGAGGATTCGGGCGTTTATAAAGCCACGCCGCTGTCACGTCTCAACGCCTCGGACGGCATGGCCACACCGTTGGCGCAGGCGGAGTTCGAGCGCATGTATGAAACGCTCGGCGGCAGTCCGGTCAACCACACCCTGGCGACGCACTGGGCACGCCTGATCGAACTGCTCTATGCTGCGGAACACTGGGTTGAATTGGCCACAGATCCCGAGATCACCGGTGAGGAATTCCGCGTGCTGCCGACCGAGACGCCCACGGAAGGCGTCGGTGAGGTCGAAGCGCCGCGCGGCACACTGACGCATCACTACTGGACCGATGAGCGGGGCGTGCTCACTAAGGTCAACTTGATCGTCGGCACGACCAACAACAACGCAGCCATCAACATGTCAGTCAAGAAAGCCGCCCAAGGATTGATCACCAAGGGAGTTGAGATCAAGGAAGGCTTGTTGAACACGATCGAGATGGCTTACCGAGCCTACGATCCGTGCATGGCTTGCGCCACGCACACACTACCCGGCCAGATGCCACTCGAAGTCGTCATTCGGGACAAAGACGGTGAGGTTATCGAACGCTTGACCCAGAATATTTGATCCGCACAGAATTTCAAATGGGGATCAGGGCTGCTTTCGCTCCTGATCCCCGCATTTTTCTCGGTATAATGAAATAGTGAAAACGCTTGTGCTTGGACTCGGAAATCCACTTCTCAAAGACGACAGCGTCGGCTTGCGCGTCGCCGAAATGTTGCGCGAGATTCTTCCGCAGAACGAACAAATCGAAATCGACGAGGACTACTGGGGTGGCTTGCGCCTGATGGAACGCATGATCGACTTCGATCGCGCCGTGATTATCGATGCCATCCAGACCGGAGCTGCACCCGGCACGATCCACGTTCTCTCACCCGACGACGTGCCCACCCAGCGCAGCGCCTCGGCACACGATCTTAATTTACCGACTGCGCTTGCCCTCGGACGTCAAGCGGGTGCACACCTTCCCGATTCACAGGACATCCTGCTCATCGGAATCGAAGCTGCCGACGTGCAAACCTTCGACGAATGCTTGTCCCCCGAAGTCGAAGCTGCGCTTCCAGACGCCGTGGACGCAGCCTTATACGCTCTCGAAATGGAAAGGGAAACCCAATGATCTCACCTGAAATCCTACGACGCTATCCCCATTTTGCCGGCATCAGCGAAAGCTGCATCAAAGCAGTCGCCATGATCAGTGAAGAACGATCTTTTAAAGCCGGAGAGGAAATTTTCCAGGAAAGTTCGGCTTTCAAAGCCACAGCAAGGATTTACGAAAAGGGCGAAGAAGCCACCCATTTGTTTTTGCTGATCGAAGGCGAAGTCGATATCGCCTTCACGCTCGGCAGCGGGAAGAAAGTCGTCGTCGGCAGGGTCGTCCCCGGCGATCTTATGGCCCTATCCGCCCTCCTGCCACCCTACCAGCTCAACGCCTCGGGAATCGCCCGCAGTGATGGCAAGCTGATTCAGATCGAGGCGGCCGGTCTCCGCAAACTGTGCGAAGAAAATCCGGACCTTGGATACCGTTTGATGCTGGGTGTCGCCAAAGCACTCCGCAACCGTTTACTGGACACTCGCGTCGAACTCGCCGGCCAAATCAGCGAATAAATTACCTTTTTTTTAGATAGAAAAACCCGAAAGGTTGTTATGAACCTTTCGGGTTTCTTTATGTATCGCTCGACGCTCTGAATGTCAATGCGAATCGCCATGTGCATGTTCGACGCTTTCCCGGCAGGGCGCGGCTTCTTGGAGTTCGCCACGCAAATAACTGTCCAGCGTCGATTGTACGGTGCCGTGTGCGCCGGTCGCCGGAGAGATGCCGAACTGTTGAAAGAAAGCTATCGCCCTGCGGCCCATGCCGCCACTGATCATCACTTGCACCCCCTGTTTGTTGATAAAGCCGGGAACCATACCTGGTTCATGTCTGGCGAAATAGGGGTTTTCGATAACGTCAACATTTTCTACTTTCTTGTCATCAACGTCGACGATCACGAAATATGGGCAGCGGCCGAAATGATGGCTTACCCTGCTCTCGAGAGCCTTATTTTCTTCCGCCGAAATTGCAATACGCATGGATCAAACCTCCTGATTGATTAGTCTCGTTAATTCCTCTGCGGCAATGTATCCAATTACACTGATTTCTTGTCCGGCGATACCTGGGATTTCAGCCACCGCTCTTTTAATCTGGGTGATTAAATATACCGCAATCGGACATAGTGGAGAAGAAGGACGAAATGTATATGAAACGAGCCCCTGGCGATCGACGACGATATCTTCGACCAACCGCATCCGCATCACATCCACGTTCGTTTCGGGATCGATGACCTTCCCGAGGCGTTCCACAACGGCTGCTTTTAGTTGCGAGGGGGTTTCTGCACTCATGCTTACGACCCACCCAACAACACTTCGAGTCGCTGCCAGATCTCCCGTATCGCCCGGCTTGCCGGACCATCCGGCCGGTAGGCAATCACGTCCTTGCCTTGGGCCATGGCCAGGGGTATTTCGGCATCGTACGGAATTGTACCAATCAAATGGATCTTCTTATCCTGACAATAGGCTTCAATTTCTGCAGTACCCTCGGATGACAGATCCGATTTGTTAATGCAGATGACGGAAACGACGCCGAAATGGTCGGTCGTTTCCATGATCCTGTGCATGTCATGCACGCCCGCTTTGGAAGGTTCAACGACGATCAAGGCCATGTCTGCGCCCGAGACGGACGAAATCACGGGACAACCGATCCCGGGCGGACCATCGACGATTAAGAGATCACGTTCATCATCAAGCGCTTTCAGCTTCGCGTGCTGTTTGAGCAGCGTGACCAGTTTGCCTGAATTTTCCTGCGCCGGACGCAGTGCAGCGTGGAACAAAGGTCCGAGTGGGCTATCCGATTGAAACATTGTGCCAGCGAGCTGTTCCTTCAACGAAATTGCATCCGACGGGCAGACGTAATAACAAGCAGCACAGCCCTCACAGGCGATCGGATCGACGACGTATCCTTCCTTCGTCTCACGAATCGCTTCGAAGCGGCACACCGATAAGCATTCGCCGCATTGATTGCAAAGACGCTGCTCGATTTCTGCGATCTTCCCGCTCCAAAAGTTTTCCTTTTGGGTGTCCCTTGGGGAAAGGATCAATTCAAAATTTGCGGCATCCACGTCGGCGTCGGCTAGCACCATCGACCGGCCTCTCCCGTTTTCGTTCGCCAGGTGGGACAAGGCGGCTGCGATACTGGTTTTACCCGTCCCGCCCTTGCCGCTGAGGATTACGAGCTGCTTCATCCTATTGCTTCTCTTTCGATCAACAGATCGCGGATACCCCTGAACAAATTTCGCATACGAGAGAGATATTCGGGGAATGCATCCACCAGAGTTTCTCCGTGAGCCACGGCCATTCCGATACGTTCGTCGAAAGGGATACGCATCAAGATGGGAATGCCCTTCGACTGACAGTAATCGTGCACGCTCTGATCGCCGATCCCGTCGCGATTCAACAGCACACCTGCTGGCACGCCGAGTTCGCCGGCGAGTTGGACGGCGAGCTGCAAGTCGTGCAGCCCGAAGGGAGTCGGTTCCGTCACCAGAAGGACGAAATCCGCGTCCGACATCGTTTCGACCACCGGGCAAGAAACACCCGGCGGCGCATCACGGATGACCGTCCCCGTTTCCCCGAAAGGATACCAGCGTTGGAGCGCCCGAATGATGGGCACGGCCATGGGCTGCCCGATGTCTAATATCCCGCGTGCGAAAAGAACCTCCTCCTTAGCCACTCCGGCTTCCAACGTACCCAGTTTGCTTGGAACCTCATCGATAGCCGCTTGCGGACACTGCAAGGTACAACTGCCGCAGCCGTGACACAGTTCGGGAAACACGAGCACCTTGCCGCCGATCACGACGATGGCGTGATACTGGCACACTTCCGCGCAACGCCCGCAACCATCGCAGCGCCCCTCGTCGACTGCGGGGATCGGCAGCGTCACCGTTTTGGATTGATCGAACGTGGGCTTCAGGAAGATATGCGCGTTCGGCGCTTCCACGTCGCAGTCCAGATAGAGCAGAGCATCGTCGGCAAGCGCCAGCGCCAGACTCGTAGCGATGGTCGTCTTGCCGGTACCTCCTTTTCCGCTGGCAATGGTCAGAATCATCGCCGCCTACCGCGGCCGCGTCCACCACGCGGCGTGGCACGCTGAAGATTTCCGTCTTGAAAATCTGCGAAAAGTCTCTCAATCCGTCCCTCGACTGCCGTATACATTCGTACACCAGCCGCATCCAACACCGAGTAGGCGTTCGGACCGAAATCCCCGCTGATCACGGCCTCAATGCCCTCTTCGATGAGAAATTGAGCCGCCTGGGTGCCGGCGCCATGTGGCGAAAGCAACGCCGGATTCTGCAGGATCGTTCGTTCACTCGATTCTGTATCAACGGTTAAGAAGTACGGACAGCGCCCGAAACGACGCTCTAGCTTCGCGTCCTCCGCCTGTGTCTTCAGTGTAAATGCCAATTTCATATCACACTCCTAGAATTTCAAGACCTTCCCCGCAAGTCTTTCGGGAACAAACATGCGCATTCTCTATGCTTGGCTCCATTACTCGGGAATCCACCCTCCGATCGTCATCAAATGCTGCTGGCGTGAAAGGCTTGTATCTTGATCCGATGAGGCAAGAATAATCAGGACGACAGCGTTCTCTCGACTCGTGTTTTTACACATGTGTGCTTGATTCGCTAAGAATAACAAGCTGTCTCCCGCTTCCAGATGATGCCACCTATCTCCCACCTGATACTCGATCTGCCCTTCGATGCAGTGCACAAACTCCTCCCCGGCGTGTACGCAAGGTTCTTCGACGCCCAAAGCGCCAGAGTCAATGGTCAAGAGAAAAGGCTCGATAATCTGGCCCGGCAATCCCGCGCCGAGGCTCTCCATGCGCGCGCCTTCGCCTAGTGATTGAAGCCTTTTATTTCGCCGGACTAAAATCGTAGATCGCTCCGGTCCTACTTCGAAAAAATCCTTGACGTGGATGTCGAGGCCCTTCGCGAGAAGAAGAAGGGAAGATACAGTCGGTGAACTCTCCCCGCGTTCGATACGGCTGATGGCGTTGACCGAAAGCCCACAGCGTTCCGCCAACGCCCGCAGCGATAAGCGGCGTTCTTCACGAAACGCACGAATGCGCGTTCCGACGTCCAATGTTTGAGGATCATTCATCGCTCGTGTCCAATCGCAATTCAGGTGCTCGGACCAATGAATATACCTTATACCAGGCAATTCGGGCCATTAACGTGACATTATCCTATTTTTGTTGTACATTTGTCACCTTTCTGTTGACGCTCCCGCAATTTGATGATACCGTTCATCTGACGAGAGAAACCACCGAGTCATTCGTCATTCTAGGTGTGAAGATGGACGCAGCCTCCAAATACGTGTTTGGCCCAGTGCCCTCGCGAAGATTAGGCCGGTCGCTCGGTATCGATCCGATTCCGTTGAAAACGTGCAATTGGAATTGTGTTTACTGCCAGCTCGGCCGCACACGGCCGGTCGTCAATCTGCGAAAAGAATACATCGCACCGGACTTGATCCTGGAACAAGTGGCGCGTTTCCTGGACGAACACGACCATGCCGGCATCGATTGGGTGACCTTCGTTGGTTCCGGCGAACCGCTCTTGAACGCGGGCTTGGGCCGGATGATCCGGGAAGTAAAAACGCTCAGCGATATTCCCGTGGCCGTGATTACCAACGGAACATTGCTGCATCTGCCAACCGTAAGGCAGGAATTACTCGCCGCCGACGCCGTGCTCCCCACCCTGGATGCGGGCACAGCGGAGCTGTACCGAAAGATCAACCGGCCGCACTCACGGGTTCCCTTCGAGCTGCATCTGCAAGGGTTGATCGATTTCGGGCACGTTTACGATGGATTCTTATGGCCCGAAGTGATGTTGGTTCGTGGGTTTAACGACACGGAAGAATCTTTACGAGATCTGGCTACGGCATTGGAGAAGATCGGACCCGATTCCATCCATCTGAATGTTCCTTCGAGACCGCCTTCAGAGACCTGGGTACAGCCCACCGACGAGCAAGGCATCCTGCGCGCCATGGCGATCCTGGGCGATATCACCCGCGTGGTTCATCCGGTCGAAGGGAAGTACGAGCGCAGCAGCGAGAAAGACTCGCTGGACGCCATCCTTGCCATCATCCGACGCCACCCGATGCGCGAGGATGAAGTCAGACGCACGCTGTCTCATTGGGAAGGTAAAAATGCCCAACGGACGTTCAGCCTGATTGAAGCCAGCGGGCGGATTCAAATCATCGAACGTTTCGGCACGCGTTTCTGGTGCTCCACCGATTCGTTCTACCCGGATCATTCGAACGGTAGACCTCATAAAAGCCAACCAACGACATGAATTGAAGGAACTCGATCGATCGAATAGAACTCGAATTCACTTACACGATAAGGAAAAGTGAACCTTGGCGGAAAGAAAGATCTTGCTGTATCCAAAAAGCGAAAGCGCACTGCGGCGTAGGAGCGAGCCGGTCGAAGTGATGAACCGGAAAGCGAAACAGTTGATCCGGGACCTCAAGGATACCTTAGCAGCACACCCGAACGGCGTAGGACTGGCTGCTCCCCAGATCGGCGCGCACCTGCGTGTAGTGATCGTCCAATTGGGATCTGCGGAGCGTTCTGACGGGACGAGCAGAGAATTCACCTCCTTGGTTAATCCGATAATCCTAAAGGCGAAGAACGAAAAACGCGATTTTGATGGCTGCCTCAGTTTCCCCGGCCTGTTCGGAGAAACGGTACGGCCGCACTACCTACGGGTTTCTGCGCAGGACGAAAACGGCAATACATTCGAACGGATCTTCGAGGATTTCGACGCCGTTCTTGTTCACCATGAGATAGATCACCTGGATGGTGTGCTTTTCATCGATCGTATTGAAAGCATCGATGACTTATACCGGATCGAGCAAGATTCGAAAGGAAAGAGCGTCCGCGTTCCGTTCTCCAAATTCCTACCCACGCGAGACCGCCGGACGATCATCGATGAAAAATCATTCGAACGCATCGAGGATGCGCCTTTATTGTAACCATGTGTAAAACAGCACGTGAATAAATCCATAAAATCAAGCGCAGTAAATTGAGTTTCGGCCGGCTTGTCGACTACGACTTTTCAGCACCATGGACGAATTGGGAGAAAATGGATGAGTGACAGGCAAAAACCGTTGGACGGAATGCGGTATGGAATCGTTGGAAAAGGCGGCGCCGGGAAGAGCACCATTACGCTGCTGATCGCAAAGGCGCTTCGCAGGCGGGATTACGACGTCTGCATCCTGGATGCCGACTCGACAAACGTCGGCTTCGACAAGATCCTCGGACTTCCCACCCCTCCCGCGTCGTTGATCGATTTCTTCGGTGGCATGGTCTTCAGCGGCGGTTCGGTGACCTGCCCGGTGGACGATCCAACGCCGCTACCCAATTCCGAGCTTTCCCTCGATACCATTCCAGACGAATATTACGCTCAGAACCGTGACGGTATCACCTTGCTAACCGCGGGAAAAATCGGAGACCTGGGACCGGGCGCCGGCTGTGATGGGCCGATCAACAAAATTGCCCGGGACGTGAGCTTACTACGCGACGGAATGAAACCCGTCACTTTAGTGGATTTCAAAGCGGGCTTTGAAGATTCCGCTCGTGGGGCGATAACCAGCCTTGACTGGGTTCTCACGGTCGTCGATCCGACCCATGCGGCCATTCAAATGGCGATTCAGATGAAGAACATGGTCGGGCAACTGAAAGCCGGAGCCCCGCCCGCAACGCAGCATCTCGAAAGCCCGGAATTGGTCCAACTCGCCGAAAAGCTCTTCAGGGAAACGGCTGTATCCGATGTATTGGCCATTCTTAATCGGATCAGAGATACCGAAATGGACGAATACATACGCGGCAAGCTTCTCGAGGGTGGTGTCGAGACCATTGGGAGTATTTACGACGACCCGAACGTAGCCACCTCCTGGCTGAAGGGAGTCCCCTTCGTCGGCATGGAATTATCGAAAATAGCGGACGAAATCGTTGCTGCCCTGGAGAAAGCCGAAGTCAATCGACCATGATACTGCCAAGCTTAAGTGCGGGCGAAAATCTTCGAACTGGATGATGGAAATCCATGATACGCAGCGTGCGATATTTGACGATCTTACTGCTGTTATGCGGATGTTCGATTACACTGATGCTCGCTTCTCCCGATCAGACCGAAGATCCTTCGACGAGCACGATCGTCACACCAGATCCCGTCGATCCAGATTCGCCGCCGGATCCGAACCCAACGCCAACCGCATTTCAACCTTTAGAGAGGGACAGCATGACTACACAGGATGATTCAAAAAACGACCGGCTGGTTATCACGACCGTCTACAATAATTACCAATACAACTCAGGTTTAAAGACCGCTTGGGGCTTCTCCGCGCTCGTGGAGTATAAAGGCAGCGTAACGCTGTTCGACACGGGCGGCGATTCCCCGACGCTACTCGAAAATATGCGTGTCTTGGAATTCGACCCAACCCGGATCGAGCGCGTCGTCATCTCCCACATTCACAACGATCATATCGGCGGATTGGAAGGATTGCTGAACCTGGAGATCCACCCGACGGTATACCTGCTGGCCGCTTTTCCTGACAGCGTAATAGCGCGCTTTTCGCATATGACCGAGGTCGTGGAGATCACGCAGGGGCAAGCCTTTACGGAAGAATTATTTACGACCGGCCAGATGAACACTGGCATCCCCGAACAGGCGCTGGTCATCAAAACGGCAAAAGGGCTGGTCGTCATTACCGGCTGCGCACATCCCGGCGTGGCTCAGATGGTTCAGCAAGCGATGGATTTATGCGGCGGTCCGGTCTACCTGGTGATGGGCGGTTTCCACCTTCGGGATAAAAGTGCAGCGGAAATCGAAACGATTATTGGTGCATTCCGGCAAATGGGCGTCGAGAAGGTCTCCCCGAGCCACTGCACCGGAGACCGCGCCATCGCGATGTTCGAGGAGGAATACGCCGAGAATTTCATCCAGGGCGGTGCCGGAAGCGTTATCATCATAGAATCAGAATAGATTAGAATGATTGTTAGGATCGAAGATTCATGTGCGTTCTTGGTCTTCACGCGCATCATTTGCGATGATCGCCTGATCCATGCATAATGAGGAGGAGAAAACTTACATCGTGATCGATTTAGCCCGACTCCAGATGTTTCTCCACGCGGCGGAGACGCTCAGCTTCTCCGAAGCTGCACAACGCCTGCACATCAGCCAGCCCACGGTCAGCCATCACATCAAGAAACTCGAGGAAGAATTCGGTAGCCCGCTGTTCATCCGTTCTGGCAACGAAATCGCCCTTACGGAAGCGGGACGCCTGCTCGTCCCGCAGGCCAGAAAATTACTGCGCGACGCGATGGGCGTACAGCAAATGATGCAATCGATGGAAGATCGCGTAATCGGAACATTGCGCATCACCTGCAGCACGACGACGGGGAAGTACATCCTGCCGCAGTTCGCCGGTCGTTTCATCAAACGCCATCCCGGTGTGCGCGTGTACATCCATCGCTGCGTCCGCACGAACGTCGTACCGACCTTACTCGAACACGAAGCCGACCTGGGCGTTGTCAGCTTCGACGCCTGCGGGGATGACTTGGATTGCCAGGAGTTCTTCTCCGATCACATCATACTCGTCAGCCCCGCAAAACAGCCATGGACGGCCATGGATTCCATCGACCCATCCGATTTCCTCGGCGTGCCCTTCATCATGCGCGAGCCTGACTCGGGCACTCGCAGGGAATTGCTAACCGAACTCGGCAGGCACGACATCGATTCCGGCGAGTTGAACGTCATTCTCGAGGTGGGCAACGACGAAGCCATCGTGAAAACCGTCGAGAAAGGTTTTGGACTGGCGTTTGTATCCCACACGGCCGCACAATGGGCGCTCGACCTTGGAACGGTTGTACAGATCCCGGTACGGGGCTTTGATTTACACCGCAGAGTGTACATGATCCGCAGCAAGCTCCATCCGCCAAATCGCCCTATGGATGCCTTTTGGGCCTTCGTTCACGATCCGTCCAACCGGGATTTGTTACGCCTCGCCGAATCCTGATCACGATCGTAAAAAAAACCTGGCCTGAACACCTCAAGCCAGGTTCCTCGCTTGATGACACCGGTTCCTGCAAAAGCAACGGGGGTGTTTGGACAGGTGAACGCAGGAACGAATCGATGTCACGAATCAGCAATGGAAGTTGTACCCATTAGAAGGTCAGTGTCATACTCGCCCCTTCTGCGTCCAACAAGAATGATGGTGCATTTTTGATCACGATACGCTCGTCACGCATCTCCTTGGGATCGATGCCCTTGTTCTCGAGCGCTAATTCGCAAAGGATGATCTCGCCGCCCTGATCAAGTATGGTGTTAAACAGATCTACGGGATTTGGCAAGCCTTTGGGGGTACCGATCTTCTCCAATTCACCCTTGAGCAGTGCTTGCGCACCACCGGGGCAGAAGAACAGGATCACCTCGTTGTCCAACGCCACACCGGACGAGCCCATGATCAGCGTCGGCATGACGTGAGGCGGATCGGCATGATTGCACACAACCACCATCTTTTCACTCATTGAAAACCTCCAGGTTTATAGAATAGGTTCCGAAAATTCAAGGCGAAACTCAAATCGCCGGAGCAGTTGCCGGACTCGGCAGTTCGGCAGCCCGCGCTTTCACCGCTTCGAGATACATGGCAAGCGGTCGGTAGATCAGGTGCGTCCACTTGCCGATACCCACTTCCGTGTCCAGCATCGCCACCATCGCCATGACGTGGATGGTGTAGATGATGTAGGTCGGCCACGGCCAGGCCAAGTAGCGGAAGATGTTCACCAGAATGCCCGTCACCGCGCCCACGAATATGAAGCTCGGGAAAAGCCAATCCGTCGGGTGAGAGAAGCGGTGGATTTCTTCCTTCTTGCGCATACGCCCGATCAAGGCTTCCCCGGAACCGAAGAGCAGGAGTATCGTCGCCAGATAGCCGACCCAACGTTGCGGGTGGTAGATCGGATACAGCTCATCCGTCTGGAACCACCACAACAAAACAACGATCAACATGAGCATCGTTACGTATCCGCCGATCAGGATCAGATGCTTCAACCAACGGCTGCGGTCTTCGCTACATTCGAGCCAGCGCTTTTGGGTCAAGCCGTTGATGATTAATTCCTTGAATTCCTGGATGTAAATTCCGATGGGTATCTTCGGCCGGTCCGTATCGTCCAGGTACATGACGTGCCGGAACATGTTGCCGGCGTTGCGGAAGAGCCGCAATCCCAACTGGCCGAAGTGGAGCAGCACGACCGCCCATACCCACATCACGGGTGCAAACGCGTTCAGCGCCACCCGATCGGTAAAGATATTGGAGAACCCCGTTACGATGTGGAAAATCAACAGCAGCACGAGCGGCAGCAGTGCTGTGCGTACGATGGCCTTGCCGACTTCTCGTTCGGAAGTGTACATTTTTTCGGCGTGCCCGGACCGATCGTATTTTGCCGTCAGCCAGCGCCGCATGGCCATCATCGTCTCGCCCGGTTCTGCCTCTTTCGGGCAGGTTCGCGAGCAGTCGCCGCAGTAATAGCACAGCCATGGATCGGTACTTTGCAGCAGACGGTCTCTCAACCCCAGTTGGGCGTAACGGATCATGTCCCGCGGGAAAAGATGATCGTCGCTCGTTAGGGGACAGATCGCCGTGCAGTTACCGCAATTGAAGCACTTTTCGATTCCCACTGCGCCGTACTGCTTGATTTCTTTGAGAAGCGTTGGATCAACGCGCTGACTCATGCTCAAGACTCCTTCGCCGTTCGATATGTGTAGTAATCGCCCTGCATATCACGTTCCTCGACCAATCCGTATTTCTTCATCGCCATCAGATGCCAGAGCACCTCGGTCGCCGGCAAACCCGTTTCTTCGGCGGTTTGCGGTACGGTTTTGGGTTCGTCCGCAATCGCTTTTTGAATCTTGCGCTGCACAGTTTGCTGGCTCTTCAGCAGTTCGCGGGTGATTTCCACACTCGCTTCGTGTTTCTCACGCAGCTCCTTCAACATCTGCGTGCGCGCTTTCTTATCCTTTTTATCGCTCATGCTTCCACCTCTGCCAGCGTTTCATAATCCGCGCCGATGGCTTGGACCATCGATTGATACTGCTTCAAGGTCCATCCTTGAACGTCGATGGCGCCCTCTGGACAGGCGCTCACACATGCCCCGCAGCCGGCGCAGTTCGCGGGCGTCACGACCGCGACCTTACGCTCACGTCCGTTATCGGAGAACATTTCCAGGGTGATGGCATCTTCGTAGGCACATATTTCGACGCACTTCCCGCTACCCGTGCAGCGTGCTGCGTCGACGCTGGCGACGAAGGGTTCGAGTTTCACGCTTCCCTTACCCAACAGAACGGCAACCTTCGCAGCCGCCGCCTTGGCCGCCGCACAACTTTCCTGGATGTTCATCGGGCTCTGCGCCGTACCGGACAAGACCACACCCGGCACGGCCGTTTCGACCGGTCGCAGCTTAGGGTGCACCTCCAAGAGGAAGCGGTCGTTGCCCTTGGAGATCTTCAACATTTGCACCAGATCGTCGACGTCCCGAGGCATCATGCCGACCGCCAGGACGACGAGATCGACCGGGATCTCGAGCGACTCACCCCAGGTGAGCGAATCAACGGTTTCCACTAGCACAGGATGACTGTCGCCTTCTGCGGCCGCCTTTACGACGGGCATATCCTCCCCTCGGTAGCGGATGAAGCGCACCAGGTTCTCCAACGCTTTGCGGTAATACACTTCGTGGCCGCGTCCGTACGTGCGGATGTCCTGGTAGAGATCGTAGACGTTGACGTCCGGGTACTGTTCGTGAATCTCATCCAGTGTATGCAGCGATGCCGTACAGCAGTAGCGAGAGCAGTAGTTGTTGACGCTGCCGTCTGCCTGCGGCTCGTGCACGCCCTCGACTTGACGGCTGCCTACACAATGAATCAGGGCCAGATCGCGTATCACATGCCCATTCCAAGTAAGCGGTTGCCCGTCTTCGAGCAGGGCAAGGTGTCGGATGAACTGCGGCAAGGTAATCACTTCGGGGATCTCGCCGTAGCCGCATTCGCCCTGCCTGGGCTCATACGTGTCAAAACCGGTGGCCACTACGATGGCGCCGACGTTGAGTGCGATCGCGCGAGGTTCGTTCTTCAAGACCAGCGGCCTTCCATCGAGATTCAACTCGAGTCGTCCGTCCGGGCAGTTTTCCCAATCGACAGCCGGCGTGGAAGGGTAACAATCGGGGTACGTCCTGTAGATCAATTTCCGTTCGGTCAGGCCGTAATTGAACGGATCGGGGATGGTTCGCTCACAGGCGTTCATGGCAGCGTCCGCATTTTCCTCGCTAACACCGCGCGAATCCTGCTCGATTTGAACCTGAAAATCACCCACGTATCCGCTGGCCTGAACCAGTCTGGCTTGGGTGAGAATGGTGATGTTCTCGTTGTCCGTTACCTCGCGGATCAGTTGATCCAACAGATCACGCGCACGCTCCCCCGTAGGGAACACGCTTTCGAGCTGCGCTGCGTGCCCGCCCAGGAAGGGTGTCTTTTCGATCAACGTGACTTTAATGCCATTGCGGGCGATGTCCAGCGCGCTGCGCAAACCGGCCACACCACCACCGATGACCAAGGCATGCTGTTTCGCTTCCAATTGAAACGGTTGCAGCGGAGTAAGCAGGCGCGCTTTGGCGATCCCGGAGGCCATCAAACGGATGGCCTTCTCGGTGGCATTCTCGGGGTCGTCGTGGTGGACCCAACTGGACTGCTCTCGCAAACCGACGTGGTAATAGAGGTAAGGATTCAATCCGGCGCGCTCGAGCGTGCCTCGAAAGGTCAGCTCGTGCAACGACGGTGCACAAGCGCCGATGACCACACGGTTGACGCCGCGCTCGCGAATGTCCTCCTCGATTAGCGCCTGGCCCGCATCGGAGCACATAGACATGTTCGTGCGCGAAACCACAACGTTGGGCAATCCGGCGAGCGTCTTGGCCACGCGTTCGCAGTCGACGACGTCGCTGATGTTCCCACCACAGTAGCAGGTGTACGCGCCGATTCGGATTTCTTCATTAGCTTCTGAGGCTGACATACGCTTTTGTCCCGTATCCGTTTTCTCAGGCATGGAGCATTTCCTTTTGCGTACTGCGATTTTTAGAGGCGGATGTACGTCTCCTTCCGTTGCTGTGCAGGTAGGCCGAGGTTTCCGAAGCACAGGCGCTGGCCATCATGATGCTATCGACGATATCCATCGGCCCCGTCGCCGCTCCGGTGGCGAATATGCCGGGTTGATTGGTCAACATGGGTGCCATGTTGGCGGAAGGGGATGCGATGAAACCGTCGTCCTCCGCTTTGGCGACGCCGTAGATCGCGGTTGGATCGTACTGGGGCAGCATGCCCACAGACAGCACCACCAGATCGTGGGTGTTTTGGATCAGGCGCGGAGTCATGTCCACCATCTCCAGGTGAACGATCGGATTCTGGTCCTCGTCCTGGGTGATCTTGGAAACCTTACCTTTGATGAATTCGATGCCCATGGCTTCGGCGTTCTTGTAAAACTGCTCGTATCCCTTGCCAAAGGTGCGGATGTCCATGTAGTAGATGGTGATGTCCGCCAGCGGCAGCGCACCGGAAAGCAGTTGGGCTTGTTTGATAGCGTACATGCAGCAAATCCGGGAGCAGTATTCCACGCCCAAGGTGCAGTCGCGCGATCCCGCGCACTGCACGTACCCGATCGACTCCGGTTCCTTACCATCGCCGGGCCGCAGTACATGTCCGTACGGACCCGTCGGCGCGAGCAAACGCTCCATGAACAGCGCGTCGATCACGTTGGGAAATTCTCCGCCGCCGTATTCCGCTTTGGCGTCGCGCGGCGTGGTCTCGAAGCCGGTGGCAAGCACGACCGCATTGGCTTCCAACTCGATCGGTTGATCCGTCTGGCTGAAATCGATCGCCGACACGGGGCAGGCTTTCTCGCACTTCCCACACAGCAAGCAGTGCTCGATATCCAGCACGGCGTACTGTGGGACCGCGGTGGAGAATGGAACGCGGATGGCGCGGTGCGCGCCGTATCCCCGATCGAAAGCAGCCGGTAAATTGATTGGGCAGGCGTACTCGCACTGGCGGCAGCCAGTGCAGGCTTCTTCATCCACATAACGCGGATGCTTGATCAACTGCGCTTGAAAGCTTCCGCCGTTCCTGGAAATTGACTGCACTTCTGTGTAGGTCATCAGGTGGATGTTCGCATGATGCGCCACCGCAGACATTTTCGGGGTGGTGATACAACTGCAGCAGTCCAGCGTCGGAAAGACCTTGCTCAAGGCAATCATCTTGCCGCCGATACTGGGCTCTTTCTCCACGAGTGCAACTTGAAAATCCTGGTCGGCGAGATCCAGCGCAGTTTGCATGCCCGCGATCCCGCCTCCGACGACCATCACGTCCACGCTCATTTTTTCTCGGGTCATACATACACCCTTTCCGAAACGTGTGTCTTTCGAACCGAATTAAAGTACCGGTTGTTTCGAGAGTTCGTTCGCCACGGGGCCGATTTCTGCGAGCAGGTCGTTCATGCGCTGAATCTCGCGCATGAAGGAATCCGTGCACACCGTGCAGATCGCCACCAACTTCAAGCGCCGGGTGTCGATACCGCGTTCCTTCATCACGGGATAGGTTTCGTTGAGGCGCTGCGCCGTAACATCCGCCGCCCCTTCGTAGGGGCAGTCGGTCCCGCTGTACATCACCAGGATGGCGTCGATTCCCTCCGTAAAGGCTTGAAGGTAAAAATCCGGAGAAAACATCGCCGGGGATCGCACGGGCAGAATATACGTATTCGCGGCGTAATCCCGATGCGCCTGTCCGACCGAATCCGCCCCGGCATAGCCGCCCGATAAAGATGCCAAGATCAGTATCTTGGGCTTCGTCGATGTCTCCATGGCGGACACCCTTACTTCAATCGCTTGACGAAAATCCGCTCGTACCCCTCGGCTGGTACAACACCCATAAATTCGTGTCCGACTTTCGTAGCCCAGCGAGGGATGTCCTCTTTGGTGCGTGGGTCCCCGGACCAAATCTCCAGAACTTCGTCCACCTTGACGGCACCAATGGCTTTCTTGGCCTCGAGCAGTGGACCCGGGCAGGCGCTGCTACGCGCATCGACGACCTTAGCGACTTCCATGTTCTCCAAATTCCCGTCCGACATTGTGACCTCCTGTGAGCGGCATGCCCGTCCTTATGACGTCGCCGTCTCGTGTGAACCAGCGAGCACGAGATTCGTGCCTTCGCCGCGTGCGGATGACAATCCAAGTACAGTCTACTCGGCAGCCTACACAACAGTTAGTGAATTCTGTCACAAGGGGTTTTCAATTTTTCAATCGAGGAGTATAGAGATTTTCTATCGAGGACAGGCCAGCCGGGCTCGATGATGCGGAAACCACCCACTCCTGGGGAGCGTCGCCCAGACATACGCCGTTTTCGGCCAGAAATTTTCGATGCAGCCAATCCCGGCCGAAAATATTTATGGTTCAGTTATATTGACTTGAGATCGTTACTCGTGTGGATTCTGATAATAAAACAACAAACTGAAGATCGTACCCAATCCGACTCCAAAAGTCATTCCCACGCCAACGTTGCCGAACAACGCGCCGAACCCCGTTCCCAAGGCGATGCCGATGGGCAGACAGAACGGCCAGATTCCGTTGTCCTTCTTATTTTCTTGCTGCATCACACGCTCCAATTCTGAGCTTCAGGCCACGGTGAAAGAGCCGACTCACGAGTCCGTCATGCGCGCCAAATGCCACTTGCCCAATGCGGCCACGAGCGCATAGCCGCCGATGAGCACAGCCGGTCCGCCGAGAATGACCAGCAGGCGATTCCCCCATTCCCCGTCCTGCGGTAGACCGCGAATCAGCGTGTGTGGAATGCCGATTGATAGGACGAAGATGAAATAGGCTGAAAGAAGGCTGCGCATTGAAAGCTGCGGCAGCACGCCGCCCAGATAGAGACTACAGAGCCAATACCCGAGGACCGAAACCGCAAAGACAACGGCGAGATCGTTGTAATAAACCGGAGGCAAACCACGAACGTAGCGTTGGTAGAAAATCGCACCCAGCAATCCAACCTGGGTCAACCCGAGAAAGATGAAAGCCAGCTTCCCGGAGACGGCTTCCGTGCGTTCATCTATCTGGATCCATTTACCCATTCGCTTCCTCCACTTCCCAAAATAATTCGTTGATCGGAGTACGGGTGTGTTTGCTTAACAGCAGACAGAGTTTGAGCGATGGATTGTACTTTCCAGCCTCGATCAGGCCGATCGTCTGGCGCGTCACGCCGACGAGATCGGCTAGCTCCTCCTGCGAGTAACCGGCGGCGACCCGGGTCACTCTTAAGTTGTTCCCGATGCGTAGACCCTTCATCGGTCCCTCCTGAAAGAATTGACCGCAAGTATTGTAATATATAGTTTGCATATTGTCAATTATATATTGCATTCGAATAGGAATTAAAGGAGCGGTTGTATTCAGATGAAAGATTTCATCCGTGAGGGAATATTTGAGATCTTGATCAGACCGGCATGATCTGCACGTGGACCTTGCGGCTCCGGGGACCGTCGAACTCGCAGAAGAAGATCCCCTGCCAGGTGCCCAATACCAGCCGGCCACCCTGCAGGATGACCCGCACAGACGAACCTACCAGACTGGCCTTGAGGTGCGCGGCGCTGTTGCCTTCCATGTGACGGTAATAGGTCTGCCGCCAGGGGATCAGGCGATCGAGATCGGCGAGGATGTCCGCCTCGGTCGTAGGGTCGGCGTTTTCATTGATCGTGATGCCCGCTGTGGTGTGCGGAACGTAGACGTCGACCAAGCCGTCGGTCACGCCAGAGTCACGCACGCAGTCGCGCACTTCAGCAGTGATCTCCAGCAGCTCGTCGCGCGCTCGTGTTCGCACCTGTATCGTTTCCATGCATCTCACCTCATCATCAAATCTTGGCTACACGCAGTTATAGATCCACCCTCATGGTGCGTAGAACACGAACGAAGTACGGATGATCTCCCACAATTCGAGCGTCTCCGCGCCGTAGCTTCCGTCGAGCGGCATGACGATGATCTCGAACCCGACATCCTCATTCACGAGGTATATATTCAACGCCGGACTTGGTCCCGGTAAATCCTCGGTGGCGAATGCGGTGATGGAACCCAACCAAATGAGCGTTTTATCCGCCGGATGGTTGGGATCCTGCGCAGCTTCGATTTGCTGCTCAGCCCAAGCAGCCAGGCCAAGCCCGCCGGTGTCGCCCAGGTTGTGGATGCTTACGCCGGGAAGCGATTCATCCACCGAACCCGGGGTAGCCGGAAGGCTGACGTAGCGCGCGCCGTCCTGGCCGATGCTCGTTTCGTACGCCTGCGGGTACTGGAAGCAGTATCGATCGTCCATGTGGATGTATACCTTGAGGTCGGCCGTCGCCAGCGGACAACGGCCGCGGCCATCCACGGCATACACCTGCGTGTACGGACGCGTGCCAAAGTGCTCGCCGGAGGGGCTTCGCAGTTGGAAACGGGAGATCTGCGTGCTGCCCAATTCCGCATCTTCATGCAAGACCATCAGGACGCTGATGTCGATTGCCTCACCAGGCGGTACTTCTCCATCCAACGGTGTAACCTGCTCCAGCGCGAAGAGGCGGTTGTCCGTCGCGTCGATCTGCTCCCAGGTGTATTCCCGGTTCCACGTGCAGGTGCCGGTATTGCGTATGCGCCAGGTCTTGGCGAAGCTGTCGCCCGGGCGAATCAGAGTCCCATCCGGGATGCTGATGTCGCCCGCGAACTCCGAATCGGGCGTGCAGTCTTCGGGCGTGGCGGTGGGTTGAGTGGGTGTGATGCTGGGTTCCCACGCCGTGGGCGTCAGCGTCGAGAGCGGCGTCTCGCCGGGGAAAGGGGTGTAGGCAGTCGGAGATGATTTGTCAGGAATCTCAAGTGCGGCGGTCTGCGCAGGCGTGGCACAAGCGCCGAGTGTTAAACTGATAACGATCGAACAAACCGGGATTATTCTGAAACCGAGCATGTCTTTCCTTTCCATTCGTTGCACTTTATTCTCTACCAAAGTTCCGGAAATGCCAACCTTGGATCGGTGACCTGGCGACGGAAATCGCTGTTGGATTATTCCACATCGGTGATATAGTGAGTAGAACCTCTTTTTTCTGTGCCGAATGAGGATGATGGAACATGAAAAAGACAGCTCTGCTCCGCCGACTTGCAATTCCCGTGATGATTTTGACGGCCTGCACATCAACACCCACGATACCACCTTCCCCGAGCGCCACGACTACACCTACAAATACCCCTGCCACTGCGACGCAGACGCCGAGTCCCACACCGGAACCTACGCCAACGTTGTTCCCCTTCGAGACGCTGCCCGGCTGGCATGCTTACATGGATTTCAACTGCCCAGGTTACGGTCTCTGCACCTCGATCTCAATCATCCGCCCGGATGTCAGCAGCCAACGAACGATTTCCGATCATGAAGAAGGGCTCGCGATGATGCCGGTGTGGTCGCCGGAGGGCAGATACATCGCATACACGATTGTCCAACTTCACGGAGACCCGGCGTTGATCGTTGTGTTCGATTTCGTCGAAGAACGTACGCGGGTCGTCTATCAAGATCCGAAAGTACTCCCTTCCGGTCTGGCATGGTCACCGGATAGCCGTTACATTTTGTTCTCCGGAACGCGGGAGGATCAAACGACGAGTTTCATATCCCGCTTGGATATTGTCAGCGGTGCCACGGCCGTGCTAACGGAGTGGACGGGCTTTCGAGCCAACGATGCGTCGTACGCCCCGGACGGATCGCGCATCGTCTTTGCTTCCAACAAATCGGAGGGGGAAGCGGCGAATTCCAACATCTGGCTTATGGAATCGGACGGCAGCGATCCCGAGCAGATCACGAGTTCTTCCAGCACGACGAACTGGCAGTACACGCTGCCGTCATGGTCGCCGGATGGGAAAACCATCGCCTGTATCCGGCAATCGCCTGGGGCTGCCGCGGAGCCATCCAGTGCGCTTTGTTTCATCGATGGGCAGGGCAAGGATTGGACCTGCTTCAAGCCCTTCGACCAGCCGATGGGAACCGACCGCCCCGCCTGGTCTCCCGACGGCCGGTACCTGCTTTTCGCACTCGGGGATAATGAGGAACGCGGGGATATTTACCTGTTGGATATCCGCGATGGCAGCATACTCCCGCTCAACGATACCGACGGGAGTTTCTATTCCATTTCGTGGGCTCCAGATTCCTCGGCGGCCGTTTTCATGCAGCGTAATGGTGAACACGACCGCATCGTCCATCTTCTCATCGTAAATCAGGGCAAGCCGTTCAAGTACGACACCGGCGGCACCTCGATCGACAATATCGTATGGTCGCCCGTGGATGAGATTCCCTAGTCCGAAGCATCATACGTGGACATGAAAGAAAAAACGCAGGGCACTTATAGATACCCTGCGCTCAGGCGCCCCCGGAGAGACTCGAACTCCCAACCTACTGATTCGAAGTCAGGCGCTCTATCCATTGAGCTACGGGGGCGGATCGGGGGGATTATAACATCATCTGGCCAATCGATGCGGTACTGCCTATCCTTCGACTTCACTTCGTTCCGCTCAGGATGATTGGGGGTAGGAGGCGGATCGGGTTGTAACATCATATTGGGTTCAGTCTCATGATTGGTCATCCTTCGACTCCCCTGCGCTCCGCTTAGGATGAATGAAAAATCGGTGAAAAGACCATCTCTCACCTCAAGAAACGGGAAGCTGTCCAGAAAGGGCGGCTCAGGCCGCGTTTTTAGGGAAGAGTCGCGAGAACCGGGGGTATGAAAAAAAAACATTTCCACCGGCGAACATACCGCTGTAAAAACATTCGTAGAGACGCCCCGGTGGGGCGTCTATGAAAAACGATCATTCCAGACGCCCTTCCGGGCGTCTCTACGGAGGCGAGAGGCATGATAGACGCCCTTCAAAGATGTACGGCGGATTTGGTGGAGCGAATTAACCACCTGCCACCGGAAGAATGGCAGATCAACATCTGCCCGACATCGGCTGCGGATGGATATCCGCAACCAGCATGGACAGGCAATTAGGACGCCTCATCGAGGCGTCCCTGCGCGTCATCATGGAAAGATTTAGGCGCCGTAAATCAGCGCTCCCGCACCGAGGAAGTGCCGCTCGTGTGAATCGACCCCAAATCCGCACCGCTCACGTACGTAACCTGCGAGTCGCCGCTGGCGTTGACATCCAGCGTCCCATCGGTCCACACGTACGCCTCGCTGGCACCGCTGGCGTTCACGTTCACGTCCTCCGCGTAGAAATCCGCCAGATCGGCCGTACTGCCGCCGGAGATATCCAGATCCAGACTGGCACATGACCCGTGCAAGCCGACGTCGCTCGATCCCGACAGCGTGAAACGCGCTTTTCCGACTACGACGTCGCCATCGATGCTGCTGGCGCCAGAGAGTTCCAAGCGCAGCGATTGCGACGATTCAATACCACTCAGATAGGCACTGCTTGCCCCGCTCAACGCCAGCTCGGTCAAGCTGGGAAGTCGCACTTCGGCTTTCAACGTGATTCCGTTGAAGTTGTAGTTGTAGCCCGGCTTGAGGCTCAGTCGCAGGCTGTCAGCAACGACGGAGATGTCCAGGTATTCGACGACGGTTTCGTCCGCGGTCACGACGATGGAAAAATCGTCTCCTTGTTCGATGTCGACGTCAAACACATGGCTGGCCTCGACGCTTTCGAATCCGGTGAAGTCGTAGTCAATGACTTCGACGACGCCGGAATCGCGAAGGCGCACCGTCTCGGCGTTGAAGTCGAATCCACCCGGATAGCAGGCGCTCAATCCCACCAAGATCGCGACGATGATTGAAATTCGCAAAAGCTTGCGCATGTCCTCTCTCCTCATCGATTTCATCTATTCTAAACGATCCCAGTTCACTATACGGAACTGTTACCCGAAAAGTCTCGTGACCAAAGGGCGATTGGCAAAAAACCAGAGGCCGATGTATGCTAGCAAAGCGATAAAAAATAAGGAGACGGTATATGACCAAGAAGCGCCTCGGTTACGTGGAATTGGAATGGACCTGCCCGCGCTGTGAAACACGCAACCTGGGCACGCACGAGTTCTGCAACGGCTGCGGTGGGCCGATGCCCGAAGACGTCGAGTTCGAACAGCCGCTGGAGGAGAAATTCCTCACGGATGCCGATAAAATCGCCCGTGCCAAAGCCGGTCCGGATCGGCACTGTCCCTATTGTGGGGCGCGCAACCGCGGCGACGCCAAGTTCTGCGGTGGCTGCGGCGGCGATCTTTCGGAGGCAGCTGTACGCAAGGCCGGCAAGGTTCTCGGCGCCCATCGCGGCGGACCAGCGGGCACCGTCCGCTGTCCTTCGTGCAACGCGGAGAATCCCGCCAGCGCCCGCAGTTGTAAATCCTGCGGCGCCAGCCTGGCGGCCACGCGTGCCAAGAAGGAAGACAAGCCCAAAACGCAAGGCAAACCCATGTCGCGCGGCCTGGTCATCGGATTGGTCCTCGTCTGCCTGGTCGTTTGCGTCGGCTTGATCATGCTGTTCACGCGAACGGAATCCTTGGAAGGTCGGGTGCAAAGCGTTTCCTGGACACGCAGTATCCCCATTCTGGCGCTCGGTGAAGTTGAATACGAAGCTTTCTACGACGAAATTCCCGCCGATGCCGAACTCGGAAATTGCCGCCCCGAGCTATACGAGACGAGCGACGATCCCGTGCCCGGCGCCGAGGAAGTATGCGGTGAACCTTACACGGTAGATACCGGCAGCGGCGTCGGTGAAGTGGTGCAGGATTGCGTCTACGAGGTGTACGAAGATTACTGCAGTTACACGGTGATGGACTGGATCGAAGTCGACACGGTCAGCGTTAGCGGCGCGGACCTGAATCCCTACTGGCCGAACGCCTCGCTGTTAGCGGGACAGCAGGAAGGCGAGGGAACCGAGGCGTACGAAGTCGTCTTCATCGCCGACGACGAGCGTTACACTTACACGATCGAAAGCGAGGCCGAATTCGAACGTTTCGAGATTGGCAGCACCTGGACTTTGAATGTCAACGCCCTCGGTGCGGTCGTCTCCGTCGAAGACTGATCCTCGAAGGGATTTTCGATACTCACAGTATTCCTGAAAACAGGATGCGTCAGCTCCTCCGTGACGTATCCTGTTCGTCTCTCTGAAATCCTGATCAAGTTGAAGATTTTAACGCAGCAAGGCAGCCAATAATTTACGGCTGCGAAACCAGAGCCAGGTTACCTGAGCTGTCATCCCCAGGCTGAACGCCAACCATCCGACGTAAAGACCGACCACTTTTCCCCAGACCACGCCGCTCACCAACACGATCGAGATCACGATCAAACCGACAATCACGGATTCAGACACGGCGCGAGTCCGCCGCGCGTTGAGCAGCACGCCTTGAAACCAACTCACCAGCACGCTGATCGCCGGCAGCGGTAGCGTGAACCATAAGGCTCTGGCCGCCATTCGCGCCAGTTCCGCCTCGAGGGAAGTCAGCTTCTCGAACCAGAACATCGAAATCGGCGTGAGGACGATCAGCAGCAGCAATACGCTCATCGAGCCCATCAAGCGCAGAGCGAAGCGCACGAGATACGGACCGGAATCAGGCTCGTCCAGCAGTGCCACGGCAACCTCGTTGAAAGCCACGCCCGGACTGCGCAGCAGAAACACGAGTCCCGATACCACGGGCCAGGCGGCGAGCGACTCCAAGGCCTGCGGCATGCGGCTCAATGCGGCGCTTCCAAGCGGTTGAATCAGCAGGAAGAGCAAAGACGTCATCGCCAGCGGGACGTAGAACGAGAGAAACGAGCGTAGGCTTAACGCTTCGGCGGCAGGCGGTGCATGCCGGAGTTGGTCGCGCAACACGGGTCGTACCCGTAAGCCGTTGAAGAGCGCCTCACTCATCACGCCTGAAGACATCGCCAATCCCGCCAGTGCAATTCCCGAAACGCTCTTCGTGATCAGCCCAAAGGCGATCACGGATACATCGGCAGCCAGACGAACGATCGTTCCCGTGCCAACGGCGCTCGAATGGCCACAGCGGATGAGCACGCCTTGTTGAAAGCGCCGGTAGGCGATCGCGCCCGTCCAGGGCAGCATCAAACGCAAGCCGAGGCGAGCCGGTTCCACGATTTCCGTCGGCGCATCGATCCAACGCACCACCACCAGATCGTAGAGCGGCGTGAAGGCGACCAGAACGTGGAGCAGAGTCAGACCACCCGCCATCCAGAGCATGTACTTACGAATGCGTAGGTACGAATCCCAATCCTTGCTCAAAGCGGTCGAGGCGGAAAGCAGCATGATGATCGGTGCCTCGACGATCAACGCCAGTGGATAGACGATGCCTCCCCAGGCTGCGAGGTTGATCTGTGGATCTGGCAAGCGCGCGATGGCTGCCCCGATGACCGGCAGCTCTACGGCCATGAGCACCCAGCTCAGCGCCAGAGGCCACCAGGTGCGGAACACCAGCTGCAGCCCTACCGTGACACGCTGTTCGATTTGTTTGTCGTACGTCTTCACGGAGATGGTGTGGGAGTTGCGGTCGGAGCAGGCTCGGATGTCGACGTAGACGTTGACGTCCCTGTCGGTGTCGAAGTGCTCGTCGGCGAGGCGCCGGAGGCTGTCGTCGCTGTCGGCGAGGCGGAAGCGGATGCAGTCGAAGTCGGAGTGGCGGTACTTCCGTCGATGGTGGCGGTCGGCGTCAACGAAACGTAAGGGACGGTTGCGGTAGCACTGCCGGTTGGCGTCGGTGTACTCGTAGGCGGTGTGACGGTGGCGGTCAGGCAAACGCCGTTGACCTTGGTTGCCGTCGGCGCCAGGGAACCGTCGTCCCGGATCGCTAGCGACTCGCTTAAATAGTAACTTGCGCTGCAGAAATCGCCCTCTTCGATCAACTGCAGGGCGTATTCCCTGGCCGCATCGGCATACTTGTAACAGGCGCCCCAGATCTGCGCCACGCAGATTTGTCCCAGGTATTCCGTAGCCAGCGCCCAATCCAGCCCGTAATAGCTGTTGGCGAACATGAAAAAGGCGGCTGAGTTGCGCCAGCTAATCGCTTGATTGTCGAGCGGACCGAACCGTTCCGCCAGGTTGAGATCGTAGATACCTTGCTCCAGATCGCCGCGATACAATTTCGCCATCCCTCGATCCCGCAGCGCCGCAGCCATGATCTGGTTGACCTCGGCCAAGCGATATTCAGGATCCTCCGCTCGCAAAAGGAGGAGATACTTTAAAGCGCTGTCCCAATCCTCACGGCTGAAAGCCTCCTGTGCGCTGCCGAAGATGCCTTCGAGGGAATCCAGATCCGGCGTGACGGAAGGCGTCGGTGAATTCAGCGGCCTTACCGTGGGCGTCGGCTGGTTCATGGCCGACATAATCCTACCGAGCATATCACTCGCCCCCTCGTAATCCGGATCCAATTCGAGCACGTACTCGATGCGCTGACGAGCGAGTTCGTACCGGCCGGCGAGGTAATCTTCCAAACCGGTGTCAAACTGCTCTTTGCTGATTTGCTCCACGCTGGCGAGTCCGGTTGCTTCGCGCAGGTTTCGTCCAGAAGTGTATCCGGCAATCACCGCAATCCCCAACACGACGATCATGAATCCCGGAACGGCGACGATCCAGGGCCAGTATTTTTTCACGACCGTAGGCGCTCGATGCGGCTTGACGGGCTGCGTATCCTCAAGCGGCGGCCGGTGCGCCTGCGTATCCTGTGAATTCACGTCGTGCGGACGGGTCTGATCAGTCATATCTTTTCCCAGAAGTATTCATGGTGCAGGTCCAAAGGCGCTCGTCTCGACGAAAAGCTCGTCGCGCAATGCTCGAATCGCATCGGGAACCGCCCGCAGCACTTGGGCGCCGTCCGGACGGGTGAAAAAACCGACCATCTTTGGCGGTCCGATCACCCCGCGATGGATATCGTCCGATTTCAGGCGGATGGAGGACCAGGCCAACTGTACCATCTGCTCAAGAGAGAGATTGGTACGTACGCCTTCGGAGAGTCCTTGGTAGAGCCGCGGCGCTTTCTGGATCAGAGTGGGCAGCATGTCCAGACTCACGAGTCGATTGAGTACGGCCACGACCACCTGCTGCTGCCGGTCGGCGCGTCCGAAATCACCGCCGGCGTTCTTGCGCACGCGAGCGTACGCCAGCGCATCGGGGCCATCCAGATGCTGTGGACCCGGCTCGAGCCACCGTTGATGGCGGTCGATGGGCGAGATTTTAATCCGCTCTTCAACGACGACGTCGATGCCGCCAATCTCGTCGATCATTTTTTCGAACGTGTGAAAATCGATCACGGCGTAGTAGCCGATGGGGACGCCAATCCATTTCTCGACGGTTTTCATCGCCAACGCGGGTCCACCACCGGGAACCTTATAGCTCTCGCCGAACCGGTATGCCGTATTGATGCGGTTGTATCCGAAACCGGGAATCTCCACCCACAAGTCGCGCGGGATAGAGAGCAGACTGGCCTGTTTGGTAATCGGATCGAGAGAGACGAGCATCATCGTGTCACTGCGAGGCGCCCCCTGCCCCTCGAGCCAGTCACGATAATCCACGCCCATGATCAAAATGGTAACGCGCTCTTTACCGTCCCACGGATTAGGCTGCACCGGGATAGAGATCAACGTGGGAGTGCTGCCCGGTTCGGGCGTGTAAAGCTCGTCTCCGCCGACGGCTTCGAACGGATCGAGGCCCATGCCCGTGTAGCCGGCGGTCAGATCACGCACCACATGATACAGGACACCTGCCGCGACGAGCGTGCTAAGGACAAACCCAACCGCCAGGAAGCGCACGGCCAGATTGTAGTACGGAACGCGCGTTGCGCGGCTCGAATTTTTCTGTGTCTCGGAATTGTTCGTTTGCACTTGCGCTTGTCTCCGAACGAAACCTGCAGGTTTCAGGCTATAAGATCAGCCTATATTATACCTGCGGACCTGCTTTCACGATGTCCGGAGGACTATCGGGTTCGAACTGTTTGAAGTTGTCCACGAAACGCATGGCGAGCTGCGTGTACTTCTTCATGTATTCCTTTTTACTCGGCCAGGAAGAAGCTGGATCCAACACCTCCGAGGGCACATCCGGACAGGACTTTGGCACCTCGAAACCGAAGATGGGATCCTTGACATACTTCACCTTCTGCAGTGAACCTTCCAATGCTGCGGTGAGCATGGCGCGCGTGTACTTGATGCTGATGCGTTTGCCCACGCCGTACGGTCCACCTACCCAACCGGTGTTCAGCAGCCAACAATTCACACCGTAGTGTTCGATCTTCCGCCGCAGTATTTCTGCGTAATACGAGGGATGGTGGACCATGAAGGGCGCCCCAAAACAGGTGCTGAACGTGATCTGGGGTTCTTCTCCCAGGCCAACTTCCGTGCCGCCGACCTTTGCGGTGTAGCCGGAAATGAATTGGTATAGCGCCTGGTTGGTCGTCAGGCGGGCAATCGGCGGCATAACACCGGAGGCATCACAAGTGAGAAGAATAATGTTTTTCGGATGGCCCGCCTTCTTCTCGGGAACGGCGTTATCGATGTACTCGAGTGGATAGGAGGCGCGTGTATTTTCCGTGATCTCATCGTCGTCGAGATCGATGAGACGCGAGACCGGATCGACGATCACATTTTCCAGGATCGTCCCGAAACGCGAGGTGCAGGCATAAATCTCGGGTTCTGCTGTCGCAGAGAGGCGGATCACCTTGGCATAGCAACCGCCTTCGAAGTTGAAGATGCCGTTGTCGTTCCACCCGTGCTCGTCATCTCCGATCAAGCGGCGCTTCGGATCTGCCGACAAGGTGGTTTTACCCGTCCCTGAAAGGCCGAAGAACAAGGCCACATCATCTTCGTCTTCATCATCCACGTTGGCGGAGCAATGCATGGTCATCACTCCTTTCAACGGGAGCAGATAATTCATCAGCGTGAAGACGGATTTCTTGATCTCTCCGCCATACCCCGATCCACCGATGACGCACAGCTTCTGTTCGAAGTTGAGCGTGATGAACGTATCGGTCCGCGTGCTGTCGATCGGTCGATAGGCCTTGAACGATGGCATGGCGATCACCGTGAATTGGGGCACATGTTGGCGGTAGGCTTCGGCACTATCCGGCAAGATAAACATGTTGCGCGCGAAGACGCTGTGCCAGGCCCATTCGCTGATGATGCGAATCGGCAGGCGGTAATCTTCATCGGCGCCGACGAAGCAATCCTGCACGAACACGTCACGACCTTGTAAAAACCCCTGAAGGCGAGAATGCAGTTCGTCGAACTTTTCCGGGCTGTACGGCCGGTTGTATTCCCCCCACCAGATGTTGTCTTCCGTCGTGCCTTCCCGCACGACGTATTTGTCGTTGGCGGCGCGAGCAGTGTGTTTCCCAGATCTGACCAGCAAGGGTCCTGCGTGAGAGATGTGTCCTTCACCGCGAAAGGTGAATTCCTCGTACAACGATGCGGTCGGAAGATTCCAATACACGTTGTTCAGGTTGGTCAGGCCGTGATTTTCGAGCCCGTAATCCGAGCGCAATACTTGCGCCTCTTTTTGTGCAGGTGATTTGATGTTCAATATGTTGTTCATAGCCAATCCCTCACTAATTTACGATCACCGATGTAGATTTCGTTAGGCGCTTTCGGATCCAAAGCCCACTTCAGCCGTTCGATACCTTCGGTCACGTCCTTGACGGATCCGGCATAACTTAGACGCAGATGACCTTCCATCCCAAAATCCACACCGGGTACAGTTACGACCAACGCCTTCTCCAGCAGGAAATTCGAGAGCTTCAGCGAATCTTTCTCGTATGCACGAAAATCCGGCAGACAGTAAAACGTCCCTTGCGGCCGGATCAAATGCACACCGTTGAAGGCTTCCAATTCCCGGATCATCACGGTTCGGTTGTTTTGAATATCCAGGCGCAGGTTTTCGACGACGCTTTGAACACCCTGCAGCGCTCCTTCCGCCGCGGCTTGGGATACCACGGAAGGATTGGAAGTGATTTGACTCTGGATCCTCGCCATCGCCTCGACCAGCTTGCGCGGACCGACGACCCAACCGATGCGAAATCCGGTCATGCCGTATAGTTTCGAGACGCCGTTAACCACAATTAGTCTGCTGTTTTCTAGATCCTTTTTGGTGTAGTCGTATGCAATCGCCGGTCGCACCCCGTTCTCCACCAATTTGTGATAGATATCGTCGAGGATGAGATAAATACCCTTCTTCTCGCAAAATTCGACGATCTGACCTATGAAATCGTCAGAGAATACCACGCCCGAAGGATTACACGGACTGTTGACGATGATCGCTTTGGTGTAGCTCGTGACCGTCTGTTCGATGTCTTCCATGCGCGGCGTGAATGTGCCGTCCTCGGGAGTCACAACGACGGGCACGCCGTGGACCATCTTCACCATTTCCGGATAGCTGACCCAATGTGGCGCGAGGAGGATGACCTCATCCTGCGGGTCGATGATGGTAAACAAGGTGTTGTATAAACTTTGTTTCGCTCCCGTTGAAGCGATGATGTTCTCCGGAGCGACGACCTTGTTGTAATTTTCTTCCATGTAGCGTACGATGGCTTTTTTCAGCGACGGCAGGCCGTCCGTCGGTGTGTACTTGATCTCACCGGTGTTGAGACGTGCCGCGGAATTCAGCAGCGCCGTTATAGGCGCTGGGTTTTTCGGCTCTCCAACTCCGAGATGAATCACCGGCTCACCCTTCGCTCGCAATATACGTGCCTTTTCATTCAAAGCCAGAGTGGAAGATTCACGGATCGATGCGGCAAGTTGACTGATACTCATACTCTCTACTCCTCTCCTGCTTCGGGGGATTCCATGGTTATTAGTCAATCCTCAGATCGAGTGAGGGATAATAACCGATTATTATATCGCTCTTATACTGCATGTGAAGGGTTAATTCCGGCGTCGATCCCTCATATGAATAACCCCAGATTCAAAAAAGGGTACGAAAGTCTTTTCATTTCCTTTCCAAGCTTTGAAATGAACGTCCACCGAACATCCGCAATGCCTTGCGACGAGAGACTTGATACACTTGATGTTCTGGAAAAACACGGGTATATATCCAAGTGAGAGACATGGACCAAATCGATCGACCGACGTTTCCTCGCTTACGTTACGTTGAAACACTTCCGGTGGTGCATCACGACCAACCGTTTCTCTTGTTGCGCGATCCACTTCAATTGAGCGATCACGTTGTGCTTGTGCCGACCGACCTCGCGCCGGTGTTGGGTCTCTTTGACGGCACGACCGAATTCAAAGATATGCAGGCAATCCTTTCGGGTGAGTACGACTATCACGTATCGCAACCAGAACTCGATGAACTGATGCACACCCTCGATGAGGCTTGTTTAATCGAAAACGCCAAATCTAACGCCATGATGATCGAAAAGCTCGAAGACTTCCGCCGCGCGCCTTACCGTCCGGCACACCTCGCTGGTAATTCCTATCCCCAAGAGCCGGATGAATTGACTCAACTACTGGAGGGCTACCTCGATCAAGTCGGTAAGGTAGACGTTGGGGATGAAAAGTTACGCGGATTAATCAGCCCACACATCGATTATCAGCGCGGCTGGCGCGTCTACGCACAGGGCTGGGAAAGCGCTCGGGAGGCGGTCCGCTCCGCTGAACTCGTGGTGATCCTCGGAACCGATCACTACGGTCCGGATCGAAACCTAACCCTGACTCACCAGCATTACGCTACTCCCTTCGGTGTATTAACGACTCCGCATGAGCTGGTCGATTCCCTCGCCGACGCCATAGGACCGTCTTCAGCGTTCGCCGGTGAACTCTATCACCGCGGTGAGCATTCAATCGAATTGGCTACCGTCTGGCTGCACTACATGCGCCAGGGAGAAAGCTGTGAGATGCTGCCGATTCTCTGCGGCTCCTTCTTACCCTACTGGAATGGTACGGACAGCACCGAGAACGAAGAGATCCTCAAAGACGTCATCGAACGCTTGCGAGAGATCGTGACACAAAGAAATACGCTAGTCGTCGCTGCCGCCGACCTGGCCCACGTCGGACCAGTTTTTGGAGGGAAGGCACTCGATTTGCAAGATCATACTCGCTTGAAAAATGAAGACGAGCGATTGATCGATAGTATTTGCGGCGGTTATCCCGAATCGTTTCTGAACATCATCAAACGGACCAACGATCGCAACAACGTTTGTGGAACCGCGCCGATCTACCTGACGATGAAAGTTCTCGAGCCCCTCCAGGGATCACTCGTCGCCTACGAGCACTGCCCTGCGGATGACGAACACCACTCGACGGTATCCGTTTGCAGTCTGTTACTGCATTGATCGAGCGAAAGAAAGGACGAAGCACCGAGCGCGCTTCTCATCAATCGCGCATTTGAGTCGGAGCATGGTAGCAAAGACTCATTGCGCGAATTCGACAGCCGACTACAATAGACAATACGACGCTTGAACAAGGCAGCGATCCATGACGCGTAAATGCCCACACTGTGGTGAGGAAATTCGTGAAGAAGCGATCTTCTGCCGTTTTTGCCGCCGGGATATCGAACAACCGATTTGGATGTCCACGCTGCAAAAATGTCCCTTCTGTGCAGAATGGATTGAAATCGGTCTGGACGATTGTCCTCTCTGCGGCAAACGGCTTGAGGAAAAGAAGGAAGCGGAAGTATTCACGGCTTCCGAACCAATAATCCCGCAGCCGAAGGATCCGGACTCGTTGATCGCCTCCCTGCGTCGTGAAGCCCATCCGGAGGACGTGCCACCGGAGGAACCCGAGCCGGACGATGTGCTTCCACCGGAAATGCCTGTGATCCCGGGAATTTCCCAATCCGAATCATTGGACGACGAGTGGGAACGGTCGGTGGAATCCTCGTCCATACACTCCGTCATGGAGTCATCGCGCAGCCGTATACCCGGGCTAAGAAAACGACGGCTCGTCCCCGAAGCCAGCGGTCTTCGTCCGATATCGGAGCTGATCCCGGACGATGAAGCTTCATCGGCAGATTCAGCCATTCAGAGGCTACCCCCGATCGTACGCAGGGTTCTATCTTTGCTGCTCATCATCGGGTTGGGAGTGGGTTTGATCGCACTGATGGCTGGACCTGGCAAGCAGTTCATCGGCGCGTTGCTGACACCCGAGCCCACTGCCACGAGTACGATAACCCCTACCACGGCTCCGATGCACGCGGCGACGCTTCCCCCACTCGAATCCAGTACACCCACATCCGAAGTTATCGCCGGTCCGGGGGGCTGCGTGCTTTGGGATCAAGTTACCTTGTCCAACGCCAACGAGGTGATGTGCGTCTATGGACCGATCCGCCGCTGGTTCGCCTCCGGCGACATCCCATTCGTAGCCATCTTCAGCGAAGAGTACGGATCCTTTGCCTTTGTGGATTACGAAACAGGGCACCCGGAAATTCGTCCGGGTGATTGCATCATCGGCACCGGCACAATCGAAATTATGCGCGGTACGCGGCCGTTTCTCGACATCACCGGCGCCGTTGAGAAATGTCCGGAAGAATTCCAGTAATCTCGTGCTCCTTCAACATCAAAGGCGCGAAAATCACTTTGCTTTCTTATCGATCAACGACACATAAACATCGATAATTTGATCGACAACCACAGACCAGGCGTATGCCTGAGCATATTCCGCTGCGTTCTGTCCGAGTTTATGACGTAGATCATCGTCCTGAAGCAGGAGTTGGAGTTTTTCCGCTAAGGCTTTGGGTTCCGCTGTGGGCACGTGGAAACCCGTTTCACCGTCTTGAACCAGATAAGCGAGGCCTCCGGTTTCTGAAGCCACAACGGGCGTAGCGCAAGCCATCGCTTCCAATGCAACCAACCCGAAGGACTCGTAATGCGAAGGAACAACGACGACTTCCGCCGCCGAGTAATAATACTGCAGCGTGTCCTGGTCACGTTTTCCCAGAAACAGAACCAGATCGTTCAGACCCTTTGCATCACACAGGGCTTGAAGGCGTTCCATTTCGGCCGTCATGTCCGTGCGGCTGACATCCGGGTCTCCACCGATGACGGCGAGACAGAATGGGTTTATGTCAAACGCCGCCTCTTCGCGCATGAGCGCTACAGCTTCGATCAGCGTATCGATTCCCTTCAGCGGTTCGATCCTTCCAACGAAGAGCACCATGCGGTGTTCGCAAGGAACACCAATGAATTCCCGCGCCTCATCTTGATCGATGGGATAAAACCGACTCGTGTCCACACCAGGAGGGATCACCACCACCTTCGAGGTCTTAGCTTGATAAAGCCATTGGATCTGCGCCAACTCCGCGCGAGTGGAAGCCACAACGCAATCGGCTTCATCCAGCAGACGCCGCTCCACCTCGATTCTCTCCTCCGACGAAACCTCCTCGGGTGAACGCGCAACGCGATCTTTCATCACGGCGAGTGTATGGAACATCTGAATGAACGGGATGTGCCATTTTCCCCGCAATTGAATCGCCGCCAATCCTGAGAGCCAATAATGACTGTGGATAAGTTGATATTCAATTTGCTTTAGTTTGGCAAAACCCATGATTCCGTTTACAAACTCATCTACGTGATGGATGAGTTTGGTTTTGTCCACCATTCGCTCGGGACCAGCAGGCATGTGAACGATGCGATTGCCATATCCCAGATCATGCAGCACGTGGGGAACGTGCTCGTCCTGGGAACGAGTGAACACGTCGACGCCGATTCCGCATTTGCCCAACTCGCGAGTCAAATCACGAACGTAAACGTTCATGCCGCCGGTATCCTTGCCCCCCAGCGTAGCCAATGGGCAGGTGTGGTAGGAAAGCATAGCGATGCGCATAAGAAGCATTATGCCTCACTGCGGACGCCTTGCCAAGCGACGATGCAAATTGGTATAATCGCCCGCATCGCCAGCGTAGCTCAGATGGCAGAGCAATCGCTTCGTAAGCGATGGGTCGTGGGTTCGATTCCCACCGCTGGCTCCAAGTCTTCTCTCCCACAAATGACTGATTCGTATTGGTTTTTCCACGGATTTTCTTCCCGCAAACTCCTTTCCGAGCTGCATGCTTTATTCTTCGCAACACTCGAAATCACCCGCTAGTACCCGTCAGAAAGCCATGAGAAGCCCGGAGAGCGGTCTTCTGTTCATTTAGGTCTAACAGGATATCGATAAAATAATTCTTCGTCACCACGCGTGTCGTTTCAAGGTGGGGATCCGGCTTGAATCACTCGAAGAGAATTGTTACGATATCAGGGACGGTATTCGTTCGCGCTTGGAGTTCGAAACGGAGGCAACGAAATGGGCAACAGCGTATACAAAGTGATCGAGCTTGTGGGTACAAGCACGGAGTCTTGGGAAAAAGCTGCCGAAGCTGCCATTGCGATGGCTTCGCAGAGTCTGCGCGACCTGCGCATCGCTGAGGTCGTGGACCTCGATATGCAAATCGACGAGGGCAAGGTCGTTGCCTACCGGGCGAAAGTAAAGGTTTCTTTTAAATTCATGCCTGAAGTCTAAATCACCAAATACGTCGATTCGAGGCACGCGGTGAATGTAAATTCGAAGCGGCTACCGTGATCCAATGAACCTGGATCACTTTCCGCGCAAACTTTCGACGCGTATAATCATGCCATGAGCGATCGAACCTCTCCCATCGTAATCGGCATCGCCGGCGGCACTGGTTCGGGAAAGACCACCGTAGCCAACGTGATCTTACGGCGCCTCGGAACCGACAAGATCACGTTTCTTCCCCACGATTCCTACTACAGGGATTTAGGCGAACTTCCGCTCGAGGAACGCATCACCATCAACTTCGATCATCCGGACGCTCTGGAAACCGAGCTGTTGATCGAACACATCCAGGCGTTGAAGCGTGGGGAAGCGATCGATGCACCCATCTACGACTTCACCACCCATCGGCGCACCGAGCAGACTATGCACGTCGAACCACAGCGCGTGATCCTCGTCGAGGGGATCCTGATATTTGCTGATGAAGCGCTGCTCGAACTGTTTGATGCGAAAATATTCGTCGACACGCCGGACGACATTCGTTTCATCCGACGTTTGCAGCGCGACCTGCTCGAACGCGGCCGTACAGTAGATTCGGTCATCCAGCAATACATGACCACCGTTCGTCCCATGCATCTGGAATTCGTCGAACCTTCCAAACGGCAGGCGGACGTCATCATCCCCGAAGGCGGCCTCAACACCGTCGCCATGGACATGGTCGTTGCACGCATCGGCGAGATGCTAGCCAAACGATGAAAACTCACAACACCCACCAGCAATATTTGTTATTCTTAAATGGGAAGAACGACGCCGTTATCAGATTGATTTCGCAAGGAGCGAACGATGCCAGAAAAACAATACGCCTCTCCACCGGAAATGGTGATTGATGCCGCAAAAAGCTACACGGCGACCATGAAGACGGACATCGGAGACATCGTCATCGATTTGTACGCCGACAAAGCCCCCAAGACGGTCAATAACTTCGTCTTCCTCGCCAGGGACGGATTTTACGACGGGGTCATCTTCCACCGCGTGATCAAAGGTTTCATGGCCCAGGGCGGCGATCCGACGGGAACCGGAATGGGTGGTCCTGGGTATCGTTTCGAAGACGAATTCGATCCCAGCCTGCGCCATGACGGCCCGGGTGTGCTTTCGATGGCAAACGCCGGGCCGGGGACCAACGGCTCCCAGTTCTTTATCACCCACGTCGCCACCCCTCACCTGGATGACCGCCACAGTGTGTTTGGTCGAGTGAGCAGCGGTCTCGACGTCTTGCTCTCGATCCCCGAGAGAGATCCGCGCAACACCCAGGCGCCTGCCGTCACGATCCAAACGGTCGAAATCGACGAGTCGTGAAAGAGCGGAAACAGCTCAGCGGATGGCGTCTTACGTTCGTCCGCGTCCTGGCGTTGCTGCTGGTCATCGCCATCACGGTATGGATCATCTCGCTTCGCGATCAACTCGAACAATTGAAAGCTTACGGTTATCCAGGTATCTTTCTGCTTTCCATCCTGGCGAACGCCACCGTCATCCTGCCCGCACCGGGGATCGCCTTTACCTTCGCCTTGGGCGCAGTTTTCAACCCGATCGGCGTGGCGATCGCTGCCGGTATCGGTGCGGCGATCGGGGAGCTGACAGGTTATCTGGCGGGTTTCAGCGGCAGGGGAATCGTCGAGGACAATCCCACGTACAAACGTATCGAGAAATGGACGGAACGGTACGGAGGATGGGCGATCTTGCTTTTAGCTTTTATCCCGAATCCGCTTTTCGATCTCGGTGGCGCTGCGGCCGGAGCGCTGGGCATGCCGGTTCGATCCTTTCTCTTCTGGGCCAGCATCGGGAAGACACTCAAGATGCTGGTCATCGCCTACACCGGTGCTGCGTCCATCGATTGGCTGACTCAAATCTTCGGCAGCACAAAATAATCATCTTCCGCAAGGAGATATATCCAGATCCCACCAGAGATTCTATCTCATGCTCCGCTTACGGATACGACTGACTCCGCAGCGTAAACCGCTGAAGCGCGTCCATGTCGATCGTCACGCCAAGACCTTCGCCCCGCGGCACGTCGATCGTGCTGTCCGGGTTCAACCTGAACCTCGGCGCTGCGATGTCGTCGACGTAGTAACGATCACTGGCAGAGATATCACCCGGGAGTGTGAAACCGGGCAACGAAGCTAAGGCTAAATTCGCAGCACGCCCGATACCCGTTTCCAGCATTCCGCCACACCATAGCGGCACGTTTTTCCCGGAACAATAGTCATGGATCGCAAGCGCTTCTTGCAGCCCGCCTACTCGCGCTTGTTTGATGTTTAATATACGGCAGGCATCGATTTCGAGCGCCTGGCGAACCTGCCGCAGTCCGCGAATGCTTTCATCCAGGCAAATCGGGGTCTCGATCCGAGCCTGCAGCTTACTGTGATCGAGCAGATCGTCTTCGGCGAAGGGCTGCTCGATCATCAGCAATTGATACGCATCCATGGCTTCGAACACATCGACGTTTTCGATTGCGTATGCCGTGTTGGCGTCCACCTGCAGCGGAAGAGTCGGATATTCCGTACGAACCGCCCGTACGCCGCCGATATCGCTGCCGGGTTCAATCTTCAACTTCACCCGCCGGTAACCTGCTTCGACGTACGCTGCTACGACCTGCAACAACGTCGATGTGTTGGGTTGTATTCCAACGGAAACCCCGACCGCAACGCGGTCCTTTTCCCCTCCGAGTAAGTCGGCGAGGGATGCGTTTCGCCGCTTCGCCTCAAGATCCCACAGCGCCATCTCCAAACCGGCGCGCGCCAGCGGATGACCGCGGATGTGTTCCGTCGCAAGGCGAAACGATGGCACATCCCTCGGACGATCTTTCAATAACGACGGGAAAAAGAATTCGGAAAGAACGTGCCAGGCTGTTCCCACGGTCTCGTACGAATACCCGGGCAGACTTCCGGCAACGCACTCACCCCAACCTTCCAGCCCCTCGCTGAAGATGCGCAAAACCAAACAGTCCCGATCATGTTCAACCCCAACGGATGTGCGGAAGGGTGAAACCAGACGCATACGGACGTGGCGCATTTCGATGCGATCGATCTGCATTGTCAACCCAGGCGGCTCTCGCCATGCGAAAGGACGTAGTACGACCGTGGAACCTTCTCGCCTTTCAGGTACACGAAATCGGTGACAATATATCCGTCAGTGAACACTCGCTCGAATATTTCACGTGAGTGCAGCCGCCAGGCGCGTGCCAATTTAATGTCTTGTTTTTTCATGAGGAGATAATTCGGTGGAATCTCAACCAGCAACAGATTCCCGTCCGGCGAATACCACTTATCCGAAGGGACGAGCAGGTTTTGCTCGTTCAAGGTGCTCGGGTTGAGCTTTAATGCACCGGCGCTCAAGTAATTCGCCAGATCCAGTGGCGGACGTTGGTTATCGACACGTGAATCGACGCGTGAGGAAGTGATCCACCACTCGACCTGGAAACGATCGGTGGCGATACCGATGTTCAATTCGTCTCGCAGTTTGCCATACACGTTACGCATATAAACCTGGCAAATCGAAGCCAGCAGGCGTATGTTGAGATGCGCATTGGTACTCATCAACGGATCGTAAGTCCAGGTAATCAACCGGACCCCATCCTTCAACACCGCCTGGCGCTGCGCGAGTTTGAGACGGTACCCGATTCCACGGTTGCGGTACTGCGGATGTACACCCAAGAGATGCGAACAATGTTTGAGACGTGCCATCGCCACCCGCCCGGGGCTCATCGGGTCGGTGCCTAAAAAGCTCATCACGATCCCGACGAGAGTATCCCCGTCGAATGCGCCCAGGACGACACCCCCGTTATGGGCGATAGCGAGCAGCAAATGGCTGGGTGTGATCTCCATTTCGCTGCCCGGCCAGACGAGTAGTTGCAGCTCTTCTGCCTGTTCCATGTCCTCCACGGTCCGCAACGAACGAATCGTGACGTCATCCTTGTTCATTAATCACTACCTCTCGAAAATTGTTGTGCGAGCAGTTCCCATCCCCAATTTCGTTCGTGAAGGTAATCCAAGTTTCCTTCCATGCGGGAAGGCTGTAACCCAAAAATGCTGGGGAGCGTGTTGAGATCCGCCGTGCGGTTAACGGCCAGGTAATCCGCCCATAAAGGAGTTACTGGTGATTTCGGCAGCAGCCACTCGAAGAAACGCGCGGCCATACGCAGGTATGGTGGGCGCGTCGAGAAAACAATCCGCGGGCTGCTCGCTGCTCGCATGATCAATTGCAGTATTTGCCGGAAGGATAGATACTCGGGACCTCCGATTTCGAACGTCGCACCGATCGTCTCGCGCTCGTCTAAAATCCACGTGATGCAGGTCGCCAGGTCCTCGATCCAGAGCGGCTGGAGAAGAACCGATCCATCGCCAGGCATAGGGAAAAATAGAGGCGCCACGGATAACATTTTCGCCATCGGCACGGTGAAAAAGTCATCACGGCCGAACAAGATCGCCGTTCGAAGAATCGTGAACGGAACGCCGCTCGCTTTCAGGTGTTCCTCGGCAATCGCTTTCGCCCGCATAGCCGGATATGCAGCTGAACGATCGGCGCCGAGGTAGCTGAGGTAAATCATCCGCTCGACTCCCGCGTCCGCACAAGCCTCCGCCAGGTTCCGCGTCCCTTCTACTTCCGCGTCGAGGTGCCGGGACGTGTGCGTTGGGCCAACGTGATCGCTCAAATGGATGACGGTATCGATGTCGACCATTGCGGCGCGCACCCCGCGCCTGTCGTTCAGGGCGGCCAGCGTTACGTCCACGGAAACGCCCTGCGGTAAACTGGGGGACTTCTGCGATGGACGCAACAAGCTTCGCACGGTGTGACCATACGCCGTCAGTTGGCGGATGACGCTGCGGCCAATAAAATTGGGACCTCCTGTAACGAGAATCATACGTAAATTCCCACATCACTCCGGACGAATCGGTGTACCTGCATCCGATTCTAGCACAGCCGCATGCGAACGATGCCGCACCTTCTCTATCGGCGCGGTGTTATACCCGTGCGAGATAACTGACTCGTATATTTAAGGAGTGCATCGTGGCACGAAATCGCGTAGTGGTAACAGGTCTTGGCTGTATCTGTCCCATCGGAAACGACACCGCTTCAACTTGGGAAGGTGTCGTATCCGGCCGCTCTGGCGTGGGACCAATCACCTTGTTCGATCCCACTGACCTGAAGACTCAAATCGCCGCAGAGGTGAAGGACTTCGACCCTGAAGAACAACTGGGTAGACGTCTGGCACGTCACACGGATCGCTTTACCCAGTTCGCACTCGTCGCAACCGACGAAGCGCTCAAACAATCGAGCCTCGAGTACGATAAAAAACAGAGCGAGCGAATCGGGGTCGTCATGGGTTGCGGAATCGGAGGTTTGGGTACCCTCATTGTGGAATACGACAAATTCAAGGAACTCGGGCCGAGACGCATCAGTCCCTTCCTGGTGCCCAAGATGTTACCGGACAGCGCTGTGGGCCAGATCGCGATTTCGTACGGTCTGCGTGGACCGAACATGGCGATCGTGACCGCATGCGCATCGGCAACGAACGCGATTGGAGAAGCCACTGAAATGATCCGACGCGGCGCAGCGGACGTGATGATTACGGGTGGCAGCGAATCCCCAATCATCAACATCGCCATGGCAGGCTTCAACGTGATCGATGCCATCTCGTCACGCAACGATGATCCTAACACAGCTTCCCGGCCCTTCGACCTCGATCGGGATGGTTTTGTTGTCGGGGAAGGCGCGGGCGTTCTAATTCTGGAGTCACTCGAGCATGCTGTGTCCCGCAACGCGCCCATCCTGGCTGAAATCACGGGATACGCCGCGACCAACGATGCGTTCCACGTTTCCGCGCCCGCTGAAGGCGGCGCCGGCGCTGCCGCGTGTATGAGCTTGGCATTGGAAGATGCGGGCTTGAAACCCGATGACATCGACTACATCAACGCACACGGCACGAGCACGAAACTCAACGATGCCAGCGAGACAGCGGCGATAAAAACAACGTTCGGCAAAACGGCGTACGAAGTGCCGATCTCCTCCACCAAATCAATGACCGGTCATCTCACCGGCGCAGCCGGCGGCGTAGAAGCCGTCTTCTGCGTCAAAGCCATTCAGGATGCGGTGATCCCGCCGACGATCAATTACACGACACCCGATCCGGAATGCGATTTGGATTACGTCCCCAACGAATCGCGAAAATCCGATTTGACTCACGTCATGAGTAATTCCTTCGGATTTGGGGGGCACAATGCATGCCTGATTCTGAGTAGACCATTGGGGGTTGAATAAGCATCATGACGCGTTACGCACACGTTACGGCCTGGGGTATGTACGCGCCCGAGCACGTAATGACAAACGACGATTTGGCACAAATGGTAGACACGAACGACGAATGGATCGAGAGCCGGACGGGCATTCGCGAACGCCACATTGCCGCAGACCACGAATCGACGTCCACCATGGCGACGGAGGCGGCACTCAATGCCCTTAAAAGAAGCCGTCTGGACCCACACGAATTAGATCTGATCATCGTCGCCACTTCATCGCCGGATTACTTGTTCCCCGCCACGGCGTGTCTCGTTCAGGACAATCTGGGCGCCTCACGTGCCGGTGCTTTCGATCTGTTGGCCGCCTGCACGGGTTTCATTTTCGGCCTCAATATGGCAGCTGATGCGATTCGATCCGGATCGATTGACAACGCCCTCGTGATTGGCGCCGAGACGCTCAGCCGGCTGGTCGATTGGCAGGATCGAAGGACATGCATCCTCTTCGCCGACGGTGCCGGAGCGTTCATCCTCGAAGGGCGGGATTCTCCCGGTGGCGTGCTCTCCGGCGTGATGCGCTCGGACGGATCGGGCAGAGAATTGCTGATCCTCCCCGCCGGCGGCAGCCGCCATCCTGCGAGCGTAGAGACCGTAAACCAGGGCTTGCACACCGTCCAAATGAAAGGCCGAGACGTCTTTCGCTTCGCCACGCGAGCCATGGCGTCTGCGACGAGGGAATCCGTCGCAAAAGCTGGTTTGTCCATGGACGAGATCCAGCTCATCGTTCCCCATCAAGCCAATCGTCGCATCATCGAGACGGCAGCTCGCAATCTGCGCATATCGATGGACCGCTTCATGATCAATCTCGACCGCTATGGAAACACATCGACCGCCTCAATTCCCATGGCGGTCTGCGAAGCGGTCGACAATGGTCGAATTCAAGCTGGCGACAACATCGTGCTCGTCGGCTTTGGAGGCGGTCTGACCTGGGGTGCAATGACGATCCGCTGGGTTTCACGCGAGCGAAGAGTCTCCCGAACCCAGCGTATACGCCGCAATATCTTGTTCTCCCTGGCGAAATTGCGCTCCCTCGTCCGCCGCATCATTCGACGCATCGAGGGCTTGATCTGGGGAGCAGCTTCAAGGAATAAATAGAGAGCGCTCCGGACGATCGATGGTAGTAAAAAGGAGACGATTTTCTCAATCGTCTCCTTTTTTTCATCCCGACGCTAGCATCGGCTTTGAAATCCGTCCATCTCAATTGGAGTTCAATGGTAGCCGGCGGTTTTCGTTAGACAGGGCAAACTACCGATCTCAGGACTCTACACTCTCGTTCACCGTACTCAAGAAAGTATCGATTATGTCGCGCAGGTAGGGTTCCGGCACGGCACCGACTTGATGATGCACCACTTTTCCGCCTGCGACGAACAGCATCGTCGGTATACCCTGGATACCGTAGTCCATGGCCCATTTCGGATTTTCGTCCGTATTGACTTTCGCCACCAGCAATTTATCCTGATACTCGTTGGCAATCTTCTTTAAGATGGGTCCCACCATCTTGCATGGTCCGCACCATGGCGCCCAGAAATCCACAACGACGGGAATTTCTGACTTCATGATCACCTTTTCGAAGTTATCGTCTGTGACGTTGATCGGCTCACCTTTCATTTTCTACTCCATTTTCTAAATTAGATTATTGCTTCTGCTAGCCATGATACCATGAGCGAATCATTGCCGCGCAAGCCATTTATATAGATGCAAAAAGATGCCTTTGGTCGCGTTTCAACTCGGGTTTTAGATTCGTAAGAAATCGATGTTGAAAATAAGTGGGCAATCCTTCGCCGGACGCCGATGGTATAATCGTGAAATCTTCGCTTGGTGATCTTCCGTGGAGTTGGAAAAACATGAACTGTCCGGTGTGCGGTGCGCCTGACGTGAAAATCATAGATGATTATTTCGAGTGCTCCTACTGCAGCAGAAAACTGCCCCACAACATGTCGATCTGTCCCTCCTGCCGGAATCCGAATCCGCTCGAGTCGGAAACCTGTGCAGTATGTGGTGAGCCGTTGACCCTGTTCAGCCAGGTGATGATTCGACACACGAAGGCAGATACTGGTCCCTACCGCCTGCACCAGGCTCGCGAACAAGCCGCGCGGATCAAAGAGAGTGAGGAACGCGCCTCCCAGCAACGCTTCCACGATCTCGAAGAAGTCGATCGTAGACGAATTCAAACCGCAGTCGAAGCGCAAAGGGCGCGCAGAAAAGAACAAAACCAGTTGTTGAAAATCTCCGTAATGATCGTGATCCTGTTTGTGCTGGTGATCCTCATTCTGACGATTCGATCCACCCTCGGCCAATGACGAACGAGACGGACGCCTACATCATCCATCTTCCCGTTTACGAAGGTCCACTTGACTTGCTCCTGGAATTAATCGAACAAGCGGAGTTGGATATTACCAAAGTTGCTCTTGCACAGGTTGCGGATCAATACCTATCCTATCTACAGCGCTTGCAGGAATATCAATTGGAGGATCTGGCTTCCTTCCTGATCATCGCTGCACGCTTGATTCAGATCAAATCCGAAGCGCTACTTCCTCGACCTCCGCAACGCGAGCCGGGGGAAGAAGATCCGGGCGATGCGCTGGCACGGCAACTCATCGAATACAAGAAATACAAGGAAGTCGCCAGCATTCTCGCGCAGCGCATGCAGGAGGGCTTTCGATCGTACATCCGCCTCGTCGCGCCACCGGCCATCGAACCAAAATTGGATATGCTCGGAGTGAGGATAGATGATCTTCGTGCGGCGTTCATGGATGCACTGGCTTCGATCGAAGAAGGCCCTGAAACCAACGTCATCGTCCCCCACCATGTGCGAATCCGGGACAAGATTCGCCGCATCATCGATGACCTGACGAACACCAGCCGGACGACGTTCCGTGCGATCATCGAAGATGCGCAATCGCGCCTGGAGATCGTGGTTTCTTTTATCGCCATCCTCGAGCTCATCAAACAGCGGCGTGTATCCGTTGAACAAGATTCGCTTTTCGGAGAGATCGCCTTATCCCGGGGCGAAAATTGGAGCGAGGATCAAGAGGTCGATTTCGAACTCGAATTCGAAGAATAGCCCAAGCCGAGAGACAGCATAATCACGGCCCCCGAAGTATCGATCAGCACGTCCGTCAACCGCGAGTGCCTGCCATTCACGAAGGATTGATGGAACTCATCACTTAAGGCAAACAGGACAACCATCAGCAGACTCAGCAACCAGCGCTGCTTGCGTGAGAGTCGCGCCGGCAGTGCATACGCATAAGCCAGCCCGAGCATGCCAAATCCCAACGCGTGTCCACCTTTTTTAATCAGCAGATCCCAGTGCCCAAAATACGGGACGACACCGATGGGCATCGAGGAAAACATGAAGATCAATCCCATCATGATGACCGCCGGGATCCACCGTAAGCCCAATCCGGTCTTCTGTGTTGACATGGCGGTCATTCTACCACCATCTCCAACGAACCGGTCACCAAAGAATAACAACACGGCATACAATCATCAGCATGCACACCGCACGCGGTATGATGGGTTCAAAGAAATCCACAAATCGATGCAGAAACGTTTGGAGAAATTGACTTGGCAAATCAATTGAAAAACGAGACTTCCCCGTACCTCCTGCAGCATGCCGAGAATCCCGTCGACTGGCGCCCCTGGGGCGAAGAGGCGCTGTGCGCCGCCCAGGAAGCGGATAAGCCCATTTTCCTCAGCATCGGCTACGCTGCGTGTCATTGGTGTCACGTCATGGCACACGAGTCGTTCGAAGATCCCCAAATCGCTGCGATCTTGAACGAAAATTTTGTCAACATCAAAGTCGACCGGGAGGAAAGGCCAGACATCGATACAATCTACATGGACGCCGTCGTCGCCATGAACGGTCAGGGCGGTTGGCCGTTATCCGTCTTCCTCACGCCCCAGGCTGAACCTTTTTTCGGTGGTACGTATTTTCCACCTACTCCACGCTACAATTTGCCATCCTTCCGGGAAGTCCTTCTTCACATCGCCCGCTTATGGCATGAAAACCGCGAGCAACTCGAACAAACGGGTGCACAATTGAAGGAACACGTCGCTTCACACTCTTCTTTCCGCGTCGTTGCCGATACACTGAGTCCGGAGGGTTCCAATCGGGCAAGTGAAATCCTGTTCAAAACCTACGATTGGACGAACGGTGGCTGGGGCGGAGCACCGAAGTTCCCCCAAGCCAGCGTGATCGAATTTTTATTGCGAAAACATCACCTCGACGGAGATCGTCTAGCTCTGGAGATGGCCGTTCACGCGCTCGAACACATGGCTCGCGGCGGTATTTTCGATCAGCTTGCCGGCGGCTTCCATCGCTACTCGGTCGATGCGCAATGGCGCGTTCCGCACTTTGAAAAAATGCTCTACGGTAATGCGCTGCTCGTCCAAGCCTATCTTCATGCCTGGCTCATATGCGGGAAACCGCTGTTCCGCACGGTCGTCGAAATGACGCTCGATTTTCTGCTTCGCGAAATGCGCCACGCCGAAGGTGGGTTCTATGCCTCACTCGACGCCGATTCAGAAGGCGAAGAGGGGAAATATTATCTTTGGAGCGAGGCTGAAATCGGCGCGGTCTTGAAGGGCGAGGAAAAAGCGCTAATTTCGGCCGCCTACGGGGTTTCAGAAGAGGGTAACTTCGAAGGTAAAAACGTATTACACCGAGCACAGACGCTGGAGGAAATTTCCAACCACTCTGAAATGCCTGACGAAGACGTTTCCCGGATACTCGACGTCGCCCGCGAAAAATTGTTGAGAATACGCACCGATCGAATTCCACCGGCTGCGGACGATAAAGTGGTGACAGCTTGGAACGGCCTCCTTTTAATATCTTATGCAGAAGCGGCTCGCGCCTTTTCGCGCCCGGATTACCTGGAAACTGCCCAATCGCTGGCCGAGTTCCTGATTGGCAGCATGCAGAAGGATGGAAGATTAATGCGCACGTGGCACGGCGGTCTCGCACGCCACAGCGCTTACCTCGAGGACCTCGCAGCCCTTGCTGAAGGGCTGTTGGCATTGTATCAAGCCGACTTCGATCCGCGCTGGTACCAGGCAGCCGTCGCGCAGGCGGAGGAAATTCTGACGAATTTTACCGATCCGGCTGGAGGCTTCTTCGACACGCGTCAGGATCACGAGACTTTGATTACCCGCCCGAAATCGCTGCAGGACAGCCCCATCCCCAGCGGCAACACGATAGCCGTCTCGCTCCTTTTAAAACTCGCTTCCTTCAGTGGCGAGAATCGATACAGCGACGCCGCAGAAACCGCCCTTCTGGCAATGCAGGATCTGGCCCAGCGCTATCCGACGAGCTTTTCCGGCTGGTTGTGCAACATCGATTACGCCCTCGGTCCACAAATGCAACTCGCAGTCGTCGGCGCGACTTCCTCTGAACGCTTCCGAAAATTAATCGGCGTCGTGGAACTGCGGTTCCTACCGAAGCTGGTCGTCGCCGGGGGGGAAGCCGACGAAGTAGACGCGCCCGAGCTGCTCGAGGGACGGTCGATGCTGGACGGTCGTCCCGCGGCTTATTTATGCCAGCAATTCACTTGCAAGCGCCCTACCTCGTCGCCCGATGAACTCGGGAGGTTGATCGAAGAAGCGCTCGCTCTCGAAAGCGATTGAACCTTTACTCGAACACAACAGATCGAGATGACATGCAGGAATCTCGATGAACCGAATTGGAATTCTGCGCCGACTTCTGTATGATATAGTACGCACATTATTTGGAGAGTCACAAACGAACGAGTCTCTGATTAGTAACAATTTTCCCTGATCGAACTTAGCAACTGAATCCCACCCTCGGAGGGATAAATGCCTCTCGAAATCAACAGTCTGCTCTACAACCGCTACCGAATCCTGGAACTGCTCGCCAGCGGGGGTATGGGCGCTGTTTACCGTGGCTTCGATGAAAATTTGACCGTTCAAGTAGCGATCAAAGAGAACCTCTTCGTGACACCGGCAGCCGGACGCCAGTTCATGCGCGAAGCGAGGCTGCTCGCCTCCCTGCGCCATCCCGGATTGCCGCGCGTCACCGATCACTTCGAGATTCCGGGTCAGGGACAGTACATCGTCATGGATTTCATCCCCGGTGAAGATGTGCATTCGCTCATGCGAAAGCGCGGCGGCAAGCCATTGCCGGAGGAGACTGTGCTGCAATGGGCGCAGGAAATCATGCAAGCCTTAGCGTACATGCATTCCCGTCCGCAGCCGGTGATTCACCGCGACATTAAGCCGGGCAACATAAAGATCACACCAGAAGGAAGAGCCATCCTGGTCGATTTCGGCCTCGCCAAAGCGCACGATCCCAAGGAGACGACGACAATGGGCGCTCGCGCGTACACACCAGGGTTCGCCCCGCCGGAACAATACGGACCGGGCAGTACCGACACCCGCACCGACGTATTCTCGTTGGCGGCCACGATGTACGCACTGCTCACGGGCCGCATTCCCGCCGACAGCATCAAACGCGAAATGGGGGTAGAAAAGCTAGTACCGATACAGAAACATAATCCGTCGGTTTCACCCTACGTCGCGCAGGCCGTCGAGCGCGCTATAGAAACACAACCAGACAAACGCTTCCAATCCGTCAAGGCGTTCGAGGAAGCGTTGTTCCCTCCCACAGCAGATGCGACCTCCGTCGCAGCCGACCAAGCCGTCACGAAACCCGCGACACAATCCGACTCAGACGCCGGAGGCACCAGCAGTGCAACGACGGTGCTTCGGGATCGAAAACCACTGAGATCGACGTGGTGGGTTGCGCCGCTCGTGGTGGTGATCGTCGCTGCCGCCGCAGTCACCCTTCCGGGCTTGATAAGAGGAGCTGCGCCCAGCCCAACTCCGGCACGTGAAACGGAAAACATCGGTGCTTTGTTGCCTACGCTACAAAACACACAGCCGCCTTCGGGTTCGACGGAACTCGGGCCAGCGACGGACACACCCCAACCGAAACCCAGCGATACGCTGACTCTCGAACTCACGGATACACCGTCCACAACGCCCGTCGGAAGCGGTGGAGGGTTAATCGCCTTCGCCAGTGACCGAGCCGGCGCGCCTCAGGTTTTCCTCATGAACGTGGATGGAAGCGAGGTTCGCCAATTCACGAACGTCGCCGACGGCGCCTGCCAACCCGCATGGTCGCCCGACGGGCTAAAGATACTCTACATATCACCTTGCGGCGGAAAGAAGGACATCTATCCAAATGCGGTAATCTATCAAGCCGACATCGCGGGGAGCGCACCGGTCCCGCTGGTTGCCATGGTCGGCGGCGTCTTCGATCCGCAGTGGACACAGGCCGGGATTTCATTTACCTACCTGGAGGACAACCGACCCTCCGTATGGCTTGCCGATCAAACCGGCAACAACCCCATCCGCATCAGTCGTGAAAATGCTTACGATCGCCAAGCAAGCTGGTCGCCTGATGGTGAGAAAGTTGCCATCCTGAACACATCCGGCAGTGATTATCCAGTGATCTACTGGTTCTACCGGGACGGATCGTTTAACGGTTCGACGCCGGATCAAATCACGCGCGACCAGCACGTGCATACCCCCTCCTGGTCGCCAGATGGTGAAACGATCGCCTACGCAGCCAGCAATCACATCTGGGTCATTCAATGGGACGCCCTCGGTTTCGGAGAAGTGCGGCTCACGGAATTGGGTCCCAACGACGACCCCAATTGGTCGACCGATGGGGAGTGGATCGTGTTTGAATCCTGGCGCGACAACGCCAATCATGAAATTTACTTGATGGCCGCAAACGGCGGCTCGCAAACGCGCCTCACGAATCACCCTTCACTTGATTTCCAGCCAGCCTGGCAACCTTGACCGATTTGGCGAGCGTTATCGTATCGAAATGAAGTTGGAACCTGTTCTGCAGGATTAACAGCCGTTCAGGATGAGGATGACATCATGATCGATACTTCATTTCCGTTGATGGATTTACATCGACATCTGGATGGGAACGTACGCCTGGGAACGATCCTGGACATCAGCAGCGAATATGGAATCCCACTCCCCGCATATGACGTGGAGGGACTGCGGCCGTATGTTCAAATCGTGGAACCCGAACCGGACGTAATGACTTTTATCGCCAAATTTAAATGGATGATGGCGATCCTCGTCGATCCCGAGGCTTGCTTTCGCATCGCCTACGAGAACGTCGAAGATGCTTACAACGAATCCCTCGATTACGTCGAATTGCGCTTCAGCCCCTGGTTTATGGCCGAAACCCACCAACTCGATCCCCATGAAGTCGTCGAAGCCGTCGTCGACGGCGTTCAGAGCGGCAGCGAGGAGTACGATGTTCGCGCCAATCTGATCGGCATCATCAGCCGCACCTACGGCCCGGACACCGCTTACAGGGAACTCGATGCGTTACTCGGCTGCCGCGAACAGATCGTCGGCTTGGATTTGGCCGGAGACGAAGCGAATTGGCCTGCGGAGCATTTCGTCGATCATTTCCAGAAAGCCCGAGATGCTGGTTGGCACATCACTGTCCACGCTGGCGAGTCTTCGGGATCCGAGAGCGTGTGGCAAGCCATCGACGTGTTGCACGCCGAACGTATCGGGCATGCGGTCCATGCAGCAGAAGATGCCCTACTGTTGGAACATATGCTCGAAAATCACATCGGGATCGAAGTCAGCCTGACGAGCAACGTGCAGACCAGCACGATTCCCGATTATCGCTCCAGCCCACTGAAACAATTTCTTCAACGAGGCTTACTAGCGACAATCAATACGGACGACCCAGGCGTGAGCGGAATCGACCTACGTCACGAATTTGAAATCGCGGCCCCTGCAGCCGGTCTGACGGAAGGTGAGATCCATCAAGCCCAGCACAACGCTCTGGAAATTGCGTTCCTTACCGATCCAGAAAAACAAGATTTGATGGATCGTTATCGGTAGCATCAGGGAACCTTTATCTGTTTCACAGCATCAACGAATCGTGGTAAACAAGGGATCAGCTTCGACGCAGGAGGTCACGCAATGAGCCTCAAACAAATATTGAAGTCCGCACTATGGGGAATGATATTCACGGGAGCCGGGATCCTGGCTTTGTATTTCTTCGCACGCACGACGACATTGGCTTGCGAGCGAGGTGCGAAGGATCAAATCACGTGTGTAAAATCTGAGAGTTTACTCGGCGTGCTCGATTTCAGTGACGAACATATCCCCTCCCTGGAAAACGCATGGGTGAGCGAAAGCTGCGATGATGACGGCTGCACCTATCGAGTGGAATTGGATGCCGCTCGAGGCACGTTCCACCTCACGAGCTATACATCTTCAGGTTACCGCTCGAAGCAAGATATCGCCGATCGAATCAATACGTTCATACGTTCATCTTCCGAGCCGTCATTGTTGATCGAAACCGGGACCGGTTTCTTGGGGCTTGTGCTTCCGGCCGTGTTTATCTTCGTCGGCCTGATCGTCACCTTCACCCAAGTACGTAATTCGATAATTCAATGAGAGAACCCGAAAAATAATGCTTGAAACCACCGTCAAAAAGGATGGCTAGTGGGATGGCCGTCGACATCGATGTGCTCTGCGTCGGCATGGCGTCCTATGACTTGATCTTTCGCGTGGATCGTCCACTCGTCGAAGATGATAAATGCGCCGCTTCATCGCTGACGCAGTCCGGCGGCGGACCCGCGGCGAGCGCTTCGATCGCAATCTCCCGGCTGGGACTTGCTTCGGCGTTCGCCGGATACTTGGGAACGGACCCTTTTGGGGACTACTTGTTGAACGATTTTCTGACGGCGAACGTGAACGTCGATCTCCTCGTCCGAGGATTGATACCCACGTCGATATCCGCCGTTTTCGTAACGCCAAGCGGCAAACGATCGCTTGTCAACTATCGCGCACCCAAACCGATCCCGGCGCATGCGCTCGACGAATCGAAAGTATCCGCCAAGGTCATCCTCTTCGACGGTCACGAACCCGAAATATCAGCCCCGTTGATCGAACATGCCGACCGATGGCAAGCAGAAACCGTCCTGGATGCCGGATCGGTCCACGAAGGGACGAGAAAACTCGCCAATCGTGTGGACTACCTCGTCGCATCACAGAAATTCGCTTTGGATTTTACGGGCGAACCCGATCTCGACGATGCGCTCACGGCACTCTCGCGTTGTGCGCCTTCTGTCGTCATCACGGTTGGAGAAAGAGGTTTATACTGGTATCACGAGAACCAAAGCGGGCGTCTTCCCGCTTTCCGAGTCGATGCGGTTGACACGACAGGCGCCGGGGACGCTTTTCATGGCGCATTCGCCAGTTGCCTGGCAAGAAAATGGGATTGGGAAACCACACTGAAGTTCTCCAGTGCAGCGGCGGCCATTTCTTGCACGCAGCTCGGCGGGCGCCCCGGGTTGCCCACACAAAAAGAAGTTCAAAGCTTTTTATCCAAGCACGAAACCCTCGACATTCATACCTAACCGAAAGGTTCAATTGGGAAGAAAAAACACGGATAGAATTTATTAAACCGATAAGGAGTTGAACTCATGCTTAGAAAGCGCCTTACTCATTGGATTCTCCTGCTTGCTGTCAGTACAGTCTGGATCGCGGGATGCGCCAGCGCAACACCGATCATCAGCGACTCCGACCGGGTGGCTCCCACGCAGCAATCTGTATCCTCGCCAGTGCCCACGAAACCACCAAGCGAGCTTCCGACCGACACACCCGCAAGCATGTTTGTGGAAACGGAGGAGAAGGGTGGCACGGCGGCTGGTGTTGGAAGCGGCGAACTTTCTAAAGAAGGACCGTGGTGGATCTTCACCACTCCGCAGGGGATGTGGGCGATCAACCCCGATGGCACGGGTCTTAAACAGGTTTCCTGGGAGGACTTCACTCCGCAGTTCAACAACCAGATCGTGATCGCCCCACAAGGTGGAACGGTCGCGTTTCTCAGCGGCAGAAACGGCGTCTATGACGTCACGCTGCGCATCATCAAACTCCCCTACCCAACCATGATCACCGAAAAACCGCTCACCTCTGCGCAAAGCGAACCCGGCGAAGACGCCATGCCTGGCGACGCGAGTTTCGAAGCCGTTCGGGCGATGGTCGATCTTCAAAGCCTGGCTTTTTCACCAGACGGCCAATATCTGGCGTTCATGGGGGCGATCAACGGACCCACCTCGGATCTCTACGTCTACTCCATGCAGCAAATGGCCGAGACGCAGCTGACCGACGGACCCAGCCAGGGAATCAAACCCGTCTGGTCGCCGGATGGGAAATACATCGTGCATGCGGGAGTCAGCTCGCTGGGAACGGGAGCTGGTTATGGCATGCAAGGGTTTTGGGCCGCCCGGGCGGACGATTCAGGCATCATAACGCTTTTCGACCCCTCTGGTTCGGGCGATCAGGTAGTGATTGGATGGGTAGACGACCGCACCTTTGTGGTCTACTCCTGGAACGCGATGTGTGGCCCGAACGACTTGCGAACCTTCAACATCGAAACCGGCGAAAGCCGAGTCATATGGGAGCATACCTTCCAAACGATCGCCTTCAATCCGACGGAAGCCGTGGCATTACTGGGTGTGAATGATGACTATGAAGGATGCAATCCGGAGCAGAAGCTCGGTCTCTTTCTGGTCCCCAGCGACGGTACACAGCCATTTAAAATCCTTGACGAGGACATCTACCGTGCGATTTGGTCGCAGGAAGCCAATCTCTTCTTGGCCGATACGGAATTCGGCATCGTCGCCGTCGATTCGCTGGGCCAGTATATCGATCTCGATGTTCCTGCCGGATCCTCTTCGTTCCCCGCTGTCGCACCGACCACGCGGGATCTGGCCTGGATTGGAGAAGGCCTATGGGTCGGCCCGCTGTTAGGCTCAATCGAAAATCCGCCAGTTAAAATCTTTAATCAACGGACCTATAACGCTACCTGGGACCTGCAGGGTGAATACGTGCTCTTCTTCAGTGATTCGGGGCTCTACGTAGCCCAGAAGCCGGAGTACTTGCCGATTCTCATCGCTGAAGGGCTCGACAATCACAATGGCTTTTCGGGGTGGGTGATGCCTTAAGCTCGTGTATAACGATAAACGATCCCCTGTAACAGGCGAAATGGAACGAAGTATCGAGCCAGATTTGGAGGGTAACCGATGAATAAGCGTGCAATCCCAGTGGTGTTCATAATCTGGATCTTTGCTGCCATCGCAGCCTGTTCGCCGAATACACCAACAGAAGAAGGCCCATCTGAATTCGCCCCCCCAACGCCTTCTTCGTCACCTTCGCCAACTACAGCTTCAGCGAGCACCCCTTCGACAACCCCGACTTCAAGCGAGGCGTATACCATACCCGATCGTCCTTTATCGCAATCTGGTCCCTGGCTTCTGCTTCACGACTACAGTGGAATCTGGGCACTCAACAAGGACGGCTCCGGGCTGACGCAAATCATGGATTGGGCCGCAGAAGGTTTCCCCAATTACTCCGTTTTTCTGGCGCCCAATTCCCGGGAGCCAATCGCGGCCGTGCTTGCCTACGACACCACGCTCTTCAACTTTCCGGTCTTGACCTTGGTATCGCTTCCCTCGGGAGAAGTCATCTATTCGTCGCGACTGCTTTCGGATTCGATCGAAGCAACACTCAGCGACAGCGAAGGCTATTGGCAAGCCAAGGACATCTTTGCCACCGTCGGCCCCTACAACCGTCCGGTGTGGTCGCCGGATGGCAGCAAGTTGGCCTTCAACGCGGCGATCGATGGTGACTCCTCCGATTTATACGTTTACGACGTCGAGAGCGGCACACGAACTCGGCTTACCAGTGGACCGACACAATCGCTGGAACCTGCATGGTCGCCTGACGGGAGCACGATCGTACAGGGCGGTGCGGTGGAGACCAGCTGGGAAATGTCAGGATATGGGCGTGGAATGGACGCAGTCTGGGTCGTGCGCGCCGATGGCTCCGGCGTGAAGCGACTCTTCACGAGTGAAATATGGGGCGACGAAAATACCCTCGGCTGGATTTCCGACACGACCGTCCTGATCGATACACTCGAGTCCTTCTGTCCTTACACGAACCTGCGTGCGATCGATGTGGAAACGGGCGAGACGAAAATCTTCTGGCCGAATGGATACATTCTTCGCGCCTTCGATCCGACAACCAACACCGTCTTGATCTCCATCCTGGAGAACAATCTCCCCATCCTCCCCGAATGTGAGGTGACGGATCCACCGGGTCTCTATCTCATCGATCTCGACGAAGGAAGCAGCCAATTCCTCGAAATCGACCTCGATGCGAGCGTCGACATCCAATTTGCGCCCAATCCTGGCCGCTTCTTCACGCAAACGACGGAAGATTTGCTTACAATCCAGGCGAACGGCCAAATCGAACGATATCCTGCACCCGAACGCGGATATGATCCTCCAACGATCTCTCCAGATGGAAGCCGATGGCTGTTTGTTGACAAGCAAGGTCATCTCTGGATGGGAAACGACGCCGGGGATTTGATTCGTATGTTTGAGGGCGAGGTAGAAGGCGTCACATGGAGCCCGGACGGCGGTGCAATTTTCTTCCTGGCGGAAGAGGATGTGTTTTACATTTCAGTGGCGCCCGAATTCACGCCCACACTTGTCTCTTCTGATTTAATCATTCCCCCATCTGGTTTCGGGGACACCTTGGTCTGGGTTGCACCGTGAATTCAATCGCGCCCACTACCGACAGCGAGGACTCAGCATGCTGCAGCATTGTTGATCCCGTCATTGCAGCCATGAACGCACCCGGAGTATCAAGTGCAACTGCCGACTATATGTACGGAATCGAGTATTGGAACTAGTTGAAGGAGAAGTACATGTTTAAGAACCGGCTGTCCTCGATCATTTTCCTGGTTTTACTTGTCGGACTTGTCGGATGTTCGCCATCGACAACCGCTCCAGCAGGTCGACCCAGACCATCTGCCACCCTTCCGCAAGCGGCGTCCACCAGCACCGAGCGTGAAGAAGCGACGCGCGTGCTTTTCCCCGACGTGCCCACGGCAACCCAGGAAGCCTCACCCGCTGTGTTACAGCCGCCGCCGATCGATTACGAGCACGCGATCCCCCATCTAAGCGCAGGCTCGTCGATCGAAATCACCGAGATCGCCATGGTTGATGCGAAACAAGGTTGGGCAATCGCCCAGGCAAACGACTCGGATCACGTCCTGCGCACGAACGACGGCGGTGAATCCTGGTGGGACGTTACCCCTCCAGAGACATCCCCAGCCGACGATTCCTATCTGCAGGCCGCAGGCTTTTTCCTGGACAGCGATCTTGCCTGGGTCAGCTTTTTGTCGTACGAAATTGTCTGGCGTACTTCAGACGCGGGGATTACTTGGCTGCCGGCACGCACGCAATACGCCGGCAATCTCGGAGCGGATATCTATTTCGCGGATGAAACCTACGGCTGGATCATGAAGTACCTCGATGCGGGAATGAGTCACGTCTACAGCTCCTTGTCCCGGACCACTTCCGGTGGGGCGTATTGGGAAGATGTTTTCGATCCCTACACCAGTTCCGATCTGCAGAGTTTTTCAAAAACCGGCATGGTCTTTATCGACGCCGATATCGGTTGGGTCACGCGTGATAGCTACGGCGTACAACCCGGCGCTTTCGTCGACGCAACGACGGACGGCGGCAGTTCCTGGCAAGAAATCCCCTTGCCGCCTCCTCCCGACGAGCCGAATAAATTCAAGGACGAATACTGCGGTATGTACGACCCGCACCTCTTTTCTCGCAGCGAAGGTGCACTGACCGTGCGCTGTACGAGATACGACAACGATAACAATAAGATTCTCACCGATTACCTGTTCTCGACCTCCGACGGCGGACAGAACTGGAACCGATTCGACTACCCGGGAGGCGATCTACAATTCATCAACGAGGATGTTGCCTTCGCCTTGGGTAATGAAATATACCGCTCCCACGATGCTGGAAAAACGTGGACCGACGTGAAAAGCGTCAACTGGACCGGGAAATTTTCATTCGTAAACGAGAACCTCGCCTGGGCCGTTGCACGAGCCGGAGAAGAAATCGCCCTGGTAAAGACCACAGACGGCTGCGCCAGCTTTACGGAGATTCAACCCGAAGTCATCGACGCACCCGACGCCTACAAGATTGTATCGGAAACACAGGGAAGTTCATTTGAGGATTTAACGGGCCAAATCGGCATTATCTCCTACCGAGACGAGACGGACCCTTACAATTCCGATATCTACATACTTGACCTCGTAGATGACTCGCTCACGAAAGTCACCAATAGTTCGGGCAGCATACTCAACTTCTCGTGGTCTCCAGACGGCGATTACATCGTATTCGATTCGGATATGGATGGGGATGCTGAAATCTACACAATACGCGTGGACGGCACACAAATAACAAATCTGACTTCGAACGACATCCAAGATACCGACCCGTCCTGGTCTCCCGATGGCACATTGATTGCCTACACCGTAAATGAAACAGATGAACAGGCAATTTATCTCATGAATGTAGATGGCACAAACGCCCATCGGTTGATAACAGGTACTACGCCGGTTTGGTCACCGGATGGTCTTCGAATCGCCTTCAGTCGTATCTATGATGGCATCTATACCATCGAGCCTTCAGGTGCAAATCTGACGCGATTGACCGACAGCAGCGAGCACGGATGGGATAGCTATCCGACCTGGTCGCCAGATGGTACCAAAATCATCTTCGGCTCCAACCGGCATGCACCCGGCGATTTCGCCACAGACTCCGTCTACATCATGAATGCCGACGGCAGCGGCATCGGGCGTTTATCCCAGACTTGGGGAAGATCGCCATATGCCTGGTCTCCGGATGGGCGTTGGATTATATACACCGAAGGGTTTGGCAGCGGTGCCGAGTTGCTCGTCATGGATTCCTACGGCCTAAATTCGATGCCGCTTGCTGAGGACAACATCGGCTTTCATCCGGTGTGGCGGCCTTAGCACCTCGATGAAAAAGATCCAAGCAGCGATTAATGACCAGCAACGTAGGTTAATTGAGGCTTGCATGCAGATTCGAAATAAATGTGGAACGAAGGTCGTAATTTTACTCCTGGCATCCTTGCTTGCCGGGTGTACTTCCACCGAAACAGACCGGACGCCGACCGATACGCAAGAATCGCTGCCGATCGTGCAAGCAACCTCGAGTCCGACCGCAACTTCACAATCGTTTCCTCCCAACCTCGAAACCCCGGCATCCACGCCCTTTTTGTTTACCGAAGATCAGGCTGGTATTACAGCCTTTCAACTGAGACCCGCTGGGATCGTATCGTACGTGTGGACCATCGCTGTCGCCGATGATGAGTCAATCTGGTTCGGCGGTGTGATGGGGGCAGTTCATTTCAACGGAAAAACCTGGACCATCTATGGCGCCGACGAGGGATTACCGAACGACAACGTACAGTCGATCGTCGTCGACGATGACGGTGCACTCTGGTTCGCCACTTTGGGCGGCGGTGTGAGCCGGCTAAAGGACCGTACTTGGAAGAACTTCTCGACGCTGAATGTCCTGGCCGACGATTCGGTCACCTGCGCGTATGTGGCTTCCAACGGCGATCTCTGGTTCGGCACGTACGGAGGCGTTTCCCGTTTCGATGGCGAGAACTGGCAGAGTTACACGCGCATTAATGGCCTGGCGGACGACACGGTCAACGCGATCACGGAAACGCCGGACGGAACGATCTGGTTTGGCACCAACCGCGGGCTTTCTCGCTTCGATGGATATCGTTGGTTGTACTATGGAGCCGAGGAAGGCCTTCGAGGTGGCTTGGTGCGAGCGCTTGCGGTTACGGCGGACGGAACGTTGTGGGTCGGGACCCACGGCACATTGAATCGCTTCGATGGCGACGCGTGGAGCTATTTTTCCCAGGACGATGGATTGGAAGATCCACGCGTCGATGCCCTTTACGGAGCCACGGACGGTTCCTTATGGGTAGGATCGATTGGCGGCATTTCACGCTGGATCGACGGGCGTTGGATCAATTATTCGCAGGACAACGAACTTCAGATTTACGATGTCAACGCCTTTCGAGAAGGTCCGGAAGGCTCGATCTGGATCGCAGGCGGTTACAACCAAATCTACAGGTTCAATCCTCCCTCCAACCCCGACGATCCTGTGACGATGCAGCGCGCTGCGAATCAATTATTCTCAAGACCCATCCTACCCATGACGGACGGACAAGCATTGGTTATCGAGCACATTGAAATGATCGACGCGCAAGCGGGATGGGCAGTTGGCGGAGCAGGCGTGCACAACGATCACGTCCTGCGCACGAACGATGGCGGGGCAACCTGGCGCGATGTATCTCCACCCGCGATGCGCTCTCTTCTGATCATCCCCGCGCGCACCAGCGTTCTTTTCTACGACCGCGATAATGCCTGGATTGTGTACAACGACGGCGCCGAAGTGTGGAGCACGTCGGACGGAGGCCAATCTTGGGCATCGGCGCAGGTCGATTTCCCCCAAAGCCGATCCGATCGGCTCTATTTCAGTGACTTGAATCGAGGTTGGTTGTTGCGCCACGTCGAATCGGGAATGGGAAACGAATACGTCGCGCTACTTCGAACGCTCGACGGTGGGCTTTCCTGGGATAAATTGATCGATCCCTACGAGGATCAAGAGCTTCAAGGTTGTTTGAAAACGGGAATGGTGTTTCAAGAAGACCGCGGATGGATGACTTACGATTGCCAGGGTGTCTACCGCCAGGCGCTCGTAGATTGGACGGAGGATGGGGGAGAAACGTGGCAACCGATCTGGCTTCCCCTCCCACAGGCGGAAGCCGAAAACGAGGACAGCTATTGTACGGCGAAGGATCCTTACCTTTTCTCTTCAACGCGCGGCGCGCTCCTGGTCGAATGCCATAGTTCGTTCGATACGACGAAAAAGACCGAACGCTTTCTATACCTCACCTCAGACGCAGGATCGACTTGGACATCGAACGATTTTCCGGGCACCACATTGCTGTTCATCGATGAACAGACGGTATTCGCATTGGGCGAGGACATCTCATTTTCGAAGGATCAAGGCCAGCATTGGACGGAGGTGAAAAACGTCCAATGGCAGGGTCAATTCAGCTTCGTCGATATAAACCAGGGATGGGCCGTCGCGACCTACGCAGATGAAATCGCTCTGGTCCAAACGATCAACGGCGGCCGGACGTGGCTGGAAATCAAACCGACACTCTCCGAAGAATAAACAACTTTCACCGGAAGGTGGCTAATTCTCACTCGACGTTACGGTAGATTTTCCGGCAGCACCGTGAAACTCAGCAGGACGTCCTCCGTAAGTTGATATTCTCGAGGAATAAACCAGAAGATCAACAAGGTTGCCACGAAAGCCTGAGGATCATCTCTACTCACGAGTGAATAAATATCGACCGTCGGCCCATCCTGCGTGCCACAATACCAGTAGCGCTCCTTCATGCCGCGGTAATATTCATTTTCGAAATCCGTGCGGTAAGGGACATCATCGCAGACCTCTGCGAACACGTCGCTATACTCATCCAGCACCTGGATATATCCCTTGCTCAGGCGTTTCGAGGCGCTCAAGACCACGCCAGATGCCTGCCAATTCATCATGGCTTCGATATCGGAAGAGGCGTAGATCGATGTACCAATGACTTCGCCATCCTCCGTCCAATCGGAGTAGGAATAATTCGGCCATTGAGACGTCGGCAGGCTGATGGCAATACCACCATATTGGTCTACTGCGATATACCATTCGCTCTCGGGTGAGGATGGCTCAGGTGCCGGTTCTTCGGTAGCCGGAGGTGGAGGTTGTGGCGCAGCTTCTTCCTCCGCCATATCTTGCAAGAGTTCCGAAGACAAAGATCGGCCGTTGATCTGTCCCTCGAGGAACTCGCCCGTGCTGAAGCGCAGCACCTGCACGTTCAGCGTGTCCCCAGGGTTGTGCGTGCGCAGGATGTCGCAGTAATCCGACATCGTGTAATCCGTCGCCA
>DAOULU010000018.1:0-40730 GCA_034417075.1 Anaerolineales bacterium
CACGCAAGATGTCAGTCAGACACTGTTCACACAGGTTAATTCAAAGAAAGGAGAGGACATTTCGGTAACATTATCAAATGAAAGAACCATTTACGTTGGGTAACATTATCATTTGACTGGACACGGGATGGTAAACAGTACCTATTTGCTTTGGGGTTGTTTAACGATCTTTAAACCTCAGAGGTCGTTCTCGTTGGATGTGACGCGTACGGCATTCTCTTTAGAAAAGCATCCGTAGACTCGGATCCGGAAAGATCGGGATGCATTCGATGTTGACAAGGATTTCTTTTATAGTACAATTGTTCTATAGTAGCCGGTGGGTAACTTAAAGATGCGCACGGCCACCCGGGCCGGAACGATACCATGACCCCCATCGGAGAGGAGAATTCCCATGTTCCAAAAAATCATACTTGTCGGCAATCTTGGTCGCGATCCTGAGATGCGTTACACCCCTGGCGGTCAAGCGGTGTGTAATCTCAGCGTAGCCACCAACCGCACCTGGTCACGCGACGGCGAGCAGCAGAAAGAAACCACCTGGTTCCGCGTGACGGTCTGGGGACGGCAGGCAGAAACCGTGAACCAGTATCTGCGCAAAGGCCGCAGCGTGCTGGTCGAAGGGCGCCTCAATCCCGACGAAAACGGCAATCCGCGAATTTGGACCAGCAACGACGGACAACCACGCGCATCCTTCGAAGTCACGGCTCAAACCGTCCGCTTCCTGGGAGGGCGCGGGGACGAAGGTGGATTTGATACGGATCAAGAGATGGGACCACAATCCGAAGACGAGATCCCCTTCTAAAGCGTAGTCCAAAAAAGCCCTCAGCCCGAACCCATGTGGCTGAGGGCAACTTTTCCCTCTGGAGTCAATTTATGTCCAAGAGTGCAGAAAAACCAAAAATACCTGGCCGTATTCGAGTCAATTTACCCCCACAACTTAAGGCCACGTACTCCAATTTCGCTTTGATCAGCCATTCACGCTCCGAGTTTATCATTGATTACGCGCAAATTTTGCCGCAGGTCGCGCAGGCCAATGTCCTCACCCGAGTCGTGATGACCGCCTTCAACACCAAATTGCTTCTGCGTGCGTTATCGGAACACATGGCCCGCTTCGAAGCGGAACACGGCGAAATCGAGCTTCCGGAAGGCACTTCACTGGCAGACCAGCTATTTAAGGGAGTTCCCCCGGACTCTCCCGACTCAAAACCTACGGACGAAGAGTGATTCTATGGACAAACTCGAAGCCATCGGCGAGGAGATTCGCGACTATTTAGAAATTAAAAACGCGGCACGCGATCGTGCCCTACAACAAACGCGCAAAATCATTCGCCACTGTTCAAGAGCCATCCGAGCCGCGCACCGCGATGAACCTGGCGTTTGCCAGGAGCAACTGCAAGGAGCGACCGATCTCATCGCAATGCTGAAAGAGACTCTGGCGGATTATCCCGATCTGTTTCACGCAGGTTACACGCGCAGCGCGCTGCGGGAATTCGTGGAAGCGAGCATCGTCCAAGCGCTGCTCGCGGATGATCCCTTGCCCTCTCCGAAGAAATTGGATGTGGATTATGCCGCCTATCTGAGCGGGCTGGGTGAAGCGGCAGGAGAACTACGTCGCCGCATTCTCGACATTCTTCGCCACGACGAATTCTCCGAAGCGGAACGACTGCTTGAATACATGGACGAAATTTACAGCCTGCTCGTCACGATCGACTTCCCCGATGCCATTACAGACAATCTGCGTCGGACCACCGATATGGTGCGGGGCGTGACCGAGCGCACACGAGGCGACCTGACCACGAGTTTTCGACAACATGAATTGAAGATTGCACTCGAATCCGTAGAGAAGAAGCTCGGGGCTGAATAGGGCGTGGCCGAACGAAACATACGCGCCTCGGAAATCGTGGAATTCGTATACTGCCAACGGGCTTGGTGGTACACCCAGCAGGGATTTCAGTCGGAAGAAACCCAAAGGCGCCAGGCCATGGGGAATCAAATCCATGGGCGCCATGGTCGCGCGGTCATCCTGACGGGATGTCTGCGCACGCTGGGTTATATCTTTCTTGCTGCGGCTTTCGTAAGTGGTGTTGCATACCTCGCCTCACTGGCACTTGAGTGAAAGATGCCGATCGTTATTCTGATCTTGTTCATGATGGGTCTGTTCATCCTGCGTATCGCAAACCGGCAGTATGCCCTTGTCGGTCTTCCACGCGGCAAAGTCATCTACCTGGACACAACGAAGCTCGAATCTACTCCAAATGCGTTTTATGATCCTGTTACCGGGCTTTCCGGCAAGCCCGACTATCTGATCCGAGATCATGAAGGAATCATTCCTGTCGAATTGAAATCCAGCAGAGCACCTCTTCAACCCTACCCAGGACACACCTATCAATTGGCTGCGTACTGTTACCTGGTGGGTGCAATCTACGGCCGTCGCCCAAAATATGGAATCGTTAAGTACGCGGATAAATCATTCGCCATCGACTTCGATGGAGAACTGGAAAATAAATTGCTCGACATTCTCGCTGAAATCCGGCGCTGCGAACAACGTATTCCGGATCGTTCACACGATTCCCCCAGACGATGTCGTGCCTGCGGCCACCAGGAGATCTGTGATCAAGGATTGGACTAAAACGAAAATTCAGTAACCCTCAGCTATAATACAAACGATGACTCCAGATGCGTTTATTCCCCAGAGTGTTGCCATTGCCTCTCACCCGACTGTTAAAGCAGCGGGAGAATTAGCGACCGAAATCGCCAAATACTTCGCAACCCGCGACGTATCAACGATCTCTGCCGGACTCTACGATGAAGAAATGCGTAAGCACGTTATAGAAGGCGATGTCGACCTGCTTGTTGCCGTCGGCGGTGATGGAACGATGCTGCGCGCCAGTCACCTGTGTGCGGCGCCTCGCGTGCCTATATTGGGGATTAAACTTGGGCACCTGGGCTTCCTCACGGAAGCCCCCCACGACGATTGGAAGCCAGCTGTAGACCGAGTCTTGGCGGGAGACTATCGCCTGGAGGAGCGCATGATGTTGCGGGCCATCCACGTGCGCGCAGGCGAAGCGCAGGGAGCCTGGGAATTGCTCAACGAAGCGTTCATCGGTAGGGGCGAACTGACGCGGCCGGTGATTCTGTACACCGAAATCGATGGCCATCATTTAACGACCTACGTCGCCGACGGTGTGATCATCGCCACCCCAACCGGTTCCACGGCATATGCGCTTGCAGCAGGTGGGCCCATCTTGCCACCGGAGCTTCGCAACGTGCTGCTCGTTCCCGTGGCACCGCATCTATCCGTCGATCGAGCTGTTGTGTTATCTGAAGGCTCTTGGGTTCGCGTCGAGATCCACATGGATCATCAAGCCGCACTCAGTATTGACGGTCAAGCGCCAATTCCACTGCAGGATGGCGACCAGGTCGAGGTGCGCGCAAGCCAACATTCCATCTACTTCGTGCGTTTCCAAGAAGCGGATTATTTCTACCGCAATTTAACGATGCACATGAACAGCAACCCTTCCGCAGGAGTCAAATCATGAGCGACCAGGTAATGGTATGCGTCAACCATCCTAACCGTGAGACCATGCTGCGTTGTAACCGCTGCGAGCAACCGATATGTGCTTCTTGTGCGGTGCAAACACCTGTGGGCTACCGCTGCCGATCATGCATTCGCGGACAGCAGAAGATTTTCGAGACCGCACGGCGGCACGATCTGCCTATCGCTTTTGGGGTGGCCACCGTCGCCGTCTTGATCGCAACGGCCATCTTAAGCTATTTGAGTTACTGGGGCATATTTGTAGCGCCAGTCGTAGGCGGTGGGATCGCGGAAGCTGTACGTTGGTTCACCCGCCGCAGACGAAGCGGGCGCTTGCCGCTCATCACCGCGATCGGCGGTGTCGTCGGGGTCGCTGTATATTTGGGCTACTATGTACTTTCCAATATGGGTCTGTATTACACTTCGAGTGGGATCAACGCCGTTTATCTCGGCGGCATGATCCCTTCTTTCATCTGGCCCGTCGTACATGGTGCGCTAATGGTCTCGGCAATCTACTATCGCTTGAAAGGGATCCGTCTTTAATCGCCCCATGCTGACCGAACTTCGCATTCAGAATTTTGCGATCATCAACGACTTGAAGCTTAAGCTGGCTTCAGGATTCATCGTATTCACCGGTGAGACCGGTGCCGGCAAATCCATTATCATCGATGCCGTAGAAATGTTACTGGGAGGACGTGCGGACAGCACGATGGTTCGTAGTGGCGCCGAGCAAGCTTTGCTGGAAGGGGATTTTTCCCTGGAGCCCGACATTCGCGAGGACGTGCAATCAATTCTCAAACGAGAGGAGTTGCTTGACGACCCCGATCGCGTCACGATCGGCCGTGAGATCCGCGCCCAAGGTCGCAACATCTGCCGCATCAACGGCCGCACTGTGAACTTGGGTTTGCTGAGCGAATTGGGTGAGTTGTTGGTCGACGTACACGGCCAATCCGAACATCTCAGCCTGTTACGCGTGCGAGAGCATCTTCATCTTCTCGATCGTTTTGCACACGTCGAAGGATTGCAGGCCTCATTTCGCGAAGCGTATCGGCAGTTTCAGAGCGTTCAAAAGGAGCTTGCCGATTTACGCCAACGGGAGCAGGATGCTGTCCGGAGAGCGGATCTACTCAACTTTCAGATCAACGAAATTGATGCCGCCGCACTGCAGATCGGAGAAGATGAAACGCTGCTCGCGGAACGCACCCGCCTTGCAAATGCGGAACAACTCGCATCCTTCGTGGAAAAAGCGCTCGAGCTGCTGGATGACGCCCCTATCGGCGTCGAGACGGTATCCGAGTTGTTGGGAAAAACCGCTCACGCAATTGAAGGATTGGCGAAGGTTGACGAAAGCATGCAGGATATGCAAGTTGACGCGCAGACTCTGATCGAGCAAACCAGCGAACTCGCACGGCAACTTCGGCGCTACCGGGAGGGGATCGAATTCAATCCTACTCGCCTGGATGAAGTTGAGGAACGTTTGGGGCTGATTCGTTCATTACAACGAAAATATGGGGGGACGATAGGAGAGGTTCTCGAACGTGCCGAAGAAGCTCGCCAGGAACTCGAAACGATAACCCATGCCGAAGAACGCATCCAGAAACTCGCGATCGAAAAGGAAAACTGGCTCGAGCGCCTCGCCGAGATCGGCGAAGAACTCTCGCGCGCTCGCCGCCAGGCAGCGGAGGAATTGTCGCAGGCCATCGAAGCCGAATTGAGCGATCTGCGCATGCAAGGCGCACAATTCGCCGTCGATCAGACATGGCAAGACGATCCCCAAGGTGCGCCCGTCGGCGATCGAAACGTCGCATTCGACGCCACAGGTCTCGATCAGGTGGAATTCCTCATCGCCCCAAATCCCGGTGAGGGACTTAAGCCGCTGGTGAAGATCGCTTCGGGCGGTGAAACATCGCGCTTGATGCTGGGGTTGAAAAGCGTGTTAGGCAAAGCGGACCGTACACCCACTTTGATCTTCGACGAGATCGATCAAGGCATCGGCGGACGAGTGGGTGCTATCGTTGGCCAGAAACTACGGGGCTTGGCACTGGAGCACCAAGTCCTTTGTGTCACCCATCTTCCCCAATTGGCGGCCTACGGAAATCAGCATTATAAAGTGGAGAAGCGAGTCGAGGGGGGAAGGACGATCACCGTGGCGCGTGCGCTGAAAGAACCCGAGAACATTCCCGAACTGGCATTGATGCTGGGGGGAGTTACGGAATCGAATCTGGAGAGCGCGGCCGATCTACTGCGTCAAGCGACGAAGACCGACTAAACGTTATCCGACTGTGTCAGGGCTTTTGTCACTCGGGTGAACAAACCATCTCGCCGATCAGGTTGATCCTCGGGATCCCGTCGCCAATCTATCGCACACTGCGCTTCAACACATGTAAAACAGACTTAGGCCGAGACCTCATCTTTGATTTCGATCGGTGAACCCTTGTCATACTTCTGAAACATGATACCCTCTTTATCGTCGTGATCGACGATCACCGTATCGCCCTCCTCGAATTCACCCTGGAGAATCTTAACCGAAAGCGGGCTTTCAATGTGTTTCTGCAGCGCTCTACGAAGCGGTCGGGCGCCAAAAGCAGGATCGTAGCCTTCTTCCGCCAACCACGTGCGGGCTTCGTCGCTCAATTGAACGTTCAAGCCGTATTCGGCCAATCGTTCCTGAATTTGCTCCATTTGCAGATCGACGATGGCCAGCATCTGTTCGGATGTCAACGGAGAGAAAATGATAATCTCATCGATGCGGTTGAGGAACTCCGGCCGGAACGTGTCCTTCAGCGCCTTTTCGATTTTTTCCTCCGACTTGCGCTGATCATCCAACCCGCCTTGGCCGTGGAAACCCAGCGTTCCCGCATGGGTGACGAATTCTGTGCCGAGGTTGGAGGTCATGATCAGGACCGTGTTGCGGAAATCAACCGTGCGTCCCTGACCATCCGTCAAGCGCCCATCATCGAGGATCTGCAGCAATGAATTCCACACCTCAGGATGCGCCTTTTCGATTTCGTCGAAGAGAATGACGCGGTATGGACGGTGGCGAACAGCTTCTGTAAGTTGGCCACCTTCTTCGTAACCGATGTAGCCCGGAGGTGCGCCGAAGAGACGCGAAGCGGTGTGTTGTTCGCGGTATTCACTCATGTCCACCCGCACCAGCGCATCCTCGTTGTCAAACATGAACTCCGCCAACGCCTTCGCCATTTCGGTTTTACCGACACCCGAAGAACCGAGGAAAATGAACGAACCGATCGGCCGTCTTGGATCTTTCAACCCCGCACGCGCACGACGTATGGCGTCCGCCAAGGCCTGGATGGCTTCATCCTGACCGACGATTCTCTCGTGGATGCGTTCCTCCATGTGCAGTAATTTCTCCGCCTCGGTTTCCATCATCTGACTCACGGGAATTCCCGTCCACATATGCACGACTTCGGCGATATCCTTCGCATCGACCACTTCGTCAAGTTGGTGTTCGGCTTCCCAACTGTCGCGCTTCTCGTGAAAATCCGTCTCCACTCGAATGCGTTCCGCTTTTTTCTCCGCCGCACGCTCGTAATCCCGCTCAACGCCCGCGTGTTCTTCTTCGGCCATGAGCCGATCGATCTCGGCCTTCATTTCTTTCAAGTCGTCGGGAAGCGAGTAGAGCGCCACGCGCAGTTTCGCAGCAGATTCATCAATGAGGTCGATCGCCTTATCTGGGAGATGGCGGTCGGTGACGTAGCGCTGCGATAGTCTGGCGGCTGCGACGAGAGCTTCGTCGGAAAAATGTACTTTATGGTGCGCTTCGTATCGGTCGCGTAGTCCTTGCAGCATTTCGATCGTCTCTTCGACCGATGGCTCCTCGACGTACACGGGCGCGAAGCGCCTTTCCAACGCGGCGTCTTTTTCGATATGTTTGTGGTATTCATCGAGCGTCGTTGCGCCGATGCACTGCAGCTCGCCGCGAGCCAAAGCGGGTTTCAACATATTGGAGGCATCCATCGCGCCCTGTGCGGCCCCCGCACCAACGACGGTATGCAGCTCGTCGATCATGAGAATGATTTCACCTTCGGCGCGTTGGATCTCTTCAATGGCCGCCTTTAATCGCTCCTCAAATTCTCCGCGAAAGCGAGAACCGGCGATCATCGCACCCAGATCCAAAGAGACCACCTGTCGACCGCTGAGAATCTCAGGGACGTCGTTGTCGGCGATTTTCTGTGCTAACCCCTCGACGATGGCCGTCTTGCCGACGCCCGCTTCGCCGATGAGAACGGGGTTGTTTTTTGTTCGGCGTGAAAGGATTTGGATCACGCGCAGGATCTCTTGATCCCGTCCAATCACCGGATCGAGCTTTCCCTCCTTGGCCAATTGAGTCAAGTCGCGTGAGTATTTTTCGAGCGTGCGGTAGCGCGATTCAGCTTTGCGATCGGTAACCCGCTGCCCGCCGCGGATTTCCTTGATGGCGTTATAAACGCGATCTTTGGTTATCCCTTCCTCAGCAAGCAGACGAGAGATCGTCGTGTTGCGTTCGGATAGAATGGCCAGGAACAGGTGCTCGGTGGAAATGTATTCGTCCTCCAAGCGGCTCGCCTCTTGATTAGCCATATCGACCACACGCTTGACGCGCGGTGTAATAAATATCTGACCCGCGCCGCCGCCGTAAATATTCGCCTTCGGCGTGCTGCGCAGTTGATTATCGATGCGGTCGGTGAGAGAGCCAATATCGACGTTGAGCTTTTCCAAAATCTGCGTTATCACACCCTGTGGCTGCTCGATGAGCGCCAGGAGGATGTGTTCCGTATCGATCTGATTGTGACCGTAGCGCTGGATGATTTCTGCAGCGCGTTGAGCGGCATCTTGCGCGCGCTCGGTAAAGCGATCAAAACGCATCATGTGAACCTTCCTTATTCGTGTGCCACTTCCGGCGCACGTCTCAACCTCATTATATCTATACCGAGGGGATGATAGCATAAGAAACATATAAGAAGCCACTCGAACACTTCCATAAAAATTGTAGGTCAGCCGTAAGGTGCGAGTATCTTGTATTGCATTAATATGGGTGTAACGTGACATTTGTGCCCTCCTGGCAGGGCACGCTTTTTGAAACAGCTTGAAGTCTCTTGCCATCTCAGATACCAAGGGGTAAGAACTCTAGCGGATGCTCTCCCGAGTCGTGATTGACTGCGACTCAAGAGCTCCAACATGGTGGGGTTGATTTTGCAGATACCAGCATTGACACTTCTATTGCTCTTCGCGGCGGCGTCTGCTGCAGCCATGGCCTTCTTCGTGTTGCGGAACAACTTTCTTGCGAGAGCCAAGTACTTCGCCGCTTCGTTGTTTATTTCTTGCGCGTTTTGGTTGGTCGGCGCCGCACTGCAGCCCACAAGCTCTACCTTTTCATCGAAGGTGTTTTGGGAAAACATTCGCTTGATCGGTTGCATTACCCTTCCTACGGCGTATTTATTGGTCATTGTAAATTTCTCCAACGACGACCGTTGGCTGTCTCGCAAGTGGCTGATGGCATTGGCCGTTCCTCCAACATTCATTCTGCTGCTTCTTTTCACCGATCCGGCCTTTCACTTCTTCTGGTCCAGTGTTGCCATCGAGGAGCGCGGCGCAACCGCCGCGCTGGCGATGATCGGAGGATGGGGATATTGGTTGCACATCGTCTATTCCTTCCTGCTGCTCGTGATCAGCATGATCTTTCTGGTGCGCATGATTCCCCGAGCCGAATATTCGCAACGAGGTCAAATTTATCTCATGCTGCTGGCCTTGTTTGCCGTTGGCGGAGCGAGCGTTCTCAAGCTCACGGGAATGCTCCAACTGCCCGCTTACGATCCAACGGCTTTTGTCATCAGCGTCATGATCCCTACGGCTGCCTTCGCGCTACGGTACCTGCACTCGAGTTCAATCCTTCCCATGGCGCAAGACGCGATTATCGATGTCATGCCGGAAGGAATCATCGTATTTGATTGCCGAGGAAAAATCGTCTATTCTAACGAGGCCTCCAAAAGATTGTTGGATCACGATCCGAAAACGATGATCGACGTCAGCCTCGATCGCTTGTGGCCCGGTCTGCGCGAAACACTGGTCAACCTGCCAGTGAATGCGGAAATCAACAACGAAGTCATCCTGTTTCAAGGGAACGACGATCGGACGTACGATGTGCGCATTTCCCCCCTGACCAACAACGCAGATCAAATCGAAGGCCGCTTGATGACGATCCGCGACATCAGCGAGAGAAAGACGGCCGAGGCAAGACTCATCGAGAGCGAGGAACGCTATCGGCTGCTCGCCACGAATTCCACGGACGTCATCACGCGCCACGATCCCCACGGCATCTTCCTCTACGTATCGCCTGCCAGCTTCGCAACGTTGGGCTACGAACCAGATGAATTGTTACACCAATCGATCTTTGATTACATTCATCCCGACGATCGCGAAAACGTATTGAGAGCCCACGTTCGCATCCTTTCTGAACCCAGGACACATACCAATACCTATCGCTTGTGCCGTAAAGATGGCGAATATGTGTGGGTGGAAACTTCCAGCCGTACGATTTACGCCGCAGGTCGAGATGGCGGTGGACCAAACGAGATCGTCTCGGTATCGCGGGACATCACCGAACGTAAAACCGCGGAGGATGCACTGCTATCTGAGCGTGAGCGGTTGCTGGTAACGCTGCAAAGCATCGGCGACGGTGTGTTGGCGTTGAACGCACAAGGTCGTGTGGTGCTCGCCAACGCCAAGGCCGAGGAACATCTCGCGGCGTTGTCCGGCGTGAGTGTGGGCGACGAACTCACACAATTGGGAAATCGATCGCTTGAGTCATTTTTACTGCCCCCTCCGCGCGGCAAAGTATGCCACGAAATCAAGCTGACCGAGCCCTCACCTAGATTTTTCGAAGTGGTTGCCCAACCAATGGGGGACGAAACCAAATCGAGTGGCTGGGTGTTGGTCACGCGGGACATCACGAACGAACGCGAAACCCAACGCCGTGTCCAGCTTCAAGAACGCCTTGCTGCGGTCGGGCAGCTTGCGGCCGGGATCGCCCACGATTTCAACAACATCATCGGCGCCATCATTCTCTACAGCGAAATGGTGCTTCAAACTCACGATCTCGAAGAAAAAAACCGAGAACGTATGACCACGATATTCCAGCAGGCCGGGCGAGCAGCCACGCTCACCCGCCAGATTTTGGATTTCAGCCGTCGCACCGTAATGGATCAGGCACCGATGAATCTGATCTCTTTCCTCAAAGAAACCGAGAAACTGCTTTCGAGAACTCTACGAGAGAATATACAGCTCAGGCTGGACTGCTTGGACAATAATTGCGTCATCAACGCCGACCCAACCCGCATCCAACAAATCATCATGAATCTGGCTTTCAATGCACAAGATGCAATGCCGCACGGCGGGGAGTTGTGTTTCGAACTTTCCCACATCCGTGTTGAAGAAGGAGAGTCTGTTCCATATCGGGACATGGCGCCGGGAACGTGGGTCCAGTTGAAAGTCGCCGATAGCGGTGTGGGAATGCCACCGGAAATCACACAGCACATCTTCGAACCCTTTTTTACTACCAAAGAGCCGGGAGTCGGCAGCGGTCTGGGATTGGCTCAGGTTTACGGGATCGTCAAACAGCACGGCGGCTATATCGACGTTGAAAGCCGAGTCGGTCTGGGCACGACATTCGTCATCTACTTCCCTGCGCTGGAAGTCCCCGTTGAGGAAACGACGACATTGCCCGGGACTTTTTCTGCGAGCGGCAATCAAGAACAAATTTTGGTCGTGGAAGATGATGAAGCGACCTTGAACGCTGTCTTCGAAATACTGGAGACGTTGAATTACCGTGTCTATACGGCGCGGGACGGCCGCCAAGCATTGGAAATCATCGAACGGGAAAACGGTAACATCGACCTGATATTGAGTGACCTGGTGTTGCCCGAGATGGGTGGCGTAGCCTTGTATCGAGAACTCGAAAACCGAAGTATCGATACTAAAATTATCTTTATGACCGGGTACCCGCTCGGATCCGGCACCAAGGAATTGCTCGACTACAATAAAGTAACCTGGATGCAGAAGCCCGTCCGCTCGGAGACATTGGCGAACGTCATCCACGAAGCCATTAATAACGGCAAGAATTAATAAAACAACGGATCAAGCTCGAACCACCGCGATCGCCAAACCATCCCCTGCAGGGAATATGTGTGAAATTAGCTGCGGAGATTCCGCCAGTCGGCGGTTAAACTCTCGCATTTTCTTTGTCGCGAGGGACTGGTCATGGGAGTCCACGATCGCGCCGTGACGAAAGGTATTATGCGCCGCAATCACGCTCCCGGGTTTCGTATGCGCGAGTGCCCAGTCCAGGTACGCCGGATACCCATCCTTCTCAGCATCGATAAACACGAAGTCGAACGGTCCTTTCGCATCGAGTGACAGGAGCAACTCGTGTGCGTTTCCTACGAGGACCTCCGTCCGCTGCTCCAATCCGGCGAGACGAAAATGTTCCTCGGCGACTGCGGCGTGATGAGCCTCTCTCTCCAAGGTAATCAGACGTCCATCTTGCGGCAGTCCTCTCGCGATCCACGTGCCGCTGTAGCCCCCTAATGTGCCGACCTCCAGTGCGGAACGAGCTCCGCTGGCTGCGACGAGAAATTGAAGAAAACGACCCTCCTCGGGTTTTACTGAAATCGCCGGCAGTCCTTTAATCGGGGTTTGTTCCCGGATATATTCCAGGATCTCGTCTTCGACTGCGAATGTCTTCCGGACGTATGTCTCGAGCGCAGTGTTGTATGTTGGCATCATCCACTCCTACAATGTACGAGGTTCAACTCCGGGTCTCATAACCGTCGGCAACTCCTCCAACCTTGAATTATACCTTCGCACTCCAGTAGAATTTCAACATGCCTTCAACCATCACCAAATCCCTACTCGCATGGTACGAGAAGAACGCTCGCGATTTGCCCTGGCGGCAAACCAACGATCCGTATGCGATTTGGGTCTCGGAGGTCATGCTGCAGCAAACGCGGGTGCAAACCGTGTTGCCCTACTACCTACGCTGGATGGATCAGCTGCCAACGATCGAGGCGCTGGCAAAAGCCGATCTCGATCAACTCTTATCGCTCTGGGAGGGTTTGGGGTATTATCGCAGAGCACACAATCTGCGTCAGGCCGCACGATACGTTGTGGAAAATTTTAATGGCAGGTTGCCAGAAAATGTCAACGATCTGAGACAATTACCGGGAATCGGGCCCTACATTGCCGCGGCGATTGCCGCGTTGGCTTTCAACCGGGACGTTCTCGCCCTGGACGGCAACCTGCGCAGGGTGCTCTCCCGAGTGATGGATCTCGAACTCGACCCACGCACACCGGAGGGTGAACGCCGTATTCGCAGGTGGGCATCGAAGCGTTTTCCCGCAGGAAGGGCATCGGAGTTCAATCAAGCGCTGATGGATTTAGGCGCCATGATCTGCACGCCAAAGTCACCATCCTGTCCGGAGTGTCCTGTCCGTACTCGATGTGAGAGCTACACCAACGGCACGCAGGCCATTCGTCCTATACGTTCAATCAAGGCTCCGATTCCCCATCGCGAAGTTGCGGCGGGCGTCCTCCTGCGTAACGATGAAGTGTTGATCGGGCGCAGACCGCAGGACGGGTTACTTGCAGGGCTGTGGGAATTTCCCGGAGGTACAAAGGAGCCCGACGAAACGCTGGCGCAGTGTCTGCAGCGTGAATGGCAGGAGGAGCTCGGTGTCGTCGTGGAAGTCGGCCGATTTCTGGGGAATTTCGAGCATGCTTATACCCATTTTCGCGTTACCGTCTCGGCCTACATCTGTCGTTTGCGTGCCGGAGAACCGGCTGCATTGGAGCACACGGAGATCGTATGGGCACACCTTCATCGTCTGCAGGATTATCCAATGGGCAAGATCGATCGCATGATTGCAGGCGAACTCATATCACGGGATGCATCTGCCCACGGATAACGGGAGCAACCGAGGAAGTACTCCGCCGGATCCGGTGAGGTCGAAAATATGGATGGGAAGCGATTGCCGTTGAGTTGTGTCTCATGAAGACCTTAAAACGCTTCCTGCGTTTTCGATATCTCCTCGTGTTTGCTCTGATCTGCACCGCGCTGGCTGGGATATGGTTGTTCATTGATCTTCCGTCGGTGGATCAAATTCCACAGGCGCCCCAGCTGCCCAGCATCCGCATCACAGATCGCTACGGACGCTTGCTTTACGATCTGCTTGCAGACGAAGGCGGACGGCACACCATTGTCGCCATTCAAGACATCCCCAGCGATCTCATCAACGCGACCATCGCCACGGAAGACAAGACCTTTTATGAGAATCCCGGCGTCGATCTGCGCAGCATCCTGCGCGCGCTGTGGATCAATCTGCGTGGGGGCGAAACCCTTTCTGGTGGAAGCACGATCACCCAACAGGTAGCGCGCAACCTACTGCTCGAAAAGGGAGAACGACAACAGCGTACGCTGCGGCGGAAGCTGCGTGAGAGTATCCTCGCCTGGCAGCTGGCCCACAACTTGGAAAAAGAAGAGATCTTGGCCTTGTACCTCAACCACATGTATTACGGGGCCATGTCGTACGGCGTCGAAGCGGCAGCCCAGACCTACTTTGGAAAACCCGTGCGTGAATTGGATCTGGCCGAGAGCGCACTCCTGGCAGGATTACCACAGGCACCATCCCTTTACAACCCGCTAACGGACCTGGGCAAAGCGAAGAATCGTCAACAAGTGGTGCTCGAGTTGATGGAAAAGCAGGGATACATCTCCACGGATTTACGCACTTCGGCCGCTCGTGAGCAACTCGTATTCGTGTCCAGCCCCTACCCAATCGAGGCCCCACATTTCGTGCTCATGATACACGACAGACTTGGGGATTTGGTAGCGGAGGACACACTGTATAGCGCGGGTGGGCTTACGGTTCGTACGAGCCTCGATCTCGATTGGCAGCACCACGCCGAACGCATCATCTCAAACCAATTGACCGAGTTAAATAAGGCAGACATCGCCTCGCCCGGCGCGGGGATCGGTAACGCAGCCCTCGTCGCCCTGGACCCACAAACTGGCGAAATATTGGCCATGGTTGGCAGCCCAGATTATTTCAATCCCACGACTTTCGGCGCCATTAACATGGCCGTTTCGCCTCGCCAGCCGGGGTCGGCCTTCAAACCGCTGGTTTACGCCGCAGCCTTGGATCCGAGTCGGCAGGATCCTCTTACTGCGGCCTCGATGATATTGGATGTGTACACGGCATTCGTCACCCATGATGGCTATGCATACGCTCCGGTCAATTTCGACCATCTGGAACACGGTCCGGTTTCTCTTCGTCAGGCATTGGCGTCGTCGCTGAACATTCCTGCGGTCCGTGTTTTAGATGAAGTGGGTTTGGATCGCGTGATCGATCTGACCAAGAATCTCGGCATCACGACTTTTGGTGATCCGGATGGTTATGATCTCTCATTGGCGCTGGGCGGCGGTGAAGTGCGGCTGCTCGAGCTCACTGCGGCCTACGCTGCTTTTGCCAACGCCGGCCAATTCGTCTCTCCGGTTGCCATCCTCGCAATCGAAGATGCGCAAGGACACAGATACGCCACGCCGGATTCGACCGAGACCCGCCAGGTCATCGATCCGCGGATCGCCTGGTTGATCACGGACATCCTCAGCGACGACGATGCACGATCCATCGGTTTCGGGCACAACAGCTTGCTGCAGATCGGACGGCCCGCGGCTGTCAAGACGGGAACGACCACGGATTTCCGCGACAATTGGACAATCGGTTATCTGCCGGACCTCGCAGTTGGCGTATGGGTGGGAAACGCCGACAGTAAGCCCATGTTCAACGTCACTGGATTGAGCGGCGCGGCGCCGATCTGGCATCAATTCATGCGTACGGTCACCAACGGCGTGCCCGAAAAAGCGTTCGTCCGGCCGGAAGGGGTACTGCGCGAGGAAGTCTGCACCCTTTCCGGTTTGCTGCCCGGCGAGGCCTGCCCATACCGGCGTTTCGAGTGGTTCATTCGCGGAACGGAACCCGCGACAGAAGACAACCTGTATAAAAGAGTCGCACTCGATCGCCTGTCGATGTGCCTGGCTGACGAGACGACGCCAGTGGATCGCAAAGTGGAGCGGGTCGTTTTGGATTTGCCGGAAGAAGCTCATCCCTGGGCGAGGTCCCAAAATTTAATGTTGCTGGATGACGCTAACTGCGATAGAGAAGCTATGGACTCCGGGGAAGAGTATGAAAACGGACGGATATATTTTCGATCTCCGGACGCAAATACGATTTACCGCCTTTCTCCGAGCCAACCCGCGGAGTCACAACGTATTCTCATCGCAGTCGGCAGCGATCAAACGCTGGATCAAGTCACGATCTGGCTGGATGGAATTTCACTGAAATCCTTCGACGTGCCTCCGTATCAAGTCTGGTGGTCGCTCGAAGTCGGTACACACGAAATTCGAGCGGAGGGAATCACGCCGGAAGGTGAATCGATCTTCAGTGACACGATTCACTTCGAAGTGCAGCCTGCGCAAGAATGATCCGAATCCCGGTCTGACGTCCGCCGGCTTCCCCAAGAAACAATCGCCGTGCTTTAAACAAAGGGAGACGTCCACATGGGACGTCTCCCTCAGTCAACGTCCAGTTATTGGGTCACTTCGAAAAGCGTGCCTTCGCCGCGCCCATAAACTTCCGGGAAGTAGAATTCCTGCGCTGTCGGTGGGATGACGTGATAGGTCCCCGGCATAGCCGCGCGCACGAGATAGACATACTCGTACACACCAGCCGGGAGATAATCCGCGGAGATCACGACTTTCTCATCTCGCAGCTCGACGTGATCGAAGTACCACCAACCCCATCCCGAATTCAGCAAGTCTTCGAAATCGTAGCGCGCCGGCGCGCTTTGCTGCGGGCTGGTGTTAAGCGACTGCGAAATCGCCTCCAGCCCCGCAGGCAAAGGATCTTCGATGATCACGTAGTGCAAGCTGTCTGGGACGATGATCGTCAACCGAACCAGGAGGTTTTCGCCCTGCGGTATTGACGTGATCGGCGTGTTGCGATCGTCAGGGTGGAAGTAAGCGCGGGTCACCGTTACACCCTGGCTGAACGATTGGATCTCCTCGACGGGCATGGACATCATCAAGTGGGACGTGTAGTAGAGATTTCCCGGCCCATCGTTGCGAGCGATCGTCAAGCGGTTGATTCTATCGGTAAACAAGTCGGCGACCTGAACCTGAAATTCCGTCGTCGTTCGCATGGTCTCCACGTTGGCCGATCCTCCACCAAGACTTTCGCCATTGAGTGCCGCCTCGAAGAGATAATCGGGCTCGAGGTCTCCGCTGATTCTTGCCCAACGGTTGAGGGCAAGCAGCGCCCAAACCGTTTCCTGTGTTCCACGCCAATGCCCCTGGATGCGGTTGGCCATCAACCAGCGAACCGTCCCTGCATTCAGGGTATTGTCCGGATCGATTCGCAACAGGGTGTCGAGGACGATGGCCGTCGTACGCGTGTCGGTGTTCCAGTTCCAGTAATCCTTTTGTGCTTCATTCCAGTGGGATCCGGTTGCCGACAGCGCTGCAAGATTCACGAAATCCGAGATCATGGTATCCAATCGTGGATCTTCACCGTCGATCATGTACAGCGTCTGCGCCAGGTAGGCGCGTGCGTAAATATCCATCGATTGCCGCGCTTCGTACAATTTAACTGTCCGGCTCACGGCAGCTCGATCGGCACTCGCCAGTACGTACAGCAGATACGCCTGACGGTTGAGCTGATACGTCGCCTCGAAGCTCTCAACGGGCTGGAGTTGCTCTTGCAGATACAGTATTGCGTCTTCAAGCACATGCGTGCTGATTTTATACCCACTGGCCTCGGCCTCGATCAACCCCTGGACGACGTACGCCGTGGATAATGGATTGCTGTCACCCAATGACCACCATCCCCAACCGCCGTCGGCATGCTGCTGATTGTACAGCCGCTGTAGGGCAGTGTTGATTTGCTCGTCCAGATTGGCCTCAAGTTCAGCATCGTGAATGCCGAACTCATTTAGGGTGCGTACGGTGATCACGTTGGGCAGAAAGCGGGACACAGTTTGCTCCGTACACTCGTACGGGAAATGTTCCAGGTAGGTCAATCCGTCCGTGAAGCTGGCGGCGAGCGACGGCGTCAGGCGAACGGTCAGGCTGCCTTCTGTGACGTCGTAGCCGGGGAAGACGGGCAGGCTGATGGCCTCCGTGCGAGAGTCGGCTTCCGTCAATTGGCCTCCGGTTCCCACGGTCTCGGGAACTTCGTAGCGATACACGGGGATTCCCTTTCCATCCAGTGTCCCCAATGGAGGCCGGCTCGCGTCAGAGTAGTTCACACTGTTGGCGGAAAAGACCATGTCCACTCGATCCGCGTCGTCATCGATACGCACCGGCCATTCCGCGTACACCTGCTCACCGCCGCGGATATAGAAACTGAGCTCGGGATTCGACACGATTTGCAGTCCCTCGGCTTCGAGAGTCACTGCTGCGGTGATGGACCGTTCTGTGTTGTTGTGTACCGCCGTTCCAAGCACCACTTCATCGCCGGCCACGAAAAAGCGAGGGGTTTGAGGACGCACGAGAAGCGGCTTCGTGCTGACGATGTCGTTCGTGTTCTCGCCCACAAGTGTGTCTTTCGTAACCGCACGGGTGTCCATGCGCCACGTGGTGAGGTTGTCAGGCAGCGTGACCGTGACACTGGCTTCGCCGTTTTCGTCGGTTACGACCTGCGCATCCCAGAACGCCGTGTCCGGGAATTCCTCCCGCACCTCGATGATCCCCAAGTCGCCGCCGCCACCACCACCTCCTTTAGCGTGCTCGACGATCTCTGCATTGAACGAGTCGATGCTCATCGTAAGCGGCATGGCAGTGAGTACGGTCAATGCGCGCGTATCGTAGAAATAGTCGATCATTGGAGGCGCATTTGGATCGCTGAGCGCCAGCAACGCCAGATCCACGAGCGAGAAGGAGAGCTCCGCACGTACGGGACTTCCGGCGTAATCGGTGGCCGACACCGTATAGGTCACCTTATCACCCGGTCCGGATTCCGGAGTGTCCGGAGTTACTTCGATGTTGAGTGCTTGTTCACGGGTATCGACATTGATCTCGGTAAGCCCCATGCGGTAATCCGGAACCGGCGTCGTGTCATCCACACCCTTGATCAGCACGACGGACAGATAGACATTCGGGGCCATGTCTGCCGTGATGGGTAAGGAATAGATGGTGCTGTTATTCTTCAATTCGATGACCTCTGCGCTGCGTACATGCCCGCGCTCGACGCTTACCAGGGCATAAACCGAACCCTGGAAAGGAGAAGTGATCAGGATCTCGGCCGTGTCTCCCGGGGCGTAGCTGTCGCGGTTGCTGACAAGACGCAGGCCGTGGTCGTTCGTGCGGCGCCAGGGAACGTAGTCGCTGCCAGAGACCCACAAATATGCGGAGGTGGTTGCCGGCGTGCCCCGGCTATCTTCACCACTGACTTTCAAGCGGTACACGCCTCCCTTGGGAGGCACGAAACTCACCGTGGCGCGGCCTTCTTCATCCGTGCTCGTCTCGATCGCCCCCGTTACAGGGATTTCCTCGACCGATGAAGTCCAGACGGAGCGGCCGAATTCGTCGATTTCCTGGACGCTGCTCCAACGCCGTTCGACGATTTCCGCCGTTATCGCTTGATTGGCGACGGGTTCTTCGTACCAATCCAAGACGACAAGATCGAACGTCTGCTCTTCATCCGCCAGGCCGACATACTGCCGCGCTTTGGCGCCGATGTAGAATTCGGTCCAATGCGCGAGGAGCTGCGTGCGGCTGCTGACGGCGTTGCCGGTCAGGTCCGTCACCGTAGCTTCGAGCGTCAGGCGCTGGCTGGCGCCCATCTCGTTCAGATCGACGGGAATCGTGATCTGCAGTTTTCCATTTTCATCCGTAACGCCCTCACCCTGGGCGATGATTTCGCCCGAACTGTACGGCGTGTAGTACAGATAATACATATCGTTTTCGTACGTGTAGAATTGATATCGACTGTACTCACCGGATGCTCGAAAGATGTAGTCTTCGGCATACAAAACCCAGCCGACCTGCGAATTCGCAACCGCACCACCGGAATAAAAAGCGGCCTGGACAGTTGCCTCGAGCGTATCACCATCGAGGATTTCGCTTTCCGCCGTCGTGACCTCGACTTCGAATTCCGGTTTGTGGTACTCGGCGACGCTGAACGATCGGGACCCGATCGTATCCTCTTTTCCGAAGAAACGAGCTCGAATCGTGTAGTAACCCAACGCGGCTTCGCTGTCCAAGCTCATTTCGCCGTTGAAACTGCCGTAAGCTGAAATAGGGAGTGTCGCCTCATATATCGTCTCGTCGTAATTGCTGATCGTCACCTCAACTCGTTCTTCCGAGGGAAGACTGTAGTCGAGGTCGTCATTCATACGCACGATGCCCTTGAAGTAAACGGTATGGCCCGGTCGGTAGAGCGGGCGATCGGTATAGATGTAGACGGATGGTTGGTCGGGCTTTAGATAGTAATTGGTGTAGATGCCGTAATCACTGGGATAGACATCGATGCCCATGTAGTTTTGCCCGAAGGCGAAGTGTCCCTGGCCCTGTGCGACATAGAAACGCTCGACATAACGTTCCTCGGGGACTGGGAGGTCGATCGTGGCCAAGCCATCCTCGTCGGTCTTCGCTCCACCGATGGGCCCATAAGTCTCCTCATACTCGTACGCTGTAACCTGAACATTTTCGACCGGTTCCCCGCTCTCCAAGTCCGTCAACCAGAGCAACGCATCGGACAAGGTGGTTTTTACGGTCATGTTCTCGGTGGCGACGATCAGGATACGGGCGTCGAGCCACTGTGATGTATATGGGACGTCCGCGGTGGTTAGCCCCAGGAAATACATTCCAGGGGTTAACGGCTGACCTTCAGCGTCCCGCAACTCGATCTTCTCGAGATTGTATTCATCACGCGGTCCGGGCATGCTTTCCGTCCAAGAATGGATGAGACTGTCTGGCCACGGCCGGTAATCGATCGTCGGGGTATTTTCCGACTTGAAACCGAGAAGATTTTTAATGTCGAGTGGATACAGGGAGAATTGGACCGTATCGACATTTACGTAGCGCAGGTAGATCTCATGATCGCCTTGCGCCCGGAGAAGTGTGTATTCGCCCGGTGTCTGCATATAAACGGAAGGCGCTCTGGCGGCGGTGATGAAATTGACCGTCATGCCTTGAGAGATGACGTTCCCATGCGGGTCAGCCATGCCGGACAGAATCCGCACCTGATAGGATGTGGAAGGTTCGAATCCGAAAATCGTCATCCTGCGATTGAAGTAGCTCCAATCGAGCTCACCTTCAAGACGGGGGGTGACCAGCACTCGATTCGCGAGAGTATCCTTGTCCATCGGGGAAGCGAATTCGATCGTAAATTGATCGGAATAATAGTTCTGAACCTGCCCGTTGGCAGGTATAACCTGTACGATCGCCGGCGAAAAAACCGTGTAGAACTGCCAAACGAGACCGTCCTTTAACGTGCCCCCTTCCAGGGCTTCCGCGCTGCGGCTCAGGTTGAGGCTGTAGCCTGTGCTCAATTCCAACAATCGGTTGGGCGTGAATATCATTTCCTTGTTTTCTTCGTCCCATTGGAAACGGCCAGCCACCTGACGGCCGTCGTTGGAACGCAAGGCGAAGGCCGCTTCTGTGCTGTCCTGATCCATCTGCTGACGAAAGCGGATGGAGAACGTAGCATTCAAGGGCACATCACCATAATTGTTCGGGGGACGCGTGATCAAATCGGGGATGGCGATGCGCTCGATCGTCGGCGCTTGCGTGGTGAACTGCCACGTGACGGATTGCGCCAACTGATTTTCTTCTGAACCAGACACGTCGCGCAAGCCGGAGGCGACCGACACGGTATAGGTGGTATTTCCAACGAGCGGTTTATCCGGGCGGAAAACGTAGATCGAGGTGTTCAACCATTCACCCTCTCCCTCGACCGGCGGAGAAATCGACAGCGGCTGGACCAGATTCGCCTGGTCTTCGGACGTCACCAGAGGAACCACTGGGCGATTGAACATCGCCGTGATCAAGCTGCTCGATTCCACGTCGAGTGTTCCATCTGCAGGAAACACCTGTGTGACCTGAAGGCTGGTGATGGTGCTGAAAAGAACGCTGCGTTCCGTCGCAAGGGGAACACCTTCGGCGCTGGTCGCGCCGGTCCCCACAGCCGCCTCGTAGGTCGTATCGGGAAGCAGTTCATCCTGGGGATCGAAACGCAGGGTCCTCTCGTTCGGCCAGGTAACCTGGCCGGCGACGATCTCGCCGTCCGGGCCGATCAATTCAAAGGCGGAGGTCGTTGCCTCAGCGTCCATCGCTTGATCGAAGAATATCTCGAGATCGCCATCGAGCTGGGTTTCCTCTCCCAACGGAGGATCCTGCCCGATCACGCTTGGAGCCAGCGGGCGACCATCGTCTATGAGTTCTACGGGTTCGGTCGGCACCACTGACGTCGCTGTTTTCTCACCACAACCCGCGACGACTAACGTCAACAAGAGTAATAAGCTGATTACCAAAGATTTTCGTGTGATGACCATCTCCCAATTTCCTTCTCTGCTATTGGAATCGTTATCCACTCGATTCGACTGTACGCAAGTTTTTCCCACGCGCTCTCGATAAGCTGCTACAGTTTAACACGACTGATGGCCTACCGAACAGATGCAAGTATGACCCGAAAACCGCCGTCTGATGAAATAGTACTCTGCGGGGGGTTGACTTCGCCACACTCCTCTGGTATGGTGGTCAGACCAGTTAACCAGTCATTTCCTGGAAGGGCGGTAATATGAAAATCCACCCTGTTACACACCCAACCTTGGCACAAGTCGTGGCCGGTCGATTGGCGGCCTCCATACTGGACGGGGAATTGAAACCTGGGGACAAGCTCCCATCGGAGCGCAACTTGATCAAGCAACTTAACGTCAGCCGAGCAACGCTGCGTGAGGCACTAAAATCGCTTTCCGAAACGCGTTTGATCGAGGTCAAGCAAGGAGTTGGCTCGTTCGTGCGGCCGCTCGATCGCAGCAACTATGCCCAGGCGACGGAATTGGCCATCGTCCACCGCGTGCGCGGTGTGCGCATAGGTGAGGCGATTGCGGATCCGGATTCCGATTCAGAAAAGTCCACCCCTTCCGAAGACTCGACGGACAGCCCGCGGCCGATTCGCGTCAGCGCCAGCACGGACACGCCGCTGCGGATTCCCAACCTGCGCCAGGATCGATTGGGAACCTTCGACTTCATCTCGTGGTGGGAGCGTGATAAAGTCAAAGAAGCGAAAGTGATGATCGTCGGCGCGGGCGCCCTGGGGAACGAGGTGGCCAAGAATCTGGCCCTGATGGGAGTCGGGCACCTGTTCATCCTCGACTTCGACGTCATCGAGGCGGCGAATCTCTCCCGCTCCGTACTCTTCCGCGAGCGCGATAACGACCGTCCGAAGGCGGAAATCGCAGCCGCCCGCCTGCGAGAACTCAATCCCGACATTCAAATACAGTATTTAAACGGCGACGTCCGCACGCAGGTCGGTTTGGGGGTGTTTCGTCGCATGGACGCCATTATTGGATGTCTCGATAATCGCGAAGCTCGATTGGCCGTGAATCGTTTCTGTCATTGGCTGGGAAAGCCTTGGGTGGATGGCGCGATCCAGGAATTGCTCGGTCTGGTGCGCGTGTTCGTGCCAGAGGAGGGGGCTTGTTTTGAGTGCACCTTGACGGAGCAAGCGCGCAGGGAGATTTCCCTGCGCTATTCCTGTCCGCTCCTGGCTCGCGCCAACATTCTTTTGGGCAAAGTGCCCACGACGCCGACGATCGCCTCGATCATCGGCGGCATGCAAGCACAGGAAGCCCTAAAGCTCATCCATGACATACCTGTTGAGGCCGGAAAAGTCGTGCACTTCAACGGCATGACCAACACGATGCACACCACCAGCTACGTGCGGCGCGAGGATTGTGAGAGTCATTGGACATACGGGGAGATCGTGGAGCTGGATAAACGCGCCGAAGACACGACGCTCATGGAACTGCTACAGATCGCACGCGGCGATCTCGGGCCCGATGCGATCATCGAACTTGATCAGGAATTGGTGCTCGCACTCGAGTGCCGCAAATGCGAGACGATCGAGGAAGTGATGCGGCCGATCTCGGAGGTCAGCTTCGACGCAGCGCATTGTCCAAGCTGCGGCCTGGTCAGGCGCGTCGAGATGACCCACGTGATCGCAGGGGACGAGCCTTTTTTGCACCGCACCCTGGTTTCACTCGGAGTCCCACCACTGCACGTGATCCGATCGCACAACGGCCAGGAATATCGTTTCTATGAGTTGAGCGGAGACCTGCCAGACACGTTGCACTTCCGACACTTCGAGCGATCCGCCATTAAACTCGGTGATGATGTTCCACCGACGGACGAGAAAAAGACAGATTCTGTAGCGAAAAACGCAGCTCGCGGTCGAGTGCGTTTGCATGAATGAGGATCCCGTGAGTGCACAAACCCACGCCATGATGTCAGGTATTCGTTCTTCATCTCGCACGCCTTTATACAGCGGTATAGCCGTGACCGGCAGTGCATCGATTGCAGCCGGGTTGGGGTTCTCCGTCGTATACATCCTCAACAAGGCGATCGAGCCCATCGTGCTCACATTAGCGAGCGATGTGGGAATGGGATTGGCGGCCGGTTTGGCCGCTCGTTTCTCACTGCCTCGTCGCAGCGCAGCACTGCGGTGGCTGGTGGCATTGTTCGGCCTGTGCACGGGCTTAATTTTCATGGGTTGGCTAAGCCGCGGTCTTTTAGGCATGAATCTCGTCGATCGCACCTCACTTGAGCCGGATTGGGACGGACTGGAACGGTTTGCGTTGGGAGCCTTGGCGGCCTGGCCGGCGGTTAGTGCATGGACTCGGAAGCGCAGAGGTCGAGGGGCTCCATCACGGGCGAGCAGTTACGCCCCAACGACGGGGCGATCCGTACGCCGCCGAGGGAATCAACGCGGTAACGCCAGAGTCGCCTCGAAGCGCGCAATGGCGATGAGTATGCCAGCGACATCCACGCGGACACACATGGGTGGGCGTGCGCGGGTTCGAAAGTCGACGTCTCGATCTGCCAGCGTCAAAGGACGCAGACGGAACAATCGCATAAGCACCTCGATCCATCTGGCTACGAAAGTGGATCACCGCTGCCCGTATTGTCTCGAGCAGGTCGATCCGAACGATCCACGTGGAGTCGTGGAATGTACAACGTGTCACACGCTCCATCATGCAGATTGCTGGGGCGTCACGGGGACGTGTCAGGTGCCCCATCACAACAATTGAGCTTTCGCGCGGATACCAGAAAGGAGACTCGATGCCAGATATCACAGTAACGATCGTTTTGCCCAGCGGCGGTGCACGAACGGCAGAAGTACCGGATGACGTCGCAGTACGAGATTTGTTGGCCGAACTGGTCGCGCTTCTCGAGCTGCCGACCGTCGGCCCGGACGGCCGTCCCATGGGCTATCGCTTGGACAGCAAAGCATTGGGGCGCGAACTACAAGAAGACGAAACCCTTTCTGATGCGAAAGTTCCGGAAGAGGATCGCTTGATCGTCACGACGGACATCACTGCGGGCAAAGTTTCGCTCGATAAAAGCCCCCGTATGCGCCGCCTGCGCGGCGATTACGAGCGGATGCGCGAATTACAGGGGCGCACATCGTTGATCAGCTTCGAGGCGCAGTCCGTTCATAAAGGCGTACCCCCAGAGCGATACATCGTTACATTTCGCTGCAAAAGCATTGTAGCGGTCGATAAGCGCGGCAATCCGAAATTCGGCGAGCATCACCAGGTGGAAGTGTATCTACACAACCAGTATCCCCAACGCTGGCCGGGTCTTAAATGGCTCACACCTATATGGCATCCAAACATCAATCACATCAACGGAAGCGTGTGCATCGACGCGGCTTGGTGGACGGCGGCGCGCTCTCTGGATCGTCTGATCATCATGCTGGGTGAAATGTTGCAGTACAAGAACTTCCACGACGACCCTACGAAGCCGCCGTTTCCCTGGGACCCAGAAGCCGCCCGCTGGTGTCGAGCGTACCGCGCAAAACACCCCAACGCCTTCCCCGTCGACAAGCGTGAGTTGATGCGACCGGAGCGGGTGAAGCTGGGTGATAACAAGAAGAGCAAGAAAGCAAAGATTCACAAGAAACCGAAAATCAAGAAGAAGCCGAAGATCAAAAAAGAGAAACGCGTGAAATTGAAATAAAGAGACATCGATTTGATTTGTGTGTGCACTGCGATCGCGTGCAAGAAAAGAAACCAAAAATTTGGCAAGGAGGAAGTGAAATGGCAGACATTCCCGTAACCCTCGTCTTACCGGCTGGTGGCACACGAACGGCCGAGGTTCCCGATGACGTCATCGTGAAGGAATTACTCCCCGAACTGACGACTTCGTTGGAGTTACCCACGGTTGGCCCGGATGGTCGACCGATGGGATATCGCCTCGACAGCAAGGCGTTGGGTCGTGAGCTCCAGGAGGACGAAACCTTAGATGCTGCGGGGGTCCCGGAGGACGATCGTTTGATGCTCACCGCGGACGTCACAGCTGGATAGGGGCACATTCCATGATCGTAGCGAGTCGCGTGAAGCGAGCCAGAGAGGGAAATCATGTCCGAGTCTGAGTCAAACGTCAAGCTGTTGCCAGTCAGCGATACAACCCCATTCCGTTCGCGAGTCCCGAAAAAGCTGATGCGCTGTTGGCGTCCTCAATTCGAGGACGGTATGAAGCCACTGGTTGGTGTTTTTGTCACCTCGGCGGCGTTCATCCAATTCACAGAGCACAGCAGGATCGACCTCGAGAACGAAGTCGGCGGTGGTTTGGTGGGCAGTTGGCACGTAGACGCCCGGACGGAAGAACAATTCGTTCTGATTGAGGGGGTAATCCCGGCTCGCTTCACGCGGCAAGGAAGCGCTTTTCTGACGTTCACACAGGACACCCTGGTGGCCATGAACGAAGATCTCGAAGAGCGGTTTCCAGGAAAACAACTCGTCGGCTGGTACCATACCCACCCGAAAATGGGGATTTTTCTCTCACACTACGACCTTTTCATCCACGATCACTTTTTTAGTGAGCCATGGCAGGTCGCCTTGGTGCTTGAACCACATACAACGATCGGTGGGTTTTTCATTCGCCAGGAGGATGGCCACCTCGATCCCAATCGCTATTTTGGGTTTTGCGAAATCCTTGACGACGACAGTGACAGCGTCGTGGATTGGCGCAATATGAATCGGGCGGACGATCAGCCGGCCGAAGATGGAGATGAAGATAATGAGTAGAAGGATGAGAGCATATTATTATGCTGTCCTCGGTGCCATCGGCGGCCTTGTTGGCTGGCAATTGAGTAACATACTGGGGCTCTCGTTCAGTCGCAGTATTTATCTCAGCGATGTGGTCGTCGGCGGTCTCCTCGGGATATGCCTCGGCGTGCCGCTTGGAGCGGCCGAGGAGTTGACGACGTTGAGTCCGCTGCGCGCTTTGCGCGCCGGATTGTACGGCGGCATCGTCGGTTTGATCGCCGGTGGAATTGGACTTCCCATCGCCGAAGCGATCTTCCAAATCGTCGGCGCCGGCGGCATCGGCCGCGGTATCGGATGGGGCTTCTTCGGCATGTTGATCGGTCTCGCGGAAGGGGTCACCGGGGGCTCGCAGATGTGGAAAGGTGCAATAGGCGGAGCCCTGGGAGGCTTTATCGGTGGAACGCTGCTCGAGACGATCAATTTCTGGGGAGAAGATCTCACCTCCGGAAAAGCCACTGGCCTCGTGCTGTTGGGAGCGTTTATCGGTGCACTGATTGCCCTGATCGTTGTTCTGCTTTCGCGAGCGTGGTTTGAAGTGACCAGCGGGAAACTCAAAGGGAACACTTTCATCCTCGATAAGTTCCTCCCCGAAGGGGGACCGACGGCGATCATCGGAAGCAGCCCGCTCAAATCAGAAATCGCCCTGCCAGATCCGGACGTCGATCCGCAGCATGCAATGCTTATCGGCGGGGGATCCCATTTCACATTGAAGGACATGAGCTTGAGCGGCACGTACGTCAACAGCCGCAAGATCGAGCGGACGCAACTGGGGAACGGGCAAACGATCCGCATGGGCAACACGTCACTAAAGTATCACGAGCGGAGGTGAGAAGATGTCATCTAGAAAAAAGAACCTTTCGATCGGGATCGTGACGGTGTTGCTGGCGGCGTCGCTGTTCTCACCAGCATGGGCGCAGGACCAGGGGGAACCCAATGTGATCATCACCCAGATCGACACATCCCAATTCCCCTCCGTCACGGTGTACATTTCCGTCACCGATGACGCCGGAGAACCGTTGGGCATCGACCCCAGCCGTCTGCTGATACAGGAGAACGGCGTGACCATCCAACCGGATCAGATGCAGGGCAACGCTGCGGTGATCGATTCGCTTACCACAATGCTGGTCATGGACGTGAGCGGCAGCATGTACAGCGCAGACAAGTTGGACACGGCGAAAGACGCCGCCAAGGCGTACGTGGATCAAATGCGTGCCGGTGATCAGACGGGATTAATGAGTTTCAACACCAAAATCACTTACACGCAGGATCTCACCACAGATGTCGAGCGCTTGAAAGCGGCGATCGACAGCCTGGTTGCCGAGAACGATACGGCGATGTACGACGCGCTGGTCGAGGCGGCCGATGTGTTGGATCCGCTTCCCGGGCGGAAAGCGATCATCGTCTTGACGGACGGTATGGATAACGTCAGCCTGAACGATCTGGGTAACGTGATCGCACGCATCGGGCCGTCCGGTCTTTCGATATCGACAGTGGGACTGGGAAATCCGGAAGACCAGAGTGCTTCCTTGGCCGGCATCGACGAACCCGCCCTGATCGAGTTGGCGAATCGCGCAGGGGGTGAATACGCCTACGCAAACGACCCGGCCGGGCTGACCAGCTTGTATCAGCGCTATGCTCGCGTGATGCAGAGCGAGTACGCCATCACTTACACTTCACCGGGCGAGCTGCGTGACGGTTTGACGCGTCAGCTCACCGTTTCGCTTGCGGAGACGAACGTAACAACGAAAGCCGCAGCCTACAACCCGGGCGGATTGGTACCGGAAGTGGGCGATCCGGCCAGTTGGAGCGTATTCTTCACCGCCCTTGCCGTTCTGCTGGCGTTGTTGTTTGTACCGGCCCTGATCGGACGCTTGGTTTCACAAGCATCCTCAGCGAAGCTTCCTTCACCGAGAAAGCGCAAGCCAAGAATCAAATTCAAAGACAAACAAGTCTGAGGGGGCGTTGGCCGGTGTAGCCACAACAGGTTGCACCGGCTTTTTTTATACAACAATAGGTCTGATCCCCGTATGAAAAGCCAAGATCCTCATTGAAAATCCAACATCCATTGGTTTTGATCCCACATTGCCGTGTAGCGCGTCGGGAAGGTTGATGGTATCTTGTCACAAATCTGACGACACCAGCGTTACAGTCACGAGAAGCTTACTTTTCGCGCCGCACGACGACTACACGTGCGAGATCGCTGCCCAGTATTCGAATTCAATATCTAAGGAAGGATCCGATGAGATTACGACCACTTTCGCCGTTCTTTGTGCTCTTTGGAATTCTATGTCTCGCTTTCGTCGTACAAGGTTGCTCCCCGCTTCCTCTCTGCGGCGTGACGGATTACATCGTCACCAAGCCGGACGACACCAACGACGGGGTTTGCGACACCGACTGTTCGTTGCGGGAGGCAATTATCAATGCAAACGCCTGTGCGGGACACCAAACCATCCACATTCCCGCCGACGGGTATACGCTGACGCTCGTGGGTGCTGGAGAAGACTCCGCCGCAACTGGCGATTTGGATATTACTGACGACGTGACCATAATCGGGGAGGGAGCGCCCTCGATCCACGGTTTTCATTCGGACCGAATTTTTGAGATCCACGACCCCGCCGAAGTCGTCATGGACACGCTCATCCTGATCGAAGGACAGGAGCAACTCGGCGCGGGGATCCTCAATCACAATTTACTGACTTTGTACAATTTGTCGATTCACGACAACGCGGCCGTCGTTCCGCCGGGCGGTTCGGGATCATCCGGCGGCGGGGGCATTTTTAACGAAAATGGCACGCTTACTCTGATCGACACGCAGATTTTTTCCAACACCGGCGACCATGGCGCGGGAATTCATAACTTCGCCACGGCCGAATTAATCGCCACGAACCTAACCCTGGCCGGGAACGCCGCTGCGGGAAACGGGGGCGGATTGTGGAACAATCTCGCCGCAACCGCGACGATCGACGGGCTTACCATCCGCTTGAATACCGCCGGAGAAACCGGCGCAGGAATCTACAATTCCGGCGAATTGGAGATCAACGTGGCGACGTTTGAGGAAAATGTCGCCACACTGGATGGTGGTGGGTTGTTTTCAACGCCGGACGGTGTCTCGATCCTTTATGACGCCTGGTTTACGAATAACAATGGACGCCACGGTGGAGCGGTGTACAACCGCGGCATGACCCACCTCTATCGCACGGGCATCAACAACAACAGCGCCATGGGCGCCGGCGGAGTCGGAGGCCTCGGCGGCGGCGCCTACAACGATGCGAGCGGCAGTTTGCTGCTGCGCAACGTCACGGTCAGCTCCAACATGATCGTTCCGCCGTTTGCCGACGGAGGATCGGGAATCTATAACGCCGGCAATTTGGTCTTGGAATTCGCTACGGTGGCGCAAAACAACGCCGACGGACTTCACAACATTAGCGCCGGTGAATACACTATCCGCAGCAGCATCCTTGCCTATCATGCGGAGGGGAATTGTACCGGCCCCATCACGCCGAATTCGAACGGCTATAACGTCGACAGCGAGAACAGCTGCAACTTCATCGAATCCAGCGATCTGGTCGATACAAATCCGCTGCTGGCGCCGTTGGCCAGCAACGGGGGCAACAGCCTCACCCACCTGCTTAATCCGGGCAGCCCTGCGATCGACTCGGGGGATCCTTCCAAGTGCACGGCACTGGACCAGCGCGGCGTTTCACGCCCACAAGGCGCAGGCTGCGATCGCGGAGCGGTCGAAATGGAGGGCAGCACCCCGACACCCGTTCCCACCGTTGTGCCAACGGCCACGCCAACCCCCGCACCCATTCCGGCTTCGATCAACTTCAACGCCGATCAGTATATGCTCGAAGAAGGCGAATGCACGAAGCTTCACTGGCAGGTCGAAAACGCCGACGAAGTATTTCTGGATGGCGATCCGGTCGACGCGTTGGGCGCACGACAGGTCTGCCCCGATCAAACTACGACCTACGTGCTACTCGTGCTTTCAGCTGGTGGGGAAGAAGAAGCCTATGTGACCATCGAAGTCGAGATTCTTCCAGAGCCCCCGAAGCCGCCCGCACGGCTCGACGTCACCGATTGGACTTGTGATCCCAAGTTATATCGGGTGAGCTTGTCATGGATCGACACGGCCGACAACGAGAGCGGTTATAAGGTGTACAGGAACGGCGTATTGCTGGCTACGCTGCCGGCGAACTCGACCAGCTTCGTGGACGAGCCGCCTTTTGGTGGTCCGTATACCTACGAGGTGCTGGCATTCAACGCCGGCGGCGCATCGGCGAAGGCATCGGTGATCGTGAAAAGCTGCAAACCTTGAGCCACCGTTGGCGCGAGAATACGTCTTGCCGACCGCGATCAGGCGACGCGATCCTGAAGCGTGTACGTCTCGCGGACATGGTTTGTTAATGCGCGGGCAATCATGATATGCTGATGATTACCTGTCACAAAAATCATGTTTTCTGCGTTTCAGATATGAAATAGTACTCGATCGTCTATGCTGATAAGTGATTCCATGGCGTGGCACATAGCACGCATCAGGAGGAGAACATCATGATTATCAAGGAACGCTCACCCATCTTTTTCATCTTCGCAGTCATATTCCTGGCGCTTGCCCTACAAGGGTGCGATCCCTCGTACTGCGCCTCGGAATTTATCGTCACGAAATTCAACGACACCAACGACGGGGTTTGTGACGGCGACTGTTCGCTGCGAGAAGCCGTCATTGGCTCCAACGTCTGCTCCGGCACGCAAACGATCCGCATACCGGCGGGTCTTTACGATCTCTCGATCGCCGGAACCTTGGAGGACGCCGCGGCTACCGGTGATTTGGACATCACGGATGACGCCATCATCATCGGCGAAGGCGCACCCTTCATCGACGCCAACGGCATCGACAGGGTCTTCGAAATTCACAGTTCGGCAACGGTGGAGATTCATACGATGCTGATCCGTGGCGGTGAGGAGCAAATTGGCGCCGGTATCCGCAATTGGGGATCGTTGACGATGTATGGCGGCGTCGTGGCGGAAAACACCGGCGTCTTCCCCGAAGGCATCATGGGTGGATCGAGCGGTGGGGGAATATTCAGCGACGGCACGCTCGTCCTGGAGGGCACTCAAGTGCGTGAGAACAGTGCCGATATGGGGGGCGGAATCATGATCAGCGGACCCGGCACACTGGAAATGAGCGGCGGCAGTCCGATGATCCACGACAACATCGCCCACGAAACCGGCGGTGGTCTGGCCGTAGGGACGGGTGCCGAGGCGACCCTGACGGGAGTTGACATCTGGCGCAATGAGACCGGCTACGACGGCGGCGGAATCTTCAACGGCGGTTTGATCGAGTTGGACCAGAGCGTCGTCCACGAGAACACAGCCGGCTCCGTGGCAGGTGGGGTTGTCAATTATTACGGTGGGCACTTGGTTGGAAGGGAAACTCGTTTCGAGTACAACGAAGCGCCGCAAGGTGGGGGGATTCAGACATCCGGACTGGTCTCACTTTACGATTGCAGCGTTACCAACAACAATGCGACAGGCGGAGCCGGTGGTGGTGTGTACGTCGATGCCGCTTTCCCCGGTTTGCATTTATACGATTCTACGGTCAGCAACAACACCGCCAGCGCAGCGGGTTCCGGCGGCGGCATCCACAACGATGCCGGTGACATCTGGTTGGAGTGGGCCACCGTAGCCGAAAACACACCGATCGGAATCGCCAACACTACCGGGGCGCACGTCGTGACTGAAAATTCGATCATAGCCTATAACACCGCGGGCAACTGCACCGGTATGGGTGGCGGTACGGGAACATTCAACATCGAGGACGGTAATTCCTGCAATTTCATCAGCGCAGACGATCTACCGAATACTGACCCGCTGCTCGGGCCGCTGGCGAACAACGGCGGGCTCACGCCCACGCACGCTTTGTTGCCCGGCAGCCCGGCGCTCGATTCGGCCGTGATCGAGACTTGTACCTCCCACGACCAGCGCGGCGTTAGTCGTCCGCAGGGAACGCGCTGCGATCGGGGCGCCTACGAAAAAGAAGTGGTTGTGCCGGAAATCATACTCACCCCCATCACGGCCGTTCCGATCCAGATGGGCGAAGTTACGGGCCAGATCTGCTACCCCTCCGAATTCATCCCGCCGCTGACGCTCTACTTCGAGAACGTCGGCAACAATCTCGTCAGTCAATTCGATCACAGCGACGGATCGGACAGCTACAGCGTCAATTTGTTCCCGGGCACATACGTGGCCTACGCTTACCGCCAGGGAACCAGCATCGGCGGCTCGTACTCCGAGGCGGTCTTGTGCGGACTGAGCGTGAACTGCACGGATCACACCCTGGTGGAGTTCGACGTCTTGGCCGGTCAAACGACGATGGACATCGATATCTGCGACTACTACGGCGACCCAGGTGACATCCCTGTTCCGGCTGGAACTCCACCGACAGAAACACCGACTCCGCCGGCACCGATCTCGATCAACTTCAACGCCGACAGCTACGCCATCAAACAGGGCAAATGCACGATACTTCGCTGGGCGGTGGAGAACGCGGAAGACGTATTCCTCGACGGCGAACTGGTCGAAATCCTCGGCGCACAGCAAGTGTGTCCCAAGAAGACGACACAATACGAGCTTCTGGCGATGGCAGGTGACGAAGAAGAAGTGGCGCACGTGACCATCGAGGTGGAGATCCTGCCCGAGCCACCGCAAGCTCCGGCGAGATTGAGTTTCGAACGTGTCTGCAACACTAAGTTGTACCAGATCACGCTTTCGTGGTTGGACAGAGCGGACAACGAGACCGGTTATCATGTTTACCGAGATGGCGTGCTGATCGCCACGCTTTCTGCGAACGCAACCAGCTACGTGGACAATCCTCCTTTCGGTGGTCCCTACACCTACGCCGTTGAAGCGTTCAACGATGGCGGCGCTTCACCGCAAGTCACGGTTCAGCCGGAGAAATGCAACCCCGTGCGGTGATTTTGCACCGCGGTTGAACTCAAGAAAGCAGCTCGATGACCTCCGGGCGATTTTGCCGGGAGGTCATTCATTTGTAGAAGGACTATCCGAATCTTCGGTCTGCCCATACCCATGATGAATGATCACCGCCAGCATGACGAGAGTCATCTAGCAATTTTTTGAAAATCAAGTAAAGTAAGGTTAACCTTATATGGATATATATGGGGTACCTTGTATCAATGTTCGTGCAGCATGACGATGCAGTTTTCCGGTTAGAAGGAGTGGGGACATGACCGACCCAGAGATCCAATTTGGCGAAAGTGTTGAAATGTACTTAAAAACGATCGCCGAACTCGCAAATCATCGCGAATTCGTACCGATCACCAGCATCGCCGAACGACTGGGGATCTCGACGGTATCCGCGAGCGAGATGATCCACCGATTGCAGGATCGACGGCTTCTCCAACACACACCGTACAAAGGCGTGCAGCTCACCGAGCGCGGAGTGCGCAAGGCGAACTTGGTGATACGCAACCACCGCATTTGGGAGAAATTTCTAGTAGATAAACTCGGCATCGCCTGGGAGCGCGTAAACGAACATGCCTGCCGACTGGAGCATGCGGTGAACGACGAGGTCATCGAGGCACTCGCCGACTTTATGGAACATCCCGAGTCTTGCCCACACGGAAATCCGATTCCCGACGCCGAGGGGAAGATGCCACAGGTCGCGGGGGAACGACTTCTGGAATTCGACGCGGGCGAATCGGGCGTGATCCTGCGCATCCTGCCGAACGACGATTACGACATCTTGTGCACATATCTCGCTGGGCGCGGCATCAAACCCGGAGAAAGACTCACCGTAAAAGAGATCGCCCCTTTCGATGGCCCGATATCGGTCCGTCTGGGTGAGAACGTGCATGCATTGGGTCGCAAGATTGCACAGCAAATCGTGATGAGACGCGAGAAGGACTTCGTGGAGGTTGCAGCGTGAAGCACGACCAAACCATGCCTTTGGACCAGGTGTGGGAAAACGCAATCGTCGAACTGGTTGACATTCACGCCGGCCACAAATTCGGACAGCGCCTGGCCGATTTGGGCTTGCTGCCTCATACCCGAGTCGTCGTGCTGAGCTGCGTGCACGGCCAACCCTTAATCATCCGGGTGCGCGGCAGTAAGATAGCCGTCGATCGCCGTACGGCGCATCGGATTTTGGTGCGACCCGTCTGTCGCAGACCCGATTCAAAACGCCGCCGGGCGTGGCGCAGTCATCGGGGACGACGATCCCGGGGCAAGCGGTTCCATCATGGTTCTCGGGCACGCTGGATAGAAATCCTATTGAATGCCCTGCAAACGATGACGGACGAGAACGATGCAGAGCAATAATTCACTCAACCATTGCGGACGAGTGGAATTATGCGGTAAGGATGAGATGGCATTCGCATGGCAGACTTGAAAATTGCGCTGGTTGGAAATCCCAACGCCGGAAAGACGACTTTATTCAACGCGCTCACTGGATCGCGACAACATGTTGGTAATTGGCCGGGAAAAACCGTTGATTGCAAACAAGGTCTTTTCCGCTTTCGGGGTAAAGAAATCGAGGTGACGGATCTTCCCGGTACATACAGCCTCACGGCATTCTCGGAAGAGGAGATCATCGCCCGCGATTACATCCTGTTCGAAAAACCAGATGTGGTTGTGGCAGTCGTCGACGCGACCAATTTGGAACGCAATCTGTATCTCGTTGTCCAGGTACTCGAGCTTCAAGTGCCTATGATATTGGCCTTGAATATGTCGGATCGGGTGCGAAATCTGGATTACGAGATCGATGATAATGCGTTGTCGAAGCATCTAGCCGATACCCCTGTGATTCCGATGTGTGCGAAACACCGCGAGGGTCTGGATGAGCTTCGAGAGGAAATCATGAATCTCGCGGCAACGGACGAACCGGCAGCGCAGAAGAAGGTCCCCACGTGATCGTCCGGCAGAGACAGGCGCAGTTCAAGATCGACTACGGCGGTGAGATCGAAGCTGAAATTCGGGACATCGTCGAGATCATCGCTCAGCATCCGGAGATCCGCCAGAATTATGATCCGCGCTGGTTGGCGATCAAGTTGCTCGAAGGAGAAAACGACCTCGTCACCAGAGTCGAATCGCTGGAGGGGGGAAGCGCCGTACTGGATACAACGCGGGATGCACGCAAACGTTTACTCAACTCGATGCCAAACGGCCTGGAATTTGCCATCGCAGATCGTCGCTACGCCTTTGTAAGCCACGTCGTCGAAGAAATTGGTCCCTGTCCCGAGACTTCCGTTGAAAGCAGCTCCGATCGTATCGATCGGATCGTGACCCACCCATTGTTGAGTCTGCCAATTTTCTTTGGCGTGATGTACGTGGTTTTCAACCTCGTGGTTAACGTCTCCACTCCGTATCTGGATTGGATCGACGCGGCTTTCAACGGACCCATTACGCGCTGGGCAGCGTCGCTATTAACGCTGCTACGAGCACCGGCGTGGCTGCAGGGCTTGATACTGGACGGCGTGATCGCTGGCGTCGGCGGCGTGCTGATTTTCATCCCTGGATTATTCTTCCTGTTTCTGTGTATCGGATTCTTGGAGGACAGCGGCTATCTGGCGCGCGCGGCGGTCGTAATGGATCGGTTCATGAGTTTCCTGGGATTACGAGGCAAGAGTTTCGTTCCCATGATCCTTGGCTTTGGATGTGCCGTTCCGGCAATATACGCCACGCGCACGTTGGAGAACAAACGGGATCGTATCCTGACCTCGCTGCTCATTCCACTGATGTCGTGTTCGGCCCGCATGCCCGTGTACGTGGTTTTTGGATTAGCTTTCTTTAACCATCGAGCCAATTGGGTGCTATGGGGTTTGTATGCTCTCGGCGTGTTCATTGCAGCTTTCGTCGGTATCATTTTCTCGCACACGATATTTAAACAACGACGCGAGACGTCATTTGTCATCGAGCTGCCTTCTTATCAACTCCCAACATTGAGGAGTCTCTGGGATCAGATCGCCGTACGTATCGGTAAATTCATTCGGAATGCAGGGACGGTGATCCTGGCGGCTTCCGTTGTGATTTGGCTGCTACTCAACATGCCCTGGGGCGTCACGAAACTGGACGAAAGCTGGTTTGGACAAGTAGGCAAATCGATTGCACCTGTGCTTCGTCCGGCAGGATTTGGAAACTGGGAAAGCGCAGGCTCGCTCGTGTCCGGGCTCGTCGCCAAGGAGATCGTGATTTCCACCATGTCCCAGATATACATCGGGGAGGGGCGGCACGATGCAGACATTAAAGAGTCGAATTTCATTCAGGATCTCGCGGATATTGGTACGGGTTTTATCCAAGCGACGGGAGAGGCGGGGAAACAACTGCTCGAATTACTGACGCCGGGTATCCCCCTTTTTGAAGAAGCAGATCCGGTAACAGAAGATACGAGACTGGGATCTGCGCTGCAACAAGTCTTTACTCCGTTGACCGCCTTGGCGTTCCTCGTGTTCGTGCTGCTCTATGTACCTTGTGTGGCGACCCTGGGGACGATCCGCAGCGAATTTGGCTGGAGATGGGCGCTCTTCGCCGCAGTTTGGCAGACAGGCGTGGCTTGGATGATGTCGACGCTCGTTTACCAGGCCGGTCACTTATTGGGGTATGCGTAGCACTGGTTTGGACGGCAAAGATGTTGACCGATATTCTGGAAGCATGCAAAACCACTCCACAAGGTCTATGCCTGGAAGAAATCGCGCACAGGTTGAAGAAAGATCCCTCCGTTGTCGAGGGTATGATCGATCAATTGTTGCACATGGGCAGACTTGTTGAACGCCCGGCGAAGACGGTCTGCGAAACTTGCCCGACGCGCGCTTCCTGCGTCCTGATGGAGCGTCCGGTACGCGTGTATTCCGTTCCAACGATTACGTCGGAGGGATGAAATACGATCTGCAATGGATATCCGGACTCGGAGCGAGGAAGTGAAATCGATAGAGACAACTCTCTTCCAATTTCCAGGAGGAACACATCAATGGAATCCTCTTCGTCCTCCACCCTGATTCTCCCCCCGCCTTCACGATCCGATCAATATGTAAGTGATTGGTTCACCCCCGTGGGTACGCAGGCATTGGAGCATTTCATCAGCATCGAAATCTTGAAGCGCAATGCCGCGATCCGAGAGTGGCAAGCTGCCCGCTTGTCGTCCGCGGTATTCATCTACCGCGAGATGACCTCGCTAAAAACGCTCGTTGCGAAATTCTATTCGGTCAAGACGGGACCCGAAGCCGAGAAATACGCCAACCGTGAAATCCACTACAATAAAATTGCTTGCGAGATCTTCCGAGGCGATCGCTCGGCGCGTGCCGTGCTGCCTTTGGGGGTATTTCGCGGGGTTCTACTTCTGGAACACGTCGACGGATTGACGTTGGAAGACACGATCGCCATCCGCCGTAGCCATCCGGGGATACTGCAACCCGCGCTGGAAAATACGGTCGATTTTCTGGAGAGACTACATCGACTCGGCCGGCGCGCGAACGAAGTACCCCATTTCGATCCGGCGGCAGAGAAGGCGCTGAGCATCGTCGACACGCTCAGCAAACATGGTGTGTTAAAACGGCGCCCGCTCCTACGTCGGAACATCTCGCGTCTGATCGGTGCCTGGCAAACAAACCCCATCATGTCGACCTTTCATCCGTGCTTAACACACGGCGACGCGACAAGCACCAACTTCGTCTTCCCACAAAATGGTGGAATTGTCGCCATCGACTGGGAACGCGCCAAAGTGGCCGATCCCGCAGCCGACCTGGGTCGTTTGATGGCGGAGGTATCGCACGCCGTCGCACAGCAGGGCGGCAACCAACAGGAAATTGCCAGAATGGAAGGAATCCTTTACCGGCGATATTGTGCCCGGCAAGAAAGCGACGAGGATCCAGAGACGCTGCTGACCAGAGCGCGTTTCTATCAAGGCTCGAGCACATTGCGAATCGCCCGCAACGGGTGGCTTTCCGTCGCATATCGCAAAGGCCTCGTTGAAAAAGCCAACCTTCTACTGTCGCAAGAATCATAAAAAAACAGCGGGGAACCGCTGCGGATTCTACGCACGAGGCGCTCAATCTTCGATCAACTGGAAAGGGACAGATTTATACGTGCCATCCGTCAGTGGGCCAGGATATCGGGCAAACCGAACGGATGTACCTAGAACACCAAGAGAGTCTGCAGGGCCATCATGGCGAGAAATCCGGTCATCCCGGCAACGGCGCTCGAGCGCCGTTGCTGTTCATCGGCCCGGCTTTCGGGGATCATTTCTCCCATCACCAAGTAAATCATTGCCCCCGCCGCGAATCCAAATGCATAGGGTAGCAGAGGACGAAACTGTATTACAGCAAGGTAGGCGGGAACGGCAGCCACAACCTGGGGCACACCAGAGAAAATCGCCCAGCCAACGCACTTCCATCCACTCACGCCTTCAGCGCGCAAGGGCAGGGAAACGGCTACCCCCTCGGGAATGTTATGGATGGCAATTGCGATCGTCATGATTAAACCCAGCGTTGCCTGGCCCGATCCAAAGGAAACCCCTATCGCCAATCCTTCTGGAATGCTGTGGATGAAAAGCGTAACCAGAACCAGAATGATCCGGCGTCCGCCTCCTTCTGAGACACCGTGCACAGTGAAATTTCGTTTCTCCAGAAACCACGAAGTAATCGCCATGAGCGAGGCGCCGAGCAGAATTCCGACTCCGACCGAAACCACCCCGTCCTCCGCAAGTCCGGGAATGATGAGGTTGAACACGGAGGCTGAAAGCATCAGTCCACCGGCTCCCGCCCAACCGAGGCGGGCAAGTTGCTCCGGGAATTTTTCAACGAAGACGAAAGGTAACCCACCAAGTCCGTTGGCGAGAACGGTAATCGAGGCTGCGATGATCGTGTCGCTTATCGAAGCCATTATCCTCCACCCCCTTCCGGCACTAACAGACTCTCGAAGATCTGACGATCTTCGGGTTCCAGACGCTCGAGCATGTCTGCGCCAAGCTTTCGGTACACGCGTTGTGCGAATAACTCCATCCAGACGAATTGACGTGCGATCAGGACTAAATTGTTGCTCTTGGTGATCGTCGCATATGTTTCCTGGCCGACGTCGGCGATCAAAGCCTCAGCTTGATCCACGACGATCATCAGTGTGCCGGTCAATTCTTGAAGCTCGCTCTCGAGGGGCGGATGCCGTGCTACATATCCGTAGGGTAAATGTTCCTGGCCCGTGAGCAACGTGCATATCGACACACCGCGGTCGTTTGTCGCGGCGATTTCCTCCTGTAAAGCCTTTAAACCTTCGTCGTTTAACACCATATAGACTTCGTCCTGTGCTTCCGTGAGCATTTGTTTGGCGTAAGTGAAGACGGCCGATGTATTGCGTATGGACCAGACATAATCCTCAGTGGTATCGGTGTACACATCTTGTAGTTCCTCGCGGAGGTTGTCGATCAGTCGCATCTGCCGCTCTTCGTGGCGGTCGAGAAGTAATTGCGGAGAAACCGGGCGGTAGAGAGTCGCTCTGCCCTCGATGGATTCGAGTACAGCCCCTCGTCCGACCAGACGGCTCAAGGTTTCGTACACCATCGAACGTGGCACACCCGAGTCCTTACTGATCTGGTATCCGGTAGCCGGATTGTCCCCCAGCAGCGCCAGATACACCTTGGCCTCGTATTCCGTGAAGCCGATTTCGGTCAAACCGCGTTTTAAATCCATACCTGGATTCAACTACCAAGTGCAACAACGGATGAATGATTGAAGAATACTTGTTTCGGCGACTTGAAGTCAAGACATTTTCTAGGTCGGTTGTTGAGTCTATCCATGACAAACTCGACGTCCTC
>DAOULU010000019.1:0-218859 GCA_034417075.1 Anaerolineales bacterium
CACGCAAGATGTCAGTCAGACACTGTTCACACAGGTTAATTCAAAGAAAGGAGAGGACATTTCGGTAACATTATCAAATGAAAGAACCATTTACGTTGGGTAACATTATCATTTGACTGGACACGGCTTTTATGCCGGATGGTAATTTGATATTCAACTTGGGTCTTGACAGCGAGGTTTTTTTTTGCTACGCTCATCCCAATTATGAGCGATAAAAACGTATCCGTTCTTCGTGGTCGTAAGCCTTTGCCAGCTTCGATGGGGGTGTCTGGCTAGTTGCTTGCGTGTATTGAAACACACCACCAACCCGCCAGACATATGGCGGGTTTTTTCTTTGTGAGTATGTCATGCTGAATGTTGTAAAAGGAAATTGGAAGCAGGGAAGCAAGGCGCCAGGACGAAGGCTCGGATGGTCGTGGTTTCCCCGTTATGTGGGAATGTTGTCGGCGGTCCGGGCAAACATACGACCGCCGCTTTTCTTAACTTGAATCGGGCGAGAAATCCGAGGTTTTCGGTTCGGGATCGTTCCGGTTATCGCGGTGGTTTGAAACAGAAGGATCGAAACCGATACCTTGAAGTACATATATCGGGGATGAGGCCATGGAAGAAAATAGCAGCATAAATCAGACCTCAGAAAGTGACTGCGAAGATCCTGGGAGCGATTCCGATTTTCAAGGCCGGGAGTTTTCCGGCAGTGGCAGGATTTACCAGAATTTGTCGATCGAATCGCTTTACGAGCATTCCATCTACCGCCAGGAAGGGATCATTGCAAACAACGGCGCCTTGGCAGTGAAGTCGGGAACTCATACCGCTCGAGCCGCGAGGGATAAATTCATCGTGCGCGAGCCCAGCACCGCAGGTGACGTTTGGTGGAGCGAGAACAATCAGGCATTTTCAGCGCCCAAGTTCGATCAATTGTATTGTCGGATGAAGCGTTACATGGCGAATATCGATCTGTTCGTACAGGATTGCTATGCCGGTGCGGATCCGCAGAATCGTTTGGCGGTACGCATCGTCTCCGAATGGGCCTGGCACAGTATTTTTGCCCGCAACATGTTCATCCTGCCGGTTGATTCAGATGAGTATCGCAATTTCAACCCCGATTTTACGATTTTTTGCGTTCCTTCATTTGAAGCAATACCTTCCATCGACGGTACCTGGACGGGCACATTCATCCTGCTAAATTTCGAACGCAGATTGTGCCTGATCGGGGGAAGCGGATACGCCGGCGAAATCAAGAAATCCGTCTTTACGGTGATGAACTATTTGCTTCCGCGTAAGAATGTCCTGCCGATGCACTGTTCAGCCAATATTGGAGCGCAAGGGGACGTTGCTTTGTTCTTCGGGTTATCCGGAACTGGAAAAACCTCGTTGTCTGCCGACATCAAGCGTCATCTGATCGGGGATGACGAGCATGCCTGGGGTGACGAAGGAATTTACAACCTCGAAGCAGGGTGCTACGCGAAGGTCATCCGGCTCAGCCCGGAGGACGAACCCCTGATCTATCGGACCACGGCGCAATTTGGCACGATACTGGAAAACGTCGTCTGTGCTTCGTCCTCACGTGCGATTGATCTGGCTGACGACAGCCTCACGGAAAACACGCGTGCTTCGTATTCACTCGATAAGATCGACAACGCTTTCGACGGCACCGTCGCGGGTCACCCGAAGAACATTGTGCTCTTGACCTGCGACGCGTCCGGCGTGATGCCGCCAATCGCTCGCCTTACGCCGGAACAAGCTGTGTACCATTTCATTTCGGGATACACGGCGAAAGTCGGTGGAACGGAGGCGGGGCAGCGTGATGAGCCCATCATCACTTTCAGCAATTGTTTCGGCGCGCCATTCATGGTTCATCATCCGACGATCTACGCAAATCTGCTCAAGGAGAAAATCGAGCAGCAGGCTGTGGATTGTTGGTTGATCAACACCGGCTGGGTCGGTGGGCCGTACGGTGTGGGAGAGCGCATCCGTATCGACTATACCCGAACGATGATCGAAGCGATCTTGAGCGGTAATCTTCAAGACGTGGAGTTTATCGAGGATCCCGTCTTCGGATATGAGGTTCCCCGTGCTTGTGAAGGAATTCCTGAAGGGATACTGGATCCCGCATCGAGTTGGCCTTCGCGAGACGGCTATTTAGCTCGATACCGTCAATTGGCGGCGAAATTCGTCGAAAATTTCCAACGCTTCGAGCCGCGCTGTCCGATCGAGATCCGCGTTGCCGGACCTCGAATCGAGTCATTAGGTTCCGCATCATGAACAGATTATCGCAATCCAGACAACGTATCTGGTATCGATTTCTTTCATTAATATCCATAATTTATCCAATGGAGGGTACTACAATGTCGACAACGAGTCTTCCTTCAACCTTCGAAGAATTACGAGCGACGGCACGTGCGTTCGCCACACGGCAAGGCATCAGCCAATGCAATTCGCCAAAGGATCTCAGTACGAGCATCGCCGTTGAGGCTGCGGATTTGATCCGGCTATTTCAACATCATTCAATCGAAGACAGCATCGCCATGACCGGAGATCCGGTGATGCGGGCGAAAGTCGTCACTGAATTGGTGGATATCTTCATCTATACGCTGTGCTTGGCGGATCAGATGGACATCGATTTGTGCACCGCAATTCAGTGCAGAACGGAATACGATCACTAAATCCGAAGGATGATCCTGCATTCGGAAATCTCGACGTCGACTCAACCTTAAATCTTTAGAATTCGTTGTTGACATTTTCGAAATGTATGCTAGAGTTACATAAATACGTAAGGAACGTGTTGAGTTACATTATGAGTATCTTCAACCTGGTCTTAGTTGTTAGCCCCTTGTTGCTTCTCATCCTGATTAAGAATGAGAAGTTGGTTCCGGTTGGAGCAGTGTAGCTTACAAGCAACAATCATGTTGAGCACAAGCGCCTCCCAACCGGGAGGCGCTTCGTATTTGAGGACGTTATCAAGAATGATGGGACTCGCCGATAAGTTGGTTTTGATTGTCATCTTGGTCCTGTTGCTTATTATCAAGCAGCAGAGATTGTCGGTTGAGCCCATCCTGGGTTCGTGAAGGCAAATGCGAGACTAAAATAAAGCCCAGCGAAACCGGAAGGAACACCAGGAGCCGCCTCAATCGACGGAGGCGGTTTTTTCGTACCGGATACATGAATCACATGGAGTAGAAGGCAATGACAGCAGCAGAATCAAACACAGAAAGAAATTCGATCGACAGCGTGGTCCCGACGTCTTGGAGCCGGCCTTGGGCGAATGAGTGGTGCCTGGATGCGGATGCGGATCGAATTTCGGATATGGCGTTCCAAGCTCGATTTGCGTGGACTGAAGGACCGGATCAAGTTCCGCTTCGCGACATGACCGATTACCCTGCGAACTAGATCGGAAAGATGTGTGATGCATTCTGAACCGAAGCGCTCGAAGTATTATTGCACGCGTCCCCAAGCGGGATTTCCATTTCGCGCGCCGGCTCGACCGCGCAGCGTGGCAACGTGTTCTTCGACCGGCGCGACTGCGATGCGAACACAAGCCAACGGTAAGAATAGATATACTGCGAGATTACGTGAGGGCTAAAAAGCCCTCATGTATTGTTTAAAGGTGGATATGATGCGATCAAATCTCATTAAAAGCGGTTTCGAACGAGCACCTCATCGAGCATTGTTGAAGGCGACAGGTGTGCGGGATGAGGATATGAATAAGCCCTTCGTGGCGGTGGTGAATTCCTACGTGGAAATCATACCCGGCCACAAACACCTGCAGCGTTTGGGAAAGCTCGTTTGTCAGGCAGTGCGTGATGCAGGCGGAATGCCGTTCGAATTCAACACCATCGGCATCTGTGACGGCATCGCTATGGGACACGAGGGGATGAAATTCTCCCTTCCGAGCCGCGAGTTAATCGCCGATAGCGTGGAAACCATGATCACGGCACACCGTTTCGATGGCATGGTATGCATTCCCAATTGTGACAAGATCATTCCAGGCATGTTGATGGCCGCCATGCGTCTCGACATTCCCGCCGTTTTCGTTAGCGGCGGACCGATGTCAGCGGGGCGTACACCCGATGGTCGTGTGGTTGACCTGATCAGCGTCTTCGAGGGCGTCGGTGCCTACAAGGCGGGCAAGATTGATGATGCCGAACTCAAAGTCCTCGAGGATTATGGTTGTCCTTCCTGCGGATCGTGCAGCGGTTTGTTCACCGCCAACAGCATGAACTGCTTGATGGAAGCCCTGGGCATCGCCCTGCCGCACAACGGGACAGCGCTGGCTGAGTCTCCGGAACGCGACGAGTTGGCCATGCAAGCTGCGCAAAAAATCGTGGATTTGATCGAGGCGGGACTCACGCCGCGTCAGATCGCCACCCCCGAAGCATTCGATGATGCATTTGCCCTTGATATGGCCATGGGTGGCAGCACCAACACGGTGCTGCACGTTCTGGCGATCGCTCACGAGGCTGGTATCGAGTTCCCTCTCGAGCGGATCAATCAGATTGCCGAAAAAGTGCCTCACCTGTGTAAGGTTAGTCCCTCGGGACCGTGGCACATGGAGGACGTTCACCGTGCGGGCGGCGTACCTGCCATCTTGCACGAGATCAGTTCGACGGGTAACACGCTGCATCTCGATCGTCCAACCGTCACCGGTGGCACCTTCGGCGAGAGTATCGCCGATGTGAAAATTACCGACGAGGAAGTCATCCGTCCGGCGAGTAACGCGCATTCCGACAAAGGCGGATTGGCAATTCTCTTCGGTAACCTTGCGCCGGAGGGCGCCGTGGTCAAGACCGGGGCGGTGGATGCCGCGATGCACGAGCACAGCGGCCCGGCGCGCGTGTACGAGAGTCACGATGAAGCCATTAAGGGGATTTTGGCCGGGGAAGTTCAAGCGGGTGAGGTGGTTGTCATTCGCTACGAAGGCCCCGCCGGAGGACCGGGCATGCAGGAAATGCTCAGTCCCACCAGCGCAATCGTCGGAATGGGGCTGGGAGATGAAGTCGCTTTGATAACCGACGGGCGCTTCTCCGGGGGAACGCGTGGCGCATGCATCGGACACATCAGCCCGGAGGCGGCCGCCCGCGGGCCGATCGCCGCGATCCGTTCGGGCGACGTGATCGAGATTTCTCTGCCCGAGCGCAGGATCGACGTCCAACTCAGCGACGAGGAAATCGAAGAGCGCCTTCAAGCACTCCCACCGTTCCAACCTTCGACAAAGAGCAAGTGGCTGCGGCGTTATGCACAAATGGTCACCAGTGCTTCGACGGGTGCCGTGTTTCAAGACATTTGAATCCAGGAAGTAATCGTTCGCAGGTAGCTATCAGTATTTATATATAAGGAGAAGAAGAGGCAATGAAACTAACCGGCGCAGAAATCATCTGGAGAGTATTCACAAAACTTGGTGTGGACACGGTGTTTGGCTATCCGGGCGGTGCGGTATTGCCGTTGTTCGACGCCATGTACGATTATCCCATTCGCAACGTGCGCGTGCGCCACGAACAAGGTGCAGCGCACATGGCCGACGGATATGCGCGCGCTTCCGGGAAGGCCGGTGTGGCGATCGCCACCTCCGGTCCGGGCGCGACGAACCTCGTCACGGGAATCGCCACGGCGATGCTGGATTCGTCACCAGTGGTGTGTCTCACCGGACAGGTGAACTCATCCGTCATCGGCAGCGACGCTTTTCAGGAAACCGACGTAACTGGCGTCACGCTTCCCATCACGAAACACAACTACCTGGTTACCCGGGCGGAGGAAGTGGGTCCTGCGCTGCGGGAGGCGTTTTACATCGCCACTTCCGGGCGCCCCGGACCTGTGCTTCTGGACATCACCAAGGACGCGCAGCAAGGCCTCGTCGACTTCGAGTGGGACGATTCACCGGTTCGTCTGCCCGGTTACCGGCCCGATCTACGCGTGCTACCCGAAGAACTCGAACGCGCCATGGATCTCATTCAAAGCGCCGAGCGCCCGCTCATCCTGGCTGGACACGGTGTGACGATGTCCGGCGCCATGCAGGAACTGCAGGAATTCGTGGAGAAGACACAGATTCCGATCACGATGACGCTGCTCGGTTTAGGATGTTTTCCCGCCAGTCACCCGCTCAACCTGGGCATGATGGGGATGCACGGGGAAGCGTATGCCAACTCGGCGATTCAGCAAGCGGATCTGCTCCTGGCTTTCGGCATGCGTTTCGACGACCGAGTTACCGGCAACCTGAAAACTTACGCGCAGAATGCCCGCAAGATCCACGTGGACATCGATCCTTCGGAAATCAACAAGAACGTGAAGGTCGACGTGGGCATCGTGGGTGATCTGCGCGAAACGCTGCGCACGATGACCGAATCTCTCCCCAAACTGCGGCACGACGATTGGTTGGAAGCCATCGCTGAAATGAAGAGCGATACTGAAATGCGCGACATTCAGAATGCTCCCGTGGATGATGGTTGCCTGCACGCAGCGCACGTGGTCAACGATATCTGGCGCCTCACGGATGGGGACGCGCTCCTGGTGACGGACGTGGGACAGAACCAGATGTGGGCGGCGCAGTATTACAAACATGAAAAGCCGAACCGACTCATCACATCCGGCGGTCTGGGCACGATGGGTTTCGCGCTGCCCGCCGCGATCGGTGCACGCATGGCCCAGCCGGAAAGCGAAGTGTGGGTCATCGTCGGGGACGGCGGTTTCCAAATGACCCAATCCGAACTCTCGACCTGCCGTCAGGAGGGCATCAAACTCAACATCGCCATCCTGAACAACGGTTATCTGGGCATGGTACGCCAATGGCAGGAATTTTTCTACGACAGCCGCTATGTGGGCACGCCGATGCTGAATCCGGATTTCGTAAAGATTGCCGAAGCGCATGGACTGACCGGAATGCGTGTAGAAAAGCGAGACGACGTGGAAAATGTGGTGAGTGCCGCCCAGGAAGAAGAAGGAACCGTCGTGATCGATTTCTGTGTGGAAGGGGAGGACAGCGTCTATCCCATGGTTCCCGCCGGTGCAGACCTGGACGCCATGATCCGTCGTCCCGAGCCACAAAAATCCAAGCAGAAGTGACGCATTGAGGAGTATGTCTCATGATGATGAACAACAATGGCAATCCAGCCGCAGCGACACCCATCGAACGAACGTTTATCGCCTACGTCGAGGACAAACCCGGCGTACTCAATCGCGTGGCTTCGCTCTTCCGGCGGCGTGCCTTCAACATCAAATCACTCGCCGTCGGGCACACCGAAATCCCCGGCGTTTCGCGGATGACCATCGTCATCGACGTGGATGCCTACACCGCCAAACGCGTGGAAGCGCTTCTGTATAAGTTGGTCAATGTCCTGCGCGTTCTGGAAGTTACAGAAACGCCGTCGGTGATGCGCGATCTGGCGTTGATCAAGGTGGCCGCCGATTCCGAGGCGCGCGCCCAGGTGCTGCAGATCTGCGACGTGTTCCGCGCCCGCGTGGTCGACGTGGCTCAAGATGCCTTGATCGTTGAGATAACGGGGACGGAAGACAAGATCGAAGGCCTCATGGAAGTGTTGGAGCCTTTCGGCATCATCGAGATGGTACGTACGGGACGCGTGGCGATGACGCGGGGTTCCCACGCGCCTACGGCGGATCCGGAATTCGTCTCAGCGCGCGTGCCGGAATACAACGGGAAATAACGGCCGCAATACGGCCGACACTCTAAGGAGGAGTTATCCAATGGCGAAGATTTATTACGATAAGGACGCCGATCTGTCGCTTATTCAAGCCAAGAAAGTGGCCATCATCGGCTACGGATCGCAAGGACACGCACATGCCCTCAATTTGACGGACAGCGGCGTGAAGGTTAAGGTTGCTGAACTCGAAGGCACCAGCAACTACGAGAAAGCCGTCGCCGACGGCGTGGACGTGACCGATGCCGCCGAAGCCGCAGCCTGGGCGGACGTGATCATGATGCTGGTACCCGACACTGCGGCGCCGAAGGTATACGAATCCGCGATACGTGAGAATCTCAGCGCAGGAAATATGCTCATGTTCGCCCACGGTTTCAACATCCGCTTCGAGACGATCAAACCACCGGATTTCGTGGACGTCAGCATGGTTGCCCCGAAGGCACCCGGTCATCGTGTGCGCGAGGTCTTCCAGCAGGGTGGCGGTACGCCGGCGTTGTTCGCCGTGGAGCAGAATCCGAGTGGCCAGGCGCGCGAGCTGACACTTTCATACGCAAAAGCACTGGGCGCCACTCGCGCCGGAGTACTCGAGACTACCTTTGCAGAGGAAACCGAGACCGACCTCTTTGGTGAACAGACCGTCCTCTGCGGCGGCATCAGCGCCCTGGTCAAGGCGGCTTTCGAGACGCTGGTCAAGGCTGGCTATCAGCCCGAACTGGCTTATTTCGAATGCATGCACGAACTGAAGCTGATCGTCGATTTGATGTACCGCGGCGGTCTGAACTACATGCGTTATTCGGTCAGCGATACCGCCGAGCACGGAGATTACACCGCCGGACCGCGCATCATCACAGAAGAAACCCAGGGCGAGATGCGCAAGATCTTAGATGAGATTCAGAACGGCACTTATGCCAAGAAATGGATCGCCGAGAACGAAGCCGGGCGTCCGTGGTTCAACGAACAACGTCGTAAGGAGCAGGAGCATCCCATCGAGAAAGTGGGTGCGAAGCTGCGCGAAATGATGCCGTTCTTGGACCCAATTACGATCAAACCCGGCGATTAATCACAAGGAAAAATTGGGGTAGGGAAATGGTTGATCAAAAGAATAACTACGTCCGCATATTTGACACGACGCTGCGCGATGGCGAGCAATCGCCCGGTGCGACGATGACCTCCGCTGAAAAGCTGGAATTGGCACGTGCACTTGCTCGCATGGGCGTGGACATCATCGAAGCCGGCTTTCCAGCAGCTTCGCCCGACGATCTCGAAGCAGTACGGCGCATTGCCGAGGACATCGGACAGGTGGCCGGCCCAAGCGGGCAGCCGCCAGTGATCTGCGGCTTGGCACGTGCAACCAAGGATGACATCGATAAGTCCTGGCAGGCGATTCAATACGCCGCACGGCCGCGTATCCACACGTTCTTGGCCACGTCCGAGATCCACATGAAGCACAAGCTGCGCATGAAGCCCAAGCAGGTGCTGGCTAAAGTGAAGGAAATGGTGACCTACGCCAAGGCGTACTGCGAAGACGTCGAATTTAGCCCCGAAGATGCAGGCCGCAGCGATCCCGAATTTCTCTACATCGTGCTGGAGGCCGCGATTAAGGCCGGCGCAACGACGCTCAACATCCCCGACACCGTTGGGTACACCACGCCGGATGAATTCGGCGCCTTGATTACCGGCATCGCCGATAACGTCCCGGGAATCGAGGACGTCATCATTTCGGTGCACTGCCACGATGATCTGGGCTTGGCGACGGCGAACACGTTGGCGGGTATCCGCGCCGGTGCGCGCCAGGTGGAAGTCACGATAAACGGCATCGGCGAGCGGGCGGGGAACAGCTCGTTGGAAGAAGTGGTAATGATCCTGCACACGCGTCACCCGGTGCTCGGTCTGGAGACCGGCATCGTTACGCCGCAGATTTCACGTGTGAGCCGTATGGTGAGCAACTACACCGGTATCGTCGTGCCTCCGAACAAGGCCGTCGTCGGCGCCAACGCCTTTGCCCACGAAGCCGGCATTCACCAGGACGGCATGCTCAAGGAAAAGACCACCTACGAGATCATGCGCCCGGAGACGGTCGGTTTATCGCAGAGCACGTTGGTGCTGGGCAAGCACTCCGGCCGGCACGCCTTCCGCGTGCGAATGGAGGAGCTGGGCTATCAGCTAGACGATGCGGAACTGGATGAGGCGTTCTACCGCTTCAAGGATCTGGCTGACAAGAAGAAGACCGTTACGGATGCCGATCTCGAAGCGTTGACCACCGACGTGATCTACCAGCCGGCGGAAATCTATGGGCTGGAGGGGTTGCAGGTCGCCTGTGGAACGATGGGTTTACCGACGGCCACCGTACGTTTGCACGGACCGGATGGCGAGGTGTACGTGCAAGCCGCCGTCGGGACGGGTCCCGTGGACGCAGCCTACGCCGCCATCGACCAGATCGTCCGGGTCCCTAATAGGCTGCTTGAGTTTTCCGTGCAAGCTGTGACAGAGGGGATCGATGCACAGGGTGAAGTGACCGTCCGCATTCAAGCGCAGGACGGGGATCATTCGACTCATGCACAGCGTGACGAAGAACATCAACGCACGTACGGCGGTTACGGTGCGGATACGGACATCATCGTTGCCAGCGTCAAAGCCTACATGGCGGCGCTGAACAAGTTGTTGAGTGTGCAAGGTGGCGAGGTGAAGGAACCCAAACCCGCACCTGTGGGCGCTGCGGAGTAAAGAGAAGCAATGACGAATTCCAGAACACTCTTCGACAAGATCTGGGACGCCCATGTTGTTGAGCAGGAATTGGGCTATCCGGCCGTGCTGTACATCGACCGGCATCTGGTGCACGAAGTCACCTCGCCGCAAGCGTTCAGCTCGTTACGATCGCGTGGGCTCCATGTTCGACGAGCGGACATGACGTTCGCCACGATGGATCACTCCACACCGACCTTACCGTTGGACCGGATCAAATTTGAGCCGCAGGCCAAAGCGCAGCTTGATTTACTCGAGGACAATGCAAGTCACTTCGGAATCACGCTTTATCCCATGGGCGCGGAACGCAACGGCATCGTGCACGTTATCGGTCCCGAATTGGGATTGATCCATCCCGGCATGACGGTTGTCTGCGGTGACAGCCATACTGCGACTCACGGTGCCTTCGGGGCCTTGGCATTCGGGATCGGTACCAGCGAAGTGAGCCACGTGCTCGCCACGCAGTGTCTGCTGCAGTACAAACCGAGAACGCTTGAGGTGCGTTTCGAGGGCACGTTGGGTCCGGGCGTTACGGCCAAGGATCTCATTCTGGGCATGATCTCCCGGATTGGGGTGGAAGGCGGCACGGGCCATGTGATCGAATACACCGGCGAGGCGATCCATCGCCTGGACATGCCGGGCCGCATGACGGTTTGCAACATGAGTATCGAAGCCGGAGCCCGTGCGGGGATGATCGCACCTGACGACACCACATTCGAATATCTTGCCGGGCGGGAACATACGCCCAAAGGCGAGGACTGGGACCGCGCGTTGGAGAGCTGGCGCAAACTGCCATCGGATCTGGACGCGACGTACGATAAATCGATCACGATCGACGTTTCCGATCTGGAACCGATGATCACCTACGGCACCCATCCGGGAATGGGCCTCCCCATCAGTGCGACGATTCCCGATCCCAGCCAATCCAACGATGCAAGCGAGCGTGCTGCGGTGGAGAAGGCGCTGGCGTACATGGATTTGCAGCCGGGTGTGCCGATCATGGGCCACAAAATCGACGTGGTTTTCGTCGGCTCTTGCACCAACTCCCGTTTACCGGATTTACGCCTGGCCGCATCGCTGCTTGAAGGACGCAAGGTTGCGGAAGGTGTGAGGATGCTCGTAGTTCCGGGCTCGCATCACATCCGCCAACAAGCCGAGGCCGAAGGTCTGGACCAGATTTTCATCCAGGCCGGCGCGGAGTGGCGTCTTCCCGGTTGTTCGATGTGCATCGCCATGAACGGGGATCAACTCGAACCCGGTCAATACGCCGTCAGCACCAGCAACCGCAATTTCGAGGGGCGGCAGGGAAAGGGCGGGCGTACGTTCCTGGCTTCTCCGTTAACTGCAGCCGCCGCAGCGGTCACGGGCTGCGTCAGCGATCCGCGTCCGTTGATGGATGGGAGGTGAACGATGCCTGAGTTTACAAGTCTGACCTCCCAGATGGCGCACATACCACAAGAAAACATCGATACGGACCAGATCATACCGGCCCGTTACCTCAAACTCACCGACAGAGAGGGTTTTGGTAAACACCTCTTTGCCGATTGGCGCTATTTACCGGATGGGTCACCCGATCCGGGGTTTTTGCTCAATCAACTTCGGCCTGAACAGACGAACGTGCTCCTTGCAGGTGATAACTTCGGATGCGGTTCGTCCCGCGAACACGCGCCCTGGGCGTTGTTTGACTGGGGCTTTCGGGCAGTGATCTCGACTTCCTTTGCTGACATCTTCAAGAATAACGCCTTGAAAAACGGTCTGCTACCCATCCCAGTTGAATCGGATGATTATCAAAAATTGGTGACTTTGATATCCGCCGAACCTGATGCGGAGATCACCATCGATCTGACGGAGCAGATGATTGCACTGCCCGACGGTTCGAAAATCAGCTTCCCCATCGATCATTTTTCCAAACACTGTTTGTTGGAAGGCATCGATTCGCTTGATTATTTACTCTCAATGGGTGAGCAGATCGAGAAGTACGAGGCAACACATGACGAAATCTGAAAAGACAAAGCCTCCGGTCGTCGAAATCTACGACACGACCCTGCGCGACGGAACACAGCGGGAAGGATTATCTTTTTCTTGCGACGATAAAATCCGAATCGCACAGCGCTTGGACCAATTGGGTGTGGGGTATATCGAAGGCGGCTGGCCTGGATCGAACATAAAAGCTGTGGAATTTTTCGAACGCGCCAAACACATCGACTGGAAAACAGCAAAGATCACCGCATTTGGTTCGACGCGGCGGGTCGACACAGCTGTGGAGGACGATGAGAGTTTGATCGCCATGCTCACGGCGGAGACCTCTGTCTGTACGCTTGTGGGAAAATCATGGACCCTGCATGTCGAGGAGGTGCTGCGTACTTCCTTGGACGAGAATCTGCGGATGATTGAGGAAAGTGTCGCCTATTTAAGGGGCAAAGGTCGACGTGTGATTTACGATGCCGAGCATTTTTTCGACGGATATAAAGAGGATCCTGACTACGCGGTCGAGACGCTGGGTGCCGCAGAACGCGGCGGAGCGGAGACTGTCGTTCTGTGCGACACCAACGGCGGTTCGACACCCTGGTTCGTTGAAGAGGTCGTTACAACGGTTGGGCAGAAAATCGGCACAGCAATTGGCATCCACACGCACAACGACAGTGAATTGGCCGTCGCCAACACGTTGGTCGCTGTGCGAGCCGGGGCAAGACACGTCCAGGGAACGATAAACGGCTACGGGGAGCGCTGTGGCAACGCCAATCTGTGTACCGTAATTCCCGACCTTGAATTGAAAATGGGCTACCGCAGTTTGCCGGAGGGCAAGCTGAAGGAAATGTACGATATATCCGGTTTCGTTTCCGAGGTCGCCAATCTTGCGCCTGACGAACACATGGCATACGTTGGGCGCAGCGCCTTCGCACACAAGGGAGGCATTCACGCCGCCGCCATGCGCCGTAACGTGCACTCTTATCAGCACATCGAGCCGGAACTGGTTGGCAATCAGATGCGCATCGTGGTCAGCGAACTCTCCGGTCGAGGTAATTTACTCAGCCATGCCGAGAAATTGGGCATCGAGATGGGCGAGAACGGCGAAGTTGGGCAGATCCTCGAGCGCATTAAGGACCTCGAAGCGCGAGGTTTCTCGTTCGAGGCCGCCGAGGCTTCCGTGGGGATCATGTTGAAGCGCCAGGAACCGGGGTATAAACCGCCGTTCAAGCTCATCGATTTCGTGGTCATGGTCGAACACCGCCAGGGACGCGGCACGTTTGCCGAAGCGACGGTAAAGGTGTCCGTCGAAGGAGAGGTGCTGCATACGGCCGCGGAGGGGAATGGACCGGTGAATGCGCTGGACGCTGCGCTGCGCAAGGCGCTCATTCCGGTCTATCCCGCATTGAGCCAGTTTCAATTGACGGATTACAAGGTGCGTATCCTGGATGGCAACAGCGGCACGGCGGCCACGACGCGCGTGCTCATCGATACGCGCAACGAAAATTCCAATTGGAGTACAGTAGGTGCCTCGGCGAACATTATCGAGGCATCCTGGCTGGCTCTGGCGGACAGCGTCGAGTACGGTTTGATGATCGCAGAACACCCATCGGGGGGTTGATCGCCCGTGGGATTGGGTTGAAAATAAAGCGACACAGGAGGTAGGAGCGCTCCGCGACCGCGAGCCCGAGCGATCGGGTTGGGCGGAATGTTTTCCGCGCTGCGGCGGGAGTCGTTATCATGGCGATAAAAATCATTGAGCTCCCCGGTGACGGGATCGGAACGGAAGTCGTACGTGAAGGCCGAAAAGTCCTCGAAACGGTCGCCGATCGCTTTGGGCATAACTTCGAATTCGAGGAGCATTTAATCGGCGGATGTGCCATCGACGCAACGGGAGTTGCCCTCCCGGAAGAAACACTCGAAGCTTGTCGTGAGGCGGATGCCGTGCTGTTGGGTGCTGTGGGTGGTCCCAAATGGGACGATCCGTTGGCCTCGGTGCGTCCGGAGCAAGGCTTATTGAAGCTTCGCCAGGCCCTGGGACTTTTCGCCAATCTACGTCCGGTGTATGCGCATGCAGCCCTGATCGATGCCTCGCCGTTGCGTGCCGAGAAGGTGCGCGGTGTGGATTTGCTCATCGTGCGTGAGTTGACCGGAGGCCTATATTTCGGTGAACCGCGTACTCGCAAGGAAATTGACGGGGTAACGCATGCAGTGGATACGTTGGCCTACAACGAAGTCGAAATCCGGCGCATCGTAGAGCTGGCTTTCTGTTTGGCGGGTGGACGCCGACACAAAGTGACTTCCGTGGACAAGGCCAACGTCCTGGAGAGCTCGCGGCTGTGGCGCCAGATCGCTCACGACGTGGCGAAGGAATTTTCTGAGGTGGAATTCGAAGACCAGTTGGTCGACTCGGCGGCGATGCGTCTGATCGCCAATGCTGCCAGCTTCGATGTCATCGTCACCGAAAACATGTTCGGGGACATCCTCAGCGATGAAGCGTCCGTGCTCACCGGTTCTTTGGGGATGCTGCCCAGCGCATCATTGGGGGAGGGCAGCCTGGGTGTATACGAACCGATTCACGGCTCTGCGCCAGACATCGCTGGGAAAGGCATCGCCAATCCATTGGGAACCATCCTCAGCGCCGCCATGCTTTTACGTCATTCGCTTGGATTACAGGAAGAAGCGCAGGCCGTCGAAGCGGCTGTCTCGGCTGCGATCGAGGCCGGGGACCGCACCGCGGATTTAGGTGGTGAATTATCCACACAAGCCATGGGCGATTCAATCTGCGTCCGTCTGGGTTCATGAGGCGATCGCGCTCGCCGGTTTGTGAAAACAAAGGTTGAACGACCAACATGACATCGATTGCATTTCAAGGTGAGTTGGGTGCCTACAGCGAGGAAGCGGCGTTGGCTCTTTTTGGAACTCAGATCGAGCCTGTGCCCTGTCCCACTTTTGAGCAAGTGTTCATTACAGTCGAAGAAGGCAAAGCGGATCAGGGATTGATCCCCATCGAGAACTCGCTTGCGGGTAGCGTCTACCGAAATTATGACTTGCTGCTTCAATACCAGCTCCACATCGTCGCCGAATATCATCTACGGGTGCGCCATTGTTTGTTGGCTTTGCCCAGTGTGGAATTGAAGGACTTGCGTCAGATTCTATCCCATCCGCAAGCCCTGGCACAGTGCCGTCAGTGGTTGGAGCAGCATCCAGATGTGGAGATCGTTTCTACCTACGACACAGCTGGAAGCGCACGCATCATCGCCGAGGAGGGACGGCGGGATGCGGCAGCCATCGCATCTCACCGAGCGGCGGAAGTCTATGGCATGCACATCCTTGCAGAAGGAATCGAGAGCGATACGGCCAATTACACGCGTTTTCTGGGTTTAAAGAAGACGGCAGTCGATCCAGGCGATGACGCCAAGACTTCCATCGCTTTCGCATTGCGAAACCGCCCCGGAGCTCTATATGAAGGATTACATACCTTCGCTGCGCGGGGTATCGATCTGACCAAGATCGAATCGCGTCCTATCGTGGGCAAACCCTGGGAATACCTGTTCTATCTGGACTTCGCCGGTTCTCCGCAGCAGAAAGCGGTAGGTGAGGCGCTGGAAGAATTGGATGCCCTCTCCACGATGTTCCGTGTGCTCGGTGCGTACCCCCGGCATCATTGGAAAACATCGGCTGTGCGGGATTGAGGCCGAACGATCGGCTCCATGCGGGGCCGGATTGCATCATCACACCATCTAAAAGGAAATATGATGACGACACGAGCTTTGCGGGGTGCGGTGCGCGTCCCGGAAAATACGAAGGAATCTATTTTTTCAGCCACGCAGGAATTACTGCGGGCCTTGATCGAACGCAATGAACTCGTCGAGGAAAACGTCATTTCAATCATGTTCTCGGCCACGCCGGATTTGAACGCCGCCTTCCCCGCGGAAGCAGCACGCTTGATCGGTTGGACCCAACCCGGGCTGCTTTGCTTTCAGGAAATGGCCGTACCGGGAAGCATGACGATGGTACTGCGTGTCCTGCTGCTTTGGGAGACGGGTAAGGCACAGGCGGAGATGAAACATTGCTACCTGGGAGAGACCCACAGTTTGCGCGACGATCTCGATTGAACTCCGGGATTTGTGGGTATGCGGTATTTAGATAAGATCGAATAGCAGACAGGGGTTACTTCTAAATCGCTCGAGACGCAGGAGGACGTAATGGAATTAAGACGTATCGGTCCACTTTCGGCTGGTAAGGTTTTGGGGGCAATGGGTTTCATCATGGGGCTGCTGGTGGGATTGTTCACGATTATCATTTCGATGGCGACCAGCGCCTTCTTCGGAGATTTTTTCGAGGATTCCTCGATGATATCGTCGATATTTGGCATCGGTTCCTTACTCGTCATGCCATTCATCTACGGCATCATTGGCTTTTTCCAGGGTCTCATCGGCGCCTGGCTCTACAACTTGATCGCCCAGTTTCTGGGTGGCATACAGCTGGATCTGGAGTAGTAAGCAGACTGAGGCCGAATCAACCTCGGGGAACTCCGACCGCCTCGCGTTTCGGCGGAATTGATTTCATTGTTGGCCAGGCGGTCCATTCCAGACGACTCTGAGCAGCTGAGTCATCGGTTACAATAAAGCCAGAAGCAATAAACAGTGATTTGCAAACATCAAGCAGAATTTCATTACACCTCAAGTTTAAATACGTAATGAATCGATTTAATTTCGATCACTATAACTTCTTCCACGTTGTAATCATCCTCTGCGTCTTTATTTTCGGGGCTGCCGGGCTTCTGTTTTATCTATCCCGACAAGGACCTTCGGCGCTGCTTTCCGATGAAACGTGCGCGCCACCTTGCTGGAACGGTATTAGTCCTGGTGAGACCAAGACGTGGGAGGCGGTCGATATCCTTCTCGATACGCCAAATGTGGGCGGAATTCATGATACCGGCAATACAAGAGAAAGAGCAATTCAGTGGTTATTCATGCATCCGGTCCAGGAATCTGGAGGCTTTCTCTATCCTATCGATGACCTTGTTGGGGCGATGAGTTTCCAGACCTACGACACTTTTTCACTAGCCGAGGTATTTGATCTGCTTGGGGATCCGCATGAGTTCTGGCTGAGATATAAAAAATCCGAATTCCGGCGATGGATTGAAGTCGTTTTTGTATATCCGCTGGAAGGGTACGTCGTTAGAGCCGATGTTGAGCTTCCTGTGAACGTAGACACGTCTACGATTGAGATTGCACCAAGCAGTCCTGTGACAAGAGTTATTTATTTCAATCCGGATTTCTATCAGCAACTTATCGACTCGCGAGTTCTCTTCATAGAGGACCGAGGAACAATCGAAGAGCGGATGCAGTTGTGGAATGGTTATGGGGAGGTTGGAATAGATCCGGTTTTTCCCCATGAGTAGTGATGGGACGATTCTATAAGGCAGTGAGAAACGGTTGCCATGAATAAATCGAAATCATGCTGAAAAATCGGTTTTCTCAGGAAGATGCAGAGCGAATAAGTCGCTTGATTGCCCGAAATTTGCAGCTCGTGAATATCCTTGATTATTCGTCCCAGACCATCGAAGCCTTGATCCCTTCCTACACTCCGGAGTGGATTCAGGATCTGGCGCAGTACGTATATATGATCGACTGCCTCGAGCTTGATCGGATGGTGTGCCCCTGTTGTTGATAAACATGGACGAGGAATGGACCTCAACGAACTAGAATCCTCGATATCGACCTCGGTTAGTTAATATCTCGATCGGCTTGGTTGAAGAGAATATTCAGTGCAGAGGTTTTCATATGGAATCATACCGGTGTATCGTGAACGTCGAAGGCGCTATCTTCAACGATGGCCGCTACCTGCTGGTGGTCCGCGGGGAAGCGGAAAGCCACGCCCCTGGAGCTCTCACGTTAATCGGCGGCAAAGTGGAATTATTCGAGAATCCGGATCAAGACGACATCCTGGAAAACACGTTGCGCCGTGAAATCCTGGAGGAGGTAACGATCGAGATCGAAGACGAGATGGAATACATCGAAAGCGTCGCATTTTCCACGGACGACGGTTATCCCGTCGTCGATGTCGTTTTTCTATGCAAGTACCGCGGCGGAACCCCCAGTATTGGCGATGCGGATGAGGTGGCGAGTTTGCACTGGATGTCGCCGCAAGAAATTATTCGTTCGTCGGAGGTGCCGGAGTGGACGCGGCGAAGCATCCTAAATGCCGAGAAGAAACGTGTCGAATTGGGCTGGTGAAGAATGTATCGATACTGTTACATTCGGATGATGGGTGAAATCGCATGAACATCGAATTTGAAATCGAAATCGCGCAGCCGCCGGAGGTGGTCTTTCCATGGATCGCGGATCCGGACAAGGCCAAGCAGTGGCAGAAAAAGGTAAAAGGGGGAGAGATCCTCGTCGAAGCGTCGGAAAAAATAGGGACGACGTTCAAAGAAACCATCGAAGAAGACGGCAATACGTTAGAAATGCATGGTCGCATCACGGAGTACGTCGAAGGTGAACGCATTGGATTCCATATCGAAAGTCGGATTCATGCGTTTGATGTACGTTATTCGGTCGAGCAGATCGAAAAGGGCAGCAATGTGTCTACGGAAATTAATATTCGCTGGAAGTTTCCTATGAACGTTATCAGTTTGTTCATCGGCAAGAAAATGGAAGCAAGCTTGCTGGAAGGTATAGAATCGGAATTTCTTGATCTAAAGCAGATTTGTGAGGCGAAATGACGATTCGCGATATCACAACGGAGACTTCAATGGTATCGAGCGCCTGCATCTGAATCTCCAGCCGTTACGTTAATAGAAGAGGGTCGACACGCAGGTGTGTAGATTAGACGGACAATTGGAGGGGCAATGCTCGATAGAGCCACAATGGAAGACATCCCGGAGATCGCCGATATCATCGTCGAATTCCAGGAGGAGAAAGACAAGTCCCAGGATTTAGACACGATTTCAATTGAAGCCGAGGCGCAGCTTAAGGCTTGTCTCGATGATCCTCAGAAACGAAGTGTCTACGTTGCGCGAGGGGCAAACAGCAAAGCCCTCGGGTATCTCGTCGTCCACTGGATCCCCTTTCCGGCAGTTCATGGGCTGGAGGGGTATATCTCGGACCTGATCGTCGCCTCGTGCGCTCGCGGCAGGGGATTGGGTCGGGCGCTGCTACAGGCTGCGGAAGAAGAGGCCAAATCCAGAGGAGCGCATCGTTTGATGCTCAATAACCGTCGAAGCGCCGAATCCTATTCCCGGCAGTTCTATGCCAAGAACGGGTACACAGATCGCCTCGGGTTCTCCAATTTTGTTAAACAACTGGGGACTGAAGGTTGAGAATGGATCGGCACGGCAAATAGAATACCCGTTTCCCGCTGGTGGGGATTAAAGTTACCGGAGAGCCATTCCGTGATATGCTAAATGTGTTTATCGCTTCGCCTGGGAGGGAAATCATCATGAAGGAAAACCAGAATCAATCCAACGCCGGTCTGGCGGATTACCCTAAACCTGCAATCGCAATAACCGCCGTGGTTTACTTGCTACTCGGGTTATTGGAGTTTCTACCTGGGACGTACGTTCCCGCTTTGCTCTACTTCGTTGCTTTGGGTATCCTGGCGCTGGTCCTCATGCCTTATGTCATCGGCTTACCCAACGGCCGTAAATCGCTGCGGGAATTTTGTTACGACATCCGCTTGCTGCCCATGAAACCGGTCGTACGCAACGTTTTGCTGGGCCTGTTGCTCGCTGCGCTGACGCTGGTAAGCATCCTCCTGGCGTCATTATTGACCGGACATTTTGTGCTCGACTGGAGCACCGTACCTGCACTGCGTTGGGTCAAAGGACTCACGCGGGGAATCTGGGAAGAGGTCTTCTTCCGGGGCATCATTTTGGTGCTTTTCCTGCGCATATTCCCTGAGCGTAGGGCGGTGGTCAGTGCTGCGTTGCTTTTTGCCGTCGTGCATTTTAAACTGGAGAATTTCGATCTGTACGCAGCCGTCGATCTCGTCAGCATCTTCTTCATGGGGCTGCTCTTTACCTATGTTGTCCTGAAGACCGGCTCGTTGCTACCGGCGATGGTCTTCCACTACGTGCATGATATCTTCATCAAACTGGTGCAAAACGTGCCTGGCGCAGACGTAACCACGTCAAAAACGTTGTTGTTTGGTTTGCTCTGGTTTTCGCTGATCGTCGGTGCGCTACTCACGAAGTGGATCGTCGAGCATTGGCCGAACGAGGAACCAGAGCCAGCGGTCGTGGAAGCAATATAACTCGTCCATAGTTCAGGTCTTGTTCTGAAAATCGATGCGAGAAACAACTACTATTTTTGGATTCACGATACACTTCGATCGAGCAATTGGATTGTTGAATGCGAAAATTTAGGTTTACGTCGTCTCTCCTGCACTCGCAGTGTGTGAAACGCCTCGAGCAGCTCGTCCAAAGACGGGTCTTTCCGAGAAGCAAGGGAAATGACATTCTTCAACTCGACACGACGACAGTTTTCAGTCAATTTAAAATCGAAAAGACAACAACGAGAGTCACCCGCTTCCGCATGGGTCTTTGGAGCCGCCGCTTTCAGTACAAGCTCATCGGTTTTATTCTGACTGACGGCGATGTTTCTGATATTGCACTCGAATACCAATTGGGTGTTTTTTCAAAACTCGCAATTGCGTTTGTGTTTCTTTTCCCATTCTTGTTGTTGGTAATGGCTTGGATAATGAGTGTGAAGGGATACGAGACGGATGGACTGATCCGTATCTTCCGTGTCATACTCATTCTGATACCCATCGTTCTGGGTCTGTTAATTTGGGACATCAGAGTGTTTGTCCCGACGGCAAGTTCGATCATTGTCGAGACACTGACATCAGACTCCGAGCGTTCTTTCGAGGATCGGACTGCCTCGTCGGGCGTTCCCGACTGGCTGGAACAATTAAAGAACTCCATTTGAAATCACTCTGGTCGAGGGGAGGCAGCAACCGTATACTGCAGCCAGGTGTAACGCCGGGATTTGAGCTAGTCTTCTTTTTGAAAGGGATCATGGAGACTATGTCCGACGATCCGTCGCTCTCAAATAAACAATCGATCCTCAAGCCGGTGTTGTTCCTCTTTGCCTCCTTCACTTTTGTGTTCTGTCTGGGCGAAGCGGTGCATGAATTCGGGCATCTTCTGGCACACCGCGTCTATGGTTACGAGGCGGGAGTGATCCTCGATCCATTCGGTGGATCGAGAACGCTCGGATCGGCGTCCCCTCGAGAGATCTGGGGCGTCACCTCCGCTGCGGGACCGCTATTCAATTTGCTGCTCGCGTTGACAGTTTTTTCGTTGCTGTGGTCCAGACGACGGCCGGCGTTTTTTCCGTTTCTCCTGTGGGGGCCGGTTGCGATGATCCAGGAGGGTGTGACCTTCTCTTTGGGTTACCTCACACCCGGCGGTGATGCGGAGTTGATCGTCGAATGGGGGATTCCATTCGCCGTCGTTTTGGGTTTTGGCATCATTCTGTTGATCGCCGGAATCGCCATGCTTGGATGGCTTTTTCCTTTGGTGAATCTCTCGCCGCGGGATTCGATCGGAAGGAAATTCATCGTTGTGGCTGTGGGAATGATTACATTCATGTTGCTTCGTTGGGTGTACGCCGTGATCGTCTCTCCCGAATTGTCTCAAGAAAACCTCGTCCCGCTGATCTTTTCTCTGTTGCTCGCAGTCATCGTCGTCCTCTTGAACAAACCATTACAACCAGTGTTAAGCCGGATAGCGGATGTGCAAACCGGGACTATCGGGTGGGCGAACGTTGCCATGGCAGCCGTATTGGCCGCGGGCGTGGTTTTGTTTCAATTATTGACCTTCAACGAGTGAATGTGCTCGATTCAACGTGCAAATTCAATCCTAGCGAATCCAACAACGACGTCGCGATTCGATAGGTTCTTTTCAACGCAGCGCTTTCTTTGCCGTCTTTAACTGCGCTTTCAGCGCGGTTGCAGAGGTTCCGCCAATTGCGGACTTGCGGTCGAGGGAGGCGTCAATGTCGAAAACATCAGCGACATCGGCCTCGAAATGTTCGCTGATGGATCGATAATCCTCGAGCGTCAGATCCTTCAACGATGTCTTGTTTTCCGCGGCCAAGCGCACCGCCTTCCCTACCAATGTATGCGCCTCGCGGAAAGGCACTCCTACTCCCACCAGGTAATCTGCCAGATCGGTGGCGAACAGATCGGCGCTCAACCTCTCCCGCATGCGTTCCGGATTCAACTTCAGTGTCTTTAATAAGCCCATTAGAACGGGAAGCAGCAGACTGAGGGTGTCGTACGAGTCGAAAGCGGGCTCCTTGTCCTCCTGAAGGTCCTTATCGTAGGCAGAGGGCAGTCCTTTCAGCGTCGCCAGCAAACCCGTCAGGTTACCGATCAGGCGTCCCGTTTTGCCCCGTGCCAGCTCCAGTGGATCGGGGTTTTTCTTCTGCGGCATGAGGCTCGATCCGGTGGCGTAGGCATCGTCGATCTCGATGAAGCCGAATTCGGGGGTGTTGAATAGGATCAGCGTCTCCGCCAGCCGGCTGAGATGGACGCCCAGCGTGCTGCAGGTGTATAGGAAATCGAGGACGAAGTCGCGGTCGGATACTGCGTCGATGCTGTTCTGAGTCATATTCGCAAACCCCAGATCCTTGGCCAGCGCCGCCCGATCGATGGGGAAAGATGTACCCGCCAGCGCCCCCGATCCCAGCGGCAGAATTGCGGCGGATGCGTGCGCTTGCGCCAACCGTTCGCGATCGCGGATCAAAGGCCAGACGTGGGAAAGCATCCAATGACCCCAGGTGACCACCTGAGCGTGCTGCAAGTGCGTGTAGCCAGGCATCGGTGTAAGCAGATCGCGTGTGGCGTTTTCCAGCATCGCCTGACACAGGTCTTTGGTCGCTTGATCGAGCTGCTCGGCGGCCCACATCGTCCACAGGCGAAAATCCGTCGCCACCTGGTCGTTGCGGCTGCGGCCGGTGTGCAGTTTGCCGGCCAGCGGACCGACGATCTCCGTCAATCTGCGTTCGACGGCGGTGTGGATGTCTTCGTCGCTTTCCGCGGCCTCGAACGCACCGGCCTGGAATTCCTCAAGGATCGATTCTAGTCCATCTACCAGGGTCTTGGATTCTTCCTTGCTGATCACACCCGCCTTGGCGAGGGCGCGCGCCCATGCCTGGCTGCCCAAAACGTCTTCACGGTGCAGGCGCACGTCGAAGGGGAAGCTTGCATTGAGCTGCTGCACGAGCTGATCGGTCGGCTTGGACATTCGTCCGCCCCACAGTTTCATGGTTAATGATCCTCTTTGTACGGCGTGAACATCCTCGCCGCGAACAGAATGATGATGCAATCGGAAGCCTGGTTCAGGTCCGGTAGTCGGCGTTGATCGAGATATACTCGTGGGTCAAATCACAGGTCCACACGGTCGTGTCCACTTGGCCCAAGCCCAGGTCCAGGCGCACGTTGATTTCGTCTGCTTTGAAGATCGCCTCGGCCCGGCTTTCATCGTACTCGAGCGGCACGCCTTTGTCGACAAGTTGAAAGTCGTCGCTCTTGCCGGCGGCGATCCACAGCGCGAGGCTTTCGGAGTCCAGAGCCACGTTCGCCCTGCCGGCGGCGGCAAAAATGCGTCCCCAGTTGGGATCGCCGCCAGCAAAGGCGGTCTTGACCAGCGGGGATGTGGCGATGGTGCGAGCCACACGCAAGGCTTCGTCCTGCGTGCGGGCTCCGCAGACCTGCAAGGTTATGAACTTCGAAGCGCCCTCGCCATCACGCACGATGGCCTGCGCTAGTTCGATGCATATCGCATCGAGCGCTTCTTCGAAAGCCATTTTTGCTGCATCGTCCTCCAACGCCACGCCGCTGGCGCCGTTGGCTAAGATGAGCACCGTGTCGTTGGTACTGGTGTCACCGTCGATGGAGATGTGGTGGAAGGACCGGTCCACCGCAGTTCTCAACATTACATCGAGCTCTCCGGCTGGAATGGCCACATCCGTGGTGAGTATCACCAGCATGGTGGCCATGTTCGGATGGATCATGCCCGAACCCTTGGCGATGCCCCCGATCGTTACCTTGCCGTCCGGAAGGTCTATGCTGACCGCGGTGTGTTTCGGGCGCGTGTCGGTCGTCATGATGGCGCGGGCGGTATCTTTTCCGTTGTTCGCCGAAAGATGCCGGCAAGCGTGTTCGATCCCAACGGCGATTTTATCCAGATCGAGCTGCACGCCAATCACGCCGGTGGAGAGCACCAGCATCTGATCGGGAGCGCATCCAGCGCATCCCGCGGCCAGTTCTTGCATGCGTTTGCATGCCTCCAACCCTTCGGGCCCCGTGCAGGCGTTGGCGATACCGGCGTTGGCCACCACGCCGCGTAATCTCGTCGGATCGTCCGCCAACATCTGTCGATCGACGATCACGGGTGCAGCGACGACTTCGTTGCGAGTGAATACTCCCGCGCCGCTGCAATCGCGGACGGAGAGAATCAGCGCCACGTCCATGGCGCCCTTGTCTTTCAAACCGCAGGTCGCGGCGCCGGATCGAAATCCCTTTGGTGTTGTGACGCTGCCACTCGGTATGCGTTTCATCTAATCCCTCTTGAACTTGGAATAATTGGGTGCCGACAGGCGTGTCTCGTCGTCGAAGGGGATGCCCAGCATCGCCTGTACCTTCATCTGCAGTCCGAAGAGGTTGATGAATCCTTCGGCGTCCTTTTGATTGTACACATCGTCCTGACCGAAGGTGGCAAAATCTTCCCGATATAGGCTGTTTTCGCTGTAGCGGCCCAGAACGGTGACGTTGCCTTTATACAGTTTCAAGCGCGTCCAGCCGGTGACGTTGCGCTGCGTTTCGGTGATGAAGGCCTGAATCGCTTGGCGCAGGTTGGTGAACCATTTGCCGAAGTAGACCAACTCGGCGTAGCGCAGGGCGACCAGCTGTTTGAAGTGCAGCGTGTCCCGATCCAGGCATAAGGATTCCAGTTCCCGGTGGGCGCTGTAAAGGATCGTGCCGCCGGGAGTCTCATACACGCCGCGCGACTTCATCCCCACCAATCGATTCTCGACCAGGTCTATACGGCCGACTCCATGGCGGGCGCCGACTTCATTGAGGCGTTCGATCAGCGCCGCCGGGGAAAGCGAGTCCCCGTTCACCGAGACGGGCATGCCGGCCTCGAAACGGATTTCGACTTCTTCCGCTTCGTCGGGTGCCTGTTCCGGAGCGGTGGTCCACTGAAAGATGTCTTCCTCGGCCGCGTTCGCCGGATTTTCGAGCAAACCGCCTTCGTGGGAAAGATGCCATAGATTTCGATCGCGGCTGTACATCGATCCGGATTTGGCGGCCACGGGCACGTTGTGTTTCTTGGCGAATGCTAATGCGTCCTCCCGCGAACGAATGTCCCACTCGCGCCAGGGCGCGATCACCTTCAAGGTGGGGTTGAGGGCCTTGTAGGTCAATTCGAAGCGCACTTGATCGTTGCCCTTGCCCGTGCAACCATGCGCAACCGCGTCCGCACCTTCTTCCTCGGCGATCGCGACCTGCCATTTGGCGATCAGCGGCCGGGCAATCGAGGTCCCCAACAAATACTGCGTTTCATACACCGCGCCGGATTGGACCATGGGCATGAGAAAATCGCGGGCGAACTCCTCGCGCAAGTCTTTTTTCACCAACTTCGCAGCCCCGGAGGCGATACTTTTCTCCTCCAGGCCGCTGAGTTCCTCACCCTGGCCGACGTCGGCGCAGAAGCAGATCACTTCGCAACCGTAGTTCTCACGCAACCAGGGAACGATGACCGATGTGTCCAGGCCGCCGGAATAGGCCAATACGGCTTTATTGATTTTTGGTTTGGGCATTTTGACCTCCAGTTTTTGATTGTGGGCTCCCATGGTTGGGCGGGCGCATATCACTCAGGTGGAGAACGACGGCGTTCTCGTCACATTGGTCTTGCACCGGACAGAGCGCGCAGTCTTTCCAGATCTTTTCGGGAAACCAGTTTTTATCGCTGCGTGTGAAACCGAGACGTTCGAAAAAGGGTGCTACGCGCGTCAGCGCAAACAGGGTGTGCACGCCGCGCCGCAGCGCCTTATCGATCAACGCCTCCACGATGGCCGAACCCAGCCCTACTCTTTCCGTGCTTTCATCGACGACCAGGGATCGTACTTCTGCAAGATGTGGGGTGTAGGAATATAGTGAACCACATGCGACGATCGATTCACTGCCGTTGATCACGATCCAATCGTCGATGCTCTCCCGGATGGCTTCCAGCGAACGCGGCAAGATTTTGCCGTTGCGGGCATGAACGTCAACCAGTCGTGCGATCCCCTCCACGTCCTTGAGTTTCCCCGGTCGGGTGTTTTTCATACCAGTTCTCCTGTACCTCACAAATCGGCGATGCAATCGCCAAAAATTTTTAGGCCCTCTTCGAGTTCCTCGTCGCTGATAACCAGCGGTGGGCAAATCCGCAGCACGTTTTCTCCAGCGTTGACGACCAGCAAACCCCGTCCGCGCGCCGCGTCGATCAAAGGTTTGACCGGCTGGTCGAACTCAACGCCGATCAACAATCCTGCCCCGCGCACATCCAGGATGTGATTTGAGGCGATTTCCCTTAATTGACTCATTACGTTTTCGCCTTTGCTGCGGACTCCCTGCAAGAATTCCGGTTGGGTGATGCGATCGAAGACCACCTGGGCGGCGCGGCAGACGAGCGGGCCGGCGGCGAAAGTGCTGCCGTGGTCACCCACGCCGATCGTCTTGGCGATCTCCTCGGTGACCAACGTGGCACCGATCGGCAATCCGCCGGCGAGTGGCTTGGCGAGCGTCATGATGTCCGGATTTACGCCATGGGCGTCGTGCGCCCACAGGTATCCCGTCCGGCCCAGTCCACACTGCACCTCGTCGAACACGAGCAACGCCTCGTGCGTGTTGCACAGCGATCGAAGTTCGCTCAAGAAAACGCCTTCCGCTGCATGTATGCCGCCTTCACCCTGCAAGGGTTCGATGAACACGGCGCAGGTCGATTCTCCGATGGCATGCTGGGCGGCTTCGATGTCGTTCAACGGGATGAAGCTGATGTCCGGCAATAGCGGCGCAAAGGGCATGCGGTATTTCGCTTTATACGTGAGCGATAGCGCGCCGTACGTGCGGCCGTGAAAGCAGTGCTCGAAGGCCACGATGTGTTTTTTACTCGCCCCGAAATGCAAACCGGCCCACTTACGGGCAAATTTTAGCGCCGCTTCGTTCGCTTCGGCGCCCGAATTGCAGTAATACACGCGGTCGGCGAAGGATGATTCCACCAGGCGTTGGGCGAGTTCGACGTGGGGTGTGGTGTGGTACAGATTGCTGACGTGTGTCAGCTTGCCGGCCTGGTCCCTGACGGCTTGTACCCACTCGGGATCGCTGTGTCCCAGCGCCATAACGGAGATGCCGCTGACCCAATCGAGATAGCGTTTCCCCTCGCTGTCGAATAAATACACCCCTTCACCGTGGGTAAAGACGATGTCGGGTCGGGAGTAAGTCGGAACGATATATTGGGCTTCGGCTTGCGGGATCTCACTTGGTTTCATGGGGCACCTTCATTCATCGGGGTCGTACTTGCGGATCGGGAATCTGGGATCGTGAACGTCGTACCGCCGCCTTGCTCGAGGCCGGCCAGGTCGACAATGCGCACGTTGGGGATGCCTTTCCTGGATACGTCCAGCGCTGCCTGCACTTTGGGGACCATACCGCCATTGATCGCCCCACTGGCGATCAGCTGCCCGGCTTCGTTCTGGGTGAGGCAGGCGAGGATTTCCTTATCGACCATCACGCCGGGTACGTTGGATACGAAATCGATGTGTTCGGCCTGAATCGCCACGGCGATGGCGCTCGCCGCCTGATCGGCGTTGACGTTGTAGATCTGTCCGTCCTTGCCGAGAGAAATCGGGGCGATCACCGGGGTGATGCCCTGCGCCAGCAAGCCCGTCAATAATTCGGCACGTACGGAGATGATTTCTCCCACGAAGCCCAGGTCCCCGTCGGGGATTTTCAGTTTCTTCACCCGCAGTAGACCGCCATCTACGCCGCACAGGCTGACGGAATCGACCCCGGCGTTCAGTAACGCGGCGGCGAGCTGCTTGCCCACCAAGCCGCAAAGCACCATTAATGCCGTGTGTAACGTGTCGCTGTCGGTGCGACGCATACCTTGAATCTTGACCGTTTCCTGCCCCAGGCGCTGCTGCAGTTTGTCGACCGCCTTGCCGCCGCCGTGCACGACGACGGTGGGCTCTTCCATGTCACGCAACACTTGAGCAAAGTTGGGCATGAAATCCGTTTTGTCGAGTTCGTTTCCGCCGATCTTGATCACGCGCATGGATGCAGCCCTCGGTTCAGCCCGGTAATCCGGCAGTCTCGTCGATGTCGAACATTGCGTTCATGTTCTGTACGGCCTGGCCGGAAGCGCCTTTGATCAGGTTGTCGATCGCCGAGGTGAGGATGAGCACACCTTCGGTCAAGGTCAGACCGATGGCGCAGCGGTTTGTGTAGTTGACGTGCGCGTAAGTCGCCGTCTCACCTTGTGACAACACGTGAATGAAAGCTTCGTTTTGATAGGTTCGATCGTAGAGCTGGCGCACTTTTTTCTCATTCCAACTCGAGTCGAGATGAACGTAAATCGTGGAAAGTAGACCGCGCGGGGCGGGGACGAGGTGCGGTGCGAAGATCAACGACGGCGTGTCGTCCGTCCACCAGGCCACAGCCTGTTCCATCTCAGGAAGGTGGCGATGGGCGCGGCCGACGTTGTACGGCGAAAGATTACCGTCCACTTCGACGAAGTGAGTCGTCAGCTTCGGCTTGCGCCCGGCGCCGGAGACGCCCGATTTCGAGTCGATGATGATCGTGCTGTGAACGGCGTTTTCATCGAGCAGCGGTTTGAGCGCCAGCAGCACGCTGGTCGGGTAGCAGCCCGGGTTGGCGACCAGGCGTGCGTCGGGCAGAGCGGTGCGTGTGACCTCCGTCAAACCGTATACCGCTTCTTCCAGCAATTCGGGAGCAGGGTGTTCCACGCCGTACCACTTCTGGTAGACATCGACATCCCGCAGGCGGAAGTCGGCGCTGAGGTCGATGACGCGAACGCCTGCTTCCAACGCCTGCACGGCAACGTTCGCCGATTCGGCGTGCGGCAGGCAGAGGAAGACGACATGCGAGTCCTTCAGGGATGCCTTTTCAGGATCGATCAGCGGTACGTCCGGTGCGGAAGGGAAAACCGCAGGAAGATGTTCTCCCGCGCGCGACTTCGAGGTGGCGAAACGTAGGTTAACCTGTGGATGATGGACGAGCAGCCGGATCAATTCCAGTCCGGTGTAGCCCGTGGCGCCGATTACGCCAGCTTTGATCATCGTACCTCCAAAAAAAAATCGCCAGACCCATTTTGCGGTCTGGCGGGGCATGACGCGAGTTGAACTTAATGCCGTTCAGCAACCCCAAATACCAGACCGAAGGTCCGGCGCGAACGACGAGAACGTGGAGCAGGAACGACATAGGTAAACATGCTGGCCTATGTATATGATAAATGATGGCGTTTGTCAAGGTCGATAACGATGACAGGGACCTCACTGTCGTAGAATCCATTCGCGCGAAACGTTCCCTATTATGTGTACCTTACTCTGCTCCCGGCAGATTTCCGTGGGTTGGACGTTCTTCCCTGGGCGGATAGAAAGCAAAGAATGTCGAGCTTCACAAAGCAAACCGCGTCTGATATGATTCACCCCAGCATTGAACCGACCTCGGCGATTCAAAGCCGGGGTCTTTGTTTGCGATCGTTAACGGATCGAGGTTGCGTCAAAAAATGGACGTAGAACGAAAAGAATTGCGGAACATCGCCATCATCGCCCACGTCGACCACGGCAAGACTACGCTGGTCGATGGGATGCTGAAGCAGGCCAAGATTTTCCGCGAGAACCAGCAAGTGGTCGAAAGGGTGATGGATTCAAACGAGCTCGAGCGCGAACGGGGCATCACCATTCTGGCCAAGAACACGTCGATTTCTATTTTCGATGAAGCGATTGGCGGACAGGTGAAGATCAATATCGTGGATACCCCCGGACATGCAGATTTCGGTGGCGAGGTCGAGCGAGTCTTGAACATGGTCGACGGCGTGCTGCTGCTGGTCGACGCGGCTGAGGGGCCGATGCCGCAGACGCGTTTCGTCTTGCGCAAGGCGTTGGAGATGGGCCTGCGAGCGGTGGTGGTGATCAACAAGGTGGATCGCAGGGGAGCCGATCCGAATCGGGCGTTGGACCAGACCTTCGATCTGTTCATCCAGTTGGGTGCGACGGACGAGCAGGCCGATTTTCCGGTCGTCTACACCAACGCGATCGAAGGGCAGGCGGGCACCACGTTCGATTTGGGACCCAATCTCCAGCCGCTGTTCGAGGCTATCTTGCGCCACATCCCGGCGCCGCAAGTCGATCCGCAAGCGCCGTTCCAGATGCTCGTGACCACGCTGGGCTATGATTCCTACCGCGGGGTGACGGCATCGGGGCGGGTTGCAGCCGGTAGGCTTGAGGCTGGAGCGCCGTTGGCTCGCATCATGCATGATGGCCAGATCATCTCCATCGAAGCGCGTTACCTTTATCTGTATCAGGGATTGGAGCGCGTTGAAGTAGAAAGCGCCAGCGCCGGGGAAATCGTGATGCTGGCGGGTCTGGAGGAGGCTCGCATCGGAGAAACGCTGGCCGATCCCGAACATCCGCTCCCACTGCCCGCCATTCATGTCGAGGAACCGACGGTGCGTATGACCTTCGCCGTCAATACTTCTCCTTTCAGCGGTCGCGAAGGTCGCTGGGGCACTTCCCGCAAGCTACGGGAACGATTGTTCGAGGAAATTCGTACCAATGTTGCCTTGAAAGTAGAAGAGGGCGATTCGGCGGAATCCTTCACGGTTTCCGGAAGAGGAGAATTACATCTGGCGATCTTGATCGAGACCATGCGTCGCGAAGGGTATGAATTCCAGGTTTCGCGCCCCGAAGTGATCCTGCGCGACGATGAGGGGATCGTGCTCGAACCCTGGGAAGAGGTATACATCGAAACCGCATCGGAGTCCGTCGGAACCGTGGTGGAGATGCTCGGTAAACGGCGGGGCAAGATGCTGGACTTACAGGAAGACCTGGAAGACGCCGTGCGATTAAGCTACCTGGTACCCACGCGCGGTCTACTTGGGTTCCGTTATCATTTCATGACCGCCACACGTGGCGCCGGGTTCATGCACAGCGTGTTCCACGATTATCTTCCCCTATCCGGCGGCGATCTGGGAAGGTCCCAGGGATCGCTGGTCGCATGGGAGCGGGGGATTACCACGACCTACGGGCTGAAAAACGCAGAAGAGCGTGGGATTTTATTCCTCGGACCCGGGGTCGAGGTTTATGAGGGCATGGTTGTTGGCGAGCATCAACGTCCCGACGATCTCGTGGTCAACGTGTGTAAAAAGCGGCACGTCACCAACGTGCGCTCGTCGTTCCGCGAGATCGACGAGCGGCTTACCCCGCCGCGCGAGATGAGCCTGGATCAAGCCATCGAGTATCTGGGGGACGATGAACTGCTCGAGGTGACTCCCAAGAATCTGCGTATTCGCAAACGCATTCTCGATACCCACCAGCGCAACAGAGAAGTAAAGCGCGCCAAAGAGGCGCTGGGCGCCTGAATCGTTTATTCTTTCCTCTTTTTAACCCCTGGATTTTACCCAAGGTGGTTGTTGTGGATTGCCGGTTGAATGTAGGTGATGTAAAGTCCAATTAATTACAGGACTACCCTATTTCGCTCGGGTAGAGCCGAGGACATCAGGACGCGTGGAGAAATCCCAATGGTGAACGAAACAAGAAAAGCGATCTCTGTATCATGGTACCTGGTTCTGGTTTCACTGATCACATCCACATCGTTCTTTATCCTGACCTCGATCCTTTTACTTTCGACTCGGTCCGTCGAGTTCGGAATTTTCATATTCATCAGTATGATATTCATCGCTACCAATCTTGGAGGTGCGTATTTTATTGCCCGCTGGGTGTGTGGAATCGAAATCGAGAGGATGGTGAAAACGGTCGCTAAAAGGGCGGGAGGATATTTTGGTATTCTCGTTGGATTATTTCTTGGAATTCAATTTGTCACGGGTGTCTGGATATTTATCTTTGTAATTTTCGGCCACACTGTTTTTCGGTTTCTCGGCGTTGAAATGGGTGCGGCAATTGCACACCGGCTTAATACGTATTTCATCGTCCCGGAGTCAGAAGCGGTGGTAATTTCATCGCCGCCTCGATTTTCCCATATTTTATGGTTTTCCTGGATTATGATAATTCCGCTGTTGCTCCTCGTGATCTCTTTGATCATCCAATTTTCAGGGATCGCTGATCCTGAAGCATTTGAGGGAATGCAAAGCATTCGTTATGTGGTGATCTTTGCTTCGATTATTTTCCTCGCGATGCCATGGGTTCTCACCAAGCGTATGCGAGCTTTAATTTCACCAAATTTGCAGTTCTTCGGTCAACCTCCTGAATACTCATCTTTGTATTGGGTTCATTTCTCGGCTTGGCTCCGGTTTTATTTGGATTCCTTATGTTTTTATTCTTTGGTCGTTTACTCGAATATGGTATCTTCGCTATTCTATCGATCATCAATATTTTGATATGGGGCAGGTATGCACGTCCGGATTAGTGTGTTTTGAAAAAGATCACAATATGCCGCTGTAATTATGTCTAACACGGAAAGGGCGATCGATTCATTACGCGAGGGAAATACTCTACTCGTATTTCACCCTTTCCTTTCCGATAAAAATCGTTTACAATCCAGCGCAGTATGAACGACGCAAGCTTCTCCAAGATCCATCATCACCATTATTACCGACCCTGCGATCGGTCAGGAGTGCTTTAAACGCGTCGTGGTTTTCAATCGATAACCCATGCAGCCCTCCCTGATCGGGAGGGCTTTTTTTTGGGAGGATCCGATGGACTTACAACGCAGCGATATCCGTCTTGCACTTCCCAGCAAGGGGCGTATGGAAAGCGAGACGATGGCTTTCCTCAGCGATGCGGGGCTGAGCGTTTCCAAGCCGAACCCGCGCCAGTTCGAAGCGACCATCCCGGTCATGCCCGATCTCACGGTGCTCTTTCAACGCGCCGGAGACATCGTGGTCAGCGTGCGCGACGGCAGCGTCGATTTCGGTATAACCGGCATGGATACGGTGCTCGAGCGGGAAGGCGAGAACGGCGAGATCTTGATCATGCTGGATGCCTTGGGGTTCGGCGGCTGCACGTTGAACGTGATCGTCCCCGAAAGTTGGGAGAAGGTCCGCAGCATGGCCGATCTGGTCCAGAAGCGCGCCGACCTCGGCCGTCCTCTGCGTGTAGCCACCAAGTTTCCCAATCTCTCGAGTAAGTTCTTCTCGCGCTACGATTTGGAAGACACGCGACTGATCCGCGCCGAAGGTACGTTGGAGGTGGCGCCAGCGATCGGCTACGCCGACTTGATCGTCGATCTCGTCTCTACGGGAACGACTCTGCGCGACAACCGATTGCGCTCGTTGGAAGATGGTTTGGTGCTGACCTCGCAAGCCTGCTTGATCGCCAATCGCAGCAGGTTGAAAACGCGCCCCGAAGTGCTTGCCAAGGCCCAGCAGCTGCTGGAATTCGTCGTGGCACATCTGCGCGCCGCGGGTAACGTCTCGATTTTCGCCAACATCCGCGGCGAATCGCCGCAGGTCATCGCCGAGCGTATGTTCGAGCAGTCTGTGATCGGAGGTTTGCAGGGGCCTACAATCTCGCGCGTGATCACGCGTAAAAGCGGGGACTGGTATGCGGTGCACATCGTTGTGAACCGCAACGACCTGGCGCAGGTGATTCAGGAGCTGCGTGCCATTGGTGGCAGCGGGGTGGTGGTCACGCCGGTGACCTACATCTTCGAGGAGCAGCCGGATGCATGTGTGGCGCTGTTGCGAGCCCTCGAAATGGATCAATGAGGAATCATATTTGCAGGAATCATGGAGATGCCATGCTTAAGATAATGCAGATCGACGAGGCTAAAAAAACCATATTACGCCGCGATCCGGCGGCGCAGGAAAATTACCCGAAATCGCTCCTGGACGGCGTGGCGGATATTTTCGGTGCGGGCGTCGGACCGGCGGAGGCCGTGGCCTGCGTTCTCAAATCCGTGCGGGAAGAAGGTGACGCCGCAATCCAGCGCTGGACGGAGACATTGGACAGGGTCCGTCTGAAGGACGCACGCATTCCCGAGGATAAGCTGGCTGATGCCTACAATGGATTGCCACAATCCCTGGCCAAGGCGATGCGCCTCTCTGCCAAGCGCATCCGTGATTTTCACGAGCGTCAACCGAAAGCGTCCTGGACGACGCAGGACTTGGGCGGCAGTATGGGCCAGCGCGTCGCTCCGATCGGACGCGCCGGCGTCTACGTACCGGGTGGGTCGGCGCCGCTGCCCTCGTCGTTGCTCATGTCGGTCATTCCGGCGCAGGTCGCCGGTGTTCGTGAGATCGTCGTTTGTACACCACCGCAGCCGCACGCGACCATCCTGGCTGCGGCGTATCTCTGCGGATTAAAACAGGTTTTCACCATCGGTGGGGCGCAGGCGATCGCCGCCATGGCCTACGGAACGAAAAGCGTGCCGCGCGTGGACAAGATCGTCGGCGCCGGCAATCTGTTCGTCACCCTGGCCAAGCAGCAGGTTTTCGGGGTCGTCGGCATCGAAGGGTTGGCAGGTCCTACGGAGACGATGATCATCGCCGATAAAACTGCCAACCCGGAGTGGGTGGCTGCGGATCTTCTGGCGCAGGCCGAACACGATCCCCTGGCCAGCGCCATCCTGCTGACGCCCGATCGGGGCCTTGCGGAAGCTGTGCAGGCGGCAGTCGCACAACAGTTGGAGGATCTCTCCCGGGCGGAGATCATCACCGTTTCCCTGGCGCACCGCGGCGGGATCGTGCTCACGCCCGATTTGGACACGGCAGCCGCACTGGCCAACCACTACGCCGCGGAACACCTCTGTCTCTGCGTGGCTGAGGTCGACGATCTGGCATCCAAGATCCGAAATGCGGGTGGAATTTTCATGGGCGAACGTTCTTTCGAGGTGCTGGGCGATTACGTGGCCGGGCCGAGTCACGTCATGCCTACGGGTGGGACGGCACGCTTCGCCTCGCCTTTGAACGTTTGGGATTTCGTCAAGATCACCAGCCTGATTGCCCTGGATGAGGAGACCAGCACCGCGCTCAGCGCCATGGCGGCGCAAATCGCACAGGTGGAGACACTCACTGCCCACGCAGCTGCTGCCAAGAAACGCATCGAGGGGGAACAATGAACGATGTTTCGGGGCTGATTCGTGCCCACATCCGGGACATGGAAGCCTATCAGCCTGTTTACCCCTTCGAAGTCGTTGCCCGGCAGTTGGGAAGAGATCCGCAGGAGATCGTGAAGCTCAACGCCAACGAGAATCCTTACGGCCCGCACCCGGCGGTGCTAGAAGCACTGCGCGACTTGCAGTATGCACACATCTACCCCGATCCGGAGTGCCGTTTGCTGCGGGAGGCGTTGGCAGACCGTTTCAACCTGCCGGTCGAAAACCTGATGGTGGGTGCCGGAGCGGACGAATTGATCGACCTGATCATGCGCTTGTTCCTCGACCCCGGCGACGTGATGTTGAACTGCCCGCCGACGTTCGGCATGTATGCCTTCGACGCCGGTGTCAAGGACGCCCGTTTGGTGGAAGTGCCTCGCAAGGCGGATTTCAGCCTCGATCTGCCGGGCATCGAACGGGCCGTGGCGGAGCACGGGCCGAAACTCATTTTCCTGGCCTCGCCCAACAACCCCGACGGTGGTGTGCTTCGGCGTGATGTGCTGGACCGGATTCTGGAACTGCCCCTCGTCGTCGTGGTCGACGAGGCGTATGTACAGTTTGCAGAACCAGGATCCAGTTGCTTGCGGGAGGCGTTGGATCGCCGGAACCTGATCGTGTTGCAGACCTTCAGCAAATGGGCAGGCTTGGCGGGGCTGCGTGTGGGATATGGGGTTTTCCCGGAGACATTGATGCCGTACCTGTGGAAGATCAAGCAGCCCTATAACGTCTCCGTGGCGGGTGCCGCGGCGGCATTGGCCTCCCTGCGTAACATCGAAGCGCTGCAGGAGAAGGTTGCGAAGATCGTCGCTGAACGCCGACGTATGTTCGAAATTCTGGAAGAAATCCCTTTTTTAAAGCCCTATCCCACGCAGTCGAATTTCATCTTATGTCGAGTTATGAGCCGACCGGCGACAGAACTAAGGCAGGCGTTGGAAGATGCGGGAATTTTAATACGTTACTATGCCAAGCCGAGATTGCGCGATCACATCCGCATCAGCGTAGGTACCCCGGCGCACAGCGATGCGTTGTTTGCTGCCCTGGCAGCGATGGAGTAGACCATGCGAAAGGCAAAGATTGAACGAAAGACGGCGGAGACCGACATCCGACTTCAATTGAATCTGGATGGTTCGGGAAAAACCCAGATCGAGAGCGGCGTGGGATTTTTCGATCACATGCTGCGCCACGTCGCCGTGCACGGTATTTTCGATTTGACGCTGAAGGCAAAAGGGGACTTGGAGGTCGATGCCCATCACACGATCGAGGACTGCGCACTCGTCCTGGGCCAGGCCTTCGACCAGGCGTTGGGCGATCGCAAAGGCATCGCCCGAATGGGTTCGGCTTACGTTCCCATGGACGAAGCGCTGGCCCGAGTCGTGGTCGATCTTTCCGGGCGACCCTACACCGTATTTCAGGCGGATTGGCAGGGTTTCTCGCTGGGACAGATGCCAGTTAGCATGGTGCGCCATTTCTTTATTTCCCTGGCCACCAACGCGCGCGCCAATTTGCACGCCAGGCTGTTCTACAGCGATGACGATCACCACGGCGCCGAAGCGTTGTTTAAAGCGCTGGGACGTGCCCTGGGTGAAGCGGCGCGCATCGACCCGCGACGCTCGGGCGTGCCGAGCACCAAAGGCGTGTTGTGATGAACTTGACACTTGCATGCTGGGAGATGGCGAGCTCATGGGTATGATCGCCTTGGTGGATTCCGGAATCGGTAATCTGCGCTCGGTGGAAAAGGCGTTGATCACCGTCGGCGCCGTCGTTGAACGCACCTCGACCCCTCAAGTCGTCCTGGAAGCCGAGAAGGTTGTGCTGCCGGGCGTGGGCGCTTTTGGGGACGGCATGGCGGGACTTGAATCACGGGGGTTGATGGAGCCGATCAGAACCATCGTGGCGAGAGGTACACCGCTGCTGGGCATCTGCGTTGGGATGCAGGTGCTCTTCGAGGAGAGCGAGGAACACGGCCGCCACGCGGGATTGGGATTTCTGCCGGGCACGGTCAAACGTTTCGAAACAGAAGGGTTGACCGTTCCTCAGACCGGATGGAATCAGGTACACGCCTGCCGCGAGAATCCCTTGCTCGATGGACTGCCGCCCGGTGTGTATGCCTATTTCAATCACAGTTATTACTGCGATGCTCAGCCCGAGGACACACTGGCGGAAACGGAATACGGCGTGCGTTATTGCTCCGTCACAGGGCGTGGCTCTCTCTACGGGGTGCAGTTCCACCCCGAGAAGAGCCAGAAGGTCGGGCTGACCATCCTGCGCAACTTCGTGGAGAAGTGCTGATGACTGAATTCATCGTCTATCCGGCCATCGATCTGCGCAGGGGTCAGGTCGTGCGCCTGAAGCAGGGAGATCCCGCCCGCAAGACGATCTTCGGGAACGATCCTGCTGCGGTAGCACGGCGCTGGCTGGAAGCCGGCGCGATCTGGTTGCACGTCATTAATCTGGATGGGGCCTTCGGTGAGCCGGATGACGCCAATCGAGCGGCGCTGCAAGCTATCCTGGGAACGGGAGCGCAGGTGCAGCTCGGCGGCGGCCTACGCTCGTTGGAAACAGTGCGCACGATTCTGAACATGGGCGTGCAGCGTGCCGTGATCGGTACTGCAGCGATCGAAAATCCGGAGTTGGTCCGTCAGGTCGTGGCGAATTTTGGCCCGGAGCATTTGGCGGTTGGCGTAGACGCGCGCGAGGGACGTGTGCATACCCGGGGCTGGGTAGATGACTCCGGCGTCGATGCATTCACCCTGGCGGAAGAGCTTCGCGCGGACGGCGTTGAGACGATCATCGTAACCGATATCAACCGGGACGGCATGGGCAGTGGGGTCAATGTTGAATTGGCGAAGCGTTTGGCGCGGACGACGGACATGCGAGTGATCGCTTCTGGCGGCGTCGACTCACTGGATGACATCCGCCACGTGCGCCAGGCCGATTTACCGGGCGTGATCGTGGGACGCGCCTTGTACGACGGCAAATTCTCACTGGAAGAGGCGCTGCGATGTTAGCCAAGCGCATCATCCCTTGTCTGGACGTGAAGGACGGCCGTGTGGTCAAAGGCGTGAACTTTGTCAATCTGCGTGACGCGGGCGATCCGGTGGAACAGGCGCGCATCTACGACGAGATGGGCGCCGACGAGTTGGTGTTCCTGGACATCTCCGCCACGCCAGAAGGCAAGGAGACCACGGTGACGATGGTGCGCAGCGTCGCTGATCAGGTGTTCCTGCCCTTGACCGTCGGCGGCGGTATCCGCAGCCTGGATGACATCCGCAAATTGCTGCTGGCCGGCGCGGATAAGGTCAGCCTCAATTCGGCCGCAGTGAAACGGCCGGAATTGCTGGCGGAAGGGGCAGAGCGTCTCGGCAGCCAGTGCATCGTGCTGGCGGTGGACGCCAAACGCGTATCATCCGGATCGTGGGAGGTCTATGTGAGCGGTGGGCGTACTCCAACTGGCATCGATGCCCTGGAATGGATCCGGAAAGCGGTGGACCTCGGCGCGGGTGAGATTCTGCTCACCAGCATGGACGCCGACGGCACGCTCGCAGGGTACGACATCGAACTCACGCGGACCGTTGCCGAAGCCGTCCAGGTGCCGTTGATCGCCAGCGGAGGTGCGGGTAACTTACAGCATTTTGCCGACGTACTCACACAGGGAAAGGCCGATGCGGCGTTGGCGGCCTCGCTCTTCCACGACAAAGTACTCACGGTCGGGGAAGTCAAAGCGTATCTCCTGGAACAAGGTTTACCCATCCGTCCGGAGCGAGAAGGCTGGTAGGTCGGTGAAGAGGAGGATTAAGGAACGCTATGGAACTGAAATACGATGATCGTGGATTGATTCCCGCCATCGTGCAGGACGAAGCCAGCGGTGAGGTTTTGATGATGGCTTGGATGAATGCCGAGTCGCTGCGCCTGACGCGCCAGACGGGAGAGGTGCATTTCTGGAGCCGCAGCCGAGAGAAACTTTGGCGTAAGGGGGAGACCTCCGGCAACGTACTCTACCTGCGCCAGATCCGGGCCGACTGCGATGCCGATGTGCTCTTGGTTCGGGTGGATGCATCCGGACCAGTCTGTCACACTGGCAAACGCTCCTGTTTCTTTCAGGATCTGGAGGAAATTGATGAAACTTGATCAGCTGCTGTCCATTCTCGAAGCGCGTAAAAAGGAAGCGTCGGCAGGTTCGTATACGGCACATTTGTTGGCGACCGGGGAGGATGAAATCCTGAAAAAAGTTGGCGAGGAAACCATGGAGGTCATTCTGGCGGCGAAGGGGCAGGGCGATCAACGGCTGATCGAGGAGGTGGCTGACCTCTTTTACCACACGCTGGTGATGCTCGTGGCGCGTGACCTGAGTCTCGAGGACGTGGAGCAGGAGTTGGAGCGGCGTCACAAACCCGCTGAATAGATCGAACGATGAAAATTTTGCTTTTCGACATGGACGGCGTTCTGCTCGAAGCGCGCGCTTATCATCAAGCCCTACGGGAAGTGGTCGAACGCATCGGCCGGGCACTGGGATTCCGGCAGGTCAATCTCACATTGGAAGACATCCATTTCTTTGAGTCGGTCGGCGTGACCAGCGAGTGGGATTCATCCGCCATCTGCCATGCATTGCTGCTCGAGCGAGTTTGGGAGCAGGATCCTAATCGCAGGCTGCCGTCTGAGCCGCCTCTGCCAGAATTTGAAGTGCATGAATTGAAGCCTCCCGATTTTCAGGGTTTCTTCCGTTTGCTTTCCGCACACTCGTCTTCGGTGGTTCCGTCTTTTGAGGATGTGGAGCAGATTTTGTTGGAGGGAAGCAAATTCTCCTCGGCGCAAATCGAAACAATTCGAGATATCTTCCGTAATGCGAGACATATCGAGGGCTCAATTACGCATCGCCTGTTTCAAGAGCTGATTCTCGGCAGTCAGGTGTTCCGTGAACAGTATGGCTTAGAAGCCAGTGAAGCAACCGAAGGGTATTTACTTACCCTGGACGTCCCAACGCTGAGTGAAGAGCAAACCGGTCAATTTCTCGAATGGCTTGCCCGTGGGGATCATTTTGCAGCAATCTTCACCAATCGACCTTCAATGCCGTTGGGCGATTTCTTTGATACTCCCGAATCGGAACTGGGTCTGAAACTTGTGGGTCTGGAGGGTGTTCCCATTGTTGGGCACGGGAGTCTGGCCTGGATGACGGAGAAACGCGGGCTACCGACAGACTCCCTACTGAAGCCATCTCCCGTTCATGCTCTGACTGCCTTGCGCTGCGCGCTGGGTGATGACGTCGAATTGGCTTTAAAGTCAGCTGTTTCTCTGGTGCTGGATGGCGTTGGAGAAGCGGGTTGGGTTGCCCTGGATGGCGCTCAGGTAACCGTATTTGAAGACGCAGTCAAAGGCCTGCTAAGCGCAATTGCAGCACGGGAGAGCTTAAAACAGCAGGGAATTTCGATTGATCTTCATCTTCGCGGCGTGAGTTCCAATGAAAACAAAGCCTATGCGCTACGGGAAGCGGGGGCACGCGTGTTTGAAACTTTCCCGGCGGCGCTGGCGGGGATCGTCGATTTGGAATAATCGAACCTAGAACCAGCCTTCCCCTTACGATCAAGACTACTCTATGAAGGTCTCTACTTGAAATCAAACAACGCGCCCTGAAGGATCGGGGTAACGTATACTGCCTGATCGAGCGTTAGGTAGATGCCGCGTTCCCCGCCCGTTCGCTGGCGAAATTCTTTGGCGTGTTCTTCTGACCAGAAGAAAATGGATTTCATTCAAAAGGCGTCGATGATGCTTGGATCTTCCAGGGTTTCGAAATCCACCATAGGCACGTAGATCATCGGATCCGCGCCTTCGTCGAGCACCCGATATTTTAAATCGCTGTCGATTTCGATTGACAGGAGCCGATTGCAGTGTCCACAAACGGTTTCGATGGTGAAGCTCAATTTCTCGTTTCTCAGCCGCCCTTGCACGAAGGGTGTCGCGATGGCGTCGATCGCTCAAGCCGCTGAAATCCGTTCCCCACTGCTGAATGTGATCCTATGAGGTGTGCGCGCCGCAGTGACCGGATACGCCCATAGGACTGCGCCTTGTGCATCCCGATAGAGAAAAGTCATCTCCTTTTCGAGTTCATCCAGAATGCGCAAAACACCAACCTCGTCCATGTTTAATGACTCAGCGATGTAGGTGGGGGAGAGCGGTCTGTTGGCTCGGGGTATCTCGCGGACCACAAACTCGCGCACGCGGTGATGTTCCGGGGTCATGAATTCGAGAGTGGCTTCACTCTTGATTTGGCGCCGCTAGATATGCGCCGGAATGGGGACCGGCCATCTCCATACTCCGAGGTAGAGTTTTCTGTTCATGCCTCATTTCTGCCCGTATACGTTCTTGTAGCGTTCGTGCAGCTTGGCGACCGCATCCGGGGGAATTTCATCCGGCTTGCCCATTGCCAGGGCGATCGAGACCGTTTTGGCAACGTCCTCCACCATTACTGCCGCTTTCAGTGCGGCTTCAACCGTCGGGCCAATGGTGAAGACGCCGTGATTCTTCAGCAGCACCGCCGGAGAATTGCCGATTATCTCAACAACCACCTTACCGATCTGCTCGCCGCCGATCAAGGCAAATTCACCGCAAGGGATCTCCCCGCCGAACTCATCGCCGATGGCAGTGAGACAAACGGGAATTGGGTTCCCCAGAGCGGCGAATGCGGTGGCGTAGTTGGAGTGGGTGTGCACGATGCCGTTTACGTGTTCCATTTGGCGGTAGATGTACAGGTGGCTGGCGGTGTCGGACGAAGGTTTCAACTTGCCTTCCACCACTTTCCCATCCAAATCCACTACCACCATGTCCGCAGCCCGCATGACTTCATACTTGACGCCCGAAGGTTTGATCACCACTAAACCACTTTCCACGTCTCGGGCGCTAACGTTGCCGCTGGTCCAGGCGACCAGGTTGTTGCGCGGAAGTTCTAAATGCAATCGGAATACCTCTTCTTTTAACGCCTCTAGCATGGTGCTCTCCATTTTTAAGTTGGTGCGGATCTCGTTGCGAAATCCCTTCAGACGCTTCAATACATGATTCTCGCTACGGTAATATGCATAGCCGTTTAAGACCTCACACAGCCCCTATATCTCCTCCGAAGGACATCCCTTTCATCACGGCGGGAACGTTCACGTCCGGTTGTGGTAGTAAACCTCCCAGCCCAGATATTTGTCAAGCGCCTCGTAAATCGAGTCGGCGACCTCCGTCAGGTTGACGGAGACGTGATGTTCGTAGCCGTTGTTGCATATGTGGGCGAGCAACCCTTGTAAATTGGGGATCTTAACCACGCCGAATCCGCCGAATGTCTGCAGCGGGTCCTTCGTGAGCTCACCTTCGCCGGTGTAGGCCACGATCTTGCCGTTCAAATCGTCCGTCGAAACGCGCAGGTACGTGAAGGGGCCTGTCTTCACACGCCCGACGACGGTTCCATACGTGTTCTCTTTACCTACGGTGCCGGCGATGATCTCCTGGTAATCCATCACGGCATTGTCCTTGACGAATATATCGCCGGGTAAGTTGGAGCAGTGGAAGATGACGCCTTTGTCGGGATCGTCGCCGTAATTGTTATTCCAATCCACAATGGCGCTGGGCTGCTGGGCGGCCAAGGCCAAAGCATACATGGCGACAACGCCGGCGACATCCGTTTCACATGCGGAGGGCACCAATTTGTTGGACATCATACTCATCAGCGTGCAGGGGACGACACCGAAGAACTCCTGCATCGAGGTCCAACACTGGATTGCGCTGGCGACCAACTCGGTCTCGTCCATCCAGCCGTCGATCACAACGCCCAACTTGGTCATTTTTAGCAGTGCATCTTCGGGAACGGCCTTGGTGGGGACGTAATCCCGGACGGATTGGAGTTTGGCTTTCACGGCAGGATCATCATCTGCCAACCGTTCAATACGGCCAAAGGCTTCGGAGAGGTCCAGAGTCTCGATCGAAATACCCGAATTCTCCAACAATTTCTCGGAGTAACGTACGGTATTGAAAGCCGTCGGACGAGCGCCCAATGCACCGATGCGGGCATGTTTCAGACCACCAACAACACGGCACGTGGCGGCGAAATTACGCAAATCGTTTCGGAAGCTCTCGCTCTGCGGGTCGACCGTGTGCAAAGATGTCAGTGTGAATTTGACGCCGTACTGTCGCAGGTTGTTGCACAGGGACATCTTGCCGCAGAAAGAATCGCGTCGGTCGGCGATGGTCATTCGTTTCGCATCGTCGGGATAGGCGTGGATCAGTACCGGCACATCCAACCCGGACCAACGCAACGTGTTGGCAATCGCGCGCTCGTCACCAAAGTTCGGCAGTGTGACCAGAACGCCGTCGATGTCACCAGCGTGCGCTTTAAACAAATCGGCCAACATGTGTGCTTCTCCGAGACTCTCAACAGAACCGTAGGGAGTTTTTTCGGGAGAAATGGCGATCGCATTAATACCTTCACTTTCGAGCACCTTCAGAATGGTTTCCCGACCAGATTCACAGAGATGACTGGGAAAGAATCCGCGATTGCCTACGATCAGTCCCAGATTCAATGGTTTTTCAGACATTTATATTTTTCTCCTCTCGAATCCTAATTAATGCCGGCATGGTTATCTGTGTCTAAATTCTAATCATTGGAATATGTGCTCGATTTTCCTTTTTCCCATGATTACAGAGCGGATGACTCATCATTACCCTATTCATTATTGACAATACCCATCTCGGGATTGAGACAGGTATTGTCAGAAGGAAGGGAAAGAAAATTGAAACGAGGATCCACTGAAGTGTGCTGGATTCTCCTAGATCGTTATGGCTAGCATATTATCACCGGCGTTAACCCACACGAATTGAGGAGGAGCTGTTCGAAAAGAATTACTCGCTGCCTCCGATGGATTGCATGATTTCTCTCTCGCTAACTTCACCCGTGAATTCATTGACCTTCTTCTGATCCCGCAATACAACGATACGGTGACTGGTACGCAGCACTTCATCCAATTCCGATGAAATGAACAAGCACGATTTTCCTTCTTCCGCCAGCAGAAGAACTAGTCTTTGAATCTCCGCCTTTGCTCCCACGTCGATACCCCGGGTGGGCTCATCCAGGATTAATAATTTTGGATTGGTAGCCAGCCAACGTGCGAGGATCACCTTTTGCTGGTTGCCACCACTTAGATTTCTCACGGGTTGATCCGCTGAGGGAGTAGTAATGTTCAGCAACTTAATGTACTTCTCGGCAATTTCGTACTGCTTCGGAAGGGATAGATATTTGAACCAGCCTTGATGCGCCTGCAATGCCAGGATGATGTTTTCCCTAACGGTAAGATCATCCGCGATTCCTTCGGCTTTACGGTCTTCCGGGCAGAGAGCCACACCAAGTTCAATCGCACCAAGTGGTGAGTGGTCTTCCACCTGTTTGCCTTCCATAGTTATCGTGCCACTATCTGGTTGATCAATTCCGAAAATAAGTTTCGCCATTTCCGTGCGCCCAGAACCGAGGAGACCAGCCACACCTACGACCTCGCCAGCGTGCAACTCGATATCGAAGGGCTCGATCGAACCTTCGAGACCGAGATCATGTGTCGTCAATAGGGCTTCTTCCTTGATGTACCCCATCGTTTCCAGCTTGATGGCTGTCATGTCATCATAATCAGCCAGGCTACGGCCAATCATCTTTGCGATCAACTCCATCCGGGATAATTTGGACTTTTCAAACGTCCCGACCAACCTGCCATTTCGGAGGACCGTTATTCGGTCCGAAACCTCATAGACCTGGTCGATAAAGTGCGTGATGAAAATAATTCCCACCCCAGCTTCCCTGAGCGTCCGCATCACACGGAAGATTTGCTCTGTTCCGTGTGCATCCAGGCTGGAGGTGGGTTCGTCTAGGATCAAGACTCGAGCATTCGAGACTTCAAGCGCGCGTGCGATGGCAGTGACCTGCTGGATTGCGGTGGAGTAAGAGCTCAATGGTTGGGTTACATCGATATCGATATCCAGTCTTTGAAGGACTTGTTCTGCGCGTTGAAACATGCCTTTCCAATCAATTCGTCCGGCTTTACGAGGTTCCCGGCCCAGGAGGATGTTCTCCGCCACTGTCAGAAAGTCACAAAGATTAACTTCCTGATAGACAGTGCTGATGCCCATCGTCTGCGCATGGAGAGGTGATTTGATGAAGACCTCTTGTTCTTCCAGATATACAGAACCTTGATCCTGTCGTTCAACACCCGTCATTACTTTGATCAGGGTGGATTTACCGGCACCATTTTCCCCGACGAGGGCGTGGATCTCCCCAGGTTTAAGAGAAAAATCCACATTTTCCAGGGCTTGAACGCCAGGAAAAGATTTGTAGATACCTTCCATTACTATGATGTCGTTCTGATTTGTGGATTTCTTGGTTTCCAACATGTACGTTGTCTCCGTTCGTAAAAACCCAGGTTATGAGTGTCTTTGCCGCATGTAGAACAAACCCTGAATTCCGATGAAGATGAGCGTGAGCACACCGACCATGATGCGGGTCCACCATGAACTCAAGGTGCCATTAAATTGGAGAATCGTGACGATGGTGCCGCTAATCAAGACACCGAACAAGGTGCCGATCACGTTGCCCACGCCTCCGGTCAGCAGGGTGCCACCGATAACGACTGATGCGATGGCATCCAATTCCATCCCTGGGGCGTAACCGCCGTAACCCGAAAGCAAGGAGATGCTGAAAACGATTCCGCCCAAAGCGGAACAAAAGCCGCCGAAGGAATATACGATCAGTTTTGTCCGACCGACGGGCAAACCCATCAGCCTTGCAGATTCTTCATCATTACCTACGGCATAGACAATGCGTCCGAAACGTGTGTATTTCATGATGTAGTACGTAATCAATATTAGAATCGGGCCAATCAGGGTCGGGATGTATACATACATTTTCGGAGCGAGGTGCAGCTTGGTTAATGCCAGGAAGCGATATACATCATCTTTAATCGTCAGAGAGGTCAACGTAATAATGTACGCCATGCCGCGGGCGAACCACAGTCCCATCAAGGTAACAATGAAAGGTTGGACTTTGAAGTAATGAATGATCCAACCCATGACAAAGCCGATTGCGATCCCCATTAATAACATCAAGGGGATGACGACGTAGGCGCTCAATCCCGTCTGTAGCAAAGCGGCTGATGCGGCCGAGGTCAGGGCGATCATACCCGCGACAGACAAGTCGATGCCTTTCGAGATAATCACGAGAGTTAAACCGATCGATATTATCAGCAAGCTGGCATTGTTGATGAAGAGATTTAAAAACACCTGCGGTTTTTGCATAGCGGGGTAGAGCAGCCCTCCGACGATGTATACGATGATGAAAATTATAATGGTGGTCAGCAGAGGACCGTTGCTGATCAGGAAGGTTTTAAATCTCTGTGCCATGCTGAGGTCCTTTCCGCTCGAAGAATCGATTCGTGAGCCGGCGGAAGTAATCTGAGTAAAGCAAAATCACAACCAGGACGAGTACGGCTCTCCCGGCTAGGAGCGCATTGGCCGGAACACCGAAGGTATACATTGTGATGGTGAAGGTCCAGATAAGAAGTGCGCCGATCATGCTGGCGAGCAGTGAAAAGCGTCCACCTGACATTAGGGTACCGCCGATAACGACGGCCAATATGGCGTCCAACTCGTATGACAGACCAATGTTGTTGGCGTCACATCCGTGAATGTAGGAACTCAGGATCAAACCTGCAATTGCACTGCAGAATCCACAAAACGTATAGGCGAACAGCTTGATGTTTTTTTCGTTGACACCGGAATAGAAGCTGGCTTTGGCATTGATACCCACAGATTCGACGAACAGGCCGATCGAAGTTTTTCGAAACAGCACCCAGGCCAAAATGGCAACTACGATCACGATGTATATGGATACTGGCAGCCGAAGAATATAGCCGTTCCCGAACCACCAGTAGGGTCTGTAGTATACGGTCATGATTTGGCCGTTGGTTATAAGCTGGGCGATACCGCGACCGGCTACCATGAGAATGAGGGTTGCGACCATTGGCTGGATGTTGCCCCTCGAGACCAGAAAGCCGTTCCACAAACCACACAATGTGCCCCCCAATAAAATCACCAGCACCACGATCCATAATGGTGTGTTCGTTGTGTTGGCTGCCAGGACCTCGTTCAAGATTAGTTCGTTGCCCAGCGCAGGATTGATCAACACCGTACCCATGGCGGCTGAAATGGCGATAACCGCGCCTACGGAGAGATCCACACCTTCGGTGGCGATCACCACGGTCATGCCGATCGCCACGAGCATCAATGGGGCAGCGTTGTTGAACACATTGATTATGCTTCCAAAGTAATGGTCTTCCACGATACCGATTCGAAAGAATCCAGGGGCGAAGATCGCATCCACAATGAGAAGTAAGAGAAATGCGACCACAGGCCAGAATATCTTGCTTTCACGAACTCGTTTCATCAAAGGAGGCTTATGGTTCATGTGTATCCCTTTTCAACGATTACTTGTCGGATTACGCTATCATTTAGGAAGAGAAGCGGTGCTGGGATCAACACCGCTTCTCTTTTACCAGTTTCTAGTACTTGCGGGTCGGCAGTAATTCTTCTGCTTCGTCAGGATAGTAAACGGTTTCGTTGGTGAGCACCTCTTCCTCAATCGATTCACCGTTCATCAGGCGCAGGGCCATCTCATAGACCTGTGGTCCAAGCAGGGGGTTGCACTCAACGTCTGCCTGTACCCAGCCGTCGATCATGAGCTGGAATCCGCCGCGCGTGCCGTCAACCGACACGATCACGATGTCGCCCGGTGATAGACCTGCAGCCTTCATGGCTTCCACGGCACCGATGGCCATGTTGTCGTTGTGGATGAACGCGCCGTCGATCTCATCGCCGTACTTGCTCAGGAAGGCCTCCATTACAGGCTTGCCTTCTGCGGTGGTGAAGTTGCCGGTCTGGGAGTCAATGATCTCGATGTTGTCATTGAGATTCATGCGGAAGCCTTCTGCACGGCCAACCGCTGCACCCGAGCCCGTCGTGCCGCTCAACTCAACGACCTTGCCGCCGTCGGGCAGCAACTTGTTCATTTCATCCGCAGATCTCTGGCCTTCAACCACCATGTCGGAGCCGATGTGCGAGGCATACAGGGATTTGTCAGCCGTGACCGAGCGGTCGACGATGATGACGGGGATGCCAGCATCCTGTGCTTCCGTCAAGACGGCTTCCCAACCATCTTCTACGACAGGTGGCAGACCGATGACGTCAACTTCCTGCGCAATGCAGGAGCGCATGGCCGAGATCTGGTTTTCCTGTTTCTGCTGGGCGTCAGAGAAGATCAAGCGAACGCCCAGATCCGCGGCATTTTCCTTGAAGGAAGCCGTGTTCGCCGTGCGCCAGTCACTCTCAGCACCGAGCTGTGGATAGCAGAACGTCATGTCGGTATATTCGCAGTTGGGAGCACAATCAGCCTCTTCTTTTGCAGCTCCCCCACCACATGCCGCCAGTGCTAAAGTGGCAACCAGCAGTAAAAAGGCGATCCCTTTAATACGAGACATTTTTAAATCTCCTTCCCTAAGATGGGATTCTCCGTTTGTACGGAGTTCTTGTTGTGTTACAATGCTTTGTGCGATATTCCGTTTGAATTCCAACGAAATATCGCGTAACGGAAGTGCTTGCTTAAACGGTTGAATCCTGAGCAAGCGCTTCTCTTGTTGCCATATTCGTCGCGATATCCGATACAAACCTCCTTTCCCTCTGATCCCATAAAGACCAGATTCAGAACGGCAGCAAAGAATTGATCGAGAGATTACTTATATATCACTTCGAATACCGATAGATGAGTTACACGAAAATGTTCGATTGAATTTGTAGTAGATTGATGGAGTGGCGACTAATTCAATAATAGTGAAAAGACGGGTGATCTCAATAGTTTTTTCGGGGAAGTACGTTGAAATTGATATTCTCCTGTTGGCAAACAAACGAACTTTCCAACCGGATGGTTAAGTTTCTTACACAAGAAGTTGATTATTTTCAGATAGACCGCTAGGGGAATCTGAGAGCCTTGATTTTTTTCTGAGAATACTTCGAATACGTCAATATCTACGGGTTGAAATCAATTCACCCGCATCCTCCGGGTAGTAAACACCTTCAATGGAGGGGATGAATTTAGGGAGTTCCTCACCATTAACCACTTGTAAGGCAACGATAAAAAACTGTGGACCCAGTAGAGGGTTGCACTCAACCGTTACGTTCAATTTCCCATCGAGCATCGCTTGGAACGCATCGCGGATGGCGTCGATGGAAACGATCTTGATGTCCTCACCAGGCGCCAGTCCATATTCCTCGATGGCTTGGATGGCACCGATTGCCATGTCGTCGTTGTGAGCGAAGAGACCGTCGATCTGCTCTCCATATTCCAGGAGATATTCTTCCATCACTTCCTTGCCCTTGGCGCGCGTAAAGTCGGCCGATACAGAGACAATGATGTTCATCTCTGGATAATCTTCAAGAACCTCTCGGAAACCCAGGTAGCGGTCGTTGGCGGGGGCCGAGTCGATGGTGCCTACCAATTCCATGATGTTCCCCTTCCCATCAAGCAGGCGCACCATCTCGTGCGCGGCTCTTCGACCCTCTTCGACGAAGTCCGATCCGAGACGCACGGCGTAGAGATCTTCGTCCACCTGAGCACGCCGGTCGACCACGATAACGGGGATACCGGCATCTTTGGCTTCTTGGAAAACGGACTCCCAGCCGGTTTCGACCACCGGCGAGACGCCGATTACATCAACCTGTTGCGCGATGAACGTACGGATCGCCTTGATTTGATTTTCCTGTTCTTGTTGGGCATCCGAGAAGATCAATTCAACGCCCAGACGTTCGGCTTCTTCTTTGATCGAGGCCGTGTTGCCGGTGCGCCAATCGCTTTCGGCTCCGATTTGGGAGAATCCGACGACCAGGTCCTGATAAGTCTTGGGACGATCTTCTTGATTCGTTTCAAGATTCAAGTATCCCGATGTGGGTGGGATTAAAGGACCACAAGCGGCAGTGTAGACGATGATGATCAACACGATGATCAACATCGAGATTCTCTTCACATTCAGCATGGACGTGATCTCCTTCATCTATTACGAATCACTGTCATTTTGGAGGGGAATGGTCACGGTGACTCTCGTGCCGGATTGATATTGGCTTTCGACGGAGAGGCCGTATTGCTTGCCGTAATACAATTCGATGCGTTTGTTGACGTTTTCCAGACCAAAACCGCCATCCTTCCCAGGAACTGCCCCCGAGTTTTCTTGCAAGGCGGCTTGGATCTGGGCCAGTTTGTAGGGTGTAAAGCCTATACCATCGTCCTGCACTTCCAGGAGAATTTCGTTCTGATTCGCACGTCTGGCTCGAATGTTGATCTTACCGCCGCCTCGCTTGTTTTTGATGCCGTGATAGAGTGCGTTCTCGGCCAAAGGTTGGAGTGTTAGTTTCAAGATCGTGCTGTCGAGGATATCGTCATCGACTTCGATTTTGTAATCCAAGATATCTCGATAGCGCATCTTCTGGATTGTTAGGTAGCTCTGAACGTGCTCGATTTCCTGTCTTATAGGGATCCAATCTTTTCCTTTGCTCAACGCAATCCGGAAGAAACTTGACAGCACACGCACGATCTCAATCACCTCGTCTGTCTTCTTTGCTTCCGCCATCCATACGATCGTGTCGAGCGTGTTGTAGAGAAAGTGAGGATTGATCTGGGCTTGCAAGGCTTTCAATTCGGCTTTCTTCAGATTGCGCTGTTCCTCGATCTTCTCGTCCAGAAGCTCTCGAATTTTGCCCACCATGATGTTGAAGCTCATTCCCAGCTCCGTGATCTCATCTACGTTGTCTTGAGACACGAGTGCCTTGAGATCGTTCTGTGTGATCGTTGTCGTCAAATTCTGCAGCGCTTTGATGGGAACATAGATGCTCGTGGAAATGATCCACGCAGCGGCGACCGAGAATGCGATGATGCAAGGCAGCAGGATGGAATAGACGATGATCCAGCGGTTGAAACGAGTTTGATTATCCGCGTACTGCTGTTCGGCTTGTTGAACCTCGAAAAGCATATAATCCTGCACACTGGCTTCAACCACTTCTGAAACCCCGCGTATGTTATCCCAAACCAGTTCATTGTCCGCCACTCGGCTTCCCTGCGCGATCTGCTCGCCCATCTTATCGACGTAGCTGGTCAGCGTGGCCATCGTTCTGCGGATCACGTCTAGCTTAATCCTGGATTTATCGGAGCTGGCGTTGGCCATCATCGAATCGATTTGTGAATTGACCTGGTCGATAATTTCATATTGCTTGCCCTCATCAAACGAGATCGTTCCAGCGACGATATACCACATTTCTGAGTCAATACTCGGTTTAATGAATCCATTGATGCTGTTGGCCGTCGTAATGTTGGTGATGATGGCATCGTAGTTGCGATTAAAGCGCAGCACCTCGAGGATCATCATCGTGATGACGGCAACGAGCATGAGAATCACGACGAAGAACGAAAGCAAGATTTTCGCCCTCAGGGAGATATTAATGCCTGAGATGAAGTCGATCGTCTTGCTGACGAGTTTGGGAGTAGGCTCGGGAGCCGTTAATTCGATATTCATAATTTTTATCCAATAGATTTACTTTGGTGTGACTGTTGGCGGAATTGCTGAGGCGTCAGTGAGCATTTCTTCTTGAATACCGTGCTGAAATAATGTGGATCGCGATATCCGCTCATGTGAGCAACTTCTGAGATTTTTGAATTCGTGGTTCGAAGGAGTTCCTTCGCCCGATTGAGGCGTAATTTTCCGAGATAATCACGGTACGTCTCTCCAATCTCTTCGTGGAAGACGGCACTAAAATGGCTGGTGCTGAGATTAAACCTGGAAGCAACATCCTTCAGCTGCAGTGTGGGATCCATGAAGTTCTTATCGATATAGTCTTTGGCTTGGTGGATCAATCTAAGGCGTTCATGATCTGTGTGCCTATCTCGGAAGGTAAGGGTGTCCGTGAAGATGCTTTTCATTTCACCTTTAATCTGGTCAATCGTATTTACAGTACCTAAAAATTCTTCGAGTTTCACAACCTGCGGAACGATCTTGTCGACTTCTCCGCCGAGATCGCTCACGAATTGGGCGATGGTCAGCAGGATGTCCACGATGAAGTACTGTCGGATCAGGTGGGAATTCCGCAGCGGCGTTTCAATCGGTTGTATGCACCCGGACATGAAATCATCGAAATCGTTCAAAGAACCAAATTTAATGTAGTTTTCGATCCTTGCTTGATCGATGTTGCGCAGTTCAAATTGGCTCTCCCCGGCTTCAGTTTCCTGGTGTTGTGTTTGCTGCGCAGGACCTTTAATGCGCACCAATGCTTCGGCGAAGGAGTGGTGAATGTCTCCCAAACGCTTCTGAGGTGATCCCATCTTGACCAACAATCCACATTGAGTTTGGCGCTCTACGTTTTTCTTCGCCTGTCCGGAGAGAAATCTTGCCTCCTCGATCAGCTGTTCGTGGTTGTTGCCTTTGAAAAGCAGGATCAATTCTTCGACGTCTTTCTTGGTCATCAAGACATCCGGATGATTGGCGACCAGATCGGAAACGATGCGTTCGACCATGTGGTATTCGTGATAATCGAACGGCTGGTTGTCTTCACACAGTTCGATCGTCATCAATGTGACGAGATAGTATTTCGCAACGATGTCGAGACCATAGTTCTGGCTCTGTTGGATAGCATCCGCAGAAGGCACACCACCCATCACCAGACGTAGCAAGAATTGTTCTCTTTGTAAGCTCAGATTGCCTTCGACGCTTTGTTTTAATTCCTTCAAGTGTTCCTGTTCTTCGCGTTCTTTGCGGAGTTTATCCGCAAGATTCTCGAGCACGTTTTGGATGTCCGTAGCGCTCACCGGTTTTAAAAGATATTCGGTCACGCCCAGCTTAAGTGCCGATTGGGCGTAATCGAACTCGTTGTGTCCGCTTAGAATGATGATCTTGATCCAGGGCATGTGTTCGCGGATGATCTGGCTTAACTGCAAACCGTCCATAAACGGCATTTTAATATCGGTTATCAATACATCGGGTTGTGTCTCTTCGATGAGCGGAAGCGCCATTTCACCATCGGCGGCTTCTCCACAAAATTTGAACCCCACAGATTCCCAATCGACATTGTCACGGATTCCGTCCCGTGTAACAATCTCGTCTTCGACCAGGAAGACTTTGTAAGGCATGATTCGACACCTCGCCTTAATTCTATTGCCGCACTTGTGTTCCAACCCCTCGTGCTGATCGTTGTAATCAGAATATCATATGTGGCATCCATGGGGATAGTAAAACCTGTCCGTCAGGATGCGCTGGACATCTATTATATATATTCTTGTCCGTCAATCTGCAATATGTGGTACGTACCCGTAGGAATCAACGCCTCGATAAGCCAGGAATGACTTCCCGAGATTACCAGACAAAGGGAATGAGGCGATGAGGAACCGTTTGGGTATACGCTCGATATCCATCCAGCTCTCGGCACAGCGTCTGATCTTCGAGGTACGTGCGCACAATCGTACCGCCAATGCAAAGAGTCGTTCCGATGAATGCCAGCGCAGATCCAAGGATGATCGGAAAACTGATATAGCCGAGCAAGCTGCCGAAATATCCAGGGTGGCGGACGATTCGATAGGGCCCGGCGGTGATCACCTGATGGGCTCGATCCGACTGAATCCTAACTTCTTTTTCGAAGTGTGGGTTGTAGATCATCGCCCATTGATTCAGCGCGCTGCCCGCTGCATAGAAAAGGATTCCAAGCGGGGCGATCCACAGCGGCAGTATACCAAGATGCGCTCGGCCGAGGTCAAAAGCGGCTAACCCATACATCAGAAATGCGGTTACGAGCAGAATTCGGATAATCAACTTGTCCCATTTTTTTGCGTCCGTTCGTTGGACCTTACGCACGCGAGCCAATTCGACGTAAGCAGGATATCTGGGCACGAGGATCAGCAAGCTGACGATCTGATAGATCAGCACTGTGCCGGCGTAGATCCAAAATCCGAGGATCTTGAGCGTACCGGCAACGACGAAGAACAGCACGCCAAGTGAAGAAAGGGACAGCGCGTTTTGTCGGACTCGTTGCCCGATGAATTTCGACATCCTTCTGGGAGTGTCTTGTGCGGACGAGCCCCGTAGTTCACTTGTGTTGTCGTTTTCGTTCATTCCGCACGTCCGAGTCCTTGATGGCCGCCTGGTGTTGAAGTTGAATCCATTGGGCGACATACTTTCGATTGTCCGCCGCTGTTTCTGCGTTGAGAACGAAGGGCAAATCCTGCACCTCTGTGGATTGAAGATGGATGGGAGTCATGACTGGTTTCAACGGATTGGAATACCTTTCTTCGATGCGTGTGCTACTATGGGTTTTTCAACCCCGTCTCGAGCACGTTCTTCACTTCCCGCTTGATGCGCGCGGCGAGCTCATCTTCGTGTCGGTTCAGAAATCGTTGCACGGCTTCGCGGTCGTGAACCACGAGTTCCCGCAGCGCCCAGGACATGGCTTTCACGATCATATCGTTGTAATCGTCTACCAACATTTCACACACGGCGAGGGTTCGGGGCACGTCGCCTTGGCCGCCGTTGGAGCGCATGTTCAAGGCGACAGTGCTCACCAGGGCGGCGCGCCGCCACCAGCGGTCCGGCGAATGCGTCCAATCGTGAATCGTCTGTGTGGTAATCAGCCCATCGCGCCACGCCGGACCGGACAAGGTGCGCGAGAAGCTGTCCACCACCGACCAGTGGTCCATGCCGCGGCCGAGGGTTTCGAGCTTTTGCCGGTCCAGGGAACGGAAGGCTTCCGCATGGTTGGCGATCAATTCGTAAGCGATCCAGCGGTGCCTGTCGGAGTCGACGATCGCCTGTGCGACGTCGAACACGTATTGCGCCTCTTCGGCATCAAGCTTCCGGGAATAGCGGAGTCGAACTTTGCGCATCGGAGCGGTTTTTCGTTCGGGCAGCGTTTCCAACTCCTGGACCAGTGTGGATGCGAAATCCGTGGGTTTCATGGCATTCTCCGCTGTTAATTCTAATGACGGTTGGGATGGGTGGGTTAACCATTGGCACGTACTGTGTGATCAGTTTGCGGATTGTTTCCCGGATTCGATCACGTACACCTTTCGCATGGATCCGCCTGGTCGCTGTACTTCTCGGTCGAAGTGCATGCCCACTTTCTGCGCCACGCGTTCCGAAGCGGCGTTCTCGGGTTCGATCAACGAGATAAGCCGTTCGAGTCCCATCACCTCGGTTGCATGCCGGATCAACGCTTCGCCGATCTCTGTGGCATAGCCTTTGCCCCATACGGAAGCGGCGAAGACGTAGACCATTTCGATCTCTGCTTTTCCGGCGACTTCCTTTTCGAGCAGTCCGCAGTTCCCCACCAGTTGGCCGGATTCCTTCTCAAGCACGGGCCACAGGTCATATTGCTCGGCAGTTGGATTCCGACCGACTTCTTCGAACTCCGTCCGCAGCCAGTCCCGCTCTCGGGGACCGCCCATATACCGGGTGACCGCCGGGTCGGACCAGAGATCGACGAGACCTTCGACGTCCGCCGACCGCTGCAGCCTGAGTATCAAACGCTCGGTTTCCAGAATCGTCGTCACGCCAATATCTCCGTCGGTTTGTTAGGTTCGATCTGTACGTGTTCCTGCAATTTATGTCGGGAGTCGCTGCACGTTTCTATCGGACACACTACGATCGGTGTTCCTTCCGCCTCCGCACGAGCGCCCATGTCAACCCAAACGCCAAACCGAATGCGATCCCAAATGTAATCCCGAAAAAGATTGGGTTCATTTAAATAAAACCTCCCGCTACATGACCAGAAGTTCTACGTGAATTTGACTCACCCGATGTTCACCTTCCACCATTCCGTAAAGCGCCGCATCCCCTCTTCGATGCGTTTGGTCGCCGCACCCAGGGAGATGCGGGCGTAACCTTCGCCGGATTCGCCGAACACCGTTCCGGGGGTCAGGCTGACACCGGTATCCTGCAGCAGTGTCGTGGTGAAATCGACTGCAATCCAGCCTTCGGGGATCGGCATCCAGATGTACAGCGCCGCCTGGGGAACCGCGGGCTCCACACCCAGGGCATTCAGATGTTCGAGGATCAAATCCCTGCGCCGGCGGTAGATCTCGTTGCGCTCCTCGAGCCAGGATTGATCGCCGTTCAACGCCGCGGTAGCGGCGTCGGTGATGGGCTTGAACTGCCCGCTGTAAACGTTTGGTCTGAGCTTGCGCACCGATTCCACCAGGTCTTTTCCACCAACGACCACGCCCACCCGCCAGCCGGCCATGTTGTGCGATTTGGATAGCGAGTTGAACTCCACAGTGACATCTCTAGCGCCTTCGATCTGCAGCGGGCTTGGGGCATCGTAGCCGTCAAAGGTAACCTGGCAGTAGGCCGCGTCATGGCAGAGCAGGACGTGGTGTTCACGGGCGAAGTCGATCGCCTGGGCGAAGAAATCCAACGTCGCGGTGGCGCCGGTTGGATTGTTGGGGTAGTTTAGCCACAGAAGGCGAGCGCGTTGGGAGACCTCAGGAGGGATGGCGCTGAAATCGGGTAAAAAGCCGTGCACCTCGTCCGAAGGCAGCAGCACGACTTGTGCGCCGACGAAGCGCGCCGCCTGCGCGTAGATGGGATAGGCCGGTTCGGAAATCAGCACGACGTCGTCGGCCTCGGCGTTGGCCAGGGTGAAATGGAAGATGCCTTCTTTGGAACCGAGCAGGGGCACGATCTCGCATTCGGGATCGACGTAAACGTCGAAGAGGCGTTCGTAGAGCTGCGCCCAAGCCTGACGCAGTGGAACCGGTCCGTTGATGGGCTGGTAGCCGTGATGACCGGGATCGCGAGCCGACTGATTTAAGGTGTCGATGATCGCTTCGGAAGGCGGTAAATCCGGCGAACCGATATCCAGACGGATCACGTCCGTGCCCCGGGCGCGCAGCCCGGCGATCGTTCCGTCGAGTTCGGCGTAGAAACTGGGTTGGACGGTGTCCATGCATTGAGGTTGCTTTTTCATCCGGGTTCCTCGCTGTAATCCGTGTGATCGCCTGGCGGTTGATTGGCGGTCATCCCGTTCCCTCGTTCAATTTTTCGGCCAGGGTTTGTAAGGCCAGCAGGTAGCTGCGCCAGCCGAAACCGGCGATGATGCCCACACAAGCGTCGGCGGTAATCGATCGTCGGCGGTATTCCTCCCGGGCGAAGATGTTGGAAAGATGCACTTCCACAACAGGCAGCTCGCTGGCAGCGATGGCGTCGCGCAGCGAGACGGAGGTGTGCGTCAGCCCTCCGGGGTTGATGATCACCCCGCTGGCGTTTTCGCGCGCCTGATGCAGGGCATCGATCAAGGCGCCTTCGTGGTTGGACTGCAGAGTCTCGATGGCTAAATCCAGGCGCTTCGCTTCTTCCTTTAAACGATCGTCGATCTGCGCCAGCGTGGTTGAGCCGTAGACCTGCGGTTCGCGCACTCCGAGCAAGTTCAAGTTGGGACCGTGGAGCACGAGGATCGTTTTCATGCGGACTCCTTCACGCTTTCGAGCGTCTGTAGAATGATGTCTTCGGGGACCGTTTGGCGGATTTCCGTCCGCCCGGGATCGACCGGCAGGACGAAATGCAGCCGGCCGCCGGCTTTCTTCTTATCGGTGGACATGGCCGTGCGCACTTCAGGGACGGCGAGTGTCTGGAAGCGCGTGGGCAAGCCCAGCCGGGTCAGCACGGCTTCGATACGCGCTGCCAATCCTGTCCCCGCCACACCCAGCGCCTCGGCCATGCGCGCTTCCGCCGCCAGTCCGATAGCGACCGCTTCGCCGTGGCTCAACGCGTATCCGCTGGCGGCTTCGAGTCCGTGCGCCACGGTGTGGCCCAGGTTGAGCTTGGCGCGCACGTCGCGTTCGTAGGGATCGACGTTGACGATGTCGATTTTCACCGCCAGGGCGCGTTCGATCCAGCGTACAGTTGGCTGCGCGCTTTCCCGCTCGAGCCACTCGAAGAGCAGAGGATCGGCGATCAAAGCCGCCTTGAACAATTCCGCCATGCCGTTGCGCAGTTCTTTTTCGGGCAGCGTGTCCAGCGTTGCGGTGTCGCTGATGACCACGGACGGCGGATGAAAGGCGCCGACCAGGTTCTTTCCCTGAGGCAAATCTACGCCGACCTTACCCCCGATGCTGGCATCCACCATGGCCAGCAGGGTGGTGGGCAGATTGACCCAGCGTACGCCGCGCATAAAACTGGCTGCGGCGAAGCCCGTCATATCGCCGATCACGCCGCCGCCCAAGGCGACGACCGTTGCGCGGCGCTCGATTCCGAATTCCAGGAAACGGTCGTAGAGCGTGCGGACCGTCTCCAAGTTCTTGTGTTCTTCGCCGGCAGGGATTTCAACCAGCTCGGCTTTCAGCGCCCGGCAGACTGTATCGGCGTATAACGGGGCGACGTTCGAATCGCTCACCACGACGAAGGGTGGATTCAAGCCTCGTTCGGACAGCAGCGTGTCCACGCGATGCAACAGATCGATTCCGAGAATGACATCGTAGGCCGGCGGCGGCGCTTCGACGCGCAGCGTTGTGCTGCCCAACTCGTCAAGCAGCGCCAGGGCTGCCCGCGCGATGCGTTCGGGGTCGTCGCCGGAGGCGTCGACGCGGTTGGGGAAGGAGCTATAAACCTCACGTCGTTTTTCCAGCAGCGCCAGAAGCTGCGCTTCTTTATCCCCACTGAGCAGCGGGCGATCGTTCGCCTTCTGCGTGCGCCTGAGGAGGACCTCTTGCGAGCAATCCAGGAAAATGATCCGGCCGCTGGCTTCCATCAGCTCGCGGTTTCCGGGATCGACCAGCGCGCCGCCGCCGCAGGAGATCACCCAGCCGTTTTCCCCGGCCAATTGGCGGCAGAGATTGGCTTCCATCTCGCGGAATGTAGATTCGCCATCTTCGGCGAAGATCGCAGGAATCGGCTTACCGGCCCATTCCTCGATGTCGGCGTCCATGTCGAGAAATGGGCGCTTCAAATGCTGCGCCAGAAGCTTGCCGACGGCGCTTTTACCGGAGCCCGGTGGACCGAAGAGCGCTACATTCTGCGGCGCCAGGGCGCTATTCCCAGAAGACGATGGGCTCATCGTCCATCTCCAGATCTTCGAGACGAGCGGTGCGCAATTGGCGAAAACGACCCTGCAGTTCGTTCAATGAGTCGCCGCCCAGTTTTTCGAGCAGGGCGTTGGCCAGCACAATGCAGACCACGGCTTCCCCGATGACCGTGGCGCGCGGCACGGCGCAGAAATCCGAGCGCTCGTACTGGGTTTCCGCCGCCTCGCCGCGGGCGACGTCCACCGATGCGCGCGGTGTGAGCGTAGTGGAGATCGGTTTCATCGCCACGCGCAGGATGAGGGGTTCGCCGGTGGTGATGCCGCCTTCCAGGCCGCCGGCGCGGTTGCTGCGCCGTAAAAGGATGCCGTCCTCGAGCTCGATCTCGTCGTGGACCTCAGTGCCGCGTTTGTGCGCTAGGGCGAACCCCGCGCCGATCTCGACGCCCTTCATCGCCGGAATGCTCATCAGCGCCGCCGCCAATTGGCTGCTCAGGCGTCGGTCGCCGTGCACGTGGCTGCCCAACCCGGGCGGCAGTCCCAGGGCGACGACCTCGAAAATACCCCCCAGTGTGTCTTTGGCCTGCATGGCGGCTTTAATCTCCGCCTGCATGGCTTGCGTTCCCGCTTCATCTGGGCAGCGGACTTCGCTCTCCGCTGCCTGGGCGACGCGTGCTTCCAAATCCAACGCATCCAGATCGGCGTTGACTTGCCCGATCGCGCTGACGTAGCTGCCGACGCGGACCTCGAACTGGGCCAGCAGCTTGCGGCACACGGCGCCAATGGCCACGCGCGCCGCCGTCTCGCGCGCCGAGGCGCGCTCCAGGCTGAAGCGGAAATCGGAATAGCCATACTTCACCGCACCCGTCAGATCGGCGTGTCCCGGCCGGGGAACGGTCATGGCGGGGATGGCCTTGCCCTTCCAGTTTTCGTGATCGCGGTTGCGGATGATCAAGGCGATCGGCGCGCCGGTCGTCTGTCCGGCCAACACACCGCCGGTGATCTCGATGGCGTCTTTCTCCAGCTTCATGCGCGGGCCGGCGCCGTAGCCCTTCTGGCGTTGGGCCAGGTCGGGAGCGATGTCGTCTGGCGAGAGCGGCAGTCCTGCAGGCATGCCTTCCAGAATGGCGGTCAACTGCGGGCCGTGGGACTCGCCTGCGGTGAGGTATCTAAGCATGTCGCCCTTCCAAAGCACTTTGCGCCGCGTCCGCCATCACCCGGCGTGAGGGCGATTTCCCCGTCCACAGTTCGAAGGCCAGGGCACCCTGTTCGACGAGCATGCCCAAACCGCTTCCGGCTCCCAGTCCCTCGGCGCGAGCGCGCTTCATTAACATGGTTTCCGATGGGTTGTAGACCAGGTCGTAGACGAAAGCGCCCGCGGGCAGGGGGATGTCCTGCGGCCAGGGACAGGCTTGGACGTCAGGGGACATACCCACCGGCGTGGCGTTGACCAGCAAGCGGCATTCGATTCCGGCGAAGCTGTCGTCTTCCCAGGGCAGGATCTGCGCTTCCGCGCCGGTGGGGACGACCAGATCCTCGATCAGCCGCTGCGCTTCGTCGATCAGCGGAGTGATGAATCGAATGCGTGCTCCGTTGGGGATCAGGGACGCCGTTACGGCGCGCGCTGCACCGCCGCTGCCAAGAACGACCACATTGTCTCCGTCAATCTCGACACCATGCGAGCGCAGATCGACCTGAAAACCGGTTACGTCGGTGTTGTATCCGATCAGTCGTTGCTCGGCGCGAAGAATAGTGTTCACTGCGCCGATCCCCGCTGCCGAAGGATCGATTTCGTCCAGCAGCGGTATCACGCGAGCCTTGTACGGGATGGTCACGTTGGCGCCCATCCATTCCCCCTGATGCAAGCGCTCCACCGCCTCGGGGAGATCTTCGGCCGGCGTCTCCAACAATTCGTAGCGCCCGCGAAGTCCCAAAGCAGCGAAGGCCGCGTTGTGCATCGCCGGCGACACCGAGTGCGACAGCGGGTAGCCCAGCAGACCGACGCGGTTCATACCAGTTCAGCTCCACATGAAGTGAGAGTGGAAATGAAATCTGGATAGGATTGCTGGATGGATTCCGCGCCGCGCACCACCGTGGTGCCCTCGGCGATCAGGCCGGCAACGATCAGCGCCATGGCAAGACGATGGTCCTTATGTGACTCTACGACGGCGCCCTGCAGCCGGGTCGGACCGGCGATCACGAAGCCGTCTTCCCGGGCTTCGATCTGTGCGCCCATTTTCTGCAGTTCTCCGACCAACGATGCGATGCGGTCGGATTCCTTCAATCGCAGCTCAGCGGCATCGGAGACAATGCTCTCGCCTTCCGCCTGCGTGGCGGCGACGGCGAAGATGGGAAATTCGTCGATCATGCGTACCACGCGCTCGCCAGAGACTGCTACCCCACGCAACTGGCTCTGCCGGATGGTGAGATCGGCGATCGGCTCCAAACCCGATTGATGTTCGTTCTCGAGGCGAACGTCGGCGCCCATCTCCTGCAGGACGTCGAGTAGCCCTGTGCGGGTGGGATTGACCCCGACACCCAGTAGTTTTAATTTGGAACCCGGCACGACGACGGCTGCGGTGATCAGGAACGCGGCGGAGGAGATGTCTGCGGGAACGACAAGCGAGAAGGCCGACAGCGGTCCTTCCTCCGGTTTCAGTTCGACATCGCCGTTGATGGCGTTCACCGAAACGCCAAGACAACGCAGCATACGTTCGGTGTGATCGCGCGAGGGACCGGGTTCGTGGATCGTGGTCGGACTTTCGGCGAACAGCGCTGCCAGCAGGATGGCGGTCTTCACCTGCGCCGAAGCGACGGGCAGTTCGTAGTCGATGCCGTGCAGTTTCCGGCCGTGCACCGTGAGTGGAGGTTGATCCTCCGCTCCCTGAATATCGGCGCCCATGAGTCGCAGGGGGTTCACCACGCGCTTCATCGGGCGTTTGCGCAGGCGCGGCGTGCCGTCCAGTGTGGCTTCGACGGGCTGCGCGGCCAGTGCACCGAGCAGCATGCGCATCGTGGCGCCCGAGTTGTGGCAGTCCAGGGTATCGCCCGGCGTGCGCCAGGGGCGGCCGACGATCACCAGATCGTCGTCGCCCATGAATTCTGCATCGACTCCGAGGGTCTTCAGGCAGCCCAACATGGCATCGGTGACGCCGGCGCGCAAAAACCCCTGGATGCGGCTGGTGCCCTGGGCGATTCCGCCCAGGAGCAGGGCGCGGTGGGAGATCGACTTGTCCCCCGGAGGGCGCACACTACCGCGCAGTTTCTTAGCCGCTTTGGGGATGCGGATTTCCATGAGGCTCCTCGGATTCGATTTCTGGGTTGCCCAGGCTGGCGCGTTGGCTGCGGATCAGGGTCAGTTCCGCGAAAAGCTTGTCGACGTCACCGGACGAGATGATTTTGGCCAGTTCCTGCAGGTTGAGAATGGCGCGCTCGAGCGCCTTTTGGATCTCTCCCCGGTTGGTGAGCAGGATGTCGCTCATCACGGTTACATCGCTGGCCGCCAGGCGGGAGGTGTCGATGAAACCGGAAGCGATCAGGTCCCAGATAGCGTCATCCACGGCGCTGGCTTCCATGCCCACGGAGATCAGCGTCACCGCCAGTAAATAGGGTAGGTGACTGGTAATCGCGATCAGGCTGTCGTGGCGCTCGGGGTCCAGGACCAAAGAGCGAGCGTTTACGGCTGCAATGAGCTCTTCGATCAGCGCCAGCATCTCTTCGGAAGTGCGCTCCAGGGGCGTGATCACGAAGGTTTTGTGGCGGTAGAGTTCAGCCTCGCTGGAAGCTAACCCGGCGCGTTCCTTGCCGCACAGCGGATGTCCTCCTAGCACGTCGACTCCCTTCGGTAGGGCTTTCATCGCCTGGACGATTTCGACCTTGGTCGATCCGAGGTCGAACACCCGCGGGGGCACCGGCAGGTCACGGCCGATCTGTTTCAGTGTGTCCAGAATGGCGCGCACGGGTGTGGCCAGCACGACCAGATCGCTGTTCTCCAGCGTGTAGTGCAGATCGTTGCTGGCGCGATCGAAGATTCCCAGCTCGTTTGCCTGCTGCACCACCTGTGGGTCCCAGTCCATGCCGATCAACTCGGCTACCTTGCCCTGCAAGGCGCGGGCGAGGGACCCGCCCATCAGGCCAAGCCCGACGATCGAGAGGCGCGTTTCGGAGAGTCTCATCAGTGTTTGGCGAACTTTCTACCCACGGCTTCGCTCAAAACCTGTGCTTCGTGCACGAGTTCGGCGAAGGTTTCCGGTTTAATACTTTGCGCGCCGTCGGAAAGGGCTTCCTCGGGTCGCACGTGGACTTCGACGATCAGACCGTCCGCCCCGGCGGCGACGCCGGCGCGAGCCACGGCCCTGACGTAGGCGCTCTTCCCCGTGCTGTGGCTGGGGTCGAGGATGATCGGCAAGTGGGTGAGTTCTTTAAGTACCGGGATGGCGTTGATGTCCGTCGTTGAACGCGTGGCGTGTTCGAAGGTGCGGATGCCGCGCTCGCACAAGATCACGTGCGGGTTGTTCTTGGAGAGGATGTAGTCGGCGGCCATGAGCCATTCCTCGATGGTGGACATCATGCCGCGTTTCAGCAGCACCGGATGCCCGGATTCGCCCACCGCGCTGAGCAGCGGGAAATTCTGCATGTTGCGCGTGCCGATCTGGACTACGTCGGCGTAGCGCGCCACCAGAGATACCTGTTCGATGGTCATCGCCTCGGTCACGATGGGCAGCCCCGTCTCTTCCTTGGCCTCGGCCAAGTATTGAAGGCCTTCCTCGCCCAGGCCCTGGAAGCTGTAGGGCGAGGTGCGCGGTTTGAACACGCCGCCGCGCAGGGCAGCCCCGCCGGCTTCCTTGACTGCGTGCGCCGTTTCCAGTAATTGTTGGCGGCTTTCCACCGAGCAGGGACCGGCAATGATGACGATCTCCGGCCCTCCGATTTTAACACCGTTTAAGGCCACTACGGTGTCCTGCGGATGCATCTCGCGCGAGGGCAGTTTGAATGGGCGCAGGACCTGGAGTACCTTCTCCACACCGTCCATCAATTCGAACTGATTCAGGTCGACAGGGCGTTCGTCGCCGATCACCCCGATGATGGTACGCTCTTCGCCTTCGCTGAGATGTGTTCGATAACCAAGGTTCTCTATACGGGAAACCACGGCGGCCACCTGCTTGGCATTGGCTTGATGTTTCATGACGATAATCACGGCCACCTCCCGGCACGTTGTTTTCACTCATGTTTTCCGGACCGTGCCTTGGCTGTGTCCCGGAAAACGAAAAAGCGCCGAGCCGCTGCTCCGCGCTTGGGTATTCCGACAAATTCTCGTTATGAACTAGTCAACGCGCAGCAACGGTGAGCCCTCCTCCCACCAAAAATAGTAGTAAAAATAATACTTCTTGCTGTCCGTTGATCGGTCCATTTCATGCTCTGCTTGAGCTTCGAGGATAATAGCACAAAGAAGCGGGGAAATCAACACTTGGTTGCGGGGAGAGATTGGGCTTCGATGACGCAGGCTTTGCAGAGATCTTGCTTAAACATCGAATTCGGGTGTATTAAAGAAGGTAGAGGATATACTATTCCCAGAATAGTAAGGGGGTGGCATCCTGCTTCTTCGATTAGCACGTCCCTTATGCCGCAAAAAATACGTTTTTCTTATTCGTTGAGCAATACAACTCTACGTTCCCGGGAGGGACATCATGGAATCCAAAATCAAAAAAGCTATCGTCTCGCTGTTTTTCTTGTTGTTGATCGTTGGAATTGAATCAGCCGGGGCAACGCTGTACTGCGGTCGAGCGTACAAAGAACTCAAGCAGGACCCCGGCCAGCCGTACAACGCAGTCGGCTATCTCAACAACGGCTGCACGGCGTTCCTCATCGACGCCGACCACATCGTCGCAGCCGCCCATTGTTTCGAAGACACCAACACCGGAGCGTGGCAGACCGGACTGCGCTTCTATCCGAACTTTCACCCGGACCGCGTCGCCGCAGATGCGTACCACGTGCCGCGCGCCGACGTGATCCGCGCCGTGGTCGGCTCCCGCGCAGGTGAGTCACTACTCGGGTCGGGGATGGATTGGGGCATCGCACGCGTAGATAACTGGCAGGATACGGACGGGCTCGATCTAACTCCATTGCGCCTCGCCTCGGCGATCCCGGCGTCGGGCACGGAGTTGGTCAACCCGGCCTACACGCGCCATCATTTTCCCTACGACGATAACGATGCCACGACGTGGGACAACATGGAATGGGATTCGACGAACTGCGGATGGGTGGGCACCAACAGCGGCATGTGGGCCATCACCATGCGCGAGGCGCCATTCTACGACGGCGTGCATCGCGACATGGTGGGCTGCAATTCCCGCTGGGGTGCGGGCATGATCCACGCCGACTGCCAGCTCACCGCCGTGAACAACGACGTGGTGGTGCACAACTGCGACACGGTGGGTGGTTCGTCCGGATCGCCCATCATGTACAAGACGACGGGAGGTTGCAATCCGGGAACGTGGTACGTCATCGGAGTCGGGCACGGCGGCGGACCGGCGGATTTCTCGCAGCTCGTGCCGGTTTGTACGCCGGATACACCCGCACATGCCGATAACGTCGGAGCCAGCGTCGAACGATTCCGTCTGGCACCGAGGTACGCCTCCAACGTCGCCGTGCACCGGCGTCCGGATAATCCCATGGCGACGGCCGTCTTCGCCGTCGACAGCGACCTGGATCGGGTGGTCTACCGGGCACGCAGTGGTTCCGCGCCCGGCTATGCGGATGCGTTCGATTTCTGGGAGAACCTGGGCACGCCTGTCACGGGTAAAGAGCTGACGCGTATCGCCGCCTGCTCGGCGGATTCCAGCGGCCGCCCACAGGTGTTCGTCGTGGCGGACGACTCGGAGGTCTACACTCGCTCCGTGCAATCGAACGGCCAGTGGAGTGGTGCCTGGTCAAGTGTGGCGCTGCCGAGTTCGCTCACCAGCGTGGCCGACATCGACACGACGCACGATCTCAACAACCGCTGCCAGTTGTTCGTGGTCGCTGAGAATGGAAACGCTTTCACGCTCAACAAGACCGCAGACGACACCTGGGGATCGTGGAGCACGGTCGCTTCCGGATCGTACAATCGCATCACCGCACTCAAGTACGAAGATGAACTGCACGTCGCCATGATCGACTCGGCGGGGCAAATCTGGCGCACGACCCTCACCGCAGGCGGATGGGCCGTCCCCACGCAATTGGGCAATCCTTCGGGAGTCGGATCGTGGCTCGATATCGACATGACCTGGGACGAAGCTGCGCGCGGGTTCATGCTCGCAATCCCGCAGGGCGGCGGGAACCTGCTCTGGTTCGAGCCGATGTACGGCGAGACGAAGTGGCAGTGGCGCTACTTCACAACTCATCTCTGGGCGCCCGGCGCTGATCCGCAGGACGCACCAAGCATGCTGAGCGTCACCGCCTCGCGCTGGATGGAAGACCAGCCCGGCACCACATCGCCGGTCGTGTTCGCCACCGACGACAGCGGTAACGTCTACTTGATCGAATACGCCCGTGTCGGAACGGTAGGCTGGGTGTTGGACTGGAAGTCCTTCTACCACGAGACGATCCCCTACAATTGATGCAAATGCCCTGCCTGACCTTAACGTTAACGGTCGGGCAGGGCTTGTCCCTCTGGATGTTCAATTCGGCAGGGGGTGCCGAGCTGTAGGATTACTCCTCGATCCAGCCGAACCCGACCGCCGCAGCCACGGCGCCGAGGAAGCCGAGAAACCAGGCAATCAAGAATTTACGCTTCAGCAATGCCAGCACGCTGGCGATAGACAGCACGACACCCATCCCGCGATTGGCTGCTCGAACGGTTTCCTCCGCCGCCTCGACGCTCTGGCCGCGCCGAACCAGCGACCACTTCAGCACGGGACCGCCGTCGAAGAATGGAATCGGCGTCAACCCAACGGCCGCGATAAAAACGTTCGTGCCCAGGGCAAAGTCGTACAATTCGCGGGCCGACGTGCCGGGCTCCGTCGTACTTCGCAGGCAGGTGAGCGGAAAGAGCAGGCCGGCATTCAGCAGCGGTCCGCCCAGCGAACGCACGATGTGTTGTTTTGGCATGACGCTGGGATCATCCGGCTCGTAGTACACCACCAGCGGCATGCCCCAGGTCACGCGCAGGGCGTCCATTGGTTTTCCGATCAGGCGCGCTGCGGCGGCGTGGGCCAGGTTGTGCAGCCACTCCGAGCCCAGCATGGCGGCCATCTTCACGAAGCCTACGGCCAGCCTCGTCAGCCAGGATCGGCCCGGTTTATCGCTGCGCTTCGCCAGGAAGACCCACACGCCGAGCTCCGTGAGCGGCAGCCAGGTGCGCCCCTTGACGACCAGCGGCGCACCGAAGACGTGCCCCACCACGTCCACTTCTTCGTCGGGCGTCACCACGGGTGGTTTTTTCATGTTTCATGCCTCGGTCTTCATTCTATATTGGAAACGAGGTACCGGAAAGCGCCCTCCGCTAGTCCCCGTCGATCATTGTAAGGGCGACCCGCAGGGTCGCCCTTACGCTTCATCGACGTTGCATAATGTAGGGGTGGTTCGCGAACCACCCCTACATCTTTTTCAATAGACGCCCCACCGGGGCGTCTCTACGCGTTGCATTCGCGGATGGTTGTAGGGGCGGGTTTCAAACCCGCCCTATTTTTATTCATCCTGAGCGGAGAGAGCTTCGAAGAAGCGAACGAAGTCGAAGGAGGATTGAAGAGTTGAGGATCGGGCGGACACAGGGGTCCGCCCCTACACATCACCTCTAGTTGGTTACGGATATTCATCCGCAACCGATATGGGGCAGATGTGTATCTGCGGATGAATATCCCCCGCCAGTGAAGATCTCCTCTGTTTGCCCGGATCATGAACCGAGGCATCCTTACGCATTGGATCGTCGTAGGGGTGACCCGGCGGGTCGCCCTTACACTTCATCGACGTTGCATCATGTAGGGCAGTTCGCGAACTGCCCCTACATCTTTTTTTTAGACGCCCCACCGGGGCGTCTCTACGCGTTGCATTCGCGGATGGTTGTAGGGGCGGATGAATATCCCCCGCCAGTGAAGATCTCCTCTGTTTGCCCGGATCATGAACCGAGGCGTCATTACGCATTGGATCCTCGTAGGGGTGACCCGGCGGGTCGCCCTTACGCTTCATCGACGTTGCATAATGTAGGGGTGGTTCGCGAACCACCCCTACATCTTTTTCAATAGACGCCCCACCGGGGCGTCTCTACGCGTTGCATTCGCGGATGATCGTATAGGCTGGTTTCAAACCCGCCCCCATTATTCATCCTGAGCGGAGAGAGCTTCGAAGAAGCGAACGAAGTCGAAGGAGGATTGAAGAGTTGAGGATCAGGCGGACACTGCGCTGCGGTTTGTTGTATGATATTTGCGATCCATTCGCCTCGACTCGCGGTGGCTGATTACAGTTACAGATAAAATCTCTGTTTAAGAAAAGGGGACAGGATGATCAACGCGTATTTACTCGAAAGCCTGGCCTGGTGTTTGCCGATGGCGCTGCTGATTTACGTTGTGTTGAAGTGGGCCTCCAGCCAGGAGGATCTCAAGCAGGAGATCAATCCCAAGACGGGAGAAATCGGACCGCCGTATCTCTGCCGCGGGGGTTGGAACGAAGGCGAGATCCGCGGTTGCTACCTGGGCTACGGGACCACCGGCATCCCCGTCGAACCGGTGAACACGTACTCCAACCTGGCCTACCTGGTCATCGGCTGGGTGGTCTATCGGGTTGCGGCGACCGACACGGCCCTGATCTTCTGCGTCGCCATGGCCTTCCTGTGTTTCGGCTCGGCACTGTATCACGGCATGAAAACGCGCTGGTCCGCCCGCTGGGATCACGGCGGCATGTACGCCGTGATGGCCGGCCTGGCGTTCTACGTGTTGGCGGCGGGCCACGCCTACGAAACCGAAATCGTGCTCGTGGGAACGATCCTCAGCGGCATCTCTCTCGCTTGGTTGTTGGACGGCTATCTGCTGGCGCGCATGGCGTTGCTGCTGGCACTGATCACGGTGGGCGTGATGACCCGCGGCGACGCGGCACTCGGCTGGACGAGTCTCGCGTACTTCGCCGGCGCGCTGGCCGTGTGGCTGGTGGACAAGTACACCGGCATCCTGGGCCGATTCGGGCACGGTTTGTGGCACGTTCTTACAGCCGTGGCCCTGGCCTATATTTTCCTCGCCGTGTGAGGGGATCGGCGCCGGGGTTTAAACCATCCGAACCACTGAGGCGCTGAAAGAACGGATTACGCTGAAAGAACCCATTCCAGGGTCTCAGCGTTCTCCGTTAACTCAGCGAAATCCGCGGTTCGAATCCTCTCGATCCTCCAACTTAAACCCTCTCCGTACGAAGCGCAGGAACGCCCTGTGCGCCTCGACCGCGCGGCGCAGGAAATGGTGCCACGCAGACCTCATCTCCCATAGCGTAAAAATCAATTTCACTACCGGCGCAGCAAACCCGAGGCAGGCGTACACATTCATGAATTCAGAGCTCGGGTATGGGACGTCCTTCGTCAGGCAGGTCGCGGAGGCGACACCGCCCAAAATCGACACACAAATAGGATAAAGAATATCCAAATACTATGGTAAGATGTACTATCGCTGAGTACCGGCGAGGAGGGGGAACGCGGATCGGTCAAGCTCACCTGGATGGCGAATCCTACGAACAAGTATTTTGATGTGACACCAGGTCGGAAAAGGATAATCAGTGTGAAAATATGACAATTCCCCGGAAATATGGCTCTCTCTTTGTGTGGTTGGGCGCCGTCCTCTTGGTCGGCATGGCCTGTAGTCTTTCATCGATTACCTTTCCTTCGATACCCGGAGGCGGCGCTGGCACGGACTGCAGCTCGGGCGATTTCGTGGTCACCGTCACGCTGGACATCAACGATGGCGCCTGCGACGAAAACTGTTCCCTGCGGGAAGCGGTCCTGGCGGCCAACGCCTGCCCGGGTGAAAACCGCATCCTGTTGGGCAGCGGTGTACATTACACCCTCTCGATCACCGGACCGGGGGATGGACTGGGAGAGGATGAAATCCGGGACCTGAACATCCGTGACGATCTGGTCATCGTGGGAGACGGCATGGACGCCACCGTCATCGAGAGCTCGACCTTCCGCAGTTTCTCGATCTCGGCGGGCGTCGACGTCAGCATGCAGGACCTGACCATCCAGGAAGGCAATCCAACCGGCGACGGCGGGGCCATCTTGAACGCCGGGAATCTCAGCCTCACCAACGTGGCGCTGCGGGAAAATTCCGCCCGGGGCAACGGCGGCGGCATCGCCAATTCGGGAAGTTTAACCCTGACGGACGTAATCATCGACGATAACCGCGCCTCCCGAGGCGGGGGAATCTACAACACCGGCTCCGCCGCGCTCGAAAACGTCCAGGTCACCAGCAACCAGGCTTTGATCGCCTTCCCGGCAAGCGAATCCTATACCAATCATCCCGATGTGGGCCGTTTTCAAGATTGCGGCGGCGGGATCAACAACCAGGGCACGATGTCGATAACGGAAAGCCATGTGAGTTATAACCACGCCTTCCTCGGAGGTGGGCTGTGCAACGGGGGCTTGATGGATATCCGCGATTCAGAGATCTCATGGAATCCGAACAATGGTGAAGGGGGCATCGGCTATTATCGATTCATCCGCGGTGGCGGGGGCATCTTCAATTATTCGGATTTGACCGTCAACAATGGCACCATTAGCGGCAACCAGGCGCGGGCCGGTGGGGGCATCTTCGGGCTGATGCTGGAAGGGGGCACGCTGCGTGTGGAAAACTCGGACGTGCAATCCAACCGTGCCACCGATGGATCCGGCGGCGGTTTTTATTTGCTGGCCGGGGATTTCGAGATCGTCCATAGTGTGATTGCTGATAACACTGCCAGCCTCACGGGTGGGGGCATGTACTTGAATAACCATTTTGGGTATGCCGTGCCTCGCATGAACACGAGCGTCTCCCATTCGGCGATCATCCGCAATGAAGCCATCGGCAGTGGGGGCGGTATCAACCATTCGGGTGGTGGTTCCATCTCCGATAGCGTGCTAGAAATCTTCAACACAACCATCAGCGGAAACGAGGCTCGCCGAAATGGCGGCGGCGTTTACGAGAGAGCTTCTTTTTCAGGGACGAGCCGCTACCGCTACGTCACCATCGCCGAGAATCGGGCCGTTCATGGCACAGGTGGAGGCATCTATTTCGGCATGTACGCCGGAAGGACTTATTTCAAGAGCACGATCATCGCCACGAACACGTTCTGGGAATGCGATTTCGATCCAGTTTGGGGCGACAGGAGACGTGTGATTTCGGAGGGATACAACATCGACCAGGAGAATCTGTGTAACATCAGCGGCGGAATCCGAAGCATCGGTCTGGTCGGAGAGCGGGTGGGGTTGACTTCGCTGACCGAGATCGGGGGGACCTTCGTGCACGAGCTTCTCCCGGACAGCGTGGCGCGGGATCGCGTGGACACGGCGGAGTGCGCCGCCGACGGCGCCAGCGATGACCAGCGCGGGTTGGCACGACCGGTCGGCGACGGCTGCGACAGCGGCGCCTACGAACTCGATCTCGTACCGGCATCCGGCACGCTCGACCCGCTGGAGCTGGCCACCGTGACTCCCACGGTTGGGCCCCAACCGCCGCAGACCACGGAGGACACGTTATGCTGGCAAGGACCCGGACCGGCCTACGACGTGGTCAGTTCCATCGCCGCCGAAATGGATCTCGAGCTGCTGGGGCGCGGTGAAAATAACGAGTGGTTGGTGGCAACGAATCCGATCTACGCCGTCCCCTGCTGGCTGCCGGTTGGCGTCGTCCGCCTGGATCCGAGTTTTGACGTCTCGACCCTCGAGCCGATCCCGGCGCCCATCCTGCCGACACCAACAGCAACGGCGGCCCCTGCGGCGCCGAGTGCGCCCGCCAACCTGGCGGCAAACACAACCACGTGCAGCGCGCAGGACTATGTGGTGACTCTAAACTGGTTCGACGCGGCGGACAACGAGGACGGCTTTCGCATCCTGCGCGACGGCGCAGTGATCGCCACCGTCGCCGCAAATTCGTCGCAGTATACCGACCACCCGCCGTACAGCGGCCCGCACACATATCAGGTCGTCGCCTTCAACGCAGGCGGCGAAGCCGCATCCGGTACGACGCAGGACGGGGGCTGCGTGTACTAGGGCGGCTCGAATGGTTGGGTAGGAGAGCATTCTTCGGACCCCCATTCAAATCGATCTGGGGATGAATTGTTGCGTACCACTGAGGCGCTGAAATCGTTGATCCCACAGACAGAACGATTTCTGCGGACTCAGCGTCTTCAGTAAACCTAGCGCAATCGGCGGTTTAGACTCCCTGAACCACTTAGGTGCTGTAATATATGATTATGCTGAGAGAACGAATTCCTGGTGTTCGGCATTCTCGGCTAACTCAGCGCAATCAACGAGCCGATCGAACAAGTGCTGGCAGCACTCTCGCATCGCTATAAAATCATGCATGGCGTCCTCCTGGAGACCGCGTTGGGTAGATCGGCAAATTCAAAGACAGTATCGCGACAAATGGAACTTTATCGAAATATGATTGGCCAGTTGATAAATAAAATGTCCAAACTCTTGCCCGGAGATCAGTAATTCGTGTTGACTTCCCCCCTCAAAATGTGGCATAATGGCGCCTAACAACTTACGACGACAAACGTTGACCGGGACGAGTAGCGCCCAGGAATGGTCCAAGAGAGAGCGGGGTCACCGGCTGAAAGCCCCCTCGACCGGACGGACGCCAAAACCCCCCGGGAGTGGAGCCCTGAAATCCACTGGAAAGTATGGGGTCACGGGTCGGCCCGTTACAGCCGCAGAGGGTACCCGAAGGACGCAAGTCCGAGGGTGAACTTGGGTGGAACCACGTGGGTTAATCCCCGCGCCCCATGGCGCGGGATTTCTGTTTTAAAGCGGGTTCCTCAAAGCGAAGAATTTCCACCTCTTCGAGGTGCGCAGGAGGCAGCAGTATGGGAACGTTGGTGATGAAGTTCGGCGGCACGTCGGTGGGCAGCGTCGAAGCGCTCACTTCTGCCATTGACATCGTCATGCAGTACAAAGATGACTGGGATCGCCTGGTCGTGGTGGTCTCGGCCATGGCGGGCGTGACGAACGCCCTCATCGAGGCGGCGCGCAGCGCCGAGCGCGGCGACGCTGAGCGCTACAAGGCGATCCACACGGAGCTGCTCGAACGCCACGGCGACGTGATCGAGACGCTGGTCAAAGACGCCGAGGTGCGCCAATCGCTGCTGGCGCAGATCGAGGAGATGTTGGATGGCTTCGCCAACCTGTGCCACAGCGTGAGCGTTTTAGGCGAGGCCACGCCGCGCGCCATGGACACGATCACCTCGCTGGGCGAACGGGTCAACGCCCGCATCGTGGCGGCGCTGCTGCGCGAGCGCTCGGCCGAGAGCGAGGCCGTGGACGCCACGAAGCTGATCGTCACGGACGACCGGTTCCAGGACGCCGTGCCCCAGCGCGAGGTGACCTGCAAGCGGGTGAGCGAACACCTCGAGCCGCTGTTGAAAAAGGGCGTCATCCCCGTGGTGACCGGCTTCATCGCCGCCACCAAGGACGGGGCCACGACCACGCTGGGCCGCGGCGGCAGCGATTACACCGCCGCTATTCTGGGAGACTGCCTCGACGCCGATGAAGTGTGGACCTGGACCGACGTGGACGGGGTGATGAGCGCCGATCCGCGCCTGGTCGCCAACGCCCGGGTGATCCCCAAGCTGTCCTACAGCGAGGTGAGCGAGCTGGCCTACTTCGGCGCCAGGGTGCTGCATCCCAAGACGATACGGCCCATTGTGGAGCACGGCATTCCGTTGTGGGTGAAGAACACTTTCAATCCCGAATATCCCGGCACGCTGGTCGTCGCCGACCCGAAAAACGGCAACGGCAACATTAAGGCCGTCACCGCCATCGAACACCTGAGCATGATCACGGTGCAGGGCATGGGTATGCTGGGCGTGCCCGGCATCGCCGCCCGCACCTTCGCCGCCGTCGCCCGGCAGGGAGTCAGTGTGCTGATGATCTCGCAGGCGTCGTCGGAGCAGTCGATCTGTTTCATCATCCCCATGGATGAGGTGAAGCAGGTGATCGCCGCCGTCGAGGACGAGCTGTCGGTAGAACTGGCGCGGCGCGACGTCGACAAGGTCTGGTCGATGGACGACGTGGTCATCGTCAGCGCCGTGGGCGCGGGCCTGCGCAGCACCCCGGGCATCGCCGCACGCATCTTCGGCGCCCTGGGCAAGGCGAAGATCAACGTGGTCGCCATCGCCCAGGGCTCGTCCGAGTGCAGCCTTTCGTTCCTGGTCGGCGCCGGCGACGCGGCGCAGGCCGTGCAGAGCATTCATGAGGAGGTCATCGTCAATGGCTAAAATTCCCGTAACCGTTCTGGCCGCCACAGGTGCGGTCGGGCAGCGTTTCGTTCAACTGCTCAGCGATCATCCGCTGTTCGAGATCGTTTCCATGGCGGCTTCCGAACGCAGCGCCGGCAAGACCTACGCCGAAGCGGTGAACTGGGTCCTGCCCGGCGGGCCGCCGCCCGCGGTGGGCAAGATGAAGGTGCAGGAGATCGACACCAATCTCGAAGGCCGTCTGGCCTTCTCGGCGCTGCCGTCAGCGGTGGCCTACGAGGTCGAACCGCGCTTCGCCGAAGCGGGCTACGTGGTCTGCTCCAACGCCTCGGCCTACCGCACTGCGCCGGACGTCCCGCTACTGATCCCCGAGGTCAACAGCGATCACATCGAACTGCTGAAGAAGCAGCGCGCCGAGCGCGGTTGGGAGGGCTTGCTGGTCACCAGTCCCAACTGCACCGCCACGGGCGTGGTCATCCCGCTCAAGCCGCTGGACGTGGCCTTCGGGGTGAAGCGGGTCTTCGTTGCCTCGATGCAGGCCATCTCCGGCGCCGGCTATCCCGGCGTGGCTTCGCTGGACATCATGGACAACGTGATTCCCCACATCGGCGGCGAGGAGGACAAGATCGAGGAGGAAACGCGGCTGATGCTGGGGGAGATCGTGGACGGAAAACGCGTTCCGCTGAATGCGGAGGTCACGGCGCACAGCAACCGCGTGCCCGTGGTCGACGGCCACACCGTGTGCCTATCCGTCGGCTTCGAGAATCCGCCCTCGGTCGATGATGCCATCGAAGCGCTGGAGAATTTCCGCAGTACGAAGGTGGTCCAGAACCTGCCCGGCGCGCCGGAGCATCCGATCTGGGTCTCGCGTGAGCCCGACCGGCCCCAGCCGCGCCGCGATCGCGACAACGGCAAGGGCATGGTGGTCACGGTGGGGCGCGTGCGGCCCTGCAACCTGCTCGACCTGCGCCTGGTGAGCGTTTCGCACAACACGCTGCGCGGCGCAGCGAGCGGGTCGATCCTCAACGCCGAGCTGCTCGTGGCGGAGGGATATCTGACATGAAAAACTACGGCCGCTGCTCGGTTTCGGATTTTCTGGGCGACTACATCGTCTACCGCAACCTGGTGCCGGTCGATCCGAACCTGCCTTCGTTGGACGAATTGGGACCGCGCGTCGACCTGACGCCGGGCATGATCCCGCGCAAGATCGAGCCCATTCACGCTCGCGTGATGATCGAGCTGCTGACGCACGCCCGCGCCATCGACGCGCCGGGCGTCTCGCTCGAGCGTCTGGTCTACCTGGGCGACACGCGTTCCAGCGATGGCACCTGTTTCAGCAACCTGTGCCACGTCGCCGACTGGCCCGGCCTGGCCTTCATCTGCGCCGAGAACGACGAAGCGGAGAAGTTCGAAATCCAGAAGTTGGACGCGGGCACGCTGTATCTGGCTAACCGCTGGGCGATGCTTTCCGACTTCGACGCGGACTGCGCAGAAAACGAATTCGCCATCGACAAGCGCACGGTGGTCATCGTCGACGTGGACAAGACCGCCCTGGGGGCGCGCGGCCGCAACGACGGGGTGATCAACCGGGCGCGCCTCGAAGCTGTGCGTCTCACCGTCGGCGATCTGCTGGGTGAGCGTTTCGACGAGGCGGCTTTCGAACACGCCTACGAAACACTCAATCAGGGCGCCTTTCACGGCATCACCGCTGACAACCAGGACTACCTGGCCTACATCTGTCTGGTGCTGGGATCGGGCCTGTACGCGCTCGATGCGCTCATCGCCGAGGTGCACGTGGGGAAGTGGATGTCCTTCCAGCAGTTTATCGGCGACGTGGATGCGCGTGCGGCGGAGCTGCCCGACGATCTGCGCGGTATCCACGAGCAGATACTCACCAACGTACGGCGCGGTGATCCCACGCCCTTCAAGGCCTTCCGCTACAACGAATACCGCACCACGCTGGCCCACATGGGCAACCTTCCGGACGGCGTGGCGGTCAAAGCGCTGCTGCGGGACGAGATCGTGCTCACGCAGGAGCTGCGCCAGATCGCCCTGAAATGGCAGGCGCAGGGCGCCTTGCTCTTCGGCCTTTCGGATAAGCCCGACGAGGCTTCGCTGCCTTCGCCGGAACAGGCGGCGCAGGGCATGCTGCCCATCCACCGGGCGCGAACGCACGCTGTCGGTACGTGATCGAAAATGAGTTAATGGAGAATCAACGGCGATGAAAGCCATCATCATCATCGGGGACGGCATGTCCGATTACCCTGTCGAGAGCCTGGGCGGGAAGACCCCGCTCCAGGTTGCGCACAAACCCAACATCGACCGCATCGCTCGCGAGGGACGCATGGGCCGCATGGAAACCCTGCCCGAAGGGCTGCCGCTGGGATCGGCGGTGGCCAATTTGAGCGTGCTGGGCTACGACCCGGCCGAGGCGTTCCACGGGCGTGCCGTGCTCGAAGCGGCCAACATGGGCGTAGAACTCGAGGACGACGACGTGGCCTTGCGCATGAACCTGATCTGCGTCGAGGACGGCCGGATCAAGAATCACTCCGCCGGGCACATCAGCAGCGAGGAGGCCGGCGAGATCGTGCGCGACCTGTCGGCGGCATTAAGTGGAGAGCCGGACGAAATCCCGGTCGCCATGCACACTGGGGTGAGCTACCGCCATCTGCTCGTGCTGCGCGGTGCGGCTGCTTCGCCCGAAGTGGCCTGCATCCCACCGCACGACCACGTTGGGGAACGTGCGGAGGATCTGCTGCCCGCGGCGAAATCCAAGGAGGGGAAAGCCACAGAAACCCGGCTGCGCTCGCTGATGGCGAGCGTGGAGGGGCTTCTGAGGGACCATCCCGTCAACCAGAAACGGATCGCCGCGGGAGCGGACCCCGCCAACGCCATCTGGCCCTGGTCGCCGGGGCGCAAGCCCAGGATGCAGACGTTACAAGAACGTTTCGGCGTTCGCGGCGCGGTGATCTCGGCCGTCGATTTGATCAACGGGCTGGGCCTGTACGCCGGCATGGACGTGATCCGTGTCGAGGGCGCCACCGGCCTGTGGGACACCAATTTTGAGGGGAAGGCTGCAGCCTGCCTCGAAGCGCTGCGCGATCACGACCTGGTCTACGTGCACGTGGAAGCCACGGACGAGGCGGGGCACGCCAAAGACGCGGCGTTGAAAGTAGAGTGCATCGAGATGCTCGATAGCCGCCTGGTGGGACCGATATTGGATGGCGTGGATAAGCTCAGTGAGGACGTCAACATCGCCGTGTTGCCGGATCATCCCACGCCGGTCGCCTCCGGCGTGCACGAGCGCGATCCCGTGCCCGTGGCCGTACTGCGGCCGGGAGATTCGCCGGACGAGAGTAGCTGCTACGACGAAGAACAGGCTACAATTGGAGACATACCGTTTATGCGCGGGGACGATTTCATCCGTCTGATACTGGGTGTGGAATCATGATGCGGGGTAGGAGGTCGAGCGATGCCGTATGACAGCTGGTTTGCGTGTGTACGCGGATGTGGGCGGCGCTACTCGATTTACGACGTGGTCTACCGCTGCGAGGACTGCGGTGGACTGCTCAACGTGGAGCACGACCTGGAGGCCTTGAAGGATCACAGCGCCGAGGAGTGGAAGCAGATCTTCGACCGGCGCGCCCGCTCGAACGAGTGGCCCTACGGCAGCGGTGTGTGGGGCAAGAAGGAATGGGTCTGCCCGCAGATCGACGACGAGAACATCATCTCCATGTTCGAAGGGCACACCAACTGCTTCTGGGCCGAGCGCCTGGGCGCGGAGATCGGCGTGCCCGATTTGTGGATCAAACTCTGCGGCAACAGCCACACCGGCTCGTTCAAGGACCTGGGCATGACCGTGCTGGTGTCGGTCGTGAACCAGATGATCGCCGACGGCAAACCGATCCGCGCCGTGGCCTGCGCCTCCACCGGCGACACCTCCGCCGCGCTGGCGGCCTACGCCGCCGCGGCCGGTATGCTGGCCGTGATCCTGCTGCCCAAGGGCAAAGTATCTACGGCGCAGTTAGTCCAACCCATCGCCAACGACGCCCTAGTGCTCTCGCTGGACACGGATTTCGACGGCTGCATGCAAATCGTGCGCCAGCTGACCCAAGATAAGACGATCTATCTGGCGAATTCGATGAACTCGCTGCGCATGGAAGGCCAGAAGACGGTGGGCATCGAGATCGTGCAGCAGTTCGATTGGGAGGTGCCCGATTGGATCGTCATTCCGGTGGGTAACCTGGGCAACGTGAGCGCCATCGGCCTCGGCCTGGACATGATGAAGAAGCTGGGTCTGATCGACAGGCTGCCGCGTCTGGCTGCCGTTCAAGCAGCGCGCGCCAACCCGCTGTATCTGAGCTACCAGACCGACTTCGAGGATTACAAGCCGGTCGTGGCCGGGAAGACGTTGGCCAGCGCGATCCAGATCGGCGATCCGGTCAGCTACGAACGCGCCGTGAAGGTGCTGAAGAAGTTCGACGGCGTGGTGGAACAAGCCACGGAGGATGAGCTGGCCAACGCCGCCGCCCGCGCCGACCGGCGCGGCATGTACTGCTGCCCGCACACGGGCGTGGCGCTGGCGGGATTGTTCAAGATGGTCGAACGCGGCCAGATCACTTCCTCCGATCGGGTGGTGGTGATCTCCACGGCGCACGGTTTGAAGTTTACCGATTTCAAGGTCGGCTACCACGAAGGCACGTTAGACGGGGTGGAGTCGCGCTACGCCAATCCGCCGGTGGAGCTGCCGGCGGACATCGATGCGGTCAGCGAGGCGATCGACCGGGCCATGGAGTGAAACCATGAAAGATATTGCGAGCGAACTTCGAGCGATCGTTGATGCGGCTGAAAGTCGTCTAGCCGGCATGCCGGAGGAGGATATCTCCCGGCGGGACGAGGCGGACGGCTGGTCGAAGAAGGAAATCCTGGGCCATCTGATCGATTCGGCGGCGAACAACCACCAGCGTTTCGTGCGGGGGTGCAGCGATAAAGCGGCGAGCTTCCCGCCGTACGATCAGGAAGAGTGGGTACGGGTGCAACGTTACGACGAGGCGGACTGGGACAATCTGGTCGCGCTCTGGACGGCGTACAACCGCCATCTGAGTCACGTCATCGAGCGCATCCCGCGGTCGGCACTTTCCAGGGCGTGCAGTATTGGCAAAACGGAACCCGTCACGCTGGAATTCGTCATAGAGGATTACCTGCGTCATCTGAAGCATCATCTGGGTGACCTTTTAGAAGGTCCGCAGTAGAGACGCATTGGTCAATAATCCGGGCAACCACAGGGGGTTGCCCCTACGAATTCCAATTATGTAGGAGCGGTTCGCGAACCGCCCCTCCTTAGCTTCAATCATCCTGAGCGGAGGGCGAAGCCCGCAGTCGAAGGAGGGCATTCTGCCCGGAGACACAGACAACTTTCCGTCCTTCAACTTCGTTCGCTTCTTCCAAGCTCACTCCGCTCAGGATGAACGCCATAAAAAAAAAGGGCGGACCCCTGTGTCCGCCTGAATCACGCAGCCATATACAACACCGTGCGGCAGGGAATACGAGTCGCTCGCCTATCACGTCCTGCGCATGCTCACCTATTTTGTCGTGCACTGCGGCCAGGCGGAGTACGCAGTAAGATTGATCCGCTAGTGGGTTGGATATTGATGTCTCGAGGAGAATAGATACAGATATGGGAGTAGCTGCAATCGCAATCAACCTGGCGTTATTGTTCTACAGCATCGGTGTGTGGAGCGAAAGAATCGCCGGAAAGCTGAAACCCTGGCACCTGATATTCTTCTGGTTGGGATTCGTGTGTGACACGTGGGGAACGGGGATGATGTTCGACATGGCCGGCGGGATGACGTTCGACGTGCACGGCATTTCGGGAACGTTGGCCATATTGTTAATGCTGGTTCATGCCATCTGGGCCACGATCGTTCTGTTGCGAAAAGACACGCGCATGATCTACACCTTCCACCGTTTCAGCGTAGTCGTGTGGGCGATCTGGCTCATCCCCTATCTGAGCCCGTTAGTCTTCGGGATGCAGGGGCAGTAATTCAAAGGGAGTTCGCGTAGAGACACCCTGGTAGAGCGTCCATACCTCGGGCAGCCATGGATGTTTTTTGCTGGCGAGGGATATGTATCCCTCGCCCGTAGTTTGTGGATAATCATCCGGATATGCATACCTGCCCGATATCGGTTGCGGATGAATATCCGCAACCAACGATAGGTGATGTGTAGAACCGACACACAGGTCGCCCCTACGATGATTTAATGCGTAGAGACGCCTCGGTGAGGCGTCTATGTTTTGGGCAACCACGGGGGGTTGCCCCGACAACAATCCGCGGAGGCAGTGTGTAGGGGTGGTTCGCGAACCGCCCCTACGTGATGCGATGACGATGTGTAAGGGCGAATCCATCGGATCGCCCTACGATGAACACACATAGAGACTGGCGAAAAAAGAGTTACATGTAAGGTCAGTTTGCCAATCGACCATGTGATGGACGACCTAATCGGAAATTAAGGCATCAATTTCCCAAATTACAATCGTGCCGTCCATCGACCCCGAGGCGAGGGTCTCGCCGTCCGGGAAGAACGCCACGCTTCTCACACTTTTCGTATGTCCTTCGAGCGTAGCGAGCCGTTCCCCGCTACCCGCGTCCCAAAGGATGACGGTGCGATCATGCGACCCCGATGCGAGGATCTCCCCGTCCGGGGAGAATGCTACACTACTCACACCGTCTGTATGTCCCTCGAAAGTGGCAAGTCTCTCTCCGCTCTGCGCGTCCCAAAGGATGACGGTGCCATCCATCGTTCCCGAGGCAAGAGTCTCGCCGTCCGGGGAGAATGCCACACTTTCCACATCCGTATCCCAGAGCGTGGCAAGCCGTTTTCCGCTACGCACGTCCCAAAGAATCACGGTGTTATCAAGCGATGCCGAGGCGAGGATCTCACCGTCCGGAGAGAATGCCAGATCGATTACATGTTGCGTATGTCCTCCGAATGTGGCAATTAGCTCCCCGCTGTGTGGGTCCCAAAGGTTGACGTCCCACGCCGCTGAAGCGAGGGTCGTGCCGTCCGGGGAGAATGCCAAACGCTTCACAAAATTCGGCCCTTCGAGCGTGGCAAGCCGCTCCCCGCTGCCCGCGTCCCAAAGGATGACAGCGTCATCCATGAATTCACCTATCGCCCACGATCCTGAGGCGAGGGTCTCGCCGTCTGGAGAGAAAGCCACACAGTACGCACCGAGAGTGTCCCCTTGGAGGATGGCAAGCTGCTCCCCGCTACGCGTGTCCCACAGGATTGCGATGTTGGCCACCGATGCATCATAATTCCCCCATCCCGAGGCAAGTATTTTGCCGTCCGGGGAAAAGGCCACACTGCCCACATCTTTCATGTACCCTGCGAGAGCGGCAAGTCGTTCTCCACTTTGCGCGTCCCAAAGGATTACGGTGTTGGTCGTATCGTACGATCCCGAGATGAGGGTCTCGCCGTCCGGGGAGAAAGCCAAACTGGCCATCGGACTGTAAAGATCGTCGATTGTGGCTTGCCGTTCCCCGCTGTACGCGTCCCAAAGGATAACGGTGCGATCGTACGATCCCGAGGCGAGGATCTCACCATTCGAGGAGAATGCCAAACTGCTCACGCGATCTGCATGTCCTTCGAGAGTGGCGAGCTTTTCTCCGCTATGGACATCCCAGAGGATGACATTGTTATCACTCGACCCCGAGGCAAGAATCTCGCCGTCCGGTGAGAATGCCACGTGCGTCCCTTCGACGGTAAAAAGCCGCTCTCCGCTGTGCGCGTCCCGAATGATCGTGGTGGCGTCCCACGCTCCGGAAGCGAGGAACTCGCCGTCCGGGGAGAATGTCACACTTTTTACAAAATACGTATGCCCACGAAGAGTGGCAAGCAGCTCCCCGCTATGCGCGTCCCAGAGGATGACAAAGTTGTCCCACGATCCCGAAGCGAGGGTCTCGCCGTCCGGTGAGAATGCCACGCTACTCACATAACGAGTGTGTCCTTCGAGTGTGGCGAGCCGCTCCCCGCTGCGCGCGTCCCAAAGGATGACGCTGCCATTCCACGAGTCCCATTCATCCCCCAACCCCGTGGCAAGGGTCTTGCCGTCCGGTGAGAATGCCAGACAGGCCACCGGAAGAGAAAGCCCTTCGATGGTGGCAAGCCGCTCCCCGCTGTGCGCGTCCCAGAGGAGAACCGCGTTATCCACCGATCCCGTTGCGATGGTCTCGCCGTCCGGGGAGATCGCAATATTGGTCAACGGTGTGTCCGCCAGGGATGAACGAATCAGGGACAGGTCGTCCGTGCGATAGAAGAAGATGCCCAAACTGGTGCTTTCGATAAGTACATCTTCAGTCGGAGAAATGACAAACCCTGAAACCTCCCCTTTCCCGATCCGCATCACCGCACCATCGGGAACTGGCCCGGCGAATGGATTATAAGAAGGGCCACACGAAGCCAGGATAACATTCGCGGTTAGAAAAATAAGGAAAGATACGGATTTGCTTTTCACTTGAATCCCCTCCCAGGTTGAGATTTTCATTTATGATATCGCCCTTAAGTTACCGGAAAGTTACCGCAGCAAAGTACATATCGTAAGGGCAGGTTTCAAACCCGTCCCTGCATGACGCGATGACGATGTGTAAGGGCGACCCGGCGGGTCGCCCCTACGACGATCCAATATGTAGAGACCGGCGTCTCTGACCTGGGCAACCACAGGGGGTTGCCCCTACAAGTATCGCTGGCGAGGGATATGTATCCACGTATACAAATCTGCCCAACATCGGTTGCGGATGAATATCCGCAACCAGCAGTGGGTGACTTGTAGGGGCGGACCCCTGTTGTCCGCCCTTATGAATTTTTCAATCACCCTGAGCAGAAAACTCAAACCGAATGAAATGAGTTTAGAGGCCATAATCGAAGGAGGGGGATTTTCCATTCCCGAAAGATCACAGGCCATCCTTCGACTTTGTTCGCTTCTTCGAAGCTCTCTCCGCTCAGGATGAATAATAATAAATGTAGGGGCGGGTTTCAAACCCGCCCCTACATTGATGCTAAAGGCTACTCCACGATGAACCAATCGCTGGCGCTGCGGCCGAAGACCTCCGGAGAGTACATCTCCTCCGCCTTGGCCGGCGGCACCACGAAGGTTCCCGGCGTGGTCGCCCGAGCGACGTAGCTGTAGGTGTACACGCCGTCCCAGAGCAGCGAGGTGAAGGCCTCGGCACGCTCGTCACGCATGTTCTGGTGCTCGTACCAGGTCCACCACCACCACCAACCGTAGCGGTACTCCGAACTGCTTGGGTCCTGCGGGACGCTGCCGGACACCGCCAGAGCCGGGTTGACGATCTCAAGTCCGGCGGGCAGCGGGTCGACCAGCGCCACGTGGTAGCGGCGGTTGTCGGCGACCATGGTGATGCGCACGCGTACTCGTGTACCGGCCTTGGCGTGCCAGATTCCTTCTTCGTCCCGCCAGACGTCGTCAGGATCGTCGACGCCTTCATACTCGCGTGTGACGACGAAGCCCATGTCCAACGGGTCGAGCCACAGATCGGTGGGCGCGTAGCTCAACCCCAGGCGATAGTACAGACGCCCGGTACCGATCTTGCTCAGGATCAGGTCTTGGGTTCCACCGCCGCCCAATTCCTCGTCCACCAGGTAAGCCATGGGGATGTCCGTCTCGTGGCGTTCGGCGCTGTAGCCTTCGTACTCGTGTTCGCCGGCGTAGGTGCTGCCCAGCCAGATGCGCGCCACGAAGTCGGGGGTCTGCGCTTCGAAAGTGTTGAAGTAGCGGTCCAGGGCCAGCAGCACGAAGACGTTCTCCTGCGTGTTGCCCCAGCGCCCTTTGGTTCGATGCGCCAGGAGGCCGTTGACCAGTTTGGGGATCAGGTCGCTGTCGGGGTTATCGAGGATCAGCGTGTCCAGCAAGATGGCGTCCGTGCGCCGGTTCGAACTGAGCAGCAGGTAGGTCTGATCGTCGTAATAGGTGGTGAAGTTCGCCGCACCGGCGGTTTCGACCACGCGGTTGTTGACGTAGACCCGGATGGCTTCCAGTTCGGCGGCGGAGTTGGGATCGTCCACCAGCGTCTGCCAGATCCAGCCTACGGCGTCGAGGGACAGGTTCTCGATCCCGGCTTCTTCGAGCAGCGCCCGGGCTTTTGCGGTATCCCGATCGTCCATCAAGTTGCGCACATAGAGGGCGTAGGCGCTGAGAGTCTGACGGGTGCGCATGCTGTACCAGTAGGGATAGTGACTCTCGATGTCCTGCAGGTAGTAGAGCACGCGCTGCTGCATGTCCTCGGGCACCTCGTAGCCCTTCAACTTCGCCCGCTGCAGGGCGTGTGCCACGTGGATGGTGTTGAAGGGGATCGATTCTTGGCCGCGGCGCCAGTAGGGGAATCCACCGTCGTAGTTCTGCAGACCGCTCAGCCGTTCGATGTCGCGAACCACGGCGGCTTCGATGTCCTCGGCGGGTGGTAGGCCCTCGGCCTCGAACGCGGTGAGCACGTCGCGCAGGGCGGCGATGCCCAGAACTCGCGAGGCCAACTGCTCGGAACACTCGTAGGGGTAAGAAACCAGGTAGAGCACGGCGTCGGTGAGCGCTTGCAGCGCCGTCGACGAAGTGGTGATTTCCAATCCGCCGAACTGCGGGAAGACGTCTTGCGGCGCTTCCACGGGCTGGGCGATGGCGCCCTCGTCGATCACACCGTAGGTGGCGAAGGCTTCCGTCGTGGCCGGCGTGTAAACCGGCATTTCGACCGTGGCGGCGTCGGCAAAGTTTCCGGAGACGGCAGCGATCTGCACGCGCGCCGTGCCGGCGCTGTCGGTGTTGGCTGGGAAGCGAACTTCGATTCGGTTGTGCGCCGGGATCTGTACGCGTTGGCCCTGGCCTGCGCTGAGGATCAGGTTGGAAGTGCGCATGACGACATCGACACTCATAGGATCGTCGGTCTGATTCTGCAGCACCACCGGCAGCTCGAAGGAGTCGCCGAAGTTCAGGAAGCGCGGTGCGGAAGGTCGCACCATCAGCGGCAGGCGGGCGGTCAGGTTGGCTTCGGCCATGCCGAAACGATTGCCGCCCGAGTCCACGGCGACGACCATGATGCGGTAGCGTGTCAGGTTGTCGGGCAGCGTGACCGCAACCTGAGCTTTTCCACTCTGGTCCGTGTGCACCGCCGGAGCAAAGGTGGCCAGCGGGTTGAAGTCGATGCGCATGCGGATCGGCTGCGCGCCGACGGCGCCGCCCGCTTTAGCTTCGTCCGCTGCCATTTCTTCCATGGGTTCGGCCATGGGCGCTTCAACGGCGAGTCCTTCGGCTTCTTCCATGCCGCGAAAGGCGGCGGCCGTGGGCATGGCCTGCAATTCACCGGCGGCAACGGTATCGAGCAGCGTCATCGGATCGACCAGCACGATGCTGGAGCGGCCGTAGTAGCTGCTGAGATCCGAACCCCGCTGGCTGTAGAATATGGAAACCGGGTCGGGGATGTCGTAGTTGGTCAGCGCCAGAATGGCTTCGTCGACCACGACGACCGCCACTTCGGCGTCCGCCACCGGATTGCCGTCGGCGTCGACCAAAGCCAGGTCGATCATGGTTTCCCCGCCGGGTTCCAACTCCGTCTCCTGCGGGCTAACGTCGAGCTCCAGGGTGCGATCGAGCGGGGGAACGCTCAGGTTGAGTTGGCCGCTGGCGTAGGCAGGCCGGGGCGGTATGCCCTCGATGACCTGGCCTTCGTTATCCGTGCGATCGACGGCGCCGACCACGTCCACCTGGACGAACAGGTTGGGGATGTATTTCGCCTCGATGGGCACTTTCAGCGTGATCGAGCCTTCGTCGATGGTGAAGCTTTGCGTGTATAGGATGCCGCTGCGGCTTACGGTCAGCAGACCTTCGGCGGGCGTGAAGGGCGGCTGCACCAGAATCTCGGCCACGTCTCCCGGTTGGTAACTGTCTTTATCGGGGATCAGGGTAACCTCTTCGCGCTCGACCTCGCGGGACGGTTTTTGTTCACCGCCGCTCACCCAACGGGTGAATTGGGACTGATTCTGGCGGCCCATGGAGTCATTGATCGTGGCCGTGATGCGGTAGCGTCCGCCGAGCGGGGTTTCGAACTCGCAGCTGACGGGTTCTTCCTGCGATCCAACGGTGCATTCCTGCACGTCGGCATCGACCTGCTTCCAGTTGCCTTCGACGTACTTCCACTCGACTCTCGCCGCGCTGACCAGGATCGGCCGGTCGACGACCGGGTTGCCGTCCAGGTCGGTGACGATCAGGTCGATTTTTAGCGGGGTACCGCGTTCGACGAAGTAGCGCTCGCTGCGCAGCCCGACGTAAAGTTCCGCGGGGTGGACAAGCAGGCTGGTGCTGGATGACCAGGCCTGACGGTTGACGTCCATGACTGTCGATTCGGCCATCACGCTGAAAGGCCGTGTGATTTCCGTTTGGTCGAAGTCCATGCGCAGGTAGTGATTGCCGGTGGCGTCGGTCGTGCCGGAATACGACTGTGTTTGAGAACTTCCGCTCGTTGGTTCCTCGTAGAAGTAGTACCACCAGGGCGTCCAGCGGCCGAAGGTAAAATCCGGCCAATTGGGGGGTTGATAGCTGCTGGGCGTCGAGGTCACGTACCAGGACACATCGGCGTTGGGCAGTGGATCGCCGGCGTAGTACTTGGCTTCCACGGCGACGATGGCGTGATCCCCCACGAAGTAGGGCCCCGTCGTTTCGTTACGCGCCGAGACCTCGAACTCCGGCCGGCGGAATTCCTGGATCTGGAAACTGTAGTTGTAACCGTTGCGCTCGATGTTGCTCAGGCTGCCGGAAGCGCTGAAGCGCACCTGGGCGTACCCCAGGTTGGCGTTATCGGGAATGTCGAAGACGAAATCGAATCCACCCAGGGCGTTGACCTGGACACTTCCGTTGCCCAGTTCGTTACCCTGCGGTCCGGTGATCGAGTAATTAACTTGCGAGACCTGGCTGCCAAGCAGACCGACGTCGCCGTTCTGGCCGCCGCCGATCTTGCGCAGCCAACCCTTGAAGTGCACTTCCTCTCCGGGGCGGTACATCTGGCGGTCGTCGAAGACATACCAGCGCAGTTGGTCGTGCATGGAGCGCTGGGTCCAGCCGTCGCCTTCGTGGTAGGAAAGGGAGCTGGGCAGTATCGCTTCATCGGAACCTTTGCTGGCCACGAGGTAAGTTGCGCCGCCGGAGGGGATGTCGAATCGGGCCATGCCGTCGTTGTCGGTCGTGTAGCGCTGCCCGGCGGGCTGCGGGTCGATCTTCACGCCGGACAGCGGCTCGCCGTTTTCGAGAGCCGTGGTCCAGACGATCATCTCGCTGTGATCGACGAAGGCGTCCACGCCGATCTGGGTGATCTGCGTCCAGACCTGGATGGTCTCCCAGTAGCGATCTTCAGTGTCGAACAGGCTGCGGTGCGGCCTGGCGATGACGATGAAGTGACCGTAATTGCCGCTCAAGTATTCGTCGAGATCGATGCTCAACTCGGTCAACGTGTCTTCCGTAACCTCGAAGGTGCGCGTCTCGTCCACCAGGCGTTTACCCGGTGGATCGGGCGGCGTGTCCGTGCGGCGGTATTCGTAGAGGTAGTTCAGGAAGTCGGGCCAATCCGTGGGCTCGACGGCGTAAATTTGCAGGTCCAGTTTGGAATAGTTGATCGAATACAGCGACAGCGCCGGTTCCTGTGCGGAGGGATCCAGCGTGATGAAGATTTGATCCGGACCCATGAGGACGGGCGTCGCCGATCCGACGCGAAAGCGCAGCCGTTCAGATTCGCCCAGCGTCTGGCCGAAGATGTCTGTGATGTCTGCGGAAACCGTGATGTAGTAGGTCGTGCGGCCTTCCGTAGCGCCCCGGATGGTGATCGTGTTACCGTAGATGCCGGCCGTCACGGAGGGTATTTCGGGCTCGATGTTGAGCATGCTTGCGTCGAATTTCTCTCCGTCCAGGGGATTGTTAAAGCGGATGTAGAACGGCGTTAGTGGCGGGCATTCTTCTTCGTACCAGGAGCAGCCATGATCGTCGATGGTCAGCGGCGCGTAGGTTCGAAACCCGAAATTCTGCGCCGACTCGGTGAGCAGCGGTCCCTCGGCGGAGGGCGTGCCTGGGCCGATTGTGACGGAGATGCTAGCAGCTTTAGGCAGGGACTGCAGGGCCTTAAACGCCAGCCAGCGGCCTTCCTGGGTGTGTTCGATCAGGTTGCTGACGATCGAGTCTTCCTTGACATCCTCGTCGGTGGCTAATTTTATGGAGATTTTCTGGTTGTCCGCCGTAACGACGATCGTGTCCAGCACGGCCTGTGGATCGATACGCTGGTTGAAGGAAGCGAAGAAGATCGGGTCCAGCGGTTGTGGATCGTTGGAAGGGTAATAGCGATCCAGGGTCACGGTGGGTGTGCTGAAGGTGAACTGAATCGTCTCTTCGAGTACGCCGCCGATGGCCGATTCGATCCCGGCTGGTATGGTGACGGTGTATTCCGTGGACATGGGCATGCGGTCGATCAACTCGGAGTCGTACTGGAAGTTGAGCGTCTTGGTGCCCAGCCAACGCCAAGTCCCTTCGAGATCAGGTTCGATCTGCAAGGGAACGTCCTTTTCGCTCAGGTCCTCGAGGGTGGTCAGCGGGACCATGGGTTGGTTGAAGGTGACGTTGACAAACGGTGCGATGGGTATTTCACCCTCCGGGGAGTAGCGCAGCACCTCGAGCGGACCGGGCTCGATCTCCTCGGGTCCGGTGACGGTTTCTTCCGGCGGGAAGGTTTCGTCGATCGTCTCGCCGGGGCGCGGCGGGGGAATGACTTCATCCGGGAGATTGAATTCGACTTGGTCTTCCGGCTCGGTTTCGATGTCAGGCAAACGGGCGATGATCACCTCGGCCTCTTCGTCGGAAAGCGGCTCGCCGCTGGTCACAGGAAGAGGAACGACCACTTCGGGCTGTTCCTGGCCTTCGCTGAGTTGAATCGTCAGATTCGAGGCGGCTTGCTCCGTGGGAGGAACGTTGACGACGATTGGCTCGGGTGTCTCGCCCGCTGAGGGGGTTCCCTCTTCCGGTCCGCCGCCGATGATCCTTGCGAGGCCGAAAATCAGCACCACAAGCGCTACTAAGGCGATGGCGACGAGGGTGATGATACGCGTTTGACTCCAGGTGGGTTTTGGGTCGTTTTCCATGGGTGCACGTCTCCTATGGCGAAAAGTGAGGCGTCAACGCCTCCATCTTAGAGTAAGACGGTGGAACGCGCCATAAGGTTCCCCCACAGTCGAAGGATGGCAAAAGATACAAGATTCATCATTGTATCCTGCTGCTGTTTCAATGCTCTCCTTCGACTTCTCTCACTGCTTCGCAGTTCGTTCCGCTCAGGATGATTGGTGGGGTGGGGCTGCGTTGCGACGCACTCCGCTCAAGATGATTACAGCTGGCGAGGGATGTATCCCTCGCCCGTAGTCCGCGGATATTTATCCGCTCGACCCACCTGGAGTGCTTGGATGCGGCCTCTTGATGGGAAATTGGCAGATGTACATCTGCCCAACATCGGTTGCGGATGGACATCCGCAACCAGCATTTAGAATGTAGGTTGGGTTGAGGGACGAAACCCAACGTTCACTCTAATTGTGGATTTGAAACGGTTTTATTCTTCCCCCCTATCGTCCCCCACAGCCCCCCTTTCACGGGGGCGTACGGGGGATGAGAGGAGAAATCGTTTTCTCGTTTTGGAAGACGTGTAGTGAGAAAAGACTTAATTCATCCTGACTTGAGCTGGGTGTACGGTGTAATCGTCTCCTCACTTTGTTATTTGAGTGTGTTGGTTTATTCTTCTTTTTCTCCCCCCTATCATCCCCCCAACGGGGGGATATGGGGGCGGCAGTCCGCCCCCATACCCCCTGACAAAGCGGCCCATTAACTTGTCCGCAAACACGGTGTTGGTATGGGCCGCCGAATGATCGTATTTCCTCAGCTCGTTGCTTGTTTCACCGTATATAGGAATGTAGGAAGTCTTGTGGGACTGACAGCTGAATGATTGTGGTTTTATCTATATACAATTCTATTCAGTAATTTCGCTTGTTTCGATCACTTCTTCTTTCGGATCGTTGTTTATATCTCGGCTGCGTCTAACGACCAGAAGGCTGGCGATGGCGGTCGAGATCGGTGCCGCCGAGATAAGGCCCAAAGATCCGGCCAGTGTGCGGACGATTTCCTCGGCGACGAACTCCAGATTGATCAGATGCGAGAATCCCTGCCCGGAGAGGGTGAAGAGAACCAGCGTCGGCAGAGCGGCGCCGGCGTAAGCCATGAAGAGGGTGTTGATCATTGCCGTGACGTGATCCTGGCCGACGCGAATGGCGCGTCGATACAATTCGCGCGTGCCGAGTTGTGGATCGGTGTCATTGAGTTCAAAAACGACCGAAGCCTGGGTGATGATCAAGTCATCAAGTGCGCCGAGAGCGCCGATCAACATGCCCGCCAGCACCAGGCCGCGCAGATTGATCGTGATATCTGACTGCTGCATAATGTAGAGCGCATCCTCGCTGCCGTAGCCGGTGAGACGGGTGAGATTGACGAAGAATCCCACCATCAAGCCGGTAAACACCAGCGTGCACAACAAGCCCAGAACGGCGGCGTGAGTCTTCAGGGACCAGCCGTAGATCAGGTAGATCGTGGCGCCGAGAAGCAGGAAACCACCCAGCACGCTCACCAGAATGGGATCCTCGCCCCGTAATATGCTGGGGATGATAAAGCCCATGATCACCCACAGACTCAACAGCAGACCGATCAAGCCCCGCCCACCTTGCGCGCCGCCAACGATGATGCTGAAGACTACGAAGGCGATCAGCAGCCACAAGAGAGAACGCGTGCGTACGTAATCCACGAAATGGGCGCTCACCGAACCGTCAGGCATCTGGTCCATCTGCACCAGCAGCTTATCGCCCATGCGCAGATTCAATCCCTCCGGGCGGATCTGGCGCCGGCCGTATTCGATCACCCTTATCCAGCCCTTGTACGGACCTTCCAGGATCTCTATCCGCAGCACCTGGTAGGTTTGGGTGTGTTCTCCCAAGGTGACCGTACCTTGCTCGACGATCTCCAGGACCTTGGCCTGGTACATGTTCTTTGCCAACCCGATGCGTTCGTCTGCTGGTGTGGTTTTCGAAAGAAGTTCATGCAGGCGCGGCACGATGGTCAGGATCAGAACGGAGGCGACGATCAATAAGACGAGTGCATAAACCAGGAATCGCCGGGTTTCTTTCGACATCGAATTTATCTCCATGCTCCTCGGGAGGTTGATTATATTCGAAAGACTCTGATGTGTGACCGGTGAGGATGCGGTGTCACTTTGGGAAACCATGATGCAGGCAACGTCGCCTTGTCGGTTGTTTAACTCCTAGATATCATACATAGTTGGATTGAAACCCAGATTTTTTGGAGTGGATATGAACGAAGAGCGTCTGGATCGGCAAATCCGATTCGTCACGGAAATCGATAAGCTCAAAGCCATCGAGCGCCGCTCTTATATATTGGGCGGCAAGCGTCTGGAGAACACGGCCGAACACAGCTGGCACATTATCGTGCTGGCGATGGTGCTGGCCGAGTATGCCAACCAGCCTGTCGATTTGCTGCATGTGTTAGGAATGCTGGCGGTGCACGATCTGGTCGAGATCGACGCCGGAGATACATTCTGCTACGACGAAGAGGGCAACATGAGCAAAGACCAACGGGAAACGCAGGCCGCCGAACGGATCTTCGCCTTGCTGCCCGAGGATCAACGGGACGAATTCCATGCCCTGTGGCGCGAATTCGAGGAACGCAGCACTGCGGAAGCCCGGTTCGCCAACGCAATGGATCGCACGATGCCGCTGCTGCACAACTTCTACGCCCAGGGGCGTCCCTGGCAGGAACACGGGATCCGCAGCGATCAAGTCACCGAGCGCATCGCGCCGATCGGGGACGGCTCGCAGACGTTGTGGGAATACGCCCGGAAAGTGGTTGAAGACTCGATCGAAAAAGGGTACCTTTTGAGTGCCAAGGGGATTTGAATACTGGATCATTTCATTCATGTTGGAAACAGGAGGAGAGAAATGGACGAGCAACGTAATAAACACCAGGATGAACGATCGCTGATCATCGGTCGCTGGGTGGCCATTGGCCTGGCCATTGGCGCCGGCTTGGGTGTGGTTTTCGATAACATCGCCATCGGCGTGGGTATCGGGTTGGCTCTGGGTGCTGCGATTGGCGCGGCGCAGGCTCGGGCGCAGAAAACGGATGAAGAAGCCTGAATTCGGTTCATCACTTTAGGTGGTAATATTGTAAATAGAAACCGAAATTATCTCAGAGGAGATGTTCGACCATGTTTCGACCAGGTACGAGCGAATTGATTATCATCTTGGTTATCGTGATCTTGCTTTTCGGCGTCGGACGGATTTCTAAAGTTGCCGGAGAAGTTGGCAAGGGAATCCGAGAGTTCCGTGCCGGATTGCGCGATGAAGATGAAAATGAAGAGGAAGAACCCGACGAGGAATCCTGATCGCAATTTTTATGGGGTAACGATCTGTTTTCCTTAGGATTTACTGACGATTGACGCTAAGCTGCGTCCTTGATCGGACAATGTAGGACGGCCTTCACATGGGTGAGGGCTTTTTTTATTAACAAACTATTGGGCGGAAACCCGCCCTTAGTTGCTGGATTATCGGGTGGATGTATTTAGCATTCGCCAGAGTTCCTTTGCAAATTGGTCTTTTCCGGTGGCCTTCGCGTTGTAGCGGTCAAAATCCCAGCGCAGTGGGTTTTCAGCGATATATCGCCGCACGGCATCCAGCGCTCGTTCGTTGCGGATGACGTGTTCCCAGTAGTTGCGTTGCCAAACAGATACGCCAGGTGTTTGGCAGAGTAAGTTAATACGTTTGGTGGATATCGTTTTAAAGGCGCCGATCAGTCGTCCGAGGGGTTTTCGTTGTGACGGGGAATTTTTACCATTGGGTGTGCTATTTCGATGGTTAATTGTAGGGGCGGTTCGCGAACCGCCCCTACTTGGTTCGGATAGAACGATGATACCGTGAAGATGGTTGGGCATGACGACAAAGGCGTCCAGACCTACGTAATCATATTGTCGCGCCAGCCATTCCCATGGTTCGCTTGCAATTTCTCCCAGGTCATTGTAGATCATTTCGCCGTCTTCGATGTACCCAAAGACGCATCGGTGATTTTGAACGCACAAAGTTACAAAATACGCACCGGATTGAGTGTAGTCGTAGTCTTTTAACCGAATCGAACGGCGGTTATATTTTTTCGAATTGCAGGACATGGTTTCCCCCTCGATCTGAATCTACATGATATTCAGGTGGGTTTCAAATCCGCCCCTACGATTTCGCCGCGGGAAGCCAGATGACGAACGTGGCTCCCTGACCGGGTTTGCTTTCGACCCGAATGCGTCCGCCGTGCAGCTCGACGATCGACTTGGCAATCGCCAGACCCAATCCCGAGCCGCCGGTCTCGCGCTGGCGGGATTTGTCCCCGCGGTAGAAACGGTTGAAGACGTTGGGCAGCTCCGCCGGTTCGATTCCCGGTCCGCTGTCCGTGACGCGCAACTCCGCGCCGCCTTCGGCCGTTGCCGCCTGCAGGGAGATCGTGCCTCCCTCGGGGGTGTACCGCAGCGCATTGCTGAGCAGATTGCCCAGCACCTGCGCCATGCGTTCCGCGTCGATCGTGATTTCCGGTGTGTCGGGGTCGACATTCAATTTCAGCTCGATCTGCTTTTCGACCGCGAATGGACGTTGGGCAGATCTCGCTCGTTCGAGCAGCGTCTGGGGAGATGTGAGCTGCAGGTTGAGGGTAAGCTCGCCGGCGTCGGCCCGGGAGAGCGTGCGCAGATCTTCAACCAGGCGGCCCAACTGCGATGTCTCGTCGCGGATCACATCGAAAGTCTCCGCGTTGGCGGGAAGCACGCCCTCCGCCAGCGCGTCAACGTGGCCCAGGATCACGCTCAGCGGGGTGCGCAGTTCGTGGGCGATGTCTGCGGTCATCTGGCGGCGAATGTCCTGGGCGCGTTCCAGTTCGGAGCTCATGCGGTTGAACGCCGAAGCCAATTGGCCCAGCTCGTCCTTGGAACGCACAGGAACGGTGCGGCCCAGTTCACCCGCGGCGACGGCCTGCGTGGCCGTGGTGAGCTCCCGAATGGGGCGCGTCAGTGCGCGCGAAAGCAAGATGCCCAGCAGAAGCGATAAAATCGAAGCACCCATGGCGCCGAAAATCAGTAGGCGGGTAACTCGATTCAGGAAAGCGATTTCGCTGGGATTTACCCGAAACGCCTCGCGGGTATCCAGCAAGTATCCGATGACCTCGCCATCCAACTCGATGGGCACGCCTTCTTTTAATACGTCTGGTGAGATTTGTTCACCACTGTAATAACCAGCTCCCCCGATAATCACACTGCCACTACTGTCGGTCAGGGTGATGGAATTCACCGGCCGAGGCCCGGGTCCCTGTCCCTGCCCCTGGAAGGGAAAGCGATCAGGGAGAGGCATCGCTTCTTGAATGTCGGACCATCCGTTGTGCGTGCGGTAGTGTTCCACCAATTGGTCGATGAACGAACCTCGATATTCATCGAAGATGAAATTGCGGAATTCGTTCTGCGTCGTGCGGCTGGCGAACAGAGCGATCAAGCCCACCCCCAGCAGCCCCACGATCAGAAAAGCGATGGATAATTTCGCTGCCAGACTTCGCATGCTTCAGTCCCGGCTGAATCGGTAACCCACGCCGTAAACCGTTTCGATGTAACGCGGCTCGCGCGGGTCGGATTCGATCTTGGCACGTAGATTCTTGACGTGCACGTCGATGGTGCGTTCGTAACCTTCGTAAGCCGTGCCCTGGATGCGATCGAGCAGTTCCAGGCGTGAGAAGGCGCGGCCCGGAGTGGCCATCAGCGCCGCCAGCAGGTCGAACTCGGAAGGCGTGAGATCGACTTCACGCTCTCCAACGGTCACCAGATGACTCTCGCGATCCAGCGTAACGTCCAGACCTCGCAACACCTTGGCGGTGGGTTCGTTGGCGCCCACGCGGCGCAGCACGGCACGGACGCGCGCCAGGAGTTCGCGCGGGCGGAAGGGCTTGGTCACGTAGTCGTCGGCGCCGAGCTCCAGACCGATTACCTTGTCGTCGTTGTCGACTTTGGCGGTGAGCATGATGATCGGCGTGTGCTGTTCCTTGCGGTGGGCAACCATGAATTCGTAACCGTCCATCTCCGGCATCATGATGTCGAGCACGATCAGATCCGGTTTCTCCTGTCGGGCGAGCGTGAGCGCCTGGCGGCCGTTGGCGGCCTTGACCACACGGAATCCTTCCTGGCTGAAGTACGCCTCCAGCAAGGAGACCAAGCGTTCTTCGTCGTCCACGATCATGATAGTTTTGGTCACACGATCCTCGCTCGTTCACTCACGCCGTCGTTCCTAAGTGTACAAAGAAATCCCATTGCTGAACAACGGCCAATCTGCATCTACGACGCGGCGCGTTCCTCGAGCATCTCGATCAGCGGCTCGACCAGGAACAGATTCGCGCGGTTTCGAAAGCTGCCGCCCATCTCTTCACGGCGCGCTTCCATCGTGGCCAACGTCTCGGGATCGAGGTCGCCACCGAACATGCCCCTGCCTAGGCCTTGACCTTGGCCTTGGCCTGCACCCGGGCCCATCTGTCCGCCTTCGGGGAAATTCCCGGGACCGAATCCTTCGGGAAGATTATCGGGATCGAATCCATCTGGCAGATTTCCGCCTTGAAACCCACCCGCTGCGTCCACGTTATCCAGTCCTAGACTGTCCATCAAGGATGCGATGTCCTCTTGGGTTGGATTCATCTCAGCGATGGCCTGCATTTGTTCGGAGGTCATCGTTTCTTCGATCTGGTCGTAGAGGGCGTCGATCTCCGCCTGCGCGGCGGTGTCGCTCTCGGATAGACTGAGCACGGCTTTCCACAGCGGCAGCAGTTCAGCGGCCTGTTCCGGTGTGACCGCCAGGTCGGTGTCTTCGAGCAGGAAGGTGCCCATGGAAAGCTGCATCTGCGGTGGGTAACCTCTCGCCCCGGACCCGAATCCGGACGACGCCTCACTGGTTTCGGTTGCTGAGCTGCCGCAGGCTACGAGCAGCATGACCAGGATCAAAATCGGGATCAGTTTAATGAATTTCATCGAGCACTCCTCGTTGATGGGTTAGGGTTTGCATTAAGAAAGTCATGGGTCACTCGTGACGCAAGGCCTCGATCGGGTCGAGCTGCGAGGCTTTGTTGGCCGGGTAGTAGCCGAAAAAGATGCCCACACCGGCTGCGGACGTGAAAGACAGAAAGATCGAAGAGAAGACCACGACCGTGCGCATGTCGCTGATCGAACCAAAGAGCCACGATCCGGCCACGCCGGCGAGCACGCCGATCAATCCGCCGATGAGACTCAGAAGCAGCGCCTCGGTGAGGAACTGCCAGCGGATGTCGTTGGGCGTGGCGCCCACCGACTGTCGGATGCCGATCTCGCGCGTGCGTTCGGTTACGCTCACCAGCATGATGTTCATGATACCGATGCCGCCCACGATCAAGGAGACGCCGGCCACCCAGCCGAGCAGATTGCGGAACGCGGCCGTCGTGGACTCCTGGGTTTGAATGATGTCTTGCTGCGTGGTAACGCTGAAGTCGGCTTCCTCCAGTGAAACGTCGTGGCGTTTGGCCAGCAGGAGTTCGATCTGCTGGATGGTGCTGTCCAGTACCTCGGGGCTTTCGATCTCGACGTAAATCACGCGCACGTTGTTGCCCACAAAGCGGGCGAACATGGAAGGTGTGAATTTTTGAAAGACCACGGTGATGGGGACGTAGACCTGGGCGTCGAAGTCGACTCCACTGACCATTCCGCGTTCGGCGAACACGCCGATCACGGTCAGCTTGGTCGTGTCCACGGTGATCATCTGGCCGATGGGATCATCTTCACCGAAAAGTTCCAGGGCCAGATCGTGGCCCAGCACGGCGATTTTCTGCTTGCGGTCGACCTCGCGCTGGTTGAAATAGCGTCCATCGGCGATTTCCATGTCACGCACGGAGGGGAAGTCCGCCGTGGTGCCCTGGATGGTCACATCTTCCAGGGAGGCGTTGGACGTTTTCACCGTCTCGGAGGACGACATTTCCACCACGACGGCCGAAACGCCCTCGACCTCGTCGGCGATGGCGAAGGCGTCGTCGTAGACCAATCCACCCGCGCCGCCACCGAAGGGGTTGCCTCCGCCGCGGGCACCGATGCGGCCGAAGCTGGAGGTGACGTAAATCAGGTTCGATCCCAGGCCGGTGATCTGGTCCTCGATGGTGGCTTCGGTTCCGGCGCTGATGGCGACCATGACGATCACCGAGGCGACGCCGATGATGATGCCCAGCATGGTGAGCAGGGAGCGCATCTTGTTGCCGACGATGCTCTCCCAGGCAACGTTGAGAAATTCACGCAGATTCATGCGACACCTTCTGTTTCTTGGACTTACCGGAGCCGTTTTCCACAATCTCTTCCACACGGCCGTCCAGCAGGTGAATCGTGCGCTGGGTATGGGCGGCGATCTCTGGGTCGTGGGTGACCATCACGATCGTGCGGTCGTCATCGTGCAGTTTGTGCAGCAGCTGCATGATCTCCTCCCCGGAATGGCTGTCCAGGTTTCCGGTGGGTTCGTCCGCCAAAATGAGCAGCGGATCGTTGACCAGGGCGCGGGCGATGGCGACGCGCTGCTGCTGGCCGCCGGAAAGTTCCTGGGGCATGTGCTGCATCCGGTCACGCAGCCCCACCGATTCGAGCACCTTGCGCGCCGTCGCTTCCCGTTCTTCCATACTGCGTGTGTGGTTGCGGTTGTAGAAGAGAGGCAGCATGACGTTTTTCAGCGCGCTGGTGCGCGGTAGCAAATTGTAGGATTGGAAGATGAAGCCGATGCGTTCGCCGCGGATGTGCGCCAACTGGATGCGATCCTTCTGGCTGATGTCCTCGCCGCCAAACACGTAGGACCCTTCGCTGGGACGGTCGAGGCAGCCGAGGATGTTCATCAGCGTGCTCTTGCCCGAACCGGAGGGACCCATCACGGCCACGAATTCACCGCGTTCGATGCGGATGCTCACACCGTCCAATGCGGCGACGCAAGCATCTCCCTTGCCGTAGATCTTCTTCACGTCGTGCGTTTCGATCAAAGCGGGAGTGGCCATCAGTTGGTCTCCACGATGCCGGTCGTGACCACCTCGCCCACTTCCAAGCCGGAGGTGATCTCGGCGTAGGTGTAATCCATGATACCCACCTCAACTGGACGCAGCCTGGGCTCGCTATTTTCGTCGAGCACGAACACGGCGTATTCGCCTGGTGAGAGTTCACGCAGTGCCTCGACGGGGACGAGTATGGCGCCGATGGCCTTGCCGCCGATCACGTCCACGGCGGCGTTCATGCCGATCAACAAGCGATCGAGGCTGGGATTGCCCTCGCCGTCCAGTTGCACCAAACCGCGCACGGTGGAGATGGGTCCTTCGCTGTAGAGTTCGGGATCCAACTGCACCACGTGACCGGTGTAGACCACGTCGGGCAGGGCGTCGAAGGTCACTTCCACCTCGTAGTCCAGATCGATCTTATCCAGGTCGGTCTCGTCGAGATAGATTTCCAGGTAGGGTTGGCTCAAATCGGCCACGATGATAAACGTGCCCGATACGGTTTGACCGACGTCGGCCGTGACGGACATCACCGTGCCGTCGACGGGTGCTGTGATGACGGATTCATCCAGGTTGCGCTGCGAAACCGCCAGCTTGGCTTTGGCGTTGTCGAGTTGTAATTGCGCCTTATCGACTTCATCCGGATCGGGGCCGTCTTTGACGCGCTCGTAGGCGCGTTCGGCTTGCGCTACCTGCGCTTTGGCCATGGCGACCTCGGCGTCGAGCTGCGCTTGCTGAAGTTCGGTCGGTTCACCCTTGTACCAGTTCAACTCACGCAGGATGGAGTTATACCGATTCTGTGCGTTTGCGTAATGCGAAAGTGCGTTCGCCTTGGCTCGGTTGGTGTCCGCGGTGTTGGAATACTTGTCGTACTCGGCTTTGGCGCGATCGAGCTCAATCTGGGCCAGGATCAGGTTGGCTTCGGCGGCGTCGATTGTCGCCTGGCTGGCGCGGTTGCCGGCTTGCTGCACGGACCAGGTATACTCGGCGGTCTGCAGAGCTTCCTGAGCGTCGGCCAGGTCGAGCATGGCTTGCGCGGTGACCAGATCGGCGTTGTCGTAGAGATCGTCGAGGGCGTTCTGGGCGTCGAGCACGGAGAGTTGGTCGGCGGCTACGCTGGCTTCCAATTGTTCACGTTCTCCCTGCACGGCGAGCGCGTCACCGGCTTCGACCGCGTCGCCGGCCTGAACGTTGAGTTCGGCAATGGGCCCACTGGCGGCGAAACCAAGTTCGTATTCGTGACCGGCGATGAGCGTTCCGGAGCCGCTGGCGTAGATCACCAGGTCACCCTGGCGCACGCGTGCGGTCTGCAGTTGCTCGGTGTCGGCTTCTTCGGTATGGCGGAAGACGGTGAGTGAGAGGGTAATCGCCGCGGCGACGAGCAGCACCACGGCACCTGCGCCGATGAGCTGCTGCTTGCGGCTCCACTTGCGGATATCCAATTTGCGAAGCATGAGCTTGGGTTCTCCTTTACGGCATAGCGGAATAATTACACGCGAAAGTATAGGTATTGCGTGTTAGTAATTGATGAGGGAGTTGTGAAGAAATTGTGTGGATTGGGTGTTGGAAGGGATGGTTGACGAAACGCCCATGTGCGTCATCATCCTACCGTTGCTGGTTGCAGATGTTTATCCGCAACCGATGTTGGGCAGATGTGAATCTGTGGATAAAAATCCACAAACGACAGGCGAGGGTTACATATCCCTCGCTTGCGTTTCTTCCTCTCCCCTATGGGGAGAGGATGGAGGTGAGGGGTTTGCCAAATCACCCTCACCCTTACCCTCTCCCTCAAAGGGAGAGGGAATTAATGTATGGGCATCTTCCGTGGTTGCGTGGGAAATAGAGCGGACACAGGGGTGCGTCCCTACAAAAAAACACGGGTGAATCCTTGTTTGTAGGGGTCGACCTGTGTGTCGACCCATTCATCAATAAATCGGGCGCACACATGGGTGCGCCCCTACACATCCAATCCTTCATCCTGAGCGGAGAGAGCGTCGAAGACGTGAACGAAGTCGAAGGATGATTGAGGTACGGGTGGAGGTGAAGGGTTTCATAAATCAACCTCGCCCTCAAAGGGAGAGGGGATATCATGTAGAGGCGACCCTCCGTGGTTGGCCATTAATAGGGTGGACACAGGGGTGCGTCCCTACAAAAAAACACGGGTGAATCCTTATTTGTAGGGGTCGACCTGTGTGTCGACCCATTCATCAATAAATCGGGCGCACACATGGGTGCGCCCCTACACATCCAATCCTTCATCCAGAGCAGAGGGAGCGTCGAAAACGTGAATGAAGTCGAAGGATGATTGAGGTACGTATGGAGGTGAAGGGTTTCATAAATCACCCTCACCCTCAAAGGGAGAGGGGATATCATGTAGGGGCGACCCTCCGTGGTTGACCAAAGAATAGACGGCGGTCTCTACGCGTGATTTCGATTGTAGGGGCGGTTCGCGAACCGCCCCTACATGGGACATTGATGGACATTGGGGGTTACCCCATACGCGCTGATAAATTGTAGGGGCGGGTTTCAAACCCGCCCCTACTCGAACCGATCTACACACCGCCACGCAGCAGTCGATTATTCGCAGCCGAAGTGTCCGGGTCCGCGACCCGGGAAGGGCATTATGGGACCGGGAAAATCCTGGGGGAATTCCTGGTCGAGGAGTTCCTGGGCCTGCTCTTCGCTGATCATGCCTTCCTCGAGCATCCATTGAACGTGTGCCTCGTGTTCGGCTTGGAGGTCCGCTTTCAACTGCTCCAGGTCGATATCGTTTTCCTCGGCCCATTCCTCCAGCGTCAGACCGCTTTCACGCCATCCGCGAAGTTGCTCGTCGAACGGTCCCACGTGCGGGAAGAACGCCCCGCGACCCGCGCCGGGTCCCGTTTTGAAGTGGCCTCGGCCGCCCATCCATCCAGGTTCGAGAGGGAAGTTACCTTCGAGCAAAGCGTCTGCTTGTTCCTGCGAGATATCGCCGTCGGCAACGGCTTGCTGGATGGCTTCCGCTCGCAGCGTTTGCAGCCGCTCATCGATCTGGCTGCGGGTTTCCTCCAGGTCGAGATCGAGTTCGTCGCACAGGTCGGCGAGGGTCTTGCCCTCCTCCCAGGCGGCTTCGACTTCTTCGGGGGTGATCCCGAGCACCTCGGCGTAGACGGCCAGGATGGTTTCGCCGTCGAGCCATCCGTGTGGCGGGTGCGGTGGTTTCTCGTCCTGGGCGAACGCCGTCAGCGCGCCCGCGACGATGAGGATGGCCACGAGCAGTGCCCCGATCCAGCCGAATTTCTTGAATCTGTTCATATATATACCTCCGTAGATTGGGATCCATCCGCTGATACGGAATGGAAATACCGGTTGACGAGTTTCGATAGAAGTGTAGTGAGGATGTGTTCAGGATTTGTGAAGAAGTGGTGTGGGGATAATGTGTTTCCGGGGGATAGCCAGAGCGCGGAGATTTTCATGGAAAGATGTAGGGGTAACCCCCTGTGGTTGCCCGCAAGATAGACGCCGGTCTCTACGCATCATGATAAAGAATTGTAGGGGCGACCCGCCGGGTCGCCCTTACATAAATATACTTGTAGGGGTCGACCTGTGTGTCGACCCATTCATCAATAAATCGGGCGCACACATGGGTGCGCCCCTACACATCCAATTATTCATCCTTCGACTGCGGACTTCGACTTCGCTGCGCTCCGCTCAGTCCTCCGCTCAGGATGATTGAGGTGCGGGTGGAGGTGAGGGGTTTCATAAATCAACCTCGCCCTCTCCCTCAAAGGGAGAGGGGATATCATGTAGGGGCAGGTTTCAATCCCGCTCGATTTACGATATAAAGAGGCATACTGTCGGAGGAGGCCTGTCGTGAACGCGAAGAAAATCGTGCTGTCCATCCTGTTATTATGTTTGCTATTGCTTTCGGCCTGCGAATTCCCGGTAAATCGTGGAACAGAGGAGGCGTATTTTCCTGCCGTCACTGCGACCTCGCGCCCGACTCGTGAACCCACAATGCCAATGGATACCCCCTCAGCGACCATACAGCCCGAAACCCAGGAACCGGTCACGGAACCGACCCAGGAACCCACCCAGGAACCTACGCTTGAGGAGCCGGTGGGGATTCCCATCGGAATCGACAACGTGGAGCAGCTTTTCCTCCAGACCCAGATCGATACCGGTATAAATTCAACCTTCTCGGCGCTCGATCTTTCCCCGGACGGCCGCTACCTGGCCATGACGCAGTGGGGCGATCCGGAAGTGGATATCCGCCTGTGGGACTTTCAGACGGCGTCCATGCTCCCGCCACTGGACTTCCACACGGCGAACGTGACCGACGTCGCCTTTTCTCCGGACGGCGAATGGCTGGCCTCGTGTTCGCAGAATGGGGAGGTCGCCCTTTGGGAGGTGGGGAGCTGGGAGTTGGCGGACAGTTTTACGTCCTACGAACGGGGCGCCTCCGCACTCGCCTTCTCGCCGGATGGGAGCTTGCTCGCCGTCGGTGGGCAGCGCAATCAACTCGGCGTGTGGCGGCTGGCGGATTTCGAGCGGGTGAATTATTTTGAACAATCCAATCCATTTGAAGTCGACAAGATCATTTTCACCGCGGACGGCAGCCGCTATTTCGCCGACACGGGCTACGCCGACGTCACGGCCTGGAACACGGCCGACGGTGAACTGGTGAAATCCTTCCGCGGGGAGGCCTGCATCGGCGGATTCGACCTCTCGTCGGACGAGAGCAAGCTGGCCTATTCGTCCGAGTGTTCCGACGCGCACGAACCCCACGATCCGCTGGCTCGGGTCGCTGTGCGCGACGTTGAATCGAGTGAGGCGCTGGTGTACGGCGATCGCAAAGAGGACAGCACGATTTTGTATTACACGGCCGATGACACCCTGATCATCACCAACAACAGGAACAGGCTGCGTTTCTGGGACGCAGCGGATGGATCGCTGGTGTATCAAATCCCGACCGGTGCGTATTACGTTGAATACATGCTCTCCGATGACGGCAGTTTGTTGATCGTTGGTGGGGGGAACGGCGATATCCGCATCTATGTAGTGGAAACGTCGTAAGGGTGAACCGCCGGAATGATGGAAAATTGTAGGGGCGACCCGGTGGGTCGCCCTTTGGACATAGACGCCCTTCCGGGCGTCTCTACGTGTTGAATATTAATTTGGGCGGGTTTCAAACCCGCCCATGTATGATAGACACCCCACCGGGGCGTCTCTACGCGGGGTTCCAATGGTAGGGGTCGACCTGTGGTTCGATCCTACCTCTTGCGGAGGTAATGCAGTAGACGCAGGAGCAGGACGAGATTGGTGACGTTGGCGGCTTTCTCGCTCGCCCAATACTTGCGCTGGGATTTGACGCGGAAAAATCCACCGTACGTCTGAATCTCAGCATCCTGCACAGGCAGGAGCTTGCCCATGTAGCCGATCCCTTGATTCGACAGCGTGAAGGGTTGGAAATCCAGGGTCTCGCCGCGATCCAGGGCTTTCAACGTACCTGGCATCTTCTTCGTCGTCCAGACGTCACGAAAAGTATCGGCCAGACCGTCCATGTCCCGCAAGCGCTGGTCGAGACGCATTTCCCGGCCCACACGGGTGGTTAAATTAAGATGATGGATGTTGCGGAAGGGGATGCTGCTGACGATCCATTTTTCCCTGACCCGCTCGATCTCGTCCCAACCGACCTGCCAGCTCTCACGGCTCGAAATGTACTGAACGCTTGTCGTTGAGAGGACGACCTTCGTATCCACAAGCAGCAGCAACCGCAGGAAAAAGTACGCGGCGACGAGAAGAAGTCCGAGTGTGATGGCCCAGATGGCAGGCATGACCATGTAGGGCTGTGGGTAGAGCACGTTGTGCAGGCTCAACGCCCCTAGCAGGACAAAAAGCAGACCGTTCCCGAAGAACCAGGGCAGATTGACGGTGAATTCCTGCGGCAGATCCTGCGTGACCTCACGCCATGCGCGCATCCAGGGATCGACCCCGGCTTCCGGGGTGGGCCTGGGGGAGGTGGAATGCTGCGTCTTCTCAATGTCGGTTGTGAGACGGGAGGTCTGCACGAGGTAGCCGCTCAGGAGGGCGAAGACGATCAGCAAGGCAACCAGCACGATCATCAAAGCGATGTTCCATCCGGTGGCCTTTTCGTAATAGTAAATCCCCACAAGCGAGCACACCACGACGATGCTGGCAATGATCAAGATCCGGGTTCTATCCATGCTTCGAGTTCTCCTTTCGCACCGGGGGATAGTATATATGTAATTCGAAACATGAAAATCCTTACCCCACCAGACCCAGACCCTAAAGGTCATACCTCACTAGACCCTAAAGGTCTTCGAGACCTTTAGGGTCTGTAGGTTCTGTGCAATGCTGCTTGCAGTAGGCTTTCACACTACCGAACCACTCGATCACTTCATGACGTTGAAGGAACGTCGCTGTGCCGGAACGCAGTGCTGCGTAGGAAGAATACGGCCAATCACGGAAATCGTCGACCAGACCGTGGTGTTGGGGATTGCAGTGGATGTAGGTGATCAGGTGTGCGAAATGGGAATCACGATTCACTTCCACCCGACCGAAGGGGTTGCGAAAGAGGCTTCCGCTTCGCTGGTAAGTTTTGTTGAACGCCTTGGCGTAGGCGTTGAACAGGTTCCCGAATTGTTGAGAGGGGGAAACCTTCGACGAAACATTCGAAACCCTAAGGGTCTGTAAGACCCTTAGGGTTTGTGTTGGGGTTTCTATCTTAATCCTCACCAGAAAATGAACGTGGTTCTTCAGCAGACAGTAGGCGAAAGTGTCGGCGATGGGCACGATGTATTTCCGGTAAAGCTGTATGAAATACGTGTAATTACGCTCTTCGATGAAGATGTTTTCGCGGTTGTTACCGCGCTGGAAAATGTGATAGTACGCACCGAGACGCAAAGCCGTAGAAGTGGACATGGATTTCCCCCTGTTCCAAGACCGCAAGGGTCTCTTTATCAACCCCCAAAGGTCTAAGAGACTTTTAGGGTTTTTATTATTCTACTTCAATCGGAAGACTCTCATCAAAGACCTTCATTAAAGACCCTAAGGGTCTGTGAGACCCTTAGGGTCTGTTATAAAAAATTAATCCGGCAGATCATCCAGCACCTGCTGCATTTTCTTCTTATACGCCCGAAACGCCTGGCGCCCCTGCGGCGTGAGCAGCACCGATGAATGCGGCTTCTTTCCTTTAAAAGACTTCTCGATCTCCACGTAGCCGCTCTCCTCCAATTTGTTGAGGTGGGTAGCCAGATTGCCCCAGGAGAGCTCGCTCATGTTCTTCAGAAAGACGTAGTCCGCCCGCTCGACGACGTAGAGATAGGAAAGCAGCATCAAACGCACGGGACTATGGATCACCTGATCGATGTCCGCCAGCGGGGAGAGGTCGGGCTCGTTGCTCCTGGAGGACATCTCAGTCCGCTTCCGTCGGGTTGGGATACTGGCGCAGCAGGCGGATGAAGATATACAGGCCGGTGAGGATCATGATCGCCGAGACCGTGCCGAAGGCGATCGGGTAGCCGTGGTGCGAGGCCAGCCCTTCCTCCCACAACATCTCGCCGATCAGTGGCGCCAGCGCCGTCATCAGGCCGTAGCCGTAGAAACGGGGGACGTCCAGGAAATACCCGCCCAGCGTGAAGCCAACGAGCAGCATAACCCCGAGCACGATGGGGTAGGTGGTTTCAGGCATCTCGGCGAAATTGAGGAAGGCGAAGATGCCCAGGGCGAAGGCCAGCAGGTTGAGGGCAAGCATGATGAGCGTGAAACGCTGGAGCTTGGCCTTGCGTATCGGACCGAACTCGGCATTACCCAGGCGCGGCCGGATAATGTGCTTGCGCGCCAGGTGCACGCCCAGCCAGACCAGGCCGTAGAAGGGCACGAAGACCGCCGAGCTCCAGAAATCGCCCCAATAGACGCTGAGGGTTGGGGCGATGACGAACATGAGGAAGAAGCAGCCCAGAAGGACGTCGGTGAGACCGTCGTTCGTGGCAGCGCGGAACATCTTGCGTTCGGTTTCGCGAAGACTGATGGGTGAGGACATATTAATCTCCTTTGTGGATAGTACTTTGGAATACAAAGTACTTTGATAGTATGATACAGGAAAAGGGGGAGGGAGTCAAGAGGGGATTTGTGGAATGGCAAACGATAATTGATTGTGGATTGATTAATGCCAAAAGATCAATCGTGTGGTTGACAATAGGCAATAACCGACAATAATGGGAAGTAGATGGGTTAAAGTAACCTCTCTGTTGATCACTTCACAATCCTTACTGAAAGCAAGGTGCCATGAACCGACACTCCGAACTGGTAAATTTCATCTGGGTCATCGCCGATCTGCTGCGACACGACTACAAGCAGTCGGATTACGGCAAGGTCATCTTGCCGCTCACCGTCCTGCGGCGCCTCGACAACGTGCTCGAGCCGACCAAAGACAAAGTCCTTTCCGAATATAAGAAATATAAAGACAAGATCGACAACATCGGACCGATCCTAGAGAACGCCGCCGGGCAGACGTTCTATAATACCTCCAAATACAACTTCGAGAAGCTGCTGGCCGATCCCACCAACGTCGCCGACGCTCTTCGCAGCTATATCGGCGCTTTCTCGCCAAACGCCTACCAGATCATCGAGAAGTTCGACTTCCTGCGGCACATCGAGCGCCTCGACGAAGCCAACCTGCTCTACATCATCCTGCAGCGCTTCGCCCAGATCGATCTGCATCCCGACTCGATCTCCAACATCCAGATGGGCTACATCTACGAAGAGCTCATCCGCCGCTTTTCCGAGCAGTCCAACGAGACCGCCGGAGAGCACTTCACGCCGCGTGAAGTCATCCGCATGATGGTCAATCTGCTCTTCATCGAAGACGACGATTTACTGCGCAAAGCGGGTACTGTGCGCACGCTCTACGACCCGGCCTGCGGTACCGGTGGTATGTTGTCTGTTGCAGAGCGTTATTTACGGGATCTCAACACGGATGCTCGCCTCGAGCTGTACGGCCAGGAGATCAACCCGGAGATCTACGCCACATGCGTATCGGACATGATGTTGAAGGGCCACGACACGAACAACATCGTCTTCGGCAACACCTTTATGCAGGACGGGCTTTCGCAGCAGCGCTTCGACTACATGCTTTGCAATCCGCCCTTCGGCGTGGACTGGAAGAAGTACAAGAAGTCCGTCGTGAACGAAGCTGAGACGCAGGGATTCAACGGCCGCTTCGGCGCCGGGACGCCGCGCGTCTCGGACGGTTCGCTGCTGTTCCTGCAGCACATGCTCGCCCGCATGAAGGCACCCGAGAAGGGCGGGGCGCGGCTGGCGATCGTGTTCAACGCCTCGCCGCTTTTCACCGGATCGGCGGGTTCGGGCGAGAGCGAAATCCGCCGCTGGATCATCGAGAACGACTGGCTGGAAGCGATCGTGGCTTTGCCGGACCAGCTCTTCTACAACACCGGTATATCTACCTACGTTTGGGTGCTCTCGAACCGCAAGAACCCGCAGCGCGAGGGCAAGATCCAACTCATCGACGCCCGCGAGTTCTACAGCAAGATGCGCAAGAGCCTGGGGGACAAGCGCAACGAATTGAGCGACGAGGATATTCAACACATTACCAGGTTGTATGGCGATTTCGAGGAAAGCAAGCAATCGAAGATCTTCGACAATGAGTACTTCGGCTACCAGCGCATCGTCGTCGAGCGGCCGCGGCGCTACCGCTACCGGATCACGGACGGAGCGATCGAGATTGTCAAGGCCGACAAGTACTTCAATGCACTAGTTGAACCGCCCAAGAAATCCAAAGATCCAGAAGCGGTTATCGCCGCAGGCGAGCGACGGCAGCGAACGATCATCGAGGCATTGGATTCACTGATCGATTTCGAGACAAACGATCCGAAGGCCTTCGAGAAGAAAATTAAGGATGCATTCAAAACCGAGGATGTATCGGTTTCGAACCGGCTTTTCAAGGTTATCGTGTCCGCAGCGGCCGAGCGAGATGAGGATGGTCCTATCGAGAAGGATTCGAAGGGGCAGCCGATCGCCGACACGGACTTGCGCGATTACGAGAACGTGCCGCTCACGGAAGATATTGCTGAATACATGGAGCGAGAAGTCATACACTATGTTCCTGATGCATGGCTCGAAGAGGACAAGACGAGAATCGGATACGAGATTCCGCTCACACGAGAATTTTACGAGTATTTACCACATCGATCTCTTGAAGAGATTGATTCTGAAATCAATGATCTTGAGAACGAAATACTAAAGCTGCTTCAGGAAGTGATAGATTGAGTTATTCTTTTATTCCTCTTCGTCGTGTGGCACGATTTGCATACGGAGATTCATTGCCAAGTCAGATGCGAGACGATGGAGATATTATTGTTTTTGGATCTAATGGTCCTGTTGGAATACATTCATTCCCAAACACATCAATGCCTGTAATAGTGATAGGTCGGAAAGGTTCCTTCGGAGCTATTAATTGGTCACGCGATCCTGTATTTGCAATAGATACGACTTACTTTATCGATCCAAATCTTACATCTGCAAACATGCGTTGGCTGTATTATGTACTTGTAAATGCTAGACTTGATGCGTTTACTCAAGATACTGGTGTGCCAGGCTTGAATCGCGAAAAGGCGTATGAAACTCATATCCCAGTTACAGATTTAGAAACCCAAAGAATAATTGCCAACTTCCTCGATCGAGAGACAACGCGACTCGATCATTTGATCGAGAAGAAGCAGCGCTTGATCGAACTGCTGGAGGAGAAACGCACGGCTCTAATCACCCACGCCGTTACCAAGGGTCTCGATCCGAACGTTACAATGAAGGATTCGGGGATTCCATGGCTTGGGGAAATTCCGGAGCATTGGAACCTCCTGCCGATCCGTCGAATCTCGCAATATTGGAATTCAAATGTAGATAAGAAGTCAGTTGATGGAGAAATACCTGTTCATCTATGTAACTATACAGATGTTTATTACAGTTCTTATATCGAAGGAACTGAAGGATTTATGGAAGCTACTGCAACTCTCGAAGAGATTCGTAAATTCCGCTTGCGATCTGGATATGTACTGATCACGAAGGACTCTGAAACAGCTGATGATATAGGTGTTCCAGCATATATTAATAAGAATCTTGATGCTGTATGTGGATATCACTTAACGGTTATTAAACCAAATCGACAAAAAATCGACGGAGAATTTTTATATTGGGTAATTGAATCGCCCGCATTACGAGCTGGCTTTGAAGTAAATGCCAGGGGGATTACTAGGTTTGGATTAACTCTTGATGGAATAGGGTCACTAGCTATTCCACTTCCACCTCTGAATGAACAAGAAGAGATCAAACACAAGCTCCGTGACTACGATCTACGTGTAAAATCAGTAAGTAATAACATCAATAAGCAACTGGAAAAGCTTAGTGAGTACCGTCAAGCTTTAATCACTGCGGCTGTCACCGGGCAGATCGACGTCACGGAAAAAATGTCCAAAGAAAATAAGGTAAAAACCTGATGCCGGGAATCCATACCGAGGGCGCCTTTGAAGAATTGATCGAAGCGCACTTGCTCACCAACGGCTACATCCAGGGACGGATCGATGATTACGACCGTACGCTCGCCCTCGACAAGACTCAACTATTCCGGTTCATCGAAGACACCCAACCCGATGCGTGGGGTAAGCTCGAGCGCCAGCACGGCGCCGAGGTGCGGGAGAAGTTCCTCAAACGCCTCACGGAAGAGCTAGCCGCCCGCGGTTCGCTGGATGTATTCCGGCACGGCGTCGTGGACATGGGCGTGCGCGTCAAGTTGGCTTATTTCAAACCCGCCTCCACGGCTGGACCCGAACTGCTGCGCCGCTACGAACAAAACCGGCTGAGCGTTGTGCGTCAGCTTCCCTACGACGCCGCCCATCATAAGACGCTCGATCTGGCGATTTTTCTCAACGGCATTCCGCTGGTCACCGCTGAGTTGAAAAACCCGGTCACCGGTCAGACCGTCGAAAATGCGGTCAAACAGTACCAATTTGACCGCCATCCTGCCGACCAGATCTTCCGCTACACCGAACGTACATTGGTCCATTTCGCCGTCGATCCCGACAACGCGAGGATGACCACGCAGCTGGCGGGCAGCGATACGGCCTTCCTGCCGTTCAACAAGGGACGCGATGGCGGCGCGGGCAACCCGGACAATCCCAATGGCTACCGCACGGCCTACCTGTGGGAGGAAATCTGGGCCAGGGACAGCCTGCTCGATATCGTGCAGCGTTTTATCGACATCCAGTACGATGAAAACACAGGTGCACGGAAGCACCCCAAGAAGGGCAGGCTGATCTTCCCCCGCTACCACCAGATCGATGTCGTACGCAAGCTGGAAGCGGCCTCGCTGGCCGACGGTCCGGGTCACAATTACCTGATCATGCATTCCACCGGTTCGGGCAAATCACTTTCCATCGCCTGGACGGCCCATCGCCTCTTTTCCCTGCACGACGAAACCGACGAGCGCATCTTCCACTCCGTGATCGTGGTCACCGACCGGGTGATCCTCGATCAGCAGCTGCAGAACACGATCTTCGGCATCGAGCACAAATACGGCGTGGTCAGGATGATCGAGGGCGGCGTGAAATCAGACAAGCTGGCAGAAGCGCTCGAACTCGGCAGCCCGATCATCGTCGTCACCCTGCAGACTTTCCCGCACGTGATCGACAAGCTGGGCGCGCTGGAAGCGCGCAATTACGCCGTGATCGTCGACGAAGCCCACTCCAGCCAGACCGGCACGACGGCCGCCGGGATGAAGAAGGTGCTCGCCGCCGCGTCTCTCGAAGAGGCCGCAGAAGAGGATGAAGCCGGTCAGGCGTTGGATCGAGAAGATCAACTGCTGCAGATGATCACCGATCGCGGACCACAGCCCAACCTGAGCTACTTCGCCTTCACCGCCACGCCGAAATCCAGGACGCTGGAGATGTTCGGCACGAAGGATTCCGAAGGGCGCTTCCATCCCTTTCATACTTACTCGATGCGGCAGGCGATCGAAGAAAACTTCATCATGGACGTGCTAGAGAATTACACGACCTACGAACGCTTCTACCGCCTGGCAAAGAGCATCGAAGAAGACCCGGAGTTCGAAACCCGTCAGGCGGCCAAAGCCATCGCCCGCTTCATCGAACTCCATCCCCACAACATTGCCCAGAAGGTCAAGATCATCATCGATCATTTCCGTAAAGCGGTGCGGCACAAGATACGCGGCAAAGCCAAGGCGATGGTCGTTACCGGCTCGCGGCTCCACGCCGTGCGCTACTACCTCGCCCTGCGCAAGTATTTGCAAGAAATTGGAGAGCAGAACATCGGTGTGCTGGTTGCGTTTTCAGGCACGGTGGTCGATCCCAAGAACGCCATGGAATACACGGAACCCGCGCTGAACGGCTTCTCGGAGAAAGAGCTGCCCGAACAATTCAACAGCGACAAGTATCAAATCCTCGTCGTGGCGGAAAAATACCAGACCGGCTTCGACCAGCCGCTCCTGCACACGATGTACGTCGATAAAAAGCTCGCCGGAGTACATGCCGTGCAGGCTATCGGGCGTTTGAATCGCCGGGCGTCCGGCAAGGAAGACACCTTCGTGCTCGATTTCGTCAACAGCGAAGAGGACATCCTGGACGCTTTCCGTCCGTATTATGAAAAAGCCATACTCGCCAGTGCCACCGACCCCAATTTGCTATACAACCTTGAACGCGTACTTGTCGAAGCCGGGGTATTCTACATGGAGGAGGTCGAGCAGTTCATCGAAGTGCTGCTCAAACCCGTCAACGAACCGGGCGATCCGGGAATGCTCAACTCGATCGTCGATAAAGCGGTCACACGATTTATCAGCCTCAATGAAGAAGACCAGGAAACCTTCCGAAAAACCCTGGGGCAGTTCAATCGCCTCTATGCCTTTCTCTCCCACATTGTGACATTTCAGGACATCGAACTGGAGAAATTGTTCCAGTACGGCCGCTGGCTGCTGCGTAAACTTCCGGCCGGCGCCGGGCACCCGCCGCTGGAACTCGACGACGAAGTGGCGCTGCAGGCCTATCGGCTGGAAAAGAAGTTCGAAGGCAAGATCGACCTCGGTGCAGAAGAAGGGGGAGAAATTCAACCGATCTCCGCGGTGGGGACTCGGCTAACGCCGGAACAATATATTCGCTTATCCGAGCTGATCGAGGCCATCAACGAGCGCTTTGGCTTGAATCTCACCGAAGCGGACGTGCTGTTCTTCGAGCAGGTCGGGCAGGACATGATGACAGACGGCGAGCTCGAGAAACAAGCCAAGGCGAATCCGAAAGAGAGCTTCAAGATCGTCTTCGAGGAAGCATTCCTAGGCAAGGTACTGAATCGAAAAGACCGCAACGAAGAGATGTTGAAGCTGGTGTTGGATAATCCGGAATTCGCCAGTTTGATCCAGGATCAAATGCTGCCCTGGGTATACGAAGGCTTAAAGAAACGAAAGACTGTGCCTGAGTTGATCGAAGCGGGCGAGAGCGAAACGGTCGAGTTCAAATCCTCGGCACGCTGGAACTACAAGGCGGAGAAACCCACGAAGGACATCGAGGACGCCGTCGTGAAAACCGTTGCAGCCTTCCTGAATTCGGAGGGCGGCACGCTGCTGATCGGCGTCGATGATGAAGGCAAGGTTCTGGGACTCGAGCCGGATCTGAAGCAGGTCAAGGGATCGGATTTCGATGCCTACGAAAACTGGTTGATGGGATCGCTCCTGCAAACTGCCCTGGGCAAGCCGGCGGCTTCGCTGGTGAATGTATCCTTTGCGGAAGTGAACAGCGGAACGGTTTGCCGCCTGGACGTGCAACCCAGCCCGTCACCCGTGTGGGCGGATATGAGCAAATCCGAGGGGGTGTTCTGGGCGCGTCTCGGAAATTCGACCCACGAACTCAAGGGGGATGAGATGTATACGTATATCAAGCAGCAGTGGAAGGAAGCGGCGTGAGTTCTATTGAACACATAATTGCTGATTAGGGGAGAAGGGAGCATCGTTTACTATTAGTTGTATTGATCTATCCTTGATCTAGAAGGAGGGATTCATGGCTGAAGATCCTGGCAAGGCAAAGGTTGGGGATCTGGTAAAAGGAATTAAAGATGGTATGTATGTGATTCCCTATTTCCAACGCGGTTATGAATGGGATCCGAGCATGGTCTCTGATTTATTTGAATCGATCCTTCAGGATTATTATGCAGGATTACTACTTTTTTGGGAGCTCGACGCAACAGATATCGAAGGTCAAAAATGGGATCCAGTCTGGGGAGCAGATAATAAAGGAACTCCAGATAAAGCAATCTTGGATGGTCAACAGCGGCTTTCGTCTCTTTATTATGCAATACAGAATCCTGAGAAGAAATTTCCGAACAGGAAATCATATTATCGGTGGTTCTTAAACCTTGATAAGGCATTGAACGAAGAGTTCGAAGAGTCAATTGAATATACCTATTCCTATAGGCATATAAAGACAAGGGACTTAATTGCTGACAAAACGAAATGGCTAGAACGTGGAGTGATTCCCTTAGCGGTATTAGCCGATCCGAATTTTATATCCAGCAGTGAGTTTGAAAGTTGGCTTCAAACCTATGTTGAGGACAGAAACTCGCAGGCGATTATTCCTGAGGATATCAGTGCCCTGCGAGTCTCGAACATGATTCAAAGGATTCTTAACTATGAGTTTATCACGACAACGCTAAACAAAGATCGGAAGATGTTTGATATTTGCAACATATTTGCACGTATTAATAAAAAAGGCATGAGACTTAGTACCTTTGACTTGATGAACGCGTTTCTCTATCCACATGGTATTTCACTACGTAAAAATTGGGAGGGCCTCGATAACCCAACACTAAAATCGATAGATTCAAATATGGATGAATACATCTTAAAACTTATTTCCTTACATTTACAAGGATATTGCTCTTCGAAATACATCTATAATCTGATTCCTGGCGAATCGACAAAGAAGAAGACCGATAGTGGACAAATGAAGGATGTAGTATTAATTAAAGACGCTGAAGAATTTTCTGCGCTGTGGACTAAAGCATGTAAGTACGCAGAAAAGGCTCGAGAGATCATCATGAACGTAGGATCATATGACTATGGCGCGATTAAAAGTAAATTCATTCCAAATACCACAATTCTTCCAGTGTTAGGAGCGGTACTTTGGGAAAATGAGAATCCTGCGAATGTAAATGAGTTCAATGATGAAAGGTTTCAATGGTATTGGGCAGCGGTGTTTTCAGCGGACTATTCTGGCTCATCAGACTCCGTTATGTCAAAAGATTTCCGCGACTGGCAAAGATGGCTAGCAGAGAAAGTCCAAGTTGAAAGGATATCGCGAGTCGATAAGGAATTCATTAAAAACGAACTTGATTTTCAAAGTATCAATAGAGGTGCTCAATACAACGCGGTACTTTGTATCATAGCACTTGAAGGAGCCAAGGACTTCTTTGTGGGGAGACCGTTAGCTACTGGTGACTTCATTCGTGAACGAATAAATGATCACCATATATTTCCTTCAAAGGTCAAAGGTCTTGACGAGAGACTTAGTGCCAAATTTGAATCTGCTAGAGATTCAATAGTAAACAAGACTCTTTTATTCGATGATACAAATATCAGCAAGATAAGTAATAAACTTCCCTCTGAGTATCTTAATGAGATGATTGATCAGGGTATTGTTGGAGGATTCGATGAACTTGTTGAATTCATGCGCCCCCATCTAATCTCAAAGAATGCTTTGGAGTTCCTACTTGAGGATGACTTTGATGGATTCATTATCGAGCGTGAGAAAACCTTAAAGGATCATATACTCCGCTTGGTTTCATGAGGATAATGCATGGTGGAGCACTACTATCTGTAACTCATGCAAAGACCATGATAAAGTACTATTGATGGAGAAGATTTTGGATCAAATTCATCAACTATTGTGATGATCGCTTCCCAACTCAAAACTCCCAAATCCACGAGCCCGATCAACGGCGTAAACCACACCTCGAACCACGCATCCTTTTCCCCCTCATACGCCGACACCCGCTTCTCGACCTTCTCGCGGATCGACTCCCGCTGCATCTGCTTTTCAAACACGCCGGATTTGATCTGTTCTTCCGGTGCCAGAACGTAGAACCCAATTTGATCCACATCCCACGGCGATCGGTCCGCCCTGCGCAGCACCTCCGCCATGCAGGCCACGTTCCTCGCCGCCTGATCGTAGTAAGGGGCATTGCTGGTTCCCGAAGATAGTGGACTCGAAATCTTGGCTTCCAGCACGATGAATTGTGTGGCATCGGGTGCCAAGGCAAGGTCTGCTTTTCCCTCACCCCCGACGATGATCTGCCCGATCACACCGTCCGCATGTGTATGCGACTCTCCAAGGGGATCGCCGCGGTGACGTGGTAAGGAGGCGGAGGGTAACAGTGCTTCGGAGAACCAGGTGGCGCTATCTGCGAAATTCAAGGGATGATCCGGGACTGGATGTGTAGAAAACCAATCTAGGAGGATGCGCAACAGCCAACCTTCGTTGAAAAGCAGAGTGGGTGGGAAGGAAGGATTTTGGGGATCAATTTTATCGAGGAGTGATGTTAGTGCGTTCATAATTTTCCACTCCACAAGGTTTATTAATTATCTGCTAGAAGAGTTGTAAATTCGAAATTGAGAAGTATCTCAGTAGCTCTTAGAAGTTAGGAAGCTCATCATCCTTTATAAAGACAGGTGTGGCAAAACGGTAGCTCATTCCTTTTGAGATGGAAAGATTTTCGAGAAGGATAGGTTCCTTTAGAATTTGAACGTCGTCAATATGACAACGAAATGGCAGTAATTGATCGCGAATGGCGCAAGTTACTTCATAGAAAGCACGATCTCGACTCATCCTCGGTACAGCTTTATTAAGTTCATCAGCTCTCCGACTATAAATCCTTTTCTCAGCAAAAACCTCGTCAGCCCGATTGTAATCTTGCTGTGATGGCAGGGTGGCTATGTTGTAAATTCCCACAAGAAGATTATTTCTTGAAGCCGGATCTCGTGTCCAAAATCCGATTCTAAATTCTCCCCTAGCCCTTTGGATTGTTGTATGAGGAGGCCTGTAATATACATATGCGTAAACAAATCCATCAACATTGTCCTCAAGATTAAAATTCCACTCCTCATGGCCGAACCCATTTTCTCCTGGATATCCGCTTTCATCAGTTGATCCAGAAGGATATCGCCAGCCTGCTGTATTCCAACACATTCTGTTAAGCATTGTAAGCATAGGATTCCCCTCCTTTGTTCAAACCTCGAACCACTGAGTCGCTGAAACGACTGATTTCACAGATGATATCCAACCCCAGACATCAGTGGTTTCAGTAATCTTAGCGCAATCTGCGGTTCAAACCCCTCGATCTACTCACACTCAAACGTCCCCGTCATCTGGCCGACCACAAAATCTGTCGGAATCGTGATCGGCGGCGGGTCTTCATCGTTATGCTCCCTGGTGATGCGCGGACAATTCCAGCATACAACTCTGGGAAGGGGTTGTAAAGAGAATATCAAGACCCTAAAGGTCTCCAAGGCCTTTAGGGTCTCGCAAATCTCCACTCCATGGTAGAATCTAATTAATCGTATAGCCGGTTATCGGTTCAGCAGCTGCCGTCAAACCCTCGTATGGGATTGACGGTTTTTTTAAGGAGCAATGCGGATGAATAATAGACTGTACGTCGGAAACCTGGCCTACTCCACCACCGAGGACGATTTGCGTGAGCTCTTCGCCGAAGCGGGGACGATCAACGCCGTGGACCTGATCAAAGACCGCAACACGGGTCAACCCAAGGGGTTCGCCTTCGTCGAGATGAGTTCCCGGGACGAAGCGCAGACTGCCATCGAGATGTTCCACGGCAAGGCCTTGAACGAGCGCGAGCTGACCGTGAACATCGCCAAGCCGCGTAAAGAACGCCGTAGCTTCGGCGATCGGCGCGGCGGCGGCCGGCGCCGCCGTTAAGGAGCCCCAATGACATTCCATGTCGATGATTGGGTCGTTCACCCACGCCACGGCGTGGGACGGATCGTCGAGATCGAGGATCTTCAATTCGACTCGCGTCCGTTGCAGCCATATTATCAGATCTCCATTCCCAACGGGACCATGTGGGTGCAGGTGGATACGTCCTCCAGCGGGCTGCGAAAGGTTGCCACCAAGGACGACCTCGACGGGTGTCGTGATGTCTTGAAAAGCCGCCCGGCAGAGATGGCGGAAGATTTCCACCAGCGCCAGGATGAGTTGTCCGAGCGATTGCTGCAAGGTTCCTTGGAGGCCAGGTGCGAGCTGGTGCGCGATTTAAGTGCACTGGGTTGGAATAAATCGCTCAACGAAGGGGCCGCCGCCATCGCTCGCGTCGCTCGCCGGGTTTTGTGTGAAGAATGGGCCATGGCGGAGGGGGTATCGGAGCGGGAGGCACTTCGCGAAGTGGATCGTCTGCTCAAGGAAGGGAAAACGGCGTACAAGGAATAGCGCACGGCCACTTCGCCTCGCGCCGCTTCCATCGTATTTGCCAGAGAAACCGCTGTGATGGGATCGGTATTAAGAGATTTCCGATTAACCCTATCCAATATCTGTTTTCTGTGATAAGATTCACTTCAGTAGGTTGCATGGTTGTTCTGTCTGGAAGTCGAAAGATCACGGCCCGAGCATCGTATGCCCGGGGCGTTTCATTTTTAGCCCGATCGCCAGAAATACAGCAAGCGCCTCAATTCTAATTTGCCATAAGGAGGCAAAAAGTAATGGAAAGAATTACCGGTACGGTCAAGTGGTTCAACGGCAGTAAAGGCTACGGCTTCATCGAGCGCGAAGATGGCGACGATGTATTCGTACACTACTCGGCGATCCTGGGCGACGGCTATCGCAATTTAGACGAAGGCCAGCGCGTGGAGTTCGCAGTTGAGCAAGGCCCCAAGGGCCTGCAGGCCACCGGCGTCACGCTCGTCTAGACGCAATACGTACACAAAAGAAAGCCCTCGCACTGCGGGGGCTTTTTCTTTTCTTCATCTCATCATTTGATTATTCGAGAATATTGAATTATTCTGCTTATTCTCCCCCCTTTCATCCCCCCAGAGGGGGGAAGTGGGGCGGCAGCCCGCCCCACACCCCCGGCAAAGCGACCCTTGGAGTTGATCGAAAATTCGAAGATGATATGGGCCGCTGAAAGGTGGCATTTTCTCAGATTGCTTCCAGGCTCCTCCGTCTTTTATTTAGGATCCTCTCAAAGACGGAGCGGAACGGAGGCCATGGAATGTTGCAGTTATTGTGATTTTCTGGCCGAAGTGGAGAGACTCCGCGCAGCGCACCCGAAGGGTGTTGCCGAGGGGCGAACGGGGGGTGAGAGGAGAAAAGGATTCCTTATTTTGGAAAGTGAGTATTGAGAAAAGGCTTTATTCAATCCTGAGGGATGTTGATCGGGGGTGAAAGGACCAATCAATTTCATATTTATTTTCAATTGAGTGTACGAAATTATTCTTTTTTCTTCCCCCCTATAGTCCCCCCAATGGGGGGACGTGGGGGTGGCTGTCCACCCCCACACCCCCTGACAAAGCGGCCCATGGAGTTGCCTTCAAACACGAAGTTTGTATGGGCCGCTGAATGCTCGGCTTTCCTCATGCTACTAATCGACTCATCGTAATAGAGTTTTTTTTTCCTGAAATGATCACTCGGGTTAACTATAAAGCCATATCCGAGGGGGAGTGGGGGACGAGCTATCGTCCCCCACAGCCCCCCTTTCAGGGGGGCGAACGGGGGGTGAGAGGAGAAATAGAATCCTCGTTTTTGGAATACGAGTATTGAGAAAAGTCCTTATTCAATCTTAAAGGAGGCGAACCGGAGACAAATAGACTAATCAATTTCTCAATTTGTAATTCGAGTGTGTTGAGTTGTTCTTCTTCTCTCCCCCCTATAGTCCCCCCAATGGGGGGACGTGGGGGTGGCTGTCCACCCCACACCCCCGGCAAAGCGGCCCGTGGAGTTGATTGCAATTACGGATTTGTCAAGGGCCGCAGAATGGTCGGAATCCCTCGAGCTACGAATTGACTCATCGTATCCGGGATCTTTATCCCAACCTCAACACTCGGGTTAATGATAACGACACCGCGAAGCGAACGAAGTCGAAGGAGGGCAGTTGGTCCTTCGACTTGGTCTTCGCCCTCCGTTCAGGATGATGTTGTAGGGGCGACCCGGTGGGTCGCCCTAAAAAATAGACGCCCCACCGGGGCGTCTCTACGAAGAACGCAATTGCATTGTAGGGGCAACCCCCCGTGGTTGCCCGTTGAAATAGTCTGCCCGCTGGAACGCCGTTACGCGTCATTCAAATGATCGAATGTAGGGGCGGTTCGCGAACCGCCCCTACACGGAATCGATTAATGTGAGGAGCGACTGTAAATCCGCCCTTACATACAAATTGGGCGGCCTGGTGGGTCGCCCTAAAAAATAGACGCCCCACCGGGGCGTCTCTACGAAGAACGCATTTGCATTGTAGGGGCAATTCCCTGTGATTGTCCGGTGAAATCGTCTGTCCGCTGGAACGCCGTTACGCGTCATCCAAATGATCCAATGGTTGGGCGGTTCGCGAACCGCCCCTACACGGAATCGATTAATGTGAGGAGCGACTGTAAACCCGCCCTTACATACAAATTGGGCGCCCCACCGGGGCGTCTCTACGAGGAACGCAAATGCATCACAACGGTGCTACGTTGTTATGTGGCAGTTAGCACAACACCAGTAATTGGAAAAGCCCCTCAATTACCACATCGGCTTTCTTCAGAATGGCCGGGTCTCCAACTCCCACAGCCCCCATACCGGCGCGCAAAGCAGCTTCGATGCCGGCCTCGGCATCTTCGAAGACGACACAGCTGGCCGGCGGGATACCGAGTTCGTCTGCCGCGCGCAGGAAGACTTCGGGATCGGGTTTTGCGCGTGTCACTTTGTTTCCATCCACAACCGCGTCGAACAGCGCTGCAATTCCCAGACGTTGGAGGATGAGCTGCGTGTTTTTGCTGGCACTTCCGAGTGCAGTCTTGACCCCCTTTTTTCGAAGTCTGCGTATGTATTCTGCCGCACCGGGCAGGATCTCGGAGGCGTCCATCTGGTGAACGTACTCCACATACCAGGCATTTTTCTGCTCAGCCATTTCGGCTTTTGCTTCATCGTCAAACGTTAATTCACCAATTTCAAGCAGTATTTCAAGTGAGCGCACCCGACTGACTCCCTTTAATCGCTCGTTGTCGGTTTCCGTGAAGTCGATTCTTAGCGAGTCGGCGAGGCGTTTCCAGGCAAGATAATGGTACTTCGCTGTGTCGACGATGACTCCATCAAGGTCGAAGATGCCAGCCAGCATTTCTTTAATCATACGATCCTCGCATATCTAACAGACCGGTTTACTCCAGCGCTCTCACTTTGTATGGTCTATCACTCTGTGAGAGACTAATCATTCCCAGAAGCGCTAACAAAGCCCAAAACGCAAACGGGGCAGCGGGGTGAGATTCAGCAAACATGTTTCCAAGCGGCGGTGCAAGAAAACTCCCAATAGAGCCAATGGAAAGCACGAAACCCGATGCTGTTCCGGCATACACGGGGCCAACGCCCTCTGTTTCAATTACCATGGTCAGGAAAATGGCCATGAATGCATCTCGCACAGAGCCAGCCATGAGTGTTGCGCCCCATATCTGGACATCGTTGGCAATACTTAACAAGCCAGCCCCCGCGATAATCATCGATCCGGCGATCAGTAATAAGCGTTTTCTGAAACCCGGACGATCAGACAGCCGGGCAATGGGAAGTACCAAAATCATGCTCATGATGTGAAAGGTAGAATAAGCCCCGTCTGCAAGTGATGCGTCCCAACCAATCGTACGCAAATAAAGTGGCAGATAACCCAACACACCTTGAATACAACCACTCACACCAAACAGCGTTATACCAAGCAGCCATATTTTCTTTATGCCGGCTACGTGGGTAACTGCCTGGCGAATCGATACGTCACCCCCATCAAGCGTAGAACTCATCTGTGGAGCGGGTGAGGAGAAGATCCAGGGAACACTCATAAGCGCCCCTATTCCGCCATACAGAAGCAGAACCTGTCGCCACCCGCCCAACAGAGGGGATAACACTGTAGCGCTCACCATCGAACCGACGAGAAACCCAAACGCCATCCCCATGGATGACAGGCCATTAGCCAATCCCAATTGTCGAGGTGGAAACCATAAGCCAATGGTCTTTAGTCCATTTACGATAATAAATGGTATGAGGACACCAAGCAAGAACGCGACAAGCACCATGGAGGTAAAGTCAGGTACCAAGCCTCGAGCCGCGCCCACCAAACCTGCTAGCAAGCTGCCAACGATAAGAATTCTCTTTGGCCCAATCTTATCGCCGATTGTCCCTGCGAATAACCTCGTCAAAATTCCAGGGACGGCCCCAATTCCCCAAACAATGCCGACTTGTACCAAGGACAGATCTAAATCCTGTGCAATTTCCTTGGACATTACGGAAATCCCCGTGTAAGGGATTGCCGCGATCGTGATGTTGGTCATCACAACCAATGCCAAGATATGCCACTTGTTCGTTATTCTTATCGTGTTATCCCTTTGTGCTTTGAATTTATTCCAATGAACGGTGCATGTGCTCATCGATAAGAGTACAACTTCGATTCCCGAACCCGATGAGATCTGGTCCTCAGAATGTCATCGCCCTGTTCGATGACCAACATGCCGATTCACAATTTTGCATCCCAATAGCCGCAAAATGGATCGACGGGATTGATGCCGTTGAAGGGCGACTTGCCCAGCAATTTGTCGACCACAGCTTCGACGATATATTCGTTGGAGGTATAGCCATTGATGAATGTTTTTACCATAGACACGTCTTGGAGATGATAGGGGTTATCCACCGATACAAACACAGTGGGAATGTCGCGCACAAACTTCGGCACATCGATGCCCATGGGTTGTGCCCAATCGATGCGTACGGTAGTCTGATTGCTGGCCGTTTTCAAACTGGCGAAATACAAAACCAGATCGAAATTCTGCAACTTGCCCAGTGGGTCCCGAAACATGCTGCTGGCCCACATGTCCATACCCGCCAATTGCTCGTAATCGAAATTCTCGATCTCGAAGCCTTCATTTGTGAGCAACTGTACGAATTTCTGGCTGATTCCTCCCCCTTCATCCATGTAGCCGCCTTCATCGCCAAGAACATAGAGCAGTATCCGCTCATGTTTATCAACGCTCAAGGGCAGAAGGTTCTGTGTATCCTTGACCAGGGTTACGGCCTTGTCAGCGCATTCCCTGGCCCACGCGCGATGCTCGGGATTGTTCAACACAGAAAGGGCGGATTGGTCTGGAACCAGCGTTCCTTCGGTTTTTTTTCGATGCAATTGGAGCGATGCTTTGAACGACAAAATATTCCTTACGGCATCGTCCAGCCGTTCCATTGAAAGTACACCTTCTTGAACACCCTTCAACATAAAACCATAATCCTGTTCCAGGTTCATCGAAAACAGGAAAATATCGCAGCCTGCGGCAATGCAATAAGGAACCGCTCTCTCACGCGGCATAGCAGCAGTCATCCCGGTCATCGAGGTGGCATCGGTCACGATCAACCCATTGAACCCGAGTCCTTCGCGTAAGAGCTTGACATTCAACTCCGGAGCAAGCGAGGCGGGCATAATGTCGGTATCCTCAATATCGGGACGCAATTTGCGAGAATATGCTGGATGCATGATATGAGCGGCCATCACGGCTTCCGCACCGGCATCGATCATGCCCTTATAGACCGCCCCATAAGTCGCATCCCATTCCTCGACTGAAAGGCTGTTCACACTGATCACGAGATGCTGGTCGCGTCCGTCCACGCCGTCTCCGGGCCAATGTTTAATCGTGACGGCAATACCGTTCTCCTGGACGCCCTTCATGTAGGCACGTGCCATACGCAAAACCCGTTCCTGGTCGGCGCCATAGGTGCGTGTATTCGTGATGGGATTGTGGTAGTTGTAGTCGATATCGATGACCGGCGAGAAGGTCCAATTACAGCCCACGGCACGGCCTTCTCGACCCGCAATCAGTCCCAGACGGTAGGCCATGGTTTCGTCATCGGTTGCAGCAATCTGCAGCTGGCTTGCATAGTTGGTGCCGTCCAGCGCGATCCCGTCCCCACCACGCTCCAGGTTGGCAGCCAGCAGGAGTGGAATCTCAGCCTGCTCCTGTAAGGCGCGGTAGAGGTCCTGCACTTGCGCACCCGGAAAGGGGCGAGCCATATAACCACACGGTTTGATCCCGGCTTGCCGTGTTTGTTCCAAGATATCGTCTGGGTTTGGGCTGACGACGACCAGGCAGAATAGCTGGCCGACCTTGGTCTCCAAGTCCATCCCTGCTAAGGTTTCTTGCACCCAGCGGATATCGGAATCGTCCAAATTAAAGGGGCTTGCTTCATAGTCAATCATTTTTATAAGCCTTTACTCGATCTCGCGATGCCACAGCGTCGTGTAATTGCGTTCTGCCGCGCTCCAGACGATTTCGCTGAAGACGGGTTTCTCGCCGCCGTCTTTGATCGCCTGAACAATCTTGCACGCGAAAACGGGATGAAGGACCGAATAGCGATCGTTGTTACCAAGATGCAATTTGATGGCGACGATTCCATTCTTCACCCGTTCGCGCATTTTTAACTTTTCGACGATGAGATCCAGCTTGGCGGGCAGTGTTTCCTCCGCCTCGAGCAGCGCTTACCGCGGGGAGCAATAATAAACAATACTTGCCATCGACAGATCCTTTTTAGAATAGCTTCGATAATCTTCTGAATCTACGATTTACCGACAGTACGGTAGAGTGAACGGGTCCATATTCGTCGCGCATTCACATGTATCTTAAGATCGAGGCACACCCATCTTAAGATCACTTTCTCACTTCGTTTAAAAAATCCTGTACGGTCTCCATGTACAAGGAAAATTGCTCACGACGAATATTGTGCCCTGCACCCGGAATGTGTACCCTTTTCATGTGCTGCAAGTCTTTCTGTAACTCAAGCACATCTTTATCCGTCAGGATGGCTCCCAGCGCCGGGTCCGAGGTGATCAGGAGCACCGGGCAGGCGATCCGTCCAACAAGCAAGGGAGACTGCGTAGGCTCATCCCCGAGCGCGTCGACGATATGGGTGATCTTGTGACTGAAACGCTGCTTTGAGTCCACCCAGAAACCCAACTCGGTTTCAGACCAGGTGGGGTGCTCCGAGCGGACCGTCTCGAGTAGTTCATTTCTGGTTTTGCGTTTCAACGCCTCCATCCACAGCCGCATTCCGGCTCGATCAGGCATTTCTTCGGGTGAGGGCGGGTGTGGAGACCAAAATGGGGGAGGGTCTTCCAAGATCATGGCCGAGGGTAAATCCGGGTTGAGGCTGGCCAGTGTCATCGCGACCAATCCACCCAAAGAATGGCCGATCAAGGTTGGCCTTTCCAAACTCAAGTCGTCAATCAACTCCGACAACTCAAGGGCCATGGTTTCCCGATCATAACCTTCTTCAGGGGCCTCCGATTTCCCATGGCCGCGCAGATCGACCATGATGACGTCGTACTCACCAGACAACACCTCGGCAACGGGCGACCAACACAATCCATCATCGGTTATGCCGTGAATCAGTACGATGGACGGTCTCGAATCGCCCGCGCGATAATAATGAAGTTTCGTCCCGCGGGCATTAACCATACCGGTTTTCCATTGAATCATCCGTATTACCTTTCAAGATGGGCAGAAATCATACGATGGATTGGATGGACCATCCCTACGACTTTCCACCACGCTGGATTAAGCAAGTCCTCGGCTGATATGCCTTTGTCTTCTACCTGTGTGGGAGCAACGAGATATCCGCTGCTCCCACATAGAGGAAAAGAAGATGAAGCGTTTATTCCACGAAGATATTTATTGTAGATCCGGCGTGCTTAATTAATGAATTACTTCTCTTTGTCGTACAGCTGCATCAACAAACCATCGACGATCTCGTCCGCGGGCATGGTCAATTTGTCTTGCTGAAACCTGAGAATACTCACGAGTGGCATATCACCAAGCATGCCCATCGAATCCATACCAGCATCCTCGTCATCGTCTGTGCCAAAGAATTCTCGATTGTGGGCTTTAATCTGCTCGTAAACCGGCATCAATATCACATTGCTGCGCGGATCGGCCATCCATTCACGAATGGTGGATTCGCGATCGATCAAGCATGGCAATTCCAAGGTCGATTCCAGCGTCACGGTAAGAGAGTGCCGGATATCCGCAGCGGAAGCACCGATCAGAATGTCGAAATCTCCATCTTCGGTGATCCATTGTTTATATTTCGGGTGGTAGTAGGCGAAGGAACGGAAATCCAGATCGATCGAAACGGTTTTGGTTTCACTGGGCTTGAGCTCGACCTTCGCGAAGCCTTTCAATTCCTTTTCCGGACGAATCAAATCGGATTGGTGATCGTGCACATAAATCTGAACGATTTCCTTGCCGGCCATGCTGCCAGCGTTGGTGACGTCCACAGAAACCGTCAAGCCTTCAACATCTTTGAATGTATTGACCGAGACAGTCGGATTGTCATATGCAAATTTGGTGTAGCTCAGTCCGTGGCCGAAGGGGAACAGGACTCGCATATTTTTCGCGTCATAGTAGCGATAGCCGATGAATACCCCTTCACCGTAGCGAACTTCTCCAGCGCCACCTGGCCAATTGATATGCGCCGGTATATCGGTCGTTTGAATGGGGAAAGTTTCCGCCAGTTTGCCGCTCGGATTCACCTTGCCAAACAGAATGTCAGCGATTGCGCCAGCGCCTGCCTGTCCCATCATCCACGCTTCAAGAACGGCAGGCACATCGTCAATCCATTCGCTCATGGCCACCGGCGCACCGTTATTTAGAATGACGACTGTTTTTGGCTGCGCCGCTGCAACTGCTTTGATCAAGGCCAACTGTGGGGTGGGTAGATCGAGCCCCGTTCGATCATACCCCTCAGATTCTTCATTGGAAGGTAGGCCGATATAGAGCAGCGCAACGTCAGCGGATTGTGCCAGTTCAACAGCTTGATCGACCAAATCCTGACGGAGAGTTTCATCGGCGGGATAACCTTCCGCATAACTCAATTCCGCTTTACCAGCCCGTTCCTGTAATTCCTTAAAGGGGATCGCCACCTTCGTAGGATTGATATGCGAGCTGCCGCCGCCTTGAAAATACGGCTCCTCGGCCGATCGCCCGATGATGGCAATATGCTGTTGCCCTTTCAACGGCAGGATGCCATCATTTTTAAGCAAGACCATACCTTCGCTGGCAATTTTTCGCGCCGTTGCATGGTGCGCTTCCGTATCGAATTTCCCCCCTTTGGGTGTCTTGTGTGCTTTCAAGACGATCTTGACGATACGCTCCACTGACTCGTCCAGCACGTTTTCGTCCAACTCTCCTGAACGGACTGCTTCAATAACGGCCTGGACACGGCTGTCTTGTGGGCCAGGCATCTCCAGATCGAGGCCACACTGGAGCGCAGCGACCCGATCGTGCACGGCACCCCAATCCGATACAACCAGTCCTTCAAATCCCCATTCCTTTTTTAGAATGTCCACCAACAATGGATAGTGCTGGGAACAATAGGTGCCATTGAGTTTGTTATACGCGCACATCACGGTCCAGGGTTGGGCTCGTTTTACGGCGGTTTCAAACGCCGGCAAATAGATCTCGTATAACGTGCGCTCATCGATTTCGGCGCTGATGCTCAAGCGCTGGAACTCCTGATTGTTGGCAGCAAAATGCTTAATCGAGGTTCCCACACCTTTTCCCTGGATGCCGGCGATGATGTTGGTCGCTAATTCTCCAGCAAGGAAAGGATCTTCGGAAAAATACTCAAAATTCCGGCCACACAATGGGGATCGTTTCATGTTCACACCGGGGCCGAGAACGACATCCACATTCAAGGCGATGCATTCATCCGCTATGGCCTCGCCCAGTTTGCGGAGCAGATCGACATCCCAGGTTGAAGCCAGGCAGGAGGCTGTGGGAAAACAAGTGGCCGGCAGGCTCGACATTATCAGCGATTTGCCGTCGGGCACCCTGCGCACACCGTGCGGGCCGTCTGACATGGTTATTTCGGGAAGACCGAGCCGTTCGATTTGCACGGTCGTCCACGCGCTGGCTCCTGTGCAAAGCGCTGCCTTTTCTTCGAGGGTCATTTGTTTGATAATCGCTTGAACTTGTGACATGGAAGTTCTATCCTACAAAATTTACAAACTCTGTATGATTTGCGCGATCTTAATTACCCGGAGTAATTCTGTAAAAACTTGGTTGATATTCCTTCCAGTTTGTCGAGTCCGTTTTCTACAAGCCCTCGCACTACACGGTTGACAAATCCCATTCTTCGAAAATCTTGGGAACGTCACTGATTAGTCGTTGCGTGTATTCTTTTGTCGGATTCAGGATCACATCATCCGCACATCCGCTTTCAATAAATTTCCCGCGCTCCATGATATATACCGAGTCGGAAATATAGTACGCCAGGCCAATGTCATGCGTAATGAAGATCGGCGTCATCCCAACTTCGTCTCGCAGATGCATGAGCATGTCCAGGATCGTAGCGCGCGAACAAGCATCAATCATGGATGTCGGTTCATCTGCCAGCAAAATCTTCGGTTTCAGTAGGAAGATTCGAGCAATCATCAGGCGCTGCATCTGACCGCCAGACAACTCAAAGGGATATTTGTTGGTTAATTCATCAAATTTCAAATTGACAAAACTACATGCTTCCGTCATCAACTCCACCTTTTCTTCGTAGGGGAGCTTCTTGCCGCCACGCATGTGAATACAGTCCAAGAGGACGGAATCGATTTTATTGAATATGTTGTAGGAACAGTACGGATCCTGGAATATGGCTTGAATGTTTTTCCAATATTCCTTTCGCTTCTTATGAGTGCTGATGTCACGCATCTTCCCCTGGAAGAAAATCTCTCCCTCGGTGATGCTGATCAATCCTAAAATCATCTTCGCCAACGTTGTCTTGCCGCTTCCCGATTCACCTACGATGGATATAACCTCACCTTCACGGAAACTGAAATCCACGTGGTCCACAGCAACACATTTCTGGCGACCGAAACCAAATACTTTCGTCAGCCCCGTTCCACTCAAACAGATATTATTTTTTTCGACCATCGTTATACATCTCCCTCAATTGTTCTTCCGAAAAGATACAGCGGTAAGCGCGGCCACCATCGACTTCATAAAGCTCGATCGTGCGCTCTTTACACTCTTGCTGCACGTATTTGCAGCGTGCAGCAAACCGGCAGCCAGATGGAGGATTTTTAAGATTTGGCGGAACACCGGGAATGGCCGTTAGTTTTACGTCCCGCAAACCACTTTCAGGAACAATGATCGAGCCCATGAGGCCTTTGGAATATGGGTGGAGTGGGTCGAATACAGTCTGCTCTGCCGTACCTTTTTCTACGATTTGTCCGGCGTACATAACCATGATGTCGTCGGTGACGTTATAAAGGAGCGGCAATTCGTGGGTGATGAAGATCATCGACTTGATGATGCCCTTCTCCATCAAATCCAGCAGCATCTTGATGACCTTTTTTTGTGAAGTCACATCGAGTGCTGAGGAAGGCTCATCGGCGATCAATACTTTCGGGCAAAGGATCACGGAGGTCGCGATCACAGTACGTTGTTTCATGCCGCCCGAAAGTTCAACGGGATATTTTTGCAGTACTTCCGCGGGAAGCCCCAGAGTCTCAAAGCTCTCCCTGGCGAGTTCGTAGATGTCCTTTCGGGTAGCGTGAGGATCATGTGCCCGGATAACGTCTTCAATGAACCGAATGACCTTCTGTGTGGGATTGAGAGCGTTCATCGCGGCCTGGGGAATGTAGGCGATCTCCGTCCCCAATATTGATTTGCGAACGTCATCCGGATCCATTCCAGAAATGTTCCGACCATCGATGATGATTTCTCCAGTGGTATAGTGCAGCGGTGCGAAATAATATCCCATCAAACTGAGCGCCAGGGTCGATTTCCCGCAGCCAGATTCTCCTGAAATTCCCAGGGTCTTACCTTCTTCAACCGTTAGCGTAACATGGTCAACTGCAAACACATTTTCTCGAAACCTCGTGATGTATTTTGTTGTAAGGTCCTTGACCTCTAACATAACCCTTGACATATCAATCACCTAGTCCCTCAACGCTGGATTGAATACCTGGTCGAGACCGGTGTTCATGAGATTCATCGAGAACGCAATTAGTGCGATGGTTACGATCACGGGAAAATAGGCCCACCACTTACCCAGGATCTGGGCTTGGTAGACCATGGCCCAATTCATCATCAAACCCAGTGTTGGCACTTTCGTTGTCCTGGGTCCCAACCCAAGGATGGACAAGTTCGCCTCGATTAGGATCGCAGATGAAATTTGCAGAATCAGTGCCATGACGACGTAGGAAGCGATGTAGGGGAAAATATCTCGGAAGATGATACGGAAGATCGAGTGACCGGACAGCTTCGATAGATTGACATGGTCACGATTGCGCAGCGAAATGACTTGGGCCCGTACAGCTCTGGCCGTCCATACCCAGGAAGTAAACCCGATCACGATGGCGATGGTGACCGCGCCGCGCTTTTCCTGCCCGATACTGTATGAAATCAAAATCAAGAGCACAAAGGTGGGGATGACCGTGAAGAGATTGTTCAAGAACATAACCCCGTCATCCACAATGTCACCGATATAACCCCCGATTAACCCCAGGATCAAACCGATTGTCGTTGCGATGCTGCCAGCAACGAGGCCAATCACCAGTGATACGCCGGTGGCTTTTACCAACTCCGTTAAGACATCCCGGCCGAAGTTATCGGTTCCTAACGGCAGCAAACGCACATTCGGGACCTCGCTGACATTCACATAATCGGTTGGTTCGATGGTGCCTTTTTCCTGTAGATCATTCGAATCTGTATCCCGTACGGAAAAGACGATTCCCTCGGTTGATAAAAGCCCTTCCAGTGATTTGTTGAGCCGGATATAGTAATTACGCTGGGCGTTCGTCATCCCCTCGACCTTTGTTGCCGGATCATAGTGATTCTTCCACAGCTCCAGCAGAGTTGTGGTGTTCTGCAGATCGATTTCGCTTTCAGCAACACCATCCGCCAGGAGCCACTCCTGCATGGCCAAGCGGTCTTCGTCCCCCAGTTTGCTGGCAATGCGCTTGGCAGTGGCGTAATCCAGATTGAGGATGTAGTGGTTTGTCGAATCGATGCTGTCATATACACTCACGTAGATCCCGGGAGGAAGGAAAGTGCCCTGGCTGATGATTTCCAGCGGTGGGTAGGTCACGATGAGAGGATAGAGGATCACAATCAGCAGCATCGTCATAAAGATCCCGAAACCGACGAGAAACTTTGGGGAGCGAAAAACCATTTGTAACATATGTTTCATTACAACATTCCTCCCTAATCCGACTGCGCCGCTTTAATACGCGGATCAATAAATCCATATAGAATTTCAATGACAAAAGTCGCGATCAACACCATCAAAGTGATGATCAAGCACGTCGCCGAGATGAGTGGATAATCCTGCCCCAATACAGCGGTCAGGATCGTAGAACCCAGCCCGGGATAACTGAAAATGATCTCCGCTACCAGCGCGCCGCCAACCATGGTGCCGATGGACAATGCCAACCCAGTCACCTGCGGAAGCATGGCATTTCGAAACACATACCCAATGATCTTGCGATCTTTGATTCCCAAAAACCGGGCATATTTCACATAATCCGCATTCAGTTCATAAATAGACATGGAACGCATGCCGATCGCCTGTCCACCGATCTGAACTAAAACAATCGACCAGAATGGCAATTGATAGTGGACGATCACGGACCAGATAAACTTCAAGCTGAAGTTGGGAATCAGGTCATACCCATATCCGCCTGAGGTGGGGAACCACTTTAAATCGACCGCGAAGATGACCAGCAAAATGACCGCCATACCAAATGCCGGGATGTTGCTCAAGAAAATGCTGAGGGGCATCAGCACTCGGTCAAATCCTTTTTTGAGATACGCCGCCAATGCACCAAGCGTGTTGCCAATCAGCCAGCCGACGATGATTGCCGGAAATTGCAGACACACCGTCCACAAGATGGAAGATCGGATCACGTCCGCAACTGTTCTGGGATATTGGGCGATCGAGTACCCAAAATCACCTCGAAACACGTTCCCTACGTAAATGAAGAATTGCTCGATAATAGGCTTATTCGTGCCAAATAATTCCGTGTACTGCTCATAGATCGCCTGGACTCCTGTAGCGTTGCTTAAACCTTGTGCAAATCGGGATACGATGGCCGCCACTGGATCCCCTGGCATCAGGCGGGGCAAAATAAAATTTAATATAAAGGCGCAAATGAAGGTGATGATGAACCAAATCAACTTCGTGCCGAAGTATTTCGTGTACCCTTTCAACGACTCACCTCCACCGATAATTTTGGAAAGCAGCCATGCTCCGGAGACCCGGAACATGGCTGTTTTGTTGATGTACCGTTTACGGGTTGACCAACGTCAGGTTGTAGAGTCCTGCGACGCTCCAACCGTCCATTAGATCGAGCGGAGGAACGGGCGGATCTGTGCCATCATCCGCGTGCGGGAAGTTGGTCCAGATACTCTCGTTCACCGTGTGGAATGATTGGGGCCGGTACATGAGTGTGAAGGAAGGAACGTCGGTCAGGTAGATTCTGACCAATTCCGTGTACATATCCTTCAGCGCGGCGGGATCGGTTTCCGTGGGGATCGCCTGGATCAATGCATCGGCGTCAGGATTTGAATACTGACCCCAGTTGCCGTTCCAGTTGCTTGCCATACCAACGTACTCGGAGCTCATCAGCTTGCGGATGCGTCCCCAAGGCTGCGTTGGGCCGGCGCCGTCACTCCACATCATGAAGATGTCATAGCCTTCAGGAAGTGGCGCGTCCGATTTGGTCACAATCGTCTGGTACACGGACCATTCCGGATAGTTGGTGGTGATGTCGATGCCAATGTCTGCACCGGCGGCCGCGACCACTTCAATCGCAGCCTGCCAGTCGGACCAGCCATTGGGGCAGGTGGCGATGTAGCTGAGATTCTCGCCATCAATCTCGCGCCAGCCATCGCCATCGGTATCGACAATCCCGGCTGCGTCAAGTAGCGCCTTGGCGCCTTCGATGTCGTTTCCAACCCACTGCAGGTCCGCAACGGCATCGTGGTCGTACAATGCCTGCTCACCCGGCGTTGGATTCATCAATGAGCGAGGAACCTGCTCGAAGGTTGCCGATTGGTTGGTCATGGCGTTGGCAATGATGGTGGGATAGTCAACTGCAATGGCGATCGCCTTGCGAACTGCGACCTGATCCAAACCGGGGGATTCAAGGTTGTAGAACGCAGCTGGCAGGCTGGCGCCAATGCCATAGGGAGCCTCGGGCAGGTAGGTGGAGATGGGCAGGTTGTCGACCAGCCACAGGTCCTGAACGTTGGAGTTGAACTGCTGGCTGACATCCACCTCGCCGGCTTTCAAAGCTGTTGTGCCTGCCGCATTGTCCTTGAAGATCGTGTGCGCCAGGTACTTTGGAACCGGCAGTTTGCCCCACATGGAGGCATCCTGGCCCCAGTAATTGTCGTCCCGAATGAGGACGACCTTCGTATCGTCAGCGAAGAATTTATGATAGGGACCGGAGTAGACGACGTCCTCCGCGGTATCCGCCAAAAGCGCAGTGGCATCCTCACCGACGCGCGCCTCCAGTGTCTGGGTCCAGGCTTTCTGGATGACATAGTTGGTGCTCAGGTATGCCTCGACCAGCAGCGGATTGACCGCAGCGCCATTCTCATCCAGTTTGGCCTTGATCACAACTGTCTGAGCATCAGTCGCCACAATATCCTCGATGTAATCGGCATTGGCAGCCGCTGTAGGCGTAGTGTACTTAACGTGGGTAGCCCATGTATAGGCAGCATCTTCCGCGGTCACTGGTGTGCCATCACTCCAATGTGCAGCTTCGTTGATCTTGAAAGTGATCTCGGTTCGATCCGCGTCCCATGAGTAATCCCCGTCGGCAAGCAGTGGATACACGTTGCCATCAAGCATGTTGTACAGATATGGGGTTTCAAACATCAAAACGCGGGCGCTGTCCTGCTGCGCAATCGCCAATCCATTATTCATGCTGTTGGAGTAAGGATTCCAACCAACAACCGAACCCCATTGTTGTCCATTAAAGTAGAGGGTTTCATTGCGAGGCAGCTCAGGAGCTGCCGCAACTTCCTCAGCGGGTTCTTCTTCTTCCACTGGTGCGGCTTCTTCTTCCACCGGTGCGGCTTCCTCCTCTACCGGTGCAGCCTCTTCTGTTGGCGTTGCGCAAGCCGCCAGCAGGAGTCCCAATATGATGAACACACTCATCAGGGTATAGAATCTCTTAAACATCTGTTATTCTCCTAGTCCTTTTATTATGTGTTTGGCCAAAATGTGTGGGGGCCACAATTTTTCGTAGCCTTCTGAGAAAACGATCGCCGCAAATGTCGCGGTAGCCACTGTCTTTGTTTTCTGCAGTTAGGCTACACGTTTAATAAGCACCTCCTTTTCCCCAGATCTGGCTACGGTAAAATGGAGATATGTTCATAAACAGGATACAGAACAAGTCACCTGCCGAGAATCGGGATTTCGAATGATTTTCCTGGAAGAATATCCTCCAAACGATGAAGTACTTTTTATTTTTGGGGATATTGAAGGTTGAAAAAGTTACCCAACAGCGTATAATAAAAGTTGTTGGGTAACTAATTAACCGGAAGGGGCAGGGTACAAAGAATGAACACACCCGTGGTAAGCGACAATGTATTGACGCTTGAAGATTCGATCGTAGAGGTGGGCTCTGCGGCGTGGTTCGATTGGCTGGAACACCATAAGAAATTCAAATATCAAGGAGTCGAAGGGCATTTCCTGGCACAATGTGAGCCGCGTCGTAATCATGTTTGTTACTGGTATGCCTATCGCCGCCTGGCAGGAAAATTGTCGAAAGCTTACTTAGGTAAATGCGAAAACCTGACCAAAGAACGTCTCGAGCAAATTGGCCTTTCACTTTCAGATACACAGTTCTCAAAACAGGATAATCGGAATTACCTACCCAACGCTGATTCGCGCATCGACAACTCCTTCCTTCCCAGGTCCAAAGTAAACGCCCCGGTCCTGCCCCAAAAAATGCTCTCAAGGCAACGTCTAACACAACAGATCGATTCCCCGCTTACGATGGTTTATGCACCGAGTGGATTTGGAAAGACCACGCTGCTTAATGATTGGAAACGTAACTGCGGATTCCCGGTGGCTTGGCTGGTCCTCGATAAAAACGACAATCAACCCGTTCGTTTTTCAAATTCCCTGGTACTGGCTTTACAGACGGTGAATCCCCGCCTGGGACAGGACCTCTATCGTCACCTGAGGATTTCACCCACGCCATTTCTCAACGCCGAGATCATTCCGCTGTTGTCCAACGATATCGCGCCATTTCCGAAACTGGGTTTGGTTCTTGACGATTTTCATTACATTCAAAATTCGCAGATTATTGATTTTCTTGAATCTTGGCTCGATCAATTCCCGCCCAACCTGCAACTGGTCCTTTCGGGAAACATGAAACCACCGTTGGCATTGGGATGCTTACGGACCAAATGCATGGTGAAGGAAATCGAAACCAACAATTTACGATTCACGATGGAAGAAGGGATAGACTACCTGAAAAAATATTCCTTCGATCCACCACTGGCGCTTGATGATATCAAAAGACTCGTCGGCCATACAGAGGGCTGGGCGGCAGGGTTGACACTTACCGCTTTGGCTCTTGGCATACAAGAGGACCGCCGCCGATTTGTCGACACCTTCAGCGGAGCTCATATTTACTTCCGAGAGTACTTCATGGAGACAGTTCTAAATCAATTGTCTTCCAAGATGCAGTCGTTCTTACTGAAAACATCCATCGTCAAGCAATTAACCGGAAGCCTGTGCGACGCGCTGACCGGGCAAACGAACAGCCATGAAACACTCTCTCGACTTTGGAATGAGAATATATTCGTGACCCGGTTGAACGAAAGAGGTTTGTATCGTTACCATGATTTGTTTGCAGAAATGTTATCCGATCAATTAAACGCTCGATATCCAGAAGAAATATCCACACTTCATCGGAAAGCTGCGAAATGGTACAACGATCAGCTTGCTCCGGCAGACGCGATCTCTCATTTACTGTCTGCCAAAGCTTGGGAAGAAGCGGCGGACCTAATTGAAAAGACAGCCTTCCGGGAGTTAGAGCAATTCGGTGAGGATTCGCGCCTGTTACGCTGGCTGCTCGAGCTGCCAGAAAGCGTCGTTCAACAAAATAAGAACCTGTTGTTTGTATACTTACAGCTGGCAAGTGCGGCTTTGCCCAAATCTAAAGTTGAGAGTCTGATATCCAGAATTGAAGCCAACATAACCCGCAAACCTACCGAGGATCAAACACAAGACGAACAGGATATTCTCGATGAAGTGCATAAAATCCGCAATTCCTGGGCGCTTGGAAACACCTTCTCATTCCCCATCCCGTTTTCAGGGAGAAGACGTGAGATAAGCTGGCAGCTGCTCAATGGTCTTCATCTGCTCGGAGCGTCGAGCAATCCCAATATGAATGAGTTGGAGCACCAAATCGCACAACTCTACGAATTGGCCAAAGCAAACAAGAACCTTTTCGTTATATTAATGGCCGGGGGAGACTATGCACGAATAGCCGCGATTACGGGTAAGTTGAAGCGCTGCGAGAGAATCGCAAACCAAGTTCTGCAACAAGCAATCGACTTGCGAGGGTCCCTGCCTGAAACAGCCAGCATCCCATTGGCTTTTCTGAGTCTGTTCCATTATGAACGCTATGAATTAGACCTTTCCCAAAAATACCTGTCGCAGTCGATGGAAGTCGATCCAAATCCCATCAGCACAAATATGCCGGTCACTTGGGCAATATTGAGGAGTAAAGTTCAGTTGGCAACAGGTAAAGGCGATGAAGCTCTGGCAACGATCCAATCTATTCGGGATCTGCACGCAAGTCGCCCATCGGGTTTCTGGCACGATTCGGATCTGAGAGCTTACGAAGCGCTGGTATATGTCCGCACAGGCGACATTTCGCGGGCCGAGCAATTATTAAACCAAACTGGCAATCTCGGGCAGCATCCGTTTGCAGATTTAGTAAGAGCAGAGATTTTTTTGGCCGAAGCGCAATTTGAAACCGCAGAAAAGCTGTTGACACGTCTCATCGAACAAAACCCGCTCAGCATTCAACAAGAGCCCACCGTTGCTGCACGCGTTCTACTCGCCTTGGCTTTATTCGGCCAACATAAAGTCAACCAGGCGCGCCAGATCATGGCAGAGGCTGTCCGGATGACAGCGGCGGAAAGGCTGTACCGCCCATTCATCGAACATGGGCCGCAATGTCTGCCGATGTTGGAAGTGGTATTACAAACAGAAAGACTGACCGTTGAAGCGCAGGACTTTATCAAAGACATATTCCAGATTCTGGAAGATCACTATGATGCCAGCATACAAATTCCGGCCGAAGAATTGGTCAGTTTATCAACCGCCGCATCGATCACAGCCAGAGAACAAGATGTACTTCGTTTATTGAGGGAAGGTCAGTCTAATCGTGAAATTGCCATTAGCCTGTGCATCTCTGAAAGCACAGTAAAAACACATTTGGGGAACATTTATTCGAAACTCGGCGTAAACAATCGCGTCCTCGCGATAACGCGCGCCGATGAATTGCACTTGACCTGATCGGATAGGTTAACACGGTTTATCACTTGCTACCGACAACATGTCTTTTACCGATACGCTTCCCAATGAAGAACTTCTTCTAATGATTTCTTCTCAATCGAAGGCCATTCTGTGGGGATGCCAATGGGAACCAGCGTTAACAGCCTTTTCTCCGCGGGTACTTTAAGGAGCTGCTTGAATTCCTCCTCTCGCGGTAGCGTATAGCCCTCAAGCCAACAGGAACCGTACCCAAGTGCTGTACTTGCGATCAACATATTTTCTACCGCTGCTGCCCCATCTTCTATCCACCAACGGGAGGAAGGATCTAACACTACAGCGATAATGGCACCCGCTTTTTCCATCCACTTTGATGCCACCTTAAGTTGCTCGATCATCTCTCTTTCTGTGACGACAATAAAATCCCAAGGTTGACGATTGCTCCCTGTTGCCGCAAGCCGACCGGCGTCTACGATCGTTTCCAAATCCTCCCTGGGGATTGTTCCTCCCGTGAAGTCACGCACGCTTCTTCTCTTCCGTATCGCCTCAATTGCATCCATCATCCACACCTCTTTCAACGATCCTTTGCTAAACGATTGGCCATTCAATACGGACGGGTTGAAAATGTGAGATTCATCTTGCGCTCAGCTCTCCGCGCTTCTTGGCTATCTCCGTTTGTTATTCCAAAATCGCATCGACGATTTTATAGGTGACCGCTTGCTCCGGAGTCAAATAATAAAATCTTTCTTCCCTATTGGCTATCCACTCAGGAGGAATTTCGGAGTAGTCCTGGAAGAATTCATTTTCCCGCTGAAATAGGATTGTGTTTATCGAATACGGATTACCATCGTCCGGATACGAGTGGGTATGCACGGCAAGACGAGCATCTGGCGCAATTTTCCTCTCTCCGGTACCACCCATAAGTATTTTTGTACAAGCCGAAAAACAATCACCAAGTGCAACCGTGTTCACGCTGGATGGTGATTCTCGCATGGCATGAACGATCGCATATGCGTCCTTTGTGTAGCCACCGTTGGAAGATAAAATAATCGTGATCGGTGCGTCGTCGTCTTTTTCATTTAAATAAGCAAGTAAAGTAATGACCTTTTGCGTGGCCATCTCGTTAATCCATGTGCTGATCAGAATGGTGCGTTGTTCCAAAAGCGGATCGTTTGGATCGAACTCCCAGGTAACTGTACCCTGTTGAACTGACTCTTTTTGCCAGATTTCCGCTGCCTGCTGGTTTGAAGAAATGCCCATCAACATTTCACTACCCAACACAAGAACCACGATGAACAAAATCGCACCTGACAAACCCAATAGAATCCAGGGCCAGTTCTTGATCTTTGCCTTTACATCCTCGGTTGGGGCTTCTTCTTCAACTTTTGAAATTCGCTCCTCAATCACACGAATACGCTGTTTCCTTTCTGATTTTCTGTCGGGAACATGCTTTTCGAAGATTTCGATATCTCTTCGAATCTGGACCAGTTGTGTCACCGCAAAAAGATAATTTTCAGCCCGTCTTCCATGACTGTAAAAAGTCTGAGCAAATGAAAAAATTGCTGCGCTGATTGCCACGATCCCAAGCACGTTTTTAAGCCACGACTCCCCCGCCGTGATGACCAGCGCTGCGCCTGCGATCGCTGTAAATACAATAACAGCCATACCCAGCCCATAATGGTACTTGTTGTACTTGACAGCTAAAGCATAGTTCTCTTTCTGTTGAACATCAACGCGTTGTTTCCAATCATTGATCAAATCCCAAATTTCTAGTTCCATCATATTGTCCTCACGCGACTAGACTGAAACCCTTGTCGCCAGGTACCGATCTTTCGTACACGAGCCTGGTGTCGAAATTATGCGAACCTGGTCGCTGGACGAGCGCCAGCACCTCCCGGGTGGTTGGTGGCAGGTCTGTGTATCTTCATCTTAACCCAGATTTAGAAATACGGTGATCTGCTCGATGTGCCCGTCGCGGCTGAAGATATGCCGACTCACCTCGGTGTCCAGGTGGAGGCCAGCAATTCTGTGCAATCGGCCGCTCGAATAGGTGATTTCAATGTATTCATCATCGGATCGGATGTAGATGATGGGCACCTGGCAGAATGTATATACCAGTGAATGAGGTGGCAGATCCAACGACTGTTTTTTACCGTGTACGTTGATAAATTCAAAGCTAATCTCTTCTGTCGCAAATTCGTTCTCACGTAACATCAGTGTGTCGAAATAAAGCGCGCCACCTTGAATGAAAATACCCAGTTCAGCCCAGCGTGCCAATAAATCCTCTTTCACTTGTCCGGTCATACCGGGTTGCTTCGCCCCCTGACCGGCCGGTGTGTGAGAATACGGATCGGTCGGGAACGCGCCGTAGACCTGTGGAGGTTTGTTGAAGCCAATACCATTGCGGATATCATAGTAGGCATCGATCAATGCCTGGACGGTCGAGGCGGATTCCCCCTGGGTACGCGCATGCAGCAGCGTCTCCTGGACGGCGAGCAACAGCTTTGAAACCATATGCCAGTAAATACTTCCCAACCCCTCATATGCGAAGAATGTACCCGAGCGACCCGTAAAGGATGCATGAATGAACACTTCCTCAAACAGTTCCAGGATCGATTCGTGATCTGCTTCGACAAGATCGGAGTACTCCGCGCACTCTTTCAGGTTGGATAGCGCACGCTCGACGTCACGCACATTCCTGAAGTTCCCGGGAAAATGAAAGGACCCATTCTCATCTTTTAATATCAACGAGTGATCATTTATTTCAATCAGCTTTGTAAGCAAGCCAGACTTTTCCACACGGTGGGGAGGTAAGTAGTTCTTGGACAGAAAGCCGGGTAAGTCTCTATCCGGGTAGAGAATGTAACTGTGCTGATCGGCACGATACAATTTGCTGTCGCGCAAGGTTCGCAGGAGAGCAAGCGATTCCTCGCCGGAGAGCAGACCCGAGGATAGGATGGCTACCTGACCTTCCAGCATCTCATAAAGATGTCCGACTGCTGCGCTATCTTCATCGAGGCGCAGTATGTTGTAAGCGTGATAGAGGCCATCCTCGCGCCGGTTCGTCTTCAGGGTCTGTTCGATAAACTGCAGAGACAGTTGCAGAAATGCCAACAGGTCTTCCAGTTCCAGATTCGTGAAGGTTCCCGTGAAACCTTTCTCATATAAGTTCTGTCGATGATCGCTGCCGGCTTGTCCAAGGGCATCCATAATCGCCCGGCGTGCTCGATCATCAAAACCAGCTTGCAGCGTGTCTTTATACTCCTGCATTATTCCCGAAATGACATCGAAGATGCGCTTTGTTTCTTGGGTTACGTTGATGCTGATCGCTTCATGGCTCGACAATAATCCCTGGAGAAATGCCACGAAACGTCGCAGGTAGCACAGGGTGACGATAGATAATCCCTTGCCAGCTAGCGCGTTGTTGGCATCGTTCCACTCCGGACGCTGTGTGTTTAACCAGATTCCACCCTCAGGCACAAAATTGGTTAATTTAGTCAGAAGCAGAATGAGCAGCTTTTCCGCCAGGCCGACGTGAAAGACACGCCCACTGGAATCCAAGACCAATCTACCGTCCGTGCCCAACGCGGCAACTTTCGTGTCGATACGGCCATCCAGGGAATCGTCGAAGACGATCGTGTCGTACCAATCTTTCAGTAACTCGCGGTATGGTTTGATCCGGCAGGGAACGTTGGCATGGCTGAAGATTCTACGGTTTAACAGGGCATGCAGCGTCCCTGGATGAAACTTGTCCGAGATCTCCATGAGCTTCTGCAAATATATGATCTGGTGGTCCCCCCAGTAGCCAATGTTGGCCCAGGTGGCATCAGGACTTGGTTTCTCCCACTCGATCCCAGCGCGGGTTACTCGATACGGATTGTACCCATCGGCAGTGGTGGCGCAGATGAAGCTGGAGATCATACTCTCTACGTATTCGGGATAGTTAAAGGCTAATGCCTCCCAGTTCTGAAAGATGTCGCGCCAATTGCCCTCATAATCCAGCGCTCGACTACCGTCAGGTTTCTTGACATTGATCGAAAATTGGTTCCAGGGACGACTCGGATCACCGTGTCTGCGGCTGAATGTAAGCGGCAAGTATTGATAGCAGAGACGCTCTAGATCGGTGTCTCCATTACTTGCTGCGGAGGTGAGTAAAGTATTAACTTCGACCTCCTCCGGCAACCCAGCGAAGAACGCCTTTCCAGTCTCCAATACTGGGCGATTCCGAATCTCGAAAAAATCACGCAGATCTTCCTTGTCAATCGAGTAATTATGGTTGAAGACACCGCCGCGCATGATGTTGAAGAGGGTATTCGAAAAGTGATGCACCGCACTTAATCGATCTCCCGTCTGTTGTAAACCATCCGCGCTGGCGACAATGGCGACAAGATCGTTTGTGCCTCTTTCAATATCTTCTTCCAGCTGCGAGCTTAATGATGCCTTATCGTCGCTAATCGAATTGACCAGTGAGACGATGTCGCAATGGTCCTGGTTTACTTCTGCCACGATGTGCCATGACCGTTCCTCGTCAGATGAAAGGTCGAAGGTGGCGTGGATCAGGTATGCACCCGGATGGCCGCGTACATCCGTTTCCCTGATGATCTTCTCGCCACGCTCGAAGGCCGTCAACTGGCTGGATGAAAGCAGATAATGAGCATCCTCCAATCCTGCCTGCCAGACGGTTGTCGCTCGGAGTGATTCGCTCGGTTCCGCCAAATCTGTAAGACTCGAGCTGAGTGTAAAAAGGCCCAGTCCGGTCTCGGGCTCGAGTTCGTTCCTTTTGTATGCGTTGAGCAGGTTACTGAACAACCGCTGCGATTGCACATTCACGCCGCAGGGTAGGATGTTCTGCAAGCCATCGATCAGCGTCACAGAACAGACATTCCCCGAGATATCATTCAACCAGGCTGTCTTGACAAAGCCGTATCGATCGCTGGTTCTCCATGCATAGCGATAGGTTAAGCCCAGGTCCTGATTGGACTCCTCGAAAACCAGTTTGTCACCGTATACATTCTTATACAGGTTCCTCTCGACCCGGTACACACCGGTGTATCTTTCTGAGAACGGCTCCCACAGATGAATGTGGTCGCCTCTGGCGATCAGCAGGACCGCCTTGTGCCCGGTGTGGAAACGACTCGCCTCGACTTTATCATCTGTGTCATAGGGAAACAGCGCCGAATTGGCATTTCTCCGACCGGCGGTAAGACCACCGGTACTTGAGATGAACAACCAATGGTCTGTGCTGCTAACCAGGCTCATAAAGAACGGAGCCATTCTGTCATAGTTTTGAATGCGATAGTATTGTTCGCCGAGGTAAGGTAGGAATCCACCGGAGACGCTGGCATTTCCAGTGTGATAGGCGTGTTCCCCGATGTATATACGGCGATCCGGATTACTCACGTGCTTATCTCCTTAATAAGTGTGAATAACAATAAGTGTACTTAACACCAGTGAAGCCCAATTCCAATTTGATATTTCGATCAACCAGTCGCTCGATACCTATCATTATACGATGTTGCCAGGTTCCTTCCGTGGAGAGATCTTCGCGTGAGAAACGAGATCAGCCTGTTGTTCCATCTGTCCTTTTCAATTCTCCACGCAGCAAGCTGATAGATCAACCAATCCTGCCGAATGACGAGTTTAATCCATTGCCTCACAGCGATGAAAAGCGGAAAATCGAAATTTAAATCGCGGCGATCGAACGCTGCCGCGTATGTATTCCGTTGAAAGAGACCTTCTGACCGACATGGATTCCAGGCTACGTGCAGACCCGCCGCTGCTTCACGTTCGTCGAGCTCACCACAGATGACGGTATCGAAGGCGATTTGTCCGGCTCCGTCATGGGTGTAGAGCGGTAAGGATTGGGAGACTTGCTAGACAGGTACCTCCTTGCGTCAGATCCCCACGAACGTCGACAGCATCCAGGGCCTGCTCAAACGGGTGGACTTCTCGGAGTGGCAGAATTTCTGAATCGAACCAATGCGTTTGGTTATTTCCTTAAACCATTTCTCGTCGGGTTTATCGATTACGGCGACCTGCTGTAGGTTTGATTTGAAGAGATCAGGATTTCCACACCACACTTTTTTTTACCCTTCGACCAGGTAAAAACCTCCCTTGCTGTTGCCTCTGACGCCGAATTTTTACGGGAGGGTAAAAGGTATTCAAGGATTTCTGCTTAAACAATTTCACGAAAACCTCTTGACTTGGAGTCGACTCCAGGTGATATGCTGTAGTGAGGAGATGGAACGATGAATATCGCCGAGGCAAGTCAACGATGTGACATTTCGTCGGACACCTTGCGTTATTATGAACGGATTGACTTACTTCCCTAAGTCAACCGTAACCACAGTGGCATCAGACGTTACAGCGATCTGGTTGTCTGGTGAGTGCGGTTCATCAAGTGCGTGCGGAGTGCGGTACTTCCTGTTGAAGGATTGATCAGACCGGGTCGGATTGAATTGATCCAACGAGAAGCGATGCAATGAACGAAATGATAGGAGCTTAAAATGCAAACGCGCATCCTTGGCGAAAGCGGTTTAGAAGTATCAGCGATGGGATTGGGTTGCATGCGCATGAGCCATGATGAGGACCCGCTTCCCGACAAGCAGGAGATGATCGCTTTTCTACACGATGCAGTTGAGCGAGGCATCACCTTCTTCGATACCGCCGAAGTCTATGGCCCTTTCATCAACGAAGAATTGGTGGGTGAAGCGCTGGAACCGTTCAAAGGGGAAGTGGTCATCGCCACCAAATTTGGCTTCAACATTGATGAGGATGGGGTGCATGGCTTGGACAGCAGCCCCGAGCGAATCCGGCGGGTTGCCGAAGAGTCACTCAAGCGGTTGCGGGTCGACGCCATTGACATCTTCTACCAGCATCGGCCAGACCCCAATGTCCCGGTTGAAGACGTGGCAGGAACGGTGAAAGATCTCATTCAGGAAGGCAAAGTTAAACATTTCGGGCTATCCGAATCTCCAGCGGATCTCATCCGTCGCGCCCACGCGGTGCATCCTGTTTCCGCGCTCCAGAGCGAATATTCCATCTGGTGGATAGTCATCGAAGAGAACGGTGTGCTGAACACCTGCGAAGAGCTTGGCATTGGTTTGGTACCCTACAGTCCACTTGGGCGCGGCTACCTCACAGGCGAGATTAACGAAAACACGAAGTTCGCCAGTGTTGATATCCGCAGTCGCAACCCCCGTTTTACGCAAGAAGCCATCAAAGCCAATCGGGTGGTGGTTGAATTGTTGGAACAGATCGGCGCCAAAAAGGGTGGTGCGACCCCGCCTCAGGTAGCTTTGGCCTGGGTGTTGGCCCAAAAACCGTGGATTGTGCCCATTCCCGGTTCTCGCAAACTGGCGCATCTCGATGATAATCTCGGCGCGCTCGAGCTTGAATTGACGGAAGATGACCTCAACGAAATCGACGCAGCGATGGCAAATATAACGGTGGTCGGCGACCGGTACTAGATCGTAATCTGATTCGAAAGAATGATCAGGGAAAGTGAAAAGAATATGAAGATATCAGAAGTAAGTGAACGATTTGGGATTTCGCCCGATACCCTGCGTTACTATGAGCGGGTTGGCCTGATCCCAGCTGTCAATCGGAATGGAAGTGGAATCCGTGACTACAGCCAAACCGACCTGGAGTGGGTCGGTTTCATCCTATGTATGCGAAGTGCTGGGCTTCCGATCGAAGTGCTGAGTGAATATGTCAAGCTGGTTCAGCAGGGTGACCAAACCAATGAAGCCAGAAGACAGATTTTAATCAAGCAGCGAGACGAACTCATTCACAAAATGGAAGAAATGCAAAAAACCCTTGACCTGTTGAATTATAAAATCGAGGTCTATGAAAACGCCATGTTGAAAAAAGAAAAAGAATTGCAAAAGGCATAAAGGATTATAGATAATGGAAATTAAAAGAAACGGCACACAGCCTTCAGTATCCGGCCCCGCCGAGTGGTTTACCGGCACGGTGCGGATCGACTCGCTGTTTTCAGCGGAAGAACCCTCCCGCACAGGTGGTGCCTATGTCACCTTCGAACCCGGAGCCCGGACGGCCTGGCATACGCACCCGCTGGGGCAGATCCTGATCGTCACGGCGGGGTGCGGCCGGGTGCGGCGTTGGGACGGTCCGATCGAAGAGATCCGCCCAGGAGATGTCGTCCACTTTATCCCCGGCGAGAAGCACTGGCACGGTGCGGCACCAACCACATCGGTCACCCACATTGCCATCCAGGAAGCTTTGGACGGCAGCGCTGTTGAATGGATGGAACACGTCAGCGATGAGCAATATCTAGAGTGAAATCAATCCGAATAAAAGGAGAATCATTATGATTTTGGAAGAAAAGTACACACTATCGAATGGTGTAGAGATCCCGAAACTGGGGCTTGGAACATGGTTTATTGGTGATAATGATGTCGTACAGGCAGTGAAGGATGCTGTAAAAATCGGTTATCGGCATATCGATACAGCACAAGCATATCGGAATGAACGCGGCGTTGGAGAAGGGATCAGGGCTTGTGGTGTTAAAAGAGAAGATATGTTCGTGACCACAAAACTTGCTGCAGAAGTAAAGTCATACAAAGAGGCAGTCTTATCTGTTGATGGATCACTAAAGACGATGGGTCTCGATTATCTCGACATGATGATCATTCACAGCCCTCAACCATGGACAAATTTCAGAGGAGAAGATCGATACTTAGAGGGAAACCGCGAATCCTGGAAAGCTCTTGAGGAAGCATATCAAGCTGGAAAACTTCGTGCCATCGGAGTATCCAACTTCGAAGAACCTGATCTCGACAATATTCTCGAGTCCTGCTCCGTTAAACCGATGGTAAATCAGATTCTGGCGCATATCAGCAATACGCCGCAAGAGCTGATTAAATATACACAAGACAAAGGGCTCCTGGTAGAAGCGTATTCGCCGGTCGCACACGGCGAATTGCTGAAAAATCAGGAAGTACTAAAAATCGCTGAAAATTATGGCGTTACTATACCGCAGTTAGGTATTCGTTATGTGCTGCAGCTTGGTCTTCTTCCATTACCTAAGACCGCAAATCCGGTACACATGAAAAACAATGCGGATGTGGATTTTGTAATTTCAGATGAAGATATGGACTTCTTGAAAAGTATCGAACAAATCAAAGATTATGGAAACGCCAGCATGTTTCCTGTGTACGGAGGGAAATTGGAATAAGCAATTTTCCCTCACTCAATAATTTTTCGTTCAAATCGCAGTTGGAAAGCAGTTACTACACGTTATGTGTCCGTACTTCCACACTGTACGAGCAGCATGGCGTCTCACCAGATCGAGTAGCCAAAGTCGTTGCGTTTGGGATCGATCAACCGGAAGATACAGACGGGAATGAATTTACGAATGGTTCGACCACACAGCCCTGGCGCAAGTTTCGTGATCGGCCGTGCGCTCGTTGTCGATGGTGGAGCTATCGCATAATGAGGAAAAAATAATTAAACACATTCATCAATCCATCGTGCTCATCCCCGCGGTGGTCCTCGTCGCCGCTTGCAAGTCCGCGCCAACGCCCACGTCACCGCAGATCGCGGCGCCACCGATACCTAGCGTGACGGTTACGGCGCAAACCATCGCGCCGACCGCCGTGCCACATACTGAAGCAGCTCCGCAGAGGACAGATCGTATGAAGATAAGAATAACGCTCGAAGATGCTGTAATATCTGCCACATTGATCGACAGCCAGACCACCCAGGATTTTGTCTCTCTATTACCGTTAACGCTGACTTTAGAGGATTATGCGGGTACCGAAAAAATCTGTAATTTACCTCGCAAATTGTCAACAGAAGATGCGCCTGCAGGCAGTGACCCCGCCGTCGGCGACATTACGTATTACGCTCCCTGGGGAAATTTAGCGATTTTTTATAAAGATTTTGGCTACGCCGATGGACTCGTTATCCTGGGAAAGATTGACGGTAATGTAGAAGCATTGGATGTCCCCGGTCCCATCGAGGTGACAATTGAGTTTCTCGAGTAGCGTATCAGAATTCACGCTGGTGGGTGATCGCTACCCGTTGGTTCTGATTTCGACACAAGAGCCGACGATCGCGCCAAACAGGCATTAAAGAGAGGGTTACCCGCAGAATGCCAGCTTGATCAACTTCGGAAATGGTTCCATGTTGCGAAGTCTGTCTTAAATAAGGAGTGACATAATGGAATATATTCGATTAGGATCGACAGGATTAAAGGTCTCGCGTGTTTGCCTGGGGTGTATGAGCTTCGGGCAACCGGGCGAGCACAACCCATGGGTGTTGGATGAAGAGCAAAGCCGCCCTTATATTCAGCGCGCGTTGGAAGCAGGTATCAATTTCTTTGACACAGCTGATGTCTATTCCAACGGGATGAGCGAGGTCGTCCTGGGAAACGCCTTGCAGGATTTCGCCTCGCGGGACGAGGTGGTGATCGCCACCAAAGTCCGTTTTCCGATGGGTAAAGGGCCCAACGATTACGGGCTTTCCCGCAAACATATTATGAGTGCCATTGACGCAAGCCTCAAACGCCTGGGCACGGATTATGTCGATCTGTATCAGATTCACCGTTGGGATTATGAAACGCCCATCGAAGAAACCATGGAAACCCTGCATGATATCGTACGGGCAGGAAAAGCGCGCTATATCGGTGCCTCGGCGATGTTCGCGTGGCAGTTTGCGAAAGCTCAATACACCGCCGACCTGCACGGCTGGACGCGCTTTGTTTCCATGCAAAACCACTATAACTTGATTTACCGTGAGGATGAGCGCGAACTTCTACCTTTCTGCAAAGATCAGGGTGTCGGCGTAATCCCCTTCTCGCCCTTGGCGCGCGGCGTACTGGCCCGTAAACCAACAGAGGCCGATAAAGAAACTCTCCGTTACCAGAGCGATGCCCTTGCTAAAAGCCGATACGAACAGGAAGACAACCTGACCACCATTGAACGCGTCAGCGAGGTGGCGGAAGCGCGTGGCATACCGATGGCGCAAGTTGCCCTGGCCTGGATGTATTCCAAACCCAACATTGCTTCCCCGATCGTTGGCACGACCAAACCCCATCATCTGGACGATGCCCTTGCCTCACTCTCCGTCCAGCTCACGACTGACGAGATCGAGCGGTTGGAAGAACCTTATCGCCCTCATCCTGTGATTGCTCATTCATAAGAGGGGCGTAAATCAACCCTTGAGAGGAGAAAACACAGATGAGCGTGTCCTTTAAGAACAATGTTGCCCTGGTGACGGGCGCCGCTATGGGCATGGGATTGGCTACAGCGAAAGCCTTTGCGGAAGCCGGAGCTGCCGTGGTATTGGCAGATGTCGACGAGGATGCACTGCTCACTGCTGTCCAAGGACTTGTTGACGCCGGGCTTCAAGCGCTTGCTATTCCCTGTGATGTCAGTGACGAGGCTGAAGTGGCGGCCATGATCGAGCAGACCGTTGGTGCCTTTGGGCGACTGGATGCCGCCTTCAACAATGCCGGCATCATGATCCCCGCTGCTGAAGTCGCTGACGCCGAAAGCGAAGATTTCGAACGTGTGGTCGCGGTCAATCTGCGCGGCGTCTGGAACTGTATGAAGTATGAGTTGCGCCAGATGCGTGAGCAGGGCAGCGGTGCGATTGTTAACAACTCCTCCATCGGCGGCCTGACCGCCAACCCGCGTCGGGCAAGCTACGGTGCGACCAAGCACGGCGTGATCGGTCTGACAAAGAGCGCCGCCGTCGAGTATGCTGCCCGAGGCATTCGCATCAATGCTGTCTGTCCGGGGAGCATCGAAACTCCGATGGTAAAGAACATGATCGAAAAAGGTTGGATCACAATGAACGACATGATTGGCAACCTGCCCATACAGCGGATCGGTCAACCGGAGGAGATCGCTTCTGCAGTGCTATGGTTGTGCAGCCCCGGTGCGAGTTTTGTGATCGGCCACTCGCTGGTAGTCGATGGCGGATTTACCGCGGGATAAGGAAACATGAGTTCGATGTTTATTACAGATAAAGGAGTCTCCTATGCATGAATGGACCAGTGAGGAATTAACTGGAATTGGAACCGCTGAAGAACTGCGGATCGCCACACTCCGGCGTAATGGAACACTGCGAAACCCGGTGACGATCTGGGTTGTACGCCTGGAAAACGACCTCTATGTTCGCTGCGTCAACGGGCGCGAGGGTGCCTGGTTCCGTGGCGCGCTGACGCAACATGAAGGGCACATCCGGGCAGGTGGCGTGGAGAAGGATGTCACCTTTGTTGAAGAAACCGATCCTGACATCAACGCCAGGATCGACGAAGCCTATCTCGCCAAGTACCAACGCTACCCCCAATATGTCGCGCCCATGGTAACCGACAAAGTGCGTGCCGCGACGATCAAATTGGTTCCGCGTGGGACAGGCGCTTAGTCTACTCGTTCTTATCCGCTAAGGAGAGATTAATGATGATCCCAAATCAAGCTTTAAGTGAAAAACAAAAAAGCATAATCCCCATCGCAGCTTTCACCGCCATTGGGGAATTGGAATTGCTGAAAAAAGCTTTGAATGATGGCCTTGATGCTAGTTTGACAGTGAATGAGATCAAGGAAATCCTGGTTCATCTGTATGCCTACGCGGGGTTTCCGCGCAGCCTAAACGGCATCAATACATTCATGGCCGTTATGGATGAGCGGAAGGCAAAAGGCATCGAGGATGAGACCGGCAGAGAAGCTAGCCCTCTACCTGCCGACATGAACAAGGACGAATACGGCACCGGTGTGCGGGCCAGGCTGGCCGGCTGGGAAACCATCCCACCTCCCGGTGGGTATCAACTGTTTACGCCCATCATGGATACCTTCCTGAAAGAACACCTTTTCGCGGACATCTTCGCCCGCGATATCCTGGATTTCCAAAGCAGGGAACTCGCAACCATCTCTGCCCTGGCCAGCATGACGGGCACAGGCGGACAGCTGTTTTTCCACTTAGGCGCGGCGATGAACACCGGGCTGAGCGAAGAGCAGATGAAGGATTTCATTTCCGTACTTGAATCCAGGGTAGACAGCAAAGCAGCCGAGAACGCCAAAAAAATCCTGGGCAAGGTCTTGAGCAGCAGAACCTGATCAGGCGCTGTGTTTTGAGATGAACGACCAGGAGGAGATTTGAAATGGATTATGTAAAACTTGGAAATACCGGTCTGGAAGTCTCCCCCATTTGTCTTGGCTGCATGAGTTTTGGCTCTGCAGATGGATGGGTTCATAATCCATGGGCGCTGAATGAAAATGACAGCCGCGCAATCATTAAAAGGGCATTGGATCTGGGCATCAACTTCTTCGACACGGCGAATGTATATGCATTTGGGAATAGCGAGGAAATACTCGGACAGGCGATAAAGGATTTTGCCAACCGGGATGAAGTTGTAATTGCAACGAAAGTTTTCGGAAAAATGCGTGAAGGCCCTAATGGCGGCGGCCTGTCCCGCAAACATATTTTGAGCCAGATCGATCAGAGCCTGGATCGCCTTGGTACAGATTACGTCGATCTCTACATCATTCATCGCTGGGATTACCATACCCCAATCGAAGAGACGATGGAGACACTGCACGATATTATCAAAGCCGGAAAAGTGCGTTATATTGGCGCTTCCGCCATGTATGCCTGGCAGTTCCAGAAAGCGCTGCACGTGGCCGACCTACACGGCTGGACTCGCTTTGTCTCAATGCAGAATCATTACAATCTCATATATCGTGAAGGTGAGCGTGAGATGTTGCCGCTTTGCATCGAAGAAAAGATTGCGGTCACGCCTTACAGCCCGTTGGCATCAGGTCGTTTGGCGCGGGATACGTCAATAGCCACCCAGCGTCTCAAAACAGACCCCATCGCCAAACAGAAATACGATGCCACAGCGTCCTCGGACAAATTGGTCATTGAGCGAGTCGCTGAAGTTGCTGAAAAACACGGTGTACCGCGAGCCAATGTATCCCTGGCGTGGATGTTGCAAAAAGCACCCGTGGTTGCGCCTGTGATCGGGGCGACCGAAATCTCGCACGTTGAGAGCGCAGTTGAGGCGTTGTCGATTAAATTATCAGTTGAAGATATGGAGAATTTGGAAGAACCTTATGTGCCCCATCCAGTTGTGGGATTAATTCCGTACGGCGGCTAGCTGCTTGGTACCCGAAAATAATATCCATTCAAAAATAGGAAACGTCCATGACACAAATAAATGCCCACATCATTCAACAGAGCGCGGAAACCAAACGAAAGGTCGCCCTAGGCGTGATGGCAGTCTTCATCACTCAATTTGTCAGTTTTCTCTTCATCAACGCCAGGAATATCGCCCAGCCGCAAATGATTGCCGAGTTCGATGGCATGGATCTCTTCTCGTGGCTGATCGCGCTGCCGGCCCTGGCCGGATCGACATCCACGTTGCTTTTTGGCAAGCTCTCCGATATGTATGGGCGGCGTGCGATCTTACTCGCTTCGATGGTGCTTTTCGGTACCGGGCTGGCGCTCTCCACTCAAGTGACCTCCATGCCCCTCCTGGTCGCATCTGCGACCTTTATGAGCATCGGTCATTTCCCCATCATTCCGCTCTGTTTCACGGCGGTGGGCGATTTCTTCTCCGCCAGAGAATTGGCAAAATGGACGGGACTGCTCAACCTGCCCACGGGCGTCGCCGCATTGATCGGTCCCGTGTTGGGTGGGATTGTCGCCGAAAGCGTTTTCGGTTGGCGCGGGCTCTATTATGGGACGATCCCGCTGCTGATCGCCGCAGGTATCCTGGTCGCGGTGACGCTTCCCAAGGACACGCAGACCACCAAACCCAAAGTGGATATCTGGGGAACTGTCGTAATGTTTCTGGCGACCACCACGCTCATCCTCGGTTTTTCCAGGTTGGGCACACCAGGCAAACAGGGGGTTGGCGTAATTTTGCTGGTCGTGTCCATCGTCGCGTGGGTGGGTTTCATCCAGATTGAAAAGCGGGTGGCCGCGCCCATTCTGGATCTCCAGGTGCTCTTCAATCGCACTTTTATAACTGCCGCAATTGCCAGTTTTCTTTACTGCTTTGGGATGTTAGGGATTTTGGCATATTCGCCCATTTTCGTGCAAGACGTGATGGGGATCAGCCCGACCATCAGTGGCTCGATGCTGACACCTTATACGGTGATCGTGGCGTTCATAGGCATTCCAGCGGGCTTCCTCCTGGCGAGAACCGGCAAATATAAGTGGATCTACAATCTGGATTATGCCATCGTGACCCTGTGTATGTTCGCCATGTGGCAGATGAGAGCCGATACATCGATATGGATCTATGTGCTTATCACGGCGGGAGCCGGCTTCGGGCTGGGCGCGATCTTAACAGTCAATCCAATAGTGGCTCAATTTGCGGTTCCCAAACGACTGTTGGGTGTGGCGGTTGGTGGGATGTTCTTCTTTCAGATGGTGGGGCTTTCCATTGCGCCCACCATTTTGGGCATCGCCCAATACACCGCTCCAGATTTGGAAAGTGGCTTAAAGTTGGTTTTTCTGGTGGGTGCGGTCGCAATGGTGGTCTCTTTGCTCATCATCACCACCATCCCTGAAGTATCTATAGATGCCGAATAAACGGATAATGATGACGGTCCTAAATGGGCCAAACCTCACTACCGGTTGGCCAGTGATCGTTTTCAATTACAGTTGCATTCCACTGTCCGTCTATCGCACCACCGAACGCTATATGGCCTATGTTGATGCACTTGCCCGGAGCGGTTATATTGTTTTCAAGCCCGACTTTTGCGGTCACGGCAACTCTGAGAAACGCAAAAGTCTCTGCAGTTTTTGAACACTAGTTATTGTGCGGGGAGGAAAACAATGAGGGAGAAAAGAGGGTTGACATGATAGATCTGAAAGGTAACCCATTCTATTTGAAGGACGATGATATTCAGTGGGTCGAAAACACCTTGGCAAGCATGACACTGGATGAAAAGGTTGGGCAGCTTTTTTGCTTGATCCACCGGAGTGACGATGAATGGAGAGAGGAAGCGGATGCTGTGCTGAAGTACAAGCCTGCCGGTACCCAATTCCGCCCAATGAAAACGGATGTCGCCTGGACGTTGGCGAGTTACTATCAAGGGAAGAGCAAAATCCCTTTGTTTATTCCTGCCAATCTGGAACGTGGTGGGGCCGGAATCGTCATTGAAGGGACCAACTATGCCTGTAATATGCAGGTAGCTGCCACCGGTGATCCTGAAATGGCTGCCAGACAGGGACTAGTCAGTGGAAGAGAGGCTTTGGCTGTAGGTGGAAATTGGGCTTTCGCGCCCTGTATTGATATTGATTACAACTTCCGAAGCCCAATTACAAACACCCGCACTTATGGTTCGGATCCAGAAACTGTCGCTCAAATGAGTATAGCCTACATGAAGGCTATTCAGAGCTTGGGTATAGCCGCCTCCCTAAAACACTTCCCCGGTGATGGCATGGATGAACGGGATCAGCACCTCGTTACCACGATCAACAACATGTCTTGTGAAGAATGGGACGCCACCTACGGTAAGGTTTATAAAGCCTGCATCGATGCCGGTGCGCTTACTGTCATGCCAGGACATATCATGCACCCTGAATATTCCAGGAAGCTGTCCCCCGGCATCAAAGACGAAGCCATTTTACCGGCTACTTTGGCTCCGGAGCTGCTGAATGACCTGCTCAGAGAAAAACTTGGATTTAACGGTTTGATTGTCTCCGATGCAACAACCATGGTGGGTATGTTGGTTCCAATGCCACGCGAACAAGCTGTACCTCATTGTGTTGCGGCAGGCTGCGATATATTCCTTTTTGCCAGAAACCTGGAGGAGGACTTTGGATACATGATGAAAGGAGTCCAGGATGGCGTGATTACTCAGCAGCGCCTGGATGAAGCGATAACCCGAATACTGGCAGTCAAAGCTGCCATCGGCCTGCACAAAAAACAGAAAGAAAGGAACTTGGTGCCTCAATCAGAAGGTTTGTCCATTATTGGCTGCGAAGAACACAAAAAATGGACGAGGGAGTGTGCCGAAAAATCGGTTACCCTGGTGAAAAAGGACACTGCGTTACCCATGAAACCCGAAAATGGAAAGCGTATACTCCTGTACGTAATCGGTGATGAAGCGGGGCCCCATAACTATACCGGCGGGAATAGCACGTATTTCAAGGAAAAGCTGGAGAAAGAAGGCTTTGAAATTGAGGTTTTTGAACCGTCTGGAGGTATGGAATTACGGCTGAGGCGGTATGACGAAGTCGTCGATAACTATGATTGGATCATTTACTTCTGTGCTTTGATGACCAGGAGCAACCAGACCACGACGCGTATTGAGTGGGCATCGCCATTGGGTGCAAACTGCCCGCTCTATATTGCCAGCGTACCTACGATTTTCATATCTATGGAGAATCCTTACCACCTGTTGGATGTACCACGGGTGAAGAATTTCATCAATGCGTATACCAATACCGAAGAAAACATAGATGCGGTAATCGAAAAGCTCATGGGCCGATCGGAATTTAAAGGCAGGAGCCCTGTCGATGTCTTCTGCGGCAAGTGGGATACACGGTTGTATTAGACGGAGGTGTGTCTGAGGGAGAATATCAATGACAACCAATCTGGTTGAAAAGAATATCATGGTCCCCATGCGTGATGGGATCAAGCTTGCCACCGACGTCTATCGGCTAGAGGGCGAATCGCCCACACCCGTGCTGGTCGTCCGCACTCCCTACAACAAAGACCACTTGGTCACCGGCGGCGATATCTTCGACATTTTTCGTGCGGTACAGGATGGCTACACCGTCGTAGCCCAGGATGTGCGGGGACGCTATGCTTCCGAGGGGACGTTCAACCCGCACGTTCAAGAAACAGATGACGGCCTCGACGCCTTTGCCTGGGCAGCCGCTCAATCATGGTCAAACGGTGTGTTGGGCACCTTCGGCGGCTCCTACCTGGGAGGCACGCAGTGGCTCCCAGCTCGAGAACAGCCCCCGGCCTTGCGGGCGATGGTGCCCTCGATCACCTTCTCAGATGGATACGAGGGTTGCTCATACCAGGGCGGCGCCAAAGTGCTCCACGATCTCCGTTGGGTTGTGGCCGACATCATTCCCGCAGAGATGGAGCGCCGGGCGGCCCGGGGCGAAGAACTGCTGGAAAGTGATATCCCTTTGGATGTGGATGGGGCGCTGACTGAACTTCCGCTCGCCACTCATCCCTTGATCCGTGAATACGCGGACTTCTATCTGGATTGGCTGACTCACCGCACCCGGGACGACTATTGGAATGCATCCGCACCCAACGCCGGCTACGAACAAATCAAAGTCCCCGCCCTCAACATCAGCGGCTGGTACGACATCTTCCCGTGGAGCACCATCCAGAATTACATGGGCATGAAGCAGCGAGGTGGCACAGAAGAGGCTCGTCGGAACCAACGCCTGATTATCGGTCCCTGGACGCACATGAACTTCAGCGGCAGTTTCCCCGAGCGTGAGTTCGGTGGGACCGCCAGCAGCGTCGCGATTGATCTGCCTGGCATCCATCTTCGTTGGTTCGACCACTGGCTGAAAGGTGTGGACAACGGTATCGATCAGGAGCCGCCGGTGATGTTATTTGTGATGGGCATAGACGAGTGGCGCAACGAGGCCGATTGGCCCCTGCCCGATACGCAATACCGCCCTTACTACCTGCACAGCGGCGGCCTGGCTCACACCCTGCACGGTGATGGCAGGCTCTCAACTGAACCTCCGCGCGATGAGCCGTCGGATGTGTATCTTTACAATCCCCTTCGCCCGGTGCCAACGGTTGGGGGGCAAGTGATCTTGCCTGGCGGGAATGCTATGGGGCCGCGCGACCAGCGCGAAGTCGAGTTGCGCGACGACGTTTTGGTGTACAGCACTCCAGCGTTGGAGCAAGCAGTCGAAGTAACCGGCCCAATCGAGTTACGCCTGTTCGTATCGTCTTCGGCACCCGATACGGACTTTACAGGCAAGCTGGTGGATGTCTACCCAGATGGACGGGCGATGATCCTGACCGAGGGCATCTTACGAGCGCGCTTCCGCAATTCATTCATCGAACCTGACCTTCTTGAGCCGAACGAAGTTTACGAGCTCCAATTAAATCTGTGGGCTACGGCGAACGTCTTTTTACCAGGCCATCATATCCGGCTGGAGGTTTCGAGCAGCAACTTCCCACGATTCGACCGCAACAGCAACACGGGTGGGGAAATAACAACCGAGACTGCCGATCAATATCGACCGGCAATTAACCGCATCTTCCACGACGCCGCGCATCCGTCTCATTTAATACTCCCAATTATTGATAGATAAACATCTTTGAGAGATTTATTCTACCGGGCAATGCACATGACGAAAATGAGTTCTAACGCAAAAGGCGTCGGCCTTCTCATATTGGCGCTGTTGATCATTTCTGTCCAAAGTATTGCTGTCAAATGGATTGGCGGTGATTATTCCGCATTGGAAATCGTCGCTGTTCGAAGTCTGATTGCCTTACCCTGTACCCTGCTGTTCTATCGCTATGAAGGCCAACGAGGGCTGCCCATTACACGGCAACCCAAGCTAGAGTATCTCCGTGGTGTTTTCCTTTTTCTTTCCTACACTACATTCATGATGGGGTTGGCTGCTTTACCGTTGGCGGATATCGAAGCGATCCGTTTTTCGGGTCCGCTGATGATCACCTTGTTATTCGTTGTGATATTGGGTGAAAAGGTGGGGCCACGTCGCTGGCTTGCCCTGTTTATAGGGTTTATCGGTGTTCTTTTGATCGTCAGACCGGGTTCGGCAACCTTCGATCTGGGATCTATTTTCATTTTGATCTCCGTACTTTTCTATGCACTGATGGTTGTACTCACGCGCAAACTGCAAACCGATGACAGCAGCGCTACTATGGCTTACTACAGTTCGTTGGTTTACCTGGTTGCCGCGCTGGTTTTCACACCGCTTCCTGGCATTGTTCGAGGGACGTCCAATGTTCACCCGAGTATCGCTTTTCTCATTCGAGCCTGGAGCATGCCGACCTTAATCGATTGGGGCATAATGGCTGGGTTGGGGCTGATTTGGGCAGGATGGATGTATTTCCTGTCGCGTGCCTATAGTATGGCGCAAGCATCAGTCCTTGCCCCGTTTGAATACCTATCGCTTCCTATTAATATCATGTGGGGTTTTCTCATCTGGAACGAGATCCCGACATTGATGACATTGGCAGGTGCCTTTTTAACGTTGTTTAGCGGACTGTATGTTTTATTTCGAGAGCGAAAGTAAGGAATTCTGCCGACATCTCCGAACTATTTTGAAACAGCCGCAACAATTCGCGAATAGAGGGGAAATTCGATATTCGTCTCTTGCCCTTATCCATTGGGCGTGATGATCACCTTCTTGACATGCTCCCGCTTGTTCTTGATCAAGTCCACACCATGTTCGAAATCCGCTAACGGCAATCGATGCGAGATTAGTGTTTTGACATCGATGCGCTTGTTTTTCAGCAACTCGATGGCCTGAAGGCTATTCCGAACGGATGTATAGGAGGTTAACATCGTCAATCCCTTGCGGAAAAGGGTAAACGCGTCCAATTCAATATTGGTTTTCGGCGGTACCCCAAACAGGAGAATCTTGCCCCCATTTCTGGCGAATTCCGGTGTTCGCTTCATGAGAGCTATGACGCCGGTGGCATCGATCACAATCTCAAAGGCTTCTTTGGGAAGATCGTCCAAGGAGCGAAAAACATGGTCCGCGCCCAAAGTCGAAGCTGACTCTGCACGCGCCCGATTCAGTTCAACCACGGTCACGCTCCGAGCTCCCTGTATCCTAACCACCTGGAGCAATAGAAGACCGATCGGGCCTGCTCCCAAAATAGCCACCCGGTCTGCAAGCCCAATGTGAGTTTTCCGTACGCCATGCAACACACACGACAGCGGTTCGATAAAAGCACCTACTTCAAATTCAAGCTCTCCAATGTCGAAGACCGCCTTCTCGGGAGCAATGACGTATTCCGCCATCCCACCGGGCAGCGTCACGCCGATTGCTTGCCAGTTTTCACAAAAGTTCTGTTGATTATTGAGACAATAACTGCAGTTATCACAGGCGATATTGGGTTCCACAGCGACTTTGTCTCCGGCCTTAATCCGCGACACCGTCTTGCCGACCTGCTCGACCACGCCAGCGAATTCATGACCCGGAATCACCGGATAAGCACCCAAATATTCTCCTTCCAGAATATGGATATCTGTTCCGCAGATCCCACTGGCCATTACCTTTATCAACACTTCTCCTCTGTCAGGCGCCGATTTTTCTACGGTTGCCATCTTCAATTCATGCGGTTTTGTGATTTGTACTGCCTTGTAGGTTGCCATCGAGGTCTCCTAAAATCGAAATCGCTATCCAAAGGTGGAAGGGTTTCTGCTGATATCAATTTGATAATGCCCAACAGTATTGAGCTGCCGAAAGTACCCTTTGCCGTTTGATGCGCGTTGACAAGTCCGTTGCTGATGGTCAGGTAGTGTCATTACTGGTATTGAGAGGTCACAGGGAATCGCCCATCCACATCAAACCGTTGAATCGTCGTAGGCACAGGTTCCAAATTGCTCTTACATGCTGTGGAATTACTCCACCATCACCCTCCACACGTGCACCACGGCGGCGTTCATTTCACCTTCGCCCAGGCCGCGCTCGGTGATGAACAGGCGGCTGTTTTCGGCGTCGAAAGCCATGCCGCCCATGTTCCAGCAGCAGGGATTGGGCAGGTAGAGTTCCTCCGGCTCCCACACGGTGTAGGGCAGCACGTCCCAGGGTTCGGACTCGCCCAGGGCGACTCGTCCCAGTTCCTCGGTGTCGTAGAATAGCACCTGGCGCTGATACGGCTCGCAGTGGTAGCCGCGGCTCTCGTTGCAGTAGAGATCACACTCACCGGCCAGCGGCTCGACCTCGCATTCCGAGTCATCCACCGGGTCACCGCAGTAGTAGCAGTTGGTCGTGCCCTTCAGGCCAACGATGGTGATCGCGGCCCGGTCACCCGCTTGAACGAACGCCGCCCCGGTCCAATCGTCGCACATGCTGAAACCGGGGAAGTCGCAGTTCGTGGTTTCGCCGCCGACGCCGATGTCCGGCCCGGCGCAGCCGGGATATTTCACCCGATAATACAACATGGGCAGAGCGTCCAGATCCCCGCTTGGATCGTCGCTTTCCCAGGCGCGGAAAGCGATCAGCGTGGGTCCCTGCGAACCGCCGGCGATCGAGCCCTCGCCGTCGAGTCCCGGCGAATCCGGCGGCGCGGTGCCGCGGGCGCGCCCGGTGACCAGCGTGCGTCCACCCAGATACAGGTCGGCATAGGATTGGGGCACCGTGAACAAATACGAACCCATCTTGATGCCGTGGAAAGGCGGCTGATCCGGGCCGACGTGGAACATACCCCGCGCATCCGTACCGTCCAGGTCGCTGAACCAGACCGTGGGGAAGGAGGCGTCGCCGAAGCTGCCCTCCGGATACCATTCGTCCAGCGAGCCGTAGAGCTTATCGCTGGTCTGCGTGCCTTGCGCCGGTACGTAAGCGATGCCGCTGACGAAGCTGTACGCCTCGTGCACCGTCTGGACCAGACCGCCGTCGAAGACCGCCATCGGCTGCAGGAACTCGGCGGTGGGCAGCGCCTCCCAGTTTGGATCGCTACCCGGCACGGGGATGGCGACCTCGGCGAAGTAGCCGTTGCAGCCCTTGCTGCCCTCGTAACAGGGTTCGAAATTGCCGTCGAGCAGTCCCTGGAAGCCGGTGACGAACAACGATCCCGACCCGCTATCGCCGCTGGGATAATACGTGAGACCCAGCGCGCCCCAGGCGAAGTCATCCGGCAGTCGGAAGGCGCCCTGATAGACGAAATGCTCGGGCGTCAGGCGGTTGGCGGGTACGGGGTTGTTGTCACGGATTACGATCTTGCCTCCCTCGTCGTCCGTCGCTTCGACGGGAATGGAATCATCGAGGGTGGAATCGATGGGAATCGGGGCGTTGCACGAGCTGCTGACGACACTTAGAATGGAAACGATGATCGGCAGCATCGCGCCGTATTGGATTTTTCTGAGATTCATCGCGCGCCTCTAAATACGCTTTTAGTATGGTTATTAAAGCGGGTAAGTTGATAGCCGTCAAACGCTGATTCAGGGTTCGATTCGATCCCGTTCGGCGGGTCTCTCAATCATAACGATGCTCGGGCAGCGATTGTGACGGAGTCACAATACTAAAAACCCTAAGCGTTTCTGAGACGCTTAGGGTTTCCCTGTCTAACTGTGGCGACGGGCAGAATCGAACTGCCGACACGAGGCTTATGAGTCCCCTGCTCTACCAGCTGAGCTACGTCGCCGTGGATGCGTCTGAATTCTAATCAAGAACGGTGCGGCTTGCAAGGTTCGGGTGTTTTCCGGCCGCAAATCGTACCACATAGGTTGGGTTATAGAATGAAACGCAACGATCATTCGAGAACTGTGGGTTTGAAATGGGTTTTTTCCCCCAATCATCCCCCCAACCGGGGGATCTGGGGCGGCAATCCACCCCCACAACCCCTGACAAAGCGGCCCGTGTTTTTAGTTGCAAACACGAAGTGGAAATGGGCCGCTTAATGACCCTATTCTCTCAGCTCGTAGCTTAGCACGAAGCAATAATCATTATTCCCGTCCTCAAAGATGGAGCGGAACGGAGGCCATGGGTTACTGCAGTTACTCTGATCGGCAGGCCGAAGTGGAGAGACTTAGCCGAGGGGGAGTGGGGGCCCCTCGCCCCACAACCCCCCTTGCAGGGGGGCGAACGGGGGGTGAATGGAGAGGTGGATTCCTCATTATGGATAATGAGTATTGAGAAGAGATTTCCTTCTTCCCTCATGAAAGGGGTGAAAAACGTAATCGTAAGTTTCTTTGGGTAATCGTGTGTTGGAAATTTTACTTATTCTTCCCCCCAATCATCCCCCCAACGGGGGGATATGGGGGCGGCAGTCCGCCCCCATGCCCCCTGACAAAGCGGCCCGTGTTTTTAGGTGCAAACACGAAGTGGAAATGGGCCGCTTAATGACTCTATTCTCTCAGCTCGTAGCTTAGCACGAAGCAATAATCATTATTCCTGTCCTCAAAGATGGAGCGGAACGGAGGCCATGGGGCGTTTCAGTTTCCATGATTTACAGGCCGGAGTGGAGAGACTTAGCCGAGGGGGAGTGGGGGACGAGCTATCGTCCCCCACAGCCCCCCTTTCAGGGGGGCGAACGGGGGGTGAGAGGAGAAAAGGATTCCTTATTTTGGAAAGTGAGCATTGAGAAAAGGCTTTATTCCTTCTCTTATAGGGTAACCAGATTGTGCATTGATCATTCGGTTCGTGTGTTGGAAGTGGATATTTTTATCCTCCTTGTCGTCCCTCAAACAAATTAGCCCATGCCTTGATTTATGCCGTCGAGGTACTACAATAATTCCCATGCCAGTGACTTTCCATCAGAATTTCCGGTACACTTGGAAGCGAACATGAATCCGGACCCTGATACGTCGATCCGCAACTCAAGCCCCGCGCTGCTCGTCTTCGGCGCATTCTTTCTGTTGGCCGCCGTACTCCTGTGGCTCAATTCTCCCTGGGGTATCGGCGTGTACCACGATTCGGTCTTCTATCTCTCCTCGGCCGAGAATCTCGTGAAGGGTGAGGGTCTCTCGTGGTTCGCCGACGGCGGCGAATTGCGCCCGCTGACGCATTTCGCGCCGCTCTACCCGCTGACGCTCGCGCTCGGAATCGCGTTGGGCGCCGGGCCCAGCAGCGTCGCCCGCGTCCTCGCTGCACTTTTCTACGGCGCCAATGTCGCCCTGTTGGGTTGGGTCGTTTACCGCATCACGCGCCGTCTGTGGCTGGGCGCGCTGACTGCCACCCTGGCGCTGCTTTCCTCGGTGCTCCTCGGCGTGCACCTCCTGGCCATGTCCGAGCCGTTGTTTCTGCTGACCGCAGTCGCCTGCCTGGCAGTATTGACCCATTACCTCACGACCGGCGAGCGCCGTTCGCTCTATTTCGCTATCGTCCTGGCGGCGCTGAGCTACCTCACGCGCTACGTCGGGCTGGTCGTGTTGGGAACCGGCGCGTTGAGTCTGCTGCTTTTCGGGTCGCGCCCGCTGCGCAAACGCTTGCAAGCGGCGGTCGGCTTCGGCTTGGCCGCTTTCGTTCCCATGGCGCTGTGGATGGCGCGCAACTACGCCCGCACCGGTTCGCTGACGAACCGCACTTTGCGTTTCCATCCGCCGCAGCCGGCGAAGATCAAGCAGTTCGCGGCCACCGTGGTGGGTTGGGTTTCACCCTTCCATCTGACTACACTGGGAACGATTCTCATTTTGCTCGGTCTCATAGCGTTACTGGGGATGTTGCTCTATCGATTGTGGAAACGGCGCAAATCCCCACCCGATCTGGTATTCGTTTTCAGCGGGACGGCTGTCCTCTTCGCGCTGTTCTATCTCGCCTCGTTGGCCTTTTCGGTGACGTTCTTCGACGCCTCGACGCCCTTCGACGATCGCATCCTCTCGCCGCTGTACGTGGTCTTCTTACTCCTGGTCGTACTGGCGACGCATCAAACCCTCACCGAACACCGCGCCTGGACGGCGCTGGCAGCCGTCCTGCTCGTCGTGCTCGTCGTGGTTCAGGCGCCCGGGACGTGGCGGCAGTTGACCACGCTGCGGGAAGATGGCATCGGTTTCACCAGCCGAGACTGGCAAAAATCGGAAACCATCGCCTGGCTTGACTCTCTAGCCCGCGAGACGACGATCTACAGCAACGAAAAGTCGGCTATTAACTTCCTCACCTCGCTGCGCACTTACGCCATCCCCGAGAAGACCGATCCGGTGAAGGCGGAAGTGCGCGACTACTACGAGGAATCCATGCGTACGATGCGGGAACGGCTGTCCGCGGCGGATGCCTATCTGATCGTCTTTCACGCCGATCGATTACGCGCCGGGATGCCTTCCCTGGAGGAAATCACGGCCGGATTCAGGCTGGTTTCGGTCTTCGACGATGCGCGAGTTTACGCCGCTTCGAATGGCATGGAATGACGGGCTGATCCGACGGATCGACGATCGCAGGCTTCGTCCTTCGGTCTTGTTTTATCGGATCGAGCTGTAATGTGAAGGAGTTCAACGCATGCACAATCCAAATCAGATGCCCGCCAAAGCGAAAAGCAAGCTTTCCACTTTCTTCTCCAGCCCAGAGTTCTCTTGGTGGATGGGTTTTCTTCTGCTCGCCGCCGTGCTTTCCTTATTTACCGTGTACGATCAAGTTTTTCGCCGCGTCGGTGAAAAGTTCATCTGGGACGAGCAACTGCGTTTCCAGAGGTGGGTAATAGAGGGAACTTCCATCGACCCATGGCAGTATCGCATCTTCGTTCCCTACTTGATCGACGTGATACGAAAAATCTTGGTCGATTTGGGTTTTGTCGGTTCTTACCTCAAGATATTTTTCGGACTTCGTCTCATTCAGAACTTTATGATCTTCATCATGATTGCACTATACTTTCGGCGCTTATCCATCAAACGCTCGCACGTAGTGATCGCCGTCATCATGCTTGCATGGGCTATTACCTACTCGGGGTATAAAAGTCATCTGGGTTTTGATACCTACTTCGACATTCTCTTTTATCTGATGGCGGCATATTTGCTTCTTAAAGAATCCCTTTTTTGGATCATCCCACTTTCCATTCTCGTGGCGTTCAATCGGGAAACGGGGCTTTTTATTCCCATTATCGTGATCATCGGGGGAATGCGATTCCGCCCGAGATTGACCATCGAACGAAAACATGCCATCGTGGGATTGATTTCATTTGTTTTAATGGTGGGAATCATTATATCGGTGCGTCTGATTTATGGTCCCAGACCCTATATGAATATTGCTATTCCTGGATGGGATCTATTTATTCGAAACATCACGAGCATCGACACCTATTTCTATTGGTTTGCCACATTCTCAGCGATTCCGGTGATTTCATTACTTCGATACAAACAGTGGCCTCGATTGCTCGTTCAAATGTTATGGCTTATGGTGCCTGTTTGGGTCGTAATTCATCTCTTCATGGGCTTGGCTTATGAAACCAGACTCTTTTTGGTGCCGTTCGTGTTGATTTTCCTGCCGGGTATTTTTGTCTGCTCTCCCCATCATCATTCGGACGAAGAGGCACTCACAAGTTATGAAAGCCAGGTGTAATTCGATTCATGGAACAACTCAAATTCGGAACGGGGCCTTAGGAAACATTTCATCTCGATTGAAAGGATACGTACTGTAGTGGATGAGGAATCTCATTCCTTGCTCCATTCCGTACGTTGACGACGCCGTAGGCGTGTTGAAGTTCGACAAGGTGACAACATACGTTTTTTGTCAAGAAAGCTGGAGGTGCGGTAGAATACACATTCGGTGATCGGCTCGTAGAAAGCTTGAGAGATCCGCACAACCCACTTTCACGAGCTTTTTTGTCGAATCCCTTCAAATACAACGGAGGGTAAGGAGTATCCATGATCGAAGTAACGAACATAAGCAAATCGTACAGTAGCATCGAAGCTTTACGAAACGCATCCTATGAAATCGCCAAAGGCGAAATCGTCGGCTTGCTGGGTCCCAACGGAGCAGGGAAGACGACGATGATCAAAATCCTCACGGGCTACCTGCAGCCGGACGAAGGAGATGCCACGATCGACGGCATCGACGTGCTCGAGAAACCGCAGGAAGTCCAGGCCCGCATCGGATATCTTCCTGAAAGCGCACCTCTCTATCCGGAACTCAGCGTCCAGTCCTATCTGGAGATGATCTCCGATCTGCGCCAGATTCCGGAGACAGAGAAGGCAGATCGCATGCGTGAGGCGATCCAGGCGACAGGTCTGCAGGATTACATCGTACGGCCCATCGGCCAGCTGAGCAAGGGTTTGCGCCAGCGGGTGGGATTGGCCCAGGCGATCCTGCATCGTCCTCCGATCCTGATCCTGGACGAACCCACGATCGGGTTGGACCCGACGCAGATGGTCGAAGTGCGTTCGTTGATCCGCCGTCTGGCCAAGGAGAGCACGATCCTCTTCTCCACGCACATCCTTTCCGAGGTGGAGGCGCTGTGCGACCGGGTCATCATCCTGATCAACGGCGAAATTCGCGCCGATGCACGGCTCTCCGAATTGGCGGCGACTTCGAACGTGATCCTGGTGCTCGAAAAACGAGTCAAAGGAGCACAGGAGTCCATGAGAGGGCTGGCGAACGTCCAGGATCTGAAGGTCACGAGAAACCAGGACGGGTACACGCAGTACTATATCCATAGTCAATCGGGGGAAGAAGCCGCCGATCTCTGCCCGGCGATCTTCCAGCTGGCGCGCCAGGAGGACTGGCCGCTGCGCGAACTACGCCCCGACCGGCAGACACTCGAGACAGTTTTCAACGAATTAGCAACGACGGGGTGAGGTTAACATGAGACAGATTTATTCAATCCTACGAAAAGAACTGAGTGGCTACTTCGGCTCGCCGATGGCGCTGATCTTCGTCGGGTTCTTCCTGGCGGCTGCGCTTTTTTCGTTCTTCTGGGTGGACGCGTTCTTCGCCCGCGGCATCGCCGACGTACGGCCGCTTTTCCGCTCCATGCCGCTCTTGATGATCATTCTCGTTGCAGCGCTGACCATGCGCCAATGGAGCGAGGAGCAGCGCTCGGGCACGCTGGAGGTTCTGCTCACGCTGCCCGTCTCCCACATCCAACTCGTAATCGGTAAATTCCTGGCAGTGGTGACTCTGGTGGTCGTGGCACTGGTTTTGACGCTCACCTTGCCCATAACCGCCGCCTTGCTGGGGAATTTGGATTGGGGGCCGGTGGCCGGCGGCTATCTTGCCGCCATCCTGCTCGCCTGTAGCTACGCTGCCATAGGTTTATTCGTTTCCTCTCGCACTGACAACCAGATCGTGGCGTTGATGGCGACGGTGTTGATCTGCGGCGTTTTCTACTTGTTGGGTACGAGCGGGATTACGGACCTGCTGTCGGATACCCCGGCGGAGGTCGTGAAATCGATCGCCACCAGCAGCCGCTTCGAAAGCATCGAACGAGGCGTGATCGACCTGCGTGATCTGGTGTACTACATCTCGTTGACCGGCGTGTTTCTGGTTCTCAACGTCGCTTCCCTCGACCGCATCCGCTGGAGCAGGGGTTCAAGGACGCTGGAGCACCGCCGGAACGTCAACCTGATCACCGCGCTGGTGATCGTTAACTTGGTCTTCGTCAACGTATGGATGTACCCACTGCGGGGCGCTCGCCTCGATCTCACCGAACAGAAAGAGTACAGTCTCTCGCAGGCGACGCGTGATCTGTTGGCCGACTTGCAGGAGCCGCTGCTGATACGCGGCTACTTCAGCGAGAAGACGCATCCGCTGCTCGCGCCGCTGATCCCACAGATACGCGACATGCTGCGCGAATATCAAATCGCCGCAGGCGGCAAGCTCGAAGTGGACATCATCGATCCGGCGACGGATCCGGATATCGAAGCCGAAGCCAATCAAACCTATGGCATCCGACCGACGCCGTTCCAGATTTCCGGACGCTACGAGGCCTCGGTGATCAATTCCTATTTCAACATCCTCATGCGCTACGGAGATCAAAGTGTCGTGCTGAGTTACAGTGATCTGATCGAAGTGGAAGCCCTGCCGGATAACAGCCTCGACGTACACCTGCGCAATCTCGAATATGATCTCACCCGCTCGATCAAGAAGGTGGTGTTCGGTTTCCAGAGCATCGACTCCGTGTTGGCCGCCATGAGCGAACCGGCGACTCTGACGCTCTACGTGACGCCGAGCACCGTCCCCGAAGGACTGCAGGACAGCATCAGCACGGTCGAGACGGTCGCCGGGGAGATCGAAGCGCAATCTCCTGGAAAATTCGAGTATCGCGTGGTCGATATGGATGCTGCGGACAACACCGTCACGCAGCAAGACTTGTACGAGCGTTACGGTCTGCAGCCGATTGCGGTTGAACTCTTCTCCGACGAAGTCTTCTACTTCTACATGGTTCTGGAGGTCGGCGACAATGTCGAAGTCATCTATCCGACCATGGACATGACGGAAGGTGATATCCGCGCCAACATCGAGTCGGCACTCAAGCGCGCCTCACCGGGATTCTTGAAGGTGGTCGGTCTCTGGGTTCCACCGGCGATTCCCACACAGGACATGTTTGGCAACCCGCAGAGCCCAATTTCCACGTGGGACATGATCAGTACGCAGCTACGCCAGGACTACGAAGTGCAGTCCATCGATCTTTCCAGCGGCAGCGTTCCGGTAGAAATTGAAGTGCTGGTTTTGGTCGGTCCGCAGAATCTCAGCGATGTGGAGGTCTTTGCCGTCGATCAGTTCCTAATGCGGGGCGGCTCCGTGATCGTGGCCGCGGGACACTACGGGATTCAGGTCGACCAGATGACGGGCGGTCTGGGGCTAGTACCGCTCAGTAGTACGCTGCACGATTGGCTGGCGAGCTACGGCGTCGCGGTTGAAGATTCACTGGTGATGGATCCGCAGAACGAGCCTTTCCCCGTCCCGGTGACGCGGCAGGTCGGCAACATGACGGTGCAGGAAATCCAGCTTCTCGATTACCCATTCTTCGTCGACGTGCGCCAGGATGGCATGGACACCGACAGTCCTGTCGTGTCCAATTTGCCCGCCATCACCCTGCATTGGACTTCTCCAATCACGGTGAACGAAGAACTGAATACCGAACGGGATGTGCATGTGCTGCTGCAATCCAGCCGACATTCTTGGCTGAAGTACGACACGATTATCCAACCGAACTTCGAATTCTACCCGGATAACGGATTTGCGGTCGGGGAAGGGCAGCAATCCTATCCGCTGGCTGTTTCGGTCGCCGGTGTGTTCGAAAGCTACTTCAAGGATCAACCGGTCCCCGTCGCACAAGGCACGAGCGCAGAGGAGGGGGAGTCGCAGAGCGTTGTCACGCGCATCGATACGTCCGCCGAATCCGCACGCCTGGTGGTCGTCGGCAGCAGCGAGTTCCTGGATGACGCCATTCTGGGGCTTTCAAGCGACATGTCTGGCGAGCGCTACCGCAATAATCTCCAGTTCGTTCAGAATGCGGTGGATTGGAGCGTGGAAGATCTGGATTTGCTACAAATCCGTGCTCGCGGAACGCAGGTTCGCGTGCTGCAACCCATGGTCGAAGGCGAGCAATCGCTGTGGGAAGGATTGAATTACGGCATCGCATTGATTGCGCTGCTCGGCATCGGAATTGTGTGGAACCACCGGAGAACGCACGAGGAACCGATGTTCTCGTTCAAGGAAACTTCTGCCAAGTCTTCCCGGCGATCAAAGGACTGAGGTTGAATGATGAAAAAGAACATACAGATACTCGGCATACTCTTGATACTACAGATCGCACTGACGGCCGTCGTCTTCTTACCGCGGTCCTCGGCTGCGTCCGAAAGCGGCGAACCGCTGCTGCCGGATTTATCCGCTGATGAAATTCAGCAGATCTTCATCGAGGACGGGGATGGGGACACAATCACACTTGTCCGCTCCGAAGACGGCTGGGTGCTTCCCGACAAAGACGATTACCCGGTTCTCAGCGATTCGGTCGACACGTTGCTCGATGGGTTGTTGGCTATCGATACCAGCCGACTGATCACCAATACCGTGTCCAGCCACCGGCGTTTGAAGGTGGCAGTGGACGAATTCGAGCGCAAGATCGTGCTGTCTTCCGCGACGGCGACGCTGCGAACGATCTACATCGGTTCAGCGCCCAACTTCGGCAGCGTGCACGTCCGCCTGGAGGGAGACGTCGATACTTATCTGACCGACGACATCGCCGCTCACCAGGCAAACGCTGACGCCGCCTCGTGGGTCGACACGACCTATATCAGCTTGTCGCGGGATGAGGTCCAGGCGATTCGTTTAAAGAACGCCAACGGCACCTTTGAATTCGAGAAAGACGAGGAAGGGAACTGGAACCTCGTGGGCCTGGCGGAGGGCGAGAAGCTCAACGCTTCCGCCATGTCGACTCTCGAAACCCGGGCCACATCGGTCTACATGACGGAACCCTTGGGGTTGGAAGATAAGGCGGCTTTCGGGTTGGCCGAACCGCTGGCTACGTTGGTGATCCAGACGGAAGAAAAGACGATCACACTGCACGTGGGCGCATACGATGAGGAAAGCAGCAGCTACGTGGTGAGTTCGTCCGAATCCCCGTATTACGTGCGTGTCTCCGACTTCACTGCACAGCCTTTGGTCGAAAATACGCGCGATGATTTCGTCCAACTGCTGCCCACTGCAACACCCGAAATGGTAACCGAAGAGGTCCCTGCGGAAGGTGAAGCGACTGTTGCCGAAGAAGAAACAGCCGTAGATGCCACGCCTACGCTGGAGCCTCCAGCCACACCTGAACCGACGAGTGAGGGATAAAAACCGAATTTCGTTAGAAGGAGAACCAAGGGGCTGTCTGAGAAGATCCGCAGGCAGCCCCTTTTACGTACTGGGAGTACGGATTAAGCTATCCTCGGAAATGTAACTTGCCATGATTCGAGATTGGATCGGATTTGAATCCTGCGCTGAGAAAAGGTAACCTTGAGGATAAGGGGGAAACCATGAACAACGCTTCAAATCGGCACGATCGCCGTTCGATCCGTCTGCAGAATTACGATTACAGCCAACCCGGGGTGTATTTCATCACCACTGGTCCGCTCTGGTCCGCAATTTCATTCGATAATCTCAAACGATGCACGGACTCGTTCGATTCCGTTCTTTTTCGATTCACGTGTTCATGCCGCCAAGTCATACCGATGTTGACATTATTCTAATTTTCCTTTGACGTCTATCTAACGTTCTGGTCCTAAGATGATAATTGAAAGAAATTCTATTCCAATAACGATTGGGAGGTGTAGCAATGACAGAACTTACACGTTGGCAGCCTTTTCGGGAAATGCGCAGGATGCACAATATGCTCGATCGTTTGATGGATCAATCTTATTACAGTCCGGTGTTTGAGACGGATGGTCATACCACATTGATCCCCATTGACGTCTATCAAACGGATGAGGAAGTGCACGTCAAGGCAACCGTACCGGGATTGAAGCCGGACGACATCCAAATTTCAATCACCGGTGACACCCTGAGCATCAGCGGAGAAACCAAGTCCGAGCATGAGGAAAAGGATCATGATTACTTCGTGCGCGAACGCCGTATGGGTAGTTTCTCCCGCAGCATCACCTTGCCGGTCGGCGTGAACGCCGACAAAGCCAAGGCGGATTTCGAGGACGGCGTGCTTACAATCACGCTGCCGAAGTCGGAAGCCGAGAAACCCAAGAAGATCTCCGTAACGTCCGTCAAGGCAAAGTAATATCCATCGATCTACGTTTGACGAAGCAGGGCCCGAGTTATCTCGGGCTCTGCGTTTTTTAACCGAAGGGTTTGGTGAGCATCGTCTGGGAAGCGATGCGTCGATATTCACTTTACGGCGCGCACGCAGCACGGTTCGGCAGGAACCTGAGATATAATGCGGTCATTACCGTGCGACGGATTTCTTGCTCCGATTCATTCCGGCGTCGCACGTGTTCTGCAGCGGTGCCCGATTTCGAAATCGAGGAGCGAAGTGATGCGTCCACAGTTCAAAATCCTGAGCGACGATCTGGTCCAAACGATCCTGGAGGAAGCCCACGCACTGCTGCTCGATCCCGGCGTGCGGGTTCACAATCAAGAAGCCCTGGAACTTCTGGCAGAGGGCGGTGCGCAGGTTGATTTTGAGTCGCAAATCGCAGCCATTCCGGAGAAGATGGTTCAAGCGGCGCTGAAATCGGCGCCATCCGCCTTTGACCTTTACGACTTCGATGGTCGAGCGGCCGTGCATTACGGCGAAGATGCTGTTCATTTCGACCCCGGCTCGGCCGCGATTACCTTGCTCGACCATGAAACCCAAACGCAACGTCCGCCGCTTACGCGAGACTTCGTGCGTTTCGTCCAACTGGCGGAGGTTCTCCCCCAATTGGATGCCCAGAGTACGGCACTAATTTGCGCCGACGTGCCGGAGGAAATCGGCGACTTGTACCGCCTTTATCTGGCGTTGAATTTCATCCGCAAGCCGATCGTCACCGGAGCGTTCCGCAAGGATACCTGGTGGACGATGCGCGAACTACTGGTCACCAGGGTGGGGGGCGAAAAGCAGCTGGCACAGAAGCCGGTTGCGGTGTTTGACGTTTGTCCTTCTCCCCCGCTGCTCTGGAGCGATCTCACCTGCCAGAATCTGATCGACTGCGCTCGAGCCAACATCCCCTCCGAACTGGTTTCCATGCCGCTGGCCGGCGCTACCGCGCCGGTCACCCTGGCGGGAGCCGTGGTGCAGCACGCCGCGGAATGTATGAGCGGCGTGGTGATCTGCCAGCTGGCGAATCCGGGTGCGCCGATCGTGTGGGGCGGCTCTCCCGCAGTCTTCGACATGCGTTCCGGGACCACACCCATGGGCGCCATGGGCACTTGGATGATCGACTGCGCCTACAGCCAGGTGGGCAAGTCGCTGAGTCTTCCCACGCACGCCTATCTGGGTATGACGGACTCCAAGATTGTCGACGCGCAGGCGGGCTTGGAGGCCGCGGGCGGGACGATCCTGGCCGCGCTGGCAGGAATCAACATGGTCTCCGGCGCGGGCATGATGGATTTCGAGAGCTGCCAGAGCCTCGAAAAATTGGTGCTCGATGCGGAAATCATCGGCATGGCCAAACGCTTGCTCGCCGGAATCGAAGCGCGCGAAGAAACACTGGCGCTGTCGGTCATGCGGGAACTGGGCCATCGGGCGGATTACCTCACGCATCCGCAAACGGTGCGTTGGTTCAAGGAAGAGTTTTACATCCCTTCTCGGGTCATAGATCGGGAATCCCTGGACGCCTGGCAGCGATCGGGAAAAAGTTCGGCTACGCAGCGTGCGGCTGTAAAAGTGAAAGAGCTTCTACAGGACTACGAACCGCTGGCGCTAACAGAAGAGATGCGCGCAGAATTGCGGCACATCACCGCCAATGCGGCGCAAAGCTTCGGCATGTCGGAGTTGCCTGCGCTTGAAATATCTTGAGAGCAAATGAGGAGTGAAACATGACGGATGACCTTCTAGCGCAACTCACGCAGTCTGTGCTGGTTGGGGAGAGGGAAGTCGCCGCAAGGCTGACCAGAGATGCCCTCGCTGCGGGAGTCGAACCGTTGACAGTGATCGACCGGGGTCTGGTGCCGGGTATGGATCAGGCGGGAGAGAAATTTTCAACGGGAGAGTATTTCCTGCCCAATCTCCTTATCGCGGCGCGCGCTATGCAAGATTCGATGACCATCCTCGAGCCCGAGCTTCTCTCCCGGGACGAACAGATAGCCAACGCGGGCACGGTCGTCATCGGCACGGTCCACGGCGACATCCACGAAATCGGGAAATCGCTTGTGGGCACAATGTTCACCGCCAACGGCTTCAAGGTTCACGACCTGGGCGTCGACGTACCCGTCGAAACCTTTGTGAACACCGTGCGCGATACGGGCGCCGATATATTGGGATTATCCGCCTTGTTGACGACCACGATGGTCGTCCAACGCGAGGTAATCGAGGCGCTGTCCGAGGCGGGTCTACGTAAAAACGTGAAGGTTCTGGTTGGAGGTGCACCGGTCAGTGCGGCCTGGGCGCAAGAAATCGGCGCCGACGGATATGCGGACGATGCGGTGGCGGCAGTGCGTTTGGCCCAGCAGGTGCTGGGCCGGACGTCAGATTCTAAGTAGGGACACGCCGCGAACGTTTGGGTTGCGCATAGCCATTATAAACAACGATGAGTGCCCGGACGTGCATCGATCGGGCACTCATTTTGTGTTGTCAGGATCGACCGCTCAAAACTACTAGGATGCTCAACGCAGGGTGAGGTTCCCCACACCACCGTTGAAAGTGATCGTTACACTGTGTGCGGCGTCATCGTTATTGGGTGATTCCCAGACCCCGCTTTCGCCGACGACGCGGTCCTCATCGGTGCTCGTGTGGCTGTAGGAGCCGGGGACGTTGATGTTGCCTACGCCAATTTCACCCGTCAGCATCACGCCAACACCCGGTGGAATGACGATGATGGTGTCTCCTACTCCGCCTTCGATGTCGATGACTGCATCGATGTCGTCATCGAGCCGCAGCTCCACCCGTCCGACGCCGACCTGCACGTCCACCGTGTATTTCGAACCGGTTGCCGGCAGGATGATGGTCATATCGCCGACGCCGCTGTCGATACTGAGATTGATGATCTCGAGCTGGCTGAAGTCGAGGTTGGATTCCCCGACGCCGCCGTCGATGCTCACGTTCAGCGGAATCGCAGGCGAAAGCGCGACGTCCCAGTGTAGATTCTGATCTTCGAAGATGTCGAGCCAATCGATGCCCAGATTGTGTTCCCGTTCGCTCAAGCGGATGATTTTCTCCTGCTCGCCGCTGACGGAGAAGTCCAGCTCACCGAGATGCGTGATTTCCGCATCCAGCAGATTGGTGGAATCCTCCAGCGCCGTGATCTTGGTTTCGCCGAGACTCAAATCGAGGTGGATTTGTGCGGTTTCGGCGTTTCCCAGCGGTTCGGTGAAGACGTCCGTCGTGGCGCTGGTCGAGGGGACAAAACCCATCTCAGGACCCACAAGCACCAGGACGATTGCCAGGGCGACGACACTGAGGCCGATCGCTCCCCCGATGAGCCGTGATTGACGCCCGACCATGATGTCCAAACCGATGGCGATCAAGAATATGGGCCAAAATCGGAGCAGCGTCAGCCAGCCTTCCCTGGGAATCAAATTGAGATTCGCCAACAGCCAGAGCAGACCTACGCCGATGAATACGATCGGCCAAAACAACGAACGATAACGGAATGTCCTTCCTTTTTCCATTTTCTATTCCTCTCCCTCGATTTCTTTTATTTCGCTCGAATCCGATGTTTTCCGCGTCGGGATCAGTCCCAGTTGCTCTGCGACCATGTAGAGACCGGCGATGATGAGTATTGCCGGCCAGACGACCCGATGTGTTCTGGCGCCGCTGATACGGATTATCATCTCGAAGAACACCCCGCCGAGAACCAGTAGAATCAGCCCCACACGGATGAATCCTTGTCCTGTACGGCGCATGGCCTCGTTCTCTCCCCTGAGACCGGTAATGTACAAGCCGATGCCTACGGATGTGGGGAATATCAGCGCCCAGGCATACGCCCAACTTTCCCAATGATTGGTGACACTCTGGTACAGGAGAAGTAGGCCTGTCGTGGTGATGATGCTGCCGGGAATCGCCAGCGGGGCTGCATTCTTCCCGCCTTGAGCCATGAAGTAGAAAAACGCCAATCCCGGAACGATGATGAAGAAGGGCCAAAGGAAAAATCCCAATCGAATGTTGAAGATCTCTCCGAGCAGCAAAATTGCTCCCAGCCCGATCAATACGGCACCAATAAGCGAATTTAATCGGTATTGTTTCGTTCGATCCTCCATGAAAAATCTCCTCTCTTATATGATATCTCAAACGCTGTAATATTTTACTTTCTATTTCTATTTACGTTAGAAGTCTCGATTTCGTCGCGCCGGTCGAGCCGAGGTCCGAAACACTGTCGCCTTTTCCGTTGGACATGCCACGAAGAGCATTTACCTTCTATGGCGCTGTGTGATATTCTCTATCTGTCCGCGACTACGATTCTTGCGAGGAAGTCCGCCATGGCAGTTCATGATCCGCATTCGTACGTCAAGTCCCAGCAAGCGAAAATCAAACACATCGACTTTAAACTCAACGTAGATTTCCCATCGAAGACCATCCAGGGACAGGCGGTCTATCACCTGGATAAAACGTTGAAAGGATCGCTGTACCTCGATAATCGCAAGGTAGAGATCGTGCGTATTCACGCCGATGGGGAAGACCTGGAATGGGAGTTGGATAAGCAGGAACCGATCCGAGGCCAACGACTGCACCTTAAAAGACTCAAAGGGATTTGTTCGTTCGTGATCGATTTCGTCACCGATCCGCAGGCAGACGCTTTGCAGTGGCTCAGTCCGCAGCAGACGTTGGGCGGCGAACATCCCTATCTTTTCAGCCAATGCCAGGCGATCAACGCGCGCAGCATTTTTCCCTGCCAGGATTCTCCCTCCATCCGATTCACCTACAGCGCCGAGGTCGTGGTGCCGCGTCCGTTGATCGCCGTGATGGCCGCTGCGCCACAGACGATCCAGACCGAAGGGGATCTGAACCGCTGTCGCTTCGAAATGCCGCAACCCATTCCCTCGTATCTGTTTGCGCTTGCCATCGGAAATCTCAACTCGCGGGATGTAGGACCGCGCTGCCGCATTTATGCGGAATCGGAGATCGTCGAGGAGGCGGCCTGGGAGTTCGCCGAAACCGAGAAAAAATTGAGCGAAGCGGAAAAAATGCTCGGTCCATACGAATGGGAGCGTTATGATCTTCTCGTCATGCCGCCTTCATTTCCCTACGGTGGCATGGAAAATCCGCGTCTGACATTCCTCACGCCGACCGTCATCGTAGGCGATCGCTCGTATACCCACCTGGTGACCCATGAGATGGCGCACTCCTGGACGGGCAATCTGATTACGAATGCGACCTGGGAAGATTTTTGGCTGAACGAGGGTTGGACCACCTACGTGCAGATGAGAATCGATGAGGTCTTGCAGGGTCGAGACTATGCCCAGATGAAGATCGAGCTGGGACGTGGGTCGATGCTCGCCGCCATGCAGCGTTTCGGCATGGAATCGAAACTCACCAAATTGAACTACAACATGTCCGGCGTCGATCCGGACGAGGTGTTTTCTTCCATACCCTACTACAAAGGTCAGGCGTTCCTCGAGGCGTTGGAGAATGCCGTCGGACGGGAACGTTTCGATGCGTTCATCAGCAAGTACATCGACAGCTTCAAATTCCAATCCCTGACGACGAAGGCGTTCCTGGCATTTTTGAAAAAGCAGCTTCCCGACGCCGTCAAAGCGGTGGACGTGAAGAAATGGATATACAAACCTGGTTTTCCCGACGACGCGCCGCAGACGAAGTCGAAATTGATCGACGAGGTCGATGCAACAGTGGCGGCGTACCGCGAGGGGAACCTTCCGACCGGCGACGACGTCCGCAGCTGGAACCCGGATCAGATCAACTTATTCCTGCGCCGCGTAATGGGAGCGATTCCCCTGGAGCACTGCCGCCATTTCGAAAAGATCTTCGATCTCTCAAACGGCAAGGACTATGCTTTGCTCAGTCAATTCCTCGCCCTTGCGGTTCGCAGCGGGGACGAGGAAATCCTGCCCCGGGTCGAGGCGTATATCGAACAGGTCGGAAGAGGTTTCTTCCTGCGGCCTGTCGTGCAGGCGATGGCGGAAACAGCATGGTCATGCGATCTCGCCCGACCAATCGTGGAACGCTATCGAGATTGCCATCATCCCCTGACTATGCGCCTGTTAGAACGCATCCTCGCAGAAGCGGGTGTTTAGGCGCGCGCAGGCGTACTGCGGTGATCGTCAGTAAGCGTCTCTGAAGGCGAATTTCTTGAACCGTTGTTAGAGCGATAAATGCAAGAGGGAGGTGGCCCCATCATGTTCAAGGGCATTCGAAGATGGATCGATGGCTTACGTGATTTTATCGAGCGCATCGTCGCTGCGGTTTTCGTGGTCAAACAAGATCGAACGGGCCGCTGGGTGAACCGAATCTGGTATGCGGGACTCTACCTGTTCGGCGCCGCTTCCTGGGGATTCTTCCTGAATTGGGGCAGGATCGCCTTCGACATCCATGACTGGACCCAGGAGGGACCTCGCTATTATTTCATCCGGCAGGCTTTGCTCGCCGGTCAATTGCCCTTGACCATCGGGTCGGAGTTGGCTTCGACTCCGAACTTCCTGGCTATCCCGGACACGATAATCTCCCCACAGATCATCCTGCTGCGTTTCATGGAACCCGCAATATTTGTGCTCGTCAACAGCCTGTTCTTGTATACTCTTGGTTTCATCGGGTTACTGCTACTGCGGCGGAAATTTAATTGGTCCGCGGTTGCCTTCTCGTTCGTTTTCGTGCTTTTTAGTTTGAACGGCCATCCCATCGCCCAGGTAGCTGTGGGCCATTCGATGTGGATCAGCTACTTTCTTCTGCCGTATTTCGTGCTGCTGGTTTATACGTTGATCGAAGGGAATGTCGGTTGGAAGTGGGTTACGTTTATGGCGCTGCTGATGCTGGGCGTCAACCTGAACGGAGGCTTCCATTTCGTCAACTGGGCTCTTTTGTTCTTATTGTTGTTAGGCCTCACCTCACGCCGTTTCCTGGCGCCGGTCCTGAAGGCAGTCGTTTTCAGTGTGCTGGTGAGCCTACCGCGTATCCTTTCCGCGGCCTTGGCGTTCGGCGGCGAGGGACGCAGTTTCATATCCGGTTTCTTCTCCCTGACCGACATGCTTTCGGCGTTCATCAGCTTGAAACCGCCCGAGCAGGCGCTTTCCGGCTCGTATTCCGCCTTCGGCTGGTGGGAAGCCGATACTTACACCGGCGCTTTGGGTCTGCTGATCTTGGTCGTCTTCGGGATTTTTATGATCCTGCGGGATTCGACGGACGAACCCCCCGATCACCGGCGTTTGATGGGGGCAATGCTGGCGATGGCAGTGCTCTCCTTGGGGAAGATCTTCCAGCCGATCACGATGCTGCCCATCCCACTGGCGGATACCGAGCGCGTTTCCTCGCGTTTCATTATCGTGCCCGTCGTGATCCTGATGGTGCTGGCCGGCATCGCCCTGGATCGTTTCTTGCGCGGCAGCAGTTGGGGCCTGGGGACCAGGATCGCCTCACTGCTCGTCCTTGGCGTTACGGCGCACGATTTATTACAGCACGCGCGACTGTGGCGCGTGGATAATATGGATTTGCTATTTACTTCTACGCCGGTCGATATTCGCGCCGCGGTTATTGCGCAGGCCGATCCACAGTACGTCAACGTGCTGCTGATCGGATTGGGCGTCGCTGTGGTTACACTCGTGTTTCTGTTGGTGATGATCCGCCGCGAGAACGCGTATGTGAAGCAAGTCGCCTGATGTACAACCGACCTTAAACCAGGGTGCGAATAGTCTCCCAGGGTGCAACGCTTGGGTTATACTCTACGTATAGTGGAACAGATGAAGAACGCATTCAGAAAACCATCTTTCGGGGAGGTCAACATGGCAAAGAAGAAGGAAGAAAAGAAGGAAGAGAAAGTACAAGAAGAAAATAAAGAGAAAGAAGACAAGCAGAGCAACGAGATCGTCCAGGAGTTTCGCCGTTTGGGAGACAATCTAAAAGAGACGATCGAGGCCGCGTGGGAAAGCGACCAGCGTAAGAAGCTCAGCACGGACATCCAGGAAGGTCTACGGCAGTTGAGCGATTCGATCGAGAAGGCTGCCACGGACATCGGTGAGAAGCCCCAGGTTCAGAAGCTGCGCGAGGACGTCGACGATTTGGCATCGCGCGTCCGTAGTGGGGAAGTCGGGGACAAGGCTCGAACGGGATTGAAATCTGCGCTCGACAAGATCAACACCGAATTGGAGAAAACCTCCGCATCGATGCGCGGTGTGAAGGAAGAAGGCGAAGCCGAGGAGCCTGGAGAAGAAGCGCAAGCCGAGGAATAGGCTTCCGGATCATTCGTCGTTCATAAAACAGACTGGCCAGGATCGTTCGACATCCTTGGCTGTTGCTTGATGATGCATTTCGAGACGCCATATGGCGTCTCGAGTGGTTAACCGTGGCTCGTCGATGTACACTTCCCGGTCAGTTGCGCCTTCTCGTTTCCTGTGCAATCCTGTTTGAAGTCGACAATGATTTGGGAGGTGCGCATGCATCAACGGATTGGTTACATCGGACTCGGTTTGATGGGCAAGCCGATGGCGCGCAACATTCTCGAGGCCGGCTACTCGCTGACGGTGCACAATCGCAGCCAGGCAGCTGTAGACGAGTTGGCCGCCGAAGGGGCGCAGGTTGCCCTGTCACCGAAGGAAGTTGCGCAGGAAAGCGACGTGGTTTTCACCAACCTGCCGGATTCGCCCGACGTTGAGCAGGTGGCGCTGGGTCCGGACGGGATTCTCGAAGGCATCCACGCAGGCATGATTTTCGTCGACAACAGCACGATCAAACCGGAAACAGCGCGGGACATTGCCCAACGTTTCGCGAAAGTCGGCGTGGATGCCCTGGATGCTCCGGTGTCCGGCGGCGACGTCGGCGCGCAGGCCGGGACGCTGGCCATCATGGTCGGTGGGAAACGGGAGGCGTTCGAAACCGTTATGCCGATTTTGAAGACCATCGGGAAAACCATCACGTATGTCGGGGAGAGCGGTGCGGGACAGGTGGCCAAGGCCTGCAATCAAATCATGGTCGCAGCGCAGATGGTCGCAATGGGAGAATTGCTGCTGCTGGCGCAGAAAAGCGGCGTGGATCCGCAGCGTGTCGTGGAGGCGATTCGCGGTGGCGCCGCGGGTTGCTGGACGCTGGACAACAAGCCCCAACGTCTGTTCGCCGGCGAACGCCGCCCGGGCTTCAAGTCCTACATGCAGCACAAGGACCTGGGGATCGTTTTGGACACGGCTCGAACTTACGGCATGCCCCTGCCAGCCACGACCGGGATCATGCAGCTCTACGAGGCCATGCTTCAAATGGGGATGCGTGAGCTGGACAATTCGGGGGTGATCGGTGTCTTGGAAGCCATGGCTGGAGAGCCATTAGCGACGAGCGAAAGTTGAAGCGCGCGTGGCTAGCTCGGTTTCGGGGCGCGATCGTAATAGGGGCTCTTGCCAGTCGCTGATAGCGGAATGCCCATCGCGAAATCGGCGTCGATCATTCCGACTTTGCGCGCCACGACACCGACGCGGTACATGATGCGGTTGTCGACGTTCATTAAGCCGGCCATCTTTACCGCCGAACCGAGGGCGATACCCATGTCGAGAATGCGGAGCGCACACTGCGGTCCCTGGAATTCGCCGTCCGTTGTGTTCGGCACGATACAAGTTTCGTCGCCACAGGCGGCGCAGTTTAGCCCGAGCGTCTCAGCATCCTTCAGGCCGATCAGCACCACAGCTTTCGAGTGAAGCACGTTCGTCCCGTCGCGATCGAAGTCTTTTTTCCCGCTTTCATCGCCATAAGCGATCATTTCCTCTCCCAGGCGCTGGATGTCCTTGCCTTCGATGATCTCGATGACCACGAAGTCCTCTCCGGCGGCTTTCGGTGCCGTGCGCGCCGAGAGCGCCATCAAATTGGCGACGGTTTGTATACCTTCCATTGCTGACCTCCAGAATCTATCCGTTTATTTACAGCGTGGGCGTTTTGGGCGCGTATCAGTTCTCGATCTGTTGGATATGAATGTCATAGGTGATTTCTGCATTGCAGCGTACTGTAGCGGCCACGGAACAGTAATTCTCGATTGAAAGGCTGGCTGCCTGTTGAACATCTTTCTCTTTAAGATTGTTGCCACACACCGTGAAGTCCACGTGGATTTTACGAAATATCCAGGGGGGATCATCGTCCTGTGAAGCCTCAACATTGACTTTTAGGCAGGTGAGTTTGTAACGTTTCTTTTCCAGGATCGATACCACGTCGTATGCACTGCATGCGCCCAAAGCAAGTAATAGCATTTCGGAGGGCTTTACTCCGGTGTTATTGTCCTCGTTGTGTGAGGACATCACGACGGAGTGGTTGCCGCTGTCGGTACCAACGAATTGGCGCTTCCCCGTCCAATTTATGGAAACTGCTGTATCCTTCACGCCTACCTCCTCAATCAAGTCGATTGATATCCGAGTCGTATTGAAAAACTATTCAACATTCTATCGTAACCTGAATAGCGTCGAGCGGTGAGACGGGTTGAGTTTAAAGGTAGCTATTCGTTCGCCATGCAGAAAGGAAAAGACCGCCAGCGTATCGCCGGCGGTCGTCAGTCGGGGCGGGCGGATTTGAACCGCCGACCCCCTGCACCCCATGCAGGTGCGCTACCCGGGCTGCGCTACGCCCCGATTTCAGGAAGATTATAGTCCATACACGAAGCCCCTACAAGGATTCGTTACCCACGCCGCGCGAATTCCACCACGATGCGTGCCAAATGCCGGATACCCTTGTGGAAGCATTCCAGATCAATGTTCTCGTTTGGGCTGTGGACCTGCGATCCCGAATAGCTGATCCCAGCAGTGGCTACGGGCACCTTCAACGTGTGGATGAAGGGGTGGTTGGGGCCTGATCCGCCGGACATGGGTACGACGATTTGGGGAACCCCGTATACCGGACGGGCGCTTTCGACGACCAGTGCGAGGAATTCATCGTCCAGCGGCGTGCGTGCGGGCGGTTCGCCACCGAGGTAAGTGATTTCCACGTCGTCGAAGCCCTGCTCATCCAGGTGGTTGCGCAAGTGCAGTACAACTTCGTCCGGGTCTTGATCGGGAACCAGGCGGAAATCGACTTTGGCACTCGCCCGGGCGGGAAGCACGGTCTTCGATCCAGGACCCTGATAGCCGGAGGTGAGTCCGCAGATGGTGCAGGTGGGACTGAAGATGCTTTCGCGATGGAGGTCCAATCCACCTTGTAATCCTTTGATGAAACCGTCCAATTCGTAGCGCGATCGGTATTCTTCCGCCGAATCGGGGAGTGCTTCCAGCAGTTCGAGGTCACGCTCGCTGGGTGGAACTACTCGATCATAAAAACCCGGTATGCGGATATGTTCGTCGCGCTCTTTGAGTGAATTCAACGCCCAGGTCAACCGCCAGGCGGCGTTGGGAAAGATCGATCCACCCGTGCCGGAGTGGGCGTCCCGGCTGGCCGTTTGCACGCTCAGTTCGACGTAGCAAATTCCTCGCAAACCCGCAACTTGAACGGGCGTCCCCTCGTGATTGACGCCGCCGAACTCCCAGATGCAGGCGTCCGCAGCCAGGCGATCGGCGTGAGTCTCGACGAAAGCGGGCAGGTTGGGACTTCCGATTTCCTCCTCACCTTCGATCACGAACTTGACGTTGCAGGGGAGTTCGTCGTCGACCGAAAGCAGCGCGTCGATCGCTGCCAAGCGGCCCAGGATTTGGCCTTTGTCATCGCTGACGCCGCGGGCATACATCTTGCCCTCGCGAATGTCCGCTTCGAAAGGCGGCGTTTCCCACAACTCGAGCGGTTCCGGCGGCTGCACGTCGTAATGGTTATAAAAGAGCAGCGTGCGGTCCGAACGGCCGGATCGTTCGGCGATCACGACGGGAAACCCTGCGCTGGGCAGGATTTCGCTTTGGAAGCCGCGTTTCTCGAGCATCTGCCGAACGAATTGAGCGCATTCCTTCATTCCGAGTCCCTGTGCCGATACGCTGGGGTGTGCGCAAAGCTGTCCCAGCTCGTCAAGTGTTCGATCGAACTGCGCTTCGATGGCGGTATCGATGGTTTGGTAATCGGTCATGTGGAATCCTCCTCAGATGCTTCGATTATAGCGCGTGCATTAACTGCGAGTCGAATCTATAATCAGAAGGAACGGAGGTAAATATGCAAATCTACGACGTTTCTGCCCCCATCGAACCTGGGATGCCAACCTGGCCGAGTGATACACCGCTGGAACTCGAGCGCGTCGAGTTCATCTCCAAAGGCGCCAATGCCAACGTCTCCAGACTGTCGAGCAGCGTGCATCTCGGCACGCATGTCGATGCACCGATTCATTTCCTCGAAGGCGGCAGCGGCGTTGAAGATTTATCGCTGCGCACGCTCAACGGGCGAGCCTACGTGGTGGATTTGCCCAAGGCCAAGGTGATCGATGCGGAAACTCTCGAAAAGGCGAACATCCCACCGAGAACCAAACGTGTGCTGTTCAAGACGCGCAATTCGAAATTTTGGCCGCGCGAGCGAACGTTCCGGGAGGATTTCACCGCGATAGACGCCAGCGGTGCGGCTTGGCTGGTGAAGAAAAACGTGCAGTTGGTAGGCATCGATTATCTATCCATCGCGCCCTTCGGTAACAGCCGCGAGACGCACCGCACCCTGCTTGGAAACGGGGTGGTGATCATTGAGGGTTTGGATCTCAGTGCGGTAGAACAAGGCCGCTACACCCTGCACTGCCTGCCGGTCAAGCTAGTTGGCAGCGACGGTTCGCCGGCGCGGGCAATATTGATCGGCGTGTGATGGAATAACATGGATAGTTGGAGCCCGAGATGAACCCTTCGGATTTGTTGGTGCTCGTCGTTGGTTTATTGCTTGCGATCGGGATTTCGTTGGCCTTGCGTTATTTCCTTCACAGACGGCGCTTCGTGCTCGACAAGAGCGGCACACGACATGTGCTCACGCCCAAGCGAGATACGGAAGATGAGGTCGATCAGCAAGCCTCGTTCAGCAGCGAACAGATCGAGGAGATGGTCAAGTCGAAGTTGACGGAACATGTGGATTTACTCGATACGCATTTCGATTTCCGCTCCTCGCCGGATGGCATGTTGGAAATCGTGTTCGGCGAGCGTACGTATCAAGACGTGGATCAAATCCCGGACGAGCGCGTGCGTCAGGCGATCGCCGAGGCGGTAGCGGAATTCAATCGCGAGTGAGTGTTTAAGTATTAAGCATTATGCCGGTTCTGGATGTATCACCGACGGATGTCTTGTCGGTGTTTTTCCTTTACTACCGCCCGATCAATGAGATGAGGTTATTTCCAGGGCAATGTCTGGTCGAGGTGTGAGCTGTGCGTCTATCTTCAACCGCTCCGAGATATGTGCCAGACTGTCGCCCGTGAGTGGGTGGCGAAAATCGGGCGCCAACTCGGCTATGGGGACGATCAGGTGTGGGCGCAGGAGCAGCTCGGGATCAGGCAGCGTGAGTTCGGGGCTCTCTAACACCCAATTTCCCAGCAGGCACAGATCCAGGTCGATCTGGCGAGGGGCGTATTTGTCCTCGCTCCGCACGCGTCCCATCCCGGTTTCGATCTCCCGCAATTTCGCCCGGATTTCCAAAGGCTCGAAATCCGTGGCGATCATGACTGCAGCGTTGAGGAAATCGGCTTGCGGCGTGGGGCCGACGGCCGGATTTTGATACACCATGGAAATGGCGAGGATCTCGCCGATCTGCGCCAGGCGTTCGACGGCTAAGGGTAGATTCTTCTCGGGTTCGATGTTCGATCCTAGGGAGATGAAGGCTTTCTCGGTCACGGAAGATTTTTCATCGCTTGCTGGATGCGCTGCAATCCTTCCCGCAGCCGCACGCGGGGCAGGCCGAAGTTGAGACGGATGAATCCGGGTCCACCGAAATCGACGCCGTCCCACATGTCCACGCCGGCTCGCAGGAAGAATTCACCCGGATTTTCGATTTCCACCGCGCGAGTGTCGATCCAAGCTAGGTAGGTGGCTTCGATAGGATATGTAGCAAGGCCGTGTGTATCGTTGATGGTGTCGATTACAAGATCTCGATTTCTGCGTAGATACTCGATCAAAGCGTGATGCCACGGCGCGCCGTCTCGATAAGCGGCCAGGCAGGCGGTGTATCCGAGTGCGTTCACGTGCGGCACGATACCGGCGATCGCTTTCTTGTAAGTCCGCCGCAGGTCGTCGTCTGTAATGATGGCGAAGGCCACGCCGATTCCGGCCAGGTTGAACGTCTTGCTGGGAGACATGAACGTGAGCGAGCGCGCGGCGACTTCGGGACTCAGCGTGGCGATGGGGAGGTGATCGACGCCAGGTTCGAGGATCAATTCGCAGTGAATTTCGTCGGCGCAAATGACGAGATCATGGCGCAAGCAGAACTCGGCGAGCGCTTCCAATTCTTGGCGGGAAAACGCCCGGCCGACGGGGTTGTGAGGATTGCAGAGCATGAACAACTTCGTTCTCGGCGTGATCGCCGCTTCGAACGCTTCGAAGTCGAACGACCAACGATCTCCGTCCAACTGCAGCGGTGAGGTGCACAGTTCACGCCGCATGTTTTTCGGTGCGGTCAAAAACGGCGGATAGACCGGCACGGCGCTGAGCACCTGATCGCCCACTTCGCCGGCGGCACGGCAGGCTGCGTTCAAACCGGGCACCAAACCCGGCAGCCAGACGATCCATTCCTCTTCGACTTTCCAAGCGTAATTCTTTTCCAAGCGCGACAGGATGATCTCTGAGAGTTCTTTTGTGGGATAGCTGTAGCCAAAAACGCCGTGATCGACCCGCGCCCGCAGCGCATCGAGGACCGCTGGCGGGGATGCGAAGTCCATGTCTGCCACCCCGAGGGGGATGACGTCGTCTACATCCGCTTTGGTCCACTTCCAGCTCCCCGTCCCACGGCGGTCGATGATGCGGTCGAAATCATGGTCATCTGGCATCGATGAACTCCATTCGTGTGTGCAGGTAACGCTGATCGTTATTCTGTGTTCTCTCGGGAAGAGGAAAAATCGCCACGCCGTCGTTCGATCTCGACTCCGACGGAGTGGGCGAAACGTAAGGCGCCCGGTTTTTCGAGGCGTACGCGGACGCGCCCTACGCCGGCCGCTTCGAGGCAGATACGAGCGACGTCGGCCGCTAGCGCTTCGACGGTGAATCGCTCGCTCGTCTCAACGTGTTGGATGATCTGCTTGGTGATCGTGCGGTAATTCACCGCGTCGGCGATCTCGTCGCTCTCACCGGCCGGGCGCAGGTCGCCGAACAGCGTTACGTTGATCAGGATGTCCTGGCGCTTCTCGCGCTCCCAATCGTTGACGCCGATGATGCCGCGCAGAAGTAGGTCTTTGATCAGGATGCGGTCTTCTTCCATCGCCTTCTCCGTTTGATCGTCTGAATGCAGGTCGCCTCGGACGTTATTGTACCGCCGTTTGCTGGCCGACAGATGTGGTAGTATTCAGCGTAGGTAAGTTCGGGAGGATCTCATGCACGATATCGAAGCTGCTGCTGAATTATTGAGTGGAGTCGGAATTGCCAAACCGGAAATCGAAGAAGCGGTGCGAACGCTGCTCACCGCTTTCGGCGAGGACGCCTGCCGGGAGGGTTTGGAACGCACGCCGGAACGTGTGGCGCGCATGTGGGATGAACTCCTGGCGGGGTATCGCGTCGATCCGTATGCCCTGATCAACGATGCCGTGTTCGACGTCGAGTACGACCAAATGGTCATTGTCAAGGACATCGAATATTACTCGATGTGCGAGCATCACCTACTTCCCTTCCTCGGACGGGCGCACGTCGCTTATCTTCCGACGGATAAAGTGATCGGATTGTCGAAAATTCCCCGCGTGGTAGACCTGTTCGCCCGCCGCTTGCAGGTACAGGAGCGCATGACGCGGCAGATCGCCGATTTCCTCGAAGCCGCCATCCATCCTCAGGGAGTCGCCGTGGTGGTGGAAGGTTTGCATTTGTGCTCGAAGATACGCGGCGTGAAAAAATCCAGCGCACGCATGGTCACCAGCGCGATGACGGGTTCGTTCCAAACCAACGAACTCACGCGCAACGAATTCCTGGAACACATCTCCAGGGACACGTCTGCGGTTTCGCTGTAAAGACTACTGCGGTTTTCAATCTTCCGGCAAGTCGAATTTAACCCCATGGACGGGCAGCGTCGATCCACCGTCGATCAGGATGACCTGACCGCGGATCATGTTCGCTTCTTCGCTGCAAAGAAACGCGACCAGCCCGGCGACGTCATCTGGAGTCACCAACCGACCGGCGGGCGTCGCGTCGATCGCCTGCGGAATCACGCTGTTATCTTTGAGGACGTCGAAGTGCTTCAGGGCGTCGGTCTCGACGATGCCCGGTGAGATTGCATTGACCACGATGCCCAGTGGAGAAAACTCCACGGCCAGGTAACGCGTCAAGGCTTCGAGAGCGGCTTTGCTGGCGCCGACGACAACGTAGTCCGGCAGGACGCGGAACGAGCCGGGGCTGCTGATGGCGACGATGTGCCCGCCGCCCCGGGAATCCATCAAAGGAGCAGCTCGTTGGCCGCCGAAAAGCAGGGCGCGGGCGTTGATGTTCATCGTCCAGTCCCAGCCTTTCGGTTTTTGCTGCAGGACCGGCCGGTTGTACCCCGATGCGGCGTTCGAGATAAAGATGTCCAATCCGCCGTATTCTTTTTCCACGGCATCGAAAAGCTGGTCAATTCCTTCGATCTCACCGATGTTGGCTTTGACGACGATAACTTTTCGACCCAGGGCGCGGATGGCTTCGGCCGTCTCTTCGGCCGGATCTCGATTGCGAAAGAAATTCACCACGAGATCTGCGCCCTCTTGTGCAAGTCGCAGCGCGATCGTTCGCCCGATCCCTCTTCCCGAACCCGTAACCAGAGCAACTTTACCTTCGAACCGCATTCGCGCCTCCTGGACTCATGTCAACTATGTTCCCCTAACATGATACCATCGGTGCGGATGAAGTTGCTCTACCGCTGAAAAGATCAGCTAGGTTGATACCAGTCCCGTTGATTGTGGTAGCATGGGGACTATGGAATTCCAGGAAATCCTCGCTGAAGTTGAACGAGAAATGGATCTCGCAGGTGAAGCCCGGCGCAACGGCAGGGAGGGCCGGGCCCGCGTTTGCGCGCGGCGGGCGGCGGGCCGAGCGGTGGCCGTGTTCCACGAACGGAAAACCGGCGTACGACCGCAGGCGAATTACTACCGCCTGCTGCGATGGTTCCAACAAGTCGATGATGTCCCCGATCCGTTGAAGGAAGCGGCGGCGCGATTGACCACCCGGGTGAGGCCGGATTACACGCTTCCGCACCCTGACGATCCGCTGCAGGATGCGCGTACGCTTATCGGGGCGTTGTTGTCGGAAAGCGATGATCCGCATGGACATGAAGCAAGTGCCTAACCAACAAAGAGAGGAACGCGATCTGCGCCGCTACGCCCGAACCACTCAGGCTCGCTTAATCGTCGGCGGAGTGTTGATCTTACTCATCGTAGGGAACGGACTCGTTCGATGGGTGTACGGCGCGGGCGCCCTGCGCATGTCGCTCTTGTGCACTTTCGCGGGGTTGGCGCCCGTGGTTTTGATCGTACTCTGGCTGTGGCTCGTGGAACGAATTGTCGAGAGAGGTCGACGTGGCTGAAATCCAACAGATCCAACCCGAAGGACCGGGATTGCTGTATCGCATCCGTCCTGGAATTGACCCAACCCAACCGCTGGTGATCCTGCTGCATGGATGGACCGGCGACGAGAAAGTGATGTGGTATTTCGAAAAAATCCTGCCGAAAACCTGGTGGGTTGCCGCTTTTCGGGGACTCTATCCCGCCCTCAACGGCGGATTCAGTTGGACCGCGGATACACCAGGCGATGATCCCCGCCTGGCCGATTTTGCCTCGAGTGTCTCTGCGCTGATGCACACCATCGTGGACATCGATACCCGATTCAAACTACAACGAGATTGCGTCGTTCTCATGGGATTCAGCCAGGGGGCAGCTCTGGCGTTCTCCGTTCCAGCCCTGACGGATTGGAGACCGGCGGCGATTGTGTCCTTGGCCGGGTTCATGCCCAGAGACACGATTTTTGACGGCACCGGGCTTCCCGTTTTCTGGGGGCACGGTATCCGCGATAACGTTGTCTCGATCGAAATCGCGCGGGATATCGTGGAGCGTCTGCGGAGCGCGGGCGCACGCGTGCAGTACTGCGAGGCGGACGTGGGGCATAAAGCGGGTTTGGAATGTGCCCAGGGATTGAAGTCCTGGATGACGCAAACATTGACGGAAAGATAAATCCGCCCCTTATATTTCATCAGCGAAAGATCGGGTTTTGATTCAATAGGCTTTCCATGTAGATTGGTGTAGAGAAATGATTCCTTCTCTCAGTTTCATGATAAAATCTCGGGGTTACACCACTGAATCCTCCCTCATTCTTCACAGGGATAAAAAGCGAGATCTATCATGCCAAATAAAGATGTAATCACGCAGACCATTAACACGATCCGCTTTCTGTCCGCGGACGCCGTCGAGCAGGCTAATTCCGGGCATCCGGGATTGCCGATGGGCACAGCAGCATTGGCGTATGCACTCTGGCAGCGGCATCTGCGCTTCAATCCCGATGATCCTGCCTGGGTCAACCGGGATCGATTTGTGCTCTCCGCCGGCCACGGCTCGATGCTGCTCTACTCACTCATACATTTATATGGCTACGACCTTTCTCTAGATGAAATCAAGAATTTCCGGCAGTTTGAGAGCAGGACTCCCGGCCATCCGGAGTATGGTCTGACTCCGGGCGTCGAAACGACGACCGGTCCGTTGGGACAGGGCTTTGCCACCGGAGTTGGCATGGCCATCGCCGCGGAGCACCAGGCAGCCAGGTTCAACCGCAAAGGGTATTCGTTGTACGACCACTACGTATACGCCATCGTTTCCGATGGCGACCTGATGGAAGGTGTATCCGCAGAAGCGGCTTCCCTGGCAGGACATCAAAAGCTCGGCCGGATCGTTTACCTCTACGACGACAATCACATCAGCATCGACGGTAGCACGAATCTGACCTTCACCGATGACACGGCGCTGCGCTTCACTGCGTACGGCTGGAACGTGATCAAGATCGAGGATGGCAATGATGTCGATGCGGTCGACGGAGCGATCGCACAAGCCAAAGATGATCCACGCCCGTCGTTGATCGTGTGTCCCACGCATATCGGGTTTGGCTTGCCCACCAAACAGGACACGGCCGCTGCCCACGGGGAGCCTCCCGGAGAGGAGGAACTCGCCGGAGCGAAGAAGAAGTTGGGTTGGCCAGAGGAACCACGTTTCCTCATCCCCGAGGATGTCGTTGCGCACTGTCGTGAGGCAAGCCAGCGAGGCATGCAGGAATATGAATCGTGGCAGAAAGTCTTTGCCAGCTATAAAAAGGAACATCCCGATCTGGCGCAGACTTTCGAACGCAGCCTGGCAAAGGATTTGCCCGAAGGATTAGCCGACAGCGTGCCAACGTTCTCCACAGATGAAAAGGGAATGGCCACGCGCGCCAGCTCCGGAAAAGTGTTAAACGCGGTGGCTTCAGAACTGCCCGAAATGATTGGCGGTTCCGCAGATCTCACCGGATCGAATAAGACGAAATTAGAGGGGGATGCGGCATTTTCTCCTGTCGATCGAAGCGGGCGCTACCTGTACTTCGGCGTGCGAGAACACAGCATGGGCTCCATACTGAACGGCCTGGCACTGTACGGTGGATTGATACCCTTCGGCGGCACGTTCCTCGTTTTCTCGGATTATATGCGTCCCGCGATTCGCTTGGCGGCGATGATGGAACAGCGCGTGATTTACGTTTTCTCCCACGATTCGATCGGACTCGGCGAGGACGGCCCTACGCACCAACCGGTCGAGCACCTTGCCGCACTGCGCAGCATACCGAATCTGGCCGTCATCCGGCCGGGGGATGCCAACGAAACCGCTGCGGCGTGGTTGATGGCGCTGGAGCGTGTACAAGGCCCCACGGCCTTAATCTTGACCCGCCAGGCCGTGCCGACGCTCGATCGGGAACGTTTCGCCTCTGCGCAGGGACTGCGTAAGGGTGCCTACGTGCTCGCAGATCTGGGTGAGGGGGATCCGCAGTTGATCCTTATGGCGTCGGGATCGGAAGTCTCACTGATCATTGAAGCTGCGGAAAAGCTAGCCGCCGAGGGAGTCTCGGTGCGGGTGGTTTCCTTCCCCTGCTGGAAATTGTTCGCCGAACAGCCCGCATCCTATCGCGCAGATGTGCTTCCCGACCGAATTTCAGCTCGTCTCGCCGTCGAAGCTGCGATTTCGCAGGGCTGGGAACGCTGGCTTGGGTCACGCGGCCGCTTTATCGGCATGGAAAGTTTCGGCGCCTCTGCGCCGTATGAGCAGCTTTATCGGCATTTCGGAATTACAGTTGAGCACATTATCGAAGAGGCCAAGCAGGTGTTGGCAGCGAATTCGTAGGAGATTACATATACATCATGGAAGCGATTCATAAACTACACGAACTCGGGCAATCCCTGTGGCTGGATACGATCCAGCGCGACCTGCTCGAATCGGGCGGGCTTGCTAGGTTGGTGGAGGAAGGTCAAATCCGCGGGGTGACAACCAATCCCAGCATTTTCGCTGCGGCGATCGAAGGCAGTGATTTGTACACCGGCGATTTACGCCGCATGACCCAGGCGGGATGGAACGATGCGCGTATTTTCGATGCCTTGACCATCGATGACGTACGCACCGCCGCCGGGGTTTTACTGCCGTTGTACGAACGGACCAACGGGAGCGATGGCTACGTTTCGATCGAAGTGAACCCAAAATTGGCCTATCAGACGCAAGCCACGATCCAGGAAGCTCGTCGGCTTTGGGAGGTCGTCAATCGACCCAACGTGATGATCAAGATACCCGCCACGGAAGCGGGAATTCCGGCCATTCGGGAGAGCATCGGCGCGGGACTCAACGTCAACGTTACCCTGATCTTTTCCATCGAACGCTACATTGAAGTGATGGACGCCTACATGGCGGGATTGGAAGCGCGGCTCGCCGGCGGTGATTCGTTGGACCACATCGCTTCCGTGGCGTCGTTCTTCGTCTCCAGGATCGACAGCGCCGTAGATAAGTTATTGGAAGGGATCATCGCCCAGGATGGAGACGGCGCCAGACGGGCAAATGCTTTACTGGGAAAAGCCGCCATCGCCAGTGCGAAATTGGCCTACGCGCAATTCGAGGTCACCTTCAGCGAATCACGCTTCGAGCGCTTGCTTGCAAACGGTGCGCGCCTGCAGCGCCCGCTCTGGGCTTCGACCAGCACTAAAAATCCCAATTATCCGAGCACCTATTACGTGGATAACCTCATCGGTCCCAACACAGTCAACACCGTTCCGGCGAAAACCCTGGAAGCTTTTCGTGAGCGTGGCACGGCCTCCCCAACATTGGAGGAGGACATCGCCGCATCGCGAGCGCAGTTGGAAGCCCTGGACACGCTTGGCGTTTCCTTGACGCAGGTGACAGATCAACTGGAACGAGAAGGTGTGGACAAATTCATCAAGGCCTATGAAGGGGCGTTGAGAACGATCCACAAGCGAGCCAAACCGATTCAGAAAGAGTTGGGTCCACTTGGCGACGATGTGCGCGTTGCCTTGCAAGAATTGGAAAAAACCGCTGTAGCAACACGGCTGTGGGAAGGCGATACTTCACTCTGGACCGGTCAGGCCAGTGCCGCCAAGGAAGTGTCGCAGCGACTCGGCTGGCTTCGTTTACCGCAGGAGATTCCGAATCTGCACCAGAAGTTGGACGCATTTGCAAAGGTCGTGAAGAAGGACGGCTTCAAGACTGTCGTGTTGATGGGAATGGGTGGGTCATCCCTGGCAGCGGACGTGATGCGGCGCGATTTCAACCCCCAGACGGGGTTCGATTTTCACGTCCTCGATTCCACCGATCCGGACAGCGTGCGTGCCGTTCAGCGTAAGATCGATGTGGAGAAAACCCTGTTCATCATTTCCAGCAAATCCGGTGGAACGATCGAACCGTTGACACTGCTGGCGTATTTCTGGGACGAGGTCGCTCAGATCAGTGATTCTCCGGGCGATCATTTTGTCGCCGTGACCGATCCAGGGACGAGTCTGGAATCCATGGCTCGGAAGAGAGAATTCCGGGAGGTTTTCGTCGCCCCGAGCGACGTCGGTGGACGTTTCTCGGCGATGTCGATATTCGGGCTGCTTCCTGCGTCGCTCATCGGTATGGATCTGCAGGCCCTCCATCAAGGCGCGCTGGAGATGAGTGCGGCATGCCAGCCGGGCAGATCACCGGTGCACAACCCCGGATTGTTCCTCGGTGCGGTTATGGGAGCGGCGGCACGCAGCGGGCGCGATAAACTCACGTTGATCGCCGATCCCGGATGGGAGGCGTTCTGCGATTGGGTCGAGCAATTGGTCGCGGAAAGCAGCGGCAAGGGGGGCAAGGGCATACTGCCGGTCGTCGGTGAGCCAGCCGAATCGGCAAGCGCCTATGCGGATGACCGCCTGTTGGTGTATCTACGCTCGGAGGGTACGTATGATCGCCGTCTACACGGTTGGGTGCGGGGCAAAGTGCCCGTCGTCGTAATCGAGCTCGAAAACGATACACGTAGCCTGGGAGGCGCCTTCTTCCAATGGGAAATCGCCACGTCCGTGGCCTGTCATCTGATCGGGGTGAACGCTTTTAACCAGCCCGACGTGCAGCGCGCCAAGGACCGCACGATGGACTTGCTGAAAACCTACAAACGAAAGGGTGCGCTGCCACAGCCCAAGATTCTCTGGCGTGGAGATGGAATTTCACTCTGGGGATCGGGAGACGATCCGTTCGATTCCAATGCGGACTCGCTGGAAGCGCTGCTGCGATCCATTTTCGCCAACCGCGAGGGTTTGTCCTACCTCGCCTTCCTGCTCTACCTCCACCAGGGAAGCGTTTCGATGAAACGCTTGGAGCGGGTACGCAGAGCGATCATGAAGCAGCTCGATGTCGCCTCGACCGTGGGTTTCGGACCGCGCTACTTGCATTCGACCGGCCAGTATCATAAAGGAGGCCCGGATACGGGTTTCTTCCTGTTGGTGGCGTCCGACCCGATCAAGGACGTGGCAGTCGAGAGCGAAGCGAAAAGCTTTGCCGTGCTCGAACGCGCTCAGGCGATCGGAGATTTTCAGGCGCTGCTTTCTCTCAACCGGTGTGCGTATGGTTTCCATCTCGATTCGCCGCGACGACTCAAGGATTTGATGAACGCCGTACTCAACATCGTCGAAGATCTGTAATCGAAGTCACAAGGATTTTGCTACGTTGCAGCAAGATACGTTTTTCGAACCCGCCGTTCTCGAGGCGTTGGCCGACGGTTCCAACGCGAGCCTCACGCTGGGGCTCGAAAACTTGCTGGCGCCGGATTTGGGGTTGCGACGGAAGGGTCTGAAAACCCTCCTCGATCTGGATGCCCACCGTCGTTCACCCTTGGCCGCTGCGGTAATTGCCGGACAAATCCGGGAACCCGATATCGATCTGCGGACCGGAATCGTCGTCGCGCTGTCCGAGGTTCTTATTTCCAATTTGGAATCAGAAAAGCCGCCCACTGAAGTCACGAGCCGGATTCGACACGTGCTCGGTGAGATGCGGACGCGTGAGGTCTACGCATTGCTGCAAGTGATCGTTCACGATGCGGATCAAATGGAACATGTCCGCTCGTTGCTGCGAACCTGTTCCTTTTCGGGGGAAACGATGTTGGCGATCGTGGAAAACGGTCGTGCAGAAATCGCCATTCGTGTGGCCGCGGTGAAAGCCATCGCCGCCATCGGCTACCTGGATGCAATCGCGGTGCTCGAGAGGCTGCATCAACGAATTTCGGGTCAGATCGCCGGACAGATTCCCATGGCCTTCGCCGGACGTTTGGAAGCGGAGGCCGAACAGTTGCTTCCCGCGCTGCAGGAATCGCTGCGCTTTCTGGCGGAGGTGGCGGATTAGCCCCGATTCACCTCGCAGAAAACGGCCGCTGCCAGACCGGATCCTGCACGGCTTGGACGAACCGATATTCGATGTGTTGCCAGAAACCGTGTTGTCAAATTTCCACACTCCACGGTCCGAAAATGCCCTGGTCTGGAACCTAATCTACCCACTGGCACAACCTACAATCTCTTACAAGCAGTTGGTTCAAATTCGTCCGTTGTGGGGCGTGGTAATGCAACCCGATGTAGATGAAGAACTGCGTCCCTACTTTTGGGGATTCGACGTGCGCGGTAAGCGTTTACCCGGATTGGATGACGCCCTGGAATGGGTCGATGGCGAAGGTCCGCGAACGGAGGTGGATCTGTTCTTGCTGGGGCAGACGAACCTGATCGTCATCGAGGCGAAAAATTTGAGCGCGCTGGGCCGCTGTTCGCGATACGCAGCCGGACGCTGCCCGGAAATCCATTCCGATCCGGGTGATCCGGAGACGGCCTGCCGCTACTGGGACTTGCCGCAAGTGGCTTTTTCCGCAGAACTTGACTTCGGCGAACGCCCGTGTCCCGGGCAGGATGCGCCGCCCTGCGAGCGGCATTATCAATTGGCGCGCACGCTTCTGGTCGGCCGCGAACTCAGTCGTCGATTGGATACGAAGCTGTCGATTTGGATGATGATTCCCCGAACGCATTGGCGTGCCCTCGAAAAAGCGTGGTTGGATTTAACCGAGCGCGTGCAGGACGACGTTCTCTGGCGTCGAATGCGCGTGCTTGCCTGGGAGGACGTGGAGCGATTGGGCAGAATGATGTAGGTTGGGTCGAGGGTAGCCGAAACCCAACAATTTATATTATTGCTGGTTGCGGTTATTCATCCGCTAAATATTGGCGCCGGATACATATCCGGCGCAAGCGAATGTGTATGACGACCCCGGATACATGTCCGGGACCAGCAAGCCCCAATGCTGGTTGCGGATATTCATCCGCAACCTGTAATTGGCAGATATGTATCTCCAAGGCCTTTACGTTGGGTTTCGTTTCTCAACACGACCTACCTGCTGAATCCCGACACCGGATACGAAAACAGGTCGCCCTTGGGCGACCTGTTTAGATAATCGATATTTCCAGTCGGAGAAGACTACTGCATCGCGTATTCCACGACGGGATAACCTGCGTACACCCATCCACCGAATCCACCCTTCAGGCTGTGTACGTCACTGTAGCCGTACGTCCACAATATGGTCATGGCGATCGTGGAGCGGTGTCCAGAACGGCAGTACACCACGATCGTGGCATCCTTGTCGGCCGGCCAATCCGCCTTGCCGTCGATGAATCTCTCCAGGGGGATGGAGATGGAACCTTCGATCAGGCCGTTCGCCTCCAATTCATCCTGGCGGCGGACGTCGATCATAATGACATCCGGGTTCTCGACGATCTCGGTGTTGAGCGTCTCGGCGGTGATCACGCCGTAGCCTTCGGGGACGTTCGAAAGCATGTTGTCGATCATAGCCAACAAGCCCGGATCGGGCGTGGCGCCGTTGAGTACCTCAGCTTCCGGAACGCCTTCGGCGACCGGGTATCCAGCTTCCACCCAACCACTGAAGCTGTTACCCTTCAACGACAAGACATCGTAGCCCAGTGCGTCCAGCCCGGTCATGGCGATCGTACAGCGCCAGCCAGAACCACAGTAGGAGACGATGGTCGTGTCGAAGCCCGGCAGTAGATCGGTGTTCTTGCCTACCTCGCGCAAGGGAACCATGATGGCACCTTCGATGTAGCCGTTTTCTTCGACCTCCTCCGTGGAACCAACGTCCAGCAGGAAAGGTGGTGACTCTTCGGCGAGCATCTCGTTCAGCGCCTCAAGACCGACTGCGTTGTAGCCAACCATGTTATCCAGAAAGGTGTTGAAGGCTGCGTTAAGGTCGTCTTCGGACAACATCACCGGCGCTTCTGTTTGCGCCATCTCTTCGGGCTCGGTCGGTTCGACAGCTCCGGTTGACGGTAACATGCCTTCCCGCGCACAGCCGGATGCCATCAGCCCAACGAGAAGTATAGTGGACATGATCCAAAACGTTCGCGATTTCACAAAAACCTCCTATTCATACGATTATTCTACAACGTATGATTCGTTTACGTGCTTAAAAACGCGGTGGGTATTTTCACTTCCTCAGGGGACCGGTGGGGGAACTTGATACTCGATAACGGGTTGATTGGTAATGCGTTCCCCACTGCCGATCTTATCGGACGTCAGGAATGGGCTGGCGATTCCGTGGCAGGGGTTGCAGGAAGCTTTCTGCGACTTTTGCAGATGGTCGTCGTGGGTGTGATCATCAACCGCTGGAACACGACTTTGTCGGGCCTGGTCGCGCCACCGGACTGGTCTCCCGGCGTGTTGGGCACGGGCGCCGTCGCTTCGTACCTACCCTCGATTACGGAGATCGCGGTTGGATTGGGCATCCTCGCTTATGCATTGGCCATGTTTACCTTGGGTGTTAAATGCCTTCCCGTTTTCCGGGAGATATCGGAGGGCGAATAGCGGCAGGGCAGATTCGTTCCCAGAGTAAAACGGGCGTAACGACTCAGTCCGGATCGTTTGAGGTAAGGGTGAGATTCTTTCCGCGTTGTTTGCTTTGATAAAGCAAACGATCGGCTCTGCGAAGAATACTCGCTGGCGTATCCCCTGGCTGTTTCAAGGTCGACCCGCCGGAGATGGTCACCTGAATGAGATCTTCTCCATGTGGCAAGCCGGATCTGGCGATCATCCTGCGGAATCTTTCTGCTGCGGTGTGCAACCCCATTTCGTCGATGTCCAACATCGTAACGATGAACTCCTCGCCGCCCCAGCGTGCGATCATGTCGATCGAACGCGCTCCGCCTCGGAGCGTGTTAGCCGTCATCACCAACACCCGATCGCCAACTTCGTGTCCGTAGCGGTCGTTGATCATCTTAAAGTCATCAATGTCCATGAGGATCAGGCCGAAGTTGGATTCGATGGGGTTATTTTTGGTCAACAGGGTGTTCAAATGAAGCTTTGCGTAGCGCCGGTTAGCGAGTCCGGTGAGGGAATCGAGGTAAGCTTTCTGACGCAGATCTCGGATCTTTTCCAGCGTGGCGATATGCGGCGTGAGATCGTTGAAAAGTTCCACGGCGCCGATGATTTTCCCGTTCGCATCGCGGATCGGGGTAGCTCGCACGCGCACGGGAACACGGTGTCCGTTTTTATGGTGCAGGTAGACGTCGGCGCTGCGGTTCTTGCCGTCCAGGATCGTGTTCAGTAGTGGGCAACCGTCGCCGCAGAGCAAAGTGCCTCTATCGTCGATGTGCCTCAGCATCGCATCTGGACAGCGTGTGCCAACGATTTCATCGGCGGCGTACCCCGAGAGGGTCTCTGCACCCTGGTTCCAATACGTGATGCGGCGATCGCGATCGACGAAATAGACCCCTTCGTCGACGAAATCCAGAACTTGCTTGAGTAAACGCTCATCTCTATCCAGCACAATGATCCGACACCTCTGCTCGTAAGGGTGAGTTTTATTTAACCTGATCAACATTGTACTTGATGGAATTCAACTTCGCCTTGTGGTGTTGGGTGGTCGGGACGTGCATGTGCAAGAAATGCGGTATCCTTGTCTGCAGGATGAGGTTCTGGGTATTGATTCATAGGAAGTGACGATTATGACGAACAAGGAAATGGATGCAATTTCGATCGATGTGGGCAACAAGCTGCGTGAGATGCGGGAGGCGAGGGGTTTGTCCATCCGGGCGCTTGCCAGTGAAAGTGGAATTTCAGCCAACGCATTGAGTATGATCGAACGTGGGCGCAGCTCGCCTTCCGTGAGTACGTTGTATAAGGTTGCTTCAGCCCTGGGAATCCCCATCACCGATCTTTTCCGTAGTGAGACCGATCGGGAAGAGATCGTGTTTTGCAAAGCCGCCAGCCGCACGCGCGTGCCGTTTACGCGCGGTGTGTGGGAAGGTTTGGGCGGTGAGTTATTCGCCGGTAGGGTGGAACCTTTTGCGCTGACGTTGGAAAGCGGCGCCAACAGCGGACCGCACCCCTTGATCCACAACGGACATGAATTCGTGATTTGCATCCGCGGTCAGTTGGAATATCGCGTCGAAAACGAGCTCTATCTATTAGAACCGGGAGACAGCTTACTTTTCTGTTCGCAGCTGAGACACCGTTGGCGTAACCCGGGGCGGACGGTCACGAACGCAATCTTCGTGCTTTCCGGATTCGAAGAGGGGGAGCAACCGGGAGAACACCACCGCCTTCAAGCCGGTTTGGAGAGCCAGGAACCAGAATAGTCGCGCGGCTTCCTGCAACACTCCTTCAATTCAGGTTAATAAAGAACGGCAAGCGAACAAACGTTCGAATGCGCTTGACGATTCGAACAATTGTGCTATACTTTATTCGAACATACGTTCTTTATTCCGAGAGGGAGGGTATTCCCGTGGCAAAAACGGACGATCGTAACAATGGGTCGGAACAAGAGCTGGATCAGCGTTTAGAAGTCTTGTCCCAAGCGATTCGAGAAATCACAAAACGATATGGAGATGGAGCCGTCATGCGTTTGGGTGAATCGAAGCATTTAGCCGTGGACACGATCCCCACCGGATCGCTGGCCTTGGATTTGGCGTTGGGGGTTGGTGGAATCCCCCGCGGCCGGGTTACGGAAATTTACGGTCCCGAATCATCGGGAAAAACGACGCTCTGTCAACACATCGTCGCGGAAGCCCAGCGCCAGGGTGGTGTTTGTGCGTATATCGACATGGAACACGCCCTGGACCCCCAGTACGCAGCACGCTGCGGCGTGGATGTGGACAACTTGTACATTTCTCAACCTGACATGGGCGAGCAAGCGCTGGAAATAACCGAGACGTTGGTGCGCAGCGGAGCAGTGGATCTCATCGTGATCGACAGCGTCGCCGCACTCGTGCCCCGCGCTGAGATCGAAGGGGATATGGGCGACGCTCATATGGGCATGCAGGCTCGATTGATGAGCCAGGCGCTGCGCAAATTGAGCGGTGCGATCAAGCAGACAAACACGGCCGTGATCTTCACCAATCAGCTGCGGCAGAAAATCGGCGTGATGTTCGGAAATCCCGAGACCACGACGGGCGGCAGGGCGTTGAAATTCTACGCTTCTGTGCGCTTGGATATTCGCCGTGCTGAAAGCATCAAGATCGGCCAGGACATCGTGGGAAACCGGGCGCGCATCCGAGTCGTAAAGAACAAAGTCGCACCGCCGTTCAAGGTGGCGGAATTCGACATCATGTACGACGAGGGCATTTCAAAAGTGGGCGGTATCCTGGACCTGGGTGTGGAGCTGGAGCTGATCGACAAGCGTGGATCCTACTATTCCTACGGGGAAACGCGTCTGGGTCAGGGTCGAGAGAACGCCAAGAGTTTCCTGCGTGAGAATCCCGAAATGTCTCAGGAGCTGGAATACGAGATTCGCAAGGCCGCCGGTCTCGAAGCCACGATGTCCGAAGAACCGATACCGGTTGAAGCATTGTCCGCTGAAGAAGAACTACCGCTCGAGGAAGTCAATGCCTGAACGATCCCGTGAGCTCTCTTCTGCAGCCCTTGGGAAGAGACAGAAGTCTGCTCGGAGAACATAGAAGAAAGTGAAGAAAACGGCGTTTCTCGTTATTGATGTTCAATCCGGTTTGTTCGGAGGAGTGGATGCACTATATCAGGAGAAGGTCCTAATTAAGACGATCAATGGACTGATAGACAAAGCGAGACGATCTGACGTTCCGATTTTTTGGATTCAGCATTGTGAAGCGGAAGAAGGTAATCCACTCCATCCTGATTTAAAAGGATGGCAAATTCATCCCGAATTGAATAGGGGTGAAAAAGATGTCTATGTTCGGAAGAGTCATCCCGATTCGTTCCAGGATACGCGGTTAGAGAAAGAATTGGACTCGAGAGGAGTCGAAAAGTTGATCGTCGCCGGACTGCAAACTGAATATTGCATCGATACGACGTGCAGAAGAGCGTACAGTTTAGGATATGAGGTAATCCTGATCGAAGACGGGCACAGTACCTATGACAACGAAGATTTCAGTGCTGAACAAATCATACGTCATCACAATAAAGTACTGGGTAGTTGGTTCGTGACTTTAATCCCTTCAACCGAAGCCTCGTTTTAGAAGCAAGACGGATTCCTGAATATCGAGGATTCCGATCATTCAACGATATTATGGGGGTAGCCAATGTGTTCGTTGGATGCGGTGTTCGTTGAAGAACTGCTACCGCTCCAGAGACTTGAAGTCTGATCGATACTTCCGGTTGGAAAGCCAGTAAAAAGAGATACCCAGCTTACCGACTCGAAACAGGATGGGGTAACTGCATGAATATCGTACAAAACATTCTGATGAAATTGTTTGCCCACAATATCGGCGGGATGCAGCCTCGCGTTGTAGATTTAGGACAACCCATCAAGATTATCGGTATGGCCACGGAAACAGATATAAGCAGGATCTATCGCGATGTGCCATCATTGGGGAAGCGGTTTAGAAATTATAAACAAACGAACGAAATTCCGGCGAGGAAACAACCTTGGGCCTTTGCTGCAGTCAGTAAAGGCTTCAATCCGAAGACAGGAACTTTTACATACATCATAGGGGATGTAGTAACAAGTCTGGAAAAGACACCTGCAGGATTAACGGCATTCGAGATTCCCGCCATCAAATACGCGATTTTCCCAGTGTGTCCAAAAAATAGATTTGGTTGGGGATTAGCCATTGCAAACACGAAAAGATACGCCTACAATGTTTGGCTTCCCACTTCTGAGTACGAACCAGCGGGCGCGATCGATGATTTTGAGTACCACGACGAAAGAAGCGTTAGAAAGAGCGATCCAGAGATCGACTTATATGTTGCAATAACGGAAAAGAATTAGCCCAACATTGTACCCGCCCATGATTTGTCTAGGGCTGCGGAAGAATAGCGGGATGATTCCAGCTCGGTGCCATTTGCGTGCAGATACTGTCCTGGATGGCTGGCGGTGGAGTGTGTCGTCCGATCCGTAATTAGGATCGGGCGACCACTTTTTTCCTTGGAGGTTTATAACCGGACGCTTTTATTGAAGCCATTTGTTCGGAAGGAATAGGGAGGAAAGATCGTACTTGGGTGAAAACCGCTCTTTGGCTATAATCGATTGGATGAAGAGAGAAAACGCTTTGCGGGTACTGACATTGAGCACGATTTTCCTGTCGCTGTGGCTCCCATCATGTACTTCGGGGCCAGAGGCAAGCATGCCTTCCGGTGGGATTCGGCAGCCCTTACCCACGATGACGCCGAATCCCACCTTTGTCACTTCCTCCGAATCATCTTCTGGCGTTGCGCCATCCAGGTCCGATTGTGAGAACGACGCACGTTTTCTCGAAGATCTCACCTTCCCTGACGGTGAGATCGTGGTGCCGGGCCAGGTGATCGACAAACGCTGGTCCGTTCAAAACACCGGCAGCTGTGATTGGGGACCCGATTACCGTTTGCTTCATCTTGGAGAAGATAAATTCGAGGCGCCGGAAGCCGTGGCGCTCTATCCTGCCCGTGGAGGAACGAATGCGATCTGGCAAGTTGAACTTCAAGTGCCTCTGGAGGTTGGTCAGTATGTAAGCCAATGGCAGGCGCAGGCGCCGGACGGCACGATGTTTGGAGATGTGGTCTACATTCTGATCTCAGTGGAAAAGCCTACGCCTACACCCACAGCGACTCCGCTCGTTTCTCCCACACCGACTCCGTAAAACGAAATCGGCTTCCGTTTTTTTACAAACAGAAGCCGGTTCGCAGTCCAGTCCGAATGAAATACGATCTTTAGGTGCCCTCTTCCCAGGAAGCAAGATAATTTTCTTGTTCGGCGGTCAATTTATCGATCTTGACGTTCATCGACTCTAATTTCAAGCGGGCTATTTCCCGATCGATGTCTTCCGGGATGGTGTACACGCGGTTTTCGAGTTCCTCGCCGTGCTGAACGATGTATTCCAACGACAGTGCCTGATTTGCGAAGGAGAGATCCATCACGCTGGCAGGATGCCCTTCAGCTGCCGCCAGGTTGATCAAACGCCCTTCACCGAGCAGGTTGATGGCGCGTCCGTCTTTGAGTACGTACTGGTCGATGAATTCCCGCGGCTTACGCATTTCGTTGGACATCTTCTCCAGGGCGGGGATGTTGATTTCCACGTTGAAATGACCGGAGTTGGCCACGATGGCGCCGTCTTTCATCACCTCGAAATGATGTTTATCGATGACGTTGACGTCGCCGGTGAGCGTGCAGAAAATGTCTCCGATGGGTGCTGCCTCGATCATGGGCATGACGCGGAATCCGTCCATCACGGCCTCGAGCGCGGCCAGCGGCTTGACTTCGGTGACAATCACGTTCGCGCCCATTCCTCGAGCCCGCATGGCCAGCCCTCGTCCGCACCATCCGTAGCCGGCGACCACGAATGTCTTGCCAGCCAGAAGGATGTTGGTGGCGCGCACGATGCCGTCGATTGTAGACTGACCCGTTCCGTAGCGGTTGTCGAAGAAATGTTTGGTCATGGCGTCGTTCACGGCGATGACCGGATACTTCAATGCACCTTCGTTGGCCATAGCGCGCAGTCGGATGACCCCTGTTGTGGTTTCCTCCGTTCCACCCCTCACTTCCGCAAGCAATTCGGTGCGATCCTTATGTAAGGTACTGAGCAGATCAGCGCCGTCGTCCATGGTCATGTTGGGTTTGACGTCCAATGCGGCGTGAATGTGCTTGTAATACGTCTCGTTGTCTTCGCCTTTGATTGCGTAGACCGGGATCTCATCATGGGTGACCAGCGATGCGGCTACGTCATCCTGCGTGGAGAGCGGATTGGAGGCGCAAAGTACGACCTCCGCGCCGCCTTTCTGCAAAGTACGCATCAAATTAGCCGTTTCCGTGGTAACGTGCAGGCATCCGGAAACGCGCATCCCTTTTAACGGCTGCTCTCTCTCGAAGCGTTCACGCACTTGGCGCAGAACGGACATTTCTTGAGCGGCCCAGTTGATCCGTCGACGACCGCTTTCAGCCAGACTGATGTCTTTGATATCGAACTCCGAACTCATGCTATTCTCCGTGTTTTGAAATTACATCGCGGCGCGCAAGTTTTGGGTCGCGACGCACGGTTATCTTACCACGCATATGCTTCAGGAGCTTCACCACCTGGGCCGGGCCAAATTTCGTCCAGCTTCTTGAGGGTTTCGGAATCCAGCTCGATCGTAAGTGAATGAATGTTCCCTTTGAGCTGTGCTGAAGTGCGGGGTCCGATGATCGGCGCCGTCACGACAGGATTGTGGAGTAGCCAGGCCAGCGCCACGTCGGCAGGTGCTTCGCCCAGGTCTTTACACAGCGCTTCGTATTTCTCCAGTGCTTCTCGATTTTCTTCGATCGACTGCTGCACGTGTTCATCGGCCCGGCGCCCTTCTTTGGCCTTCTTCAATGCGCCGCCCAGCATGCCCCCGGCGAGTGGGCTCCAGGGGATCAAGCCCAGGCCGTATTCGTGGCATGCCGGAATCACCTCGAGTTCGATCATGCGATCGTTCAGGTTATAAAGGCTTTGTTCCGAGACCAGTCCCAGAAAACTACGCGCTCGAGCCGCGCATTGCGCTTGAGCGATGTGCCAACCGGCGAAGTTACTGCTGCCGACATAACTTACCTTGCCTTCGTGTACCAATTGCTCCATCGCTTGCCAGATTTCCTCCCAGGGCGCTTCGCGGTCGATGTGATGCATCTGGTAGAGGTCGATGTGGTCGGTCTGAAGTCGCTGCAGGCTTTCTTCGCACGCTCGGCGGATGTGGTAGGCAGACAGGCGGCCTTCGTTGGGCCAGTCTCCCATCTTGCCGTAGACCTTCGTAGCCAGCACGATCTTTTCCCGCCGGCCGCCGCCTTTGGCCAGCCAGCGGCCGATGATCTGTTCGGTGATGCCTTCGCCGGTTTTCCAACCGTAAACGTTGGCCGTGTCGAAGAAGTTGATGCCCGCATCCAGTGCTTCATCCATGATCCTGAAGCTGGGCGCTTCGTCCGTTTCGGGCCCAAAGTTCATCGTGCCCAGACATAAACGGCTGACGGTGAGGCCTGTACGTCCGAGATGTGTGTATTCCATGCTTTTCCCTCCTCAGGAGCTCGCTCTTTCACGGTATAAATTCATTGTACCTGAATGCGTAACGTCCTATGATTACGGATCTCTCCATCATTTCGCTCATGCTCGATCTTCCATTCAGCACGACCTGAAAGATCAGCTTAGGACAGGGAGGAGATGACCCCCATTCCTTCATAGTACTGGCAGTACGGCACGAAACCTATCTTTCGATAGCAGCGAATCGCTGCTTCATTTTCGGTCGAAACGTTGAGCACGATGGTTTTGAAACCCGAATCCAGAAGATCCTGAACCAGGGCGGCTGTAACGCGGGTCCCCAACCCTTGTCCACGGCGATCAGGGCGCGTGAAAATGTTTCCGACGGCTGCAACGCTGGCCCACTCGGAGATGATGTGAACCCCGGCAACGGATACGAGTTCATCTCCCTCCCAGACTCCCCAAAACGGACGATCGTGCAGCTGACGCGGATGATAGGCGTCCGGTCGATCGTGGTGATCGTCGAAGAGCGCTTCGATGGCGGGTCGATCATCGCTGGCTAATACAGACACATCATCTTCGGGAATCCCGGGAAAGGCTTCACTCTTCAAGATCATGCGATACATAGTCTCTTCTGACTCGACGTGTAGCTGTCCGGCAAGTAAATCTTTGTGCTCGGTTTTTAGAAGATAGATGAAACGTCCGGGTGAAATGTCGGTGAGTAAAAGTTGCAGTTGCTCGATTTCGCCGCTGGTGAAGAGCACCGCGGGAGTCAGACCGTGATAGGTTAAAACGACCGCGCCTTCGTTGAACAACCAGCTGCTGTTCTCGTCTTCCTTGAGGTCGAGGTCGGCCAGTGCATATGCGGACCAGATTCGATCGCGTTCCAGAAGCCCGCGCAGTTCTTCCCGTGCAATGGGATCCATCGTCACATTTGGTCTAGCTCGCCCTGATCGTCGAAATATTGGCGGAAGCGAGCGGTAAATTCAATTAGGTCATAACTGTGCGACTGCGGACCGTCGGATTCGAGGCAGTAGGTAGCCGCCAATGCACCAATCTGGCCGCAGCGCTCGAAACTCAGACCATGGGCGTAGCCTTTTAGAAATCCGCTGCGGAACGCGTCGCCGACGCCCGTGGGATCGAGAATCGCCTTTGGAGGGACGATCGGGATAGAAACCACACCGTCTGCGTCATGGATCTGGGCGCCATGTTTTCCATGGGTGACGACAACAAATTGGCAGCAATCGAGTATCGCCTGGAGATCGAGTTTGGTTTTGTCCTCGATCAAGCTGAATTCGTACTCGTTGGCGAACAGTGCCATTGCACCTTCGATGCCAGCTTTGATATCAGCTTCATCCAAACGAACGATTTGCTGGCTGGGATCGTAGATGTAAGGGATTCCAAGTTGCTTGCATTCCCGGGCGTATTTCGCCATGGCTTTCGGATCGTTGGGGGATATAACCACAAGATCGGGTGTTTCGGGGAGTTGGGTGAAGCTCAATTCCGAGGCGTATGCCATGGCGCCGGTGAAGAAACTGGCGATCTGTGCGTTGCACTGATCGGTGTTGACGAAGAAGGATGCCGTGGACACACCCGGAATGGTGCGGATGGCGCTGGTGTCGACTCCTCGCTCCTCGAGCCAAAGGCGCTGCGCTTCGAAATCTTCACCGACGGTCGCCATCACGGTGGGGTGTTCACCGAGCAGCGCCAGGTTGTATGCGATGTTTGCCGCATTGCCACCAGGTCGACGCACGAGTGTTTCCACAAGGAAGGACAGGCTGATGCATTCTAACTTCTCAATCAGGATGTGATCCTGAAATTTCCCCGGAAAGGTCATCAAATAATCAAAGGCGATAGAACCTGTTAAAACGATTTTCATGATGTCTCTCTCACTGCCTCCTCTAACGTGTTGTTGTAAGGTGGCCGGATGATGCCGGCCTCCGTAACGAAAGCGGTTATCAGCCGTTGAGGGGTGATATCGAAAGCGGGATTGCGTGCGATGCTTCCGGATGGTGCCACGCGTCGTCCGTCTCTTTCAACATCCAGCACTTCACTGGGATCGCGTTCTTCGATGGGAATCTGCTCTCCGTTGGAGAGCTTCAGGTCGATGGTCGACAGAGGTACGGCACAGTAGAAAGGGACACCGTTATCGTGTGCGGCAAGGGCGAGCATGTAGGTGCCGATTTTATTGGCCACGTCGCCGTTGGCCGTCACGCGATCCGCACCGACAAAGACGCTGGCCACTTCGCCATTTTGTAAAAAGTGTCCTGCAGCGTTGTCGGTGATGATTTCGTAGGGAATGCCATAACGCTCGAGCTCCCATGCCGTCAAGCGCGCCCCCTGCAGACGCGGACGAGTTTCGTCAACCAGGACGTGAACGCGTTTTCCCTGTTCGTGAGCCGTGCGAATCACGCCCAGCGCCGTGCCGTAGTCCACCGTAGCCAGCGCGCCGGTGTTGCAGTGATGCAGCAACGTATCGCCGTCCTGTATCAGCACAGCCCCATGCCGGCCGATTCGGTGATTGATTTCTACATCTTCGTCCGCGATGGATCGGGCTTCGTCGAGCAGCGCCTCTCGCATGCGTTGCGGATCGTCCGATTGCAGGTTTTTGGCGGTAGTCATGAGGCGGTCCAGCGCCCAGCGCAGATTGACCGCAGTCGGTCGTGTGGCACGCAGTAATTTCGCCGCGCGCTGAACGTCGATCCAAAACTCATCTGCATTCGTCGCAGGGGATTTAACGCCCGCCAGAGCGAGGCCGTATGCGGCTGCAGCGCCGATCGCCGGTGCGCCGCGCACGACCATCTGCCGGATTGCATCGGCGACTTGTTCGACATTCACCAGGTCGACCGTCTTCAACTCCGCGGGGAGCAGGCGCTGGTCGATCAGGCGTACGGCAGGTCCATTTTCTTCCCAGACAACCGATCGCATGGCCTCACACAAAAAGGCGCCCTCATCTGAGAGCGCAGTGGAATGTTCGTTTGCAGTGTAGCATGGAGAGCCGAAACTCACAAGATTGACGTTCTTCTACCCTTGCTTTATGATGCACCCGTGCGACGGCGTGCGTCTCGAATCTTCCTTTTATTGATCGTCACCGCTGTTGGGAGTCTGACCTGCAATCTTCCCATTTCCATCAGCTTCCTCGCCACACATACACCTACGCTCACTGCCACGGCTACCGTCACGCCAACCGCCACGTTGACACCCACGCCAACGCTCACGCCCACTCCACAGCCCGAAGCGCGGGTAGAGTTGGGCGAGCAAGCCCTGTTTGTTGGGAATTGGGATCAAGCGCTTGTCGAGTTCGACATCGCGCTCAACTTCGCGCCGGATGATGAAACCCGAGCCCGAGCACAGCTTGGTGTCGCGAAAACGCACTTGCGAGCTGGACGTTTCAATCAAGCCGTGGATGCATTGTCCACCTATCTGGCCAGTTTCAGCCAACACGAAGACTTCGGCCAGGCTTTTTTCCTGCGCGCCCAGGCTTATGAGGCACTTGGTATGACCCAGGAGGCGTTGAACGACTACCGTGCCTACCTGGAACAGCGTCCCGGGCTTATCGATTCTTTCACGCAGGAACAAATCGGGGACATTTTGTATTCGGCGAAGGATTATGCTGGAGCGCTCGAGGCGTATCAGGCTGCGCTGTTGTCCCCTGGGTTGGATCAGGGCTTGGGTGCCGAAATCAAAGCTGCCCGCACGCGCGCCGATTCCGGGGATTACGAGACGGCGATTAGCGAATACACAGCGATCTACAACAAGACCGGTGAAGATTACCTGCGCGCTTTAATGGACTATCTCATGGGGCAGGCGTACACAATGCTCGGCGATTACGAGCAAGCGTATGCGCACTATCTCGATGCGGTTGCAAATTACCCCAGCGCCTACAGTTCGTATGAAGGTTTGGTGATTCTCGTAGAGGACGGCGTGGCGGTGAATGAGTTCGATCGCGGCTTGGTGGATTATTATGCCGGTCAGTACGGGGTTGCCCTGGCCGCCTTCGATCGATTTTTATACGCTTTTCCTGACGGACACGACGGCACGGTGCACTATTTCAGGGGCCTCACATTACGAGCCTTGGGGAATTACGAGGGCGCCGTTAAAGCATGGGACGCACTCATCACAGACCATCCCGAAGGTCCGTATTGGGATTCGGCCTGGGAGGAGAAAGCCTACACCCAATGGGCGTATCTCGAGCAGTATCCTCAGGCGATAGAGACTCTCTTGAATTTCGCGGCTGCGGCTCCGGATCACGCTCGAGCAGCGGAATTTGTTTTCGACGCCGGACGGGTGAGTGAAATCCGTGGGGATCTGCCAGCGGCGATCGACTACTGGGAACGTGTGGCAAGAGAGTATCCCGATTCGACCTGGTCCTTCCGGGCGCTTTACCTGGCGGGCACTGCCCACTACCGCCTCAGTGAAATGGATTTGGCTGCCGACGCTTTCCAGCGTTCGTTAGCGCTTGTGCGTGGCGCGGATGAACGCGCAGCCGCCTATCTGTGGATCGGCAAGTCGAATGATGCTGGCGGTGATCCTGAAGCAGCGCGTGCGGCCTTTCAATTGGCTTCCGAGGCGGATCGCGGAGGATATTATTCCATCCGTGCTGCGGACATCCTGGTCGGCTGGGAACCGTTTCATGTACCGGAAGGGGGCTTCGATCTCGAATACGATCTGGATGTAGAGCGAGCGCAGGCGGAGGATTGGTTACGCACACAATTCATCATTAACGGGCCGGAACCATTGACCTCGCTTTCCCCGGCACTGGCCAGTGATGCGCGCATGATCCGTGGGAAAGAATTCTGGGCACTGGGACAGTACGAGGATGCCCGCGACGAATTCGAATCGCTGCGAGAAGCCTATGCCAACGACGCAGAAGCGACGTACCGATTGATGCACACCTACCTAGAAATCGGTCTCTATCGATCGGCCATTTACGCCGCAAAACAGATTATGACCCTCGCCGGGATGGATGAAGCTGGCACCCTCTACGCGCCCAACTACCTCAGTCGTATCCGCTTCGGTATTTACTTCGAGGACTTGTTTTCGGAAGTGGCAGGCGAGTATGGCTTCGAGACCATGTTCCTTCTCTCCGTAGCACGCCAGGAAAGCCTGTTTGAAGGATTCGCGCTTTCCTACGCCACAGCTCGGGGTTTGATGCAGATCGTGCCGGATACGGGTCAGTATTTGGCCGATCGATATCAATGGCCGCAAGGGTATACGGACGACGACCTCTACCGTCCCTACGTGAGCGCCCGTCTCGGAACGCAGTATCTGGCAGAGCAGCGAGATCTTTTTAACGGCGACTTGTATGCCTCATTGGCCGCCTACAACGCCGGCCCGGGAAATGCGCTGGCGTGGAAAGAACTGGCTTCCGACGACCCTGACCTTTTCCTGGAATGCATTCGCTTCAGCCAGCCGCGTGATTACATCCGCGTAATCTACTGGGCGTTCTCGAACTACCGTCGTTTGTACGGCTCCCAGTGACTCACCCCAGCTAATCCTTCTGGTGCACCTGAAGGTGAACGTGCGTGGAGCCTGCTCCTGCACTTGCGGAGAGCAGAAGCAACTCTATGATTTGAGCTGCTGATCTCCGTTGAATTGGGAGAATTACGGGAAAATAGTAGACAGACGCTATTATTTTAGGATATAATGATGTTTTGGTGACCAATAATTGGGGAAAATCAAGGGAAAATAGCGGAATAGATGAAGCAATAAGAAGTCGTACAGAAATTCGAATCCGGCCAGAATGTGCCGGAGGTTTTTCGCGTCTCCGTTGTGGTTTTTGTAATGGGTACAAGAATGGTTCGTGTAGTTCAGGAGGAGCTAGCGAATGGCTTCTAAATTAGGTCAGAAATGGTACTCCCGCATACCGGATGTATATGAACTTCCGCGGCTCATCGAGGTGCAGTTGGATTCGTTCCGCTGGCTTCAGGAAAAAGGGTTGAAGGAATTGTTCGACGAGATTTCACCCATCATTTCCTACAACGGCGGAATGAAGTTGTTTTTCCCCGGCGATTCGCCCGAGTCGAAAGAGTTCAAACTCAACTACTGGTTTGAAGATCCCAAGCACGACATCGAGGAATGTCTCGAGCGTGATTTAACCTATGCCGCGCCGCTCTATGTTTCCGTACTGCTGGCGGGATCGGAAGTGCCGGAGCCTATTCGTCAGGACATCTTCCTTGGTGATTTTCCGATCATGACCGAAAAAGGGACTTTCATCATTAACGGTACGGAACGCGTGGTCGTGTCCCAATTGATTCGTTCGCCAGGTGTGTATTTCGATGCGCCAGAAGATCGTGCCACAGGCCGTCGTCTTGCCACAGCCAAATTGATCCCGGATCGCGGCGCATGGATGGAGTTCGAAACCCGCAAGAGTGATTATCTGACATTGAAATTCAATCGCAAGCGCACCATTCCCATAACAATCTTTCTGCGCGCGCTTTCGGCGATCGATGACGGCTTGGGTTCGTCGCCGCTCAAAGAGGGTTCGGATGAAGAATTGCTCGAACTCTTCGCCGAGGCGGACAACAACCCGGATCACCCCTTCATCGCCACGACCATTCGACAGGAACCTACGTGGGATATTAAAGAAGGACGCACGTTGGCCGAAGAAGCGTTGGTAGAGTTCTACCGTCGCATGCGTCCTGGCGATCCACCGACTTTGGATAACGCCCGCGAGTATCTACACGATCAACTATTCGATCAACGGCGATACGACACGGAACGTGTCGGGCGCTATAAACTCAATCAGAAACTTGACCTGCACGACATTGTGCCGCTCGATTACCGTCGTGTTTCAACCTGGGACATCGTGCGTCTCGTCGAGCGTCTGATCTTGATCAACAATCATGCTGCCGAGCCGGACGACATCGACCATCTCGGCAACCGACGCGTGAAGACCGTGGGTGAGTTGATCCAGGGCAAGCTGCGCGTCGGTTTGCGGCGCATGGAACGCGTGATTCTGGAGCGCATGTCGATTCGTGATCAAGACCAGATTTCCCCGGTCTCCCTGGTCAACATCCGGCCTGTCGTCGCTTCCTTGCGGGAATTCTTCGGTTCCAGCCAGTTGTCGCAGTTCATGGATCAAACCAATCCGTTGGCGGAACTGCGCCACAAACGAACCCTGTCCGCATTGGGACCGGGCGGCTTGCGCCGAGAGCGAGCGGGCTTCGATGTGCGTGACGTGCATAACTCTCACTACGGACGCATTTGCCCCATCGAGACTCCCGAAGGGCCGAACATCGGTCTCATCGGGCGGCTTTCGTCCTATGCACGAGTCAACGATTTTGGTTTCATCGAAACACCGTATCGCAAGGTGATCCGCGAATTGGATGCAAGCGATGAGCGCATCATCGGGCGGCGGGCACGTGGTGAAATCGTGAATCCTCGCAGCAAGAAAGCGATCATCGAGGATGGGGAAGAGATCACGGAGAAGACTGCAAAGCAGCTGGAGAAGGCCGAACAGCCCATCTCCATCGTGCCCTTCGTTTCGGACGAGATCGTGTATCTCACGGCGGACGATGAAGATCGTTTCGTGATCGCGCAGGCCAATGCTCCATTGAACAATGTCTCGGAATTCGTCCGCAGACGTGCCTCCTGCCGCCACATGGGAGAATTCCAATTCTTCCCACCGGATCAGATTGAGTACATGGATGTTGCTCCGCGGCAGATCGTTGGTGTGAGTGCGGCGTTGATCCCGTTTCTCGAGCATGACGATGCCAACCGTGCCTTGATGGGCTCGAACATGCAGACTCAGGCCGTTCCTCTGGTTCAACCGGAAGTCCCCCTCGTGTCAACGGGGATGGAGCGCTATGCTGCGCTCGACTCTGGACAGGTGATCCTGGCGGAGGAGAACGGCGATGTCGTTTCCGTGACGGGAAACCAGGTCGTCGTCCGCAGCGGGAAAAAGACGCACACGTACAATCTGCGGAAATTCAACCGCTCGAATCAGAGCACTTGCATCGACCAGCGCCCAGCGGTGATCAAAGGCCAGCGCGTGAAGACGGGCGACGTCATCGCGGATTCATCTTCTACGGCGGAAGGTGAACTGGCATTGGGGCAGAACGTTCTCTGCGCATTCATCTCCTGGGAGGGAGGCGATTTCGAGGACGCCATCCTCGTTTCGGAGCGTTTGGTGCGCGAAGACCTGTATACTTCGGTCCACATCGAGAAGCACGAAGTTGAATCGCGCGACACCAAGCTAGGGCCGGAAGAAATCACCTACGATATTCCCAACGTGGGTGATGACGCACTGCGCGATCTGACGGAAGAAGGCATCATCCGCGTGGGCGCGGAGGTCGGACCGAACGATATCCTGGTGGGTAAAATCACTCCCAAGGGCGAAAAAGAACTGACACCGGAAGAAAAGCTCCTTCGAGCCATCTTCGGTGAGAAGGCGCGTGAAGTGAAAGACACATCCCTGCGTATGCCGCACGGCGAGCGGGGGAAGGTGGTGGACGTCAAAGTCTTCACTCGCGAGGAACATCGCGATTTACCCGCTGGTGTGGAAAAAATGGTGCGTGTTTCTGTGGCGCAGCGGCGCAAAGCTACGGAGGGTGACAAAATGGCCGGCCGGCACGGCAACAAGGGGGTCATTTCAAAGGTCGTGCCCATCGAAGACATGCCGTTCCTCGACGACGGTACGCCCATCGATCTGATTCTCAATCCGTTGGGCGTTCCCGGCCGTATGAACATTGGGCAGATCCTGGAAGCGCATCTTGGCTGGGCGGCCGATAAGCTCGAATTCCGTGCGGTTACGCCGGCTTTCGACGGCGCAAGCGAGACGGAATTGGAAGCGGAGTTGGCTCGAGCGTGGATGATCGATCGTGCCTGGCTTGAGATCGGCGAGCGAGCCTGGGAATGGACCAAAGAAGAGGGCTATTACGAGGAAGAAGCCTTTGAGGACGATAACGAAGTGCGCCGTATTTATCTGGAACAATGGCTGCGGGACAAAGATTACGATGCGGACTTGATTGCCATCGACACCCGTTATGCCCGCAGGGCGACGTTGCGAGAATGGTTGCGTGAAAAAGGATATGACCCGGAGGAGTTGTTGGTTTTCGAGAACAGCGACATCCCGGTCGCCAAGCGCGACGAGGACGATTTGAACTGCATTGAAGCTTGTTTGCGCTTGTGGATGGAATCGTACGACCGGAAGACGGGTCACATCAAATCCCTCGAAACCTTACGTATCGCCGCCGAAGAATTGATGGAAGAAGTTGGTTCCCCTCTGCCCATTCTGGGCAAACAAGTGCTTTATGACGGTAAATCGGGCGAATCGTACGATCAACCCGTTACGGTCGGCAAGGTGCTGATGATGAAACTGCACCACCTCGTAGAAGACAAAGTACATGCTCGTTCGACGGGTCCGTATTCGCTAGTCACGCAGCAGCCACTCGGTGGTAAAGCGCAGTTCGGTGGTCAGCGCTTTGGCGAGATGGAAGTATGGGCGCTGGAAGCGTACGGCGCTGCGCATACCTTGCAGGAGATGCTGACCGTCAAATCCGATGATGTTCAAGGTCGGGTGAAGACCTACGAAGCGATCGTGAAAGGTGAAGCCGTGGAAGAACCGGGCGTACCGGCTTCCTTCCGGGTTCTGGTTAAAGAATTGCAGAGTCTGGGCCTCTCAGTTGAAGCGATTAGCGACGAAGGTGAGGTCATTCGCTTCGGCAAAGATGAAGAACGGACTCGTCCACCACGTCTGGGCCTGGGCTTGTTAGACATGAAACCGCGTTTTTAAGCCAGGTTGGATACTGGACGCAGCCGTTTTGGTGATTGTTGGTAACTTTTCGGTGAAAAATAGATGGGAGGCGTTCGAAGGCTGAAATAAGACCGAATCAACGTGATGGGTTCCTTGACGGCGATGGGGCAGCGTGTTAGAATAAACGCTCGTCGTTCTGAGCCGCCGGAGGGTGTTGCCGCGGTCCTGAATTGCTGCGGATACAACCCGACCGAAAAGAATAATCGGTAGAACCAGGCGAGGCCATCGTGCACGTCAGATGGTCTTCCTTAATGAATGGCGGTAGCAAAATACGTGTGATGTGCGCCTGGACGAGATGGAGGAACAAAGGTGCCGACAATCAATCAGCTGGTACGCAAGAAGCGTAAACCGAAGCGGTCGAAGACCAAAGCGCCGGCTTTGCAGTACATTTTAAATTCCTATAAACAACGACGCATCCGGCAGCCGAAGGGCGCTCCGCAGAAACGGGGTGTTTGTACGCAGGTCCGTACCCAGACGCCAAAAAAGCCGAACTCGGCTTTACGTAAGGTGGCGCGTGTACGTCTGACGAACGGCATCGAGGTCACGGCTTACATTCCTGGAGAAGGGCACTCGTTGCAGGAACACTCGGTCGTTCTCGTGCGCGGTGGTCGTGTGAAAGATCTGCCGGGTGTTCGCTATCACATCGTTCGCGGTACACTCGACACGACTGGTGTCGACGATCGACGACAAGGTCGCTCGAAGTACGGTGGTAAAAAACCAAAGGAATCGTCTCTATAGTCATCTGTCGCCGTTTCGTTGCGACTGAGATTTGAAGCTGGAGCAGGCATATGCGAAGAACCAAGCCTGAAAAGAGAGAAATCAAGCCGGACGTGCGTTTCGGGAACCAACTCCTGCAGGAGTTGATCAACCGCATCATGAAGAAAGGCAAGAAGAGCGTCGCCATGGGAATCGTCTACGATGCGATCGACATCATCGGTGAACGTGCTAAGAACGATCCCGTGGAAGTCTTCGAGCAAGCAATCAAGAACACGGCACCCGTTCTCGAGGTCAAGCCTCGCCGGGTCGGTGGTGCGACGTATCAGGTGCCCGTCGAGGTAAGACAGGACCGACGCACTTCACTGGCGATCCGCTGGATTCTGGCCGCGGCACGTGCACGCCCAGGAAAAACGATGTCGGATAAGCTGGCATCAGAATTGATCGACGCAGCTAATAACACGGGCGCGGCGATTCGTAAACGCGAAGAAACACATCGTATGGCAGAGGCCAATCGGGCTTTTGCGCATTATCGTTGGTAGATAGTCGGAAGGAGTTCGGCCATTCGGCTGATCGTGGTTTGTTATGACTCGTCAATATCCGATCGAGCGTTACCGAAATATCGGTATTATTGCCCACATCGACGCCGGTAAAACGACGACGACCGAGCGGGTATTGTTTTACACGGGGAAAACACATCGCTTGGGTTCTGTAGACGATGGCACCACGGTCACCGACTGGATGGATCAAGAGCGTGAGCGCGGTATAACGATCGTCTCAGCGGCCGTCACGGCGATGTGGCGAGATCATATCATCAATATCATTGACACCCCCGGTCACATCGATTTCACCGCCGAAGTCCAACGTTCCTTGCGAGTGTTAGACGGCGGTGTTGTTGTATTCGACGCCGTGCAAGGCGTCGAACCACAATCCGAGACCGTCTGGCGGCAGGCGAATCGCTATGGCGTACCGCGTATTTGTTTCGTCAACAAGATGGATCGTGTCGGGGCCTCCTACGAGCAAACGATTGAAAGCATCCGCAATCGCCTTGGAGCGAATCCAATCGCAGTGCAGATGCCCATCGGAAACGAAGCGAAGTTTATGGGAGTTGTCGATCTGATCGATGAGAAGGTAATTATTTGGAAGGATGAAATGGGAACGACGCCGGAAGAGAGCGACGTTCCTGCTGATTTAAAGGCCGAGTTTGAGGATCGGCGAGCGAAAATGATCGAGCAGATCGCCGAATCCGATGATGATTTGACCTTCAAGTACCTGGAGGGAGAGGAGATTTCCACTCTGGAACTCAAGCAGGGTCTGCGCAGAGCGGTAATTTCGGGGAAGGCGACGCCGGTATACTGCGGATCGGCGCTGCGCAACAAGGGCGTACAACCGCTGTTGAATGCCGTGGTCGATTTCTTACCCTCGCCGCTCGATATTCCCGACGTGATCGGGCGTAAGCCCGATTCGGACGAAGAAATGACCCGTCCTGCAGAAGATTCCGCACCATTGAGTGCCTTGGTGTTCAAAATCGTGACCGATCCCTACGTCGGTCGTTTGGCGTATTTCCGCGTGTATTCGGGAAAAATCACCAAAGGTTCGACAGTATACAACGCGAACAAAGAGAAGCGTGAGCGCGTCGGGAGGTTGTTGCGCATGTACGCCGACCGCCGGGAAGACATCGACGAAGTGCTCGCCGGAGACATCGGCGCCGTTCTCGGCATGAAGCAGACCTTCACCGGCGATACCTTGTGTGATGCGGCCAACGCAATCATTCTCGAGAATATTACCTTCCCCGAACCCGTTATCTTCCTGGCGATCGAACCGAAGACGCTTGCCGACCAGGACAAGATGTCGGAAGCGCTGCAGAAACTGGCGGAGGAAGATCCGACTTTCCGTGTGGGAGTCGATGAAAACACCGGCCAGACGATGATTTGGGGTATGGGCGAACTGCATCTGGAAGTGTTGATTAACCGCATGCTGCGCGAGTTTAAAGTACAGGCCAATGTCGGACGACCGCGTGTGGCCTACCGCGAGTCGATCTCTCAAACCGTGCCTGCGGTGGAAAAGCGCTACGTCAAACAAACCGGTGGACGCGGACAGTATGCCCACGTGGTGCTCAAACTCGAACCCGGAGGGCCGGGGTCTGGCATCGAATTCGAATCGAAGATCAAAGGCGGCGTCATCCCGGCGGAGTACATACCCGGCGTGGAGAAGGGCGTGCGCGAAGCAGCCGAAGGCGGAGTGATCGCCGGATATCCGGTGACCGACGTAAAGGTCACCTTGATCGATGGCTCGTTCCATGAGGTGGATTCGAGCGAATTGGCTTTCAAGGTCGCCGGCTCTCTGGCTTTCAAGGAAGGCGTCCAACAAGGCGGTCCGGTATTGCTCGAGCCGGTGATGAGTGCCGAGATCGTCGTACCGGAAGATCATGTTGGCGACGTCACCGGAGATTTGGCTTCCCGGCGAGCAGCGATCGAAGGCATCGAAATTCGACCAGGCAACGTACAAGCCATCCAAGCGATGGTCCCGTTGGCGGAAATGTTCGGCTATGCCACCGACTTGCGTTCGATGACGCAGGGTCGCGGGGTTTTCACCATGGAATTCGATCACTACGAAGCGGTGGCCGAATCCGTGAGCAAGGGAATTTTGGTGGGTGCGCATTAAGCGCCCATGTTGAGAAATTTGAAATCGTAGATCAAACGAGAGGAAAGAAATGGCGAAAGGCAAATTTGAACGCACAAAGCCACACATGAACGTGGGCACGATCGGACACATCGACCACGGCAAGACGACGCTGACGGCAGCGATCACGAAGTACTGCTCGTTCTTCGGGCGGGCGG
>DAOULU010000020.1:0-85945 GCA_034417075.1 Anaerolineales bacterium
ATGAGGACGTCGAGTTTGTCATGGATAGACTCAACAACCGACCTAGAAAATGTCTTGACTTCAAGTCGCCGAAACAAGTATTCTTCAATCATTCATCCGTTGTTGCACTTGGTAGTTGAATCCAGGGATTATATTTAGTGGGCGCATATAAATAATTCATGACAGCGTCAATTACAGCCGTATCAACTGCGTGCGGATCGTCCAAGTATCTATATGCACGATCTAAACGCATTGTTACAACAGGCAAAAAGATTTCCGCAATCTCGGCAGATGCTTTTGGGTCCCCAGCAATCAGACGCTCATGAAGCTGCTTTCCAATGTCTGTTAAATCCCCTTCTTGCGACACATTAATCTCACATTTTTCTGTAGACTAGCACATATTCTGTGCTCATTCGATTTCCAAATGATTTTCGCACATATGGAAGCACCCTGCGACGGACGTTGATAGTGCGTGTATATTCTTGCTCTTTACTAAGATTGAGGGTTCGCGCCATTTCGTTGATCACTTTATGTGTCTGCACCCTTACTTTGCGAATGTGAGAGGGGCACACTACGATAACGATATGTCGGTCGGTTTTAAGAACCCGTTTCATCTCCTCAATTACTTTACGCACATCAATAAAATAACGTTTGATAAGCTTCGCGCAACGCATATCATTCTCTGCGATTTCTTCAATTGCTGATTGAGCCAGATAGCAACCTGAGAGATCATCATTTTTTCCCAGTGTTTGTGTAAGCCGACCTCGCTCACTCCCAATATAGGTAGCACCTTTGCTTTTGTATGATGATACATCAACACCAAACAAAGGTTTCATCCAACCAACAGCAAGAAAATGGGCTCGGGGGTAATCCAAAGCAATAGCATAAGGAGGTGAAGTAAAAATGAAGTCGACACTTTCATCTTCCAGGGGTAAGTAACGTGCATCCCCAGCCTTAACTTCAATACTGTCACTCTGAAGTTCCTGACAAAGTCCACGATATTCAGCCATGCGTCTGCGCATGGTTGTAACCCGCCGTTTGTACTTAGCAAATACATCAGGTGTTTCGTCATGTTGGAAAAAGTGATGTCGAGAGTGAATAATATCACGCGCGTTTGCGACACTTACCTTCGTAAGAATAATGCCAGAATAAGCGACCCACAAGAATTCCCGAATATCATCTTCTATAGAAATTCTTGATAGGTGATAGGAAAGAATTGCCAGCTGCTTTTGTACATCTGGCAAAAACCAATAGTTGAGGTTATGAAAACCGGAAGGAATAAGTTTCTCAATCGAATTGGGAAGTACACCTGTAGTCTGAACATTTTTCCACGATGTTGATATTTGTTCTTGGAGTTCACTATAAGCTGCCTCGATCTTTTCATCGTTAATAAAACGAGTTTTCACCCTGGCAATTAAACAAGCCAACGGATCAATATCGAAACCAATACCTGATCGACCCAATATGCGTGCTTCCACAAGACTTGTACCACTTCCCACCATAGGATCTAAAACAAGTTCTCCCGGTTTGGAATACCTTTTAATCCCAAACTTAGCCAGTTGAGGTGGGCATTTTGCAGCAAATGCATGTAAACCGTGAGAGCCATAGAGAGTGTTGGAACTATTAAAATTCAAGTCAAAGTCGTTGATTGTTGTTTGCACGTATTCACCATCTATTATGCGAATTTTCCCAAACAGAGTGGAAAACAATCCTTCAACACTCTATAGAATAGTCCAGATATACTTTGGGGACAATCAAACAGGAGGGAGGATACTAAAAAGATACTTTACATAACTTATTATGGAATATTGTTGCCGTGATTGAAAATGCCCCAAGCAGAACTCGAATCTGCAACCTAGGCTTTAGGAGAGCCTCGCTCTATCCATTTGAGCTATTGGGGCTTGTACAAATTATTGCGATGATTATTTTTAACGACTCCTTTACATAACTTGTTGTAGCATATCCTTGCCGTGTGTGAAACTGTAGCATATCGTTGCCGGAGCGGCAAAATTATGCTACAAGAAACACAGAGAATGTGTAACATTTATCAAAATGCCCCAGGCGCGATTTGAACGCACAACCTAGGCTTTAGGAGAGCCTTGCTCTATCCTGTTGAGCTACTGGGGCTTGTCCGCATTATAGCACAGCCGCGTTCATCCCAAACGCCGCTCGTCCTCGCCACCGAAGAAGTACAACCCCTCGTACGGCAACACGATCTCCACCCGGTCGCCTTCCCGTAGCGCTGCTTCCAGCGGCGCCACCGCCGCACACGATCCGATCGGCGTCTCGGCGTATATCCGCGTCGTCTTGCGGGCGAAATTCGGCTCGACGACCTGCACTTCCCCGCGCAGCCGCACGCCCTTCTCTCCCGCCGTCTCCCCGCTGCACACCGCGGCCGATTCGCTCCTCGCCCCGAACACGACTTCCTGCCCCGGCTTTACCTCCTCCTTCACCCCCTCGGGCAGCGGGACGTGCAATTCGTCCAACCGCAACTCGCCCTCCTCAACCACGCCGCCGCGAAATAAATTCATCGGCGAGAGGCTCAGGAATCCGGCCACGAAAGCGTTAACCGGACGTCGCTGCAGTTCTTCGTACGTGCCCACCTGCTGGATGCGTCCCCGTCGCATCACCGCGATCTCGTCGCCCAGGGAAATGGCCTCCTCCTGGTCGTGGGTGATGTAGAGCGAGGTGATCGCGAAGCGCATCATCAGGCGCTTGATCTCCACACGCGTTCGCACACGCAGTTTAGCGTCCAGGTTACCCAGTGGTTCGTCGAGCAAAAAAAGCCGCGGCGAGCGCACGATGGCCCGCGCGATGGCCAGGCGCTGCTGCTCTCCGCCGGAAAGCGTTCCCGGCTTGCGCCGGAGCAGCTCATCGAAGCCGAAACCCATGATCTCCGAGGTGACGGCAATGCGTTCCATCTCCTCTTCCTGTGGCGCGCTGCGGGCGCGAAAGAAAAAGGCTAAATTGCCGCGGCCCACGAAATGCGGGTAGAGGGCGTAGTTCTGGAAGACAACCCCCAGCCGGCGTTCCTTCATGGGGATGTCTTCCACGTTCACCCCGTCGTAGGTCACCCGGCCCCGGTAATTGTGTTCCAGACCGGCAGCGACGCGCATCAGGCTCGTCTTGCCGCAGCCCGAGGGCCCGATCAAGGCCAGCGTCTTCCCGTCCGGGATGGTCAGGTCGACGTGGTCGAGCGCCTGGACAATGCCTTCCCCGCGCGTCGGCCGGTGGCTCATGTCCGCGCGCGCTTGGAACGCGCGGTCTAATTGGCCACTTTGGGCGCTCCGGCCGATGCCCAAGAGCATGGGACCTTTGCGGCCTCGGTATTCGAGGCTCACGTCCTCGAGACGAACGGTTGTCATGACTGCTACTGGTGTCTTCCCCGGACGGTCACGCACCCGCCACCTGAATCAAATACGCCGCGATCGGCTCGCGCCGCCCGATGACCTGGATCGGCTCTAGCGGTTCGGCTTTCACCGCCTCGTGCGCCAACTGATAGGTCTCCAGGCTGAGCAGGATCTGCCCGCTGGTGGCCTGCTCCTGCAGGCGTTTGGCAACGTTGACCACGTCGCCCACCACGGTGTAGTCCATCACCTTCTCCGAGCCGATGTTGCCCACCACCGCCTCGCCGGAATGCAGCCCGATGCCCAGGCCTAGATTCTCCAGTTCTTTGCCCGATTCCTCGCGCAGCTTGCGGAAGAGCACCTGCATCTCCACCGCCGTGTCGATGGCCCGTTTGGCGTCGTCCTCGCGGGCGAGCGGCGCGCCGTAGAAGGCCATGAAGCCATCGCCTAGATATTTATCGAAGGTGCCGCGGTGCTTGAAGACCATCTTGCTCAGATTCTGGAAGATGCGGTTCAACGTGTGGATCACGTGTTCGGCGGGATGCAACTCGGTGAATCGCGTGAAGCCGCGGATGTCGGCGAAGAGCACGGTCACCGGCCGGATTTCGCCGCCCAACTGCAGATATCGCTCCGGATCATCGAGAATGATGTCGGTGACGTCCTCGGCCAGGAAGCGGTCCAGTACCTGCCGCAGCAGGCGATTGCGCCCCTCCAACTCGTCGTGCAGCTGCTTGATGCGCAGTAGCGAGCGCACGCGCGTCAGCAGCACCAGCGAGCTGTAGGGCTTGCTGACGAACTCGTCGGCGCCGACTTCGATGGCGCGCATCTTCTCGTCTTCCGAGTCGAGCGCGGTGACGATCACCACCGGGACGAAGCGCATCGCCTCGACGCTCTTCAAGGCCGCACACAGGGCCAGGCCGTCCATACGCGGCATCTGTACATCGAGGATGGCCAGATCGGGTGGATTCTCCATGGCCAGTTCCAGCGCCGTGTCCCCGTCGGCCGCCTTGACGACCTCACATCCCGCTTCCCTTAAAAACGCCTCCAGTAGGTCGCGGTTGAGCCAATCATCGTCGGCGACCAGGATGCGGGGTGCACGGTTAAAAATTTCGTACAGGTTCATCGTCTTCCACTCAGGGCCAGATCGGAAGGCCTGCGAAATTCGTGCTACTCGACCTTGCCGGTCGTGATGGCCATTTTGAGTTCACCGAGCGCTTTGGTGATTTCGATGTCCCGCGGGCAGGCATCGGTGCAGTTGAAAATGTCGTGGCAGCGCCAGATGCCCGTGCGGTCGTTCAATATCTGCAGACGCTCCGCCGCGGCGCGATCGCGGCTGTCGTAGATGAAGCGGTGCGCCTGCACCATCGCTGCCGGGCCGACGTATTCTTCGCTGGCCCAGAACGAGGGGCAGGACGTCGTGCAAGCGGCGCACAGGATGCACTTGGTGGTGTCGTCGAAGCGGGCACGCTGCTCCGGGCTCTGTATTCGTTCGCCTTCCGGCGGCGGTTCGTCGTTGACGAAGTAGGGCATCACGCTGCGGTACTGCTCGAAGAAGGGCTCCATGTCGACGATCAGATCCTTGATCACTGCCATGCCCAGCAGCGGTTCGACCGTGATCTTCCTCCCCACGTCCTTCACCAGCACCTTGCAAGCCAGGCGGTTGACTCCGTTGATGCGCACGGCGTCCGAGCCGCAAATCCCATGTGCGCACGAGCGCCGGTAGGCCAAGGTGCCGTCCTGGTACCATTTCACCTGGTTGAGCAAATCCAGGACGCGGTCGGTGGCTTCCGCCTCGAGCGTATACTTCTCGTAGTGCGGTTTCTTATCGGTTTCCGGATTGTAACGATAGATGCGCAGCTGAACCTGCATGATCACTCTCCCGCGATCTGCCTTAACGACTCAATACACGCGCTTCATGGGCTTGAAGTGCGTGACTTTCACCGGTTTGTAGCGCAGCGAGATGCCGTCCGGCTCCAGGAATGCAAGGCTGTGCTTCATCCAATTCTCGTCATCCCGCTCCGGGTAATCCTCTCGGGCGTGCGCGCCGCGGCTTTCTTTACGAGCCAGGGCCGAGGCCGCGGTCGCCTCGGCGATGTCGAGCAGGCAACCTAACTCCCAGGCTTCCATGGCGTCTGTGTTGAATACCTTCCCCGAGTCGTCAATGCGAATCAGCGAGAAGCGGGCCTTCAATTCCCGTACTTTCTCCAACGCTTGCTGCATACCCTCTTGCGTGCGGAAGACCCCCACGTCCTGGAACATCACTTCCTGCATCTCGCGCCGCAGGGTGGCCGGTTGCTCCAACCCCTCTCCGGAGTGCAGCTTCTCCAGCCGCTGGCGGACGGCGGCCTCGGGATCCTTGGGCAGCGGGACGTAATCGGACCCTGCGGCGTATTCCGCCGCCTGCTTCCCGCTTTCCTTACCAAAGACGATGATGTCAAGCAGCGAGTTGGTCCCCAGGCGGTTGGCCCCGTGCACGGAAACACAGGCGCACTCCCCTGCTGCGTACAAGCCGGGCATGACCGTGTTCTTCTCGTCGATCACAACGTGCCCGTGCATGTCGGTGGGAATGCCACCCATGGCGTAGTGCGCCGTGGGCTGCACCGGCATGGGCTGCGTCAGGGGGTCGACGTTCATGTAAGTGCGGCAGAAGTCGATGATGTCGGGCAGCTTTTCCAGCACATCATCGGCGCTGAGTTGGTAGGGCGAACCGTCGGGGTTCGTACGTCCGTCGCGCTGGGCATACTTGTTGACCGTCTCCGGGCGCACGTCGAGGTGCAGGTAGCGCTTGCCGCCGATGCCGCGCCCGGCGCGCATTTCCAGATACATCGCCCGGCTGACCACGTCGCGCGATGCCAGGTCCTTGACCGTGGGCGCGTAGCGTTCCATGAAGCGCTCGCCCTCGTCGTTGATCAACACACCGCCTTCGCCCCTCACGCCTTCGGTGATGAGAATGCCCATGCGGTAGATGCCGGTGGGATGAAACTGGAAGAACTCCATGTCCTCGGCGGGGATGCCGTGGCGCATGGCGATGGCACAGCCGTCCGCCGTGAATGAATGAGCGTTGGAGGTGATCTCCCACACGCGGCCCCAGCCGCCCGTGGCGATGATCACCGCTTTGGCGTGGAAGACGTGCAGTTCGCCCGTGAGCAGTTCCACCGCCACGACACCGCAGGTTTGACCATTTTGCACGATCAGATCCAGCACCTGGAACTCGTCGAAGAAGGTGACCTTCTCTTTAATACACTGCTGGTAGAGCGTCTGCAGGATCATGTGCCCGGTGCGGTCGGCGGCGTAACATGCGCGCCGCACCGGTTTGTTGGTCTCGTTGTTGGTGTGACCGCCGAATGGTCGCTGGGCAATCTTGCCCTGCGGGGTGCGGTTGAAGGGCAGGCCCATGTGCTCCAGCTCGTAGACCGTGTGCACCGCCTGCTGGCACATGAATTCGATGGCGTCCTGGTCGCCCAGGTAATCGCTGCCCTTGACCGTGTCGAAGGTGTGCCACGCCGGGTGGTCCTCTTCTTCGCTACCCAGCGCCGCGCCCACACCACCCTGTGCGGCGCCGGTGTGCGAACGGATGGGGTAGAGCTTGCTCAACACGGCGGTCTTGGCTCCCTTGGAAGCCTCCAGGGCCGCCCGCAATCCCGCCCCGCCCGCGCCGACGATCACGACTTCGTATTGATGTTCCATCTACGCCTCTCTCCGTCCGGGAATCAACAGGCTCACGAAGCCAGGATGACGAACACTGCGACGACCAGGGCACCCAGCCAGAGCACGATCAGCGCCGTGCGTATGATCTTGACCAACAACGGCCGGGTGATGTAATCCTCGAGCACCATGCGCAGTCCGTTGAACGCATGGCCGGCCGCCAGGAAGATCATCGCCATGCTGTAGACCTGCCAGAAGGTGTTCGACCAACCCTGATCGACGTCGGGGATGTTGCTGTTGATCACGTGATTCGGGTTGGGGAAGAAGATCCAGCGGAACATGGCCGGCATGTCCAGCTCCGTCCGGCCGCCGAGCACGAAGGCGGCGCCCAAGCTGACGGCGCCGAACAAAAGAAGAGCCAGCCCGGAAAGCCGGGTGAATAGCCACATTCCGTATTCGAACAGGCCTTTGGGGCGGACGGATGGTGATGATCGCATGCTGCTCTCCTCCGATATTTGCAGGCCTATGGCTCAGGCGCCCGCCAGTGTATTCTGGATCATGATGAACGAAGGCAATCCGTACGCGGGGATGAAGATCATCCACTGCAGCCAAATCAGCTCACGCTGGAAACGGATCAGGCCCGGAAAGAGGTCCATCAAAGCCAGGCGGGTTCCATTGCTGGCGTGGAACAACACCGAGAAGTAGACGAACAATTGGAAGGCCCAGGACTGGTAGATCGCATTAACGGTAAAAGCGGTATTGTCGGCGAACTGCTGACCGAGGAACCCCATCACGACGTGGGCGCCCACGAAAAGTAGGATGCCCAGGCCGGTGATCCGGTGCAGGATCCAATTCGCCATGCCGAGTTTGCCCTTGTAGCGCAATCCCGCCCGAACGCTCACCTTTCGATTCAAAGTCATGCTGCCTCCGGATTCACTGCGAACGCTCGTTCCCCGATTCAACCCGTGTCCTATTATACAAGCATCGACGGCGACGCAGATAGGGATGCTCGTCCGAGTTTTGTAGAGAATCTATCCTCTGCCGCCCAGTGCGGTCCAACCACACGAGACCCCCTTTTGTCTCCAATTCAGGCAGGGTACAATGTGGGATGTAACTTTGGGTAACGGTTGACGCCGAGCGACGGCAAGCATCTTGGAGGACATCTATGCATGAAGCGGGTCACGAACACGGCATCAGCCGCCGTAGTTTTGTGACGGGCGTGGTAAGCATACTGGGCGGCATCATCGCCGCCATCGTCGGCCTGCCCGCCATCGGTTACCTCATCTCCCCCGCCCTGAAGCGCGAAAGCGCGGACGAGTGGGTCCCGCTGGGATTGGTCGAAGATTTGCCGGAAGGAGAGCCCACTTTATTCTCCTTCACGCGCACCAAACAGGTCGGCTGGGAACGCACGGCCAACAGCTACGGCGTCTACGTCATGCGTATGGCGAACGGCGAGCTGGACGTGTTCTCCAACGTGTGCACGCATCTGAGCTGCCGCGTGTCCTGGAAGGACGACGTCCAGGAATACGTCTGCCCCTGCCACGACGGCCGATTCGACAAGGACGGTTCCGTCGTCGACGGACCGCCGCCGCGCCCGCTCGATCGCTACGAATACCGCATGGAAGAAGACGGCCGGCTGTCGATCCACCTGCAGGAGGGATGACGTGATCGCACGAGTTCTCAACTGGCTGGACGATCGGCTAGGCTTGCGCACGATTTACGATCTCGTCCTCGACCGCAAGGTCCCCAAAGTCAACTGGGCTTTCACGCTGGGCAGCGCCACCTTGTTCCTCGTGGTCATGCAGGGCGTTACCGGCGTTTTTCTCGCGGCCTACTACGTACCCCATCCCGACCAGGCTTACGACAGCATCAACTACATCATGAACGAAGTTGCCTTCGGCTGGCTGATCCGCGGCATCCACCATTGGGGCGCCACGCTGATGATCATCACCATCGTGCTGCACATGCTGCGCACGTTCTTCTACGCCGCCTACAAATACCCGCGCGAGCTGACCTGGGTCACGGGCGTGCTGCTGCTTTTAGTCACCCTGGGCATGGGCTTCACGGGCTACCTGCTGCCCTGGAACCAGCGCTCCTATTGGGCGACGACGGTGGGCACCTCCATCACGGAAACCGTCCCCTTCGTGGGGAATTTTATCAACCAGGCGCTGCGCGGCGGCGAAGAATTGAGCACCCTGACGCTGGCACGCTTCTTCAGCGCCCACATCTGGATGCTGCCCGCGGCCTTGCTGGGTCTCATCGGGATTCACCTGTATCTCGTGATCCGCCTGGGAATCAGCCACATACCGGAGAAAGACGAATAGGAGCGCCTGCGTGAACGAGCAAGAAAAACGAGACTACAAAGCGCGCTACGACGCCGCCAAGCAGCACGGCGTGAAGTTCTTCCCCGACATTATCTACAAGGACATGATCGTGTCCTTCGGCCTCTTCCTGCTGCTCATCGCCCTGGCCACGTTCATCGGCGTCAAAACCGAACCCCCGGCCGATCCGAGCGACTCGTCGTACGTTCCCCGGCCGGAGTGGTATTTTCTGTTCCTCTTCCAGCTGCTGAAGTATTTTCCCGGCAAGATCGAGTGGGTGGGCACGACCGTCGTACCGCTCGTTGCCGTTCTGGCTTTGCTGCTGCTGCCCTTCTACGACCGCAGCCGCTTCCGTAATTGGCGTAAACGCTTGCTGGCGATTTCCATCATGGGCGTCGCCTTCGTCGGAGTTGCGGTGCTCACCTTGATCGCCGCGTTCACCACCCCGGCACAGGAGGAATTCAACGTGGCCGGATCGATCGGCCAGCAGTACGCCACCGGGGAGGAGCTCTACGGTATCCAATGCGTCGAATGCCACGGACCGGAAGGGCAGGGCGGCGAGATCACCACCGTCGAAGGGTTGGAGGGCGTCGTCGTGCCGCCCTTGAACGCGCCCGACTTCATCTACACTCGCACCGACGAGACCATCTACCGGGTGATCGAGTACGGCCAGCAGGACCTGGGCATGCCGCCCTTCGGACTGGCTTACGGCGGCGAACTGCAAAAGGCCCAGATCGAAGCCATCGTGACCTTCATCCGCTACGCCTGGGACGATCGCGTTGAACTGCCCGAGGAAGCCGTCATCGCCGGCGTACCGCCGCTGGGTCCGGATGAGATCCCCACTTACACGGTGCACGTCGAGCCCGTCATCCGCCGCACCTGCCTCTCCTGCCACCGACCGGGGAAGAAGAACGGCAATTTCCTGATGCGTACGTACGAAGAGGTTCTGACCACGGGAGACTACGCCCCCAACTTCATCGCCGGAGATCTCGACAGCAACGCCATCCTGATGATCAACGGGGTAGAAACCGACGCCGGCGGGGCCATGCCGCCCACCGGCGCACTCAAACTGGAATGGATCGAGATCTTCGAGCGCTGGGTGATGGCCGGCATGCCCGAGAGGCCGGAGGATTTACCCACGCCCACGGACGTGCCGAGTAGTGAAATTGCAGAGCCAGCGGAAACCGCGCCTTAATCAACAGCACTTCTATTCAATTCGGGGCAACTCTCTACGGTGAGGGAACGACTCCGCTCACGGTCTTCTGCACGCAGTCTCCGCCCAATCCGTCTTCCGTGCACAGCCGCACGGTGACCGTCACGTTGTGCCCGGTGGGATTGTCATCAAACCCATGGGCAAACAAATAGCCTTCTGCGCCAGGCGGCAGCGTCTCCGAAGGTACCCCGAAGTTACACGACGTGTTCGGGCGAAACGAATCGCGGTCACCCGCAGCCGTTTCCCCGAAATCGGAAACCGTTACGGTCACCTGGTTCGATTCGAACGTCACCGATCCGGTATTTTCCACGCGGACATTCACCCCAAAAATCAACATGCAATTGGTGACCGTGGCGATGGATATCGAGAAATCCATCGGGATGGGCGTCTCGGTGGGCGTGGGTGGCGGGGTGAGGATCGGGAGCCCGCTCGTGTCCCCTGTGATCTGGGCGTAGGCGCCCCAAATCCAGCAATCGGGTGGGGGTGGATCGGGATTCTCGATGTACCAGAAGGATTCGTCGGCCAGCTTGCCCAGCACGGGGGCTTTTCCCCCAACCAGCAACGCCCCCTGGTATGCGTACACATCCCCAGGTCCATATCGGCAATTGGTGTCCACGCTCACACTCACCATGGGCGCACCCAGCGTGGGGGTGACCGTGGCCTCCCCTGCCGGCGAATCGTCGGCTTCCGGATCCGCCTCGGCCTCCTCTTGGGAATCCATGTCCGGCTGCAGGGTCAGCTCCACTTCGGTGGCCAGCGCCTGCATGGTCTGCGTGGCAGCGGACGATCCCATTTGCGAGGCGGCGTTATCCGGCAGATCACACCCCCACCCAGCCAGTACCATTGCCAGGATCGACAAGATGTAACGAAAACCTGACCTCTTCATAACAACCTCCAGCGTGAACCGCCTGTCGTGAAAGTCTAGGGTACGTAGCGGAAGTTCACGTTCACCACGTCTTCGCCCGGCCCCACGGTGACCGTGTGCCGGTCGGGATAGAGGGTCTGCTGCAGGAAATCCCGCTCCACACAGTAATCCCCGGGCGTGAGACCGTCGAAGCGATATTCGCCGTGTGGATGGTCCGATTCCGTCGTGGCGATGTCTGCACCACCCGGGCAGGCTCCGGGTTTCAGATGAATGATCGCCCCGTTCACGTAATCGTCCACTTCGGAAGCGTCCCGCTCGCCGTTGTGATTGCCGTCGATGAACGTGTATCCGCTGATCGAACCCAATTCGGGCGTTGGTGTGGGCGGCGGGGTGAGAACCGGCACGGCACTTTTGTCGCCCGTGACGCTGGCGTACATACCCCAAATCCAGCAGTGCGGCGGCGGTGCGTCGGGATTCTCTATGTACCAGAAGGATTCGTCGGCCAGTTTGCCGACCACGGGGGCTTCCTCGCCGACCAGCAACGCGCCCAGATAATCATACACGTCTCCCGGGCCGAAGCGGCAGTTGGTGTCCACGCTCACGCTCACCATCGGCGCACCCAGCGTGGGCGTGGCGCTCGGCTCGGGCGTGTCGCTGGGAGCGGCGGAGTCCGGTCCGGGCTCTTCCGGGCTTTCGGGCGTATCCTGATCCCCCACATCTCCCCCGGCTTCCATCGTCTGTGCCACCACGGTCTCCAGGGCCTGCATGGTTGCAGTCGCCGCTTTTTCGATATCGGATAGCGATCCACCGCAGGCCAAGATCGCCAAAACAAGAAACAAGCTGGACAATCCCAAATAACGTACGTTCCTCTTCTTCTTCACCATCCAACTCCTCTAGGTTCCGTTAGATAACCGTTGCTTCGAAATAGAGCACCTTGCAAACTCCGCCGAGACCGTCTTCCGAACAGACCTTCAGCGTGACCTTGTACAACCCACCGGGGGTTTGGAATCCTTCCAGCACGATGAATTCGATGCCTCCGGCCGGGATGCTGTAAACGTAGGTAAAGCCGCAAACTGGATCGTTGGCAAAATAGTCCTGCACATTCACCAGTGTAATGCCGTCGTTCGGATGAACGATGGTGATCGAGTAGGATTCGATCGGCACGGTTCCCGTATTCGTGACCTTCGTGACGAAGGCATGATCATTACAATGAAGAATGGTGTATTCGGTCGCCGCGAAACTCAGTGGCGCCTGCGTAGCGGTTGGCGTTGATGTCTCGGTGGGCGTCGGTGGAGGCGTGAGAACCGGCACGCCGCTTGTGTCCCCCTGCACCTGGGCGTACATGCCCCAGATCCAGCAGTGCGGTGGCGGTGCGTCGGGATTCTCGATGTACCAGAAGGACTCGTCGGCCAGCTTTCCCGCGATCCCGGCTTGCTCACCAACGAGCAAGGCGCCCTGGTACTCATACACATCACCCGGACCGAAGCGGCAGTTGGTGTCCATGCTCACGCTCACCATCGGCGCACCCAGCGTGGGCGTGACGCTTGCAGTCGGCGTGAGACTCGCCTCCGACGGCTCATCGCCGGAAACCTGTTGGGTCTCGCTTGCGGGAGATTCATCCCCTCCGGCGGCCATGGGCTCCAGCGTCCCGGCCACAACCGTGGCCAGGGCATGCATGGTTTCCGTGGCACCGAGATCCCCTTCCACTTTGGAAGCAGTTCCCGGCACGTCGCACGCCATGGACGCCGCTAGGAGCATGCAAACGGGTACGAACACGAGAATGATCTTCCTACCTGCCACGAGACATCTCTTGAAGTGCATTCAATCGCTCCTTAAGTTACATTAAGGGTTCTGAATAGTTTCCTCTAAGTACGCCTGTTGACAAAACCCACCCAAATCGTTCTCCGTACAAATCACGAGCGAAATTTCAAAGGTCGTTGTACCTGAGGATGATAAGGCAGCACTCGGATGAAGATATTCGTGCGCCCCTGGTGGTACATTCTCCTTATGCGTAAAACCACAAAGCGGCGTGTCGGCAAGGAAATTCCTTTGTCCAGAGCGGGTGTGTCCGGTTTGGGGAACGTGAACGGAGTAAGAAAAGGATTCCAAATTGACGTTTCCCGTATTCTTGATGCGAATGAAGATGACTTCACAACTAGATCTGTAGATTTGGAAGGTTAGCACAAAATCCATCGGTTCGGGGGTTGGAGAAGGCGTGTTAGTCGGCGTGGATGTGTAAACCAAGGTGGGTGTAGGCGGTGGTGTGAGGACCGGGATTCCACTCTTGTCGCCGGTTACCGAAGCGTACATGCCCCAGATCCAACAGTAGGGCGGTGGCGCATCGGGATTTTCAATATACCAGAAGGATTCGTTGGCCAATTTTCCTGTCACCAACGCCTCCTCACCGACAATCAGCGCGCCCAGGTAATCGTAGACATCTCCCGGACCGGAGCGACAGTTGGTATCCGCACTTACACTTACCATTGGCAGACCTAGCGTGGGTGTTGCACTAACAACGGGCGCGTCACTGGCTTCTCCAGCTTCCTCATCATCCGTTTCCGCTTCTTCTACTTCGGAAGATGCTTCCTTGCCATCGTCGGGCTCAAGCGTTCCAGCCACCTCCGTGGCCAAAGCTTGCATGGTCTCCGTAGCGTTGAGATCCTCCTCTTTGTTCTCATTGTTCGATAATCCCGGAACGTCACATGCCAGAGCTGCAACGAGCAGCACGATGAACGGCAATGTGATTCGGACCCAATTTGAACGCATTATGGCTCCTCCCTAAATCCAAACGCATCTATGCGTTATTCAGCTTCATCCTAACCTGTAACGTCCCGCTCAGGAAAAATGTGACACCCATACCGAAATCGTTTATCCGTCAATCAAGTATACATTTTCTCTGAGGATATACGATACGTAGTCACCCCTTATCGGATCACCCCTTACAACGCCGGCGAATGCCGAATTGGATCGATGATTCATCGGGCCGACACACGGGTCGGCCCCTACAAGGTCGGAGAATAACGCGTAGAGACGCCTCGGTGAGGCGTCTATTCTTGGGCCAACCAGCGCCTCGAACATACATTGCCAGGAAAACGTCGGATCGGATCGATGATTCATCGGGCCGACACTCGAGTCAGCCCCTACAAGGTCGGAGAATAACGCGTAGAGACGCCTCGGTGAGGCGTCTATTCTTGGGCCAACCAGCGCCTCGACCATACAATGCCAGGAAAACGTCGGATCGGATCGATGATTCATCGGGCCGACACTCGGGTCGGCTCCTACATTTACCTTTTTCGTCTCAGCGGCAGTCGGGCATGTTCGAGTCCCCTGCCGCTGACGGCACGGCGATGAAATCACGGGTCGCCAGCTCGTAGCCGAAATAGTGCCGCCAAAAATAATCTTCTGGTTCGAAAATGTACCCCTCGTAGATCGCCCACACGGTGACCATCTCGTCGCCCGGGATGTAACTGAATTCAGTCTGGTAATAGCCATCCGAATCTGTCGTGGCCATTGGCTCCCCATCGTAGGAGGCGTAGCTGCGGCAGATCGTCACCCCGGCAACACCCGTCCCATCCGCCAGACGTACGTGACCCTGGACGACGAGCCCCGGTTCTGCCGTCGGTGTGATGGAAGATTCAGGAGTTGGCGGAGGCGTGAACACAGCCAGCTCCCGCAATTCCCCATCTACCTGTGCGTACTGTGCCCAGATCCAGCAGTGATCCGGCGGTGCGTGCGGGAATTGAATGTAGAAGAACATGCCGTCTTCCGAACGCGCCTTCACTTCCGCCGTATCGCCCACCAGCAGATCGCCCAGACTCTCGTACGCCTCGCCCGGGCCGGACCGGCACGCGCTGTCCACGCTCACGCTCACCATGACCGCATACCGGTTCGTGGTGGGCGAACTTGCCTGCTCCTCGCTGGGTTGGGCGGTCTCCTTGGCGTAGGCGACCTCCGTCTCCAGGGCGCGTTTCGTCATCGTCGCCTCGGGATTGACCTCATTATCGGACGGGGATAGATCCGGAAGGTCGCAGGCCAAGACGGCGAAAAACAACGTCACGACCGAGAGGACGATCCTTGCCAACGTCGAGCGTCTCATCGGGGGTTTCCATTCCGCAAGCCGACGCCCGATTCGACCGATCGTGCCAGGAGCCATTGCGCGACGTAATAACTGGCCAGGACCAGGGCAGTCGCGGCCTCGAAGGGTTGCAGGAATCGGTTCAGTGCAAGTACGGTGTCGGAAAACATGAAGAACACCGCTCCAGCGGCCGCCATACCGGCTGCTGCCTGACGATTCATCAACCAACGCCGCAGCGCAAACCAACCCATCCAATTGATAATGATGACGTACACCAGTACGGGAATCGTCATCTCCTCCAGGCCGGGCAGGAGCAAGCTGTACACGACGACGGCGTACAGCACGTACGGAATCGGCGCCCATCTCGGACCTCTCCCGTGAGGACTGTCGAGCCAGAATGCGGCCAAATAAGTGACATGTGCCAGGAGGAACACGATCAATCCCGGCAGGAACAGATCCACGGGCAGCATTAAGAGCACGTCCCCGATCAGGGACAAGCCCAAACCCAATACGATCAGTCGCTTGTATCGAGGAGAGGCGGGCATCTCCGCCCGGAGGGCAATCAGCAAAACGAACGCCATCGTCAGCGGTTTGAAAACGTAGATCTGCCAATCGGGGCCGAGGTATTCGGCGCGTAAATGGATCAATGCCGAAACGATCGCCATGACGGTCAACCATACGGTTTGCATCGAATTTGTCCTCCTACCCACTTCTTCGAGCCGATCAACGAATCGCTGGCTTTATTGTCCATCATATCAAACCTTCCCCCGAAGTCATACCCCGTGATTTGACACCGCCTCATCCACTGCCTTATAGTAGCCTTGTTCCGATACATCGAGGGTCCCAGGGGGAAAGCATGACCCAACAGCATCGTCCCTTTTTACCGGCCAGCGGGCTGCTCGTGGCCGTTTTCGTCTTCAGCATCGTTTCCAGTACGCTTGTTGGATTCACGACTCAGGCACAGGCGCCGGTCGACACACCCTCGCCCGCTGCGAGCGCCACACCCACTCCGCCCGTTGGTAGCACGGCGACTCCCGTACCCGCGACCGTCACGCCTACGCCAATCCCGAGCGGAACCTCGACTCCCATGCTCCCTGATGGCACTCCAACGCCACCCGATGGGAACACCGCTACGCTCCCGCCGAGCGACACGCCAACACCCACTGAAGCGAACACATCTACACCATCCGCAACATCAACCGAACCGGTCACCGCAACCGCAACGCCGCTTCCCACGCTCTTAATTTCGCCGACGCCAACGGATACCGCCTTGACCACGGCGACAACCACCACAACGCCGTCCCCAACCGCATCTTCTACCACCACTGCATCCCCGGCGTCGTCACCCAGCGTAACCGCATCCCCAAGCACAACATTGGAACCTTCGGCAACTGCAAGTGCGACCATCGCCGCGCCGCCGACCGTCTTTCCCGCAGGAACGATTTTGATCAATGAAATCGCCTGGTCGGGGACGCAGGCGAGTGCCTACGACGAATGGATCGAGCTGCTCAACACCAGTTCGCAAGCCATCCAGCTTTCGGGTTGGCGCCTCAGCGACGGCGGCGACATCAACATCTCGCTGGAAGGCACCATCTCTGCACATGGCTTCTTCCTGCTCGAGCGCACGGACGATGGCACCGTCTCCAACATCGCCGCCGATCAAATCTACGCCGGCGGCTTGAACAACAATGGCGAAAACCTGCGTCTACGCGACCCCGCCGGAACGCTGATCGACAGTGCCAATTACCCGGGCGGTTGGCCGGCGGGAGAAGCTGGCGGACGAATCAGTATGGAGCGCCGCGGCGGCGAAGACCTTCCCGGAAATTGGGGCAGCTACAGCGGAAACGGCGGTTGGGGACGAGATGCGGAGTCCAACCCGATTCACGGGACCCCACGGCAAACGAACTCCTTTTTCCTACCCACGATCACCCCAGCACCGACGGCGAGCGAGCACCCCACGATAGAGCCCTCGCCGATTGCAGCGGGATCCGTGCTGATCAACGAGATCGCCTGGTCCGGGACCGCCGCTTCCTCCAGCGACGAGTGGATCGAGCTCCACAATCCGGGTCCCGAGGCCATCGATCTCAGCGGCTGGACGCTCAGCGATGGCGGCGATGTTCACATCTCGCTGGCGGGAGAAATCGCCTCCTTCGGCTTCTTCCTGCTTGAGCGCACCGACGACAACTGCGTGTCCGATATCGGTGCGCAGCAGATTTACTCCGGGAACCTGAATAACAGCGGCGAGCGCCTGTTCTTGTACGACGCGGTGGGCCGTACGATCGACAGCGCAAACGGCGACGGCGGCGGCTGGCCCGCCGGCGAAAGCGGCTCGCACAAGAGCATGGAACGCCGCGGTGGCACGGATCGATCCGGGAACTGGGGGACGTTCACGGGATATTACGGCAGGGGTCGCGATGCCGCCGGTGGTCCCATCGCCGGCACGCCGGGTACGACCAATTCGCTGTTTTTCCCCACGCCGATTCCCACCTGGATTCCGGGGAAAGTTGTCATCAACGAAGTGCTCATCCGTCCGCACTACGATTGGGAAGGAAAGGAAGGACGCAGTCTGGATGACGAATTCATCGAGCTGTACAACATCGGGCCGCACGGCGTCGATCTGGGCGGGTTCATGCTCGACGACGTCGCCGACGGCGGTTCGAAGCCCTACACACTGCCGGACATCCGCATACCGCCGGGTGCATTCGTTGTGTTTTTCCGCTCGCAAACCCGCATTGCCCTCAATGACACGGGAGACGAAGTTCGCCTACTATCCCCAAGTGGTCGCCAATTAGATTCGATTTCGTACCTAAAGGTGCGCGCCTACAACCTCTCCTACGGCCGCTTGCCGGATGGTTCGGGGCATCTGTACTACGGCTTGTGGCCAACCCCCGGCATGGCGAACGTGTTCTTCGTCGAGAATGAAGAAGTAACGAACGCCGGTTTCGCACTGGGTTACGTCTACGACATGCGCCTCGTTCGCCTCAGCCGCTTGTCGGCGATGATCCGGCGGATGGACTTGCTCGGTCATTTGTTTCAAGTACAGGTCGGAGAGGACGCTTGCCCGTAGTGCGCCGCGATGTCAGCCAAACGAGATGTTCGCGATATTCTTCTCTCTTTAATAATCTTTAAAATCTGTATGGGGTTTGTAAGGATTTCGCAACATTCACCAGCATACAATGGAAGTGTGCAGGAGTCTACGATGATCAATTGGAATACGCTTACGGAAATCGAAGTCGATCAAGAAAAACTCGCTCCCCTCGCATTCGACGCACCTGTCAGCATCAAAGTCGAACATCTGGAGGACAGCCGCTACGTCGAAATCGAACCCGGTGGTATGGTCGATCTTGCCGTCAACGAACTGGGAGCAAGAATCATCAAGGTCGAGGTGATCGACTCGTAAACGCTTCATGAACTTACGGCGGGACATTTCGCCGGAAGCCACTATGCGCGCGAAAGACTGCGGGAGTGCGATGAAACGTACTCCCGCTCAATCTTTAACATTTCTATAACACTCGCATGGTACAAATCAGTCAGAGAGATTTATTTAAAGGAAAGGTGCTGTATAGATCAGCTTGGCAACAATGACTGCGTTTGACGATATAACGGTGACGATTGAAGTTGACGAGAACGAACTCCTCTCGACGATCCCGATTCTCCCCGGAGGGATGGTGGATGTCGCCCTGAGCGAGTTCGGCGCCTCGATCGTCGATGTGTGCCTCGACGAAGTGCTAAACTCGCTCGACCCTGACGAACCCGTCGATTCGACCTCGTTTTCGTAAAATCCCCAACCACCCGAAACCTGCTCGATCTACATGTTCTTCTCCTGCCCCCCTCTGCTATAATGTCCCTGTTATGGCGATCACCATCGAAGAAGTTCGACACATTGCGACATTGGCCCGCCTGCGTTTAACGCCTCAGGAAGAAAAACGCTACAGCGAGCAGCTTTCCGCCATCCTGGACTACGCGGCCCGTTTGAACGAAGTTGACACGGCGGACATCCCGCCGACTGCGACGGTGCTCCCACTGCAAGCGCCGCTCCGCGAGGACACTGCTCGTCCAGGACCATCACGGGACGTCATCTTGCAAAACGCACCCTCCCAAGAAGAGGGAATGTTCCGAGTCCCGCCGGTGTTTGACGAAGAATAACGACGACCTGCTCGCCATTTTCAGGTTTAGAATTATTCCATGACTACTCTTACCGATCTCTCCCTGCTTGAAGCTGTAGACTCATTGCGCCGTAAAAAAGCCTCCTCCGTCGAATTGACGCGCGCCTGCCTGGAACGCATGGAAGCGCTCGAACCGAAGGTGAACGCCTTCCTAGAACAAACGCCTGATCTTGCTCTCCAACAAGCGCAGGCAGCAGATCAGAAATTGAAGGATTGGCGAGAACACGGCGGCGATCCTCCTCCAATCTTGCTGGGCATCCCCATTGCCGTGAAGGACGTACTCTGCACGCAGGACATTCCCACGACGTGCGGCTCGAGGATCCTGGAAGGCTTCCGCCCGCCGTATACCGCAACCAGCGTACAGCGTTTACTCGATGAGGGAGTCGTTGTACTGGGTAAAACCAATACGGACGAATTCGCCATGGGATCTTCGACCGAAAACTCCGCCTTCGGACCCACGCACAACCCCTGGGACCTCGAGCGAGTCCCCGGCGGCTCGTCCGGCGGTTCTGCGGCGGCCGTCGCTGCGCGCATGTGTTACGCAGCACTCGGCAGCGACACGGGCGGCTCCATCCGCCAACCGGCTTCGTTCTGCGGGGTTACCGGCCTGAAGACGTCCTACGGACGCGTCTCGCGCTACGGTTTGATCGCCTACGGGTCGTCCCTCGACACGGTTGGCGGCCTGGCGCGCTCCGCAGCCGATTTTCTACCCGTTTTCAGCGCCATCGCCGGGTACGATTCCCTCGATTCAACCTGCATGCCCGTCGAAGTGCCCGAGATTAACCTCGATGACGTAAACCTCAAAGGATTGCGGATCGGCGTGCCCAAAGAATACTTCATCGAGGGCATTCAGCCCGAAGTGGAAGAGAAAGTGCGCGCCGCTGTGGACGTGTTTAAAACGCTCGGCGTCACGGTACAGGAAATCAGTCTGCCGCACACCGACCTCGCCTTACCCGTATACTACCTGATCGCGCCGGCTGAAGCTTCGGCGAATCTAGCTCGCTACGATGCCGTCCGCTTCGGTCCTCGTCTCGAATCCGACGAGCTGCTGGAACAGTATCTCGCCACGCGCGGCGCACTGTTTGGCTCCGAGGTCAAGCGGCGCATCATGCTCGGAACCTATGCCCTTTCCGCCGGTTATTACGACGCCTACTACGGGCAGGCCCAAAAAGTCCGCACGTTGATCAAGGGTGACTTCGATGCCGCCTTCCAATCGGTCGATATGATCGCATGCCCCGTGGCGCCGACGACTGCGTTTCGCATCGGCGAGCACGGCGATGATCCACTTTCCATGTATCTCGAGGACGTCTTCACTTTGCCGGCGAACCTTGCGGGTGTCCCCGGGATCGCCTTCAACGTCGGTTTCGACTCCGAGGGATTGCCGGTCGGAATGCAGTTGAAGGCACCCCATTTGAACGAGCCTGTGCTATTCCAGGCCGCCCACGCGTACCAACAGGCGACCTCCTGGCACGAGGAGGAACCGTCATTATGAAAATCGTAATCCCCATGGCCGGATACGGCACGCGCTTGCGCCCTCACACCTGGTCGAAGCCCAAACCGCTCGTTTCCGTGGCGGGAAAACCCGTGCTGGGTCACGTGCTCGACATGTTCCAGCATCTCGATCGAATCGACGAGGTGGTATTCATCGTCGGCTATTTGGGCGATCAAGTTCGCCAATTCGTGGCAGAATGCTACCCGCACCTCAAAGCTCGCTTCGTACTGCAAGAGGAAATGTTGGGCCAATCGCACGCAATCTGGTTGGCTCGTGAAGGCCTCGAGGGACCTGTGTTGATCGCCTTTGTGGACACACTCATCGAGACCGATATCGTCCACGCGCTGAAAGAAGACGGGGAGGCTATCGCCTGGGTGAAGGAAGTTCCAGATCCCAAGCGCTTCGGTGTCACCAAGCTCAACGCGGAAGGATTCGTGACCCAGTTGATTGAGAAACCGACGGACATCACCATCAATCTCGCCCTGGTCGGCTTCTATTACTTCCAACACGCCGAAGACCTGATCGCTGCTATCGAGCAACAAATGGGGGAAGGTGAAAGACTCAAGGGCGAATACTTCCTCGTGGATGCGATCAACGTCATGCTGGAAAAAGGCCTCAAGATGCGGGTCGAACCCGTCGAAGTTTGGCAAGACTGCGGCAAACCCGAGGCGCTTTTGGCCACCAATCGCTTTCTCCTCGAAAACGGAAGGGACAACTCGAAGGAAGCCTGCAAACGCGAAGGGGTCCTGGTTATCCCGCCTGTTTTCATCGATCCTTCCGCCGATGTGGACCAATCGGTCATCGGCCCCAACGTGACCATCGGTCCCCACTGCATGATCGAACGGTCCCTGCTGCGCGATACCATCGTCGACTTTGGCTCCCATATTTGTGACAGCATGCTGTCCGGGTCGTTGATCGGCCGTGAAGCCAAAGTCATTGGACGCGATCGATCGCTGAACGTGGGCGATTCATCTGAGGTAGGTTTCGTCTGATGCCCACAAACTCAGCGCTCGAATCCCGGCAGACGGGAGATCGTGTACGGTGCCTCTCGGGCCATACTTATGCCGATCGCCCAACCGCTATTATTTATCGAGGGCAAGAACGGCAGATTGTCGAAATTCTGGATCGCTGGCAAATTCCTGGCGCCCGTTGTTTTCGCGTCCGCGTTGACGGTGATGCCATTTTTGAATTATGCTACGAAGAGATGAATGACGAATGGCAAATCGTCTCGCTTTGACACAGGCGAATATTTCAGTTCGTTCCATTGCCGAAGTTCTAGATTTGGGTTGCGGTATCCACTCTCTGTACCCCTGATACTTTTTCTAGAATCTGTTATCCTATGCGCTACTTCGCAATTCCTCGATTTCTGGGGAGGCGTATAAAGGAGCCTTTTCATGCGTGATTTCATCGCTCATCGTGTTAATGATGTGCCCCCATCTGGTATCCGTCGTTTCTTCGACATCGCCGCCACGATGGATGACGTAATATCCCTTGGCATCGGCGAACCGGATTTTGTCACTCCCGAACCCATCCTCGAGGCCGGCGTGCAGTCGCTCAGGGAGGGAGAAACCGGATACACATCCAACGCGGGCGTATTCGAGCTTCGTGAAGCGGTCGCCACCTACCTCAATCGCATGTACGGCGTCTCCTACGATCCGGAAACCGAAGTGCTGATCACCGTCGGCGTATCGGAGGCGCTCCATCTGGCGCTTTCCGCCGTCGTCAACCCGGGCGATGAGGTTATCCTGCACACGCCGACTTTCGTCTCCTATCAACCGGAAATTATCTTCGCCGGCGGCGTTCCCGTGGCTATCCAAACCAAAATGGAAGATTCTTTCCAGCTCATGGCCAGCGACATGGCGTCCCGAATTACGTCCAAGACGAAGGCCCTGCTGTTAGGTTTCCCGAACAATCCAACCGGCGCGGTGATGACACGTGAGAATATGATTGAATTGGCCAAGTTGGCACAGAAGCACGACCTGCTGGTAATCTCCGATGAGATCTACGATCAATTGGTTTACGGCGGCCACAAGCATGTTTGCTTTGCCTCGCTGCCGGGAATGCGGGAGCGAACCATCACGCTTGGCGGTTTCTCGAAGAGCTACGCAATGACCGGCTGGCGTATCGGATACGCCGCGGCCCCGGCACCGATCCTGGCGGCACTTTCCAAGATCCACCAGTACACGATCATGTCCGCGCCGACTCCCTCCCAGGCCGCTGCCCTGCAGGCACTTCGAAACGGCGCGCAGCACGTGCAAGCCATGGTCGCTGAATACGATCGGCGGCGGCGGTTAATCGTTTCGGGGCTGAACGAGCTCGGTTTACCCACCTTCGAACCGTTGGGTGCGTTTTATGCCTTTCCCTGCATCGACGCCTCAGGCATGAACGATGAAGATTTCGCCGAACATTTGTTGAAGGAAGAGTCCGTCGCCGTCGTTCCGGGCAATGCCTTCAACGCCGAAGGGAATTTTGTACGCTGCTGCTACGCCACGTCGTACGACAAGCTCGAACAAGCGCTCGAACGTATTCATCGTTTCATGCAGCGTCACGGTTGAGGGATGTTACCGAAGGGAAGATCGAGCAGGTGCAACAAGTTGATGGAATCTTGATCCCTGTGTTTTAATAGCGGCATAGCGAACGATTGGAAGTTTTTCATGCCCGAGTACGAACCGATTATTGGCCTGGAGATACACGCCGAATTACTGACTCAGTCGAAGATGTTCTGCGGCTGTAACGTCGTAGACCCAACAACTTCCGAACCCAATACTGCGGTTTGCGAAATCTGCACCGGCATGCCCGGCACGCTGCCAGCGATCAATCAGCGCGCCGTCGAGTTCGCCATCCGCGTGGGTTTGGCGCTGCATTGCAAAATCAATGAGACCAGTATCTTCGCCCGTAAGAATTACTTCTACCCTGACCTGCCCAAGGGATATCAGATTTCCATGTACGAGCTGCCCCTGGCGCGCAACGGGTGGTTGGATATCCGTACCGATACCGGTGAGAAACGTATCCGCATCCGTCGCGTCCATCTCGAAGAGGACACGGGGAAATTGACGCACCGTGATGGATATTCTTTGGTGGATTACAACCGCTCCGGTGTGCCACTCCTCGAGATCGTCAGCGAACCCGATATGCGCTCCATGCAGGAGGTCAAATCCTTTTCCCACGCCATCCGCAGCTTCCTGCGTTACCTCGAGGTGAACAGCGGGGACATGGAAAAGGGTGTCATGCGTTTCGAAGCGAACGTCTCCGTCCGTCCCATTGGATCCGATCGATTGGGCACGCGCACGGAGATCAAAAACCTTAACTCCTTCCGTGCGATGGTTCATGCTATCGACTTCGAAGTCGAACGCCAGTCTAAAGTCTTGTCCTCCGACGGAGAAGTTATCCAGGAAACGCTGGGTTGGGATAAAGTCAACGGCGTTACCGTTTCGCAGCGCGGCAAAGAGGAGGCGCACGATTATCGTTACTTCCCCGAACCCGATCTGCCCCCGCTGCACGTCGATCCGGCGTGGATCGAGCAGATCCAATCACAGCTTCCGGAACTTCCCGATGCCAAGGCCGCACGTTTCGTAGAGCAGTACAGACTTACACCCTACGCGTCCGATGTCCTCGTCGTCGAACGCGCCGTGGCTGACTTCTTCGAAAAAGCTGTCTCCGCCGCAGCGGACGTGCCTGCGGAAAAAATCGCCAATTGGGTCACCAGCGATCTATTTGGGCTGCTGAACGAAGCTGGCATCGAAATCACGGAAAGTAAGATTTCCCCCCAGATACTAGCCGAACTGGTCGTCATGGTGGAGTCGGGAGAAATCAATGCCACAAGCGCGAAGGCCGTGCTTGCAGAATCATTTCAAAGTGGAAAAGCGCCGTCCGATATCGTTGTTGCCAAAGGCTTAGCCCAGATCAACGACACGGAAGCGATAGACGATCTCGTACAACAAATGTTGCGAGAAAATCCCGAAGAGGTCGATCTGTATCTGCAGGGGAAAGTCAATCTGTCTCAATGGTTTTTCGGACAAGTGATGCAAGCCACACGCGGTCGCGCGAATCCTTCCGTCGTACGCTCTTCCCTCGACGCTGCGCTACGGCAGCTACAGGAAAATCATCACCCTGAATCGTAAATCGGCTTGCTCTTTGCCCATGCACGATCAGCTTCCTACTTTCATAGTGCATTATTTGATATTTCAATGTCTCGGTTCCTCCTAATCTTGACAACCTCGGGTTTTCCTGTATCATACGCCCGACACAATGACGTGTCTTAGCGGAGAAGATTCGCACTTCTCTCGGCTAATCCTTGGGACGGTATTGATCCAGGCAACGACGCCCAACGGCAGGACTCCTCGCCGTGGGCCTTTTTTTTTCACTGAATATCAAGACGGATGATCAACGCAATATGGAATTATCTTAGAAAAAGGAGATATTTATGTCACCAACAAACGCTGATCACAATCCCTTCAAAATCGCACAGCAGCAATTGGACGAAGCCGCCTCCGTCCTCAAATTGGATCCCGCCGTGCACGAATTGCTGCGCTGGCCGCTGCGTGAACTGCACGTGACGCTGCCGGTGAAGATGGACGACGGGACGACCAAAGTCTTTCGCGGATTCCGCGTGCAGTACAACGACGCGCGCGGTCCGACGAAGGGCGGCATCCGCTACCATCCCGACGAGACGATCGATACCGTTCGTGCATTGGCTGCCTGGATGACCTGGAAGTGTGCCGTTGTCGATATTCCCCTCGGTGGCGGTAAAGGCGGAATCATTTGCAATCCCAAAGAACTCTCGATGGGTGAGCTCGAGCGCCTAAGCCGCGCCTACATTCGCCAGGTAGGACGCATCATCGGTCTGGAAAAGGACGTGCCCGCTCCTGACGTCTACACCACACCGCAGATCATGGCCTGGATGGCAGACGAATATGCCTTCCTTAAAGGCCACAACGAATTCGGAGTCATTACAGGCAAACCACTCGCCATGGGAGGCTCCGCCGGACGTGGTGATGCCACCGCACGCGGTGGCATTTATTGTCTCCGGGAGGCCGGAAAAGAGTTGAGCATCAATCTAAAAGATGCACCGACGGCCATCCAGGGGTACGGAAATGCGGGGTCCTTTGCCCACAAACTCGGCGTCGAGATGCTGGGTCTCAATGTCGTCGCCGTATCCGATTCGCGAGGCGGGATACTCAATGAAGAAGGTCTCGATTATAAGAATGTCCTCACTCACAAACACCGCACCGGCTCCGTGATCGACTTCCCGGGCGCCAAGAACATCAGCAATGAAGATCTTTTAGAGCTCGATGTCACCGTTCTCTTCCCTTCCGCTCTGGAAAACGTCATCACGGAAGCGAACGCAGCAAACATCAAGGCGAGGGTCTCCGTCGAATTGGCCAACGGCCCTACCACGCCCGAAGCCGATAAGATCCTGCACAAGAACGACGTCTACGTCATCCCCGATTTCCTGGCCAACGCCGGCGGCGTGACGGTCTCGTATTTCGAGATGGTGCAGAATGCCTATGATTACTACTGGGACGAAGAGATGGTCCACGAACGCCTGGATGCCAAGATGACGTCCGCTTTCCACGCCGTCCATGAAGCTGCCGAGGAACACAAAGTGCACAATCGTCTGGCAGCTTATCTTGTCGCAGTAAACCGTGTCGCCGAAGTGGTGAAGTTACGAGGCTGGGCGTAAACTCGATAACAATGAAGCAATAACGATCCAAGAGATGGAGATGAACCTGCCTCCATCTCTTTCTCTTATTTCGTGATGTTAGCACAGTCCTAAAGTCGAGTTGGTGGATAAAAACAAATTACCCACAATATATTTAAAGTTAATCGTTAATAGTCGTAGTAGTAGGCGTTGGGGATTTGTGGATATCGGCAAATCGGGAAGGTAAAACTCCCAGGAGTAGGGTGTAGACATAATCTCTGCCCCATATATGGGGGGATTTTCGTATGATTTCACCCACAAGACGATTGTGGAGAAAAAGGGGAAAACGAGAGAAATGGAGAGATGAAAAGAAGGATAGCATAAATATGGGGGGAGAAGCGAATTAAGATCTACATATGGGGGATTGCTAACAGATTGGAACGTATGTTTTCCCCAATATGCGCCAGTTTTCCACAGTTTTTGACGAGTTATCCACAGGGATATCGTTGTCGAAAACGAATTAAAAAGCAGGCGCACCCAAGCTCCCCAGGGGGATCAAGTCCCTTCGTCTAAAGGAGAGGGAGACGAAAGTTGAGACTTGTTCCACCCGGGAAGCGGATGCGCTTTCCTAAGGAAAACCCCCGAATAGATTGTCCAGGTTCTGTCATCAGCTCGTGCTGCTTACGATCGGTGATTCGGACAACACAAGCGTTGGGTCAAATAAACACTACGGACAGAGTGGTGTGTTCCAAACCTCAGTGTGACTGACATCCTTACATTGTGGACCGCTGCCGTAACGTTCCCAGGATACATGGGAGCCGGTGATTTCAACGTAGTAGCAGCCATCTTCCGTGAGGCCGGTTTCGTAAATATGGTAATCCTGGCCAGCTTTAATTACGAAGGATTCGATGTCGTCGGATGAGTCGTAGCTGCCCGTGTTGAGGCCAGGGAGTTCAGCGCAATCGTCGCTCTGGCTGCACTGGGAGGCACCTTCTTCTGCGTTGAAGACAATACACTCATCTTCTGGAGTTTCGTCTTCGACGACGGGCTCTTCGCTCAGCCATTGGTCGCATTGCCCGGCCGAAGGATCCATGGCGTAGAGCATCTCGCAGAAGATAAAGTTGGCGTGTGTGCTCAGCGGGATGAGGACCATGAAGCTGATCAGGAGTACGGGCGGAAAAAGCACCGTGTACTCGGCGAGGGCTTGGCCTCTTTCACTTCTCTTGAACAATTTTCGGAGGTTCATTTCCTTTTCTCCTTTCGATTTTCTTGGCCTGTTTGAGAAAATCACAGGCCCCATGATTGTCTTTTTGTCTGGACAGCCATGGGACCGAGAAAAAGAAATCGGTGTGCCTTACTCTCTTCGGCAGCTGGCTGTCCTGGCTTCTTTCGAAGCGGTAGACCCTATAGCTTTGCGCCACCGCCTTTCGACGGTTTTGCCTTTATCGGAGATTGCACACCGGGAACTGATTTGTTGCTTACTTCCTGCCTGACAAAATCGTAGCACAACTCTGTTTGGAGCGGCCTTACATCAACCTTACAAGAGAGATCAGGACTCCGGTCCTAATCGAAATACGATGATGTCCCGGAAACTTTGATCCAGGCCTGGACTTAAGCCTCGCTTTTCAGCAGCAATCCGGGTAAATTTGCAGTCGAATCGAGAACGAGATCTGCGCCGGAGCGCAGCAATTCGTCGTGCTCTCCGAAGCCACAAAGAACGCCTAAAGTTTGTGTGCCTGCAGCGCAGCCGGCGCGAATGTCGACGGGTGTATCGCCCACCATGAGGCAGTCCTGCGGAGCCAGGCCGAGTCGATCGGCGACCCACAGTACGGGGGCAGGATGGGGCTTGGATCGCCGGCAGGTGCCCGCCGTGGCGACGCATCGAAAGAACGCTTCAATTTGAAGCGCACGAAGCAGTGCATCGGCGCTGTACTTCTCGCGCGCGGTCACCAGGGCGAGTGGGTATCGAGCCGCCAGGTGAATCAGCGCCTCGTCGACTCCGGGGATCAACTGGGCGTATTTTATTTTCGTTTCCCCGCGCAGGTGATGCAGACCGTTCGAAAGCGGACGGATCCATTCATCCAGAGAATATCTGTCGAGGAAACTGAGAAATGCGTTGAGGGGAGTTTCTGCGGCCATGACCAGGCGGCGGGCAGATTCACGCTCGTTGTGGCTCTTGCGCAGCGAAGAGAAAGGTCGCATCAGCGCGGCGAGACGTTGAACGACGGTGTCGTCGCTGTCGGCGATGGTTCCGTCGAGATCGAATAAGACGGCGCGCACGCGCCTCGGGTCGAGCACCTGGCCTTTATTCTTGCGCTGCGGGTAAGTTGACTGCTTCGCGCACCACGTCGGCCGTATCGCTGTCTGGGGCTATGATCCATAGGACTTGGTTGGATTTGCGCTCGAAGTAAACGTATAGATCGGATGTCTCCCAGGTCGATATAAACGTAGATGCGCTCGAACGCTCACCGAAGCGAGCTTCTGCATAGGTGACGAAAGTGGCGCTGAACTCCTGCACATCTTTCATCGTGTCCCACTGCGCGACGAGGAGGAGAATATCTTCTCCGCTCGAGTCGTTGTGGTAGACGCGGTACACATCTCCGCCCCATCCCGCGGCGGCCGACGCGGCGTCGGCCTTGGGAAGGTACTCGTTGAGCACCAGCTGGGTGTACCATTCCCCGAGCGTGTCTTCATCGACCAAACGCCAGCCACTGCCCAGGACATCGAGGGCGTCGGGAACGATAAGTTTAACCGGATCATCGTTAGGATAGCGCTCTGGATGCAGAATCTGTTCGGTGGAGCTGGGAGGATCTTGGTAGACGGCGTCGACGGCCGCCCAGTTGTTGCCGCCGTTCCGGAAGATGGTCTGGACAAAGTTCTCCCCGGCCTGGTAGGGAAAGAGGAAATCCTGGCGCAGGAAACGAGGGGCGGAGTCGTATACCGGGGTATCGAGGTTGTTGATGTAGTTCATCGCTTCGATGAGTTCCTCTTGCGTGGCGTACGTTCTCATCCACTGCTCCTGGAGTAACGTAGCGTCTCCCTCAATAAGCGACTGGATCCCGGCGCAGCGCTCACTGTCGAGGTCGCAGAGCTCGTCATCGTAACCGAGTCCCTCTTCCAGATCGTAGTTTTGATCCTGGAGGGCGTGATCGAATTCGTGGGCGTAGGTAATGCGCTCCATGGCGCCGAAGCCGGAGCCGCAGATGACCGCCATCTCCTTCGTGGTGTCGTCGTAGAAGCCGGCGATCTGTTCCGTAAGGAGGTCGGCGTAGAAATTCCACAAGTCGAAATCCTCAGATAGCAGACCGAACAGGGAAAAGACCAGTACGTCGTCATCTGCTTCCGCTTCACTGTAATCGGCCAGGAATTCGTCAACCACGCGTTGGCGCAGTTGATCCTGGGTTAGCAGGACACGCGCAACGGGAGCGCTTGCCTGCAATCCGCGCAGGGTGATCACCTGACTCTCGATGCTGTCCATTTCGGCACGCGTTTCGGCGTCCATCGGCGGACATGATTCAGCCACCGCACCTTCGGGCTGTTCATCCTCCTCAGTGGGGGTTGGTTCTTGGGTTGGCGTGGCGGTCGGGCTTTTTTCAAGGGCCGTACACCCGCAGACGAGCAAAGGCGCAACCAGCAAGCACAGCACAGCGAGCTTGTGTTTTGTGTCCATGCAAATCTCCTTGAATATCAAAAGGATTCTATCATCGCTTTTTCGCGTTGAATATTCATTCCGGAGAGCTGATGGTGGTTTCACTTAAACCGCTCGTCCGCGACGTCGATGTTTTTCTGGGCGTTTTCGAGCCAGCCCAGGCGTATGTCGTCACGACGGTCAAATTCACCCACGTAGGGTTTGATATCCAGAAGAGGCGTCTGGTCGAGGATATCCACGCCGTCGACGCTGAGGATGTTACCGTCGACCCCAAGGAGTTTGACGACCGAAAGGCCGATGGGATTCGGCCGGTTTGGGGCGCGTGTGGCGAACAACCCGCGGGGCTGCGTGTCGAGAAATGGGGTGACAATGAGACGATATGGCCGCGATTTGTGCAGGTGATAGACGAGGATAACGTGTGAAAACCCATCCAGATCGCGAAGCCCCGCTGCGTACTCCGCAAACAGCTCGACGGTTCCCCTGCTGTTCTTCGCGCGGGAGGGCTGGATCGGTGTGCCTTCGATCGTTTTGAAAGAGCTGTGAATGAGACCGATTGCGTGGTATTCGATGCGCATCTTGGCAAGACTCCTCACTACTGTGTGGGAATGGCGACGCTCTTTTTCATTTTCCGTCTCTGTATTATGACACGATATTGAAACGAACGAGCCGGGCGGGAGATTATCGCTCGAATGATCCCGTCACCATTTTTCCATCTGTCGGTGTATCATACGGTAGATTGTGTTAAAGAACTCCAGGAGACATATGTCCATGACCAAACGAAAGACGAAAAAAACCGTAAAAAGGAAGACGCGGGGCGTAAAGATTAAGATCGGCGAGAGCTTGAAACCTGCGGCGCTGCGAGCCGTGTGTGATCCGGAGGCGCTGGGATTTAAAACCACGGACGAATTGCCGCGGCTGGAAGAGGTCATCGGACAGCCGCGTGCTTTTCGGGCGTTGGAGATGGGAATGGAGTTGAGCGGACCGGGCTACAACGTCTTTGCCCTGGGGCTGCCGGGTTCGGGGAAAACGACGTTGATCCGCGAGCATCTCGAGCGACGAGCCGCGAATGAGCCCGATCCGTATGATTGGTGTTATGTTAATAACTTCGAGGATCCGCACCAGCCTAAATTACTCCACCTGCCGAAGGGACGAGCGCTGAAGTTGAGAAAGGACGTACACGAACTGATCTTACGCTGCGAGCAGGAAATCCAACGCATATTTGCGAGTGAGGAATATTCAAGCCAACAGAACTTGCTGGCAGGCGAAGTGGAAAAGATACAGGAGCAGGAATTCGACCGGCTGACGAAACTTGCGGATAAGAACAACTTCGTCCTGGCGCAGACGCCGTACGGGGTTAAGTTGGTGCCCGGAGTAAACGGACAGCCCGCGAAACCGGAAGAACTTGAAAAACTGAGTGACGAGCAGAAGCAGAAACTCGAGAAAAAAGAGAGCATGCTTGAAGGTGAAGTCCAAAAAAGCCTGCACAAGATCCAGTCGAAGACGCGTGAACTCCACGAAAAGCTGCAGGAATTGGACGAGCAAACGGCGCTCTTTGCGATCGAGCACCTGGTCGAGGCGCTGAAAGAGAAATACGCCGACCAGGATCCGGTCGTCGAGCATCTGGATGCCTTGAAGGAGGACGTCGTCGCCAATGCCGCTCAATTCCGTGATGGTGAGCAAGAGCCACCCCGCGCGACGGGTCGTGTGGCAGAAATCGACGCTCGCCAGCGATACGAGGTGAACGTGCTGGTCGACAACTCCGGTTGCGAGGGCGCGCCGGTGATCGTCGAAAATCACCCTTCTTATCACAATCTCATGGGGCGCATCGAGCACGAGGTGGTGCTGGGCGCCACACTGACCAATTTCACACTGATCCGGTCGGGCGCCTTGCATCGAGCGAACGGCGGGTATCTGGTTTTGCCGGCGCGTGAGGTTCTCCTGAACCAGTATGCCTGGGAAGGTTTGCAGCGTGCTTTGCGCGATCAAGCTTTACGCATCGTCGAGTTGGGCACGCAATTGGGTTTGTTAAGCACAACCACCCTGGAGCCCGAGCCGATGCCGTTGAAGGTCAAGGTCGTGCTCATTGGAACGCCGATGTTGTACTACATGCTGCAGGACCACGATGAAGATTTCACGAAATTGTTCAAAGTGAAGGCCGAATTTGCCACGCTCATGGAGCGCACAAAGGAGACCGAACGCGAATATGCGCTTTTCGTCAAGGCCGTTATCGACGAGAACGATCTGCCGCCCTTCGATCAAACGGCCGTCGCCAGGATCATCGAACATGGGTCGAGATTGGCCGAGAGTCAGAATAAATTATCCACGCGCTTGGGGATGATCGCCGATTTGATTCGTGAATCGGCTCATTGGGCGCAGAAGAATGGAAAAAAACTGGTGGACGCTGCTGCCGTCGACCGAGCCATCCACGAGGCGATCTACCGCGACAATCTCATCGAGGAGCGCCTGCAGGAAATGGTGATGGAAGGATCGCTGCTGATCGATGTGGGCGGAGAGAGCGTGGGACAGATCAACGCGTTATCCGTATTGGATATCGGCGGATATGCTTTTGGCCGTCCGACGCGGATCACCGCAACCGTGTATCCAGGCAAGGATGGCGTCGTCGACATCGAACGCGAGGCCAAGCTGGGCGGTCCCATTCATACCAAGGGTGTGCTGATCATCAGTGGCTTCTTGGGCAGTCGCTATGGGCAGAAGCGTGCATTGAGTCTCTCCTCGCGGATCACCTTCGAGCAGTCCTACGATGAAGTGGAGGGTGACAGCGCCTCGGCTGCCGAACTGATCGCCATTCTGTCTGCGCTGGCGGATACACCGCTGCGCCAGGATTGTGCCATCACGGGTTCGGTGAACCAGTATGGCACGATTCAGGTCGTGGGAGGCGTCAACGAGAAGATCGAAGGTTTCTTCGCTACCTGTCAGAAAGAGGGACTCAACGGATCACAGGGCGTCATCGTCCCCGAAGGCAACCTGCAGCACCTGATGCTGAAGCAAGATGTGGTGGATGCCGTCGCCGCTGGGAAATTCCACATTTGGCCGATTTCGACGGTCGATGAAGGTCTGCGGTTGTTGACCGGTAAAGATCCGGGGGAGATGCTGGACGACGGTTCTTTTCCGCAGGGATCGATCAACCAGCGGATTCTACAGCGGCTCGAGATGTATGCCGCTTCCGAAGAACCGAACGGCGAATCCGAGGAAGATGCGGAAAACGACGATTGATGTGGGCCACTAGCTTCAAATGATGTCAAGAAACCAGACGAAATAGAACAACCCCGGCCAGACTCGACCGGGGTTGTTACTGTACGGGAATGGTTTATTGAAAAGATGGGCCAGGTCGAGCCTCGAACTCATCAATCGAGATCTCGTTCGAGGATTCGGACCAGGGCTTCGAGTTCTTGATGGCAGCAATTGCAGATTTCGAGGTGTTGCTTAACCAGCGGCAGCAGTTCGCTGGGGTCTTCGCCGCGCGCCACGAATTCGGCATACACGTCGAGATGGTCGAAGACCTCGCCGCAATTGGCTTCATCTTCTCGTGTTTTTTCGAGGGAATCGAGCAGCTTTTTTATATTCGCAATCGAATCCATGTTCCCATACTTTCCGTACTTAAGACAGAGCGAAGCGCATCGTTCTTACCCACCATCGAAGGTGTTGAGAATCTCATCCAGGGTAAGACCTTCTTCGGCCAGGCGCTGTTTGAGCCGCAGCCTGGCGTCGTGCATTAATTTATACAGTGCGTTGCGGTTGGTATCCATGCGGCGGGCCACTTCCGCTATCGGCATGCCGTGTATTCCAATGGCAATGAGGGCCGTGCGCTGTCGATCAGTGAGCTCCTCGTGGATGACGCGTATGATGCGCTTGACGAGGTCGGATTGTTCGGAGGCAAGTTCAGGCCCTCCGACGTCGTCTTCCATCAGTGCGGGCGCACCGAACTCGCCCTCGGCCAACTCTTCCAGAGAGACATCTTGCCAGCGTTTGCGGCGCAGCTCGTTCAACGCAATGTGGATGGCGATTTTGTGGACCCAGGTGGTGAACTTGCTGCGGCCCTCGAACGTGTCCAGGCGATCGAGTACGCGCAGGAGTGTGTCTTGTGTCGCTTCTTCGACGAGGGCATCGAAGGCGGGATCGGATGGAGAAATCCATTGCGAGAGTGCATACGGTAATCCGGTGTGGATGACCTGACGCAAATCCACCAGCGCCGCCTCTTGCGCAACGCCAGGTGAACTCAAATCGTTTAGCCAGGCCTCATTCGTGCGAGTCGAATGCTTTGCCATGCCTGCAGGAACAAGCTCTCCAACTTCTACTTGGCGGACCCTCACCCAACGCAGAGTATACCGCAGGTCGTTCTAGGGAACACTCACTTGACGGACGAATGGATGACTTGCAAGCGGAAAATTTCGTACAGCGAAGCTTCATATCTTCCACACAGACGTTTCACATATTCTTCACGAGTAAAGTCTACAATCCATCTATCGTTATTATAAAAAAGGAGAACGGAAATGGTCAGATCGGTCAGTATGTCCACACGCACGCGAGTGAATTGGTTGCTCGATTTCGCAGTCTTGCTGGGTGGAGTCCTTGCAGCTGTCACGGGTATTCAGGTCCTTTTTCACACTTCGGGAGGTTTTCGAGGTGGGCGCAACCCGGCGTTCGACTCGCGAATCTCCTTGAATCAGGAAGCCTGGAACGATCTACATACCTGGGGCGGAGTCTTAATGATCATCGCGGCTGTGGTTCACTTTGTGTATCACTGGCCGTGGGTTGTGATGATGGCAAAGAGAATGTTGACGGGTATGCGGCGCAGCAGCTCACGGATGTCACTTGGCGCAAAAGTAAACCTGTCCATCGACGTCATACTGGCCAGCAGTTTCTTCGTTAGCGCAATTTCGGGAATATATTTCCTTTTCTCTCCCGCTGGAGGGTATCAGGGAGGCACGAACCCGGCCTGGGATTTTACTTTCTTATGGGGGCGCGCTACGTGGGATGTGATTCATACATGGTCGGGAGCAATCATGATCGTCGCGGCAGTGATTCATTTTGCAATTCACTGGCGCTGGATAGCAAAGGTAACTCGCCGTTTCTTTCAATCCTTGGTTCCACAGGTGATGCGAGAGAAATTGGCGGATGCGGAGCCAGTGTAGCGTTTCGCTGCGGTATTTCTACATTCTGATGAGGACGAATAGGAGGTTAACGTGATGTTGAAGAAGATTGTGTTTGGAACACTGGTGCTGGGTTTGACCGGAGTGTTGGTGGTCGGTGCAATTAATCGTACGGCTACCAAGATTGAACAGGGGACCCGTAATGAGGAAAATCGACAAGGACGTCAAATAGTAGAAACAACAGATGTTTCCGGCCAGCGGAACGCCGGAAGCCAGGCCGGCCGGAATCAAGCGGTGGACGCGAATGTCCAACTTGGGCAGGGGAATAAAGGTAACCGCGCGGGCAATGGAAGCGTTGCCGAAGACTCTGAGCCGCAGCAGGAACTCCAGTTATCTTCAGAGGTCGTTTCCGTGGACGGAGACGCCCTCGTCGTTGAAACGAGCGACGGAGATGCGTTGGTCATCGAAGGCCGTTCGTGGAGGTTTGCAAACGATATGGGTTTCCAGGTGCAAGCTGGTGACCGCATCGCCTTGTCAGGTTTCTACGAGGACGGCGAATGGAAGACGACGGAGATCGAAAATCTCTCCAACGGAATGAGCCTGATCCTGCGCGCCGACAGTGGCCGTCCGATGTGGGCGGGGCAAGGCCAGCAAGGTTTATGAAGTAAAATACCATCTACACAACACGTTCGCTTGGAAAGTTCTCCGAGGGCGAGGTCTTGCTTTCGGAGAAACTTTTTCACAGCATTCCCGCTTCGTTAATGCCGTATCGTTCGAGACGGGAATGCGTCGTAATAGGTGAAGGATGTCGAAGCCCGAAACGGACCGGCTGGTCGCAGCACGCCGCCTGGAAGAAGATGCGCTGGAAGCGATTTACGATGCGTTCAGTGATGAACTCTATCGTTACGCCTATCGTTTGATCGGCGACCAGCAGGCGGCTGAAGATCTCGTTGCTGAAACCTTCTATCGTTTTCTGCGGGCCCTTCATGGCGGCGGTGGCCCGCGCGAGCATCTTCGCGCGTATCTGTATCGTGTGGCGCATAATCTAGCCGTCGACGGTCATCGTCGAGGACATGGTGAGGTGCTGGGATTGCCCGAGAACGTTGCGGCACTGCCGTCGGAGGACGATCCGTCCTCAGCAGCGGAAAGAAACATTCAGGCCGAAGCGGCGCGGGCGGCATTGTGGCGCCTGGCGCCCGAACAACGACAGGTGATCGTGTTGAAATTCTTACAAGGATGGAGCAACCGGGAAATTAGTTCAGCGATCGAAAAATCAGTCGGTGCGGTCAAGGCGCTGCAGCATCGCGGACTCAACGCGCTGCGGCGGATGTTCGCGATGGACCGGCCTGATCAGGAGGCGTGAACATGAAGCGTTTGAGCAGCAACCGAAGAGACGATGAGGATATGTTCGGCAGCGAGAGCATTGCCCCTGTCAGTCCGGACGAAACGAAGGCCATCCTGGAAAGGTTGAGTCCGTTGAAAGACGTTCCCGAGCGGGACCCAATGGCCGTTAAAAGTGGCCGAGCGGCTTTTATGGACAGAGCGCGTTCCTTGCCGAAACCCGTATCTCCAGCGCTTCCAGACCGTCGTAAATGGTGGAAGAACATCAGACGAAAGGAGCGTTCGATTATGGTGTCTCTGGTAAGAGTTGTTCTGGCGTTGACCATGGCGTTCGGAGCCACAGGCGGTACAGTCGCTGTCGCTAAGGCTAGTGAACCGGGAGAAATTCTTTATCCCATCAAAATCGCCTCCGAAGACGTTCGGTTGGCACTCACCTCGGATTCTGAGAAAGCTTTTGATCTCCTGCTGGGATTTGCACAGGAGCGTTTGGAGGAGATCGACGCACTCAGCGAAGAGGGTGAATCCATTCCATCTCAGGTCACTAATCGGCTGCAAGAGCATTTTGAGCAGGCGTTGCGCTGCGCGTCGAATTTTGACGATGAGAATCTGGCACTAGCGATGGAACGTTTAAGCGTCATGACGCAGCAGCAGACTCGGGTAATACAACAAATGCAATCTCAGGATGCGGGTAATGCCGACGGAGCGCTGCAGCAGACCGAGCAGATCATGTCCCAAATTCGCCAGGCCGCGGAGGAAGGCCTGGAGGATCCGACAACGTTTCGTTTGCGGCACGGAGAAAGTCGACCCGAGGATGCTCCCGAGCAGCCGGATTCCCTGCAGCCGGGGGATGGAACACCGGAAAATCAGCAAGGGACCGGTGGACAACAGGGATCGGGTAAAGGCTCTGGCCGGAAATAATCAACCTTAAATACAGTTTATTTGACAATGTTGTTTTGGCGCTGCAAATTCGGCGGATCAGCCTTCACGATCCGCCGAATTTCTTATCACTGGTATCCCTCGGGTATCCAGATTGATTCCTTATACTTGTGGGATCAGTCGAGTAGTGATGATGCCCAACCTCGTGGCGGCCGCGGAGATGATCGCTTCCAGCATATCGGTGTAGGACAGTCCTGCGATATGGGCCATCTTAGCCAAATGCCCGTCCCAGCACCAGCCGGGATTCGGGTTGACTTCCAGCAGGTGGGGATTTCCCTCGGAATCGAGGCGCCAATCGAAACGCGCATAATCTCGACATTCCAGACGAACAAAGAGCCGGACACTTGCATCTTCAAGCACGTTGCGCGCGGATTCGGACAACTCGGCCGGAATAGAGCGCAGGTTCCAATAGGGCGAATCGGGCATCCACTTGGCTTCATACCCGCACAGATGCGGCAACCCCTCGGGGAGAACAGAATAGTCCTCCTCGACGATGGGAAGAATGGTGTACTCTTGAGGCGGATTTCCGATGATCCCGACGCTGAGGTCCTTTCCCTGCAGGAATTCTTCCACCAAGACCGGCTGATCGTAGCCGAACCTCCGGCGAATTTGCACCACGGCATCGATCAACTCTTCCGGTGTTTGCGCTACGGAATCCTGGATGATGCCGAAGCTGGAATCCCCAAAGTTGGGTTTGATGATCACGGGGAAGTGCATCGGCAGGTCGATGGTGCTGTCGTTCGCGTTTAGCAGCAAACCATCAGGAACTGGGATGTTCATCTCCTTGGCGACACCTCGAACCAACGACTTATCGTAACAATATGCCAGGCATTGCGGTCCGCCACCTGTGTAGGGGAACTGCAGCATTTCCAGCAGCGCAGGAACATGAAGCTCTTTGAGCGGATCGTTCTCGAAACCCTCATCGCAAAGATTGAGAACGAGATCGGTTCGCTGGCGCAAATCACGCAGGTCATCGATCAAGTTATCGTGATTATCGAGGAAGGTGTACTGTCTGTGATTATTGGCTTCGAGCGCGGATTTAAGTTCATCGATGGTGTGAAAGTCATCTTCGTCGAAAATCAGATCCGGTTTTATCACATCGAGTTTGCGAGGGTCCCCCATGATAACGACCAGATCGTGTACATCGTTGGGAATGCCGACCGTGAATAGCGCGAGTTTGTTCGGGACGTTGCAGGTGAGCAAAATCCGCTGCGCCATCATGCCCAGGTCTTGGTTTCGCGTTGAAGAAGGGATGAAGCCTTCGAGATGTTCGATGTTAGAGAATCCTGCATCCAGGAGCAGGCGCGTGATCGATTCCCGTGAATATAGCCTTTCGGCATAGAACTGGTCCGCGATAACTCCCTTCTCGGTGTGATTGATGATCTCGCGCGTGATCAGGCGCTGGCCATCCGACGAGAGTTCTCGTTCCCGGCAGACAAATAATTTTTTATCCGCCCATTCCCACGAACGCGGCTCGTAATTATTTCTGAGGAATTCTCCGTCGGCGAGATCGAGCAGCAAGGTTCCCTCCGGCTTGAGAATGCGGAAAACGTCTTGCAGCACGAGCAGGTCATCCTGCACGGATTCGAAATATCCGAAGCTGTTGCCCAGGATCATGACCACATCGAAGACGTCGTCGCCGTAAGGCGTCTTGCGCGCATCGCCCTCGCGAAAGTGTGCCGTCAAGCTTTCGCTGCGGGATTGATTTTTGGCTTTTTGAACGAGGTAGCGAGAGCGATCCAATCCTTCGACCTGGGTGTAACCGCGGCGGTGAAATTCCAGCGTGTGGCGACCCTGGCCGCAACACAGATCGAGGATATGCGTTGTAGGCGTTGGCTTGAGGATTTCCAGCAGTGTGTCGACTTCGCGCGCCGTGATGCGGTCATCGGCAATCACGTCGGCGTCGGTCTTGATGTAGAGCGAGGTGAAAATTCGACGCCACCAGTCGGTGGGCACGTGAGATTCCAGGTCGCTGACCGGGCCGAGCGCCTTGAGTGTAATTTGTCTCCCGTTTGCAGAGCTGCGCTGGGGAGGTTTGTCATTTTTCTTAGAATTGCTCATCGTTTTAACCTATGCTTTTTCCTTAAATAAAATACCCTGGAAATTCTGTGTTGAATCTTAATTCGCGAATGTTGAAAAGGTGTGTTGTTGCTATGGAAAACACGTATAAATTACGCAAGAACAATAACTCATTGGATCTTGCGTATCTTGCATCGAAAAGTGCCATCCGGCGCCTTGTATTCAATTTCATCCCCTTCCCGATGATTCAGCAATGCTTGCCCGAGAGGAGACTCCCAGGATATTTTTCCGTGACGCGGATCGGCTTCCGTCGAACCGACGATCGAATAGGTTTGCGGAGCCTGGTCCAATTGCTGGATAACGACGAGGCTACCAATTTGGGCGACGCCCGTCGGTTCTCCGGGGGCGACGATGCTCGCGCGGGCAAGTTTATTTTCGATTTCCTGAATGCGGCCTTCGAGGAAAGCCTGCTCGGCTTTCGCTACATCATAGGCGGCGTTTTCTTCCAACTCTCCACCTTCTTCTATCGCCTCGTGGATTCTGCGCGCCACCTCGGAGCGGCGAACGGTACGCAAGCGCTCTAGTTCCTGCTCCAATTTGGCGTGGCCTTCTGGCGTCATGTATAAAACTTTTACGGGTGATGATTCCATCGTTTCTCCTACCTCCGCGGCTTTCGAGCGTTCGTGCTGCAGTATTAGGCTGCCGCGTCACATTATCCTTGCTTGGACCGGCGTGCAGGCGAGGTCCTCGGTTACAGCATACATAGATAAATCAGGATCGTTTCTTGAATTGTTCTGGGTAATTGGGCACCAATGGATTTGGGCATATTCTCGCAGGCTCGAGCGGTGCCAAAAAAGCCCAATCCAGCACGATCGGATTCAAATGCTTGATCGTCATGGCGGATTGACAGTTAGCGCAGATCACACACTGCCCGAGCGTCGGCTGTGTAGAAAATGCGATTTCAACGTCGCATTCAGGACAGATAGCTTTGATCGACATCTTTCCTATTTATCTTTCCAACCATTCTACCCGTGGAGCAAAATGCAGATCTACTTCACATGGCATGTCTCGCGCTGCTGCTTTCTGATACGCTGATGCTCCATCGATGAGCCGGTTTTTACGTTCGAGCCAGTGGGTAAGATCATCTGCCCGTACGATTTCTGGGTGGTGTGGGACGAAAGGAAAAAGATGGATTTTCCAGAATATCTCCGTATGCGCTCATCAAGCGAACCGGCGACACACTGGTTATTTCGAGCACGTCGCGGCACCTCGGGCACATAATGCGCTGTCCGATGATCGGCGTTCTGCTCAAACGAATGGATTCGGAACATAGTGGGCAATCAGCTTGCAGCAACTTCATCATCAATCTCGTGGTCAAAGCATAATCAATGGCAGTGTAAAAGGCATTCAAATGCTGCAATAAATACATGCAAAATCGTGATTTTTTTGTGGCATCTCGTGGAGGGAAAGGGCCGGTGAAGACGTACGAGTGGATTGAGATTTGCGGAATGAGAGTCCGTTCTTATGGCCTTGATGCAGCAACAGACTTGATAGTCATTTTCAGAATGATCCTATGATATTGCCTAGAGGGTTTCCGCAATGAAACGATAACCAACACCGGCGATCGTTTCGATGAATTCATGTTCACCGGTATCGGATTCGATTTTTCGCCGCAGGCGACTGATCAACCCGCGTACCAGATCGTGATTCCCTTCTCCGGCGTAACCCCATACGCGTTCGATGAGAATATCCGTGGGGACGACTTGCCCGCGGTTGGTCATCAGCGTGAACAACAGGCGGAATTCCAACTGTGTGAGGCGCCGGGGTTCCTGGCCGTGTACGCTGACAGTTCGCGTGGATGTGTCCAGGACGATGTTCTCCAAATCGAGATTCGGCAGAACGAAGCTGGGTACAGAGGCAGAGCGTCGCGAGAGCGCGTGGACTTGAGCGGTCAGGATCCGAGGGGAGAGGGGACGTTGGAGGAGAACATCTACGCTGCTTTCCAACAACGAACAGGAGGTGTCTTCTGAGAGAGGATCCGTGATCAACAGGAGCGGAACTTGGGTCACGTCTCGAACTTGCTCCATGATTGCAATGGGATCCATGTTTTCCTGAAGGGCAAGGATGATGATGTCCGCCGGATGGTCGGTCCAGTTCTTCAGTACGCGTTGGTAGTCGGAACTGGATGCCACAGCCAATCCTGCTCTTCGGATCAGGAAGGTGAAAATCTCTTTCTCGTCTATGTCCGGGGCGATCACGATCGCTTGCATGGCTGCTTCCTCTCAACGATCATGCTGTCGTTCACTTCCAATGCTTTGTAAGAATACTCGATCCCGAAAAATCTGGAAATGATGAAAAGTCGTAGCGAAGGGAAGGAAGAAGGAAGTCATCGGCTTACTCGAAAGCGGTAAAAGCCCCCTTTGGATGGCGTCCATTAACCGGCGAAGGCGAGCCATCCTAACAAACCCACGAGGATGGGCGCGAAAAGCCCGAGGCTCAAACGCAGCACGCTAAATCGCCACCCCAAGAAGGGCAGCTCGAAGGACACAGTCAACAGGGCCAGGGCGGCCCAGGAAGTGATCATCGCCAGTGTGGGACCGAGGCCGGCGCCGTTTTGGTAGAGCGCGCCGATGAGCGGGAAGACGACGTAGGGACCTCCGGGGAGCAGCATGCCGGCGACGGTTCCGATCAAAACGCCACGCAGTCCGGAATTGGGACCGATCCAGGAGCGAACCAAGTCCTGTGGGGCCAGCGCCTCGACGTACCCGATGATGGCGAAGGCGATGAGAAGAAGCAGCAGCGTTCGTTTCAAAGTCTGCCAGCCCACGTTTACCGCTCGTCGGGCGCTGTCATCACCGCGGCTGCGGGCGTAGATCCACATCGCTAGGGCGATCCCGACCATGATCAGCGTCGATTGTTTCATCGCAGCGCCTCGCGAATACTTTCGATTTTCGACCCAAAGAGGGTTTCCGCGGCGATTCCGAATATGGGCGGCAGTAGGAAGGTGAAAGCGTAGCGGATCAAGGTTAGATGGGGTCCCAAGAGAGCGAATTCATAGGGCAGGCGCGTGACCGACCATAAGTTTTTAGCGCTGACGAAGGCGATCAGCACGCCCAGCCCGGCGCCGGAATGCAGCAGAGAGCCGGCGATGGGGTAGTACACGTACGGCCCGCCGGGGATTAGCGCACCACCCAGGCACGCCAGAAGAATCCCGCGCCATCCGGATCGCGAACCCAACCAGCGCTCGATGACTTGGCGCGAGACCAGCACTTGGGTCAATCCGGCGATGAGGAAAGCGGCCAAAAGCAGCGGCGTAACTTTCAGTAGTTCGCTTGCGCCGCTGGACAGTCCACCCACGAACAGGGGAAAGCCGCCCCGCAGCCAGGCGAGACCCGCCAGCGCGATGACCACCGCAATGAGAAACAGGGTCGTCCGATCCGGAATCCACCGTTTCATGACAACCCCCATTGTCTGCTGAGCTCGTAAAGAAAGCAAGTTCTCCAAACGACCTCTCGCATCCTCGCAGTGGACGTGATCTATGCACAACAACTTGTGCAAGAGCCAAATGACCAGTATAATATGGCAAAATGGCACTTATGTTTTTTGGCGAAAGGAAGGATCGTCATGGCGACCCAGGCGGCTTCGATGAAGAAGCGCGGTGCGAAGAAGCGTAAAACCCCGGCGGCGATTCCCTATGCACGCAGGCTGGGTGTAAATGCGAACAACACCTTGGAACTGATCGGCGAAATCGAAGAGGGTTTTTCATTTCGGGCATTCGAAGAGCTGCAGGAGCAACTAGAGTTGCCGATTTCCGAGCTCGCAGATTTGTTGCAGATTCCCCGGCGTACGCTTTCGAGGCGTAAGCACGAGGGAAAACTACCTCCCGACGAATCCGAACGCCTCTTGCGATTCTCGCGCGTGTTGCATACATCACTCGAACTCTTTAATGGGGACCACGAAAGCGCGCTTAAATGGCTGCGCGCGCAGAACCGTGCCCTTGGCGGAGAAACGCCTCTGGATATGGCCCGCACCGAAATCGGTGCGCGCGAGGTCGAGAAACTGATCGGACGCCTCGAGCACGGCGTGTTTTCGTGAAACTGCATTCCTGGCGAATCGTTAAAAATCATTACAGCGAAGGAGCGTTCAGCGGAGAAGGTGCCCGCTTGTATGGTGGACGCTGGAACAGCCCAGGCCGGCCCGTGGTGTATACCGCAGGACACGCCTCCCTGGCGATACTGGAAATACTGGCACACCTCGAGTTTGCAGCGATAATCTCGGACTATGTTCTGATCCGGGCCGAATTCGATGTTGCGCTGCGGGAAGCGATCGAAGTTGAAAATCTACCGCAGGATTGGCGATCCTATCCCGCTCCGCAGAGCCTGCACGAGATCGGTGATCGCTGGTTGGAAGAAAAGCGCTCGGCGATACTTTCCGTTCCCAGCGTGATCGTGCCGATCGAGCGTTTGTACCTCTTCAACCCACTTCATGCGGACTTCAATAATATCAATATTGGGGAACCGCAGGCGTTTCCTTTCGACAACCGCTTGCGCAAAGCCTGACTACCCCTCCGCCAATCAATTCGCTTGGAGGCCGTGCAGAAATAAATCGAGGCGAAGTCCGATGTCGCATTCACGCTCGTAGCCGTCGGCATAAAGCAGCCAGGCGGTGAAAGGCGCCATGACGAGGTCGTACAGGGCGGCTGCCGCAACGCGTGGATCCACGCGGCGAAATTCTCCACGTTTGATTCCCTGGCGGATGATCCTTTCAAGAACCTTCTTGTATCTTCTCTGGCGGGAGGCAATGCGTTGTTGGCATGAATCGCTCAAGGCGGGAAGTATCTGCGCCGTGAGGAGTGTCAAGTCTCGATTTTCGTCGAGATACGCACAGAGGTAGTCCAGAACGTGAGTAAGTCTTTCCGCGGCAGGTCGTTTGGAGGAGGAAATCCGCTCCGCCTCCTGAATCGTACACGACATCTCCTGCTCTACGAAGTAGAGCAAGAAAGACTCTTTGTCCGGGAAGTAGTTGCGCAAAGTGGAACGATCGACATCCAGGATCTGGGCGAGTTCCTTGAAGGTTGTCTCCTGGTATCCTCGGTTGATGAATTGCTGTGTTGCCAATTGGAAAAACCGCTCACGGAGGCGTTGGTTCATTCTTTCCGAGATGGGAATCCCTTGCTGCATTTCACACCTCCGCTCACTGGAGACGTTTTTGATCGCTCCCTACTATACACCTACTCGAGGCATAAGCCTGGGTCTGCCCTGACGCTGGTCTGACGTTTTTATAGACGAAAACAGGCCGAAATTCTGTTTCCCGCTCGCTCGTTTGGTGTTATAAAACGTACACTACACGGCACGGGTATCCGTTTGACTTCCACAGGCTGGTTAGAGGTTTTTGCGGATCGAGTAAAAGTAAAGGATTGAAGTGACCGATGGAGAGATGCGATGGCTGAAGATATTTACAAACAACTAGCGGATTTCCTGGATAAATTGCCGGGCGGTTTTCCCGAAACGGAATCCGGCGTGGAATTACGCATCCTGCGCAGGATGTTTACCGAGGATGAAGCACACTTGGCACTCAATCTCACCATGCGTCCGCAGCCGCCCGATGTCATCGCGGAGAAGCTTGGAATGGACGCGGAGTTGTGCGCCAAACGGCTGGAATCGATGGCGAAGAAGGGTTTGCTCTACCGTCACCGTCGCGAGGGGAACCCCCTCTATGCAGCTTCGCAGTTCGTGGTTGGCATGTGGGAGTATCACGTCAACGACCTAGATGTGGATTTTATTCGCGATTTCAACGAATACGTTCCCCATTTGTTCGAGGCAAACGTTTGGGAGAAAGTACCCCAGTTGAGAACGATTCCCGTCGTCGAAAGTGTTTCCGTGACGCGAGAAGTGCTACCTCACGAACATGCAGCGGAGATGGTCCGCGGGCAGGAAAAGTTGGCCGTGGCGCCATGCATCTGTCGCCGCGAGCATCGCATGATGGGCGAGGGATGCGACCGGCCGCTGGAAACCTGCCTCGTGTTCGGCGGCGGCGCAGATTACTACGTCGAAAACGGGATGGGACGCTACATTACAGTGGAAGAAGCGCTGGACATCCTCGACAGAGCCGATGAGGCGGGCTTGGTGCTGCAGCCAAGCAATTCCAAACATATTGTGAATATTTGCTGCTGTTGCGGATGCTGTTGCCAGGTTTTGAAAACGCTGAACAAACAGCCGCAGCCGGCGCGCTTGGTCGCCAGTCCGTTTTTTGCCGTATCGGATCCCGATTTATGCATAGGCTGCGGCGATTGCGTCGAGCGCTGCCAGATGGACGCCGTAGAAGTGATCGATGAAGTCGCGGTGATCGATCTGGACCGCTGCATCGGCTGCGGGTTGTGTGTGACCACTTGTTCATCCGAGAGTATGCGACTGGAACGCAAACCGGAGGAGGAACAGCCACCGGTCCCCACCACATTTGCAAGGACGTTGCTTCAATTGGCTCGTGAGCGCGGCGTGCTGTAAAGGAACTCACGCCGTGCGACGTTTCGCGCCCGTCCTGCTGCTTTTCTTCCTGTCTCCAACCATTGGCGAGTTGGTATCCGGCTCTGCACCGCCGCGGGAATTCTTCGCTCCCGGCACATTACTGCTGTTGGCTTCATTGTACGGCAGTGGGGCTATTTTGATTCGCGAATATACCGTTCGCTGGGGGAAAGGTTGGCCGACGGTCTTCACTCTGGGATGTGCATACGGCATCCTGGAGGAAGGCTTGATGGTCAAGTCTTTTTTCGATCCGAACTGGATGGATCTGGGCTTACTCGGGACGTATGGCCGCTGGGCGGGCGTCAATTGGGTGTGGAGTCTGGATTTAACGATCTATCACAGTGTTGTCAGCATCGCGATTCCCATCTTTCTCGTCGAGCATATATTCCCGGAGCGCAAGCACGATTCCTGGTTGGGGTCGAGGGGGCGACTTTTCTTCATTTTTTTGCTCCTGGCGGTGACGCTTCTGGGATATTCTCTACTCACGTTGTACCGGCCGCCGGCGCCGCAGTACCTGCTTGCCATCTTGTGCATGCTTGGCTTTATTTTCCTGGCGAAACGCATGCCTGCGACGTGGCTGGCGGACCACAGCGGTTCCGTAAAAGAGCCGTTCTGGTTCGGCATGATCGGTTTCGGCGCAGTTTTTGTATTTTATGTCTTGCTCATGTTTCGCTTCCCGGCAGTAGGAGTTCCGGTTTCGATCACCATTCTGGCGACACTGCTGTGGTTGGGATTAGTATTTTGGTCCGTGCGGTATCTTTCAGGGGGCGTAGCATGGATCGAGAGACACCGGCTCGCCCTCGTGAGTGGTGTGTTGGCGTTCTTTGCTTTCCTGGCGCCGATACAGGAAAAGGACGCAACCCGCGTCGACGACACCACCGGTATGACGTGGGTCGGCGTCGCCCTGGCCGTTTTCCTGTTCTGGCTTTGGCGTCGAAGGGTACGGGGAGAAAAGTTCGGGAATATCGAAAATTATAGATCGAGCTAACGGCTCATTCTAGGGAGAGTGACTGTGGATTTCTTAGAACTCGCACGCAGGCGCTACAGCGTCCGCGCGTACAAATCGCAAGCGGTCGAAGAACAAAAGCTGGCGCAAGTGCTCGAAGCCGCGCGCCTGGCGCCAACGGCGGCCAACAACCAGCCGATTCGTTTCGTCGTGATCCACACCACAGGCCGTGAAGAGGAGCTGCGCCGCATATACGATCGCGATTGGTTCGTCTCGGCTCCGATCGTCATCTGTGGCTGTGGGGTCCTGGCTGAAGCCTACGTCGGGAAAGGTAACCGCAACACCGCCGAGGTGGATGTGACCATCGCTACGGATCATCTAATTTTGGCGGCGACGTCGCTCGGATTGGGCACCTGTTGGATCGGCGCCTTCGATCCGCAAGCGTCGCGGGAAGTTCTTAGATTACCGCAGGGTGTCGAGCCGATGATATTCATGACGCTGGGGTACCCCGCGGACACGCCAAAACCGAAAGAGCGGAAGGCGCTGGAAGATATCGTGCGGTACGAGACCTGGTGAGATATGGAGCTTCTGCCTCAAGACATTGGCATCATTCTGAGCTATCAATGTAACAGCGCCTGCAAGCACTGCCTGTATAACTGCGGACCGCGCTGGGAACGGGAGCCGATGTCTGAAGAAACGCTCTCGGCGGCATTGGATGCCGTCGTCAGCTGGCCTCGGCCTCCCCAGGTTCATCTCACCGGCGGCGAACCGTTCATCCATTTCGACTTACTGCTGCATGGCGTTCGAGAGGCAGCGTCGCGGTGGATCGCCTGCTACGTGGAAACCAGCGCCAGTTGGTGCGTGGATGAACAAGAGACATACGATCGTTTTCGAATGCTGCACGAGGCCGGGCTTCAGACGGTGCTGGTCAGTTGCTCGCCCTTTCACGCCGAAAAAATTCCTCCGATCCGAACGCTGCGTGCTATTCGAGCCGTTATGGAAGTGTTCGGCGGGCGAGGGTTGATCGTTTACCAGGCGGAGTACTTGAACCTGATCCAGCGCCACGATGTCGACCGCCCCTTGCCGCTTTCGCACTACGAGCAGGAATTCGGCCGGGAAGAGGCGGGACGGATCTTGTGGCAGGGTTACGGCATCATTTCTGGCGGTCGATCGGGATATGCTCTGGGGCACCTTGTACCTAGTTATCCGGCGCAGTCGTTCGAAAATGCGCGGTGCGCGAACGAGATCCTCCATGCCCACCACTCTCACTTCGATCTCTACGGCAACTACATCTCAGGTTTTTGCGGCGGATTGTCCATCGGTAGCTGGCGCGATCTGCAACACGTGCGCGAGGATTTCCAATCCGGCCGCTATCCTGCATTGATCGAGACGCTCGTCTCCAAAGGTCCGTATGGGCTTTGCAAGTACGCCATGGAAGAATTCGGATACGAGCCGTGCGAAGAAGGATACGCCGGCAAGTGCCACCTCTGTGTGGACGTACGTCGGTATTTGGTCGATCAGGGGGACTTCCCCGAACTACAGCCGCGCGGATTTTACGAGCATATTTAGGATTTGCTATTGACCCTCGTTGTCGGTTGTCCTTCGTATTAAAAAACACCCAGAATCATATCGATACGGACAGACCTTTTACCTGTGCTATACGGGCGTCCCATCACCTGAAAAGTAACGGCGTTGAAATGCGAAGGCAACATTTACCAATCCAATCATCACCGGCACTTCGATCAGCGGGCCGATCACCGCGGCAAAAGCCACACCAGATCCGATGCCGAAGACCGCCACGGCCACAGCGATCGCCAACTCGAAGTTGTTGCTCGCCGCGGTGAAGGCAAGCGTGGTCGTTTTGCTGTAATCCGCACCGATTGCATGGCCAAGGAAGAAGCTCACCAGGAACATCAGCACAAAGTAGACAAGGAGCGGGATGGCAATGCGCACGACATCACCAGGGATCGTCACAATCAACTCGCCCTTCAGGCTGAACATGACGACGATCGTGAAAAGCAGTGCCGCCAGTGTCAGCGGACTGATACGGGGCACGAAGTTTGCGTAGTACCATTCCTTACCCTTCGATCGTACGAGGAAGAACCGCGTGAAGAACCCTGCCAGGAAGGGAATTCCCAGGTAGATGAAGACACTTTTGGCGATCTCGCTAATCGTAATGTCGACGATCGAACCGCTCATCCCAAACCAGGTTGGCAAGACGGTAATAAAGATGTAGGCGTAGAGGCTGTAAAACAGTACCTGGAAGATGCTGTTGAATGCCACCAATCCTGCGGCATATTCTGTATCGCCTTTCGCCAGCTCGTTCCATACAATCACCATGGCGATGCAGCGGGCTAAACCGATCAGGATCAGCCCCGTCATGTATTCAGGATAACCGCGCAAAAAGATGATCGCCAGCACGAACATTAAGATCGGTCCGATCACCCAGTTCTGCACCAGCGACAAACCCAGTACTTTCCAATTGCGAAAAACATCGCCCAGCTCGTCATAATGCACCTTGGCAAGCGGTGGAAACATCATCAAGATCAGGCCAATCGCGATTGGGATGTTCGTCGTTCCGACCGATACCGCGCTGTTAAACGATTGAACGGCATCAGGGAATAAAAATCCGATAACCACGCCGATTGCCATTGCCAGGAAGATCCACAATGTCAGGTAACGATCTAGGAATGAAAGTTCTTTACGAGTTTCTTGAGACATGCTTCCTCCAATTAAACTTCCTCGCGGAAAATTCTCAGCTGTTCACGCAGCATATCAACGGTTGGTGCTCCCTTCATACCTTCCGTTGTGTTGTACACACGGCAACTCAGGTTGTACTGCAGGCGGTTTTCGGGCCACAAGTCCATGTTGTTGACACGATACGAAGGGGAGCCCAAAAACTTCAAGCGCTTCGCATCCTTGTCATTCTCAACCTTAACCAGACGTACCTGAGCTTCCAAACCTTCGGCTTTAAGTGCAGTTTCAAGATTCTTCACCCCGTCTTGCCAGGAAGGGCACCCATCAAAATATAACAATTCAATTAGCATAACTGCTCCAATAAGGCAGTGATTTCGCGTTCGATGTCGTCGCGTATCTTGCGGAATTCACTTATATCGTCTGTTGTTGCCGGGTCAGGAAAGCTGTGATGAAATTTGTTACTCTCCCCCAACCAAATGGGGCATTCTTCAGCGGCAGAATCACACACAGTCACTACTGCGTCAAAATGAATCTCTCGCAACTCATCGATGTGCTTCGAATGCCCGTTGTGCTTGATAGAGATTTCATCGAGTACTACCAATGCTTTCGAATGGATGTGTCCTGTGGGATGGGTTCCAGCGCTAAATGCATCCCAGTCGTCACCCAAACGCGCATTAACGATGGCTTCTGCCATTTGTGATCGACAGGAATTTCCCGTGCAAAGGAAGAGAACTTTGCGTTTGGGCATCAAGTCTTTTCGAGTGCGTCCACCAACCAGGTGGTCACCTCGGCTTTGCTCGGGATGCGCCCGGAGCAGACGACCTTCTCGTTGACAACTAGCCCGGGCGTAGACAGGACGTCGTAGCGCGTGATCTCGGCGTAGTCGGTGACCTTTGTGACTTCCGCCTCGAGCGCCATCTCGTCGACGATGTTACGGGCGATTTTCTCCACTTGCTTGCAGTTGGCACAGCCCGAGCCAAGGATCTTAATCGTAAGCATACACTTCTCCTTAATTAAGAATTATGGTGTGTGTTTGCTGGCGAGACGAGGTGCATTTCTGTGGCTCACCTGCCATAAAAGCCCGACCAGCGCAGCCAGGAACAAGATCAGGTACAACGCGACGATGCCCGTGCTGGTACCATCCACCCAGGCACCATACATCAGTCCGGACAGCGTGCTGAACAGCGCCACCCAGCCCACATACGTCCACGCTTTCGTGCGTCCGATAATGGCGGCGGTGATCAGAATACTCTGCAGGCTGAGTTCGGGATCGGAGATGAGATAGGCCAGCAAGGGCCCTCGATGCATACCGAGATTCAAGAACATCTGCGCGATGGGCACCTCAACGAGTGTGGGGAAGTACATGAAGACGCCGAAAACCACGCCGACGAAATTCCCCAGTATCGTATTACTCCCGGCGACGAACTCGATCCATTCAGGTTGGATCAACTCACGGACGACTCCGACGATAAACACACCAACGATCAGCAGCGGAAATATCTGCTTGACGAATTTCCAGGATTCCCACAGAAAACTGCGGGTTTCCTCTTCGTTCAATTGCGATCTGAGCATCCAGCCCAAAGCGATGACGGAAATGAGTACGCCGAAGAACTTACCGGTCAGGGACAGCGTAATACCACCGGCGTGAGGCGTCATACCGAGCGCGGCAATGGCTAGCGTCAAACCGACCAGCCCTGCCGATAGCCAGGTCCAGCGGTTGAAATCGTCGTGGATGTTCTCGATTCCTTTCCAGGACGCCACCCCAATCAGAATGAGCATGCCGATCAAGATTGCGCCCTGCGCAGTGACGCCCTCCTCCCCGCGGGCTTGGTCAAAGGGCACGAGGCGGCCAAGGAGCGACTGGAACGTATCAACGCCGCCGACGGGCAAATCGATTTGAACATAGCTCTGCTTGAGTGCGTCGATTTGAAAGGTGCCGACGACCAGCAACGCAACCAGCAACAGCATGAATATGACCACTGTTGGCCGCATGGAGGCTTGCCCTGCGAACAAAGCGTCCGTGTTCTTGTCGTGTGCGGCGTCCTCTTTGCGGAAGATGAGCGCCATGATGATGCCCACGCCGATGCCGAAAGCCAGCGAAAGGAGCAATCTCGCAACAGCCAGATCCATGCCGATCACGCCGCCGGTGTAGACCAGGGCCAGGATGTTGATGGCCGGCGCCACGAACAAGAAGGTAATCGCCGGACCAATCCCTGCGCCCTTCTTGTAAATTCCGGCAAAGAGAGGAATGACGGTGCACGAGCAAACGGCGAGCAAAAAGCCCGCCGCCGCGGCGGCAGGATAGGAGATGAATTTCGGAGTGTTCCGTCCAAGAAAACGCGTTACGGTTTCCTTGGGAATCATGGCGGTCATCGCCCCGGCGATGTAGAAGGCGGGTAGCAAGCACAGTAAAACATGTGCGGCAAGATACGCCGCCAGGTTGCCCAGACCACTGTTAAAGAGTCTCAGGATAGATTCGATGATGTCCATTTTCACCTACGATGCCGGTTTAATACCCTGCTTTTTAACGGAGACAATCAACTCGTCGGTCCCGCAATGGGGACATTCACATTTGCTTGGATTCGGCATAATGAGGGAATTCGTCGATACGTCCACAACAGCGCCTGCTGCCCGAATGATTTCGAGCACTTTCGGCTTTGCGAGTCGGTAGAAAACGTACTTTCCCTCGCGGCGGGATTTAATGATCTTCTTCCGGCGCAATATCATGAGCTGCTGAGATATGGCCGCTTGCCGCAATCCGAGAAGCGCTTCGAGATGGCATACACACGCTTCGCCGTCGCCAATGGCGAGTAGGATCTGTGCGCGCACCGGATTGGCGATGGATTTCAGAAGATCGCAGGTTTTCTTCAGCGGTTTCATCGGCTTCCTCATATTCAAAATCGCGAATGTATTATATAATATATTCGGGAAATTGAATGTGATATTTGTCCTGTTTTCGAGGGAAATCGTAACCCAGAAGCCGGATAGCCGGGATCTATTGGCGTGTGAGTAGAGGCCGCGGCGGCTGTGCATTGGGCTAGACCGCGGACTGCGTGAAATAATGACAGGAGATAAGGAGGGGAAAGCTCGTTGTTATCGAAACCTCGAAAGCACGGTCGCCGCGGTCGGTTCCTTTTTCTTGTCAACAGCAGCCACATCGACCGGCAACGTCTCCGCGTCCTTGGCAGCACCCTGGTAGACGGCGATGGGTGTTCCTTCGGCGAGGAATTCTTTGAGTAAGACAGCTTGTCCGAGCAGATACCCTTCGCTGTCCATCGCACAGGAAGTCACCGAGCCGATCATCCGCCCCTGGCGATCGACAACAGGGTCACCGTAATGGGGCACGCGGACGCGCTTGGAATCGAAACGAAAACGTGCAACTTCACCATCGCGTTCGGTTTCCTGTGTGAGGAATGCGCTGCGGCCGATGAACCAGGGCTTGTACGTCTTCACATAGGACGCGAAACCGGATGCGCCGATTCCCAATCCCAAATCGCCAGCCAACTCATGTCCGTAAAGCGGCAGCCCGGCTTCGATGCGGAGCGAATCGCGCGCGCCCAGTCCGATCGGCCTGATCCCGAACGGTTCACCAGCTTCGAGCAACGTCTTCCACAGGTCAACACTCTTCTGGGGATGGACGAACAATTCGAAGGCAATCCGTTCGCCGGTGTAACCCGTGCGGCTGACGACCAGGTCGAATCCGCCGAAAGTACCCTCCATCAAACCGGTCCACGGCAGGTGTTTCAGTTGATCTGTCGTCTGAGGATCGCAGCCCAAAGCTAAAAGAATCTTGCGGCTCTGTGGGCCCTGCAGGGCGATATCCACGAGCATGTCGGTGCCTTCTTCAGGATGGCGTAAATTGCGAAGCGTACAATCCCTGCCGAAAACCTTTGCCCAGGGACGAGCACGATCGATCGCCACGCTGCCCTGTTTAACGGCATTCAACCAGGCCCAATCCTTGTCGTCGTTTCCGGCATTGACCACGAGGAGATATACCGCCTCGCGCCTGCGGTAGATCATCAAGTCGTCGATGACCTGCGCGTCCGGATTGAGGAAATGGGTATAGAGTGAGCGTCCCACTGCTAGGGAAGCGAGGTCGTTCGCAATAACACAATCCAAGAAGGCGGCCGCTTGTGGGCCTTCGATCTGATACACGCCCATGTGACTCACGTCGAACAAACCGGCAGCCTGACGGGTGGCGCGATGTTCTTCGAGAACCGAAGTGTACCAGACCGGCATATCCCAGCCGGCGAAGGGCACCATCTTAGCACCCAGCGTTTTGTGCGTCACGTGTAACGCCGTGATTTTCGTTTCGTCGTTCTTCTCGGGTTGAAATTCGAACCCAGGAAGGGCTTTGTCTCGCTCCTCCTCGAGAACCAGACCCCAGGGTTTGTCCGCGCCTTCTGCCCGCCTGGATGCCTTCGGCAGCGACTCGGGACCCTCGAGTAGACGTACGATGAACGGCCCGGGTGATTTTTTCAACAGGTCGTTCGTGTCGAGCGGGATGAACCCGTCAGACAGGTCACGCAGCCAGGTCGCGATGCGATTGGCGCCTTTGCTCGGGACGGTCAGACGCCACAGATGCGCACCTTCGCCGCGTTCGAGAGTCGCTTCAATGTCTTCGTCCAGGGCGTGGAGAAGCACCGCGGCGATTTCTCCAGGTTTCAGGTCGAGCGGACGGGCGTTGGTGATCCAGCCCAGCGCAGCTTCTGCAGACGTCCCTTCCAATTCCAGGTGAGCGTAGGATGCCTTCGGATCGGGATCGTCGATGTAATAGAAATGAGGGTAACCGTGCTGTGTGGGTTCGAAATCTATGCCGGCGGATGTCGCCAACTCACGTACTTTGATCCTGGTTTCATTGAGCACATCAAAGTCCACCTTCGCCCGGAGTAACGGCCTGCGGCGGCCTTCGATTTGGTAGGGCGTACAAGCTTTGAGCAATTCGGCCATCACGGCGCCGAGTTGCCGGCTCTCCTTTTCGGTGAAACCGCGCTGCGTAATCCACGGTGTTCCCAAACGGACACCGGATGCACGGCCTGCGGAGAGGTCGCCCGGAATGGTGTTGCGATTTGCCACGATGCCCGCCAGGTCGAGAATCCGAGCCGCCATGTCGCCGGAAAGCGTCGTTCCATCTTCGCCGACGATTGATTTACAGTCGATGTTGGTCAAGTGGGTGTTCGTGCCGCCGTATGGGATGCGCAGCCCACCCTTCTCGAGCCCCTCGGTGAGCGCCACACAATTGGCGACGATCTGTTTTTGCAGCTTGTTGAAGCGCTCGGTCCTGGCGAGTTTGAAGGTCAGGGCCTGGGCCAGGATGGTGGCCATGTGTGGCCCGCCCTGCTCGCCCGGAAAGACGGCGCGGTCGATGGCACGGGACAGTTTCGGGGACGTCGTCAGGATGGCAGCCCCGCGAGGTCCGCAGAGGGATTTATGCGTGGTAAAGCTGACGACGTCAGCGATGCCTATAGGGGAAGGATAGATTCCGGCAACGACCAGTCCCGCAACGTGGGCGATGTCTGCCAGAAGATAGGCGCCGACCGAATCGGTGATCTCCCGAAAACGCAACCAATCGGCAGCCCAGGGGTAGGAGGTGTATCCGGCGATGATGAGTTTCGGCTTGTGTTTCTTGACCAGAGCGGCTACGGCATCGTAATCGAGCATCTCACTTTCTGGATCCACGGTGTAGTGTGTAGCGTGGTAGTACTGGCCCGAGCGGTTGACCGGTGAACCGTGGGTGAGATGCCCTCCATGAATGAGACTCATGCCCATCACGGTGTCTCCCGGTTCGATCAGGGCGTGGTAGACGGCGTTATTCGCCGGCGCTCCGGAAAGTGCCTGTACATTGACGAAGATTTGGTCGGCATCGACTTCGCTGGTGGCGAAGGCTTCGGCGCAGCGTCGTCGTGCCAGGGCTTCGATCACGTCGGCATATTCCGTACCTTTGTAATAGCGTGGGTCCGAGTAGCGACGGAAGTATGTCAGGCGAGCCGCGAGATTTAAGATCTCTGCTTCGTCGAGGTCGCGAGTATATTCGTTGGGATAGCCTTCCGCGTACAGGTTTTGGAAAGCAGAGGCCAATGCTTGGCGAACGGCGTGTGGTGCAGAACTTTCGGATGGGATGAGGATCAAGTGGCGGTATTGCCGTTCGGCCTCGAGATCCGCCAATCGCCTGAGCTCGGGATCTAGTTCAGACAGGTCGCCGCGAAATAAGAAATCGGACATGCCATTCTCCAACAAGGTCGATGAGAGACCGGCAGATACGCAATATCGTTCTGATCCGTTCGCAAATCCCTTGTGTACAAGATTGTTCAGATTTGTTAAACACCATTGCGACGCAACGAGTCGAATGGCTCGCGCTCAGTTTCAACAAGCGGGTGTTTTGCGTGTACATTTATCTCCCGGTTGCGGGATCGGGCGTTGTCCGCCCTTTCGATGCCCGCCATAAGTTGGAGCACTCCCCAAGCTGTGAGGGTAGCCGGGGATAGATTCTAAGGTTGGGAAACAGGCATGTCAAGCGAGAACGGACCACGCAGAACGGTGAAGTGGCACGGAGTAGATATCTAGAAATGGCGAAATCCCTTGCCCGTACTCGAAGCTGGTGTAAAATGAGGCTACGAATAGAATAGCACGAACGGAGTGGGTGCCCTTCTCCCGGATGAGAGGGCGTAGAGGCGAAGCCGGTGCCACGCTTAACGAGCGTTGAAGTCCGGCGCTGTCCCGCAACTGTAATCCGCTGAAGCGGAGAGCCAGGACGACCGCCCACACCGTTTCTGTCACATCCTTCGCGGAAGGGAGGTGAGGTCGTCGAGGCAATCGTACAACCCCTGTCCGCCAGGCAGGGGCTTTTTGTTTGGCAGGAGCGATTATTGGACCTGGTGTCCTGTGCAGAAGAGCATGCACTTTGTGCGTGGCTCCAAATATGACTTGGGAGTGAAATCATGAGATCCATACGAAACATACGGGTTACTGCGATCGTTTTCTCGCTGTTGTTATTGATTATTACCAGCGGATGTGGTCTGGTTTCAGGAGGATCATCCGGCTCCGTGTCGCTTGTCGATGGCATGGGCAGGGAAGTGGCGTTCGATTCTGACGTGGAGCGCATCGTCAGCATCGCACCGTCTTCTACAGAGATATTGTTCGCCATCGGCGCTGGTGATTTGATCGTCGGACGGGATGATTGGTCGGATTCCCCGCCCGAAGCCCTCGATATCACCAGTATCGGCAACACCTACGGTGATCTGAACACGGAAGCCATCGTGGCCTTGGAGCCCGATCTGGTGGTGGGGGCGATGATCAACAGCCCGGAACACGTCGAAGCGATCGAGCAGTTGGGGATTCCCGTTTTCGTACTGCCCAATCCGATGGATTTCCCCGAACTGTATGACGTCATCGAATTGGCGGGCGAACTAACGGGGCACGAATCCCAGGCGAGAGCATTGGCGCGTGACTTACGGGAGCGCGTGGAAGACGTACTTGACCAGCTCAAGGGGGTCGAGCCGGTAAGCGTGTACTACGAAGTCGATGGCATGGATCCCACGGCGCCCTGGACGGTCGGAGCGGGTACGTTCCAAGATGTGTTGATCTCGCTTGCCGGTGGGGAAAATGTGGCTTCCGATCTGGAGGGGTACATCGCGCTCAGCTTGGAGGAATTGGTGGCACGCGATCCCCAGGTGATGGTCTTCAGTACGGGTCCCTACGTGACGACGACCGCGGAATCCGTTGGGGAACGAGCTGGATGGGGGGACATCTCTGCCGTTGCGGATGGTCACATCTATGGTATCGACGCCAATTGGATCGATCGACCCGGACCAAGGTTGGTGGACGCCCTGGAAGCTATGGCGACAATCCTGCACCCGGAGTGTTTCGACTAAATGAGGGACACAGAAAAACCGCCGGAGGAAACCTCAGTGGCGCAGCGGCTGGGAGGTAAGCGCAGGGACATTGCTCCCTGGATGTGGGCAAGTATGGTGCTGCTGTGCGGTCTGTTGCTCAGCGTTGCCATCGGGCCCGTGCGTATTCCCCCCTTGACGGTCGTGCGCATGCTCGCCGATCAAATGGGTTTGGTAAAGATTGAAGCCGATTGGCCGGCGACTTTCACCACGATACTCTTCGATATCCGGCTGCCGCAAACGATTCTGATTGCGCTGACCGGTATGGCTTTAGGCGGCAGTGGGGCGGCCTATCAGGGTCTGTTCCGAAATCCTTTGGCCGACCCCTACATCATCGGCGTCGCTTCCGGTGCGGGACTCGGTGCCGTTATGGCCATGACGCTTCATTGGCCTGTTACATTGCTGGGGATGTCCATCATCCCGGCGGCTGCGTTTATCGGCGCGGTGTTGACTGTTGCGGTGGTGTATCAACTGGCGCATGTGGGCCGCACGACGCCAATCACAACATTGGTTCTGGCCGGTGTGGCGGTGAGTGCATTTACTTCGGCGTTCACTAGCCTGCTGATGCTGCTCAGCACGGAGCAACTGCACCGAGCTATCGCCTGGCTCTTGGGGGGTTTTACCCTGGGGGGCTGGGGGCCTGTGTTGGCCGCGCTGCCGTATTTGCTCACCGGGTTGGCCGCATTGGTACTCCTTTCTAGACCGCTCAACGCACTTCAGTTCGGGGACGAACAAGCCGTGCAACTGGGTTTGAATGTGGAACGTTACAAGATCGTTATCATCGTCGCGGCCTCGCTCGTCGCCGCCGCGGCGGTTTCCTTTTCGGGGATCATCGGTTTCGTGGGCTTAATCGTGCCCCACATGGCACGGTTAATGTGGGGGCCCGATTACCGACGCTTGATTCCCATGTCGACCCTTACCGGCGGCGTGGTGCTTTTGGCGGCGGACGCGGTGGCGCGTACCATCCTCGCCCCGCGCGAACTGCCCGTGGGGATCATCACAGCCATCGTCGGCGCGCCGTTCTTTCTCTACCTGTTAAGACGCGCCAAGCGGCAGAGATATTGGTGATGCAGATAAACTTTGATGGTGCCTGTTTTGGCTACGGCCGCCGCATCGTTCTGCACGATCTCACGTTCAGCGTGAGGGGAGGGGAAATCCTGGGTGTGGTAGGGCCGAACGGGGTGGGTAAATCGACCCTGATTCGAGGCGCAAGTGGTGTCTTGACTCCATACAGCGGCCGCGTGTTTGTCGGCGGGCAAGATCTGGAGAGGTTGCCGCCCAGGAAAAGGGCACAAATCGTGGCCGTCGTGCCGCAAGCGGTGCAGCTTCCGGAAGCGTTCCTGGCGCGGGACGTGGTCTTGATGGGACGAACGGCGCACCAGGGGTGGCTTGACCAAGAAAGCGAGTCGGATCGGGTTATTGCACAGACTGCGATGCAGGCAACGGGAACACATGGGTTTGCCGAGCGTCAAGTCGGTGAGTTGTCGGGCGGGGAACAACAGCGGGTTTTAATCGCCCGTGCCCTGGCGCAAGAGCCCGGCGTCTTGTTGTTGGACGAACCCACAGCGCATCTTGATCTCAAACATCAGGATGATGTGCTGCGTTTGATACGCACATTGGTCGAGGAAAACAACCTGGCGGTGATCCTGACGCTGCACGATCTGAATCTGGTGGCGCGTTTTACAGATCGGGTCGCTTTGCTTTCCGACGGGAAGATTCGCGCGATCGGTAGCGCCCGGGAGGTGCTCACGCCCGAGGAGCTGGCTGCCGCCTACGGAATCGCCATCCACGTCACCGATCATCCCATTCACGGCACACCGTTGGTGTTGTCTTAAGTGGGACGATTTGGCGTTGACCCAAAACCGATTCTGCTTGGGTTCGGATTCAAATATAAGAGTGTCATCCACAGAGTTTATAAACATGGATGCGACGAACCGTCTTTCCCGCAATATACCAGCACCCTTCGGACAAGAATACCATGCCTTTCTCACTTCGGTTGCGATGAGCCGCACTGCTTCGAAACGTCAGTTATCCCAGAATCACGAACCACTCCGTTCCTTCTAGATAGGCAATTTTTCATGATGCGTCGAGTCGACAAGGCGCGGGTCTATCAAGATAAATATCCAATAAAGGTCAAATATGGCATAATTGATACATATCATCTGGAGGGAATAGTCATGAATCGCCCAACACATTTTGAGATCCTGGCCGATAATCCTGAGAAAGTGGCCGATTTTTATAAGCGCGTTCTTCAGTGGGAAATTACGCCCTGGAATGACGGAGAGACGCCTTACTTGTTGGTCACAACCGGTGCGACAGAAGATGCGGGGATCAACGGCGGCATAATGGCGCGCCATTTTGAGCAGGCAGTGATCAACACCATCGAGGTTGAATCGTTAGATGAGGCGTTGAAGCGCGTGACCGAAGCCGGTGGGAAAACGGTTGATGGACCGAACGAGGTGACCGGTGTCGGTATGCACGCCTATTGTGCCGATCCGGAGGGCAACCTGTTTGGCTTGATGCAGTCCTTCGAGCAGAGCGGTTAATCTTCTCAAACCTCGACAATACTAGGGTGGATATACCCAGGCATCGAATAGCGTGGTTAAGTCACAGTTGCAAGATTCCTCCGCGAGCTGTTGGAAGTTGGAAGCCGTGCCGATGCCCCACTTATTCTTTTGAAAATAGGCGCGCATGAAGGCGTCGAAGGTATCCTGGCCCATCTCCTGTGCCAAAGCTTCGATGAAGAGCGGACCGCGTCCGTAGACAATGGCGCCGTATTCGAGAGGTCCGTACTCGCCGGTCGGCAGCCCGATGGGAATATCCGCCATTTCGACGCGTTCCCAGCGTCCCACCAAAGAATCTCGAAAGCCGTTTGCACTCCCCTCTCCGTAGCGATCGAGGTAGTAGGTCCAAGTGGCATACTGTGTGAGCGCTTCGTCCATCCAGGGCTCATCCACCTGGTCGCTGCCGACGGCGTTGTAAAACCATTGGTGCCCGACCTCGTGTGCCAGTGAGGACTCGAGAAGAACTCTTGCGGGCAATCCTGCGATTACCACCTCCGGATCGTATAAGTCAACCGAGATGGCCACGGTGTTGGGATATTCCATGCCCAGAGCTTGCATCGGTGTGGCGACGATTTCAAGTTCGCTGTAGGGGTAGGCACCAAAGCGCTTGCTAAACCCGCGCAGCGCTTCGGCGGCGATTTCCAGGCTTGAATTGGAAAACGGTGCAGAATCCACAGGAGCATAGCTGTATATGGTTGTCTCTCCCTCGGTGGCGCTCAAGACTTCGTAATCCTCGACAGCGGCGAGGTAAAAATCTCGCGCGGGCCCGGCGGCGAAAGTGGCGGTCTGCATACCGTCCTGCACGCTTTGCTCTAATTTGATTCCGGAAGCGACGAGAGTCAGGTTTTCCGGCGCCTTCACGCGCACGAGATAGAAACTTGCATCGAGGTAAGTCAGGTCACCGAAAGAGGGCGGTATCTCGATGTTCCACCCCTCGTCATCGTAGACGGGAATGACGGGATAGAGCTCCTGCATCGCTACGACGCCGTCGAAGGAGCCAAACAATCCGTAGTTCCCAGACAGTTCCGTGGGCAGCTCGACAGAAAATTGCATTTCGATGTGAATTTCGTCACCGGGCTGTAAGGGCGTCGGTAGAGGCAGACGCAGCGCACTGCGTTCCTGTTCGTAGAACGGATCGGTAGGCATTCCGGCAACCAGAACGTCTGAGACGGATGCCGTGCCGCCCGAAATGTTGGGATAGAGACGAAAGTAAATCTCCTCCAGAGTCTCGTCTTCACGATTGGTGTAATCCACTTCCTGCCAGCCGTCGACGTGGAGTAGATCCTGGCTGAGTTCCACATCGATGCGGTAGGCGCTGCGGTCCTCCAGCCGTTCTAACGTTTTCTGTTCAGCTTCGATCAGACCGGAGAAAAAGAGACTTCGATCGTCGAGGTCGCTGTCGAAAAGCGAGGATTGGGATGCCGGCAGCGGTGTTGGCGACTCGGTGGGCTGTGCAGTAGGTGGTTTCCTTGTCGCCGTCGTTTTCGGTTTACATGCCGTGATGGTCAGTAGGCCAAGTATTATAAATGTAGGCAAGTGTTTATTCATTTCTGACCTCCATGTCGACAACCCGTATGTCCTTGTTCATTGTACAGAATTTCATGACAGTGGTCGAATTTCCCGCCCGTGGTTCGAGCCGGCATGGATTGATATCGTCAGGCAGCTCTAGGGCCGACCATGGAGCTGTCTGACGCGGATTAACGGCCGAACAGAGCGGCGTAGTAGCGGCGTGCTGAGAATGGCTGTCCCGAGAGCAGGTTCTGCGCCTGGAACATCCGTGCCACTCCGCGCACGACAAACACGATGGTCATAGCCATCAATAGGGCGCCGAGGGGCAACTGCCAGAACGGAACCCCCCCAACCGTCAGACGCATGATCATCGCCACGGGAGCGGTTAGAGGGAACAGACTCACCACTGTGGTTAGTAAGCCGTGTGGATCGCTCTGTCCGATCGGGGTGACGACGACCATGTAGCCCAGCATCAGCGGAATGATGATCACCCAGACCGCCGACGCAGCGGCTCTCTGATCCGGGACCAATGCGCCTGCGCCGGCCATCAAACTGGCGTAGATGCCAAAGCCGAGCAAAAAGTAAACGATGCCCCAGGTAATGATCGAGGTCGGGATATTAAGCTCTTGCGGCAAACCCAGGGTACCGCCCCCGAATTTCAGCAAAGCATAAATCGTTCCGATCCAGGCAGTAGATTGCACCATACCGGCGATTCCAAGTCCGATTATTTTTCCCGCCATTAATTCCCGCGGATTGATGGAGGCCATTAATATTTCGATGACCCTGTTCTTCTTTTCGTTGGTTACACTGCCGATGAGCAAACCCGAGCTGACGTTGATGAGCACGAAAAAGAGAACCACCATGATCATGGGTAGCATTTCGACAAATGCGTTTGAGCAGGAACCGCCCGGTGTGGAACAATCCTCCTCCCCGTAGGCGCGTGATTGTGTTTCCGGATTGAGGTTGGTGGCGTGCAGGTTCATCGGATTCCAGACTTTGGCGGCCAGGGCTTGATTTCCGTTCAGCAGATTCAACGTCAGTGTGAGCTTCATGGTCCATTCCTGGCTGTCCGACATCCTGGGTGACGGATCGGGATGCACGTAGATCAATTCGCCGCTCTCGACATAGTCTTTGGGGACGATGTAGTAGGCGCCGATCACACCATCGTCGAGGGCGCGTTGGGCCTCGTCTTCCGTTGAGAAGGGCACCAAAATACCGGCAGGAAGATCTTGGGGAATCGTCTTGATCAGCCCCGCTTGATCCACGTACCCCTCATCCTCCAACTGACTCATGTCCGGGGTGGCTTCCTCTTCGACAGCCGAAGTATCCTTCTTGATCAAATTGACCGCTGTGAAGATCAGTAAAGCTAGGATGGGGATCCCGAACGCCATGAACAGGTACGATTTCCTCTGCAGGGTCGTTGTCAGCTCGTAGCGAATTACGAGGCCGGTTTTTGTGTTCATGACGTCCTCCTTTCCGCAAGAGATGGTTGCCGTCGAAAGAGTTCACGGATGCGCAGGCGTTGGCCGTAGCGCAGCATACCCAGCCGGAAGGCGCGGCTGGCCAACCATAGGGCGCCGGTGGCGCACAGCGTTTGGACCGCGGCGCCGAGTGTGATTTGCCAAATTGGAATATCGGTGAAAATACTGCGTAAGCCGGTGGTGAGCAGCGCCGTGAAGGGGAGTATACCGAGCAACGTGGTTTGAATCCCCAGCGGGTTCTCGACGAGGGTCACGATCATGTATACGGGTAGCAGGTGAAGCAGAAAGAACAGCGACCCAACCGACTGGCCCTCCTGGGTTTCTGTCAGAGTTGATCCGACGGTGAACATTAGGCCGGCCGCGAAAACGTAGGACGGCAGGGCGATCACGATCACCTTCGCAACAGCGAGCCAGTTGATAGACAGATCCTGAAACCATGTCAGCCCTAATACATTCCCTCCAATTGCAATGGTGAGCACGGCAATCAGAATCCAGGTGGCTAATTGTGTGAGGCTTATGGCGACGATGCCCAGCACCTTGCCGACGACCAGATCGGACGTGGAGACCGAGGTCACAATCACTTCGATCGTGCGATTCTCTTTCTCCGTGATCACCCCGCTCATCAGGTATCCCGAGCTGAAGAGAAGCAGGAACACAAAAGCTACACTGGTAATCAAGGGCAGCATCGAACTCAGAGTCGGCCCTCCGGCGGGCATTTCGATAATCCCGCCCGGTGAGCGGATGGTCATGCGGGTGCCTTCGATCAATCTTTTCGCGATTTCAGTCGGGTAGTTGGCGAGCAGATTGGCTTGCAGGAAGTCGTACCACTGGCTGGTGGTATTGCCTGCGGGTTCTTCCACGTAATACAGCTCAACATCCGTGGTATTGCGGTAGTCCGCCGAAAGCACATAAAAAGCTTGAATGTCCTTCGCCAGTAGCGCCTCACGTGCCGCATCTTCAGATTCGAATGAAATAATAGGAACGGCATCGGAGGAATTTTCTTCGTTAGCTTGAACGGGGTGATCCAGCAGCCCTGAATGGTCAACGTATCCGATCGGTGAGGGATTCTTTTCAAGGTTTTCAATGATCAGTCCAATGCTAACGTTGAAGGCCAGCATGAGTGGAACGCTGAGGAGCGCCAGGATGAAGCTCTTCTTGTATACGTTGCGCCTAAATTCGTCTTTTGCGATCAGCCAGAGCTTCGACATTATTGATCTCCTTCCTTCACCACGCGGATGAAGATCTCATCCAGGGTCGGGACGGCGATCTCGAATTTCTCAATGGTCACGTCGTTCGCCATCAGGTCTTGCAGCACTTTCTGCGGAGAGACACCAGACGCTAGGGTCAGTTTCAGGGCGTTGTTGTGCCTTGTCGTGTCTTCGACCCCTTCGATGTGCGGTAACTCGCCGGCAGCGCGTACCAGAACCGCGTGTCCGGAAAATCGGCGGCGAATGTCGTCCAACGGGCCATACAAAACATCTCGCCCTTCGTCGATGAGCACGATGCGATCGCAGAGTTCTTCCACCTGGTGCATTTGATGGGTTGACATCAGGATTGCGGTCCCTTGATCACGCAATTCACGGATGACGTCCTTGACCAACTGTGTGTTGAGCGGGTCAAGTGCGGCGAATGGCTCATCGATGATGACCAGTTCTGGTTTGTGCAGTATGGTGTTGATGATCTGTGCTTTCTGCTGCATGCCCTTGCTGAGTTCTTTCACTTTCTTGTTCTTATGTTTTGCGAGATCGAAGCGCTCCAAGTATGGCTCGAGTCGGCTTCGGGCTTCGGCCGTCGACAGTCCCTTGAGCGTACTCAGATAGATCAAACAGCGTTCGAGGGGCGTATCCTGATACAGCCCACGTTCCTCCGGCATGTAGCCTATGAGATTGTTTTTAGCGTCGTCCATCGGGCCGTTCAGGATCGATACGGTGCCCCTATCCGGCTTGAAGATATCCAACAATAAACGTATCGTGGTCGTCTTTCCGGCACCGTTTGGTCCAAGCAAACCGAATATTTCACCACGATCGACTTCAAAAGAAACGTCGGCAACGGCCTGTACGGGTCCAAATGATTTTGCGACATGTTGAATTTCAACGACGTGCATCGTTAGTTCCCCTTTCATTCGAATTCTTGGTCTTGGGTTGGTGTTCCGGAGATGCTATTTGATAATGCTGCAAGCGCTTCCGGTTGATATGAATTTCTTGCGAATGATGTTCCTTTGGTTTTCCTTTAGGAAATGAATGTCGACCGCATCGGTTTTCGTCAATTCGAGCGTATCATCGCCCATTTTACATAGATTTGCCTACCAGCAAGCTGACGCCTCGTGTCCATAGACCTGAAGAAACTTGTCATCTTTGCAAAGGTGAGAGGCGGAAAAAATTCGTCGTTGTAAGAGAAAACTTGTGGTGGAAGGCGGATTGGCGCGGTTGTTCTATTTGTTTCACCCATCGGTCGATAGATGGGATCGAAATCCCTCGTGACATTTCAATCACGCCTTAATGAATTCCTGGTCGTAATGATCCTGATACCGGCAAGTTTCTCGCATCATGCAGTAGTCACAAGCGTTACCGATCGAATTCAGTTCCGATCCCTCCCCGATGACGAATGAAAGCGACTTCTTCGGAGTCATCACACAGCCGGTGTTTAATGTCACGCCGATCGTTTCTGTATCTAGGATGCGGAAAAGTTGCGCCTGCCCCTGATCGACCGGCCATCCGATCATCCCCGGACTGAGAGGGATCGAGGTTTGCATCTCTCGTTCGGCGGCCTTCCGCTCCAGAAAGCGACAAGCATCATTGGCGAGCGCTTCGACGGCTGCCGTGCCGAAACCGTCGAGCGCTAAACCGAAAGGCGGGTCCTCCCTTAGAGTCGTCGAAATCGCTTCTTCCAACCCGCTACCGATGGTACAGACCACGGCATTCACGGCCTCCGCGGCGTTCAAATGTTGACCGATCAGGGCACCGCGCAGTGCATGACCGTCGGACAGTCGTAAGCTTTCGTGTTTCACATCGATAGTCTCCAACCGGCGATACACCGCGACAGGCGAAATGAGGGGCAGACCAACCTCGATGGCGCGTTGGACAAGTTGGACCAATCGCGGGTTTCGATAGTGGGTATGATTGGGATCAGCGCCCTGGCCGCGTAGGATTTGATCTACCCCGATTACGAATTGTGAAGCTGGGTGGAAGATCATGGCCTGCAGAGTCTCCGACAACTTATCCGGCCTCCTGTCGTGTAGTGCATCAAGCGAACGATAAGGTCACAGGAAATAGTGTCTTGTTGTAAAATAATTTTAATTCCCCAATTCAGGGAATTTGCCTCATAGATATGCTACCATTTAAATAGGGAAAGAGCAGCGCGTCATGGTCAGAATCAGCACATCGTCCATTCAAATCCACATATATTCTGATTCGTAATACGCGAGGAGAGCCTTCGGGCGTCTCAGAGGTGTCAGAAGGTTATCAGGTAACGTGTGTAACGGGTGAGATACTAGTAATTGCCGAGTAGCGCCCGGCATTTATTTGGCTTCAGGTTTCGTTTTGCGTCGATACTAGGGAAGGCCATATGTTTAGCGGACCCAATGCAACAACCAGAGAATCGACACTCTCCGTGCTCAAGAACGCCCAGTTATTTCGCTTAAGCGCAGCGCAGTTCGCCTCCATTGCGGCAACCTACGCTATATTTTTTTCGTCGGTCGTACTAATAGAGGAAATCACGCACTCGAGCACGCTCATGGGCGTGATGATGTTTTCGATATCGCTGCCGGGCTTCATATTTGGGATGCTTGCCGGCGTCTGGGTCGATCGATATGATCGGCGACGAGTACTTCTCGTTGGGAACACGCTTAGCCTGTTGACTACGCTCGCATTTACAGCGGGCACACATTGGCTGCAGTCGGACCCCTTGCTTTTGCTCACAATCTTCGTTAGCAATTTTTTACTTTCAGCACTTCTACAGCTCACAGCGTCCGCCAGGGATGCCATGCTTCCACGCACAGTCGGAGACGACCAACTGCTTGCAGCGAATTCGGTTGTGCAAGTGGCACTGATCTGCGCGCAAGGCGCAGGAACCGTCGTTCTGGCGCCTGTGCTGTTTCACGCGGGTGGAGCACCGAGGGTGGGGGTGGTGGGATTACTGCTCTTTACCTTAGCTGCTTGGGCGTACTCACGCTTGCCTGAGCGTATCGGCAGATTGGTTGATCAAGCAGATGGCACTCGCCAAGGAGTGGCGTGGGACGAATTACGGGCGGGGTGGCGTTTCATTGTTGGCAAACCCATTGTACGCAGCGCGATCACGTACCTGGTTTTGATGTCTGGCGTCATTCTCGTCATTATGACGTTGCTGCCCGGTTTGGTGTCCCGCGCCTGGGATTTTCCCATAGAGCAAATGCCCCTTCTAGCAGTGCCGGGTGGCCTCGGTTTTGGTTTGGGCGTCGTACTGCTGGGACGATACGGGAGTAAAGTTAAGGAGGAAGCCTGGCTAGGGGTGGGGCTTTTTGTCTTGGGCGCAGGCCTCGCGAGTATCCCCCTTATACGAGCGCTATCGGGATTTTCAGTGGTTATTTTCCTGCTGATCGCTGTGGGTTCGGGAGCCGGGGCGGCTCTGGTTGTCATCCCGGCACGCACCCTCGTTCAAGAGCGAACCCCGGATTCCATGCGCGGTCGCGTCACCTCAACACAGCTTTTTTTGAGCAATGCATTGTCCATGGCGCCTCTGCCGATATTGGGTGGATTGGCGGATCTTTTTGGGATACAGCGCATGTTCACGTTCCTGGGGTTGTTCCTGGCGATCGCTGCAATCTTGAGTCTGCGGGGATCCAAACAGGCACCGGTTGCTGTGGGTGAACAATCGCTGCAGGCGGTTTCCACGGCGGAACCGCTGCTAGAGTTCGCAATTTCCCCAGCGAGTACTCTCACCGTCGAAAGAGATGGAACGTCATCCGACGACAAAGAGTACCGTCCGCGTACGGGTCAGATCGCCATTGTGACCGATTCGGCCTCCAACCTGCCCTCTGAAGTCGTGGACGAGTATGGCATCACAGTTGTACCCGTTAGCCTGCTCTGGGATGAGCAAGTTTTACGTGATGGCATCGATATCGGACCTGACGAAGTGTATCAACGCTTGCGCGATAGCACGAGCACACCCACAACCACCGCACCTTCCGTCGGCGATTTCCTGCAGACCTATTTGCAACTCGGCGAAGGAGTAGACGCCATCGTTTCAATCCACTTGCCCGATCGATTGAGCGGGGTCATCTCCGCGGCGCGGCTGGCGGCGGAGATGGTTGAAGAACAGATTCCGGTGTACGTGGTCGACGCGGGAACAGCCGCGATGGGAGCGGGTTTTGTGGCACTCGCGGCAGCGCGTGCGGCCAGTAAGGGACTAGGGGTAGATTCCATTCAACACGTGGCGCAAGAAATCCGCAAACGTGTGTATGTGTTTGCCATGTTGGATACCCTCAAATACCTTCAGCGTGGTGGCCGAATCGGCAGGGCAGAAGCGCTGCTGGGGATTGCTTTGCAAATAAAGCCCATCCTCTTTATTAATAACGGGGTTGTCGACGTGCTGGCAAAGCCTCGTACGACAGCCCGTGCGATTCAGATCATGCTGGACGAGATGGAGAAGCGCGTCGACGACCGTCCGGTGCATGTTGCAGTACTACACGCAGACGCGCCAGAAAGCGCCGGTGACTTGCGGAAGCGCGTGGAAGAACGTTTCGACTGCATCGAGGTTTTTACCTGTGCGTTTACACCGGTCATGGGGGTACATGCAGGTCCGGGAGTAATCGGTCTGGCGTTCTACGCGGAAAATGAATAATTGTGTGACGACACCGTGACATCAAGCTCATCTATTGGGTGATGAAATCAATGTATGTAAGAATCGTTGTTAACGATACTTCATTTCTCCGGTAGGTCACAGGGAATCTCGGTTGAACGGAAGAATTCAAGCCATCCTCAGTTTGTCTTCGAATTGAAGTATTTGGTTGCGGGCAACTTGTATGGTTTCGAATTTCGATGTTTATCCGACGGGTAGGCACAGGAGAATGAGAATCCTCGAGAATAATTGGCTATTTTTATAATACCGATCGTCTACGATTAATGTAGAGAGTATATCGATATTGAAGGGGACAATTCAGCTACTTGGAAAATGTAGGTGAATCAATCTGCCACAAGTTCGGTAAATTCTGGTAGGATAAAGCTTTGATAGAGGTGGTTTGATCAAAAGCACGAAATACGCGTTGATAGGATTTGGCCTGGTGAGCGAAAATATCAAGCATTATAAACAAATGGCCGCAGAATATGGGGTTAATTTCATCGAATCCGGGATGGTGGTTGGATTGGGATCTGGGAGCACGTCGCTGTACGCCCTGGAGGATTTGGCCGCAAGGTTAGATGCGGGAAAAATAACGGACATCGTAGGCGTCCCCTGCTCGCGTTTCATTCAAAGGCAGGCAATCAAGTTAGGTGTCCCGTTGACGACTCTGGACGAGCATCCATCGATCGACCTTACCATCGACGGCGCAGACGAAGTGGATCCGCAGCTTAATTTGATCAAGGGCGGAGGCGGCGCGTTGTTGTGGGAGAAAATTGTTGCCCAAGCCAGCCGTCGGGAGATCATTATCGTCGATGAACGAAAGGTTTCACCCATGCTCGGAACGCTCTGGGCAGTTCCGATCGAAGTCGTCCCATACGGCTGGCAAACCCACGTAGAGTACCTGGAGACGTTGGGTGCTCAGGTCGAGCTTCGTCGTGCGGACGGAGATAAGATGTATCGAACCGACGAGGGGAACTTCATTCTGGATTGCCGCTTTGGTCCCGTTGATAATCTCGACTTGCTCGATCGTCGCATCAAACAGCGCGCTGGTATCGTGGAGCACGGCCTCTTCCTCGGGCTGGCGACGGACGTGATCGTGGCGGGTGCGGACGGTGTCCGCCACATCGAGGCGTCATCTGTTCGAAGGTAAAGGGAGATCTCAGATGGTGCGTATTGTACCTTCCATTTTGTCGGCGGATTTCGCTCGTTTGGGGGAACAGGCACGCGAGGCCGAGGCGGCGGGAGTCGAGGTGATTCAGATCGACGTGATGGACGGACAATTCGTGCCCAACATCACTTTCGGGCCCGGTGTCGTGGCCGCTTTGCGTCCGTTGGTTTCGCTGGCTTTGGAAGTCCATCTCATGATCGTCAAACCCGAACGATTTCTGGTGGCTTTCGCCGAGGCCGGCGCCGATCGTTTGATCGTGCATCAGGAAACTTCCGACGATCTACGCGGCACCTTGAAATCGATCCTCGAGCTGGGTGTCCATGCCGGTGTGACCCTCAGCCCGGAGACACCGGCTGCGCTGATTCGGGAGGCATTCGATCTTGTCGATCTCATTCAGGTAATGACCGTTCATCCTGGATTTGGGGGGCAGGAATTTTTGTACGATCAATTGGATAAGATTCGCGAAATCCGTCAAATGCTAGCGGATGCCGGCCTGGAGGTCCCCATCGGTGTGGATGGTGGCGTCAACACGACGACGATCCCACAGATCGTCGCTGCCGGTGCGCATGCGTTGGTTGCGGGTTCGAGTGTTTACAACGATCACGCCACGGTGGCGGAAAACGTTGCCGAATTACTTGCAAGCGCGGGGAGCAACTGAGACAGTACATCGAACGGGTCGATTCGTTTCTTGGGGGAGTAAAACCTCGGTCTCGGATTTTGCAACAACTAATCAGAAGAGGAGGGCACAATGGACAGCAAGCGACGGAACAATCTCATTTTGGGGGCGATCCTCGTTGTCTTAGGGATCGTGCTTATGGCAGCAAAGCTGCTCAAAGACGAGAGCGATGCTGTGATATTGTTGTTGATCGGCGGAGCCTTTTTCGCCTGGTATTTACAGAAACGAGCTTACGCGCTGCTGATACCGAGCTGCATCTTGCTTGGCCTGGGATTAGGGCGGGTCGTGGCGACTGCATTCAATATCTCCGGCGGCATGGAAGAGATTGGACTGGGTGTGGGTTTTTGTGCGATCTACATCATCGATCTGGCCTTACAAAAGAAAGCTTCCTGGTGGCCACTGATCCCCGGCGGGATATTAATAACTATTGGCATCACAGAAGTGAGTCAGGCCGCAGAGGATCTGTTCGCCGTCGGATGGCCGCTGATCATCATTGTCATCGGCGCCGTGGTGCTGTTGAACTCGCTGGGGGTTTTCGGTAGAAAGCCGACGGATGAGGTGCCGGCGGCGGATGAGACCGAGGAAAGCTGAAGCTACAACTCGAAGTTTCGTTCGTCGATCAATTTGAAGCGGGGCATACTTAAGGTCCGGTGAGCGTTCATCGGACCTTAAAATACTGTTATGCTCGTCTCTACCGTAGGTCAGAGTTGATTAATGTGTATTGTGCGGAGCTGGTTTAAGGAGTTCCGGGAATGGCCGAGGCGCGTCTTAGAATTTCTCACAAGAGGAAAGCGCCTAAAGACGGGCGTCTGCTTTCGATCGACGTGCTGCGGGGTTTGATGATCGTTTTGATGGCGCTCGATCATGCCAACTTCATGGTCGCCTTGCGCCACAGTTCCGGTGAGTTTTGGGGAGGATATTTTCCGGTCTACGTCGATCCGCTGGCGTTCATCAATCGATTCGCCACGCACCTCTGCGCGCCGGGATTCTTCTTTCTGATGGGTGTGGGGATGTTATTGTTCGCCGAGTCTCGGCGAGAGAGAGGCTGGAGCCGCTGGCAGATCCTGCGCCATTTCTGGATTCGGGGTGCCGTGTTGATCGGTCTGCAGTTCATCGTCGTCAATCGCATCTGGAAAATGGCGCCGCCTCCATTTCCGGACGTCTATGTCGGTGTGCTCGTGGCGCTGGGCGGAACGATGATTTTGGGCAGTTTGTTCTTACGCTTGAAACCGGTCTGGCTCGCGCTGCTCAGCCTGACGCTTTTCGTTGGTTTGGAACTCACCCATCCCGCCCCGGCGTTGTGGGGGACCAACTTCGATACACCCCTGGGTTTGATATTCGGCTACAGCGGTGGCCAATACGGATTTTGGGTGAATTTCCCCGTTCTGCCCTGGTTGGAGTTGGTGACGTTTGGCATGCTTTTCGGTCACTGGGTGCGAGAGGACGGAAGTGCTGCGATGCGCCGTGGATTGATCCTGGGCATCGTATTCCTGCTGTCCTTCGTGTTCCTGCGGGCAGCTGATGGGTTTGGAAACATCCGCCCACGCATGGGAGACGATTGGATCGCTTTTCTCAACGTGGTCAAGTACCCGCCCAGCATGACCTTCACTTTCTTGACTATGGGTTTGAATCTGGTGCTGTTGTGGTTGATTTCGAAGGTCGAGTTGCGCTTCCATGGTTGGATGGAGCCGATAGCGGTCTTCGGGCGGGCACCGTTATTCTCCTATGTCGTACATCTCCTTATATACCTCGCCATCGGTAAGATGTTCGCGCCAAACGGGACCAGTGTCCCTGGTGTTTATCCGTATTGGCTGCTCGGTTTGGCAATCCTGCTGCCGCTGGCGTGGTGGTTTGGAAATTGGAAGCAGCGGCAACCGGCTCATTCGCCGCTGCGGTTTGTCTGATTGGCGCGAGCCGGGGAAGGTGCGCCTCCGGAGTCCGCTTCGGAACTGATCACTGAAAGTAGGTTGATATGGAATTTTTCCCTGAACTCAAGCTTAGATGGTTGAACGGCTGGATGCCGTTGGCCGTCTTTTACCTGGTGTTCGGCTTGATGATGGCCGTGTTTCCGCGTCCTGTGGTCAAGCGATTATATGACCTGCCCAAATTCGAAGGGTGGCAGAAACAGGTTACAAAAGGGGCGCGCATCATCGCCGTGCTGCTGGTCTTTGGTTTGCTCATATTTTTACCGCTGCGGGTGGGCGACCCCGTGTTCGTTATTGGGGGGATCGTTTATCTGTTGGGATTTGTCAGTATGGTGTGGGCCTTGATCATCTATCGCCGGACGCCGCTCGATCAACCCGTGGTCGATGGTCCCTATCGTTATTCGCGCCACCCGCAGGTCGTTGGTTTGATGTTGACCTTCCTCGGCTGCTGCCTGGCAGTGGGTTCGTGGTTGCTCGTGATGGCCTGGGTGGTCTTGGCCTGTATTAACCACCTGCGCACGGTGGCAGAGGAGCGCCGCTGTCTGGCACAGTATGGCGCTTCCTATCAGGCGTACATGGATCGGGTGCCGCGCTATTTCTTGTTCTTCTGAAAATCTCGGGTAAGAATTCCTCAGATTCAAGGTCTTTCTTATTCCCCAATAATATGATCTAAATATGTGATAATATTCATCATATTAGTCTATTATGTATGGAGGATAGGATGTCTGTTGTTGCCAGAAGCATGCGAGAAAAAAGCCGGGTGAGAATCCTGGAAGATCCGAAGATCGCCCGTGTTCTCTTTGGTGAAGTACGTTGGGCTTGGATTTGGCTGCCGCTGCGCCTCTATGCCGGTTGGCAGTGGTTGTCCGCGGGCTGGGGCAAACTGGGCAACCCGGCCTGGACGGGAGAGAACGCCGGCGCAGCGTTGTCGGGATTCGTTCAGGGCGCGCTGCAGAAGACCGCTGGCGCGCATCCGGATGTGCAGGGATGGTATGCCGCTTTCCTGGAGAACGCAGTACTGCCCAACGCCTCATTCTGGAGCCATCTTGTCACTTGGGGTGAAATTCTCGTGGGGACCGCCCTCATCCTGGGAATTTTCGTCGGCATCGCCGCGTTTTTCGGTGGCTTCATGAACATGAATTACCTGCTCTCGGGCACGGTGAGCACCAATCCCGTTCTGCTGGTCATTGCCGGGCTGCTCGTGCTGGCCTGGAAGACGGCCGGCTGGTGGGGCCTGGACCGCTGGGTGTTGGATGCGCTGGGTACTCCCTGGCGTCCCGGATACATTTTCGAGGGTGAAGATCGCCCGCGCGGTCTGGAGCGCGAACCGAGCCAGGCGTAGGGCGGACGAACCCGTGCTCCCAGAAAGGAAACGAGGCCGTCGATAGGGGGTGTTCGGCGGCCCTCAACCCAATTTACGAACTACATCAGTTTATAATTGCTGGCGACGGATATGCATCCGTCGCCCATGCTACTCGGATATTTATCCGCAGGTTGACGTCATATCAGAACCTAGTATGGATATTGTCTCTCCGTCACACATGAATCACGAATACACATTAGCTATATGCTTTGTCTCTTCGAATCACATCCAGGATGAGCACGATGATAATATCGTCTTCAGCTGCATAGAGGATTCTCCAATCCCCTTCTCTTACGCGAAAAATATTTCCGTGTTTTGAGGCCTTCAGTTTCTTGCATCCTGTTGGGCGGGGATTTTGCGACAGGGATTTTATCCTCTTATCAATCCTCACAAACATGCCCCTGTCTTTCCCAAGTCGTTTGATACTCCTTAGTGCTCGCGGGGTTATTAGTAGATCATATTTCCCCGTATTCTTAGGCATGCTCCTCTCCAGCGCTGATTAAGTCGGCGCTAAACTCGTCATAAGAAATAACCGCCTCATTATCTGCCAGGTACTCGTCGTAGGCAGCATCAGCAATTCGTGATAGGCGCAGGTCTTCAAGTTCTTCTCGTAATTCGATGTAATCATCTGCGGGAATAATTGCTGCGATTTGTTTTCCATTTCGCAGAATCATAATATCGCTATCTCCCGTCATCACGCTGTCCAGAAGATCTCGGAATTTCGTTCTCGCTTCTGAGCTCTTGACTTCTTTTAAGGGCATTGAACACGTTTCCTTTCATATCCCGGTAATTTTCTGTAAACATTGTACAATATATACAAATTATACACATCGAACGGCTTTTCTCAATTCGCCAATTGGATCCGTCGAGAGGGGGTATTCGGCAGCCCACAACCCAACCTACGGGTTGCGGGGTTCGAATCCCTGCCAATCACAATAGGTTTCCTGCCCTGGTAAGTAGACGCTTCTCGGATCGACGATCTTGCACTGGCCCGCATCGTCACATATTCGAACTTCCAGATGGAGATGAACGCCCTCCGAGTTTCCCGTCTCTCCCGCTCGTCCGACGACGGTTCCGGCCGGGATCACATCCCCCTCTTTCACCTGGATAGATGAATGGCCGCGTTCGCTGCCGCTGACGCCGCTGCGCCCGCAGCACATGTGACCTAGGATTAATTGATGACCGTGGTTTTCGACGACCACTGTCCACCCCAGCCAGTAGCTCCAGCCGGCATGTGTGACCTTCCCGCCCATGACGGCAATGACGTCCTCGGCTTTGCCGTACGTTCCGTAATCGATCCCGGTATGCGGGCGTCCGTTGCGGCCGTTGGTTTCGCCGTATCCGCCCGTCGCTTCGACAAAATATCCATATTCAACGGGAAGCCGGCAGATCATGCTCTCCGGGCCGACGTAGCTATCGGGCGCGTAATAATACGAACCGCCTTCGATCACCCGTCCGGGGGCAATCGGTTGGTAGTCCATGGCCGGATGGCCGACGGGTTTGGGATCGCCCTCGATCCATTCCCAGGCGATTTTATCCAGGGGCCAGGGGAGAGAATCCGCCACGACGGCGGCGACGGTGTAAGTCAGGAGGAAAAAGCCAGCGATGCATACGAGCGACATGCCGATTATGGAAAGCAAACAGCAGGAAAATCCCTGTTTCATAACAATACACATTCGAACGACGACGATTACCGCTAAATGGCGGACGAATAATCGACGATCAGTACAGTCCCAGCTCCTTGGGTGAACGGATCCACACTTTCAGCACGGCGTTGGCCATCTGTAGCATGGCTTCCCCGTATCCGAGTTTCGTCAGAGTGTCGATCAGGTAGTCGGACAACTCGAACGGATCGCGCATGCGGTTCGCTTCGAAGGGACTGACCCCCATGAGTAGTTTGGTTCCCACTACGGAGAGGATCTTCCGGCCGTGCTCCTTGTCGAGAAACTCTCCGATCTGCTGCGATGCCATCCACAATGCAGCGCGCCTTTTACGGGACCGGCGGGCGATGTTTTCGATGGCCGCTGCGCCTCCCGGTGCCCGAAGCAAGGCCCACACTTCGTCCAGCATCACGTGATTCGCAACCCGTGGATTCTTCAGATTCCGGCGCAGCACCTCGCTCCAGATGAAGCCCAACACCTGCCACAGATAAACCTGAAGTTCCTGGTCATCCCAGGTGCCGGATTCATTGACGTGGCGCATGCCGAAGATAACCAATCGCTCCTTACGCACGTCGAACGTGGTTTGAATGTTGAAATGCTCTTTGTAGAGACCGTTCGAATACGGGTAAAGCATCTCGGAGAGGGAGGCAGCCTCCGGCCGCTTGAGTTGCGCCAGAATGCGGGCAACGTCGTTGAGCAGCGGGGCATCTTCGCATCGCCGCGCGGATCGGGGTTCCCCGCTGATGGGATCGATCTTCCCCCGATCTTCCAGAGTCAGTTTATATGCCTCCGCCAACGCATTCCATTCCGGCCCTTTGGGAATGGGACTGCCGCGAACGGCTTCGCAGAACGCCACGAGATGTTTCGTTCCGTGTTCCAGCGGGTTGTCGCTCTCGGGCGGGATGTCGAGCACGTTGATGCGTTCGCTGCTGACGTCTCCGATCTCGATGTAGCGTCCGCCGTATTGATCGCAGAACGATTGCATTTCCCCTTCGATGTCGATGGCCATGACCGAGTCGCCGGCGATGAGCGCCGAGAGCATCATCGTGCGCAGCCAAACTGATTTTCCCGCGCCGGGCCTTCCAAGTGCCAGAAACGTCGGGGTTTTTTCCATATAATCGCCGAACGGATCCACGCGGATCGGCAGAAGAGTCGCCTGATCGATCCCCAAGTAAATGCCGTTTTCTTCGACGTAGCGTCGCTGTGTGGGCCAGAAAAATGTGGCTAGGCTGTCCGCCGTCATGTTCCTGGGTTTCGTTTTCATGGCCAGTTCGCTCGTCGGCAGCGCGCTTTCCCAGAGACGCATCTGGTTGTAGCGGGCGGGAACGTAGGACACACCGATGGTGGTTAGCAGACTTTCGAGGTCGCGAGTACGCTGTTGCAGGATTTCTTCGTTGGGCGCCGTGCGCATGATGAAGAAACGGATGAAGACCGGCGTCTTGCCGATCGTTTCCAGCGACATACGCTGCTGCTGCACCGCGGCCACTTCTTGCTGGTTGGAGAAACTGCGTAACATGCCCTGACTTTGTTTGGCCAGCTCGGTGGCAGAGAGCTGCACTTCGCGCTCGCGCAGGTTGGACACGACGGATGCCGGTTCGGCGAATTCCATCAGCAGGCTGCCCGTCCAGCCGCCGGGCAGGTTAGCCAGCCGATGAACCATGGCCACGCGGTTGGGTTGAAAATCGTGAACGTAGTAGCCTGCTGCGCGGACGCCGTCGATTTCGAGGCACGTTTCCCGCTCGAGGATCGTGTCCGGTGCGAGTAAGTCGGCGATCTCTTCTGCAGCCATGCCGGGACGAAAATCGCCGGCGGAGGGAGTGTGCTTCCGATGCGCTCGATGCCCTTTCGCCATGGCGATGGCGATTTCGGAGGCCTGGTCGGTGGCGAGACCGTTGGTCGCCGGATGCAACCCACGCCACACGACCTGGCACATCTCTCCGGGCGTCAAATCCCACAGGGGAAGTCCGGCTTCACGAAAGGCGGTGGACACGATCCCGTGTGTCCGCGACAGTGCCTCGCGCGCCTCCGGAAGGAAATCGAGGTGCCGCAGATTTCGATCGCCGTTATTACGCAGCGAAAAAAGCGACCGGCTCGAGGCCTGGAGCGGCGTCTTCCAGAAGAGCGTGTAGATCGTCCGCCAGGTGATCGGAAGCGATCGATCGAACCACAGCGCCACGAAGGCCGTCATCTGTTGGGCGGCTGCGGAAATCCTGGCCGCCTGACTGCGCGTGCGCGCGGGTAAATCTTCATCGTTAGCCTGTGCGTTCCAGCGCTGCGCCCTGTCGATGAGATATTCCAAGTCGGGTTGTGGATCTCGGGGCTCGAGCTGCACCGTGACCTGCATGTTGATCCCCGGTGGAATCCGATCCAGTGCGGATTGGTGTTTGCGGATCCAGTAGCTGAAATCCTGGCCGCTGGCGCCCATGTCGACGGGCGGCATCTCGAGCATGGTGAGGAACGTGCCCTTACGCGTGACGAGCATTTCTTCGGTAATGGCGACGATCGGCACCATCTCGCCGGTATCCGACGTCGGCGCGCCTGGCCTGTATGGCGGTTCGCTGCGTGGGCTGCGCTTGAACATCAATCGTCTTTCCAACGCATTATTGGATGCCGAAGCGCAGCAGGATTTCCTGCAGCCCGCCGAAGAACAGCCAGACGATGAGCATGGCTAAGAAGCAGACGCTCAGCACGCCGAAGAAGGCATTCAGGCTCAGGGGCAGCGGTTTCATTTGAATCAGGCTTTTAGGTGCGTATCGAGTAACGGGTTCTGCGACGCGATTAAGCTGCAGTGTGAACGGGCCCTGCAGGTCGGCGGCGCCGCGCTGCAGGAAGCGGTCCCGTTTGTGGAAATTGTAGATGTCGAGAAAATATTCCTCGAAGGTCTTACCGGTGGCGGGCGCGCGCCCCAGGGCGAGCAGCGCCGCCAGCCCCACGAACAGCGCCGCCAGCCCGACCTTGAGCACCAGCGCCAGCCCGGAGAGCACGACCAGGATCGAGAGCAGCAGCCCGGCGCCCAGGACGAGCAGCTCGCGCATGCCGACCCCGATGATCGTTTTCGGCGGTTCGATCCTCGGCGGTACGAGGCCCATTAAGTACTCCCTCTGGTAAAGGCACGCTTGCTTCTTATTTCATCTCTGTCGAGAGATTTTCTTAAGAGGATATTCAGACTAGAAATTCCAAAAGTCAATCGATGTAGTAGAGAAGGTTTAAAGAAATAAAGCCCGTGACAATCATTCATGGTATACACTTACCCATCTTTTGAGTTCTCCATACTCCCCGGTTTCTTCATTTTTCGAAGGATCTTTTCAGAAGATTTGGCGGCTTCTGACACGTCCGATTGAAGACCTCCATTTGATGGACGAGCGGGCATGATCGTCTTCCGGATCTTATCTCTCGACTGATAATTCGGCTCAAAATCACGTATTTTGCTGCCTTTGACTCCAATCACGCTCTCCGTCTGAAAGTTTGCATTTTCAGCTTCATTTCCTGACATTTCTGCATTAATTTGCTGGACCAACTCATTTTGGGTGGATTGAAGATCCCCACCCGATTTGTTTAATGTAGGGTCGTCGGGACCCATCCTATCCAATGTTGGGGTTGATTGCGTTGACGCAGGGGGAGAATTCTGCTTACTTATAGATTCTGATTTTTGGTTGGCCACAGCGAGTCCGCCAGATGTGGGGCTTGGACTTCCTCCAGAGGCGCCTATGAGTAGAAAACCTGCAGAACCATTTGTCGCTCGACCCGCCAGATTGACAACCATATTACTTGTATTCCGTGCAATTTCTATGGCGGAACCATATACCAATTTCCCAAATATTGAATTCATTGCTATAAAAATCGATATGATACCAACAGCGATAAAGTAAGCAAAAAAAGTATTCGTTACAGATGCATTCTCGCTCGAAATGAATATCGCGATGACGTTTGAGAAGATTCCCAACACGAGCATGTTCAATGGCCAAAGGATGAGCGCGATCGTTGTTATCTTGACCCACAATCCTTGAAGCCAGCGGAACGGCTGAAGTACCCCAATCACTAAGACAATCGGAGCAATAGCTACTACAAATATGATGATAACTTTCGTCGCAAACCACGATACTGTGAGTGCTGCGGTGTAAGCGATTAATAGAAGGATGCTGAAGATGATAAGGATTATGAGTAAAAGCACACCAAGTTCAGTGTATTCGGTTGGAGATGGTATTAGCGCGTTTGCCAGTTGGGTCACGCCAATTCCATTAATGATTTCGGTGTTCGATTTAATAAATTGCGAACGAATAGCGCTTTCCAGGGCTTTTGATAGATCAATCAACTTTTCTAATAGGAAATAACTCGATGCAGCTGCGGCAATGCTTATAACCCATTTAAGTAGAGACTCGCGAGCTACTGCGTAACCCATGATTGATGAAGCACTATCTTTCAGAGAGGCGGATACGACAAGGCTGAGAATCAAAGGCGCTAAAATGCCTGCGATGCTTATTGAAACTCTCCAGGCATTACCCCGCACATTTTTTAAATTCTGCTCATAATCAGGTATGTTTTCTTCGAATTTGTATAAAGTATTATCAATTTTCGATCTCGTTCCATGTTCCATTTCCAGGAACATTTCGTGGAGAGCCTTCTTGATACCACCCGAGAGGCCTTCGTAGGGAAAATAGATCTCTTTTACGGTTTCTTGAGCATGATCGTCATTATCATTAGGCACGGGTGTCGATTGAGTTTCAGGTATTGGAGACGGAGGTGGCTGACGTTTTTCTAGTTCACCTCCACCCATTTCATTCCTTCCAACAGCAGAAGAATAACTTGGATCATCATAGTTAATCGCGTTCTCATCAAAGCCTGCAGTTGAAAAGGATGAGAATTGTCTGGCTTGTGCGCTCGTAGATCGTAGACCCTCGACGAACACGAGGAAAATCGTCAGAAAAGCAATCATACAAATGATGAGTGATTTAATCCGTCGTTTTTGCATCGTTCATCGACCTTTACGATTCGGATTCGGCCTACTTAATCACAGGATTGCTGATCGTACCGATTTCGGAGTCTACGGCGAGCTTGGTTGAAACGCTGTCAATGATCGTGTTGACGATGGGCAACGTCATTAGTCCAATCACGAAGATGATGACTCCACCGACGAGATTTAGCATCTCCATCGATACACGCCCGGTTGCGCCAAACGCCTGGGCAGCTTGCGCTCCTAATCCTGCTTTGACCGATCCGACGGCGAAGACGATAAACATTAATGCATAACAGATCTTAATCGCCAGTTGGCCAAGATCGTTGAAAATGTCGATGAAGGTCATGGCAGCATCGTCGGTGCCGTCCCCGAGAGATCCATCGGCATAAGCTGTAATCCCAGGCGTGATGAACGCAGATAGTAGGAAGATGCAGACTGTGATGGTGGCCAACCGACATGCAAAGACTTCGATCAAGTCAAGCTTGACCAGTATTTCGTTATACCGAGTTGAAACGTAATCGATCATTTGTGTACCCTCATTGAGTCCATAACGGACACCGGCGCTACGTAACTACAAGTTTGATTACCGCATCCAAAATCCCTTGTGCGATCGAAACGGCAGTAATTGAAAGCGCCAAGCCGATGATGACCGTGATCAAATTTCCGGCGGATCGTGCGATGCCGGTGGGCAGGCCAATCATCTTCGAAACCTGAAGCCCAAAACCGTTGAACACGGCACTGACGGTTAGCAGCGTAATTGAGATTCCCGTGACGGCCGAAACGATCGTTTTTGCAAGGCTGGTCCAGAAAGTGATCATGGTTTCCTTGGTCTGGGGACCTTGCTTAGTGCCAAGGGTGTCAAAGTGCTCCGTTATACTTTCTGTAAGCGGTCCTATAGAGACGGCGATACACAAGAGTATGACCATGGCAATGCCTTGCTGGAGCGCTCTGGCGCGTCCCAGGGTATCCCCGGTTACAGAACCGATTTGTGCTTGCGCTACATTAACGACGAATCCAACGAAGAAGTAAATTCCCCCAATGGTGGTAATTATCGCCACGAATTCTGAGACAATTTGTCGTAAGTCTTCCATTTTCGAACCATCCCAACCACAGATTTATCACAACCATTGTTAGCAAGCATGCCTACCACTCTTTATCCACCCCCACAGCGATGCGCGCTTTGGCGATGGCGTTCGCGTTGAACTCTGAAATCCCGATGTAACCGCCAAACAAGGTGGGCCCTTTTCCGTTCACGATGACCGTCACTTCGTCCCCCTGGATATCCAGGTATGTAATCCCGATGGTCATCCATGAGTCCTCGCTAACCTTCCCTTGCATTTCCCGGACGACTTCTTCTGCTCTTTGTCTTCCCCATTGGTCGTTGATAACAAATACGTGATTCTCAGCCGCTTGGCGCATGTCTAGCGCACCGGCTGCAGCCAAGGCGGCCGAATCAGCCGTGATGCGCACCTGGTTTTTGAGATAGAAATTGCGAGCCAAGTCCGTCACCACGAACAAACACACGATGAAGATCGGGAAAAGCCCGAGGAAGGCGAGTACGATTTGCCCTCGTTGTTTCCCTTTATAATTTTCCGTACGTGTTCGATGGTTCATCTTGGATCATCTGCCAGGTTCAGTATTCTGATTCAGATATGAGTGGTGTAAAGAAGAAGAACGAATTTCCTTTTGGTAATTGACTCGAATATTGTCCATTTCCCAGATGCGTCAGAAAATCCAGGAACCATTCATGGAATGAGTTCTTATTCGGTAAGATGGAAACCACGTAACCTGCCCCGCCGATTCTTGATACGCGATAGGCACTGTGCCTCCAACCGATACTAATGTGATCGACCCACATTTGCTTCATTCCCTGCGAGCTTTCCAATATCACCCATTCTGCCGATTCCTCATGCGGAATAAATTCTCCACCAGATCGAAACGTAGCGTATGAGGGATTAAAAACGCCGCGACTATAAGCCGCATTTTGGGAGGACAGTTTTGAATAACTCCACCAGCCGGCAAATAAGATGAACATCATCAGCAGAATGACCAGGGGTGCCAGAAGGACGAATTCAATTAATGCGGAGCCCTCTTGATTCTTTGCAAGTTTATTTTCTTTCGGTAGAGACATTACGGATTCCCCCCGTGGAATTCCCACACCGGGAAGATCGTCGAACCCTGTACGGGGACGCTCCAGTTGATCAAAAATGGCATCCAAGAGGCTTTCGCCTTGCCCGACACGGTCAGGATTTTCGCTTCGGGTTGAAAAGTATCTGAGTCCCAATTACGGATAGAGGTATCGAGCTGTGTATTTTTAGAAAGGGTATTACCAAAGGAGTGAATGAATGCCTGGCCCCAGCCTGTCTCAACGCTTTCACGTGATGCGGCTTCCAGCGACACAGGCGAAGTGATGATGTGTCCGTACCACACCGTGGCGATGGCGATCATGATCAGAAAGAAGGCAAAAAGCAACCAGAATGCGTAGATGAACTCCAGCATGGCTTGTCCCCGTTCACTTTTTCGTCTTCTTGTTGGGAATTCCATCTTCGTAACCATGATTGTCCCCGCTGTAAATATCATTTACTTGGTTGAATCCGATTCGTCCTCCCTGGATTCACGAGCCGATTTGCTGCTTACCAGATCGCTTCCGCTTTTTCGATCGCCTTATCGCGGACGATGGCGAAGACCACGATGACGATGATTACGACGACTGCGGCGATGGCAATCCACTCCAGCGTGTCCTGCCCGGATTGATCGGCCAAAATCCCTAGCGATAGGTGTTTCCTCATCAGACGTCTCCTTCGAATATAGTTTGCATGGAGGGGCAAAATCGACCGCGATTACGAAATTACTCTAGCATAAAATCAGGCTCTCATACGGGACATGGACGTCCCTTTCTTCGTTCTCCATCATCCTGAGCGGAGTGAGCTTCGTAGAAGCGAGCCCCTATTTGTTCATCCTGAGCGGAAGACCGAGCAGAGCGAGGTCCGAAGTCGAAGGGCGGTGGATAAAAAGACCATCCTTACACTTATTGCTGTTGCACTTGCTCTCCTTCGACTTCGCCTTCGGCTCCGCTCAGACATGCTTTGTCAAGTGCACTTTTAATAAACCGGCGCGCAGAATGAACCGGCAGAATGCCGATTTACCACAAGCTGCCATTGTGAGCCTGATATTGACGAGCAGATCCGTCATCCATCATCGTCTCCGGCCTGTCAGACGGCTAGCGAGATTCCATGATCAACGCACAGGTTGTCTTCGTATTGCAATCTGCTGCAGGTGATAGGCTTCATCATACGCTTCGCCCACTTGCCATAGTTTCCATGCAATGGCCAGCCAGCGGTTGGCCAGACAGCGATAGGCATGGTTCATCGAACGGGCATGCGGTCTCAATCGCTCCAGGTAACCGCTGGACCAAACGGAAGAAGAAACGGAACTCCGGGCCCACTGCTGGGCAATATGTCGGAACTCACGATCGCAGGCGAAGCGGAAACGGACGGTTTTCCATTTGCCGCTGCTCTTGGTCACGGGACAGGTTCCGGCCAGTGCTTGCAGGCTGGAAGCTTTGGGAAAGCGCCGGCGATCATCTCCGAACTTGGCCAACAGAGCTGGCGCAAGGAGAGGCCCGGTTCCGGGCAGGGACTGGAAGATGTGAGCGTCCGGATGCTGGTGAAACAGCTCCTGGATCTCACGCAAGACTTGTTTTTTGGCATCCACCAGAGTCTTCAGGATGCCGGCGAGCAAGGGCGTCTCCTGAGCATAGGCAGATACTGTCGCCGGATTGGGTTCAGGGTGCGGTTCTTGCAGGCGTGCAAAGCAGCGAGCCAATCGCTTTGGCTGGGAGTAGCGGTGAACGCGAGCGAAAGCCCGAAAAGCTTCGAAACTGAGCTCTGCAGCCGCCTGGGGCGTGGGATATGCTTGCAGGAAGGCCAAGCTGATGTTGGTTTTGAGGCTGCTGAAGATCTCCGTCGCCTGTGGATAGTAGCGCCACAGCACCTCCCGCAGACGATTGGATACACGCCCAATGTCTCGGGTCAGATGCATGGCCAGGCTGATTTTTGCCCGAATTTGGCGTGTGAGCGCAGCATCCGGAAACCAGGGCTGCAGCCTGCCCCTGTCCGTTCGAAGCATGTCAGCCAGAACATAGGCATCGCTGGGATCTGAGCGGGCTCCGCTCTGGCGGTAGCGCGTACGGCTGCTCTTCACGGCGCGTGGGGGAACGACATATACCTGCTCATAGCCTTGATCCCACAAGAAATCAACCAGCAGGCTATGGGCAGTCTCGAGCCCCACCACACAATCTGCAGGAGGCACGTTCAGTTTTCCGCGCAGGGCATGTAAGCGTTCGAAGCCATTCGGATCGTGAGCAAAGGTCAGCTCGGCGATTGCCGCACCCTCTTCGTTCATCAGAACAGCATCGTGTTTGTGGCGGCTCCAGTCGATTCCGAGATATACTTGCATTGGGTCCTCCTCTCTTGTTTGCCGGAGGCCCGGCGGTGTCGTCTGTGCCCTCGTGGCCTTGTTATGGCGCTTTTTTACGCAACATGCTTTTGACGATGCTGCACAGTAAGCCTGGGGGACGGTCTGAGCGAGGCGCTCGCAGCGCAAGGATGAAGAGGTCCTTCTTTCCAGGCTGAACACCGACGGGGTAGTTCAGGCGGATGACGGTATCATTCTCGCCTTTTCTACCCCGTTCGGTCTCCTATGACAAATAGTACAGTAACAAGGATGATTGAATGGGGGATAGTAAAGGAAGGAACTGAGAAGAAGCACTTTTATTGTTAATTCTGAGTGAATTGACATTCACAGAAGTGAACCCTCATTTTGTTCATCCCGAGCGGAATGAGCTTCGTAGAAGCGAATACCCATTTTCTTCATCCTGAACGGTGTGAGCTTCGTAGAGGCGAAAACCCATTTTATTCATCCCGAGCGGAGTGAGCTTTGAAAAAGCGAACGCAGTCGAAGGACGGGTGTATAAAA
>DAOULU010000021.1:0-192699 GCA_034417075.1 Anaerolineales bacterium
CACGCAAGATGTCAGTCAGACACTGTTCACACAGGTTAATTCAAAGAAAGGAGAGGACATTTCGGTAACATTATCAAATGAAAGAACCATTTACGTTGGGTAACATTATCATTTGACTGGACACGGCCGGCCCCTTTTTTGCGGCAACAACAACCAATTTCGAGTGTCATAATCACCGTTCGAAAGAACGAAGGTCGATTCCTTTGCCATCGTTCCCATTCCGCACGCACGCTCACAGAACCCTTTATACGTTACCCGAAATACCCCCGGGTTACCATGCCTCGCACAAGTCGAACTACTGGCGCTCAATCGTCTTCAGGCTGGACGTGTTTCTTTCCCTTGCCCAATTGGACGGAACGTTCATACGCAGCCCAGATCGCTCTAGAGAGTGCGGTCCTTACGCCTGCCTTCTCGAGGTAGTAGAGCGCTGCGGCGCTTGTTCCACCCGGCGACGTTACCTGATTCCTCAGCCGCGCCAGATGACGAGGGGAGTGCTCGTAGAAAGCCACCGAGCCCTTGAAAGTCTGTACGACCAGTTGTTCCGAAATCCGCCTTGGAAATCCGAGGTGGACTCCTGCATCCACCATCGCTTCCATCAGTAAAAAGACGTACGCCGGACCGGTCCCGGACAGCGCCGTCGCCATGTCGAGATAATCCTCATGGTCGGCGTAGACTTCCTCACCGAAAGAATTGAGGATCAATCGTGCGCGTTCCTTCTGCTCATCGGTGACTTCTTCCGTGGTCGTCCAGACTGTGATGCCCTCACCCACTTGCGCCGGTGTATTCGGCATCGAACGCACGATCGCCTTGTGATTCAAGCCTTTCATTAAGGTTTCTAAACGCGCGCCTGCAACGATCGAGAGCACCAGCGCATCCTTGGGGATGGCGCCGTGCAATTCGTCCATGACTTCCTGGATGCTCTGTGGTTTCACCGAGAGCACGACGACGCCGGCATTTTTTACCGCCTCGAGATTGTTCGTCGTCGTGGAGACGCCCAAACGTTCCTCCAGCTTTTCCAATTGTTCCACGATCGGCCCACTCATGAGCACTTTGTCCGACGATTGGATGCCGCCTTCGATCAAACGAGACGCCATTGCGGAAGCCATCGCCCCAGGCCCGATGAATGTTATCAATTCATCCTTTAATGTCACTTTTCTCCTCCTGAAATACCCAGCCCGATTGGCAAGGGTATCATGTAACCAGCGATAGGCTGCGCTTCGACGGAGCGCAGCTGCTATGGGCTGGCGAAGTAGCTTAATGCCAATTTCACACGCTCTTCAACATCCTCCGATGCATCTACCGGGATGGATTGAATGGCGGATTGCGCTTCGACCAAACTATAGCCCAGTGTCGTCAAAACGCCCAGAACCTCGGTATCGACTCCGCTCGGAATTCCTACGGCTTCCAGCGGTGCCTTTAAGCGGTCTTTGAGGAAGAAAATCACTTTTTCCGCAGTCTTCGCCCCGATGCCCGGAACTCGTGTGAGAACGTCTGATTGATCGTTGACCACTGCACTTTTAATCACGTCGACGGAAAGGGTCGAGAGAACGGCGAGCGCCAACCGAGGACCAATACCGCTCACCTGCATGAGTAAATCAAAAAGATCGCGTTGCTCTGTGCTGCCAAAGCCGTACAGGCTGAGGGACGATTCCCGGACGACGAGTTGTGTCAATAAAAACAGGGGTTTTCCCATCACCGCGTCATCCATCATACTGTGCGGGACGGCGACGCGTAAGCCTACCCCACCCACTTCGATCACAAGTTCGTCCTCGCCAATGTGCTGCACGATTCCTCTGAGAGAAGCGATCAACTATTTTCCTCCATACGGCGCAACGTTGCTCTTGAGTGAAGATGGCACACAGCCACAGCAAGAGCATCCGCGGCGTCATCCGGCTGCGGTCTTTCTTCCATCCCCAACAAAGCTTTCACCATGTCCTGAATCTGGCGTTTATCGGCGCCACCGTATCCGATAACCGCTTGCTTGATTTCCATTGGCGTGTACTCGGCAGTTGAAATTCCCGCTTCCGCCAGCGACAGCAAGACCACACCGCGCGCTTGACCGACGGTGATCGCTGTCTTGACGTTGCGCTGAAAGAAGAGCTGTTCGACTGCGCTGCTTTCGGGCCGGTGTTTTTCAAGTAAAGCACGCAGTTCGAGAAAGAGTTTCTTCAAGCGCTGCGGCATTGGTTCGTCCGGCGTTGTGGTGATGACTCCAAAATCGACCGCTTCTAATCCCCCATCCTGGGTTTGCCGTACCACGCCATATCCAGTACTCGCCGTGCCGGGGTCGATGCCGATGACTAGCATACGGGGTGCAAACTCGTCGACTTTCGTGATCAAGCTGCCGCGAGCATGTCGACAGCTTCCTCGGAAATCTCGAGGTTTGAATATACGGTGCGAACGTCGTCGAGATCCTCGAGTTCTTCAATGATCCCCATGATTTTGAGCGTTTCATCTGCGGGCAATTCGATGACCGAGTTGGGAACCATGCGTAAACTGGCTTCTTCCGGCGCGAAACCAGCGGCCTTCAAACGATCATCGATTTCCTTGAAGACTTCGACTGGGGCAAAAATTTCGACGTCATCCTCGATCACGACATCATCAGCCCCCGCTTCTACGGCGATATCGAAGACTTCGTCCACATCCAAATCTTCCGTAGGAAAGGCGAAATAGGCGACACGCTTGAACTGCCAAGAAACCGAACCGGCGTCCGCCAGGTTTCCGTTCGCTCGAGTGAGCACGTGGCGGACCTCCGCCACCGTTCGATTGCGATTATCCGTGATCACATCGATGAGCAAGGCGATTCCGTTGGGAGCATAACCTTCGTAAAGAATTTGTTCGAAGTCGGCCCCTTCTTTATCTTCCCCCGTTCCGCGCTTGATCGCCCGGTCGATGTTGTCTTTGGGCATGTTTTCAGCCTTCGCATGATCAACCGCTAAACGCAGCGCGAAGTTCATTTCCGGATCACCGCCGCCCTCTCGAGCTGCGATGGCGATTTCACGTGCCAGGCGCGTGAAAATCGCACCTCTTTTCGCATCGTTTGCCGCTTTCTTCCGCTTGATGGTCGACCACTTTGAGTGTCCAGACATCGTTCACCCTTCCATCGATTATGAACGTTGATCGATCCTTAACTGCTGGAGATTGCTCTCCGAGGATGTTGGCTCCATTATACCATTCGCCCCTTTACGGTCACAATCATAGACGCAGGCTAGCCGCCATAAGAATGCTGCATCGCTATCCAACCAGGAGCGTCTCCAGCTTGCGGAGCGTGTCCACGCTTTGTCCCCGGTAGTGATTGTTGGCATACACCAGGGTGAGCGGAGCGGCGGAGTCCAGGGCGCGCAGTTTTGGGATCCATTCAGCCAACTCCGACACCTCGTAGGTGTAGTCGTAGCGTTCCCAGGCATGCTCGTGCTGCCACCAGCGTTCAGCATTACGCCCGTGAAACCGAACGTAAGCCACCGGCCCCGTGGCGCGTACGACGGAGGGCATCAATCCTTTCAAATCCGGTTCATCGACACAGCAATAGCCAAGATCGTGGGATTCCAACAACGCGAAGGTTTCTTCCGTAACCCAGGCGCTGTTTCTGAATTCGACCACCAGCGACAAGTCTGCCAGGCCTTCCCGGACGGTGAGCAAGTAATCCCGGCTTGCCGGACTGGGTCGAAACGAATGGGGGAATTGGACCAGGACGCAGGCTATCTTTCCGGCTTCCATCAGCGGCGTGAGCCCGTTTTGAAATTGGTCGAAATCAGGTTCCTTGCGTTCGTGCGTCAAGCTGCGGTGAGCTTTGACTGTGAACAGGAACTCCGGAGGTGTCCGCTCGACCCAGCCTTTCACAACTTTCCAGGAAGGAACGCGGTAGAAAGTTACGTTTAATTCGACGGTATCGAACATCGTGGCGTAGTAAGGCAGCCATTGAATGCGCGGCATGTCCTGGGGAAACACGGGGCCAATCCAATCGTCGTACGAAAAACCTGACGTTCCTAAACGGATCAAAGAATTAGCACTCCTGCGCCATCGATACGGCTTTTTTTCAAGTCCAGCAGTGCTTGGTTGGCATCCCGCAGCGCATACTTCTGGATCGAGATTTCGAATGGTATCTCGTCGGCCAATTGCATGAATTCGACCCCATCCTGATAAGTCGCGTTTGCGACGCTCCGCAACGTGCGTTCGTCGTAAATGAGATCGTAATCCATCTTGGGTATCGGGCTCATGTAGATGGCGTTGATCGCCAGCGTTCCCCCGGGGCGCAATTTCTCCAGAATCAATGGGACGAGATTCCCGACAGGTGCGAACAAAACGGCGCGATCTAGCTCTTCGTGGATCTGGTCTTCGATACCACCCACCCATGCGGCGCCCAACTCACTGGCCAACCGTCGATGCCCTTCGCTCCGAGTGAAGACGTACACCTCACAACCCCAGTGAATGGCAACCTGAATGGCCAGATGTGCGCTGGCACCGAAACCCACCAACCCCAACCGTTCTCCCGGCTGTAAATCCGACTTGTGCAAAGATCGATATCCGATGATCCCGGCACAGAGCAGCGGCGCGATCATTGGATCTTCTAACGATTCGGGGAGCGGCAGGGAGTAGCGGGCGTCCGACAATGTCCATTCTGCGTAACCGCCATCGACGTCGAATCCTGTAAACTCGGCGAGTTCGCATAGATTCTCGGATCCCGATCTGCAGTACAAACACGTCCCACATGCTCGATGCAGCCAGGGGATGCCCACACGATTCCCCGGTTCCCAACCCTCGACGTCATCCGCAACGCTCTCGACGATGCCGACGATTTGATGGCCGATTGTAATGGGGTACCTCGGCGGAGTGATTTCCCCTTCCACGGTGTGCAGGTCTGTGCGGCAAACGCCACAGGCGCGTACTCGAACGAGAAGCTGGCCTGCACCAGGCTGGGGTTTTTCGACATCAACCAGCTCGAGTGGACGTTCCTCAATCGGAGCCGGTCGGTTTAGACGCATGGCTTTCACGGCGCACCTGCTTATACTCGTTCTCGTCTAGCGTAAGCCAACTGTAATTTTTACAGTGCGCTCGGCTGTGCTACAATCGGCGAAAGATGAAAGGACCGGACGCATGTCGTTGGAAGAAATATCAGCAACTCACACATCTACATATCAGAAACGTATGCTTGAGTTGAGTCGAAATATCGTATCGATGGATGATCTTTCCTCATTATTGAACAAGATCACCATCGTCGCTTGCGATTTGACCAACAGCCACGAAGCTTCAATTCTGCTCTACGATCGTACGTCCAGCGATCTTCGCTTCCAGGCCGTCGCAAACAACAAGCGTCAGAGATTGCTCAAGACGAGCGTTCCGCTCGATGCGAGCGTTGCCGGTCACGTCTTCACTACCGCAATGCCACTCGTCATTCAGGATGCAGAAGACGATCCGCGCGTCTTTCGTGAGATCGATCGAAGAATCGAATTCACTACCCGTTCGATCATGGCCGTCCCATTGCTCGTCGAACAAGCTGCAGTCGGAGTTCTCGAAACGATCAACAAAAAGGACGAGAGCAATTATACCGAAGATGACCTGGCGATACTAGAGATCATCGGCGCCCATACTGCGCTGGCCATCCGTATCGCCGACCTGGAGCGAAAATTACAGGAATCGAACGCCAATCTCCGCAACCTGGACCGCATGAAATCGGACTTCATCGCCATCGCCTCGCACGAGTTGCGAACGCCGCTGGGTTTGATCCTCGGACATGCGACTTTTTTAAAGGAAACCGTCGGCGAAGGTCTCAGCGATCAAATGGAAGTCATTATCCGCAGTGCGATGCGTCTGAAGTCGATCATCGAAGACCTATCTGCGATCGCGCAGAAAGAAGATGGACTCGCCAGGATCCGCAACACCGAATTCTCGATGAGCGCCTTGGTGGAAGAAGTAGCCGGACGGTTTCGAGAAGTAGCGGCGGCGAAAAAAATCCATCTCAGCTTCGACGTTCCGGACGGAGATACATTGACCATCGACGGTGAACGGGAGAAGATCGACGTGGCTCTGTCCAACATCGTGCAGAACGCGGTCATCTTCACCGATCCCAACGGACAGGTGGGGATCAAGGCGGAGCGAGCGGGGGATAAAGTCAAGGTGTTCGTCGTCGACACGGGAATCGGCATTCCGGCCGCCGACATTGGACGCATTTTCGACCGTTTCTACCAGGTGGAATCTCACCTCACTCGCAAGCACGGTGGCATGGGCTTAGGACTTTCCATTGCCCGCGCCATGGTTGAGCTGCATGAAGGTGAGATTTGGTGCGAAAGCCGCGAAGGGACCGGCAGCCTCTTCTGCTTCGCCCTGCCGATCAAATCCTCCCGAGATCTGACCGCCGCCAGAGTCTTCACAGCGGAGTGAGGCGCCGCACTCGCACAGGCACAGAACAGCCCTTGCACAATTCACTTGCGTTGACCTGCTTTCGAAAGAGCGGTACACTACAACCAATCGGGGCGTGGCTCAGCCCGGCTAGAGCGCACGGTTCGGGTCCGTGAGGTCGCCGGTTCAAATCCGGCCGCCCCGACTTTCAAACTCACGGTGGGCGACAACGGCGGCCGTGAGTTTTACATTTATCGGGTGACCTGGCCCTTCGATCCCATTGAAACAGAAATGATATACTTTTCGCTATCGCAGGCGTATCGTTTCTACTACCCTGTTCAATTCACTTACCGATATCCCAGGAACGACCCCTTGAATTGGAAAGCACTTATCATCCAGGAGGAAGATCATGTTGAAGGAATTTAAAGACTTTTTGATGCGAGGAAACGTTCTCGATTTGGCCGTCGCCGTCATCATCGGAGGTGCATTTGGCAGCATCGTTACTTCCCTCGTCACCGACATCATCATGCCGCCTATCGGACTACTCCTCGGAAAGGTCGATTTCAGTTCGCTTTACATCAATCTGTCAGAAACTTCATATTCCAGTTTGGCTGATGCGCAGGCAGCCGGAGCACCGACGATCAATTACGGAATGTTCATCAATACCCTGATCAACTTTCTGATCGTCGCATTGGCGATCTTCCTGGTCATCCGAATGGTCAACCGTCTGCAGCAGTCGAAAGTCTCGGAAGCCCCTACGACAAAGGAGTGTCCTCACTGTCTTTCGACGATTCCACTTAACGCGACACGCTGCCCACATTGCACTTCTCAACTGTAGATCATTCCATAGGAGACCAACTGCCGCTTTCAGTCCATCTCGCTGTGGTTTGACAGAATATATTTCGTCTCTATTTGACTGTCATTCAGAAAATCTGTAAATTTTGCGAGTAAAATGAGAAATAGTATTTTATCTGCGACAATGTTGTCATATACGCGTTTAAATGGGAGTATCACGTGAACGCAATCGAAATCCGCAATTTACGCCGCGTGTTCAAGACCACGGTCGGCATTTTTCGCAGAAAATTCAAGGAAGTGGTCGCCGTGGATGACATTTCTTTCGACGTCCCTCAAGGCAGCCTGTTCGGCCTGCTTGGACCCAACGGCGCCGGTAAGACGACCACGGTGAAAATGCTGACCACGCTGCTCATCCCCACCGCAGGTTCAGCCAGCGTGTTGGGATACAACGTGGTCAAGGAAGCGGACGCCATTCGCGGACGCATCGGTTTCATATTCGGCGGGGAACGCGGCCTATACTGGCGGCTGTCGGGGGTCAACAACCTGCGCTATTTCGCCAGCCTGTACCACGTCGACCCGAAAGTCAGCGATGAACGCATTCCTTATCTTCTCGATCTCGTTGGATTGAAGGATCGAGGCCAGGAACGCGTCGAAGGCTACTCGCGCGGTATGAAGCAGCGGCTGCACATTGCACGCACGCTGCTCCACGACCCGGAAGTCCTCTTCCTGGACGAGCCTACGATGGGACTTGACCCCGTCGGGGCGCGTGAGTTACGGCAGGTCATCCGCAATCTACAAGCCGAGAAGAAGACCATTCTGCTCACGACGCATTACATGTTCGAAGCGGATGCGCTGTGCGAACGAATCGCGGTCATCGATCACGGCCGCATCGTCGCCATGGACACGCCGGAAGGCCTCAAAGATCTGGTGAGCGATCTCTCCGTGATTGAGATCGAGGTTTTTGGCTTACCCGAAAACACTCTCGACCAACTACGCCAGCTACCCTTCATCGATACGGTCAACGTTGAAGATCAGGATCAACGGCAGCTACTGCTGGCACATTCACCGATCGGATCGGAAGCCGTTCCCGAATTACTCGCCGCGATGGACGGCGTGCGTGTCGGCAAGGTCGTCGTACGTGAACCCACGCTCGAGGACGCCTACGTGCGTCTCGTAGGAGGGTCGTAATGCATTCATGGCGGACAATGAAGAATCTGCGCGCAATGAAGGATGCAGCCGTGATGACGTTTCGCCAAAACGTCTTCGACATGTTCCTGCTCTTCGGCATCCTGATCCAGCCTTTGATCATCGCAACGCTTGCGCTGTGGATGATCGGGGATCGCGTAAGCGAAGCGATTGTCTTCATCGTCGTGGGCAGCGGTATGACTGGATTGTGGACCAACCTGCTTTTTGAAAGCGGCAACAGCATCACCAGCGAACGTTGGACCGGAACGCTGGAAATGATCACCGCCACACCGACGCCCATATCGGTCATCGTATTCGGTAAGAATCTCGCCAACGTCACCCAGTCACTCGGTTCGATGTTCGTTTGCTATTCTCTCGTCTCGTGGGTATTTGGGTATCAGGTAACGATCGAGCAGCCACTGCTCTTCTTTCTCTCGCTGGGGATGACGGTCATCGCTTTCGTTTGTTTCGGCTTGATCATCTCTCCTATCTTCTTGCTGAATCCAAGCGTTCAGCGCTGGCAGAACGCCCTGGAATACCCTGTGTACATCCTGTGCGGATTTCTTTTCCCAATCGCTCTACTTCCAGGCTGGACGACGCCATTCAGCTACTTACTGCCACCCTACTGGGCTGCGCGTGCCCTGCATGCAGCTTCCAGCGGCGGGTCGACGTCCGATATCGGCTATTCCCTGATCATGCTCGTCGTTTTCAGCATTCTCAGTCTGCTCATCTCGCAAATTCTATTTCGTTTTATGCTGCGCAAGGTGCGCGAAGACGCCACGCTGGGGTTGCAATGAAGCTATCGCCAACCACCTTATGGCTACACGAAAGCTTTCTCGGGGGCATTCGTGATGAATAAACTGCGACTCAATCTGCGGCTGTTTTTTCAAGGCGCCTACCTCTCCTACATCGCCTTGTTCCGCTGGCTACGCCCGGCTCCCTACATCGCCACAAAGGTGGTCAATCCACTCAATCAGATTCTCTTCTTTTCCTTCTTGGGCAGATTTGCCACCGACAGCCGCGATCCAACTTTCTTCGTGATCGGCAACGCCGTGCTTGTGACGGCTCTCAGCGGTATATTCGGAGTCACCATGAGTATCGGCGGTGACCGCTGGGAGGGTACACTCACCTATCTGTTCGGCACCCCAGCCAACCGCATGGCCATGATCGTTGGACGCGCCTTCTTCCACATCTTCGACGGCATGCTCGGGGTCTTCCTGGGATTTGGATGGGGTGTGTTGCTGCTCGGTTTGGACCTTTCGCAAGCAGATCCCCTCGCCCTGATCCTTACTATTCTGATCACTACCTTCAGTACATCAGGTTTGGGCTTACTGCTCGGATGTTTCAGCCTGATCACCCGCAACACGTTCTTCATCAACAACACGGTGTATTTCCTCCTGTTGTTGTTCAGCGGCGCCAACGTGCCATTGGAATCGCTGCCTCCAGTAATGCGGGCAATATCCAATTACCTTCCCCTCACGCGCGGCATCGCCGCCGCACGCAGCATCATCGCTGGCGGCGACCTGGCGCAAGTCCTTCCTGCCCTGATAAATGAGTCGCTGATGGGAGTGATTTACATCTTAATCGGTTACACGATGTTCCGCTGGTTCGAAACACAGGCGAAGCGGCGCGGCACGCTGGAAGCGATCTGAGCTCCCCCATTTCCCACAGAAATCATCCCACCACAAGTTACATAATCTGCAGTGGAATCGGGATGAACACCAGGACGAAAAGGATTAAACCGAAAATCGCCACCGCTCTGCGGCGATTGTCGAGCGGCGTGATCGAATCATAAGGTCGCGCATACGTCCGACCCAGAAAGAAGATCAATCCCGCCCAGATAAACCAGCCCATCCATACCAATCCGAGTAAACACAAAATCGTCACGATGTAGGGCCACATCTTGATCGCCCGCCGTCCGAAGAGTACGTTGACGACGTGACCGCCATCGAGCTGGCCAGCTGGGATGAGATTGAGTGCCGTGACCAAAAGCCCCGCCCATCCGGCCCAAGCCATGGGATGCAGCATCACGTCGCTTCCACCGTAGGGGATGGGCATTCCGATCAAAATGTAACGTGCCCAATACAAAACCGGAGCGACGCCGCCGTAATCCACAGGTGCGGGTAGGAACTGCCCTGTCACGACATATTTTGCCGCCAAATACAGTAAGGAATTCCCCTCTAGCATGGAGACCTCGGTTTCACTGGGCGCAACCGGTAAAGTCCCCACATTGGAAAGCGACAATCCGATCAACAGTATCGGAATGGCGACAACCAACCCCGCAATCGGACCCGCCAAGCCAATATCCAGGAGCACACGCTTGTTGCGCGGCGGCTCTTTGAGTCGGATGAAAGCACCCATGGTGCCCAACGCAGTGGGGAAAGGGATGAAATACGGCAAGGTGACTGCAGTTTTGTGAAACCGGGCAGCGAGATAATGACCGAACTCGTGGGCAAGCAAGATCGACAGGATGCTCGCGGCGTACGCGATGGCGAGCGGATAATCCTGTGCCAGGTAAATATCCGCACCGTGAACACCTTCGGATATGTTATAGCTGGCCGCATTCAACACGCCAACGTAGAGCACGCTGGCTAGGGTTAGGAGAAACATGAGGAGATTGATCCATGGATTGGATGGTGTGGGTTGAATCAAACCGGGAACGGCGAGGACGACGTGGCGCCCTTCCTCTTCCTGAAGAAAGAGCGTGGTGCCGGAACTGCGGAATTGCGGTTCCAAGCGATCGTAGGCGGCTTGCGAATCGATCGTCAGTCGGCCGCGGAACCGCGCCGCGAATCCTTCCTTCTTCCCTCCGGAGGATACGTCTTCGACCCGCATGACTCTTTGCACGTACGGCAACAGACGTTCGACGAAATCTTGTTCCTGCTCTGCAATCTGGTTATCCATACCATTCCTCTCAAAGTACAGGCGGGAGTGGATGGGAGTCGAACCCACCGCGGCTCGCCTAGCGACCCGCCACCGGTTTTGAAGACCGGGGAGCCCACCGGGACCCAACCACCCCCGATTGTTTTCAAAGGATACCGCATCGACTCCCCTGTAGCAAGGTACACCGGTCTGGACGTTCGACCAACCCGAGATCGAGGTCTTAAAACCCGATTCCTGCTACAATCGTACCCGGCCTTCGAGGGAGTCATTCATGCGACTAGCGCAAAAAATCACCATCATAACGGGCGGCGGACGCGGGATTGGTCGCGCTGTGGCCCTCGAATTTGCCGCACAGGGAGCAGACGTCTTGGTGTGTGCTCGGACGAAGGACGAAATCGAGAACGTCGCTGCGCAGATCCGCACGCTCGGGCGGAAAAGTCTGGCCGTCGTGTGCGACGTTTCCGACGAGGAACAAGTGAAAAGCATGGTAGAGAAAGCCCTGGATACTTTCGGCCGCATTGATGTCCTGATCAACAACGCTGGCGTCGGCGGCATGCGACCAGTCTGGGGGATGACGAAGACAGCCTTCGAATCTATCCTCGCCATCAATCTCATCGGCACTTTTCTGTGCAGCAAGCACGTTTGGCGTTCGATGCGCGAGACCGGCGGCGGATCGATCATCAACGTCTCATCACTCGGCGGTCTCTACGGCTATAAACTGTTGAGCGCGTATTGCGCCAGTAAATGGGGACAAATTGGATTTACCAAAGCGTGCGCCGAAGAAGGTAAAGCGGACAACATTCGCGTCAATGCGATCGCGCCCGGTAAAGCGGACACAGCATTTCGTGCCCAGATCGAAGAAGATAAGAGCCGTATGTTGAAAGCCGAAGATCATGTCGGCGCGTGCGTCTTTCTGGCTTCGGACGAAGCGCGGTACATCACAGGCCAGGTCATACCCATCGAATGGTTCGAGACCTCAGAGAAGCGCTAGGATTGAGCCTACCCATGTCTATGCAGAACGACCGCATTAAGCCGAATCGATCCCCGGCAGAAACGAAACAGCGCACGATTGCCAGATCCAGGTTTATTCGTGCAGCCTTTGCTTTTTTCCTCGTGCTTGCGGTGCTGACCAGCGCCTGTAGTAAAGCTCGATCTCCGGCATCAACAGAGATGGCAACGGAAACGAAAACCCCCATACGCCTGGGACCGACATCCACATCCACCCCAATCGGCACACAAGCGATACAGACCTTGGCGGCACGAACAGCGACCGCCACGTTATATCCCCTGCAGCCGGTATCGGATGCAGATTGGAGTCGCGGTGAGTCGGATGCCAGCGTGACATTGGTCGTCTATATGGATTTTCAGAGCACGGAATGTGCATGGCTCGAAACCATCTTATCTAAACTGCGAGCATGGCACCCGCACGATCTACGTATCATCATCCGCCAATTCCCACAGCTTTATTTGCACGACAAAGCTTCTCTTGCGGCGGAAGCCGCGGAGGCAGCCGGGGCGCAAGGGGCGTTTTGGGAAATGTATGACGCACTTTTTCAGCACTACGGTGAGTGGTTCGAATTGTCACCGGAGGCTTTTGTCGTCTGGTTGAAAGAAATCGTCATCCAGATCGGCTTGAACCAAAAGGAATTTGCCGAAGCCATCGACAATCGTGTGTACCAAGAAAGAATGATCAATACCTATCTCGAGACTGCCGCTTCTGGAGTCCCAGGCGTACCTTTTATCTATTTCAACGGACTCTGGTATCGACTGCCCATTACCCTGGACAACCTCGAAGCCTCGATACGTTTGGAGATACTGAACTCTCACCAATACGAGGCTTATCCCCCCTTCACCATCGATATTCAAGCCGATTACACTGCCTATCTTGAAATCCCTCAGGGTGAGGTCGTCATCCAATTGCTTCCTCAATACGCCCCGCTTGCAGTCAACAGCTTCATTTTTCTCGCCGAAGAAGGCTGGTTCGATGACAATCCCATCTACCGAGTCCAACCAGGGGTGTTGGTCGAAAGCGGTGATCCGAGTGGAACGGGTTGGGGTGGACCCGGCTATTCATTCGATAACGAAATCCACGATACCCTGACTTTCGATCAAGCCGGTATGGTGGCCCTCGTAAGCCAGGGTCCGGGGACGAATGGGAGTCGATATTTCATCACCCTTGCCCCTTTGCCCACGATTAACGGCACGTGCACGATCTTCGGTCGTGTCATCGATGGATTGGATCTGTTACAAGCCCTGGAAGCACGATCTGCACTCGACGATTTACTCAGCGAACCTGAGGCTGTGATACACTCCATTACAATCGAGGGTCCATGAACGAAGAGCGAAAACACGGCGACTCCATCGACTACCTACTTCTCCTCGGTTTTGGGGGCATATTCCTGTTATGTATGTGCTCGGTTTGTTTTTTGATCTTCCGAACCTACTTGAGTAATGAAATCGGTGAAGGCGCACAAAGTTACGGCTTGTTTTGGACGATGATTGCTCTTTTCTTGATCAGTCTACCTTCCGCGATCATCAGCTTGCGAGCGATACAAGGACGAGAGGCTTCTCCCCTGAATCCACCGAAGTTAAAATTAAGATTCATCGCCTTGTTGTTCCCACTCGTCCTGGTGCTGGGGTATTTCACTCTCGAGAAACCTGGTCGGATTACCGTTCTGAATCCGATCGTTCACATCGCTGCTGCTGCGATACCTGCTTTGTTTGCAATCCTGCTGGTCCTGCGCCACAGTCCTCGAATTTCCCAACGCCGCTTCTGGGGTTCACTATTCATCGGCACTTGGATCATACCGACTTCGGCGATTATCGTTGAGCTTGTACTCATGGTTGTAGGGATGACCACTCTCTTTCTCAGAAACATGAGCACCGCCGAGGGACAAGCGCTCCTCGACTCGTTGTCAAATCCGGAGAATTGGGCGTCGGAATCGATGATCGAAAGTTACACCACCCTGCTCGATCAACCGATCGTACTCATCAGCATCGTGATCTTCGTTTGTGTGCTCGTGCCCCTTATCGAAGAAAGTCTGAAAAGTATGGTGATTCTGCCGATTCTCGGCAGGAAACCATCGCCGGCGGCATCCTTTCTCAGTGGCGTTCTCGGCGGCGTCGGTTTCGCGTTCGTAGAAGCCATCTTGCTCACTCCTACGGGGACGGATTGGACGCAAACCATGTTCACGCGCGGCGCCGCCACAATGATGCACACGTTCACAGCCGGCTTGACATGCTGGGGAATTGGGCAGGCAATCACATTCAAACGCTGGAAGAGATTCCTTGGTGCGTTTGCAATCGCCATCACCATGCATGGCATGTGGAACGCTGCAGCGATCGGCATAGGTATCGGAACGCTACCCAGCCAAGGTGGGGAGATGATCTTCGCCTCCGGGCTCGCGCGGAGCATCCTGATCATGGGCATACTGGTCCTGGTGGGTCTATCGACGGCGGCGCTCGCGGGCTTGATCTTGATCCCCGACAGATTACGAGAAGACTGGGGCGACCTTCCGCCCCTCCCACAGGAAAACACTGATCCGATCTCCTCCGCACCACCAGAAGTTGAGACGTAGTCCGACATCATTTCAAACCCTAAAATCACGGCAACCGTGGATTCGTTGAAAGCCTCCACGGCCGCCATGGTTGCCACGCCAGTTCAAACGAGTTCGAAATATGTTGTTTGGCCCGTCGTACGTTCAATCTACGGAGGGAGTCTCCTGGGTTCTTACGCGGGTCCCCCTGCGAATGTGGTGAATGATGTAGTATACGAATCCGATGACCAAGACGATAGCGATGGGAATATCGAAGGGCCGCATGATCGCCCGCAGTTCCTCCCAGCGGGCACCAAAGGCGAATCCACCATAGGTCAATGCGGCGCACCACAGGAACGACCCGATAAAACTATATACCGTGAATGGCAGGAACCTCACCCGCGTGACTCCGGCGGGGAACGAGATGAAAGTGCGCACGATGGGAATTAAACGAGAAACGAACGCCGTTAACTCCCCCCAACGCTTGAACCAACCATCCGCCACCTCGAGGTCGTGAGGATGGATCATCAAATATTTTCCATAGCGATCCAGCAACGGACGGCCACCCCACACACCGAGAGCGTAGGAAATCACCGAGCCAAGTGTACAGCCCAACGCGCCCCACAAACCGCCCAATAGTACAGCTTCCCAACCCGTTCCTCCCTGTGCCTGGACCAGCAGCCATCCTGACAGTGGCATGGTGACCTCGCTGGGGATGGGAATGTTGGCGCTTTCCAACACCATGATCCCAAAGACACCTCCCCAACCCATGGATTGAAACAGGTCCGTAAGGAAAGAGACGATCTGATGTTCCAGCCAAACCGGCATATTCGCACTCCCGAATAACGATAACGTCTGGAATTTCTATGCTCTTCGAGCATCGAATGACCCCCGCATTATAGCCCATCCAAGCCGAATGTGTATGTGAGAACAGGGTCTGCTTGACAAGCATTATACGCTATGCTACAGTAGCGCCGCTTTACTTTGCATACCATCCGAACTGTATGGGGTTGGTCTCTAGGAGTTTAAACTTGGCCAAAACACGCACCGAACTCATGGTTGACCGTCTGCGAGATCTACAAGCATCTTCTCCGGATGTCGAGGCTTCTGCCGTGGTAAGTGTAGACGGATTGACCATCGCTTCCGCCCTTCCCAGCAACGTCGAGGAGGATCGAGTTTCCGCAATGTCCGCGGCGATGCTTTCCCTCGGCGAACGTATCGCCGGTGAATTAGGACGGGGCAACCTCGACCAGGTGTACATCCGCGGCAAACACGGTTTCGTCGTCCTGATGTCGGTCGGTGCAGAGGCGGTGCTTACAGTTCTTGCCCGAGAACAGGCAAAATTGGGCTTGCTTTTCCTTGACATGCGTCGAGCCGTCGACGATCTCTCGGGTCTTCTTTAAATCTTCTGGGGACGAATGTTCAACCTCAACGGCCTCGACCCCCTGAATCCCTCTCCCAGAATGCGCGCAAGAGAAACCTATCAAATTCCACTTCCTTACCGAGAGACGTTTCCAAACATGGTGAAGCGACCGATTCGACGGACGATATGATCGGATTCCCTCGATGCGTAAACTGACCGTCGTCATCCCGACCTACAATGAAGCGGAGAACCTGGAGGCGATCGCCGCCGAACTGTGGGCGCTTCCGATTCCCGATCTCAAGATCCTCGTCGTTGACGATGCCTCGCCGGATGGTACCGGGAAAATAGCGGACGATCTGGCAGCAGTGCACCCCAGCCGCCTGTCCGTGATCCACAGACGAGGCAAATTGGGTTTAGGGTCGGCGTACATCACGGGTTTCAAGACCGCTCTCGCAGGAGACGCCGAAGCCATCGCCCAGATGGATGCAGATTTCTCGCACGATCCCAACTATCTGCCGGAATTCATGGAAAAAATAGAGACCGCCGACGCGGTCTTCGGCTCACGCTACGTCCCTGGCGGCAAACTTGATGAGCGCTGGGGCTGCGGCCGCGTGCTGCTCTCCGCTTTCGGCAACCTGTATGCCCGTCTAATACTTGGTTTACCTATCAAAGACGCAACCGGCGGATACCGTCTCTGGCGCCGGGAGACGCTCCAGGGCATGCCGCTGGACAGCATCCGTTCGAACGGCTACGTTTTTCAGGTCGAGATGAGTTATGTGGCGCAGAAGTTAGGGTTCCGCTTGATCGAATCCCCAATTTACTTCGAGGACCGCCGCATCGGCCAATCGAAAATGACGCTGCGCATCCAGCTCGAAGCTGCCTATCGCGTGTGGCACGTGCGCTACCTGCATCGCAATCTCTCGGCAAGTCAGCGTAATCCAGTGAATTGAATCCGCTATTTGATGTCAAGCCCTCCGGTATCCAAGACGAACGATCGTCTCCCCCTTTTACATAATTTTCGGCGTTCTACTCGCCAGCAACCTTCTCCAGTTCATCTTCGTAAATGCCCCAACGCCCGCCATGTGCGGCCCAAATTTCTCCCCAATCCCGGGCTGCGTCATCCTTCAACAACACCTTGTAGTCAATGGATTGACCCTTGCGGGTCAGAAATATGGTGATCTCACTCCATACATCTCGCTGTCGACTTTTTATCTCGTAAATGTTGTCCCGAGGGATGTACGATACGATCCAGCCATGCTTAAGGCCCAATTCCTCCGTGATCACGACCACGAAATTGCTGGTTAAAAGCAGCAGGGTGTCCGGGGTAACGGGCCGCCGAAAGAGGAGCAGCCAGCGTTTCCACGTACCCGGTTGGAAGACCAGTTCCTTCAATTCCTCTCCGGGCAGAAGACCGTACAGCTTCACGCCGTTGACAAACTTCAGCGGCAAATTTTCGACAACCGCTCGTGCGGCTTGGGAGAGGCGTGTCTCATGACTCGATTGCTCTGGGGCGGCCTGTATGGTACGCAGCAGCTTGCGCAAAGGCCGGGACATGGTGGGATACCAGGCAACAGTGTTGAATTCGACGCACAGTTGCGCCGGTGAAGTTTGTCCTGCCGCGACGATCTCCAACAATCCATACAGCAGCAGCAAGCTAACCCGCATGTACATGAGATTGCGCCCGCGCAGCAACGTGACCTGGGGTTCCTGTCCGGGCCAAATCGAAGCCTGGGTATGGATCACCTCGGATGGCGTAAACAGCAAGGCTTGCTTGGGCACGTAGTGCCAACCGCGATGGATCTGCGGTGGAAATGAAATGATAGTCTCAATGGTTTCGGATTCGGCGAACGGCTCCAGCGCGTGGGATTTCAGCTCTACGGGGAGTTCGGAGACGTCCTTCAATATCAAGGGATGCCGCTCGAGACCTCGATCCGGGACTTCTTGCAGCAATTGCGCCAGCCGTTCTTCTCGATCAATCTCAGAAGTGTTCATTAAAAGTTGCCCATGCGGTGTAACGTAAGTCGCGATATCGCGGCGTATTCAAGCGTATTGTACTCGAATCTGGCTTATCCTATTGATGCCCCACCAACATAGTATATGTCGAGTACAGAGTAATATGAAAAACACCAGGAACTCACCCTCGAGCCACATCTCATCCAACCAGGGATCGCCTAGGACTGAGAACTGAATGGGCGCAAGATGACGGGCAGCAGGCCGAAAAGGAAGGACAACAAACCGCTGACTCGAATGAGCCTTGTGGTTGCTGCCCAGGTTATCGATGTGTGCGTGGGGATTCCATCCTTCTACTTCATCCATGAGATACCTTCTCAACGGCTGTGTGACATTCGACTTGTCGTCGAAAAGCAACCTCACATTTTACGCAGTTGATCCGTTCGCTTGTTGGAAAAATAGGCTGGCAGCCATTCTAGGGCTTTACAAAACAATCTCGGCGGCATGCCTTCCGCGCTCGCCAGAGCGGTGAGCTGCTCGTAGTGGGAATAGATTTCCTTGTCTGCCACAATCCAATGTTTCATGAGAATCAGATCGCACTGTCCATCCCAATCGATCGTGGGTATCTGCTCCTTGGTTAGATATCCCGCACGCAACATGCCTGCATAGAAGGGCTCGTCGAACAAAGCCTCACACGCCGTCCAGCGTCCGTTTAGATGGCATTCGCACCAGAAGTGACCCACCGGACTGGGCAAGTGGTTGTAGAGAAAGCTGGGCACGATGTACTTAAGCATCTCCTTGCGAGCCCGTACCATGTGGAATCTCGACGGAATATCAAGCGCACGCAGCAGCGAGACGTGAATATTTATTTTGTTGCAGAAATCCATGGTGTTTCGCTGGATCGCCTGCGAAGCTTTCAGAAAGATATCCAGTGTGGCGTTGAAGGCAATTTCGTCTCTCACGTATTGGAACACACGCTGCGCAGCTTGCATCGGATTCTCGGCATCTGCGGCGATTTCCTGAGCCGTTCGTTTCAAACCTGGATGATCGCAATCGCTCATATTGGAAGGGGTCAGATACCGATCCAAATCCATTGTTCTCTCCAATCTAGTGACACGCATGCTTTTTTGGAAGTCTTGGTTAGACGAGTGACCTCAGTCTATTGGGGCTGCGTGGTAGTGAAAAACCGGTATTTATTCGCCGGGTGGAGATGACGGTAATCGACACGCCAAACGGAATTCACACGTCGATCGTCCCGGTCAAATACGTGACGCATCGACCACCAATGTCAACCCGATCACCCCGATCGGCACAAAACAACTCGCCACCGCGAGCGCTCAACTGAAAGGCATGTAGCTCCTTCTTTCCCAGACGCTCCGACCAATAGGGAATGAGCGTGCAGTGCGCCGATCCCGTCACCGGATCTTCGGGGATAGCTGCGCCTGGTGCAAAGAAACGAGAGACGAAATCGGATTTCTGACCCGGAGCCGTCGCGATCAGGGCGAAATAATCCAATGCCGCGACGGCGCCGAGATCGGGCTTTAAGGCACGGATTTGGTCCTCATCGTCAAACACGACCATTAAATCCCGCGAGGTAAGCACTTCCGTGGGTGAAGCGTTGAGGATGTCGTCTAAACCCTGTGGTCGATCGACGACCTGAGCTTTCCGAGTTGGGAAATCCAGGAACAAAAGATCTTCGCGTCGCTCTACCGACAGCCTCCCACTTTTACTCATGAATTCCACACGTTTTGCATCCGGATCGACATAATTAAATATGGTATATCCGCTCGCCAACGTGGCATGCCCACAAAGATCGATCTCTACCTTCGGCGTGAACCAGCGTAAATCGTATTTACCCTCCTGCGGAACCAGGAACGCTGTCTCAGGCAGATTGTTCTCCGCAGCGATCGACTGCAGTGTCGCTTCGGGAAGCCAATCCTCGAGCAAGCATACTCCTGCAGGGTTTCCTGAAAATACTTCGTTGGTAAAAGCATCGATTTGATAAAACGGTATCTTCAACTTTTCCACTCCTCTTCCAGTAGATTTGGGCTGCCTCTCCTGCACCGATTTCCATCGGTCACAAGATAAACGCACACTAAAATAATAGAACCTTCTGATTGGGTTTCCATGATGATCCAATTGGAAAAGGCTTGAAAATTGGAATTGCCACAGAGAATCGATCTACATTATAAGGCCAATATGACACTGCGACGATCGAACCGAACCGGATCGTCTACAGCGGCATGTGGCGTGATTCTTTATCAAAGCTCGAGGCATATCGCCAATTGCTTCAAGTAAATCTCAGAATCACTCGCAAACCATCTGCAATAAAGTTATAGGCCGTTCGAATCAAACGGCTCCAGAAAATACGGGTTCAGTCTCGCGGGAAGCGTGCGGATGTTCGTGCACCATCTTTCTCAGCCATGTGTCGATAAATCCAAGCATCCGAGGGTCGACAGGCCGAGAGATCTGTTCCTTATACGTCGACAATGATGGTAGGCCGGAATCCGCCCGAAGCACGTGAGTCATGTCCGGGATCTCGTGGTATTCGTATTCACCTTGGATCAACTCAGCCATACGCTTCAAATCCGCAGGATTGACCTGAATGTCCTTCGATCCGGTCAAAGCCAGAACAGGGATCCGGATTCTTTTCAAATCGTCGGTCGGGTCGTAAGCCATGAACTCGCGCATCCACCTGAGGTTGATTTTCTGGAATAGGTTCTGCCGCATCCAATCCTTGGAAGAGCGTTTGATCTTCGCTAACGCCTTTGCCTGCGCTTTGAGCACATCGATGTGTAACAATCGAACGAGTAAAGCGCTGAAGCCAGTCAGTCCCTTGGCGATTTCGGCCGCCTGCCAGCGCAGCGTCGCTTCGCCGTTTTGCGCTGAACCTGCCAGAAGAACCGCCCCGCCGAGTCCCTGTTCTTCGGCAGCCAAGCGCACAGAGATTATGGCTCCTTCACTGTGGCCGAGAATGAACATCGGCTTCCCCCGCACCTGCGGCAGAGATTCCACAAAGGCGATTGCCGAGCTGGCATCCTTGACGTGATCGTAGAAACCGGTTTTCCAGAAATCTCCCTCGCTCTCGCCCACGCCGCGTTTATCGTAGCGAAATGAAGAGAAGTAGTTTACGGCCAACTCTTCCGATATTTCCTTGAAGATGTTCGAGGCAAACTTCTTATTGTTTTCGTTTCGATCGATCTGGCCTGATCCTGGGATCAACAACACCGCGCCGAGCATGTCGCCTGATTCCGGAAACCTCATCGTCCCCCTCAATTGCAGGCCTTCAGAAATGAAGGAAAGTTCTTTTTCCATGATGTTTGTACCTCCAATTTCCATTGTAGAAAATTGCGAATTAACCTCGCTTTATCAGGAGGTTAAGCTCAATTTAAGTTTAAGTGGATTTGGAATTTCTATTTCTTGTTGAGGCTGTGGAGATACACACGCGGGAACCGACATGGAAATCGATGCGGTGGAGTTGCCTATCGGCGTGCTGGTCTGGAATTGCCGGCAGCCTGCCTGCCGAGTAGTCCAGCTTATCTTCCAGTCAATTCATCCGCAGGATATCGCTCCGGCCCGTGCTTTCAGAATTGGATGCAGTCCCGATTCAACCCACGCACGGACGCCGGGAAAAGGACTCCTGCATTTCCAGTGGTCAGCCTAATTTAGCCCACACGACTCTGGAACCGAACTCAAAGGCGTGTTGGGGGGAAGGGAAGGAATCGTTATCGTTTCTCGGCGTGAGTAAACAAGGGAATGAAGGACGCCCTGCACATCGGTTGATTCCCAGGCACCATTCGGCCAAAAACATACGAACAAGAATTTATCAACCTCCAATGGGAAGACGACAAACAACGCATCTTGATTGCCCGAGGTCGTTCCAATTAATACGGAGTGCTTACCGATGGTTTCCGCTTCCATCTTTCCAACGTCATCGATAGCATCCCGAACAGCTGCTTCCAAAGAAACTGCGGGGTCAATATCAAAGACAATAAAATCCATCTTGACGGCACCCTGCGGCCATCCGTTTTTTTCCCACTCATCTTTTCTCGAGTGCTCTCGCGCGAATTGTTCATCGAAGCTCATCATGGTCAAGGTCGAGTTTTTGCTGCCCAACGATGGCGGATAGATCGTCCAATGACAGGGAACAGCGAAACCATAGCCGTAGGTAGCATCCCAGTATTCCACCCACTTGGATTGAAGTTCCGATCGGGGCGTAGATGAATCTGAAGATGGATCTTCAGACGACGTATTTAAAGAAATTGCCGAGAATGTAGCATCGACAATGTCTTCAAGTTCATCATTGTCGAGAGTCGGCTGACTTTCGACACACGCCGCCAATGTGCACGAAAATAGCAGGATCGTTAGCAGAATAGATGAATTCTTCATGTCTCCATTTTTCCTTTCCAGCCGAGAATTTTACTACACAACCATATGGTATGACCGCTGGATCGCCTCCAAAACCGACGGCGATCATGGCTTTAATCGATGAATTGATTCGAGTCTACATTAATGAGGAAGATACACAGAAAAAGACGAAATCCCTAAGAGCGATCGATCTTCGAAATCGTCAATCGTGCCAGCTCGACCCACTGTTCGACCGACAACTCCTGCGCCCGCTGCTCGGGACGCACGCCGGCCTCGTTTAGCCAATCGACAACGATCTCTTTCGGCTTCCCCAGATTTTTCGCCAGGGCATTGTGAAGCTGCTTGCGCTTCTGGCCGAATCCCGCGCGTGCCAGTGCAAACATAGGTTCGATCAACTCCTGTGGTACACGTGGCGAAGTGTAGCCCGAAATACGCAGTACCGCCGAATCGACCTTGGGCTGCGGGTAGAAAGCTCCGGCCCGGATGCGCCCGCGAATTACCGGCTCTCCATACACTTGCACACTCAACGCCAGCAGGCTCATCTCCCCCGGTCCGGCGATGATGCGTTCGGCGACTTCCAATTGAACGCTGAGCACCAAGCATTCCGGCTGGCGCCGAGATTCCATCAAGCGTCGGATCAAGGCTGAAGTGATGTAGTAGGGAATGTTGGCCACGACGGAATACGGCCCGTTGCCTAAGACCTCATCGACGTCCATCTCCAGGATGTTCCCGGCGATGATCTCGACATTCGTCTCGTCCGACAGGGCGTATTCCAACGCCGGAATCAGCCGCTCGTCGATCTCTACGGCAACGACCCTCGCGCAGTGCTTCGCCAACCGCCAGGTCAAGCTACCCACGCCGGCGCCGATCTCCAGCACCGTCTCACCGCCCGCAAGATCCGCGGCAGCGATCACCTTCCGCAGGGCACGCGAGTCGACCATGAAGTTCTGGCCGAGCTTCTTGCGAGGTCGGATGCCGAAACGGCGCAGCAACGCCCGGACATCGGGCGGACGATTACCCTCAGGCACCGGTGCCCTCATCCGACGTACGGTCAATTTCGCTCCCCGGTAAAAATACCTCGATGAATTTCTGTCGGTTGGCGTGACGCGCCAGTTTCCCGCTGCTGGTCTTGATCACCCAGCCGCGTGGTACGACGCGCACGTGGCGCACGGAGACGTCCGAGCTGCGGTTGATCGCCAGGCGCACGGCTTCTGCCAGTCGCTCGCGTTCAACGGGCTCTTCGACATCTGCCTCAGCCACGACAGCTACCTCCTCCGTACCTAGTTGTTCGTTGAACAGACCGAATGCGACCACCCGGCCGGGATGAATGCCGTCGACCTCACCGGCGAGTGTCTCCAAATCTTGCGGGTAGACGTTCGTTCCGCCGACGATGATGATCTCCTTGGAGCGGCCGGTCACGTACAGCTCGCCGCCGAACAGGTAGCCCAAATCGCCTGTTAAAAACCAACCGTCATGAAAGGCGCCCTGCGTGAGATCCTCCCGACGATAGTAACCCGTCAAGAGCGTGTCGCTTTTAATGGCGATCTCACCAACGACGTGCGGAGGTAGCTCGTTGCGTTCTCCGTCGAGGATTCGGATCTGTGTGTTTGGTAGCGGCTTCCCTGCCGAGAGAATGGCGAGTGACTCCTGTCCCACGCCAACCGGCTTGGCGAGATGAGATTCCCGAAACGCCCCTCGATCGAGTCGATCGACGTTCACCATCGATCCGATCCCGCTCTGCGTCACGGCGAAGACGTTCTCCGCCATAGCATAGCAGGTAGCCAATGCTTCCTCGCGCAGTCCATGGAGCTTGAATCGCTCGAGAAACTGCTCGTGACTCTCCAGGCGCATCGGTTCGGAACAGTTGATCACCGCCCGCCAGCTGGAGAGATCGACGTTTTCCAGATCTCGCTCGCGGATTTTCTGGGCGCAGAAGTTGAAGGCAAAATTCGGCAACCAGGAGAGCGTACCGCCGTAGCGGGTCACGGACTGCAGTAAACGATACGGCGCCCGTACCCACTCGTGCGGCGACATGAGCACCAGGGTGACACCGAGTAAAATCGGCATGAGGAAACCGGCGATCAAGCCCATGTCGTGATACAACGGCAGCCAGCTCACGACGACATCTTTCGTGTCCATCTGAATCATGTCGGCGTAGCGTTCCACGTGGGTCAGGATGGCACGATGAGAAAGCGCCACGCCTTTCTGCAGCCCCGTAGTTCCCGAGGAGTGCTGCAGCAGGACGATATCGTCCGAAGAACGCTTGTAAGCCGGCAAGTTCGAGAAATCACCGCTCTCTCCCGTGCCAAGATCTCCTACCAACAAGATCCGCGGCGACGAAACCCTATCCGCAAGCGCGCTGCGCACCTCGCTCTCGAATGATTTATCGGTGATCAACGCAGCCGGTCTCGTAACTTCGATCAGCGCCGCCAAAGATCGCGAATAACGTTGCGGGTCAAGCTTTTCGGAAGGGAATGCCAGGATCGAGGGCACGCCGCCGCTGATCAGTGCACCGAAAAACGACGTAAGCAATTCCCACCCATGCGGCAAAACGAGTATCACTACATCGCCCACACCTACACCTGCGGCAGTCAGATATCGCGCCACACCCGCGGCGCCGTCGAGGAGCATTTTATACGTCAGTGGCTGTTCAGAATCGCCCATCAGACAGTGAATCGCCACACGCTCTGGAGTATGGTGGTAGCGTTCCTCGAGGCGATCGACGAGCGTGGTCATCTTGCGCTGCCTATCATTCGTTCCAGAACCAATTCGGTCAGTTCATGTATCGAATCGAACACCGAGGCGCTCAACTCGGTGTCGTCGATACGTACGTCGAAAGCGCCCTCGACAAACAACGCCAGGTCAACGAGATGAAACGAATCGATCAATCCGCTACTGATCAGCGCCTCGTCGAGATCGATCCTGCGCCTTTCATCCCGCAGGATTTCACGGGCGACGTAATCCAGGATCTCATTTTGTATGCGGGAGCGAATTTCGGAAAGTTCCGTCACGTCAAATCTAAGCGCTTTGCCGGCAATCGTTGGCTTTCATCGGTCGGTCGCCGTCAAGCCCCGCCGCACGGCGTCGAGCGCCTGCAGAGCAGTCAGGTTGCGCCAGGGCCAGGCGGTTTTCATGCGGTCGGGATCGTCGAAGAAATTCTGGGCGTAGGTCAGGTGGAAATCATCAGCCTGCAGCCCACCATCGGGCAAGGATTGTACGGCGCGCCAGAAATTCCACAGCGGGATGTCGTATTCGACGGCCAGGTCGGCGATGGTGGCGTTGATGCTGTTGTCGCCCTCCAGATTGTCGGCCTTCGTCGAGAGGATCGGAACCACGCCGTAGGAAACCGTGGTTTCGATGATCGTGCGCAGGTACAGTTCGTAGCTTTCGGTCGATTTCTCCCACCACGTTTCGAGGTTGATGATGGCGATGCTGGGTTTGTGAAGACGAAACTCGCATTCCAACGGGTTTTCACCCCGTGCACAGGCATCGACGTCCGCCCAGACCGGCGAAAGGACCGACGCCGCGTTGAAGCCACCACGCACTGCCAGGCTGTCGCGGTTGAACGAACCGGAATACCAATCTATGGTGGCTCGCAAATCGAAATCTTCCGGACGCAGACGATAGGCGCCCGGATCGTCGAAGACACCCAGGAAGAGCGAAGCCACGTTCTGGCAATCACCTACCTTGGAGAAGGCATGCGGGTCGTTGCCGCGCCGCAGTCCTTGCTGGTAGATTCTGCGCGCAGTCGATGTCACGGTCGGGACAATAGGCAATTGCATCCATTCATCGGGCGCCAGCTTCGGCCTGGGTTCATCCGCCGGCCTGTGTTCAACGGCATACAGAACGCCGATGGCAACCAGTTGATGGTAGGATATCGACTCTCCGCTCGTGTCGATTTCAGGAATCTCGACTTCGTTGTTTGCGGTGGATACCTGCGGCGAAGGGTCTGCAGCTGTGGGATACAACGTACCGCCGGACGGGCTAGCGTAGGCTGCTTCGACGATCACATCGCAGCCGGACAGCAGCCCACCGAAAACCACTACACCCAGCACGAATAGCAGCATCGCTGCAGTGTGGATCGGGAAGCGATACATGCGAGTCAAATCCGCCCGCGATGGCGGGCGTTGATGCGGGTGTCCTGTCGAATGGAACGTCCTGCGTTTCATCACCCTGCTCGTACTGTCCCGGTGAAGCTACTATTATGGGATTGTTTCAGAAAGTTGCAAGTTGTAGGCCGGGGAAGCGGCATGGTTGGCGGATATCATCAACCGCCGGTCGGTACCGTCAACGTAAAAATGGTCTCAGCCAGAAAGGACGCCAAAGCACTCGCCGCTTCGGCGTCGTAGTGCACCGTACTGTCTGCAAAACTCTCGGACGGGAGCCGATCCCAAAGGTCCAGCAAGGACCAGCCTTCCCGTTTGCTTTTTTCCCCCAGTTTCTCGCGAAAGGCGTCGTAGACCCAGCGTGGATAAGCGGCGTTGTAATACTGGCCATTTTCCACGCTTTCATCGATATAGATCGGCTCGTTGATCAAAAGTACAGGCACCTCTCCCGCGAGGGCCACGCCGGCGGAGAGCACATCGAAGGCCAGTTGATTCTCCTGTAGTTCACTCGGCAGCGTGCCGTGATAGCTCAGATCGCTGGAAAGCTCAGGTCTCTCACGCGTCTCAGCCGACGGAAAGTAGCGATCCACTCCCGTCGAAGCCCACATGAGCCCGTAGAACTGCAGTCGGATGGCATTGGCCAGCTCCCTGCGCTGGCCGACGATGGTGCGTCGCCAGAACGATGTGGAATGGAAACGCGCATCTTCCGGATTGAGATCCAGATGATGCTCGAGAATCAATGCGCGCGTGGCGCCGGGATTGAATTGGACCAGCGGGGCGTCTAGTTGGTTTTCCCGCCAGGTGGATTCCAGCGTAATGAACCAGACGATCAGATCGGGGTCGAATTCCAGGCCGCGCGAGAGCAGCAGCAGGTCTTTGGTCAACGACGTGGTCGGATATCCGAAATTGTAGGCGCGGATCCGCCGACCGTCGGCCGTGTAGTCGTCAGCCACGTCGATCTGCACCGGCACTGTCTTATCAGGCTGCAGAAGAAAACCCCAGACCGCAGAATCCCCCAGGACGAGAACTCGATACTCGTCAGGCAGTTTCTCGTCCCCGGAGATCTCGTGTGATGCAATCATCACATCCAACTGCGTGATGCTGAGATTGTAGGAACGCTGCGGGTCACTTCCAAACGGCAGCCGCCGTCTACCCGGTACGATTGCGTTGTAGACGGACAACTTCGCCATAAACGGCCAGGGATCGAAGCTGGCGAAAATCAAGTTAAAGACGACGAACAACACCGCCGTTTTAAGCAGGACCCGACCGACCTTCGACCAATTCCAAGAGCCCGTCTTCGCATTTCCTTCCATACGCTTAAATTCCTATTAACTTTCTCATCACGTCGAAAGCGGCGTCCACGTTAGGAATGGCAAACCACACCCATCCCAGGGCGACGTAGTGAAAGGTGATGAAGATGCCGATCACTCGCAGGAAGGGATTCTCCCGCCAAGAACTCGACAGCGGCCAGTATTTCTGGTGGAGAAATACCCAGCGATTGTGAAGGAACAATCCCACCCCGTTCCAAAGTCCCCAGAGGATGAAATGCCAGGCGATGCCGTGCCACATGCCGATTAAGACCATCGTGAAGAGCTGTCCCAGGAGGATGATCATCCACACCGGTATTTCCGTGCGTAGCGTACGCAAAGTGCGTGTCAGGGGATTGAATACGTAGAAACGGAACCACTGCGTTAAGGTCTTGTGCCAGCGGTTCCAAAAGGCGCCGATGTCCGTTTGAAGATAAGGCCGATCGAAATTTTCCGGCAGCTTGATTCCCGCCCAGAAACCAATACCAAGGGCCAAATCCGTGTAGCCGCTAAAATCGAGGTAGATCTGTAAGGCGAAGGCATACAGCAGCAGCCACAACCACGCATGGGAGCTGACTTGTCCGGCTTTGATCTCGTTCAGCGCCAGAATCGCCAGGGAATCCGCCAGGACGAATTTCTTAAACATCCCGAGTGCTATGCGTTTCCCACCCTGCACGAAACGGGCAGGTGTCAGCATCTGATACTGCCGCAGGTCTCTCACGAATCGTTCAACGCGATCGATCGGTCCGGCGGTGAGCGAGGGGAAAAAAAGGGCGAAGGTCAGTAACTCTCGCAAGCTTAAAACCGGCAGCTTGCCCGTGGCGCAGAGGCGTAATGTATGGATCAGACGAAAGGCGATATAAGAATAACCCAACCAGGTGATGTCTACCTGGCTGGCAAGTTCGGGCGATTGGCCCACAGCCCTGCGCAGCACACTGCTTAGCCCGATTTGCAGCGTTTCGCTCTTCAGCACGATGAGAAGCAGCACGATGAAGGCGATCATCGCCGGGATGATCCATTTCCGTTCACGTCGTGCAAGCGCAAAAGCGGCGGTGATCCCCACCACCATGAGCAAGGTGATCACGATTCGCTGGGTCTGCGGCGGATAGGTGGGGATGATTAGCGGCTGCGGCAGAAGGCGCGTGAGGCTAATGAGCAGTACCAGGAATACGATTGCCGCAAGCGAGATTTTATCCTGGGATGCTAGTGCGGATCGCTCCCGCACGATGAACCAGATCAGGACGGTCAATGCGATCGTCGCCACAGGAAACCAGAAATCAAAATATCGCAGTGACGTCTGCGGCTGCAGCCAGAATACTGCAAAAAGATTGGTGCCAAAGAGGATCCACGACCGAGTCCGGGTTCCGGACAGGCGGCCGACGAGCAGGCTGAGCAGAGCGAAAACGAAGATCTGCGCAAGGGTCATTAAAAACCCTGGTATATCCAGACCGGGGACGAATCTGCCGTGAGCACGATCACACCGATAAGGATCAGGCAGAGAATTAGAGCGATCAGATTTTCATGCGAAAACAAACGGCGCAGCATCTCATGCACCTTTCGCTCAAGGATTTCCGCAAACTCGCCAGACTCCGTCTTCTGCGATCAGCCGATAGACCTGCAGGGAAAGATCGATGCTCTGTTTCTCACCCTGGTAATCGGCCACGATTTGTCCCGAGCACCACACGTCGACCGTGTTTTCAGTCTTCGAGACAACAGAGCAACGCATCTCCTCGATCGTGGTGTCGACATTGAGAAACGAATCGGCGTCTGTCCGGGCCTGATCTTCCCACGCAACGCAGGAGAGATTCGCGGCACGGACGGCATCACCGGCGGCGATCGCATCGAAATAGTCCTCGACGATGCGATCCGGCTCGCCGCTCACGCCGCAAGCCGAGAGCATGAACAATCCGAGCGTAAACAGGAATAAGGATTTACGAGCGATCATCGCTGCTCCCCTCAGGGTAGAATCCAGGGAATTTGATTCAAAGGCGGAACGGGCGTGAGAAAGTACAACGTGGTCCATCCGTACTTGATCACGTATTCTTCATCCGTGTAAGCCAGATCGATCCAATTCTTGCCCGAAATGCCCGCCCCAATGTCCTCAATTGTGGCGGTTCCGTAATCCGGAACGTAAACGGACCAACCCTGCATCTTGTTGAACCAGCTGCGAATAACCCCGATCATGCCGTGGGCTAATTTCTTCCCGCTGGCCGTGATCTCCCCGCAGTAATCCACACCCAGATTGCACGGAGAATAGGATGTCTGGTAAACAGGTACTGCACGCCAGTACTCGATCGTTCCGTACGGCGTGTTGAGCGTGCGTATGACGATCTTCGTGCCGTAGCCAAGAATGCGCGGCGAGGGTTCGACGGCCTCCCAGGCGTCCTCCAAATCACGAGCCACTTCCACTCCGTTCTCGCTGCGGATGCGGATGCGATTGGCTAAAACACCGTAGGTCCCCTGGTCTATAACCTTGATCGAATCGAGCTCCAAGTCGGGAGCGGGTTGATATACAGGCTCGAAAGCCAGTGGCTCCATCTCGACGATCACTTCCTCGTTGACGCGCACGATCTCGATGCGGCCATCTTGCGGCACGGGTTGATCCTCTCCCGGAAGCACGTAATCCAAACCCACGGGTGTGATACCTGCCTGTGCCAGTGCTTCTCCCACCGTCGAGCCGGCTGCGAGCGTCTCGATTTCACGGCCATCGACTTCGACGACGATCGGCCGGGCGTGATCGAATACGGCATGCTCGACTTCTTCCAGTGGGGTATTTGCGCCCGGAATCAAACGGTCACCTTCATGCAGCGAGAAGCCGTTTTCCCACAGTGCTTCCCCCAGGGTCGGCGCGGCGGAATAAAATTCCTGCCGCACACCATCGACGTCGATGTAAATGTTCAGGGCTTTCTCGACGCGAATGTAATGCGGTCTTTTCTCAGGCATGAGCCCGGGATCCTGCAAACGTACTCCATCGACCCACACCCGATCGGCCGGCAGCAGTTCGAAACCCGCCGCAGCGAGGATGTCTGCCGGAGCAACCGCAGCCGTCAGGACGGGAATCGATCGCTGGTCCACATCCACGGTCACCAGGTCTGCAAGGGAAACCTGAATAACGTCCCCGTCCTCGACACCCGCCTCGAGATCCGGGACGATGCGATCTTCCGGGAGGGTTTTGATCCCAGCGGAGTCTAAAACGCCGGATGCCGTTGCAGCGTGGGTGCGAATCCGCAGCGTCTCACCATCCAACGCAATGTAGATCACTTTCGATGTCCCAAAAATCACCAGCAGAAGACCGGTGATCGAGAGCACCGCGGCTGCGATCACCAGACGTGCGAACTTGGAGGTCTTTTCTAGAAATTGGATGACCTTCATCGGTGAAGAGGAGTATACCAAGCCGCATGAATTTATGCATTGGGTTCAATGGTGGACCAAAATGTACCCTTTTTCCCAGGTTCGTCGATGTAACCACTTCGAATAACGTGCATCTAAATAGAGTAATCAACCTTGATGCGCCGAGGCTGTATGCTTTCGCTTGCCCGGCAAAAAAACAACGGAGCCATTATTAATGCCCATTTACGAGTTCCAATGTGAAACATGCAATCAGCCCTTCGAAGAACTGGTTCGCAGCAGCGAAGCTTGGAGCGAAGTCGTGTGTCCACGATGCGGAAGCCGCTCGATCCGCAAGAAAATTTCGAGCTTCAATGCGCCCAACGCAGGTATCTCGTCGTCAAGTAAATCCCCGGCTATCTGTACCACCGGCACTTGAGGCATTCCTCGCTGATGCGGCCGTGTGCCGCGCACAATTATTGGGAAGCCTGCCGGTGAAGGTATTCAATGGACGTCAAGCCCACCATACTGTTCGACGGATTCTGTAATTTGTGTGTTGGGTTGATCCGCTTTCTCCTGGGGACGATTCCAAACGAAGAGTTCTCATTCGTGCCCGCCCAATCCTCCACGGGGCGCAAGTTGGTCGAAACCCACAATCTCCATAGAAGTACCTTCGAAACGGTCGTGCTGATTGACGGGGACAATATCTATCAACAAAGTGATGCGGTGCTGCACATCCTGCGCCGAATGCCGTACCCCTGGAAATTGGGTGCGTTGTTGCGAGTGATTCCCCGGCCTGTACGAACTTGGTTTTACAGGATTATCGTTGTAAATCGCTACCGTTGGTTTGGGAAACGGGATACGTGTTTCGTCGGAACCCCACGCAGCGCGAAACGAATCCGGGAAACGCCCGAGTACTATACGGAGCTGGAGAAATAGTATCCAAGTAGGATTGTACTTTAGCCTCTCAGGGGGTATTGTTAACCCACAATTAGAGTCACGTCGAGCATTCAGCTCGTCGAAAAGGCAAAACCACCGAAAGGTGGCGACGCAAAGCTACAGGGTCTACGGTTGAGCATTCAACTAGGACAGCCAGCTGCCGAAGCGGGCGATATTTTTTTCTGGGGGCCTACTTCGCCAAACGACATGAAACCCTGTAGTCCTGTAGCAAGGAACGATTAGATCATCGCGTAAGCAAATTACGATTCGAAAGAGTATGGGTCTACTGAGCCTGGAATGCTGGTAGATATTTATCATCATCACCAGCGAAACCGGGTCAAACCATCAAGGAGAAAGATAGACCATCAAGTAACCCCTTTTTTCCCCCCCACCCCCCTTGGCGCGGCGAGCTCCCGGATTAACCACAGTCGGGAGCTCGTCATTTTTTGACAAACGTGCCGAGTTGACACACTTTCACGATTCGTGTCCATTCATTCGAGCCTTCGAGTGTGTCATCCCACTGCGAAAAAATGTTGCCAAAGTTACTCACTTTGATTTCCAGGTGATATAATTTAAGACGTCCCTATGAGGGACAAAGGCTACCCCGTCTGTGACAGTGAGCAACCGCTCTTCCCCTAACGGAGGGTTGGTTGAGCGGCCGTAAAAGAGCGGGCCTATCCACGTCAGGCATCCTAACGACCTGGCTGAGGCTGACAACGGGGCGGCCTTTCTCTTTTTTCCACCCATGCACCCGGTTGCATCCATGAATGAGCGTCCAGATCGGCACCCCGACGGCACCCAGAGATTCCTTCGTACCGCTGCTTCCTCTCGGACCTGACGGGGTTGGAAGGGCTCCGCCGCGTCGGACCCATCCGGACGCTCCTTGTGAGCATACCCTCCCTATTAAAGTGTGTCAACGTCTATTTACTTTCGTTCCCGAAGGTCTCGGGGTGGAATCAAACGACACCGCCGTGGCGGTGTCGGCTGGCGGAGAGGGTGGGATTCGAACCCACGGAGCCTTGCGGCTCACGCGCTCTCCAGGCGCGCGCGTTAGGCCGGACTACGCAACCTCTCCATACAATAATAGGGGGTCTTTCCTGTAAATACGTCGGTGATTATAACACGAGGCTGTCAGCGGTTGGGCAGACGTAGCACCCACAGATTGCGATCTTCTGCGGACAGATACACCATCCGTCGGCCGTCGGGAGAAATCTGCCAATCATTGTTGGCGATCGAAATCGAAGTTAATTGCGGATGCGAGAGCTGTATCGCATCCCCCGAGGCTGCATCGACCTGCCAGAGAGAAATGCCTGGGGCATCCATTTCCAAGGGAATCACCACCAGCATGTCGTCATAGCGCCAGCGGTATGCACCAAAGAGGTCGAGCTTGATTCCTGGCGAACCGTCTGTAGGAACAACCCACAAGCCATTGGCCTCCGGATCGGAGGACAAAGCGACGTAGAAAACGATGTAACTCCCACCCGGTGACAACAGTGCACTGCGGGGACGTTCGGCTTCGATCACCAAGCGTGCAGCGCCAGTTTCGGTGTCTATACGCCAGATGCCCGACGGCATAGAGGGACCGAGCCTTCCTGTTACATATATCCCCTTTTCTCCCTGCTCCCAGCCAACTAGGTAGCCACCGTTGACCGTGATCACCTCGTGCGCGTTGTTTCCATCGTAATCCGAGACCCAAATCGTGCTCTGGCGCACATCCGGGTAGCGGATGCTGCGCGATCCCACCGACCAGGCAACCGAACGTCCGCTTGGTGAGAATTCCACGATACGCCCCTGACTGGGGATGATCCAGCGCGTATCATCCGCCCAGCGTTCGACGTACACTCGGCCGGCCTCCGGGTAGGCGACAAGGGTCATTGATCTGGAGTAGACACCCACACGCTCATGGACGACGGTACGCTCCCCACCGGCAATCGGAACGCCGTATAAACCGGCAGGGAAATAAGCCCCGGGTTTATCGAGAAAGAGCACCCACTGCGAATCCTGTGACCACATCGGAAGCGAACAACATCCCCCCTCCGTCAGTTGCACCGGTTGGGGATTGGGAGGCGTCGGTTCAACGGGAAGGAACGGTGTCGCTGTTCTATAACGGAATACTTCCGTCGGGTCATCCGTCAGAACAACCGCTTTCGCCAGCCCCTTCGGAAAACCTTTGGAAGGAACACTTGTCGCAGACAGGGAGCTTGGAGTTCCCGCACAAGCGCCGACCAGAATCGCAGAAAGCAGGAACCCGATCCGCAGCCTCATTGCATTCCCCTCACCAATCCGGAGGCCAAGCATTCTTATACTCGTTCAAGAGAGGATAACCGAAACGAACGTCGGGCTGATCCAACATATCCTGCCACTGTCGAGGGTTCTCCACGTTCATCTCGAAAATCATCGGCGCTCCACCGACGAGAGCGAGCCGCTCCCAATCGGCGTCGATCAATGTGAGCGGATTGTAGGCACGCGTATGGCCTTCAGAGCGGATTTCAAGATGCAAATGAGGCCGCGAAGCGCAGGTCAGATCCGGATCGCCAACCTGGCCAACCACTTGTCCCTGCGCAACTTTCTCCCCACGCTTGAGATGTGATCGTACCAACAGGTGGCCATAGAAGGAAGCATATCCATTCCCGTGGTTGATCATCAGATTATGCGGCGCAGCGCCGTGCCAGCTGTCGACGCTGTAGACCGTGCCGTCGCCGATCGCCAAAACGGGCGTTCCGCAGGGTGCTGCGATATCCACACCGAAATGGAGCCCCTGTCCTGCTACGTACGTCGTATCCCGAAAGCGATAGGCGAAGTCCGTGTTGCCGTACGGCTGAATGTAATACCAACTATCTGGACCCGGATCACCCGCAAACGGCAGGATGAAGGGCCGCTGCGTTTGATCGGCATTCGATCTGCCGGTGGCATCCGAGAAGGTGAAGCTGCCAATCGCTGCGACCATCGCAAGCAGCAGCACAAGCCGCAACAACCACAGCGATTTCCGCCTGCCAAACTTTCCGTTCGCGGAGTGGCTGTCATCCATCGGCGATCAACTCGGCCGGTTTTCTTGGCGGAAACAACAAATCCAGGACGTCTGGGGCATAGCTCGCCACGCTTTCGGAAGACAGCCCGTTGAGGCTGCAAATCTCCGCATAGAAATCGGCGCTCTTTCGTTTTTTGCGTTTCTGAGTCTCCACATCCAGTTCCCAAAGTCCGAATTTCTGCGACCATCCACGTTCCCATTCGAAATTGTCAATCAGGGACCAGTGGAAGTATCCCCGCACAGGCCAGCTGTAATTAACCGCACGCCACACATTGTGGAGATGCAGTGCGAGATAACGCCGGCGAAAATCATCACCTGCGTCCTCGGTGCCGTTTTCGGTAATATAAACCGGCGTATTATAGCGTATTCCCCAGCGCAAGGCATCCCAGAGTCCCTCTGGTTCGTTGGCAATGAATCCCTGCGGACTGAGGTCGGCATCCTTGGCAAAAGAACCCGCCTCGAAAGCCTGTTTTGGTTTCAGCGGATTGAAGGACGACATCTCTGTCGTATAGTAATTCAATCCAAAAAAATCCTGCTTCCGGATAGCCTGCGGCAGCTGCAAGCGCGAAGAAAAAAACCGTGCCCGGCCGCTGTGGAAAGCCTGCGGAAACAAGTTGTTGAACGATCGATGCTTCATACTGGCAACCCAGCGATCCAGCGGATTGCGAGGATTCTTCGGTCGAAAACCGCGATAGTGATGCGCCAGGCCGACGCGGCTTTCGGGCGTCATGTGATGGATGATTTCGTACGCCGCCACGTGTGCGTTGACGATGTTAGTGATCACTTCCGGAAGTCGGCGGATACTGTGATCCCCGGGCGGCCATTCCCCTTGCAAATAACCGAAGTATAAAAAAATGTTCGGCTCGTTTATCGTTACCCACAAACCGATCAGATCCCCCAGTTCCTTGACGACCTTGCGGGTATAGCGCTGGAAATGTCGCACGATTTCAGGGTTTCGCCAACCCCCCTTTTCTTGAAGCCATAGCGGGGTGGAAAAATGATGCAGCGTAACCATGGGTTCTAACCCGCGTTCGAGCGCGCCCTGGATGATCTCGCGGTAATACGCCAGCGCGTCATCGTCCCAAAGCGCTGGATTCGGTTCTATGCGGCTCCACTCGAGGGAAAGTCGATGGGCATTCTGACCAGCTTCCGCGGCACGGTCGAAATCTTCACGCCATCTGCCGGACCACCATTCGCAGGCCTTGCCGGATCGCTGGTCATGATAGATATGTCCGCTCTCTTGCTCCCAGGCCCACCAATCATTGCCGCGGTTGTAGCCTTCGACTTGATGTGAAGATGTTGCAGTGCCCCACAAGAAACGGCGCGGAAAATGATATGTGGCTTTTATCACGCATGCCTCAATCGTGAAAGCTAAGCTTAAGATTTTGGGTTCGACGTCTCGTTAGTGACCCGGGTCATTGTAGTCTCGACTCAAATTTCCGCCAAGTCGGTCTGAAAGCAACGGTTGAGAAAACATATTCCTTGGCCTTTTTATCCGAGAACGCAAATCAAGTGAGAGACGAAGGAGCGAAAAACGTCAGGAAATGATTCGAGCTTCAGCCATGACCTCGAAGTCGTCGATTGCTGCACCAAAACTGAACACCGTGCAATCGAATGTGACAGTGTCCCCCAGCATGGCCGGAGACTCGGGTTCCCAGATTCGAAACCCGATCACCGTCCCGTGCTGATCGAGTGCGAGCAACAGCAGGCGCAGCCCCACCTCGGTTTCACTCTCTCCGACTGTGGTTTCGAGTTCACCGCGCAGCCGCAGGCTCAAGCCATCCTGGCTCGGTGTTTCGGAGATAATGTGCACATCCACTTGTCGGTAGCGCGAGGACACATCGTTCACCGGAACAGCGCTGAGCATGGAAGCAGAAGCGGATTGCACGCGTTCAGGGGGAGATGAGAAGAAACTCGCCAGAGGCATGCGGGTACCGGCTTGAAGTCGATTTAGCGGTCCGTAGGCCGCGCTTCGGTCCAACACCTGACCTGTCTGATCCAGGAGGGTGATGAGGCTGACAACGCCTTCGACATCGTTCGAAGAATCGTTAGAGACCTCCAGTAGGCACCACAATCCATTCGAGCTCGTCGGGAAGCAATGCACGGGCGAAAGCGCCAGCGGTACCGGCGTGGGAGTCGGTAAAAGCTTTTCGACGGGTTGTCCATCCTCGTTGGGGATAATCAACTCTGTGCCTACGCTCAAGAATTGCGGGTCGATGCCGGGATTGGCGAGAAGGAGATCTTCCAGATCGACTCCGTAGAGGATGGCGATGCCGATTAACGTCTGATTTTCCTGAACGACATGAACGAGCGGCGTCGGCGTGGGTCCGAGGGGAAGCTGTGTAGCCATGGTCGTAGGTTGGATCTGAGGAGTCGGAGTCTTCCTGGGGGAATACGGCCGCAACGTACTCGTAGCAAGCTGGCGATCCCCCTCTCCGGCAGCGGTGCACGAGACAAGCAGCAGCGTCAATATGAGAACGACGACTCGAAAGATCCTGGAAGTCACAGTGCGGCGATTATACCAATGTGGGATGGCGTTGTGCGAAGAAAAACGCTATGCTAGACTTCCAGCTAACGATCGAGGAACGTCACGTGGCGGATTCAGCAAGTACGACGCTTACAGAAGCTATCGCAGCGGCTCGAGCAGGAAACCGCTCGGAAGCTCGAGAATTACTCGCCCGTTTACTTCGAGCAGACTCGTCGAACGTAGAGTATTGGGTTTGGATGAGCGCGGTTGTGGAATCGCCGCGCGAGCGTAAATACTGCCTCGAATCCGCGCTCCGCCTCGATCCGACCAACCGTTCAGCACTTCGCGGTCTCGCGATTCTCGGAGCCAGAAAACCGGATGATTCAGAGCTTTCATCCGCAGCGCAACTACCACGCAGGAAATTTAAATTTGGTTTGGATGAGATCGAGGAAGAAACACAGGAAGAAGAAGCGAAACCCACGCTCGAGATCACCCCAAAACCGAAACCAAAACCCGCCGTAAACGTTCCCCGAAAAACCATAGGAATAGCCTTTACAGTCGTGGTGCTTATCGGAGCCGTTATTCTCTTCTTACCGCAGATTAAATCCGCCATCCGGTCGATCTTCGGTTCACAATACTTTGGCAGCGCCGCAGAACTTCCACCCGTCGGCGGTGAGGTTACCAATACCTTCGAACCCGGGACCCCGACCGCAACTCCACTTCCCGCAGCGACGCGCGTCATGCGTACACCCATTCCGACCGAATTGGCAAGCACGCCGCTGGCATTACTGGTAGAGAACTCCCCAACGCCAACTCCCATAATCGGTGTTACCCCGCATCCTGAAGAAGCCTACAATGCGGGAATCGACGCCCTGCTCAAAGGGGATTACGAGGTCGCTTTGAGCTACTTCGACCAAATTATCGAAAGCGTTCCGAATGCATCGGCAGATGTTTATTACTTTCGTGGGGAAGCGCTGCGACTGAGCGGCAGTTATGGCTCGGCGCTTCTCGCTTACGACAGCGCTGTCAATAAGAATGCAGACTACACACCGGCTTACATCGGACGGGCACGGGCATTCCTGGCGCGAGACGAGGACGAGAACGCGCTGGACGATTACGAGCGCGCCCTGCGTAGAGAACCACTGTTGACGGAGATCCACATCGATTTGGGAAAATATTACGCCACCCGAAAACTCTGGTTGAAACTCGAAAGTACGATGCAGGAATCTCTCGAACTCGGGGTGAATACGCCCTGGATTTACATTTACCTGAGCGAAGCGCAATTAAACCTCGGGAATTACGCCGAGGCATTAGATAATGCGCTGGAAGGGAGCGCAGACGACCCTTCTCTACTGGAAGGATATCTCGCCATCGGACGCGCCTACATCTCCTGGGGCGTGAATAGTGTTGATCCTTCGTATTTTAATGCTGCACTTTGGCCGCTTCAAACTTATACAACCTATAAACCTGATGATCATCGAGGTTGGGCGGCCCTGGCGCGTGTGAACGCTGGTTTGGGTAACCTGGATGACGCGTTGGAAGCTGCGAATCGATCCATTCAAATTAACGATCGTTATGCACCGGCGTACGTTGCACGCTCGATCGTGAACATTCATCAAGGCAGTTACCAGGCTGCGTTGGACGATCTACTGCTTGCCCGTCGATATGGCCAGGAGACCTACGATCTCCTGATCCACATTGCAGAAACGTATTTCTACCTGGGACAATACGAGGACGCCATCAATTCGGCGAATACAGCGCAAACCGCTGCCAACGACGAACCCATATTTATCAACCAACAGATTAAAACTGCTGAGGTTTACGCTCTCTTGGGCAGGATATATGAATCCAATCCTGAAGCTATCGGCGATGCAATAATGCGCTGGCGTTGGATCCTCGGCCTGGAACACGTTCGTCCGGAAACCCTCGCCCTCGCAGAAACGCATCTCGCTGAGTTACTCGGCGAGGGGCCGACACGCACACCCACGATGATCCCCACGACAGTTGCGACCAGCGAAACCCCAATCGGCGAAGCATCTCCGACGCCCACACCCTGACGGTTCATCCGACTAATGAGTTCGCCATGTCACGCTTCACCATATTCTCCAGCAAACCAGACCGATGGAAAATAAAGCCGAAATGAGATCGTGGCGACGTCACATCTGGTGGGTCCTGGCGGTAGCCAGCCTGGTCACTCTTGGCTTGTGGCTACGTCCTTCTGTCGGATTCGTGCCTCAATGGGATGCAATCCTAATCGGCGCAGCTTTTACCGCCTTCCTGGCGAATTTTCCCATCCCGGTCGGCCGAGTGCAGATCAATTTCACCCACGCCATCGGCCTGACCCTAGGAGTTGCACTCGGTCCGGGCGCAGCCGGATTGGCGATCTTGATCGGTCTGGCGATCGGCGAATCGATACGTTTCGTCCGAGAATTTTATCAATTGAAGAAAACGTTCGATTTCTGGCGAGGTTTCAAGTCCTGGACGCTCAGTCTCAGCCGGCAATTGTTGAGCATATCCGGCGGATTAACGGTGTTCCTGCTACTGGGAGGGAGCCCGCTCGTTGAAACCCATCAGTCCCCATCGATTCTGTCCAGCGTCGGATTAGGGATCGTATTCACGACTTTGTTTATCTCCCTGCATTGGCTCGATCACCTACTTTTCGATTCCCCGAGAGCTCTGCTTCACGAATTCCCCATCCCGCTCCTCGTTGCATTAATCCCCGTACCTTTCGGTATCATCAACGCTGCAGCATACATCATGCTGGGATTCCAGACCTTGATCATTTACGGTGCCATCATCTCTTTATTTTCGCTCGTCGTCAGCCGGCTGGTCGTTGCCGATCGGGATATCAAGCGTAGGATTAAAGAGATTTCGACCATCAGCAGCATCAGCCAGGCCATGCGCTCAAGTCTCGACCTGGAAGACCTGCTGGCAACGATCCACAAGCAGGTATCCCAACTGTTGCAAGTGGACAATTTTTACGTCGCACTACACGACACAGTCAATGACCTGATCACATATCCATTGGCCGTTCGAGACGGTGAAATCCAGAAATGGCACGACCGGAATTTTATGGACCGCCTCACCGATCGAGTCATTCTGCAAGGAACTCCGATCCTCATCACCCACGATGCATCCCAAGCCATACGGTCGATGGGACTCCCGGAGATTGATAACGCTCCCGAAGCCTGGCTCGGTGTACCCATCATGAGCCCAGAGCGAACGATCGGCTGCCTCGGCGTTTTCCACACCGATGCGCAGAAATCATTCGAAAAACACGACCTCGACATTCTGACGACCCTGACCGGTCAAGCTGCCGTTGCCATTGAAAATGCCCAGCTATACGAGCAGACGCGAAATCGGGCTCGGGCGCTGGCCTCTTTAAACGAGATCACCGCCTCGATGAGTTCCACGCTCGATCCCGAGCGTGCCCTCGAGTTGGTCAGCCAATCGATCATCCGCGTTGGTGGAGGCGAGAAGTCCGCTATATTCCTCTACGAGAAAGATCTTGGAGAGCTATTTCTTGCCCACGGTTTAAATCTCACCGACGGGTTCATGAAAGCGTGGATGACCATCCCAACGGGAGAAGAAGAGCGGATTCAAGCCTTCATCCATGAGCGTCCGATCCTGGTTGCGGACGTGAATGAATCAGAGCTTTCAGACTCGGTAAAAACGCTATTGAAAAAAGAGGGGATTCGAGCCTTCGCCGATTTCCCCTTGATTACGCCGTCCGGCACGATCGGACAGCTCTCGGTGTATTTCGCAGAGACGGAAAGTCTTCAGGAAGATCAGATCGAATTATTAAAGACTTTCGCCGCCCAAGCGGCTTTGGCCGTGGCGAACGCCCGCGCCCATGCTGCGACGGATCTCGCCCTACGTAAACAAGTCGACCAATTGGCCACATTGGAAACCATTGGTCTCGAAATGAACGCCACCCTCGATACAAAAGAACTGTTCGAAGCCATCTTGAAGCATGCGCTTCGCATCACCAACGCATCCCAGGGGAATCTTTCCATCTTCGATCCCGAGCAGCGCGCGCTGCGGATCGTCGCGCAGCGCTCCTACCCGGATGCACCGCTTCATGAGGAATCCATCTTCGACATCAACGATGGTGCACCGGGTGTCGCCTACCAGACAGGAAAAATCTGCAACGTCGCCGATGCGCCTTCCGATCCGAATTACAGTAACTGGATTAACGATCTTACGCACAGTTTGCTCAGCGTGCCGATAACTCGTCAGAACAGCGTACTTGGCGTAATCACGGTAGAGCATACGAAACCCTCAGCATTCAATCAAGAACATGAAAAATTCCTCAGCCAACTTGCCGCGCAAGCCGCCGTCGCCATCACCAACGCGAGGCTTTACCAGCAACTCGAAACGAGATTCCACGAGCAATCTCTGCTCTTCACCGCGAGCACGCATATTGCCTCCACGCTTGACAGCGATACAATCGCGATAGCCATTGCGGAGAGCGTCAGCATCGCCCTGGAGAGCGATGGCGCAAAAGTCTTACGCTGGAATCCCGATCAGAAAACACTCTCCCTCCAAGCCGACATATGGAACGGCACACCCGAGAAGCCCGGCTCGGTCACTATTCAGGCAAGTGAGATCGAAGCCATCGAGACTGTCATTCGGGAATCCACAACGGTGCAGTGGACGTTGAAGGACGCTCCAAGTCCCGCGGCAAAAGTATATCTATCTGCTTTTCATGGCGCAGCAAGTATCTTGATCGTTCCCATCATCGCCGGGGATCAGACTCTGGGGACGATCGAAGTCTTTTCCGCCAAAGAACGTCTCTATATCGAAAATACGATTCGCACGGCGCAAACGATCGCCAGTCAGGCTGCAATCGCCCTCGAGAATGCGGAATTGTTTCGGCGCATTCGTGAGAGTCACAATCGCTTGATGGCGATTCTGAATTCCACGAGAGAATCGATGTTGATGATTGATCCGCAAGGAAGAATCATCCTCGTCAACAGCCAATTCGCAGCACAGGCAGGTTTACCCGTCGCACAATTGATAGGAGAAAATCTGACCAGCGCGGAATTCGATTTGACCCAAACGCTCGGATTCAATATCGAGGAGTTGCGGGATTTCATCTCTCGGCTGCAACACGGCGATGCCGACCGGGAAAAAGCCACCGTTTTCGAGAGCGCCAGGTCCCCGCGTCGTACTTATCAACGTTCGATCACACCCGTTCGAGACGCAGACAGTCATCTAATCGGCTCGCTGTTCGTTTTCAGAGACGTCACCGAGGAACAGGAACTTGAAGAAGCGCGCAAACAATTGACGGAAATGATCGTTCATGATTTACGAGGACCTCTGACGGCGATCCTCGGTAGTCTCAAATTGCTCGAAGAAACCCTTCCGGCGAAATCTCCTTCTCCCGTCGCCAGTCAGGCGATCACAGTCTCTCACCGTAGCGTTCAGCAAATGCTCGATCTGGTCAATTCCCTTTTGGATATCGCCAAACTCGAATCAGACGAAATCGATCTTTGCGTTGAAAGCATCTCGATCAAGCAATTATGCGAAGAGATGGTGGAAACTTACGTTCACGAAGCCAACGACGCCGGAATTATCCTCGATTGCAGTTGCACCAAGAGATTGTCGAAAATATCCGTCGACAAGGAGAAAATTCGACGGGTAATCGGCAATTTACTCGATAACGCGCTGCGTTTCACGCCAACCGGCGGTCGTGTAGATTTAACCACACAGAAATCCGACGGCGGAATACTCATTCAAGTGATCGACACCGGACCAGGCGTTCCTGAGGAATTCCGGGAGCGGATATTTGAACGATTCGGGCAGGTGCCGGGTCTAGACGGTAAACGCCGCGGGACCGGATTGGGGCTCGCCTTCGCACGTTTGGCTATCGACGCACATGGGGGCAAGATTTGGGTAGACGAGAATCCGGATGGGGGAAGCATCTTTTGCGTATTTCTGCCGTACAGCTAGATCCTTTAAAATGACTTAAAAATCGAACAACCGCTCCGGAGCCCACGTTTTAAAGAACTTGCGGAACGCCGCTGTCTCGTCAATCAGCGCCTGCAATTCGGTGAACAGCCTTGCAGCAATGCTTTGATCGCCCTCGCCTGAACCTCGGATCACAGTTATTTCATCCAAGCCCGAATCACTGATATCCAAGTCGCCGCGTGCGATCAGCCAGGCGATTCCCTTGTGGACAGTCAGTTCACGCTGGGCCGTTGCGGCGGCCAACTCCCATACTTTGACCTTTCCCTCTTTCTTTTGCAACGCGTATTTAATCATTCCCGTAAGTGTTTTCAAGAACGTCCCAAGATCGTCATCTGTACGGCCGGAAAACAGATATATGACCCGAGGTGAGACGAACTGGACAGTTTGATGCAGCTCTTCCAGACCCGGTGGCGGTGTCCAGATGGCCAATTTCTCCGCCGGGGACAATTCATAGCGCGAGCATCCATCCGGAGCCTGGTTCGAATTCCCCTCCCGCCAAATCTGCGCACCTGCGTGTTCCAGCTCATTTACCGATTCGAGCGGATTTGCCTCCCGGCGAAGGTCGACGTACTCAAGTCTACGCGGCCTTCTTTCGAACGTGGGCTCTTCCACCTCAAGTCTACGGCCGTCGACCCAGGTAAGCTGTACCTCTCTTTGTCCGCGAAACTCCGTCGCGCGTAGGTGATAGGCCATGTCGAAAGACCCCTTAGGGATGTTCTCCGCTGCACCACCCCACCAGATGACTCGCTGGGTTGCACCCCGGTCATCACCAACCAGGAGCGAAAGATGCTCTCTCCCTCGACCGATCTGCTTCTTCTCCATAATGCGTACTTCTTTCGACGCCAATACGAGCTGTGGATTCCCCGGACCAAACGGCGCGAGGCGTTCTATCTCTTCCGCGAAAGCCAAGTTGAGTTCCTTCAAGTCCGCAAAGGCGTCGACAACGACCTGCGGTCGAGTATCGATTTCTCGCATGTATTCCGCAACGGTCTCACCCAGCTGCTGGCGGAAGACATCGATGCGATCCGCCTCGATCGCCAGTCCTGCCGCCATTGGATGCCCACCAAAACTCTCCAGGATCGACTTATGGCTGGCAATCGCCGCCGAGATATCTACCCCTTCGATCGAACGAGCGGAACCACGAGCAAATCCATCGTCCTGGATAGATAGGACCAATGCCGGTCGATGATAGCGTTCCACGAGACTGCTGGCCACGATACCAATCACGCCGGTCGGCCAGTGTTCGTGTGCCACGACCAGCGCTGCGTGATCAAGCAACGACGGATCGGCTTCGATGCGCGCCATGGCGGCCTGAGTGACTTGATCGCATAGCAGGCGCCGGCGTGCGTTCAAGCCTTCCAGTTCCGTGGCGAAAATCTTCGCCTTTTTCTCGTCCTTCGTGGTCAAAAAATCGACGATGCTGTTCGCGTCCGAAAGACGGCCTAGCGCGTTCAGACGCGGGGCGAGGGCAAATCCGATCTGTTCTTCGGTGACGTTCTCCGGCGACACGCCGGCCACGTCCATCAGTGCGCGTAAGCTCAAACGTGGCGTGCTGCGGATGCAATCGAGGCCGCGCTGCAGCAGGTAACGCACTTCCCCGTACAACAAGGCCAAATCCGCCACGATTCCCAGCGCAACCAGATCGAGCATGCCCTGCACCCGATCCGAATCGTGATCCAGCGCCTCAATCAGCTTATACCCCACAGCGACACCGGGCAGGTTGCGTAAGGGATGATCTGCCGCAAGCATCTTGGGATTGACGATCGCCGCTGCATCCGGCAGTGATTCCGGTAAATCGTGATGATCCGTGATAATCACATCTACGCCACGCGAATTTGCAAAATCGACGGCTGCGTGCGCCGAGATCCCGGTATCACAGGTAAGCAGCAAGGAAATGTCCTGTTCGATGATGCGCTCCAGGGAACGAACGTGAACGCCGTGGGATTCGTTTTGCCGAACAGGAATGTAGTGAGAGACGATAGCGCCCATTTCCCGCAAGGCTTCGACGAGCACGGTAGTCGCTGTCTGCCCGTCGACATCGAAATCCCCCCAGACACAGATCGGCTCTCCCGCGTTGATTGCCGCGTTCAGTCGGAGAACCGCGTCGCTGAGATTGGGAATTTCTTCGGAATCCGTCGGCCGATAAGACGCCGAGTCGAGAAAAGCGCGCGCCGCCTCGACGCTCCGGATACCGCGTCGTTGCAAGGTAGCCGAAACCAAGGGATGCCCACCGATCGCAGCCCGCAGCCGCTGATCGACCTCGTACTTCTTAGGTTCGATCCATTTGGCGTCCCGGGACATCAGAACTCGATTTCCGCGATTTGATCGAAGTCGAAGTCCATCTCAACCTTTTCCTCGGCATCCTCGTTCCAGGCTCGATACTCGCCCGCGCTGGTACCGCGCCGGCACAGAGATCGGTACGGGCAGTAGTTGCAGCGAGCCTCCTCGGTCGTACGATTGAACTCCTGCTCCTCGAGTCGTTCGATTTCATCCACCAACGCCGTCAGCGCTCGCTCGTCGGTTTGAAACTGGGCCCGTGAGTAAGTAAACCGATGCGGCTCCTGAGGAAAATCAGCAAACCAGTAGATCATCTCGATCTGTTCGGGGAGAATCCGAGCGCCAAACCCAACGTCTTGAGCCGTTTGCACCAGTAGAAATGGATATACCTTTGATTGCAGACGATCGGTAAGGGACTGCGGAGAGGGACGGCGCCGGCTGGTCTTCCAATCCACAATCACCGCCCTTTCACCGGGATCGATGGCGAGTAGATCGAATTTCGCCTCCAAACGCCGACCGGTCAGCGGCGCGCTGACCATGACTTCCGCCCGGCGCATATCGGGCAAACCTGCGACGGGAAAGCGCAAATAATTTTCCCACCACCTGGATAGGTCAACGGTGAGTTGCGCACTCAGAATCTCTTCTGGTATGCCCAGAATGTGCTGCTGGATCATGCGATGAAACGAATTTCCCAACCGCAGAAATCGCTCACGCTCCGCTTCAGGCTCGGTCACGGCTGCCGGCCAGGATAGGTGAAGAACATAGCGCAGGAGAAATCTGCGGCGGCAATCGACGTAATCCTGCAGACTGGATTGGCTGTATACAAAATCATCCGGCAGATTCATCGTATTCCGTCTCCCAGTAAGATTGCAGCGCAATGAAGGGCGCCGCTTGCTGCTGGTCTCCTCGCCTTCCGGTATTCCAGGTCATCACCAGTTCTTTCTTCGCCCGTGTGATGCCGACATAAAGCAACCGCAATCGTTCGGACACGTAGTCGAGGCGCGCAACGTTGGTCGCGGCACCTTCCGCATATTCAAAACTGGCATCCATTTCGACGAGCGCCGATAACTGCGCCAACCCCTCTGCATCCAGGTTCAGCGAATCCCGCACGAACCATTTCTCCGCGATGTACTGATCGTGCGCCAGACCGGAGGGAAAATCGTAGTTGTTCACCGATGCCAGGTACACCCGATCCCATTCCAAACCCTTCGCTTTGTGTACCGTGGCCACAACGACCTTGCCCCGAAACTTTTCCGGGTCGAAACCCAGATCTTCCGCACTGAAGCCGATGAATCTTCTCTCATTCTTGGCGATCACGCCGAGTTCATTACCGAGTGCGCCGAGGTCCCAATCCGGATTTACCTCCTGCGTTCGACGCAGGATGGATGCGAGTTTGTATGCCAGAGCTAAATCTTCGGGCTCTCGGAAGAGGTCCTGGGACAAAGTGAGAATCAACTGATCGATGGGCAGCAGCACAGCACGGTTCCAGCGTTGCACGACGATCCGGAACGAAGCCAACGCCTCGACGACGGCCGGCGCCTCAGTCTCCGTTTGCCCCTCCAACCAATCCGCCTCCGTGCGAGGCCAGATAAATGCCTCAGCATCGCCGCATTTCCGCAGTAACTGCGCCCCGCGCTGCATGACTTCGCTGCGATTCGGGTCCTGGCGTGCCTCACGATCCCATACTCGATAGGCATTGGCGAGATCCCGGGCGGAGGTCGGATCGTGCAGGTGTTTGAGAACGAGCGTGAGTGCGCCAGCAGTCTCTCGGGTCGAGCGAGAACTCTTCAGAATCTCGATGTAAGGAATTCCACGTTCCTTCAACTCGCTCACGATTTGGAATCCGCGATTGTTCGTCGGCACGAGGACGGCGACCGTCTGGTCGGAATTGTCTGGCAGCCAATCCGAAAGCGATTTCCCGATCGCCTTAACTTCCTCGGCAGGCGTATACGCCAAATCGACGAGGCGGATCCCGGCCGGACGATCTACCGGATTGGGTTGTGGATCGCCAGGCGGTGTCGGTTCGATGTACGGCAGAGTGAGTGCCCCGCGTACCTCCTTCCGTGGATGTTCACACATTGTCCAATCGACGAGGTAATTGGCCAACGAAAGAATGCTTCGCGTGGAACGGCCTGAATTGGGAAGCTCACGCGCTTGAACGTTGGGCTCGATCAAGAAATCACGCAGGTACTGCGGGCTGGCCGTCGTGAATGTCTCGAATATGGCTTGATTCGGGTCACCCACCCGCACCCAGTTGCCTTCGGGGCCGACTAAAGTCCGCAGGATCTGCTCTTGCAGGCGGCTGCTGTCCTGGGCTTCGTCTTCGAGCACGTAGGGCCAACGTTCGCGCAAACGCTCCAGATAACTCGAATCCGCCTGCAGGGCGCGCAGCGCCATGACGATCAAATCGTCGAAATCGACGCCGCCGCGATAGCGAAGCGCCTGCTGATAGTCCGCAAAAATAGCGCCGCCCATTGTGAGGAGCGGATAGGAACCATCCAGGCGTTCCAATTTCGCTCGTAATTGAGCGGGAGAAATCTGATGATCCTTTGCCGTACGAATAAAGCTGTTCGCCAGTCCGATGACCTGGTCCGGCCACTGGTACCGGCGCACGTTTTCGATTCGATTCGCATCGACGTCCGGATGCAGAAAAACATCCAACAGATCCGCATGACCGTGCAGCCACGCCTCACAAGCCCCGCGGATGATTTGATCGCGGGCACGATCGTCCACAATTTGGAACGTCTCCGAAAGACCGGCGAGTCCGGGTCGTTCGCGCACGATGTCGTGAGCCAGCCCATGCAGCGTGCGGATGCGGTAGCCGATCCTCGGCATCAGACCTCGGTCGATCATGAAGGCGGCCACGCGATGGGCAAAGTGATCGACGGCGGAATTGACGAGCGTTACCACGAGAACCTCTTGGTCCCCGCGAACAGCGCCCGTCGAGATCAATTCAGCGGTCAGACATGAAAGGGTATGCGTCTTGCCGCTGCCAGGTACGGCAGATACACCCATCCGTCCCTGGTGGTATTGCAGCACTTCCATTTGCTTCGGGCGCGGTTCAAACATGCTCGATTCCCCCGCTCCCAGGTTTGGCAAGAAATACGGCTTGCAGCGCACGCAGCAATGGACCGCGTTGATCCAAGCCATCTTCACCCAGATCACTCAGACCGAGATAAATCCCCTTGCGGCAGCGGTGCACGAGCCCTTGAGTCAGCACGTTGAGGGTGTCCTGTCGGGCGGCATATTCTTCGTCATCGGTCCACAAATCACCCCGGACCCAATTGCGGCTAAGGACGTACGGATGGGTGAGTGGTTGGTAAAGCCGCTCCCACCAACCCGGACTGCCGATTTCGAGCCAAATTTGATAATCCACAGCCCGATTCGACATGAGAAACGTATAGGCGGGCGCCAGCAGTACATCGTCCTGAGAATGCTGCTCCCAATCTCGAAGATAATGCGAGGCAAGTACACCATCACGCACCATGGCGAGATACAATTCGCCCGTCGATCGCTGTTGCGTGGACGACTCATGCTCGAGAACCCAACGGAATTTCTGAACGGATTCAACCAGGTTATTTGCCACCCCTCCGGCGTCGTAATCGCCCCAGAAGTGAAATCCGGGCTGCGAAAGTAATTCACCGAAAATGCGACGGAAGAAATGATCCAGCTCGAGCTCCGGTCCGGCTTTGTACGTCTCCAACCAGGAACGCAATCCTTCATACTGCTGCCCAAACGTGAACGTGATCCTGCGCTGCATATCGCCCTGGACCTGCTCGAAGGGTTCCAAGGTCGGAACACCGTCCTTCGAACGGTAAAGTACCTTAGTGAGTAAATTAGCGCGGATCAGATCGATTTCCCCGATCACGCTAAGTAATGCACATGTGACCTCGAATGCTGTGGGGACGATCTTCCATCGAGGATGGGCAAGGGCAGCCAGCGTGAGCAGGCATTGCGCTGCAGGCTCGTCTCGCAGTGCACGCGAGGGACGATGCGAGCGGGTGGGAATCCCCTTACGGGAGAGATTTTCCGTGAGTGAAAAGCGCAGTGCATCCCCCATGAACGGCGCCAATACGACGATCTGATCCGGTCGGACTTCGGGATCGTTTACCAATCCTGCGATGACATCCGCTGCCCACTCCAGCATCTGGGGATGATACCGTTGATATTCAATGTGTACGTGGTCGAACGATGATCCCTCGTTTCCGGACGATTTGCCGACCAACTGTTGTTCCAGATGGAAAGCGAAGACCTTCATGTTTTGTGAAGTTTCATAGGTTTCGGAAAAGGTTAGTTGTTCGTCTGCGAGGTCTTTGAATCGATACGCACTCCGTGGATCTGCGCCCAGAAAACGCCGATAACCTCCCGCATCGTCGTAGATCATGAGTGCCGATTCAAGCACCGGGAGCCACGCCTGGAGTATATCGTGGCACACGGGTACGTCCTCCTCGAGATTGTCGGCAACGAGATGTTGATAGCGTTCCTGAATGTAGGATTGAAAGACGGGTTGCGGCCAAAGATGCTTGATGAAGACCTGTATCTGCAAGGAAAAGTCCAACAAATTACGCTCGAGGCATGCGGCGCGGAATCGAGTGGCACAAGCCTGGGCTTGCTCGTAGATGACAGCCTGCTGCGCTTCTCCGACCCAAGCCTCACGCAGCCGGTCTCCGATTTCAGCGAGATCAAATCCTACGACGGCGGATTTGTTCATGTTATCGATGATCTGACTGAGAATACGATTACGCGGAATCGAGACGCTCTCGAAATACCGTTCGCCATCGATGAGCGGGCCGATGGTGTGCATCATGTAATACTGCGTGGTTTCCAGCGTCAGGAACAATGGCGGTTTATGTGGGTCGACGAAGCCGGCTTCTTCGGCGACCAACGGCCAAAACAGGTCGACCATCCGCCGTGCGAATCCACCGAGAGTGACGATCGTGACTTCGCCCCCTGCTCTTCGCTCCGGATGGGAAACGAGTTTGCGATAAGGCTCCGCCAACGTGCGCTGGGGGACGAGGATAAAAATCGAATCCGCGCGAATCCCGGTTTCCAGGAGATGAGAAACCCGCGCCACGCCGCTCGTGGTCTTCCCCGTTCCGGAAATCCCTTCCAGGAACAGCGAACCGGACGCCGGTCCCTCGACGATACTTAGCTGGCTGTCGGATAACAATTCAGGCAACGTGCGCGTCCATTTGGTTGATCGATTCCCTCCCTGCTTTCAATTGCCCTCTATCATACTCCATAGCAGGCGTTCATGGATCAGCGAAGCGAGATGATCAGCGCATATAAGAGTTTATACGAGCGATGACGAGTCACTAGACAGAACCCATTGCCTACGATAAAATTATGTTTCGTAGTTCGTACATCATTGTAGGAGGCAACATTGGCCAACACTCGTTCGGCGAAGAAAAGAATTCGCCAAAACGTCAAACGTCGCATGCGGAACAAGTATTACCGCACCCATGCCCGTACACAAGTTAAGGACGCGCGCCAGCTGATTGAAGGTGGCGAGCGTGATGCTGCCGTTGAAGCCGTTCAACAGGCCATCAGTGCACTGGATCAAGCGGCGAGTAAAGGTGTGATTCACAGGAATAACGCAGCACGCCGCAAGAGCCGCTTGCTGAAACACCTGGCTGAAATGGAGTGATTCCAGCTACTCCGGCCTCACAGATGAATCGTTCCAAGACGAGCGACGCACCAGCAGGTGCGTCGTATTCGCGCAATCCGTCCGTATGCTATAATCACAAACCCCTAGGAAGACGTTGATGTTTAACATCGAATTGGACCAAGTCGCAAAAAGCATTCGAGATACTTGTTCGCGGCTCGGGTTCCCGACCAACGAACAAATCCAATGGCAGCCCATTCCCTTCAAAGGCCAATGGGGATTTGGAACCAATGCATGTTTTCAACTCGCAGCCGAAGAAGCGCGCAGCGGCAAGAAGGTCAACGTCCCGGAACGCGCACGCGAAATTGCCGCGCAACTGGCCGAAGAAATCGAAAAACCACGAGACTTTTCCCGTATCGAGGCCGAAAATGGCTATCTGAACCTGTATATCGATCCTTCGGTGTACGCGAAACGGGTCACCGATACGGTCATCCAATCGGGTGAAGACTTCGGCCGCGGCCCTGTTAAAAACGAACGCGTCATGGTGGAATACGCACAGCCAAACACGCACCATTCCTTTCACATCGGTCATGCGAGAAACACCGTTCTCGGAGAGTCACTGGCGCGCCTTTTGGAATTCGCCGGCTTCGATACTATCCGCGCCTCCTACCCGGGGGACATTGGGTTGGGCGTGATTACCTGCATGTGGGCTTACGATAAATTCTACCGGGGTCAGGAACCGGTGGGCGTCCACCAACGCGGACAATGGCTGGCAAAGATATACACCGAGGCCAATCAACTCCTCACGCCAAAGGAAAACGAAACGCCGCAAGAAGAAGAACGCAGAGATGCGTACGATGAGGAACGGCGGCAGATGTACCAGCGTTGGGATGCCGGAGATCCAGAAATACGCGATTTGTGGCGAATAACACGCCAATGGAGCCTCGATGAGCTCGATGACATCCTGCGGCTGCTCGACGTCGATATAGACGTTTACTTTTTCGAAAGCCAGGTCGATGAACCGGCGAAAGAAATCGCCGAGGAATTGATCTCGTTGGGCATCGCCGAGGATGAACGTCCGGAAGGGCCCGTCATCGTCAAGATCGACGAAAAACTCGGCCTGAAGAAAGAAAAATACCGCACGGCCGTCATCCTGCGCAGCGACGGGACGACCCTGTATTTAACCAAAGACCTGGCACTCGCCAGGGAAAAATTCGAGAAATACAAAGTCGATCGCTCGATATACGTCGTCGACGTTCGACAGAGTCTACACTTCCAACAAGCGTTCCAAATCCTGAAATTGTGGGGATACGAACAAGCGGAAAAATGCTTTCACCTGGCCTATGGTTTCGTGACGCTGCCAGAAGGCGCGATGTCCGCCCGCCGAGGCAATGTGATCCTCTTCATGGACGTCGTTGAAGAAGCAGAACGGCGTGTACTGGATATCATCGCGGAAAAGAACCCAGACCTGCCCGAGGAAAAACGCGCCGAGGTGGCGCGGCAGATCGGCTTGGGCGCTCTGACGTACAGCATGCTGTCGGTCGACAACAACAAAGACACGGTTTTCGAGTGGGATGCCGCATTGAGTTTCGACGGTCAATCCGCTCCGTACATTCAAAACGCCCACGTACGGGCGAACAGCATTCTGCGCAAAATTTCTCAACTTCCCGAACAGGCGTCGTTCGATTACGAACTTGCGCCAAGTGAGGTCGATCTGATCGAAATCGTCTCGCATTTCCCAATGGTCGTTCAAAAAGCTGCAGAAGAATACAAGCCCTTACTCATGGCGACCTACGCCTTCGAATTGGCGAAATCTTTCCACACCTTCTATCACAACGTGCGAGTCTTGCAGGCCGAGAGCGACGAGAAAGTGAAATCACGTCTGCGCATAACGGCCGCAGCTCGACGAACGATAGCCAACGCACTTACCCTGCTGGATATCGAAGCGCCGCAGATGATGTAGTCCCTCTCTCCCAACTGTTGGCTTGTTGTTTTGATACCATTAACAAAAAAGGAAACCTATCAGAATATGGCACAAGAAAACGTGATCATCATGGGAGCCGCGGGGCGTGATTTCCATAATTTCAACACCTACTTTAAGGGCAACCCGGGATACCGAGTCGTCGCGTTTACGGCAACGCAGATTCCGAACATCGAAGGACGCAGATATCCCGCTTCGCTTGCCGGTGAGGCGTACCCGGAAGGTATTCCCATCTACCCCGAAGCACAGCTTGCCGATTTGATCGTCGAACACGACGTAAGCCAGGTTATCTTCGCCTACAGCGACGTGACGCATGAATATGTGATGCACAAAGCCTCGCTGGCCATTGCCACGGGAGCCGATTTCCGCCTAATGGGCCTACGCAACACACAACTTCGATCCGAAAAACCAGTTGTCTCCGTGTGCGCCGTTCGCACGGGCTGCGGGAAAAGCCAGACGAGCCGCCGCGTGCACGACATTTTGCAGGATCTCGGATACCGCGTCGCAGTGATCCGACATCCCATGCCCTACGGCGATCTGGCCAAGCAGGCCGTGCAGCGTTTTGCGAATTATGACGACTTACAGAAAGCGAACTGCACTATCGAAGAACGTGAAGAATACGAACCGCATCTTCGGCAAGGTTCGATCGTCTATGCGGGGATCGACTACCACACGATCCTACGCCAGGCCGAAAAGGAGGCCGACATCATCCTCTGGGACGGCGGCAATAACGACCTGCCTTTCTACGTCAGCGATTATCACATCGTCCTCGTCGATCCGCTGCGTCCCGGACACGAACGTAAGTATTATCCCGGCGAAGCCAATCTTATCGCTGCGGATGCGATCGTGATCAACAAGATGGACTCCGCCAAAGAAGCTGATGTTCAAGTGGTGAAGGCGAATATTGAAGATCTGAATCCCGATGCGGTCGTAGTGGAAGCCAACTCACCGATTTCCGTCGACGATCCGGAGACAATTCGTGGCCGCCGTGTGCTGGTCATCGAAGACGGTCCAACGTTGACGCACGGCGGAATGTCCTTTGGGGCCGGCTGGACGGCCGCCAAACGATTTGGCGCACGTGAGATCGTCGATCCGCGACCCTTCGCCGTGGGCAGTATTCTGGAGACATACACGAATTACCCCAACGTTGGCGAAATTATTCCCGCCATGGGATACAGTGCGGACCAAATCTACGAATTGGAAGAGACGATCAACCAAGCCGATGCCGATCTCGTGTTGATCGGCACCCCGATCGATCTCGGTCGCTTGCTTAAAATCAACAAACCCAGCCAGCGCGTACGCTACGAAATCGAAGTCATCAGTCGACCCACACTTGCAGAACTGCTCGAACGGAAACTCGGGAAAAAGTGAAACTGCAGCGATGAGCAAAAAGGCCAAACGTAAACCGTTTGCCCATCTGAAATGGGAGCAGCGTCGAGAACGCCGTAATGCGGCAAGACTCAGTTTAACTTCCATCGTTAATCGAGGCACCACCGATCAACCTCAAGGAAGCATCTATCAAGGTGACAATCTCGCCATCATGCGGGCTTTGCTGCCGGAGTGGAAAGAACGCCTCGATCTGATCTACGCCGATCCACCTTTCCTGACCGGAAATGCCTACGCGGCCCGTGTAGGACGAGGCGAGGATTCGCGTAAGCCCGACACCTGGCAGAAAGTCGAGGGCTACGAAGACTCTTGGCCGAACGGAGCGGCTTATCTGGACATGCTCTACTACCGCCTGCAGTGTATGTACGATCTGTTAGCCCCGACCGGGACGCTTTATCTGCACCTCGACTGGCACGCTTCCGCCTACGCCCGCGTATTGTTGGATGAAATCTTCGGTCCTGATCGACTGCTCAACGAGATCGTTTGGGTTTACCACGGTCCGTCTCCCATTCGCTCCGCTTTCAAGCGTAAACACGACACGATCCTGGCCTACACGAAATCCAAAGAATATACCTTCAATGCCGATGCGGTACGGGTTCCGTATGCCGCTTCGACGGTGAAGACGTTCCAAAGCTCCGATAAAGCCGGGTTCGGGAAAAAGCCCGATTTGGCCCAGGGAAAGGTTCCCGAAGATTGGTGGTACTTCCCTGTTGTGGCACGCCTGCACAACGAACGAACGGGCTATCCCACACAAAAACCGGAAGCGCTGATGGAACGGATCATTCTCGCTTCCAGCAACGAGGGGGACTGGGTCGGAGATTTCTTCTGTGGTGCCGGTACGACAGCGGTTGTCGCCTCACGATTGGGACGCCGCTGGATCGCTTGCGACAACGCCCCGCTCGCCACCCGAAGCACCTACCGCAGGATGCTTCTGGAAGATACACCCGTGCCGTTTAGCGTATGGCATACCCGAGAATCGTCGGACAAACACCGGCTCGAACTCGAAGTATCCGTTCAGCAAGCTAACAAGAATGTCGAGATCAGCCTGACCAACCTGTCGCCTGTGGAGGAGGAATTAAAACCATTCCCCGAAAATGTGGTCGTTTGGGAGGTCGATTGGGCGTACGATGGGGAAGTATTTAGAAGCACATCGCAACGTGCCCGCCCCTGGCGCAAGGGCAGCCTCGACCTTTGTCTTTCGCACACCTATCCCGATGCAGGGACGTACAAGCTCGGTGTCCGAGCTTTCGATCCGGCGGGAAAGAGCGGTTTTTCCACGCAGGAAATCACGATCCACCGAGATTGAACCGACCAAGTATTAGCCAACCCTCGGATCCATCAGCCCAGAACCGGTTAAATCAAAACAGCGGGAAATCCCGCTGTACGCCAGATCGTGATTCAACTCCGCTTACGGAATATCGAAGCGGTATCCCATCCCGCGAATGGTCTTGAGAAAGCGGGGATTTTTGGGATCCGGCTCTATGGCATGGCGAAGCCAACTCATATGAACATCCAACGTCCGCGTATCCCCGGTGTAATCCGTGTGCCATACTTGCCGGATGAGCCGTTTGCGGGTCATCAAGCGTCCAGGATTCTGCATGAACACTTCCAATAGTTGCGCCTGCTTCGGTGTCAGACGGGTTCGCTTTTCCAGGCAGTGCACTTTACATTGCGCCAGATTCAGTTTTACCGGTCCGACCTCCAAGCTGTAGCGTTCATCTCCCGGCAATAATCGGGCGATACGGTTGAGTAATTTTCGCGGGGTAAACGGGTGGACCAGCGTGAGACTGGCACCACTGCCCGGATCCGGGCGGGAGCCGTCAGGCGAAACCAGGATGATGGGAATGTTTCCTAATGATGCTCGGGCACGACGGGTTAGACGGGTCCCGGCCATTCGCATGGATGCCGCATCTAACACTAACATGTCCAGCTTCTGCTTGCCAGCGGCATCCAGAGCGTCCTTGACTTTATGGAAGACAGAAACGGCATAGCCCTTCTTCTCGAGTGCAGGTGCGAACGAGGGCGCGTTCGCGCGACTGCTTTCGATTAGAAAAATTTGAGCCGTTGTCATAAAAAGGAGACCCTTCGGCGTTGGATTCAGGCAACCCCCTGATACTTTGCCCGGTCGTCATTATACACAGTTTTAAGGCTGTCGCAAATAAGACTTAAGTTCTGATTCCTTTAAGGTAAGTTCTAAACCCTTCCATCGATCAGACTCTCGAGCCTCGTAGAATTTTAATTTCCGATTCCCGGAACAAGATTTTCCGGGTGCCATCCCGTATGGCATGTGAGAGTATAATCATAAACGAGATGACCTTAAAGCAAGCGGATTACGTATTTTTAGGGAGATTGCAGCAAGATTACTTGATCACCCATGACGGCAAATCCCATGAGGGGGTCCTCGGAGGAAATGCCGTTTACGCGGCGATCGGTGCAAAGCTGTGGAATGACTCGATCGGCATTGTCTGCCGCGTCGGCTCGAACTTACCGGATGAGTTAATTGCTGAACTATCCAACCTCGGAATAAACACCGACGGCATAACCGTTCTTCCCGAACCTCATGAATCCCGCGCATTCTATGCCTACACATCCCTGGAAGAGAGAATCGATACCGTTCCCTCGTCCCACTATCTGCGAATCAACCAACCTCTTCCGAAGGAATTGGTGGGCTATCAGGTTGACACAATCCCTGACTCAGGTTCTACCTTCAATCCCCTCTCGATCCGACCAGGTGACCTCAGCCCGTTGATCGCCGACGCCAAAGGGGCTCACGTCTCGCCTATGGAGTATCTTTCTCACGTATCCGTACCATTTCGCCTGCACGAAATGGGTGTACGTATGATTAGCCTCGATCCATCCGACAGCTACATGAAACCGGATTACCGGGATAAATTACCGGCAATCGTTACGGGCCTGGATGCTTTTATCCCGAGCGAGGAGGAGGCGAAAGCCTATTTCCGCCCACGCGAGCTGGACATTTGGGAGATGAGCGAAGCGTTTGGCGATATGGGCTGTCAGTTCGTAATTATCAAATGTGGTGCCCGAGGCCAGACGTTATGGGAACGAATCAGCGGACGAAAATGGCGTATCCCTGCTTATCCCGCCCGCGTCTACGATGTCACGGGCGCCGGCGATTCGTTCTGCGGCGGATTCCTGATCGGATTGACCCAGACCGAAAACCCCGTTGAAGCTGCCCTCTACGGCAGTGTTTCGGCGTCTATTGTCATCGAAGGGACTGGAGCGCTCTTCGCCTTAGATTCCCTTCCCGGATTACTCGAAGCCCGCCTGGAAGTTCTGCGTCCCCAGGTTAAGCGGATGTGAGTCATGGATATCGATCGGCTCGTCCAACGGACCATCGCCATCCAGTCCATACCCGCGCCAACGTTCCACGAAGCCGCTCGCAGAACATACATGCAAAAAGAATTCGAAAAAGCCGGTTTACTCGACATTGAAGTCGACCCAGCCGGCAATCTACTCGGCCGTGTTCCGGGCGAAAACAAGGCCCCGTTGATCCTCAGCGCACATTTAGACAGCGTTTTCCCCGAACACACACCATTGAAGACACAGCATGTAGGCGACCGGATTTTCGGCCCCGGAATCGGTGACAACGCGATATCGTTGGCCACCCTCGTGGAATTGGCGATCGATCTGTCAGGAACTCGGCCCGCGGGAGATATCTGGTTGGCTGCAAACGTTGGTGAAGAAGGTTTGGGGAACCTCATCGGTATGCAAGAGATCGTGAAACGCTTTGGCGATCGAGTTACGGCATACATCGTGCTCGAAGGCATGTCTCTCGGACAGATCTATAACGCAGGTCTACCGGTCAGACGCTACCGTGTGACTGTAACGTCGCAAGGCGGACACGCCTGGATTCACTCCGGTAGAACGTCTGCAATACACGTATTATTGGATATCGGCTCTCGATTAGCTCAGCATCCTCTGCCCCAACACGTCCGCAGTACGCTGAACATCGGAAGGATCGAAGGAGGTATCAGCGTCAACTCCATCGCACCAAGTGCCCACCTGGACATCGATTTGCGTTCCGAAAGTGAGGCGGCACTCGGAAACCTCGAGCGTGAAGTGATCGAATATATCGAAGGACATAAGGCACTGGAAGCACAAGTCGAAATCGAGCAAATCGGATCACGACCCGGCGGCAGCCTCGCCGATGATCACCCACTCTTGTCCATCGCCATCGATGCCATTCGCAGTGTTGGCGAATCCAAGATCGAGATCAGCACCGGGTCTACCGACGCAAACATTCCCTTGAGCCTGGGATTTCCCGCCATATGTTATGGGCTTACATACGGAGGCGGCGCACACACGATGCAGGAATTCATCGAGCTGGATCCAATCGAACGCGGCTATCGGGCTCTGATGACGTTGATTGAAAATGCTCTCGATCTCGATTGATTCAATTTCGCCGTCGGATTGAATTTACGGTGATTGTGTAGAGCTGAGCGCCAGTGTCGGCGTTAAAGTGGCCGTGGGTGTCATCGAAGAGGTAGCAGTCCGCGTCAGAGTCGGTGTTGGTGTCGGCGGATCACCAATCACGGTGAAACGCGTAGACACAACCCAGCGGTCTCCAACGAACATCTGGATTTCATATTCACCCGGGAGCCAATAATCCGGCTCACACTCGGTGTAACCAAACCCGCCGGTTCCGCCGTCCCACTGCGTCGCCTCCAGACAAACCTCTTCCTCCCCGTAATACCAAATCGCCGTCCAACGTACGCCGTCAGCGAGGTTGTTATATGTGAAAGCACCGTAGAGACGCCGCAGCGGGTTTTCGAATTCCTGGCGAGGATTGATCGCCTGGTTGTTGCGGTCAATGCGCGTCGAAACCAGGATCGGACTCAATGCTGCATCGGGTCGAGGAGTCACCGTCTCACGATAGAGCAGGATGATCTGCTGCGGTAAAAATGGCGTCGATGTAGCCGTAGCCGTCGACGTGATCGTCGGCGTCGTCGAAATCGTCGGGGTCGCTGAAATCGTAGGCGACAGCGTGGTGGTCGGAGTGAGAGTATTTGTAGCCGTCGGAGTCAGGGAGGGAGTCGGCGGGACAATGACGTAGGCAACTCGAGTCCCGAACAGCAGCAACATCAAAGCAAACACACCCGAAAGCAAACCAAAGCCAATCGAGCGCCAGCCTTTTCCTGAAAGCTCTCGACGCAAGAGAAAATAAGGCAGCCGCCTGGCAGAGCTAATTCTTTGCCATCCGGTCAGTAAAAGGATAACGCCGGTGAGAAGCAGGAGCTGTCCGATCAAACGCAGTGATTCTTCAATCGACATCAATGAACCGCATCCCCTTCAGACATCGAATTAATCAATTTCCCCGCACTGACCATTCGATCCACCCATTAAATATGAAGGGCAAATTGAGCACATCCCTGCTTGATTGTACTCGCTTCGCAGCAAAATAGACCTCCTGATATTACACATTGGATCCATCTGGGTCTCACTCGAGTATTGGAACAGGCTGTAGGGCGCAGCGCTTACCCTTCGAGCACGCTGCGGATCGTGTCGACGAGCTGCCGTTGGCTGAACGGTTTGTGCAGAGTGGCGCTTGCACCAAGTTGGCGTGCCTTGTCCAAGTCGGCTTGAAAGCCCACCGCCGTGATGATGATGGCGGGAATGTCACAGATCTTCGGATCGGCTTGTTTGGTTGCCAGTAAATCAAGACCACTTCTCTCCGGCATCATCAGGTCAAGCGTGATCACATCTGGGCTGGAGGCTCGCATGATCTCCAATCCATCTTTCGTAGACGAAGCTTGAATGACGTCGAACCCGCTTCCCTCGAGCACGAAGCCGATCATCCGCCGAATGTAATCCTCGTCGTCGATGACGAGAATACATTTTCCCATGCCTCACCTCTCAGGAATCCTGCAACTCTCCCTCATCAAGTGCCTGCTCGAGAGTGGGGAAAATAGAAAACACACGATCCAGCAGTGTGAGTCTTAATGCCGTTCGGGCCTGTGGTTGAGGTTGACTGATGTGCAACGTTCCCCCGCGTTCACGCACTGTCTTTAACCCTGAAACGAGTGCCGAGAGACCCGAGCTGTCTATAAAATCGACTTGTTGAAGATCGACGATGATCGTCAGACCATCCGTAACGACAAGTCCACGCAGCTTCTCCTTTAAAGTCGGCGCCGTCTGAACATCGACTCTTCCTTGAGGGATTACGACGATCTTCTTATCTTGTGGACGTTCAATATCAATTTTCATTTTTGTCCACTCCATGAATATATTTAACCAACCGCCAATGATTCCGGGTTCCACCGATACGCTGATATTCGCACTTATCGAGCAGTCCTTCTGCAAGCATCAACCCGTAGCCGCGTTCCGGCGGTTCCACACCTTCGAACAAGCTCACCTGCAAAGGTTCCGGAATCGACACACCGTGATCGTACAAATCGGTGACCAGGCGGTCGTCCTCGACTACCACGCGGCCTTGAATTCTCCCCGTGCCTTCGCGGAAGGCATGATGGATCTGATTCGAGAGTATCTCGGACGTCGCCAGGGCGAAATTATCCAATAACTGCCTGTCCAACGGATATCCATCAATCTGTTTCTCCTCGAGCCCGCGAATCAGATCAACGACGCTACGCACATCATTCAAATCCGAATCGATAACGAATGGTAGGACCGTGCGATTTGAATCGTCCTCATGTATACAACGAAACATGATCAGCGCAACATCATCCCGTGCAGGCATTCCTCGGCGATGGATCTCCAATCCCGAAATGAGCGTCCGGATCTGAATCTCTGCGTGTGCAGGATGTGTGGCGTAGATTATATCGGATAGCCCCTGGAGGCCAAGTACTTTTCCCTTCGGGTCCTCAGCTTCCGTCACGCCATCGGAGTAAACCAGAAGCAGATCACCTGGATGAAGGGGGACCGTTCTATTTTCATAGGGATACTTGGGATCGATGCCCAGCGGAATGCCCGTACCGGGTAAGAATTCGACTTCTCCATCCTTGTATCGCCAGAGAAGCGCATCGACATGTCCCGCTGAAGCATACTCGAACACCCCTTCTCGCTGAAGACAGCGCATCACGATCGCCGTCACGAAAGTGTCCGCTCGCTCCAGATCCTGGTAGATATTGCGACCGATTATCGTCATCAAATCCGACGGCTTTTCACAAAACGGAGCATGACCTCGAAACGTACCGTGCACGATGGAAGTCAAGATCGCAGCCGGCATGCCTTTTCCAGCGACGTCCGCAAGGATCATGATCGGATTACCATCCTTGTTTTTGGAAGAGGCATAGATATCACCACCGACGTGTCTCGCAGGCTTTAGATAAACGGCGATATCGACGCCCGGGATTTCGGGCAATTCATCCGGCAGTAGACTTGCCTGAATTCGTGCAGCGACTTCCAATTCGCGTTCGATCCGCTGCCGCTCATCGAAGATCATCCTCGAACGCATGGATTCGATAATCGAACAAACTCGGTCCGCAGCCGACGCAAGCAGCTGAATGTCGTTGGCCGTAAAGCGACCGGGGAGCGTGTCGATGAAACCCATCATGCCATTCGTTTGCCCATCGAGAGTCAAGCGGGCGACCAGCAAATCGCCACATTCAGCAAGCTCCGAATCGGCAAGCACGAGTGCATCCTTCAACTCGCGCATACTCACAGGTCCTACAGAATCTTCGATCAATGTTACCAGCAGATCCGCGTCTGGAAGATCCTCTCCGGAAGCAGTGTGGGTATCTACCCCTCCTTCCTCGCACAGTACGATGAAAACATCCTCGACGAAGATCACTCTTTTTAGTAGGGCGATGATCTCTTCCATCAAGTCGAGCAGATCCGTTGCCCGACCGACAATGTGCGTGAACTCGTAAAAAAACGAAAGCCGATCCCAGGCACCGACCAACGCCTCCGTCAGGTTTTCACCGAGATGCTCCTCTCGAAGACCAAACGTAAGGGCTTCCATCCATGTTTGTAATAAAAGACGATACGATTTGGCCTCATCGGCCTTCGCCCAGGTTACGAACCGAAGCCGATTCGTTTCCTTTGTTGAAGACTGAACGACCCACCAGTTACGTTCGCGATATGGAAAGCCTTCTATTGTATGCCCTTGGTCGATTGCGTCACGTACTTCCCCCGGTAATTTCGTCCGCTTGTCGAATCCCAAAATCTGGCGATCGTCTACGAAGCAAGCAAAGCCGCCACCCGTTAAATCAGACCAGGCTTTCTGAATCTCAGCCAGGATGTCAGACAGCTCTCCATCCATGGGGTATACTGTATCTCACTCAATGACTTGAAGCAACTTTTTAGCGATGACTGCATCTAATGGATAAAGAGAACCCACCCAACGTTGAAGCACTGCAGGAAGGCGACCGTGATGCGTACGCACAGTTGGTCGAATTCTACTCACCCAAGATATATCGCCTCGCCTTACGAATGGTTGACGATCCGCTCGAAGCGGAGGACATCTTGCAAGAGACTTTTCTGAATGCTTTCCGCTCCATTCAAAAATTCGAGGGACGCTCGAGTCTTGGTACCTGGCTTTATCGGATCGCTACCAACCAGGCATTGATGCATCTCCGTAAACGGAGCCCGACTCTCCTTTCGGTTGATGAGCCGATTCCAGGCCTGGACGATCCAGACCAGAAGCGCGAGCTCGTCGACTGGTGTTGTCTCCCCGAAGAAGAGTTCATGACCACAGAAACGAAGATGAAGCTAAAAGAGGCGATCCAAGGATTGTCACCGGCGCTGAAAACGGCTTTCATCCTGCGCGATCTGCATCATCTGACGACACAGGAGACCGCACAGGTGCTCGACATATCTGAATCCGCCGTGAAAACACGTCTGCTGCGTGCCAGACTTCATCTGCGTGATTCACTTTCGTCTTATTTTTCAGAACGCGTGAAAGAGACGGACCATGATTGAACACGAACCTTGCCAAGAACTTCTACTGGGATTATCTGCATACATCGACAACGAAGCGAGCGAATTGATTTGCCAGGAAATCGAACGCCATCTCGAGGAGTGCGATAATTGCCGGATCATGCTGGATACGATGAAGAAAACCATCTCGCTGTATCAAGCCACTGATTCAGAGGACCAATTGTCCAGCGAAATCGAAGAGCGCCTACTGAAAACCTTGCACATCGATGACGTGTGGTCGGGAGACAACGACGAACCTCCGACGGAAGCACCGTGACCTTGGGTATCACAATGCCTGAAGCGAAAATAACCAAACGTAAGAAGCGTAAAAAACAATCGAGAGTCGAAGAGCCCAGACCTGGGGCACGGTGCCCGATTTGCGCTGAGGGCACCCTGGTGTATGACTCGTGTTTGCGGCTGCATTGCACTCACTGCCGGAATTTCTACGTCGGAGCTTTTACCTGATGAATTTGTCCCTTCCCGTTGGGAAGGACGTTTTCCATTCGCACCAAGGGTGTACGAGACGATAAAACACAGTCTACCTCTCGACTCCAAGATTAGGAGAATCGCGATGGACGTAAAAGTGACCTGGAGTAATCGATTGACGTTCAGCGGAACCGCGGAAAGCGGTTTTTCCGTGCCGATGGGAGCGGATCCATCCGTGGGAGGAGACAACGATGGTTTTCGACCTCTGGAGCTCTTCACGATCGGTTTCGCCGGTTGCACGGCCATGGACGTCATCTCCATTTTGCAGAAGAAAAGGCAGAAAGTCACTCAATTTGAAGTCCGCATCCACGCCGAACGCGCTGAGGAGCACCCACGAACCTTCACGGACGTTAAAATCGAATATCTTGTCACGGGGGAAAACGTCGAGAAAGCCGCCGTCGAACGAGCCATCGAGCTATCCGAAACCAAGTACTGCCCGGCGCAGGCAATGTTGAAAGAAGCCGTACCCATCTCTTCCTCGTATCAGATTCTCGAAAATAATGGATGAGCATTCTTCTCTATTGTCACTCGCAAACCTAAAACCGATTCCCACTCCAACCGCTTCTGCGATAGACTCTAGTGTCGAAGAATTCGAAACGCCGACAGTCAAGTTAACATCCCAACCTACCATGGAGACGCGAACATGTTACTGTACAACTTTAACGACATGGATTCACGTGAGAGGGTGCCCGGATTTCACGCCCGCATGGTTCACTCGGAACACATGACATTCGCGGTTTGGGACGTAGAAGCCGAGGCAGATCTCCCGGAACACTCACACCCTAATGAACAAATCTCGACCGTCCTGGAAGGTACGTTCGAATTGACCGTTGGGGGAGATACGAAATTGCTTCAGCCAGGTATACTTGTTGTGATACCCTCGGACGCCCCTCATTCCGGAAGAGCCCTTACACCTTGCAAGATGCTCGATGTGTTCCACCCTGTGCGAGAGGACTTTCGATCCTCCGAATGACGTTTGACCAACACGGACGAGTCTAAAAATGCGGACGTCGTCTCGATTTTTACACTACGCGTTGTAGGACGTCGAGGTTACGTCACCGCCGGTCCCACTCCAATCCGTGTGGTAATATTTACCCCTCGGGCGATCGAGGCGTTCGTAGGTGTGCGCCCCAAAATAATCTCGCTGCGCTTGAATTAAATTGGCAGGCAGCCTCTGGCAACGATAACCATCATAGAACGCCAGCGCACTTGAAATCGCGGGGGCCGGAATCCCCTGCTCGACGGCTTCAATAGCGGTTCTCCGCCAGGCTTCCTGGGCGGATACCACTTCCTGCTTGAAGTAATTGTCGAGCAAAAGGTTCGTCAAGTCCGGCTGACGATCGAAGGCTGCTTTGATCTCTCCCAGAAAGACTGAACGTATGATGCAGCCGCCGCGCCACATGAGCGCCACCGAGCCATAATCGATGTCCCAATCGTACTCCGCCGCAGCCATGCGTAGGAGCATGAAACCCTGCGCGTAGGACACGATCTTGGAAGCATAGAGCGCTTGGCGGATATCTTCGATCAGTGTTTGTCGATCACGAGTGGCCGTGATCGACGGTCCGGAGAGTATCTGGCTGGCGCGAGTGCGTTCCTCTTTCATGCTCGATAGATCGCGAGCGAACACCGCTTGCGCGATGAGGGTCAGCGGTGCGCCGAGGTCGAGGGCGTTCATGGCCGCCCACCGTCCGGTACCTTTCTGTCCGGCGACGTCGAGGATCTTGTCGACCAGCGACTTGCCGTCCTCGTCTTTGAATTTAAAGATGCTGCTCGTGATTTCGATCAGGTAGGAATCCAGCTTACCCTCATTCCACTGCTTGAAAACGGAATGTAGTTCATCGTTTGTCAATCCCAGAACTTCCTTCAACAATTGATAGGTTTCGCTGATCAATTGCATGTCACCGTACTCGATGCCGTTGTGTACCATCTTCACGAAGTGTCCTGCACCGTCAGATCCGAGCCAATTACAGCACGGAGATCCATCGACCTTCGCCGAAATGCTTTGTAGAATGTCTTTGACGTGGGGCCAGGCTTCCGACGTTCCCCCAGGCATGATGGAAGGGCCGTGGCGCGCTCCCTCTTCCCCGCCCGACACACCTGCACCCACGTAGCGCAACCCTTTGGCTTCGACCATCTTGCAGCGACGTATGGTGTCGTGGAAATTCGAATTGCCACCGTCGATGATGATATCGCCTGGCTCCAGATGCGGAAGCAGCTTCTCGATGACCGCGTCGACGGGAGCACCGGCCTTGATCATCAACATCACGCGCCGGGGTTTTTTCAATACCCCGACCAATTCTTCGATGGAATGGGTACCGATTACGTTGGTACCCTTCGCGCCAGCTTGAAGGAAATCATCCACCTTCGAAAGCGTACGATTGAAAACGGCCACTGTGAATCCGTGATCATCCATATTGAGGGCCAAATTCTGGCCCATCACCGCCATCCCGATCAATCCGATGTCAGCTTTTTTCATTGTGCGCCACTCCTATGGAATTCGAATGAAAATCATCTAATGTCACCCCCGAGACAGCAAGAAGCTGTGTACGTATTCTACCCCTCCGACTCCCTTTGGTCGTAGTGAGTGAAATAGTCTATTCCATGCCAAATCTCGGGTAAAAATCCGGGTTGCCTTCCCCATGCATCGTTCCCACCACGCACTCCCCCGGCTTTCCAGATCGGATTACTACGCCGATTCGCGCACGACGATGCTCGGCTGCATGACGACGTTGTCGCACGCCTCGTTATCGCCACCTGTTATTCCCATCAACAATCTCGTGGCAGATCTGCCCTTCTCTTCAAAACGGACGCGACAGGACATCAACGCAGGTGCTAGCCACGACGCCATGGGAATGTCGTCGTGGCTGATGATGGCCCGTTCAGTTTGCGACGGCCCCCTGGGATTGATGCACCAGACCCCGGATGATGCGCAGCATCTCATCGTCCTGATAAGGTTTGACGAGATACTCCACCGCGCCGATCTCTAGCGCTTTCCTGCGATGTTTACCCCCTGCGCGCGAAGTCAGAACGACGAGCGGGATGTCCTTGTAGTCCTCGTGCGCTTTCAAAGTGGACATCAACTCAAAACCATCCATGCGCGGCATTTCGATATCCACCAGGATCAAGTCCGGAAGTTGGGAGGCCCGCTGCAGAATCTCCAGCGCTTCGACGCCGTCTTTCGCGGCCAGCGACTGCCAACCGGCATGAGTCAAGAGTTTGGAGACGACGCGGCGAACACTCAACGAATCATCGACGATCATGATGGTCAATGCTTCTTCGGCTTGGGCGTGGATCGCTCGATCCCGCACTTGGCTTCGAACATCCGCTCCTGGAGCTTCTGTGATCAGATCGGCTGGATTCAAGATCAGGACCACACTCCCATCTCCCATCAGCGTCGCCCCGGTGACGCCGTGGACCCTGCGAAGATGCGTGCCGAGAGTCTTGATCACGATCTCGCGTCCCGTCAGGAGTTGATCTACAACCAGGCCGATTTCTTGATCCCCAACTTTGAGGATCAGCAGCGGCATACGCTCAGCGATATCGCCGGCGGACTGACCAAGCCTGAGTACTTCACCCAGGTGACGCAGCGGAACGACGCGATCCCCCAATCGGATCCCAGACTTTTTACCGACGGTTTCAATCTGATCTTCTTCCAAACGCAGGATTTGCTTCACCGCACTCAAGGGAATGGCAAAGGATTCATCGTTCACTTGAACGAGAATGGCTTGTGTGACCGCCAATGTTATGGGTAGACGAATGGTGTAGAGTGTGTATTCGCCAGGTGCAGAATCGATCCCCACCGTGCCTTTCAAGTTCTCGACGTTGGTACGCACGACATCCAGCCCGACCCCACGGCCAGACACTTCACTGACTTCATCGGCGGTGGTGAATCCCGGCATGAATACAAACGAGTAGATCTCTGTGTCGGAGAGATTTTTTCCCTCGGTTTCTGAAACATACCCCTCGCGTACGGCAACGGAACGGATAGCCCGGGGATCCAGGCCGGCTCCGTCATCACGCACCTGGATGACGACCTGATTGCCCTCGTTAAAGGCACGCAAGTCGATACGACCACGTTCTGATTTACCGTTCGACTTTCGAACCTCCGGCGTCTCGATTCCGTGATCCACGGCATTGCGCAGCAGATGAATCAAGGGGTCGACGATCGCATCCAGGACCGTCGTGTCCATCTCGATTTCCTCACCTTCGATGGTCAAATCCACCAGCTTTCCCTGCTCACGCGAGAGTACACGGACAGTCCGATAGAAGCGCGTTGCCAGCGTGGCCAGGGGAACCATGCGTGTTCGCATCAATTCGTCCTGAATTTGCGTCGAAAGACGACGATGACGGGTGAGGATGCCGTCGAACTCTGCGATCAAGTTATAAAGCTCAGTCCCCATCGTACGGATGTCACTCGAAGTTTCCGTCAACTCTCGAGACAGCAGATGAAATTCGGTGTAGCGATCGAATTGCAGCTCATCGAAGTCCTCGACGTTCTCCGTTCCTAATTCATTGGCCGCATTCAGACTTTTCGTTCCACCAAGCAGATTGACCCGTCCGCCGAGCGCACGCACTTCATAATTGGTCTCGATGGTCGACGTCAAGCGACGCAAGCGATCGCTGCTCAACCGCAATTCTTCCACCTCGCGGGCGAAGTCTTTCATGCGCAACTCGAAAGCGGAGCGGCTGATGACCAATTCACTTACCAATTTGACGAGTTCATCCAGGCGTTCCAGGGGGACGCGAACGATCTTGCCAGGTTTACGCGGTACACGTGCACCGGTTGTCTTTGCAGGAAAAGCATCTATCTGTTTTTCGGTGAGTGTCGGTAACGTCTCCAGATCCAAAATCCCGCCCTCGCCGAACAACTCGGTCTGGGAAGAAAAAGGTTCCTCAACATCATCACCGAGGAGAGCAGTATAACGGCCATATAAATCACGCAGGGTATTCTGCATCGAAGCTGCTTCGACGTCCTCCGATACCAAATCCTCCAAGACGTCTGCAGAATCAAACATCAAATCCATGGTTTGTGAATCGATGGCCATGCTTCCTTCCGACAAGCAATCTAAAAGATCTTCCATCCTGTGAGTTAGCTGGGCCACGGCAATTAAATCAACAGCGCCTGCTGCACCCTTGAGGGTATGCACACTGCGGCGAATGGCTTGCAGGGATTCCGCGTCAGAGGGCTGTTGAACCAACTTCGCCAACAACGAACCTACATTGCGCATGTGTTCTTCGGACTCCATACGGAAGACGTTTAATAGTTCAGGGGATATCTCCTCATAGAGTCGCGCATCATCGAGTGAAGAAACGATAGGCTCAGATTCTTCAGCGGAGGCGTTTTCTGCCTTCACGATTTTTCGCATGGTCTCTTCTATCGCCGTCTGATCGTCTGCCTTCGGCAGTCGTCGCATGCGGCGATATACCACTGTGGCATCCTCGATCAATCGCCGCTCATCCAGGTCGTCACTCACAAGACCATCTAAAAACCCTTCAATCTGATTGACCAGTTTTTTCAACCGCCCGAACGTCTGTTTTCCCATCTTGTGTTTGCCCGTGACGAAATCTTCGAGGACGTTTTCCAAATAGGAAGCGATGAGACTCAATCCCGGCAGTTCGATCATCGAAGCAGAACCCTTAATGGTGTGCGAATAACGGAACGCCTCTTTGATCGCAGTCGACTGTTCCGGGTCTGCCTGGAACGCCTCGAGCTTCTCCAGGATGATGGGCAGGTAACTTCGAGCTTCATCAAGAAAGCCAGCGAGCACGTCCTCGTCTGTCTTCTTAGCCATCAGGTCTTCTCCAAACTTGTTTCTACAGGCTCGAACCACTCAACGGATCAGCCCAAATCAATGACCGATCAAATCAGATGAGTGGCTACACCATCTCTGGCACAGTGTCACTGGGAAGCTTAAATGCGCTGACCGACACGCGCAGCTCGTCGGCCATTCGAGCCAGCGAGTTGATCGAAACGGCGGCGTCCTTCGTCCCTGCGGCGGTCTGTTTCGTGATTTCAGCAATCTCGCTCATCGCCTTCGCCACATTCTCCGATCCGCGGGCTTGCTGCTGAGCCGCCAATGAGATGGACTGGCTCAATTCCGCCAGGCGAACCGAAACGGCCTCGATCTCATTCAGTGCGTTGCCTGCTTCCTCCGCCAGCTTTGTTCCCGTGACCACCTCATTGGTGGTGGCTTCCATAGCCGCAACGGCTTCATTCGTTTCGGTTTGGATGGTACGGATCAGCGTGTCGATCTGCTGCGTAGCTTGCAGCGAGCGTTCGGCCAAACGTTCGACCTCCTCGGCGACGACAGCAAAACCCTGCCCAGCCTCACCCGCCATTGCGGCTTGAATCGATGCGTTGAGTGAAAGGATGCTGGTTCGATCGGCGATGTCGCTGATCAATTCCACGATCTCTCCAATCTCCTGGGAACTTTCACCCAATCGTTTAATTCGTTTGGCGGTCTCCTGTACTTGATCGCGAATGCGGTTCATGCCTTGCATCGTATTCTGTACGGCCAACGTTCCCTGTTTGGCGTTGATCAGGGACTGTTCGCCCACCGACGCCGACATCGTTGCGCTCTCCGAAACCTGAGCGATCGACGTCGCCATTTCCTCGATCGCCCCGGAGGTCGAGGCGATCTGCAACGCTTGCGATTCGCTGCCCCGGGATAACTGCTCGGTCCTTGCCTGAACCTCATTCGCCGAAGCGCTCACTTTCTGCGTGGCTTCCTGCACGCCGGTGATGATCTCGCGCAATTGGCCGATCATTAGGTTGAACGAATCAGCGATGGCACCTGTCATGTCGGCCGTCACTTCGGCCTCCACGGTTAAATCGCCATCCGCGACACCGCTTACCTCGCGCAGCAGCTTCTGGATCGAAGCCTGCATCGCATCCCGCTCCTCACGCGTCTGAATCAAACCCACCGTGTTATCGAGCATGGCGTTCAAGGTGTCGCTCATCTCGCCCAACTCATCGGTGGACGTCACGTCAACTCGAGCGTCAAAATTCCCCATACCGACCTCGGAACAAGTCTGCGAGATACCATCGATCGAGCGCAGAATATCCCGAACGACGACGAAGCGCAGCAGCACCGCCGCAGCCAGGGCTCCAAAGCCAATGAACAAAACCGTCCTTCTGCCGGAAGCCTGCACTGCGTTCACGGCAGCAATCGAGGTGTCGACTTCGGCCAACCGTTGGTTTACTTGTGCCTCAAGGAGACTCTCCAGACCATCCACCCCGGTGTACATCTCGAGCTTCAAACCATCAAGCTCAGTTTGACTTGTCACATTAGAACCAACATCCTGAAGAACCTGCTGGGCTAAATCGAGAATGCTAGACGTGCGCACGGCCACATCTTCCGCCATCACGACGTCGTCTTCACTCATATCAACCGACAGCGCCTTGAGTTCCGCTGTATTCGTCTGGAGCTGCTCCGTATAGGGATCGATGTTTTCAGTAATCGCAGGGAGGTTCCCCATTTCCACCGCCTGATCGATCTCCCGGATCATGTTGCCCAGTGCTGTATCTGTTTCAAGCAGAAGGACCCAAAATGGCACGACGTCTTCCGTCAGGTAACTGAACGTGGAATTGCCCGAGGTGACAAAGGAGATCGAATTAGCGACGCTGGCTTGTATTTCGGCGTATTTATTTGCGTTCGTCTCGATTTGCGCGTCAAGAATTTCACTGAGCTCGACGGATTCCTGATACAAATCAGTCCTCAGGCCGCTGAGATCGGATCGTCTTTGCTGAATATCTTGACCCAGCTCCAGGATTCGTTGAACCAGGACGAGAATAGAATCCGATTGTTCCTTGATCTGATCGACCGCTTCAGATGGCTCAGCGCTCCCTTGAGTTTCTTCGACGACATACGCATCAACGGATTGCTGAATCGATAGAACATAACCCAAGACATCATCCCGGTTATCTTCCCCACCCAATGTTAAAAATTCTTCCAACTCCTTGACAAGTGAACCATAGGCTGCCTCTAACTCGAGCAAGGAAGTCGCTCCTGGAACGAGTGCCTGTTCTAATTGGGTAGCCTCATTCCCAACTTTTGTTATCGAGCTGGTCGAGTTGTGACCCAAGAATGCTACGAAAACGATAATGATCAGAAAACCGACCGTCATTTTCGTTCTGAGTTTCACATTTCGAAGTGGATTTAATCCAAGGCCCCGATCACGCAATCTTTTCAACATCTCGAACTCCTTTCCCAAAAAAGCATCCCCTGGGGAATACATACTGATCTATGATTTCTTCCCACCGAAGATATCTTTGAACACGCTCCTATGAAATCTGCATTCTTTCCGATGAGAGCATTCGATCGAAATCCAACACCGTAAGCACTTGTCCTTCGTTATTGCAGACACCGTCGATGAACTCTGCAATGAGATCCGTGACCGTTAACGTCGGCTGTTCAAGTTGATCCATGTTCAAATATCGAATCCCACGCACCTGATCGACGACGACACACGAGGAAACCTCTCCATCGTTCGATCGTGCGACCAACATTCTCTTCTCCTGCCCCAGACTTGCCTCGGGCAGACCCATGAACGTGCGTAAATCAACCACAGAAACAATGTCTCCTCGCAAGTTGGCAACCCCCAGAACCCATTCCGGCACATTCGGTACCGGTGCAGTGTTCAACGGCTCGCCAATCTCAACCACGTTATCGATGGACACTGCATACTCACCCTCGGCGAGGGTAAAGATTACGTGCTGTTCCCCTTCGATCGCTTCGATCTGCCGAACGAAAGGTAAGGCGGCCATCTGTGCCCGTTCCATGGCTTTCTCGTCGCCTTCATCGATGGACGCAATTAACGTCTCGAGTAACGTTTGACCTTTATCGGGATCGAATACAAATTCGTGGCTGGACTCGACGTCCGTTCGATCTCCTGGTAGGTCTTTATCCGCGATCCGAAAATCGATACCTTCCTTCTCTTTTCTGGTCGTCGAAAAGGCTACGGGCTTTGTTTCGGTTGAGCTAGTCTCCTCGACTTCAGTTTCCGGCTTGGCTGCAGCCGTGGATTTCTCCTCGCGCTTGGGTTTCGACTCTGTTTTCTTCGCCGTCCGCTTGCGTTCAGCCGTTTTCGGCTTCGCGGTGGTCGCGGGTTTTTCCTTAGGCTTGGCTTTCGACGTTGTCTTCTTCGTCGTTCGCTTGCGTGCAGCCGTTTTCGGCTTCGCGGCGGTCGCTGGTTTTTGCTTCGGCTTAGCTTTCGACGTTGTCTTCTTCGTCGTTCGCTTGCGTGCAGCCGTTTTCGGCTTCGCGGCGGCCTCGGGTTTTTCCTTAGGTTTGGCTTTCGACGTTGTCTTCTTCGTCGTCCGCTTGCGCGATGCCTTTTTCGGCTTCGCGGCGGTCGCGGGTTTTTGCTTCGGCTTGGCTTTCGACGTTGTCTTCTTCGTCGTTCGCTTGCGTTCAGCCGTTTTCGGCTTCGCGGCGGTCGCGGGTTTTTCCTTCGGCTTGGCTTTCGACGTTGTCTTCTTCGTCGACCGCTTGCGCGAAGCCTTTTTCGGCTTCGTGGCGGCCGCTGGTTTCTCCTCAGACTTGGGTTTCGACGATGCCTTTTTCGTTGTTCGCTTTCGAGTACTCGCTCCGGACTTCACAGCAGTTGTATCTTTCTTCTTTCGCTTGGACTTCGCCGGAGAGCCTTTACGAGATCCAGCCTTTGGCTTCACAGATGCTTCATCTGTCTTCTCCGTATCGTCCAACGCTGCGAAAGGATCATCAAAGAGTGGCTTGGCAGACTTACCCCTATCCGTTGGCATCGCTCACGACCCTTTCCACCAAACGCGCGTAATCCATCGCTCCGGTGCTGTTGGGGGCATATTCGTAAATCGTCCGCTGTTTCCCCATGGCTTCGGAAATTTTGACATTGATACGTATCGGTTCGGCGACCTTTTCTGCAAAGTGCCGCTGCAGAATTTCCATCACCTCTCGATCTTTGCGTAGCCAGGAATAATAAAATGTAGGCACGATAAGCATGAGTTCGCTGTTGTGTTTCGAGACCTTGCCCACCGTCATCAAAGTCTGTATGACCTGGCGCGTGCCGATCAACGCCAGGTAATTCATCGCTACCGGCACGATGATCTTGCGCGCATATATCAAGCCGTTCTCGTTTACGAGGCTTGCCGAAGGTGAATGATCCAGAAGGATGAAATCATAACCCCGAACATAGCGCATCTTCTCGCGCAACACCCACCTCGCTTGTTCGTCATTTTTCATACGCCATAGCTCACCCTCGGCGTTAAGCAGGCTGTCGTTGCTGATAATGAGGTCGAGATTTTCTCTTGCATTGACGATGCAAGCTTTGGTGTCGGCCTTTCCGATAAGCAAATCGGTCACAGAATTCGGATGTTGCACTCCGAAGCACGTTGCAAGACTCCCTTGTGCATCGAGGTCAATACACAGCACCCGCTCGCCACGTAAAGCCAATCCGGCGGCCAGATTGACCACCGTGGTGGTTTTTCCTGTACCTCCTTTGAAATTCAGTACACCGATGATCTCGGTCATTCATGCGCCTCCCGCAGCAGCATACCCCAAGTTGCGGAAATCACGGATTACAACAGCTTTTCGATGTTGGCCAGATACTGTTCGGTATCAAAGGGTTTGGTCATATATTCATCCGCACCCTGCTCGAGTCCCCAAAAGCGATCGCTGTCCTGGGTCTTGCTGGTCAACATCATGATCCGGATATCCTCCGTATCCGGGGAAGTTTTTAGCTGCCGGCAAACCTGGAAGCCGTTCTTCTTGGGCAGAATGATATCCAACACGATCAAATCTGGTCGTTCTCGCATGGCAACGTCCAAGGCTTCTTCACCATCCACGGCAGTGAATACCCGATACCCCTTGTCCTTCAATGGGGCCGTCATCAAGCGTAAATCGGTCGGGCTGTCATCCACCACCAGGATTTTTTCGTTTGCCATTTAGGCCTCCTTTTTGATTTCCCTGAATGCAAACCATTCCCGGTTCTCGATTCCGCTTTTTTTATTAAGGCGTTCGTCCAGAACCCTGTCCTCTCTTATCATCTTACGATCAAAATCCATGACGCCGCCAGAGAATCTCGGAATGGTTATCTATCGATGGCGAGCCTCAATTCAGCCAGGAAAGCAGCACACGTTTCAGTCCACCTGTCCGCAGCGGACGTGGATCGAAAACGCTCCGTGATTAACGTGAAGAATCGATCGAGAATCTCCACGATACCCAATCCAATCTTGGGGTACGAAGCCATCATGCTGTCGCCACCTGCCTGCCAGCTCTGAACGTTCTCCAAGGGATCATTCGAAATCAAATTGTTCTTCATCCTCAGGAGATTCATCTCGCTGCCCGCGGTGCTCGCTACGGATAAAGCTCCATCCAGGACATTCCCTGGGAGATACTTCTCAGCCATCTCGACCACGTACTTAATGATTTCTGAAAAGAATTCGAGAACATCGGAGGGTTCGCCCTGCCCACCGAGCTTCGTCAAGGATGCACGCGAATGATCGAGTTTCGACAACAGGTAAATCAAATCGAGTTCCAAAGCATTGTCGTACTCAATTTCACTCGCGGAAAGATTCTCATCACGTTTGGGGATGTCCTCCCCTTCGATTCGCATCTCATCAACCCGACGCCTGCCCTCGGCCAGGATACTCTCCCACGGAGTCGTGATTGTGCGCCGTGGCAGTAGTACATCACTCGACAATCGAAATTTGCCCTCTTCCCAAGTCAGGATTTCGAGTACCGCCTCTTCACCGTGTAAAGTACCAGCCACTGCCTCGATGATATCGCCTTGATTGAAATAGATGATCCCTTCCTCCTCATGCTCTTTCATAAGGATCAGCGCGGCACTCTGTTTTTCCAGACAAATTAGCTGTACGAGATTTACCAGACTCATTGCCTTCAATCCACTGTATGGCGTTGTTCAGGGAGAGAGATCGGGATCATCGAAACCTCACTCGACGTTTCCTCTTGTGTACTCTCTGACGATTTTAATCAACTCATCCGGCTCAAACGGCTTTGTAATATAGCCAGACGAACCTACTTTTCGCCCCATTTCCTTATCGGCAACATCATCCATTCCCGATAACATGATCACGGGAATACTTGCAGTTTTCTGATTTGTTTTAATGCTCTTGCATAGCTGATATCCGTTCAGCCGCGGCATGGTGATGTCGAGTAGTACCAAATCGGGCAACTCGGCAATTATTTTAGCAAGACCTTCCTGCCCGTCGGCTGCCGTAATGACCTGATAGCCCTCTCGCTCCAACGTTATCTTGACCAACCGGCAGATCGTCGGGCTGTCGTCAACGACGAGCACGGTCCCAATCTGTTCTTCGGCCTCGTGCTCCGCAGATGCGATTCGCACGAGTTCTTCAAGCCGAGACTCCAGGAAGCTGTCGTCCGGCCGCAAGCGCAAAGCTTGCCGCAACCGAACCGTTCCGCCATCAATCTGTCCAAGATTTAAATAAGCCAGCGCCAGGTTGTAATGAGTATCGAATGAAGCCTCATCCTCCTCGCCGCTCCGTAGCCGTTTGATGGCATCGAGGATGACCGTTTGTTTTGCCCCTTTGTTGCGCATAAGTGCATCCAGGTCATTGAACGTGAGTACAGATCCACACGATCGGCATACCGTAAGCTGTTCAGCGAACTGTGTCTGGCAAAGCGGACAACTCCAACCCGCGCTCCCATCTGATCCATCTGTATCCTGAGCTTCCGCCTGCTTCCCCTGTACCCACTTCAATCCCGAAATAGCCTGATGGTTGGTAGGATTGATCGCCAGTACGCGCTTCAGATATTCCACAGCCTCTTGTGGGCTTTCTGAAACACCTGCCAGCCACAACCATCCGAGCTCACCCTCGGGGTTGACTTTCGTTGCTTTTTGGAAGAGATGATACGCAAGCTTTTTATTGCCGTCCTTCGCGGCGGCAATGCCTTCATTAAGCAGCATGCGGAACATTTCTTCTTCAGACAAATCCATGTACCTCGTTCAGTTTAGAGGGCGATACGACACCCATGGCGCAATCGTCATTCCAAGCTCTGGCCGTTCTATCGCTTGAGGAACTTATCGATACCTTCCTCTCGCCAGACCTTCAAAGTCTTCTCATCCTTCGGATCGATTTTTACACCGATGGCATTGACGGGTACGTCGTGCTTTTTCTGGATTTCGATCCAGTTCTTTTTCACCGCAGGATCGATTGACATTTCGTTGCCTCCTTATTGTCAGGCGTTCATCGAAAATCAGCCAACAATTCGCTGATCGAAGATGAACTATAGTGCTGTGTATCCCCAGGACCCACGATCGCGATCGTGGTTTTCCCGAGCACATCCTTGAAGGTCTGGTTCGTAAATCGTTGTAGGTCGTGATGAGTAGGCGAATCGATTTTGGCCAAAATATCATCGCTGGGAATGTGTTCCCCAAAATAGAATTCCTGTGTAGCCAGCCGACTCATGCGAGTATTTGTGTTTTCACCGGCGAGTAAATGCTGCCCGCGCAGATGCATTTTCGCCTTCCAAAGTTCTTCGGCGTCCACTGGTTTATCGCCAAAGACGAGCTGTCCCATTTCAACGAGCGTCAAAGCCAAGACCTGCATCAGGTTTTCGGGCGTCGTACTTCCTTCGACAATAAGCAAGCCGGCATCCCGATAGGCGTGATACTCGGATTCGATGTGATATACGAGCCCGCGCTCTTCGCGTATGCTGCGGTAGAGGCGCGAGCTGATTCCACCGCCGAGGATGTTGTTGGTAAGATGGATGGAATATCGATCGACGTACGCATAGGGATGCGTTGGGATCCCGAGAGAAAAGTAGGATTGCGAAACCGGTGCGTGTTCGACTTTCTCTCCGGATCGAAATGAAGGGGCGTTAACTCCTCTGATCTGACCAGAACCCTGGATACGCCAGAAGGCATCCCGCACCTGGGCGACAAAATCCTGATGCTCCAGATTGCCCGCCGCAGCAATGATCATGCGATCCGGCAGGTAGTGATTGTGTACAAAATAAATGACATCCTCACGCGTGAGTCCTCGAACCGTCGTCGAATCGCCGGTAATCGCCCGACCCAATGGGTGATCCGGCCAGACGGCGGATTTCAGAAGCATGTGTGCACGCTCGTAAGGCGTGTCACGCACCCGTTCGATCTCGCGCAGGATGATCGTTTTTTCCCGTTCCACGTTCTCAGGGGGAAAGATCGAATTGAGTAATATGTCTCCGAGAAGATCGATGGCGTACGTCCGGTAATCGTCCAGTACGGTGGCAAAGTAGCAGGTGTAATCACGGGTCGTAAATCCCCCGAAATTCCCGCCGCCTTCGTCCATGAGATTGGCAATTTGGTTTTCATTGCGACTGCTGGTTCCTTGAAAGAGAAGATGTTCTACCAGATGAGCCAAACCTGCCTTTTCCTGCCTTTCGTCTCGAGGGCTTGCATCGATGAGGATGCCGATGGCAACGGATCGTGAACCCGGAATGCTCTCACTCACTACGCGAATACCATTTTCCAATGTCGTTTTTTGATACAGGGAAGGACGCGCTTCGAGCGCGACAGGAAAATCTCCCTTCCCTTCAAGTAAGTCGCGATTGCTTGTACTTGCCGCACGGATTGCCAGGGAAGCCGAATGGTTTGCCGCATCGCGGAAGTCGTTATGAGATCCGGGTGATCCTGAAATCGTGTTCGACCGCATCACTTCCCCGCCTTTAAACAACGTTTGCGATGAATGACATCAAGATTCGGTGTGCAGGACGCACCTGACGACACAAGACCGGGAATGTCGCCATGAAGGGAGGGGATATTGCAATAAACGAGAGATGGAATATTCGTTATCTCGTCGCAGCTTGTCTCGTAGCGAACGTTGCAAAATTGTGGCTCTCTCTGACAGTTCCGATACATCATGATGCCGCCTTATAACGATATATCTACATCAACCACCTTCATACCCAAAAATCGATTTCACGATGGTAAATTCACGATAACCACTCGTAAATCCACGCCTTTTTTTGCCTATGAACTACATTCCTGTGTTGTCCGTCACGACTCATCTCTCACTTTTTATCTCCCCCAGCCCCTATGAGATGCATTTTTGAATGCTGGGCAGAATGATGCGCGCTAAAAGAGATTTCTCACACAGGCACATCATGAGATATACCTCTCATGATATATCGCCCTGCCACTCCCCTTACCTTACGAGCACCTTTCAATTAATTCGTTCCATAAATGTACATCATCTGGGACAAACGCGCAGGTCGAACAAACATCCTTTTTCACGTCGTACTTCAATGCATGGATCGGAAACCAGGCGAATTCGATGGGCAACAACGGATATACTCGACCCGGAATTTAAGGTCCATCTGTATTCCCGTTGGTACGGATGGAAAGCCATTTCCTCACAGTAGTTTGAATGCAACAAAAACATCATTCTCAACGCTTCGTTCATCTCACGATTAATTCGAGGAACGAGCGCCGTTCGTGATGGTCGACGATGCCGAATTCAGATCAATTGGATCTTGAATTGTTTGAGTCTTAACCAGGAACGAATGCGGTGGCGTAGTAATCCCCTCACAGTGAACCGATAACAATTCCAGCAGTGGCGGGAGACCAAAGTCCCATTTCACTCAGGCGTAATTCACCAGCCTGGCTCCAGGGTGAAGTATGTGTAGTGATAGTGGATTTTTCCGTCCTTCAATCCCAATATATCGTTCCCGTTCCGGACGATGCCTGTTTCAGCATGGGCATTCCATGTGAAGTGACGTGAATTGCCGCTCCCGCTTCTTCCAGTGAGACGAAACTGGCTTTGCGGCATCAATTGGCTAAACAATGTCTGATACCAATTCCGTATCGAGCCATTCCCAACAACCGTTCGTTCCCCCGTGACGTGAGCCGCTCGGGCGGCATAGAGTTCGGCCAGTTGAGAGGCATCGTGCTTGTTCATGCAGTCGATCAATTGCTCGGAAATATCCGGAGGTGGAGGTGGTGGATCCCAATTGAATTCCGCAACCGCATCCCACAATTCCATGTAACCGCTCCGCCTTGCGTTGTCCCAACTCCAGGCGTTGGCCGCGCTCAAGCCGAGTTCTTTCGTGCGCGCTAGGAAGCGTTGGATTTCATCTTTCGTCGGGCGCCAACTGCCTCGTCCATACGTTGGTGCCGTGGGAATCACGGGCCTGGCATTTGCAAGCGACATGTATTGTTCGACGCTTCGATCTAGCTGGTCTTCCGGGTTGTGAGCGCCCTCGAAGTACACCTGCGGCATAGCATAATCGCAATACTCGAGAAATTCATTAAAGGGCAGCTCGGAGTGTGTTTTAGGGTAGCGGTATGTACTCAGTGCAACGGGCAAATCGGGCAATCCGGTCCTCAACACTTCCATGAAGCGAGTCGCGGATTGTGCACGACCACTTTTTTTGTACTCCGCCTCCGCGTCGAGGACGTATCCGTCGAGCCCCAGAGCTCGGGTCCGTGAGACAGCCAGGCGAGCTTCCCCGATGGGATCGTAGCCCATGATGTAGTGCCAACCCCAGACTTCGATACCCACCTTGCGAAGTTCGGCCACGAGCGGAGGAACCAGATCGACTCCCTGCGGCGTTTCATCGTAGTTGTACCGCCAGGAAGGACCATCCGCGATTTTGATCAGCACGTGCGAAAGTTTCGCCTGCGCAGCGCTGGTGGCGATGCTTGCCGGATTTCCGGAATCACAGTTCGGAATCCGCCAAATGTAGTAGCCCTTTCCTTTCAGTGTCATCGACGACCCTCCAACGAGACTACCCACTCTTGCTGATGTACGATTCGACCGGTCCTTCGAGACTGCAGCGATAAAAATCTACTATCCATCCTGTCTGCTTTTACGTTGAATTTCCACATGTACTTTACGACGCATCGTCTTCTTCTTGATCCTCGGAGCCGAGTTGCGTCGCTCGACGCAGTGCTTTCGAGCCGTAACGTCTGCGGATCGTATCGATCGCCTGAAGCAGGCGGCCGTCCTGCTCCCAGGAGTGGTCGAATAGGGACAGTTGACGAAGCGGAGGTCCCAGATCGGTCACTCCCACACCCAACAAGCGGACTCTGCGGCGAGGCGTCCAGGCCTGATCGAACAATCTGCAGGCAGCTTGATAGATTTCACCGTCCTGATCCGTTGCCTGCGTCAATTGACGCTGCCGCGTGATGGTAGAGAAATCTGCCCAGCGTAGTTTAAGCCGCACGGTCTTTCCAGCCAATTCTGCCTTTCGCAATCGCGTCCCGACTCTTTCGCTGAGTTCCAATAGCACACGTTTCAATTCCTCGACATCCGCAATGTCCTTCGGAAACGTTCTTTCCGCAGACATCGATTGAGGCTCGTATGTTTCCTGGACCGGTCGATCGTCCTCTCCTCGTGCTCTGGATGCAAGTTCCGTTCCGTAATCGCCGAAAATCGCCCGCAGCCGACCGAGCGGCATGTCTGCCAGTTCCCCGATTTTGTGAACATTTTCGGATTTCAAGCGTTCCGCCGTTTTCGGGCCGACACCCCAGAGCATCTCAACCGGCAAAGGCGCCAGAAAATTCCGCTCCTCGCCTGGTTTCACGACGATCAAGCCTTTCGGTTTGCCCACCTCCGTGGCGATTTTCGCCACCAATTTGTTACTGGCAACTCCCCAAGAAGTTGGCAGCTTGAAACGCAGATCGATTTCCGCTTGCAGTTTCATAGCCACCGCTTCACCCCCGAGCGGGTCGTCGCTCGCATCTAAAAATGCTTCGTCGATGGAAAGCTGCTCCACTAAAGGCGCCGAATCACGCAGAAAGGCCATAATTTTTTGTGAGTTCGTATGGTACTCGGTATGTCGGCCGTGGAGCACGATCAGCTCCGGACACAAACGCAGGGCACGCGACGTTGGCATCGCCGAGCGAATCCCATAGGCGCGCGCCGAGTAGGACGCAGAAGCCACAACACCCCTGCCCTGCGGAGATCCGCCGACGACAAACGGACGATCTTTTAGTTCGGGCCGGAGTAGTTCCTCAACGGAACAAAAAAATGCATCGAGGTCGACGTGCAAGATCGTACGCACCGATTTACCGGACATTCAAATACCACCCGGTTAAAGGAATACGCTCGTTCTGCCAATCCATTACGCGGGCCGTTTCTCAAGCTTCATACGTCTCATTTATCAGAGTTAACGCTTCATCGCGAGTCGCGACCTCACCGGCCGCTTGGGCTTCACGAACGACTTCAAGCAGCTCCCCCACGATGGGTCCTGGATCGAGGTGCAAAACATGCATGATATCTTCGCCATTGATGAGCTGCGGGGGATCTACGATTCGTTCATGTCTCTCGAAGAACGCTTCGAGAAGCGTGCGCGCCAATCCAACATACTCCGCCCATCGATCCTGAGACAGTCGTGCGGCTCGAGCACCTACGAAACTTGCCAATGCCAGCAGGACGATCTCCACACCAGCTCCGCGCGTCGCACGGAAAAATCGGTAGATCGCCCTGGGTGAGGGCGGTTGCTCGAAACCGAGATCTTCGAACGCTCCCTGATACCGTAAGATACGTTCCACATGATCGACTTCGGCGTTGCTCAAACGAAGTTTACGCCCAAGTTCACCGGCGACGCGAGCGCCGTGTTCCGCCTCGGATATTCGCACCACGTATGGTGTCTCGGAATCCACGTCGCCGGACAAACCGACTACGTGATAGAGCGCGGCGAGGAATAGTATCTGGCGGGCGTTGTTCGCTTGACTCAAGGATCGAGCGAGATAATCAGCCAGTGGATTGCGGAAACGACCCAACCGCAACGCGACTTCCGCCCATAACAAATTTCCCGCAGCCTGCGGATCGTGATCCGGATCGAGAACGGTTAATAGATCACCCAAACGGTCCAACACTGCAAGCGTATGTTCCAACGCGTTGATTTCATTGGGCGCAGGGAAATCGATCTCACGAAGCTGTTCGAGGTCTGAGAATACCGTCCCCAATATTCCCATGTAATCCAACAAGCGAAACGCCTTACCAGGTTGGGACATAGCACATATCTGCATGATCTCGTCCCGTATACGCTCGGAAGAGACGGAATCGAATGTGTGTTTAACCTGCTCGATTCCTTCCCTGGTCTCGTTCGCGATTTGGAATTCGAAACTCAACGCAAATCGCACGGCCCGTAGGGCACGGACGGGATCGTCGGCCAGTGAATGGGGGGTACACGCCTTTACGATTTTTTCTTTAACGTCATGCGCCCCACCAAGGGGATCGATCCATGTGTAGGGCGCGGTGAGGCAAACGGCCATGGCGTTGATCGTGAAGTCCCGGCCACGAAGATCTTCCTCGATCGTGATTCCCCGAAGTCTGGCGAAGTCGAAAGTGATGCGACGCTCCTCCCGTTTGGTCAAGATGACCCGTCCGATGTCGCGTTCACGATCGAGATCGTAGTAGGCACCCCCCAATTGATCTGCAAAACGCCGGGCGAGCGCTCGCGCTTCCCCGGCCACTACAAAGTCGAAATCCCGGCTCGTACGACCGAGGAGATGATCCCGCGGCACGCCACCGACCAACCAGATCGATGGTTCTTCAGGAAGTTGAGGGAGATATTCTCTGATCGCAAGAGGAAGGGAAGGTTCTGATGACATGCTTGTGCAGCACTTATCTCTCGTCCTGCAATTGATCCGCTCGAACGACGCCGATGAACGGAAGATTTCGATAATATTCGTCGAAGTCCAAGCCATAGCCAAAGACGAATTTATTGGGGATCGTGAATCCACGATAATCGATGGGGACTTCCACTTCCCGCCTCTCGGCTTTGTCAAGCAGCGTGCAAATTTTAAGACTTTTCGGACGGCGCGTGTTCAAGAATTTAATCACCGATGTGAGTGTTTGACCGCTGTCAATAATGTCTTCGACGATCAAGACGTTGCGACCTTCGATCGGTGTGGCCAGATCCAACTTGATTTGGACGCTGCCCGACGAGCGCCTCACTCCTGCTCCGTAAGAGGAGATAGCCATGAAGTCGATGGTATGAGGTATCTCGATGGCGCGCATAAGATCCGTGAGGAACATCACACCCCCTTTCAAGATACAGACAAGGAGCAGGTCTTTGCTCTCGTAATCGCGGCTGATTTCCTGTCCTAGCTCCTGGATGCGTTTCTGAATGGCATCCTCAGGGATGAGAATTTCCTCGAGAAATTCATGATAATCCTGCACGTCAATCCCTCGGTACGGTATGGTGAGCACGGCAGCGGGCTTCGTACATTTCGCTCGCGCCGACGACCACCACCGGATCGTCGTAGCGAGCCGGCTTGCCGTCGATCAATCGTTGCGTGCGGCAGGCATCATCGCCGCATACCATGCAAATGGCATGCAGTTTATCGACGTGTTCTGCTTGCGCCATGAGTGTGGGCATCGGCCCGAAGGGTTCACCGCGGAAATCTGTATCGAGTCCGGCCACTACAACGCGGATGCCGCGATCCGCCAGTTCCTGAACGACGCTGGTGATATCCTCATCGAAGAATTGCGCTTCATCTACGGCGACCACTGTTGTGTCTGCGTCAAGCAGTTGAAGAATCACACTCGAATGATTGATCGGTGTCGCTTCGAATTCGGCACCCGCATGGGAAGCGAGTTTCTCCTCGCCGAAGCGTGTGTCGATACTCGGCTTGAAAACCTGTAATTTCTGACGGGCGATCTTTGCACGGCGCAATCTACGAATGAGTTCGTCGGTTTTTCCGCTGAACATCGACCCAACGATGAGTTCAACACTGCCATTTTGATGTTTCATGCAGACCCTCTGATTTGACGTTGACAATGAAAAAGGCAGGTGCGATACACCTGCCTTACGTTACCTCATGCGCTCTCGAGAATCAAGTTCGCCGGTGAAAGCAATCGTACCTCATGCCTCTTCTTCAGCCTGAGGCAGTATAAAGCCGGCTCGGCTCAACGCACGTTTCAAATCGGCCAGAGTCTTGCGGCCGATGCCGTCGATCGCCAGGACTTTTTCGTCCCCCTCAGCAAGTAATGCAAGTGCCTCCCCAACGACTTTGATGCCAGCTTTAAGATACTTGCCTTCCGTGCGAGAACCCATTTCGAGTTCCGTAATCGGCAGGTCCGGGGAAGTGCGTGCAGCTTCGCGCTCTTCTTTCTCGGTGATGTAATCTTCCCGGGCTTGTAAGCGTTTGTAGAATCGATCCACCTGCCCCTCGGTATCGACGATGCGTTGCTCGCCGGTGTAGAATGGATGGCACTTCGAGCAGACGTCGGTCGAGATCGACTCGGCGGTCGAACCGGTTTCCCAAGTATTGCCGCATGCGCAAGTAACTTTGGCATTTGTGTAATATTTCGGATGTATATTTTCTTTCATCGTTTATCCAACCTCCCCGGCTTGGCACGGATTGCCCCGGGCAAGCTGATCCCCGGGGAAGGACTCAGCATGTTGGGTGACAATCGTGCACGGTTATCGAAATTAGTCAGGAATTACGTGTACGCGTTTTCGGCCTCGACTCATGAAATCGTAATGCACCACGCCGTCCGAAATGGCGAAGAGCGTGTCGTCCTTACCCCTGCGCACGTTCTCACCCGGGTGAATGCGGGTACCGCGCTGACGGACGATGATGTTGCCCACGATCACACGCTCGCCGCCAAATTTCTTGACGCCGAGTCGCTTCGAATGACTGTCACGACCGTTGCGGCTTGAACCGCCGCCTTTTTTATGCGCCATGTTTCCCTCTTACCTTCTACTTCTTACTTTTTGCTTCACTCGAGCTCGATTTGCCGCTCGATTTTGAACTCGTCTTTTTCGTCGTCGGCTTCTTGCTCGATGACTTGGATTTCGTTGTCGATGATTTCGCTTTGGTGGTCTTGGCTTTCGATTTCGACGTCGCTTTCGGTTTCTCCTTCGAAGCAGACTTGGTTGTCGACTTCTTCTCAGTCGACTTCTTCTCAGCGGATTTCGTCGAGGTCTTCTTCGCAGTGGGTTTCGCCGAGGTCTTCTTCGCCGTTGACGTCGAGGTCTTCTTCTCGGTCGACTTGGTTTTCTCAGCCGTTTTCTTCTTCGGAGCGGGCTTGCTTGTCTTTTCCGCTTCTTTCGTCTCGGCTTTCTTACCCGTCGATCGCACGCCGATCGAGTCGATCAACACGCGAGTGTAGCGCTGACGATGCCCTCTCGTGCGTCGATATCTCTCTTTCGGAATGTACTTGAAGACGATGATTTTCGCCGCCTTTACCTCGGCGAGGACGGTACCCTTGATCGAAACCCCCTTGACGAAGGGATTGCCGACTTCCGTCGTGCCGTCATCGACGACCAGCAGGACATCTTTGAACGTGACGGATTTGCCGACTTCGATGGGCAGCCGATCGACTTCGATCGTTTCACCTTCACGGGCAACGTACTGCTTGCCGCCCGATTCCACGATTGCATATTTCATTTTTCACGTTCTCCAGCTTCGCTTCACCATCATCCCTGCGAACATCGAAGCAATGACGCCGAGTGACGGGGAAGTTGGGGATTCACACACATGCCCCAACCTCATCGGTGGGGCGACGAGATTATACCACCAGCCTGGTGCCTGTCAATGATTCGCATTCGAGGCAACGCAATTCCACTGTAATCATCTGGGACCGGCGGAATTCCGCATTCGAAATTCGCCCGGTATTTCCGGTTGCGGGAAATGGATCGCGCTAATCTCCCGCTACAGGCTCAGGTTCCTCGACCGAAGCCTCCACCTCAATTTCAGCTCCCTCCTCTTCTGCAGGCTCGAGTTCGCCATCCAGGCGTTCGTCGTGCAAAGCGACCTCGGAGCCCGGAAAACCCGTGCCGGCCGGGATAAGTTTCCCGATGATCACGTTTTCCTTCAGGCCACGCAGGTAATCCACCTTGCCTTCGATTGCCGCGTTGGCCAAGACTTTAATCGTATGCTGGAACGACGACGCCGAAAGGAACGACTCCGTGCTCAACGAAGCCTTCGTCACGCCGAGGAGCACCTGCATCGCTCGAGCGGGTTTGCCACCCTCGGCGATGATCGCTTCGTTCAAACGGATCAAGTAGCGTCGATCGACCAGATCGCCCGGTAGTAACGAGGTATCGCCTGCCTGCATGACTTGTACTTTGGAGAGCATCTTGCGGATGATCACCTCGAAGTGCTTGTCGTTGATGTTCTGGCCTTGTGAGCGATACACTTTCTGTACTTCCGTCAACAGATAAGCTTCACACGCATCCGGTCCAAGGATGCGCAATATTCGATGCGGGTTCAGGGAACCTTCTGTAATCTGCTTTCCGGCTTCGATTTTCTGTCCATTTTTAACCAGCAGTCGTGCGCTGGCCGGGATGTCGTACTCAGCCTCGTCGACGCGATCGTACGACACGACCACTTTGCTATCCTCCACGCGTAAACGACCCGCATGGCTGGCGACGATCGTCGAATCACCGCGCTTTGCTATCAACTCTCCGGCATCGATTTCCTGGCCGTCCTCCACTTTCATCGCCCAGTTCCCGGGTACGGAATATTCATCGGAGAGCAATTCGCTGAGGTGAACGCGTACTTTTCGCGGTCCGTCTGGAACGTCCGGCTCGATAATTTCCACCGTACCGGCGATTTCCGAGATCACCGCCTCGCCCTTGGGTTTCTTGCGCGCTTCGAACAGCTCTTCCACGCGCGGCAGGCCCGTCGTGATGTCGCCACCTGCGGCCACACCACCAGTGTGGAAGGTCCGCAAGGTCAACTGAGTGCCTGGCTCGCCGATGGATTGTGCGGCCACGATCCCGACTGCGGCGCCAAACGAAACCAACTCACCTCGCCCCAGGTCCATGCCATAACAGTTGCGGCACAGACCGAACTGTAATTCACAGGTCAACGGAGAGCGGACATAGACTTTTTCGACGCCAGCTTCGGAGATCATCCGTGCTTCACGCAGCGTGATCAGATCACCGCGTTTGAACAAGACCTCACCCGATTCCGGATCGGCGACTTTACGTGCGAGGACCCGTCCGACGAGACGTGCGTGGAATTCTTGCCCCGCCACATCGTCTGAACGGCGAATCCAGATCCCATTCTCTGTTTTACAATCCACGTCGTTGATGATCACGTCCTGCGCCACGTCAACCAGCCGCCGGGTGAGATAACCCGCATCCGCAGTTCGTAATGCCGTGTCCGTCAAACCTTTGCGGGCGCCGTGGGTGGAGATGAAGTACTCGAGCGTGGTCAGCCCGTCACGGAAATTCGAGCGGATCGGCAGCGGGATAATGCGTCCAGCAGGATCGGCCATCAAACCTCGCATCCCCGCAAGCTGGGAAATCGGCTGGAAACCGCCCTTGGTCGCCCCGGAGAGCGCCATGGTGGACAGGTTGCCCGTGGGATCCATCGTCTCCCGTACAGCGTCGGCGACTTCTGTCGTGGTATCTTGCCATAGTTCGATGATACGTTCCTTCTGTTCCTGCTCGGTCAGCAACCCTCGTTGGTAATCGACTCGCACCGCTTCGGCATCCTCCAGAGTGCGAGAGATGATGTCCCCTCTCGAGCCTGGAACGGTGATGTCCGAAACGGCGATCGTCGTACCCGAACGCGTGGCGTATTTGAAGCCCACGTCCTTGATGGCGTCGACGACGGCCGGCGTACCTTCTTCCCGAAGCAAATGGTAAATGTCGCTCACCAATTCCTGGATCGATCCTTTATCCAGGACGCGATTGACGAAGCGCAGTTCATCGGGGAGCACCATGTTGAAGATCACTCGACCGACGGTCGTTTCAACCATGCGCTCCTGCGGCTCGGACAGCCGTAGACCTTCCTCGTCGTACCAGGTTTGCGTAAAGATCTTGATACCGGTATGGATTTCCACCTGCCCGAGAGTATAGGCCAATTCGACCTCATCCATGTCCGCAAAGGCGCGTCCTTCCCCGAGATGTTCTTTGCCTTCCTCGGACATCGTCAGGTAATACACGCCGAGGACCATGTCCTTGGTCGGGCTGACGATCGGTTCGCCATCGGCGGGTTTGAGCAAATTGCGCGAGGAGAGCATAAGCTCACGCGCTTCGCGAACGGATTCCTGCGACAGCGGCAGGTGAACCGACATCTGATCTCCATCGAAATCGGCGTTGAAGGCTGCACACACCAACGGGTGGAGCTGTATTGCCTTACCTTCTACCAACACCGGCTCGAAGGCTTGAATGCCGAGGCGATGCAAGGTCGGAGCACGGTTGAGCAGCACCGGCCGATCCTTAATCACCTTTTCGAGGACTTCCCAGACTTCCGGACGTTCGCGCTCGATAATGCGTTTGGCGCCCTTGACGTTCGCCGCATAGTTGTGCGCAACGAGTTTCGAGATCACGAATGGGCGGTACAGTTCGAGGGCCATCGTCTTCGGCAAACCGCATTGATAGAGCTTGAGGTGCGGGCCAATGACGATCACCGAGCGGCCGGAATAGTCCACTCGTTTTCCGAGCAAATTGCGTCGGAAGCGGCCTTTCTTACCCTTTAGCATGTCACTCAGCGACTTCAATTCCCGGCGGCCGCGACGCGAAAGCGCTTTACCGCGCTGGGCGTTATCGATCAGCGAATCCACCGCCTCCTGCAGCATGCGTTTCTCGTTGCGCACGATGACATCCGGCGCGCCGAGTTCGACCAGTCGCTTCAGACGATTGTTGCGATTGATCACGCGACGGTATAAATCGTTCAAGTCGGACGTGGCGAAACGCCCGCCGTCGAGTTGAACCATCGGTCGTAGATCCGGTGGAATTACGGGAAGTTGTGTGAGAATCATCCATTCCGGCCGATTCCCCGAGCGCCTGAAGGCTTCGACGACTTTTAGCCGTTTTGTGGCCTTCTTGCGACGCTGTTTACTGCGGGTAGTACGGACTTCTGTCCACAACTCTTCGGTGAGTTTGTCGAGATCCATTCGCTGTAGGATCTCGTAGAAAGCTTCTGCACCCATGTCCGCTCGAAATACCTGGCCCCACTTGTTTTTCAATTCCCGATAGCGGCTCTCGCCCAGGAACAGCATGGGATGGATGGCGCTCAATTCCTCCAAATCGTTTTTTAAATCTTCGATTTGGCTGGCCGTTTCATCATCGACGTGCTCATCGAGCGCTTCAATGGCCAATTCAGCTTCGGCTTTCACCTCTTCGGCCTGCATCTTCACGTTTGCGATTTCGCTATTGCGTTTCTCTTTCAGTGCAGATTCGACGTTGTTCAAATGCTCTTTAACAGCTTCCTGGACTAGTTTGATGTGGTCGTTGTTGATCGTTTCTTGTTTATCTGCGATCAACATGTCGATTGCTTCGAAGCGGATAGGTGCGCGGATGGTCTTGTCGAGTTTTTCGCTGAGGGTTTTTTCCAATCGCTGACCTTCGCGAATCACGGGATCGATTTGATTCGCGACTTCCTCCTCGTAGGCCTCCTGAATTTCACGCTGCTTTTGTTCAAGTGTCTCCAAGTTTAACTTGCGATCGGCTTTGATATCTGCGATGCGCTTTTTATAAGCGTCGGCCCGTGCTTTTTCGAGTTGTGTGATTTCATCTTCGACGCGTTTTATGGCGCGTTGTTTTGAATCCTCATCCACCTGTGTAACGACGTATTGAGCGAAGTAGAGCACCCGATCCAGGTTGCGTCTGGATACGTTCAATAAAAGGCCGAGGTAGGAGGGAACGCGCCGCGTGTACCACACGTGTGCGACGGGGGCAGCTAACGTAATGTGCCCCATACGTTCTCTACGGACGGAGGAACGTGTGACTTCTACACCGCACTTCTCACAGGTAATTCCCTTGAAGCGAATATTCTTATATTTACCGCAATAGCACTGCCAATCTCGTTGTGGTCCGAAGATCGCTTCACAAAATAAACCATCCTTCTCCGGCCGCAACCTGCGGTAGTTGATCGTTTCCGGCTTTAATACCTCTCCATAAGACCAACTTAAAATAGTTTCCGGCGACGCCAAACTTACACGTAACGCTCGAAATCCCTTCGCTTCCACTAAATTCCTCCGTGGCGCAATACAGCCCTACTCAAATATTTTTTCCGACCCGAAGAACCCTTGATAAAAATAAATTGCACAGAACATACGTTCTGCACCGCAGGCAATGCAAAACAAGCGCGTGAGGCTAAACCGACCTCAAGCGCTTCTAAGTGTCGACCACCCGCTTGGGTTTCATAAGATTATATTCTACATTTAAATTGAAAAATGTCAAGAAGAGTCAGCCTTGCGAATTGCCGGCGACCGATCTTTTGATCACGAATTTACTGGTGAAACGGAGTGTCGCAGGTTATTGCTTCGCATGACCTCCTTTCAGAGGGCCCGACCAAGATCCCGGAAACAACTCCAGGGCTCGTGCAGCGGCCTTGACAATGCTTTCATCTCGATCGAACTGCCGTGCCTTGATTGCGGCTTGAGCTTCCATAGTATGCCACTCGACCAAGCGCAGCAGAGCGATCATTCTCGAGCGATCGTTATCCATCTCGACCGACTCATCATTTTCGATTAAGTATCCCGTACGCGGGGTTTCCAGAATTTCGATCAGGGTTGGTACCACTGCCGTGTGATTGAGACGAGCGAGGAATTGTGTGGATTGATGGGCGACTTCTAAATCCGCCACACGTAGAGCGCGAAATCGATGGAGCTGAATCGTCGTCAACACTGCCACTTCGCGTACGAGTGGATCGGGATCCTCCATTGCGGCTGCGATCTCCTCTAGCTGTGAGTCGTCCTGTGCAATTCCTGGACGGTTGGCAAAGGCAATCGCTTCTCGTATCCGGACGGACGGATCACCCGTGCGAATGTCGTACTCGACTCGCGCTCGTTCTAACAAACGTTCCGCAGGTGTCTGTTCGACAAATTTCGGTTCTTCCTCGTCGGGCAAGAGTTCATCCGGTGGCAAATCGAGCATGCGTAGCACTTGATCCACGACCGGTTGAATGGAGGGCTCGTTCAGCTCGCTCAGTTCTTCCAGGTACCTCCGTAAACCGTCGCGGCCACCAGCCGTCAAAACGCCACGGGCACGTTCGCGCCAAAGATTGACGTCCGCAGCAACTTGCTGCTGCTGGGCGCGCAGTTCGATTTGCTCCCCCCGCAGCTGCTTTTTCTCCTCTCCGCGCAGTTCCAGCAATTGTTTGCCGATATCGTCGATCCGATTCCCCAGTTCAATGAATTCGCGCTGCACTTCATCCGCCTTGCGGTCGAGCGCCTGTTGTAATGGTTTCAGTCCGAGGCCAAACACGTTCACTGCCCTCCTTGAACCCGGCAACCGGTTCGAAGGCGATTTGATCTGTGCACACCCGACTTAATTGCTTATCCAAGAACGGATTAATGACATCACGATCGTCTTTATTGCGTGGCCGAAGAATTGTGCTGCGTATATCGTTCAAGCCATTACAAGTCAGTATAGTAAAGGAAAGATAGCACGTCAAACACTTTTTTGTCACCTCAAATCAATACCATTCATTCGACAATATAAGATACTCCCATTCTAATCCTGATGGAATATCCGCACGGAGTCAACCGATCCTACAAACAATCAACATCGACAAGGAATGAGACGAAGATGGATCCCTTCCAGCCTATTCAGACGCTCCGCACGATGAAGATAAGAAGCCCAACCTGCAAAGCAATACGTCACGCTAATTTTCCGTTGTAATGTTGAATTTGGGTTCTACAGTAATATACCCAAGGTCGGTGCGCCAGACGAATTCATTCGCTGCTCATACTCCTCGGGTTCGTCGAAAAGCGCATCGATCTGATGGCCAGACCTATATCGCAGCCTGAGTGTCGCCGTTGGTTTCAACGAGAATCCCCCTGGCCGCATAATGCTTGTTAATTCACGCTCTGATGTGCTTTACCCCAATGGATGATTATTGTCCCAGATTTCTATGAAACCCCAGTTTTTGCCGGCAGCTCAGCCACGTCTGGCCGCCCGGACAGGTCGTATTGTAGCCGCATTTATCGCACTGCGTGTGCATGAAAATGACGAAGTGAGCCGCGAGAAGCAGCAGATAGACCGGAACCAGATACCATCCGGTTCGGAATATCCAATACAGTGGAAAGACGATACAAACCAGCAACATGGTCTCCCCAGCCTTCGCGTTGCGATCATAAAAAGACTGTTCAAAATGCCTGTTTTTATAAAGGACACCCGAAAGAAAATTGCCCAGGTAAAACCCACAAAGCGCGGGACAATATTGGCCTTGATACGGACATCCAACGCAGCATCCCGCTTGAAAGATATTGGTTACGAAGTAGAGCGCCAACCATATCAGCATGAGCGCCGTCGAGTACGTAGACAACAAATACGCTGTCCCGACGAATCCTGTCAGAAAGGGAATCATCGCCAGCGCATAAAGCAGCTTATCTTTCGTTGTCCATTGGTAGGCCGTTGGTTTCATCGCGGTATCCTATTTTCGTAGATTCCATCTTAAACGAAGTACGTTGCCATTTTCATACATCCATTGGTGTACCCCTAACCGGTAATCATACTACACTTAGAACGTAGAGATTTGATTAACCACCTTCAGTTGGGTCCGACAAGAAGGATTCTACCGGTCCACCGAACCCACTCGCTGTTACATGAACTCCTTCGTGAAAAGCCCGAGGGAGCACACGAATAAGATTGAACGAACCTGAATGAAGGCCGTCATCACGGATTATGATTTCCTCGGATTCACTATCTTAATGAAAAATTGAGTGATTAAATACGATAAGATCGATAATGGGAGGGAGTCCTATGCCAGCGCAGCCAGCTAAACCGTGTACCATCGTCATCTTCGGCGCATCCGGTGATCTGACCTCCCGCAAGCTGATGCCGGCGCTGTTCAGCTTGTACTTGAAGGGCAGACTCCCGGAACAATTTAACATCATCGGATACACTCGCAGGGATTGGAACGACGATATCCTTCGACAACTTATGCAGAAGAGCATCGAAGAACACATGGATTTCGACGAGGTAGGGGACTCGTGGAAACGATTCGCACCTCACCTGCATCACATCCACGGTGGTCTTACGAGCGAGGAAGACTATCAGCAACTACATTCCGCGCTGCCGGAGTTCGAAGATGGTCCATGGAATCGTTTGTACTACCTCGCCGTACCACCGCGTTTCTTCACCGACATCGTTTCGGGGTTGTCCCAGAGCGGTATGACGAATCAAAATGGGGTCTGGCGCCGAATTGTGATTGAAAAACCCTTCGGCAGCGACCTCGCTTCCGCACGAGCACTTAACCTTGCTCTCCATACCCATCTCGATGAAAGCCAGATCTATCGAATCGATCACTACCTCGGAAAAGAGACCGTACAAAACGTTTTGGTCTTCCGCTTTGCCAACACGATCTTTGAACCGATCTGGAATCGAAATTACATCGACCACGTACAAATTACTGTAGCCGAAGCAGTCGGCGTCGGACACCGAGCCGGTTACTACGACGGCGTCGGTGTGATCAAGGATATGTTCCAGAATCACCTGATGCAACTGCTCACGCTGGTCGCCATGGAACCACCCGCGACTTTTCAAGCCAATGCTTTGCGTAACGAAAAAGTGAAGGTCCTCAATGCCATCCGCCAACCATCGGATATAGATCTCGATCACTACCTGGTCCGTGGACAATATCGTGGATATCGGGATGAGGAGAAAGTAGCTCCGAACTCGGAAACGCCAACCTACGCAGCCATCCGGTTCGATATCGAGAACTGGCGCTGGCAAGGAGTCCCCTTTTTCCTGCGATCCGGTAAGGATCTGGCAGCGAAGACCACAGAAATCATCATCCACTTCAAACAACCTCCGCACGTCATGTTTCCGCTTCCAGCTGGCTATAAAATTACTCCCAACATCCTGGCATTGTGCATCCAACCGGATGAAGGCATTCATTTGCGTTTCGACGCCAAGGTCCCCGATACTACCGCAGAAATGAGACCGGTCGATATGGAGTTCCACTACGCAGATGACTTCGGAGAATGTGCCATCCCAGAGGCGTACGAGCGCTTGCTGCTGGACGCCCTCATTGGAGACGCCTCCCTTTTCACACGCAGCGACGAGATTGAAAGAGCCTGGGAATTGATCGAGCCTTTCATCGACCTTCCCAAAGGAAAGAATGCACCAAAATTGGAATTCTACGAGCCGGGGAGTTGGGGACCCGAAAAGGCGGAAACCCTGCTCGGAAAAGATGGGCGCAAGTGGTTACGCGGTTGTGCAGAGCAAGACTGGTGATCTTCGCTGACACAAACTGGACGTTGAAGACTTTCGAAGCAACCATCGAGCTAACCGTTCCAAAACAGGCGATCACCGACCGCCCTAGTTGCGTCGTTAAATCGAACTGTATACCGCGAAGGAACAATGAGGCATTCATGATGAGGCTGCCCGTCACTGCCCGATCGGACAACAGGTATGATTAGACAGACAACCAAGCCAATTTGCTCCACCGCTTCCTTCCGGTATAATCCGAACCGTGGTTGAACAAGAAGAGCGTATCGTGGCACCGAATCGCAAGGTCGAAGATTCGAACGAGCCTTCTCTTCGTCCGCGCATGCTGCACGAACTCATCAATCAAGAGCGCGTGACAGAGAACCTCGCCATCCTCATCCAGGCAGCAAAGGGGCGCGGTGAAGCCCTGGATCACGTCTTATTTCACGGTCCTCCGGGATTGGGCAAAACCACACTGGCACATATTCTAGCCAACGAGATGGGTGTGAATATCAAAGTGACTTCCGGTCCGGCGATCGAGCGTGCCGGTGACCTTGCTGCCATTCTCACCAACTTGCAATCTGGGGACATCCTCTTCATCGATGAGATCCACCGCCTTGGTCGAGCGGTGGAGGAAATCCTATACCCTGCCATGGAGGACTACGCCCTTGACATTACCATCGGTAAGGGACCCAGCGCCCGCTCGATCCGTCTGAAACTACCGCGCTTTTCCGTCGTCGGTGCGACGACACGCCTGGCGCTACTCACCGCGCCGCTACGCGCCAGATTCGGCGCGATACATCGCTTGAATTTCTATGAAACCGACGCCATGGAAGCGATCGTTTCACGCGGCGCCGGAGTGCTCGACGTGGAAATCGAGGCCGGAGGCATTGCGGAAATCGCCTGTCGTGCGCGCGGCACACCGCGCGTCGCCCTACGACTTCTAAAGCGCGTACGAGATTTCGCACAGGTTCGCAGCGATGGCCGTATCACCCGCCAAAATGCCAACGAGGCATTGAGTTTGCTCGAAATCGATTCCATCGGACTGGATGATTCCGATCGTCGGGTGCTTGCGACGATCATCGACAAATTCGACGGTGGACCCGTCGGCTTGCAGACCATCGCCGCTTCTATCAGCGAAGAAGCCGACACGGTTATGGATGTCGTAGAACCCTACCTGCTGCAATTGGGTTTTATCGATCGTACGCCACAGGGTCGTGTGGCCACAGCACGCGCATACGAACATCTGAAACTTGCCCCACCATCCAAACAACAACCACGCTTGCCCGAGATCTAGAAACACATGATGCCAGATACACCGACGTTCGCAAAATGGTTCATCATAGCCGGCCTGATCCTGCTTGGAATCGGAGGAATCATGTGGTTGCTCGGTCGCAGCGGTGTTTCGTTGGGAGAATTGCCCGGGGATCTTCGTTTCCGATTGGGCGGAAATACGACCTGCTTTATCCCGCTAGCGAGTTCAATCCTCCTCAGCTTAATATTAACGTTGCTCCTCAACCTGGTCCTGCGACTGCTCAAGTAAATCGACCGTGCATATCTCTGACTTCGATTATGAACTCCCTCCGGACCGTATCGCCCAGCATCCCGCAGATCCGCGAGATTCATCCCGGCTTTTGATCCTCGATCGCCGGAACGACGTGATCCAGCATCGTCTATTCCGGGATTTGCCGCAGTTCCTCACATCGCAAGACATCCTCGTGTTGAATGAAACACGCGTCATCCCCGCCCGTCTACATGGGAGGAAACTCCCCGGGGGTGGTCGGGTGGAATTGCTGCTGCTCAAACGTCTCGCTCCGCAAACATGGGAAGCCATGGTCGGTGGGAAGGGATTAAAGCCGGGTCGGCGCGTTGCATTGACCCCAGGGATCACGGCGGAGATCGAAGCCGATCTCGGAGGTCCGCGCCGTAGAGTGCGTTTCTCGCAGCCAGTAACCCCGGAACTCGAAGAAATCGGCGAGATGCCACTGCCGCCGTACATTCATGCAAAGCTGGAAAATCCGGATTCTTACCAGACGATCTTCGCCCAGACACCCGGCTCCGCAGCCGCACCTACGGCGGGTTTACATTTCACGCAGGAACTACTGGATCGGATCGAAACGAAAGGCGTGCAAATCGCCAAGATTACCCTGCATGTCGGTTTGGATACTTTCGCCCCGGTTTCGGAGGAAGATCCCCAATCCCATCCGATCCATTCGGAATGGTGCCAGATCACGGAAAAAGTGGCGGATGCTATCATCCAATGCAAGCAAATCGGAGGCAGAGTGGTCGCCGCAGGCACGACGAGCGTACGTACGTTGGAAACTGCGGCCAGGGCCGCGGGAATCGGCCAAGTGATCTCGGCATTCGAAGGCGATACCGATCTTTTCATCCTCCCGGGATTCGATTTTCGCATTGTCGACGTCATGTTAACCAATTTCCACCTGCCCAAATCGACGCTTTTGATGATGGTCAGCGCGTTCGCAGGACGAGAAAGGATACTGCATGCATACCGGATCGCTATCGAAAACGGTTATCGCTTCTATTCATTCGGCGACGCGATGCTAATTCTCTGATTGACTCGGCAAGAGACCTATGGGATACTTCTTATCGAGATTGTAACTACTTGATCCCCTTCGCTATCTCTGTATAGAGGAGGTGGTGCCCATGAGTAATAGTGGCAAACTTAACGCTGCGGCATCCCTCCTCTGTGATGAGTAAGGATGCCGCAGCCATCGAGAGAGCCGTCCAATAGGGCGGCTCTTTCACTACGAAAGCGTGCCCGCAATGGCAAAATTCCCAATTGGTAAGCTCCCCTCGCAAGTCCTGTCCAGACTGCTACAGCAGCTCACCCAATCGGATCCCAACGTAATCCTGGGTCCCGGGATCGGTCTGGATTGCGCACTGATCGAATTCGGTGAACGAGTCCTGGTACTTAAATCCGATCCGATCACCTTTACCGCGGAGAACATCGGCTGGTATGCCGTTCACGTCAACGCCAACGACATCGCCACGACGGGCGCGCAGCCAAAGTGGTTCCTCGCCACTCTACTCCTCCCCGCAGACCGCTTCGACGAGGATCAAATCAGCGCGATCCTGAACCAAATCGATGACGCGTGTCAGTTCATCGGTGCGACGCTCGTCGGCGGTCATACGGAAATCACTACCGGGATCGATCGCTGTATCTTGAGCGGCACGATGATCGGGGAAGTCGAACGCAATGACCTGATTACGCCGCAGGGCGCTCGTCCTGGAGATACCCTCATATTAACGAAAGGTGTTCCCATTGAAGCCACCAGTATACTCGCTAACGACTTTACGAAGAGACTGCAGGCGCTGCCGGATGACCTCCTGACTCGGGCACTGGATTTTCTCCACGACCCTGGCATCAGTGTCGTCGCAGAAGCGTTGGAAGCTGCACGCTGCGGGGGTGTCAGTGCAATGCACGATCCCACGGAAGGTGGACTTTCCACTGGCGTATGGGAATTGGCTGCCGCGTCGAAAGTCGGACTGATACTGGAAGCGGAAGCGATTCACATTCCGTCAGAATCACAAGCCATCTGTAGCGAGCTGAACGTGAATCCATTTGAAGCCATCGCTTCCGGCGCACTCTTGCTCACAGTGCGACCAGAAGCAACAGATGAGGTGCTTGCTGCCATAGAAGCCGTCGGCGTACACGCATTTGTGATCGGTGAAGTCATCGAAGGCGAGAGTGTGGCTATGCGCACAGGGGGGACGTCGGTCGATTTACCTTGGCCAACTCGCGACGCCCTCACACATCTTTTCGAATGAGCTCGAACGAACGAAAAACGCTCACGATCCCGTGAGCGCCTGCAAATTGCTGCACGACATTTCCTTGCTATCCCTGGTTTTACTCCGCAGCGTTACCGAGGTAGTAATTCCTCGAGCCGTTTAGTTTCGGAAAGTCTTCCATCACCTCTCTGAGGCAAGCCAATTGCGTACCTTCGTAACCAGTTCTTCGTGATTCAATGTTTTCCCCAAGAACTCATTCGCGCCTGCCGCGAGCGCCTTTTGCCGGATTTCCTCTCCCACTGCCGCAGAATACAGTAGGATGGGAACTTCATGCATTTCAGCATCCTGGCGTAATTGCTTGCACACCTCCAACCCATCGATCCCCGGCATCATCACATCCACTAGGAGCACATCGGGATTCGTCTCTTTGGCAAGACGAATCGCTTCACCTCCATTTGCAGTCGTCACGACCTCAAAACCATTGCGTTGAAATATGTAGTCCAGGAAAAAGAGCAGCTCCGCGGTATCGTCAACAATCAGAATCTTATTGTTCATCTACTTCCTCCCAAGCGGAGGGAAACTCAAACCGTAAGGCATCACCTGAATCTCCAAAGAAATCCCCCTCCTTGAACCCCCATTTTTCGTGAACAGTTTGCGGATCGTATTCGTGTTCCAAAAGCCATTTCGCTAATTTCCGCTTGCGTTCTTCCTCGGATGGTTCTTCTCCGGGTTGAAAACCTTCATCATCCATTCGCAAGCCACAAATCGGGCACTCGACGGTCTGGAAAGGATATGTGATCGGTGTAGGAGGGCCCAGCCGGGCAAAAAGAAAACCGCAAGTCGCACAAGGTGCATACTCTCCCTTTTTATCCTTCAGGGGAGAAACGGGTTCAGCTATTACGGGTATAAAAGTGCGCTTTTCGACGACTGTGGCTGCAATCAAACCGCCCACGCCAAAGACGCTGATGATCAACCCCAAAATCGGCCAAATCGTGCCGAAAGGCTGATAACGGACGCGGATTTCGTGTTCGCCTTCGGGAAGCGATAATTGAATGAGATTTTCAAAAACCTCCATCTTTGTCTCTTCACCATCGACGTTTACCCGCCAGCGAGGCGAGTACGTATAGGAGACCAAGACGTTTTCAAGCGATTCATCCAGATCCGTGTCGAAGGTAAGACTCCTTCCGCCAGCTTCGAAATTCGAATAGGGAACGGATTCTAAACGAACAGCCTTGTCGATGTCCAGACCTTCGAGGGTTAAATCACGAAGCGCAGCTACAGTCTCGAAGTTGCCTTGAAGTTGTGCATAATAGAGAAGGTTCAAACCGATAAACCAGGCGCGCCCATCGCCGACATCCTTGTACCCCAGGATAGGGTACCATTCGTCTCCAAATTCTACCTCGCCATAGATGGCATCAAGCCCCTGATATATCGCACCGGACCAACCCTGTGGAGCCACGACGTCCAGTGGCAGTGATTCCGGCAAACCGGCAAGTCGATCAGCCCAGCGGACGCGCATCGTATCTGGAAAAGAGAGCCGAAGCACGTTCACATCAAGCAAATCCAGGGTGCGGCCAAAAACCTCCTCCATGCCGCTCAACTCCAATATCAGGCGGCCTCCATCCTGAAGATACTCGATCAGACGAGATTCATCTTCGCTGATTGCGTTCGTGGAACGCTCGAAGCGATACAAGCCGATCGCCGTATACGTTTGTAATTCAGCGGGCGTGAGCCGGGAAAGATTCACCTCCCGGGCCTCTTCTGCAAATGGATAGGTCATTAAAAAAGGTGGCAATCGATCTCCAAGCAATAGCATGCGTCGTTCCGGAATCCGCTGCAGCATCCCCATAGGTTGTGGGTTAACCCATATCTCGTACGTTCCTCTCGTCTGCTGCAATTCGAAACCGATTTCCGCCAGAGCGGATTGTGCAAACGCAGTTCCCGATCTATCGCCACCAACCACAGCAACCCCAACGTTCCACAACGAGAAAATGTGTTGCAGGTACTCCGGGCTCCATTCCGTCGCACTCAGCACACGGCGGAGCGCCTTGTGGTGCGGCGTGTTTTCCAACGCCCAACCGTTGATCAAGCGCTCGCCCTGACCGGCAAAATAAACCTCCAAAGAATCCGGCTCTGGGTAGGTCAACAAGGCCACACGACAATCGCTGTGAGTGTCAGGACAATCGATGCCCGATAGAAGCGCTTGCTGCGATGGGTAGGGGTGATTGCTTATCAACCCCCATCCAGGGAAGATGTCAATGAAGACGGCTCCTACGACGACGATCACCCGCGCCCAACGGGCACGATTGCCGATCGGTAAGAGACTGGAGGCGCCAACGGCGAGGGCGAAGGTGGCGAAGTTGAGAAATCGCTCTGGCAGTAATTGTGAACTCAACGGGAGTAGATTGAACAGCACGCCCTTCGGACCAAACGATAGCCAAATCGAGATGATCCCCGCGAAAACCCATGCACTGCGATTCTTATCCGGTCTCGCTGTGGCGGCCAGCAATGCCATGATGATCATACCAAAACCGAAAAGGATTTTTCCGTTAGTTATATCAGCCGCCGGAAGGATGGAGTCCATCGACGTGGAAAACAGCGTGACTTTCTCCTGGGGCAAATATGGAACCTGCGGAATCTCCCCACGACTGTAGGCCGGTAGGATCCAAAACGCAACGAGAAGCGCACCGGCGAGTACTCCTGCTGCCCACCATGCCGCCCAATTCAAGGGAATATCCGCATCGATGAAGAGACGCAGCACGATGTAAAATATGAAACCGATGGCGAAAATCAGCGCCTGCTGCGGATGGGCGAGGATCGCCCAAGCCCAACAAAGGCTTAATACAGTCACGCTCGGCATCTTCGGACGGGAACGGTCCAACAACCGCTGCGTAAAGAGTGCTATTGGAGGCAAGGCAAGTATTGCCAGAACCCGTGGGTAGTTCCCCTCGAAGAATAGGGTTCGCAGCTGATACGGCGCCCACAGGGCCAGTACCGTTCCCAACGCGGCAGGCCAGGGCTTACTCATTCGGTAAAGCGAGACGTAGCAAAGCACTGCGAAGACCAGTACCGCCAGCGTGGCGAACAGCTTATGGATCTGGCCGGGATCGCGGAACATATAAGCTATAGGCGCCAGGATCAACGTCGTAAGCGGGGGATAAAAAGTGCGGAAAGCATCGCCCATGTACCAATTGGGCATCCAGCTTGTGGAAAATAAAGCACCCAGCCCGTCTTCTCGGATCTGACCAGCGAGGTATTCCGCTTTGGCAATGTGCCCCCAGGCGTCGGTACCAATTGGATAGCCTTTCGACCAGACGCCAATCAACAGCACGAATAGGGCCAGCGTGACGAGCATCGCTGGCCCGAGGTGTTTATTCGAGAGGCGGTTCCAGTCTATTCTGCCCAGATGTCTACGAGTCCACCCAGCCAGGCTACGGAACGTTTCAATCCCTGCAACCGCAAATTTTCTAGCCATTCCCCTCGTGTCGTCCATCTCGGCTCTTCGCTCAATACCTTCAATATTCCACTCAACCGGAAAAAGTACACGATCGTCCGATAAAAGGCCAACAGCGGCAAATACAACGCTGATTTACGCAACAGCCGCCGTTCGCTGCGAGCGCAAACCGGCCAGGCTACCGCCATCTGCATCGCATCGGTGACCACGTACAGTGTATACATTAAAGCCGCTGCTTGCGCAATTACGCTCGGTTCATAGCCGAAAAAGGTGAACAATGGCAGCAGGAAAGCCCAGATTAATCGCAGCAACGCCAGTGCGTGATCGTTCTGCAGCCGGCGGGGCATCGTCCAGCTCCAAAATCGGCCCCGCTTCCCCAGCAAGTCGGAGTTCACTGCCATGACCTCGATTTCCCCTCGCTGCCAGCGCACCCGTTGGGAGTACAAATCACGCCAGTTGGTCACGGGAGCCAGGTGGATGCGTACCTGCGGCAAATAACCGACGCGCTTCCGAGCCCGCTGCAGCGTCAGCGTGGCATCCGTGTCTTCCGAAACTGTACGGCCGCGATAGCCCTTCATTCGCTGGATGACTTCCCGGCGGAAAATTGCGCATGCCCCTGACAGCGTAAATAATTCCTGGCGAACAGCCTCAGCGTGACGGCCGATGCGAAACGCTTGAAGGTATTCGAAGAATTGTGCCGAAGCCAGGAATTTCTGGCTGAATGTCAACTCCTTCAGGATAGGCAGATCATCTTCATCCAAGCGGACGTGACCTTTGTCGTTCGCCTCGACGAGCAGGTTGGGGTCGATGATTAAGTGCGCCGTCGCCGCCTGTAAATGAGGATCGACCGTAAATGCGGCGACGGCCTGCTCGACGGCTTCCGGCTCGAGAACGACGTCCGAGTCCACGGCGAAGATCAATTCACCCCGGCACTGTTCGATGCCCAGATTGACGGCCGTCGGTTTTCCCTTGTGTTCGCCCTGCACGAGCGTCATCACCCCACCGAACTCGCGCGCCGGAATGATGCGGTTATGCAGGCGAATATGACCGTTCCAATGCGCCGTGCCATTGATGTGGCCGTTGACCACTTCCTCGGTACGGTCGGTCGAGCCGTCGTTGATCACGATGATCTCGATCAAGTGATGTGGATACGTCTGCGCCTTGAGGCTGGTAATGCAGCGATCGATGTTCAACTGCTCGTTGTAGGCCGGGATGAGAACCGAGATCTTGGGTAAACTGCGTCGAGGCAGCGGTGGATACGGTTTCGCCAGGTGTCGATGACGCCAGACCAAAAAGGCGTCGTTGAGTGATTTGAAGACATCGATACAAAGCGGGATGAGAATCCACACACCCCAAAATAAAAGGAAATGCTGCCAACCCATGTTCGTCATGGACACCTCTCCGGCCGATTATCGAACCGCACGGCCACTGACCTCCAAATCCCTGCGCACGAAACGGATCGTCGGCAGGGTCAACATGCGCCAATATACGATTACGATTCCCACGAAAAACACCATGCGCCCCACCACTGCGTGTGCCCAAGGTACGGCGGGTTTTCCCAGCGCCGCGACCATGGCGATGATCACCGAAAGCCGGACGAGATTGATGATCACCGTCGCCGCCAGCCCTCCGATCAAACGCCGCAGTCGCTCGGCGGGAGGAAAACGCGGATAAAAAAGCAGCAGCCCGGCAAACACCGATAGCTCGATCAACGTCGAGCATTCGATGCCGATCGCCAGGACGGACCAACCGGTCGGATCGGGCACGACCAGCTCGGCGCCGTTCAACGTCGATACTCCCAATCCGAACCAACCCCACACGATTTTGAGCAGATTCGCCTGCGCCGCGCCCAACGGCTCATTCCATCCACCCAACCATCCCGCCAAGATCAACAGCGCAGCAAGGCCAAATGCGCCCCACAAATAAGCCGTGAGACTGTAACGCCTGTGTCGCAGCGCGAGCAGGCCGATGATGTAGGTCGCAAGCGCCAACGCCATGAGGGAGTAATTCATGCCGCCTCCAAGGCGAATTCACGCCTTCGTCGCCAAACCCAAATGACGACCAGGGCAATACCGACCAAACTGAAAAACCATCCCAACGAAGGTACGGAATAGAAGGTCGTAGAAGCGCTGTCGATGTCGCAGTTTTGCGAATTCCCGGTGCTCCAGCACAAACGCACGGTGTACGTTCCGATGCTGGGGAAGGATGCATTCGACGTCGACCACGAATCGCTGTACGTGTCGCCGGCCTTCAGGTTCGGCATGTTTGTCGTGTGCGTGGCGACCACGGTTACGCCGTCCGGCGCGAAAACTTGGTAGTACAGATTCGAATTGGAGATCTTGGTATCGGCCCTCTCGCTGCTGTGTATGTTTACGCTGCTGCCCTGGCTGGAGGCGTCCGAAGCCGTGAGGCCAGTGATGACACCTTTACTGGTCTGGGCGAGCGCCGGTACGGTAAGAAGCATGAGGATCGCAGCTGTACTGATTCCCGCTCGAATCAATCTGGTTACCATAATTACACCTTTTCATACATATACATTCGAAACCACCTTCCTCCGAGAGGAAGGCAGCGTTTCGATCCATGCTCGTGAAACGTCCACCTTGAATGTAACCGATTCTCAGGCGCTGTGACATTTCATCGACCTTACAACTCAAACCGAACGGTTTTTCCGCCGTTTTTCGTATCGAATAGTACCGAGGTTTGAATATGAAGGAGGCGCTCGGATGGGTGCCCATCGTTCCCCTCGCCTCCGTAGAGACGCCCAGAAGGGCGTCTGGAATGGTTGTTTCCCTTAGACGCCCCACCGGGTCGTCTCTACGAATGTTCATTTTCCGGCGGTTTATCCCCCGGCTGCAGGGTTCCTTATACACACCCCCAATTCCGGTGGTTTTTCCCGAGAACCGCGAATGAGGCTGCCCATTTGGGACAACCTCAGGTCACCGCGCAAGTGCTATGCTACGCAGGATTGGAAATCGTGGCAGAAATAACTACGGCAGATCCCAATAACTCACGTTATAGATGTGTACTTCCAAACCGGCCGTTATCGCGGAGCTCACGAACATGCCGAATCGTCCGCTGGCGTACGTCGAATCGTTCACCTGGGTGATTAAATTTCCATTGACGTAGAGCTTCAACGAATCCCCCTCGGCCCATATACCGATACGTTGGGTTTGGTCTGAGCCGTATGCGAGATCCGCATCTACGGTCCAATTGACTAACTTCGTAAACTCCGACCCATCCCAGATTCGCAACGAGTAACGCCCGTCGCAAGAAACCCCAAACAGGTATCCGACGGCGCCGTCATCCGTGAGATTCGAGCGCGTCATCAAGCCATAGGCATCCAGACCGCTGCAGGAACCGATCTTCGCCTCCATCTCTAGATAGAAATTAGAAATCGTGGGCGAAGTCAACATCCAGCTGTTCCAATAATCAGGGTTGAAGGCGGTCATAATAAGTTCATTCTCCCCGATTTCGAAACGCGCGTGCTCGTCTTCGTACAGTGGCCAATTGCTTCCGGAGCTGAATTTATCCTGAAACACAGGTGCGCCCAATCCCGCTCTCGGATCTCCCGCCGGGAGCGTTGGCGTCGCAGTCCCTGCAAGAGTGGGTGTGAGCGTGGCTGTCGCCTCTGCTGCTGAAACGGTAGCCGTCAACGTAGGTGTAGGCCGTGCTTCGTACTGCGGGATATTTTGATAATCCCAGCCAAAAGACACTTCGATGCTTGAATTGTCCTCGCCGATGGTGATGGTCACACTGGTCATCTCGTCGCTTCCCCGAACTTCGGGGGCGGTCCAGCGTCCGGGAAGAAGCAACGATGAATTAACGGCGCTGACAGGATCGACACTCACGCAGTACGTTCCAGGATACAGGCCGGCGAAGAAGTAGAAGCCGTCCGGTCCGGTCTGCGCGCTGCGATACCCAATGGACGGACAAGATTCCTCCCCTAAAAGCACTTCGACGCCTTCGATGCCGATTTCATTCCCGTCAATGATCCCATTGGCGATCAAAGCCGTCCCTTCTGGGGCGATGACACAATCTTCCGGAGTAATGAACAGCAGCGGCTCCCCTTGCGGTGGGTTGGCACACAAATCGTGCCACACATGCCCTGCGATGGTATTGCTGCCCGGTGTGATTTCGACGATGGTTGGAATCGCTGTGGGGCCAAATCCAATTGAGTCGGTCAGCGTGCAAGCGAGTAGGGAAAGACCCAGGATCATCGCTACAAGCGAAACGTATCTTCGCTTCCTCTGAATTTTTTTCATGCCGTCCCTTGGCTGTAGATTTTCGATTTTCGCATGAATGCAACCCCTCGCTATTGTAGATCATTTTTCAGGCGATACAAATAGACAGCATGTGTCCATCTCAAACCAACAGCCATCTTTCTTGAAGGTTCACTGGACAAAATCGTTTGAAAAACAGTTGAAGTAGAATAAATTAGAAGTACCACTCGCGTGCATTCTATCAAAGTGGCAGGTTAACCGTCGTGAGCCTTAAAAAGCTGGCGATACCTTTCAACTACACTATTAGCAGAATAATGATGCGCCGTATACTTGGGTCACACGTAGCAGCGCGTGTTGGCGAGCTTACATCAAAGTTCGAAGATCCGGCGTCGATGGACGATAATCGGACAGATATCATCCTTCACGAGCTGCTAACGTTGCTATTTTTCAGTGTGCAAAGTATTAAGGGCACGTTTGCGAGCACCAATATGTCCTTTGACTTCCCCAATGCTGCATTTGCAACGGAAACCGGTGGAACGGGCAATTTTATGCCGGTTTTGTCGTTACTGTCGTCGTTGAGTGAAATAAAAATTTGGCGAGATTCATCGGCTTATCTGAGAAGCAGAAGCTCTATCGCGCGAGGGCCATGGAATATCCCTGGCTGAAATTCGGGAGGTAGCCGGAACGAAATTCGGCTAGAGTAACCTGGTTGGGAATGTATTTGGAGGCTAGAAATGGATGAAAATATGATCAAATACATGATGGAATTACGAGCCCCTGTCATTCAAGCCGCGATCCAAACGCTCGATTTCCCTCCTGGAAGCCAAGGTTTGGATGTTGGCTGTGGGGTTGGCATCCATACCCAATCCCTGGCGAAAGCTGTTTCGCCGTCCGGACACGTCACAGGTTTGGATATTTCTACCGAGCAAATTGCTTACGCCAGAGAATATGCTAAAAATTCAGAGATATCAGAACGGGTTTCTTTCCGAGAAGGAGATATGCGTAGTCTGCCCTTCGATGCAGATACCTTCGATTGGGTTTGGAGTATGGATTGTGTTGGATATGCTCCCCTTGAACCTCAGCCCCTCATTCAGGAACTGGTACGCGTCATAAAACCTGGCGGTCGGGTCGCCTTACTGGCTTGGTCATCCCAACTACTGCTCCCAGGATATCCTGAATTAGAAGCCCGACTCGAGGCAACCACTGCCGGGCTGGCTCCATTTGTAAAAGGGAAACATCCAGCTTCCCATTTTCTTCGAGCTCTTGGATGGTTCCGGGAAGCTGGCTTGTTGAATTGTTCAGTACATACCTTTGTCAGCGAAGCTCATGCCCCATTGTTGGATCATCAAAGAAATGCCCTGGCTGCCCTCTTTGAAATGCGGTGGCCGGGTGTTCAATCAGAGTTGAGTACAGAAGATTGGGATGTGTATCAACGGATTTGTTTGCCAGATTCAACCACCTTCATTGTAGATCATCCCGATTACTATACTTTCTTCACCTATTCAATGTTCCAGGGCATGGTTGGGGATATTAGCTGATTTGTGTGCTCTGACGGAGATCGGAACTCAATGACTGGGTTATAAGATTTCAGCACAATCTTTTTCCGAGATACTGGGGAATTCGTTCAAAATTCGGAGAATTATTGTCTGATAAATGCCCCCACGGGGTTTCGAACCCCGGTTTCGGCCTTGAGAGGGCCGCGTCCTGGGCCGCTAGACGATGGGGGCAACGGCGCTGATTCTACCATGTGCGTGAACGCGGCGTCAATAAACCTTCTCGATACCCGGCAAGGGCACTATGTTACAATTCCAACCATGTTCGTCCAAATTGTCGATTCGGGTACAATCCAAACATGAATCCAGACGAAGTCGAACGCCGTCTGCAGCAAATCTTACCCACGGTACAGAAACCCGGCCGCTACACCGGCGGCGAGTTGAACCAGGTCGTCAAAGACTGGTCCGCCGTCTCCACGCGCGTGGCGCTGGCCTTCCCGGACATTTACGATCTGGGTATGTCCAACCTGGGCCTGGCGATTCTCTACGACATTCTCAACCAGCAGCCGGATGTGCTCGCCGAGCGAGTGTATCTACCTTGGAGCGATATGGAAGCGGCCATGCGCCAGGCTAAGCTACCGCTGTATTCCCTGGAGAGCAAGCATCCCGTCGTTTCGTTCGACATTCTGGGAATCTCGCTGCCTTACGAAACGCTATATACCAACACACTCAACCTGCTCGATCTGGCTGGTATTCCCCTGCTGGGACTGGAGCGGACAAGCGAACACCCGCTGGTCATCGCTGGCGGTCACGCCGCACTCAACCCCGAACCGATGGCCAATTTCATCGACGCCTTCGTGATTGGTGAAGGGGAAGAAGTGATTCTCGAGATCGTGCGTTGCTACCAAAATTGGAAAGCTCAGGCAATGCCGAGAGAAGCACTGCTGGAGACGCTGGCGCAAATTTGGGGCGTGTACGTGCCTTCGCTGTACGAGGCGCATTACCTGGAAGACGGCACGCTCTCTCACATCGAAGCATTATCCGAAAAAGCGTCCATGCCAGTTCTCAAACGCATCGTTCCAAAACTCCCGCCGCCGCTGACGCGTTTCATCGTGCCCTTCATCGACGTGACCCACAACCGCGTCCCGATCGAAATCATGCGCGGTTGTACGCGCGGCTGTCGCTTCTGCCAGGCCGGCATGATCACCCGGCCGGTGCGCCAGCGGTCGGTGGAGGAAATCCTCAACGCTATCGAGGAAGCCCTTATGCATACCGGTTTCGAAGAAGTCGGTTTGCTCTCGCTCTCCTCCTCCGACTACGGACCCATCCTCGATCTGGTGCGCGGCGTCAACGAGCGATTCGCCGGACGGCATCTCAATGTATCGCTGCCATCTTTGCGCATCGAGACTTTCTCCGCCGAACTGATGGAGTCGCTCAAGGACAGCTCGCGGCGCAGCGGCTTCACCCTGGCGCCCGAAGCTGCCACGGAACGCATGCGCGAGATCATCAACAAACCGGTTTCCACCGAGCAGCTGCTCGAAACCGCACGGGAAATCTTCTCATGCGGCTGGCACACGATCAAACTCTACTTCATGATCGGCCATCCCTCAGAGACGATTGAGGACGTTCAAGCCATCGCCGATTTGTGTAAAGTTGTGTTGAAAGAAGGCCGCCGTATCATCGGGAAACGCGCCCAGGTGAACGCCGGCGTGAGTACCTTCGTGCCCAAGCCGCACACCCCGTTTCAATGGGTTCCCGTCGATGCAACGGACCAGATTCAAGCCAAACAAGCGCTGCTCAAGCGCGAACTTCGTGGACCCGGGTTGAAACTCAACTGGAACAAGCCGGAGGAAACCTTGCTCGAAGCCTGGCTTTCTCGCGGCGATCGACGCATGGGGGAGATCATTGTACGCGCCTGGCAGCATGGCGCCAAATTCGATGCCTGGCGGGAGCACTTTCGCTACGATCTGTGGATGCAGGCGTTCGATGATGCCGGCATGAATCCCGATTTCTACACCCTTCGTGAACGGCCGATCGACGAGACTTTACCGTGGGATCACATCGATGCCGCGGTGAAGAAACAATTTCTCACCGAGGACTACCTCTGGAGTCTCGAAGGCCGTACGCGCATCGATTGCCGCGAACGCTGTTTTGCCTGCGGCATTCTACCCAAATACGCCGATCTACGCCGTATGCATCCGGGGGAAACCTGGGAATGTCCCGAAGTGCGTTCGCCACGACAGAAATCGAATGCGAAAACACATTTACCTACACCGGCTTGATATTTATGGAAACAACTGCCTACCGCTATCGCCTCATCTTCTGTAAAGAGGAATCAGTCCGTTTCACCAGTCACCTCGATCTCCATCGAGCATGGGAACGCACGTTTCGCAGAGCCGGATTGCCACTGGCTTACCGTCAGGGCTACAATCCCCGTCCACGAATCAACATCGGCAGCGCCTTGCCGTTGGGTTACACCAGCAGCGCAGAGCTGCTCGATTTCTGGCTGGAAGAAGAATTAGATACGAAGACGATAGCCAAGGCATTGACTCATGCCCAGGCGCCCGGTCTGCCAGCTCGTGAAGTCCAACGCATCGAAACCAAACAGCCGGCGCTGCAGACCCAGATTCACTTCGCTTGCTACCTCGTCCGTCTAGATGATCCACCCACGGTTCCCGAAATCCAAACGGCGGTCGATACACTGATGGACGCAGACAGTCTGCCGCGCAAGCGACGCGGGAAATCCTACGACCTGCGCCCTTTGATCGATACGCTGCTTGTGAAAGAAGACAGGGACGCAATCCAATTGGAAATGACACTCAGTGCTCGCGAAGGCGCTACGGGAAGACCCGGAGAGGTGCTGCGGGCTATGAACTTCGATCCCACTTGCGCCCACATCCAGCGGACAAAGCTGATCATCACCCAGCCTGAAGGGAATTAACACAAACTTGCGTCGCCGCAGCGATTTTCATCCTGATGCGGCGCGCAAGCGTGCGGGAAACGAGTTTGAAACTGCCGAACAGGTCTACGACAGTTTAAAGAGACCCATGTACTTCATCGCCAGGTTGAGATCGCCTTTCAAGATGACTTTCTTCGTGGCGATGGCGGTCATCGGGTTGAGTTTGCCTGTGATCATGTCGATGTAATCCGGAGCTTCCGAGGTAACGGTCAGGTTAGCGTCGTCGACGCTGCCTTTTTCGACCGAGCATTTCTGCTCGCGGATCGTGCAAACCCAGCTGCCGCCCTCCCCGAGGTTGAACTGAATCACGGCATCCACACCTTCCGCCTTTTCGGGCAGGAAAGCGCCTGGCATACGTTCCATCAGATCTTTAACGGTCAATGGCATGGTTCACTCCTCTCATGTTCCAGACATCATCGGTGGTTAGACCAGCAGGTTCTCGAAGATCCCTGCCGCTCCCATCCCGCCTCCGATGCACATGGTAACCATCACATTTTTCACCTTACGGCGCCGCGCCTCGTGCATGATCTGCACGGTCAACTTCGCTCCCGTGCCGCCCAACGGATGGCCCAAGGCGATGGCACCGCCGTTTACATTGAGGATCTCAGGATTTAATCCCAACTCGCGGATCACGGCAAGGCTTTGGGAGGCAAAGGCTTCGTTGAGTTCGATCAGTTCGATGTCTTCCAATTTCATCCCGTATCGATCGAGCACTTTGGGAACGGCTTTTATAGGTCCGATGCCCATAATTTCCGGCGGAACACCAGCCACTGCATAACCCACGTAGCGCATCCATGGTTTGACGCCCAATTCCTTGGCCTTTTCAGCACTCATCACCACCACAGCAGCGGCACCATCAGAGAGTGGCGAGGAATTTCCCGCCGTCACCAAACCATTCGGAGTGAAGGCAGGCCGTAATTTCGCTAAAACTTCCAGGGTGGTATCCCTGCGAATCAACTCATCTTGATCGAAAACCACGGTTTGGGTTTCCTCCGGGGTTTTGGTTTCAACCTCCAGGGCTATGATCTCGTCCTTGAAGAAACCCTCGTCTTGCGCTTTGGCGGCTTTTTGGTGGCTGTGGAGCGCAAACGCATCCATGTCTTCGCGGTTGACGTCGTACTTCTTGGCGACGTTCTCCGCCGTCTGACCCATACGGATGTAAGCTTCCGGCATATCCAGGACCAACTCTGGATGCGGGCTGAGACGAAAACCCGTCATTGGGACCATGCTCATGCTTTCCACACCACCTGCAAGGATGATGTCCGCCCCACCAGCCAGGATCCGCTCGCAGGATTGTGCGATGGTTTGTAAACCGGATGAGCAAAACCGGTTGACCGTAATCGCTGGCACCGAGGCCGGAAATCCGGCGTACAAACCGACACTCCGCGCCATATTTAAACCCTGGCTTCCTTCAGGAAAGGCGCAACCGATTACGATGTCATCCACGAGCGCCTTGTCGAAATCCCCGGCGCGTTCCCAGGCTGCTTGCAAGACTTCCTTGGCCATGTCCTCCGCCCGGTAGGCGCGCAACGTGCCTTTTTTCGCTCGTCCGACCGCCGTTCGAGCCCCAGCTACAAGCACCGCTTCTTTCGCCATCGACTCCACTCCTTACTGCTTGGGCATCAGGAAGGCAACTCAATCTGATCCCCAGCCATTCTCTCAGTTCCGCAGCGGTTTGTTGTGTTCGATCATGTGCGCCAGCCGATCGAGCGTCTTCGGCTCGTGGCACAGCTCGAGGAAGACTTCACGCTCCAGGTCGAGTATAGCTTGCTCATCGACCCACGCCGGCTCCGACCATTCGCCACCGCAGAGCACGCGCGCCAGTTTCCCGGCGATCAACGCGTCGTGCGCCGAGGCCCAACCCGCTTCTTTCAAGTCCCACACCGCAGCGCGCAACAAAGCCAGGACGTCCCTTCCAGCAGCGTAAATCTTCTCCGGCATCGGAGGCCGGTACCCTTCCTGCATCATCGCCAGGGCACTGCGTTTGGCTTCCGCCAGCAGATGTTCCTTCTTCATAATCACGCGATCCCCCGGCTGGAAGAAACCCATCTCGAAGGCTTTGAAAGCACCCGTGGAGACCTTTGCCAGTGCGATCTGCTCGAACACTTTAAGCATGACCGAATTGGGATCGGCATTCGGAATGCGCATGACTGGGTTGATCACCCGCCGGATCAACTCTTTCGTCCCCGAACCCGCCGGTATGACTCCAACACCCATTTCCACCAGGCCGATGAAGGTCTCGGCTGCTGCGACGCGTTTCGAACAGGCCATAGCCACTTCAGCGCCGCCGCCCAACACCATGCCGTGTGGGGCGGCAATGATCGGTTTGGGGAAGTAACGCATGCGCATTAAACCGTTCTGCATGCCGCTGATCATCGCCTCGATCTGATCGAACGCCTCCTGCTGTGCGCCCATCCAGATCAACATGATATTGGCCCCGGCGCAAAAATGCTGCCCCTCGTTACCGATCACCAAGGCATCGAAGCGACCTTCCTCGGCGAGATCGAGCGCATGTTCTAGCATGTCGAAAATGTCCTGATCGAGGGCATTGGCAGTGCTGTGGAATTCAACCAGACCTACCTTGTCCTGCATGTCGATCAGGCTGGCCGAAGCGTTCTTCTTGATCACCGCCCCATCCCGACTCTTGATGACCACAATCGGCAGCACCCGATCGTCCCGCTCCAGGGCAACATAGCCCTTCTTTTTTAAATCGTAATAACCGACGGCCTGCCCGTCCTCGTACTGGTAGAACGTCGGGCAGCCCTGTTTCAGCATGGCCTTCACCCAGGAGGCGACTTCGAAGTCTTTCTCCTCCAGGCGCTCTAGCGTCTCTTCAACACCCAGGGCGTCCCAGATTTCAAAAGGGCCTATCTCGTTGGCGAAACCCCACTTGAGCGCCTGATCGATGTCAACGAATCGATCAGCGATCTCCGGGACGCGTCGCGAGGCGTACGCCAGCGCGTTGGCAGTCGTCTCCCAGATGAACTTCGCCATCCTGCGCGTTTCTTCTGAAGCATCTTCCGCGTCCACCTGGGACACGATCCAGGCGTAGCGTTCACCCAGATCTTCGATCTTCCGAGCGGCACTGAAGAGCTCGAAGCGCGGTTTCTGCGGCGGTTCGTGTTCCATCGTTTCTGGATTGAGTACCCAGAATTCCTTCTTGCCGTCTTCCATGTCGACGCGCTTGTAAAATCCCACTTTGGTCTTGTTGCCCAACCAACCGCGTTCGATCATCTCACCCATCAGTTTCGAGGTCGAGTCGTGCTTTAAGATTTCACGTGATTCGTCCTCCGGGATCAGGTCGTAGAGATTGGTGGAAACATGAGCGGCGACGTCGTTCCCCACCAGATCCAACAGGCGGAACACCGCCGTCTTGGGACGCCCGATCAACACCCCGGCAATGGCGTCGATTTCCTCGATGCCGTAGCTGTTGTCCAGGGCGTAGGCGAATTCGTAGGTGCTGGTGATCGAGAACATGCGGTTGGCGATGAAATTGGGCGTGTCCTTGCAGATCACGACACCCTTCCCCAACCCATTCTCACCAAAATCCACGATCGCTTCGAGTACCGCCGGGTCGGTTTTTTCGTTCGGGATGATCTCCAAAAGCCTCAACCAGCGAGGCGGGTTGAAGAAGTGCATACCCAGGAAATGCTTCTGGAAGTCCTCGCTGCGCCCTTCAGCGATGTCCCGAATCAACAATCCCGAGGTGTTACTGGCGACGATGCAATCATCGCTGCGCACCTTTTCGATGCGTTCGAACAAACTCTGCTTGATCTTCAGATTCTCAACGATCGCTTCAACGATTAAATCTACCTCTGACAATCGATCGAAATAATCCTCCAGGTTGCCCAGCGTGATGCGTTCTTTGGAGACTTCGCTCATCACCGCAGGCGGACGGCTTTTAACCACCGCCTTCCATCCATTCTCCACGATGCGATTGCGTACGACTTTATCCTTCAAGGTCAAGCCGGCGTCTTTCTCCGCATCCGTTAATTCCCTGGGGACGATGTCCAGTAGAAGCGTTGGGATTCCCAAGCCGGCGAAGAGCGCCGCGATACCGCCTCCCATCGTTCCGGATCCAATCACGGCCGCTTTCCTGATTCGATAGCCCATAGAATTCACTCCTCTCGTGGAATCCGAGCCACGAGACCCATCAAACGGGAAATCGCCTCCCGCCTGACAGCCTGACGAATAACTCAGGCTGATACCCAAAAACCGCGCTCAACTTAATTCGTGACGCGTATACTCCAAGATCTGCCGGGCAACGATCAGACGGTTGATCTGGCCGGTACCCTCGTACAGATCGTTGATCTTCGCATCCCGGAACCATTTCTCGAGCAGATACTCGCGCGAGTACCCCAACGGTCCCAGCAATTCCACAGCACGCTGTGTAATCTTCACCACCACGTCTCCGGCACGCACTTTGGACATCGAAGCCGCTATGGTGTTAGGTTTACGCTCATCCATCTGCCACATCGCTTTCAGTGTAAGCAGCCAGGTCGAACGCAGCATGACCTCCATATCGACGATCTCACGCTCGAGGTTGGTCATGCGGCTGCGCGGCAGTCCGTAGCGGATCTCCACTCCGTGTTCAGCGAGAATCTCCTTAAGTCTTTCAAGCGTGGCTCGAGCGATGCCCAGCGCGGAAGAAGCCACGACCGGGCGCGTAGCGTCGAACGTCGCCATGGCGCCCTTAAACCCCTTCTTGTTCTCCGGCTTAACCACTTCCGCACTGCCGAGGAGATTCTCTACGGGAATGCGGCAATCATCGAGCACGACCGAGGCCGTATCGCTGGCGCGGATACCCAGCTTGTGTTCCAGCTTGGTCACCTTGCAGCCCGGCGTCCCGGCTTCAACAACGAAGGGACGCACACCGGCCCGACCAGCTTCGGGATCGATCGTGGCCCAGACGACCAAGAAACCATCCGAATCGACCAACGCTTTATGACCTGCGGTGATGAAGATTTTCTCGCCATTCAACACCCACTCGTCTCCATCCCGTACGGCCGTGGTACGCACTTCGGCCGGCATCGCCGATCCGGCGTGAGGTTCGGTGAGCGCAAAGGCATCGAAGACGGGCTTCTCGCCGCGGTGACGCGCCAGGAAGCGCTCCTTCTGCTCGTCCGTGCCGGCTGCGTTCACAGCCGCGGCGCCCAAGCCACCGCCCGGCGTACACAACCACAATCCCACGTCTCCCCAGGAAAGCATTTCGGTTTGGAACGCCATGCGCTGGAATGAAATACGCGGCCCTTCCTTCTTCTCTTTCTTTTCCTTTTTCTCTCTACTGGGCGTGAGCCCACCACCACCGAGCGCTTTCAAGGAGGTGTGCATGAATTCGATGTAATCCCAAGGAATTTCGTGTTCGTTTTCGTCGAAGTGCCGCGAGACCGGGCGCATCATGTTCTCGGCAATGGTCTCGGCAAGTACGACAGCATGTTCGATTTTCTCAGGCATTTCAAAACTAATCATCGTTGATACTCCTTCCTGTCGATCGTTAAACCATCGCCAAACCGGTGAAGACCGGCATGCCGCGTCCGTTGCGCATCCAAAGTTCGACGGGATGCTCGCGGATATAACCGTGGCCGCCAAACACCTGAACGGCTCTATCCGTCACCATCATCGCCATGTCGGAGGCGCCGGTGAGCGCCAGGTAGGCGGATTTGGCAGCATCCTCCTTGTCGTTGTCCAGTTTCCAAGCCGCCTCCCAAACCAGCATGCGGATGGCTTCGATCTCGATCGCCATCTCGGCCAGCATGAAAGCGATCGACTGCTTCTGCGCGATGGGTTTTCCCCAGACCTCGCGTTCCTTGGCGTAGGGAATGGAATACTCCAAAGCCGCTCTGCTCAAACCCACAGCCATGGCGGCGATCGCAACTTGCGCACTGGCGATACTGCGGTCCATTGCAGCTCCATCTTCCCCGCCCAATCGGGCGTCCCCCGGCACGAGTACGTTTTCCAACTCGAGACGGAAGGTGGGCAGCGCTTGAATGCCCAGCAGCTTTTCACGCTCTCCGACGCGGATACCCTCAACATCCGAGGGGACGATGAACGCCTGAGTTTCACCCGCCAAATCGGCGAACACCAGAAACGCTTTGGCTTGATCGGCAAAAGGAACGTAAGCCTTCACGCCGTTGAGCGTATACCCCTTCTTTCCTTCTTTGGCCGAAGTGCTCATCTCCGTGGGCGTGAAGTCGAAACGGGGTTCGATGAAGGCTGCCACGTACGGTCTCCACTCGGCTTCGATCACCGCGGGGATCCATTTCGTTTTCTGTGCCTCGCTTCCTCCGAAAAGAAGCGGTAAGGTGAAGGCGGCCGGCGCCATCACGGCGAGTGAGGCAGCCAAGTCTCCCCAGGCCATTTCCTCTGCAGCGAGCACGCCGGTCACCGCCGAGTGCTCCCCGAATCCACCGTAGGCTTCCGGGATGCTGGCCTGTAGCACACCCAGTTCCCAACCCTTCTCGATCAAATTGGCCGGAAGCTCGTTTTCCTCTTCCGCTTCCCGCGCGGCGGGTTTCAAGTCGTTTTCGGCATAGCGGTGAACGGCATCGATGAGCATGCATTGTTCTTCGTTGGGTTCAAATGAATACATAGGTCACTCCTTCGGAGAGGGCTCACTACTCTCCAAGCCAACGCGGAATTGCTCGAAATATCCTTTACCTTTTACATAGGACCCGACCCGTGGCCCTATGTTTCTACCAATCGGAAACCACGGATTTTCGAGTCCTTCCGCACGACGGTATCGCAAAGGCACGGTCGAATGCGTTTCGAGATCGCCGATGTTATCAACGTACACGTACCCAAGCTGTGCCAGATACTCTACGTGGGCGCCCGCTTCCTCGACGGCAAGTAATTTGTCATAACCCTCTACTTCCGGAAACAACGACGACGAGATCTCGGCCAGCGTCTTCGATTTATCTAATTCGCCGACGATCTTACGCAGACGGTCCTGGTGAGATTCTTCGATTTCGTCGATGCGTTTCCCCAGATCGTGCATTTGCTCTCCATGACCCCCGAGTACGTGCTTCACGTCGGGATGCCACGTGCGTGTTCGTTCGAGCGAATCGAGGTAATGCCCCAATCCCATGTTCAGACTAAGGCGTTCCGGGGCTTGATGAGGGGTGATGTGCGGCAAAATGTGGTCCCCGGAGAGGAGCACCTCGTCCAGACGGATGACGATTTGCCCCGGACAATGTCCTGGAACGTGCAGCATCTCCAATCGCCCGATCTTCATGCCGATGGCGTAATAATTGAAATCCGGCATCAAGGAAGTAAATAAATTCTTATTGATCAAATAGGTGTTCATGAGTTCCTGGCGATACGCCTCACTTACGCCCGCCTCGAGCAGATATTGATCCAGGCGTTTGGCCATCATGGCCACCCGCTCTTCGTAATGCATGAGCACCTTGGCGTCCAGATGATGGATGCCTATCGGCGCTCGGGTGTGCTGGCGAACGAAGTTCAAACCCCCGAAATGGTCGATGTGGCCGTGGGTGATGAGGACGTGGGTGAGGTTTTCCCAGCACACATCTTCATCGAACTGCGAGCGTATGCTGGCGAAGGCTTGGTCCAACTGATCGTTTGAGTCCATGAAACCCGATCCGGAATCGACCAAGGCTGCGACATCGCCGTCGAGGACAAGATGGGCGAAGCCTTTTAGAAAAGGAAACAGCACGAGAGGGATGCGATAAATCCGACCCCCACCGCTCGTGCGCACCAATTCGATCTCGTCCGTCATCTGTTTCAACTCTCTCATGCAACCCGCAAACCGTCGAGGATCAGGTCGCTGAATCGATCGGCAAGCGTATCGGCGCTCAAACGTCCATCCTTACGAAACCAGGTGATCATCCAATTCTGAAGTCCCAGCAGTGCGAAAACCGTCACCGCCTCGTCAACTGTACGGAACGACCCTTCGTCAATTCCCTCACGAACGATCTGGCGCCAGAGTTCTTCATACGCATCCCGGCGTGCATTTTGTTGTGAGCGTAGGGAAGGATCGAGACTGCGGTAATCGAAGAGGAGGACGGCAGCCAGATCGGTGTCTTTGGTCAGACGTTCCACATAGACCTGCATCGCCTGCTGCAGCTTGCGGTCGGGAGACAAATCCGACAGTACGACACGCTCCAGATCTTCGATGAGCAGATCGAGAACCTGATCGAAGATCGATAGCAGGATATCCTGTTTGCTGTCGACGTGATGATAGAGGCTGGCTTTCTGGAGACCAACTGCGTCGGCGATGTCCTGCATCGAGGCGGCGTGATACCCCTTCTGACGGAAAATTTGGGCGGCCGCCTGGATGATGTCATCCCTCTGCATTAACGAAACCTACCGACCGGTCGGTAGTCAAATGATAGCAGATCACAAAAATCCGGTCAAGCGATAATTAATATGTCCCCGATCCTTGAAGCTGTGAAACGCTTGCGATACAATCTGAACGGAAACTCGCCCCTGTAGCTCAGTGGATAGAGCGCTGCCCTCCGGAGGCAGATGCCGGCGTTCGAGTCGCCGCAGGGGTGCTAAAATTGTGATCGTTGCTACACATTCTCATATTTTCGATCCTGAACGGATCTGGGGGATCTATACTGCAACTACGCAATTCCCTTGAGAGGTAAGGTGTACTTCTCCACGAGCCGGCGGGCCGTCGGTTCGTCCACGATCAATTCCGACATCAAATTCCCTTGAAGGGCAGCGTGAAGGCCGCGGACTTTCGCCAATCCGGAGACGACGCAGATGCCCCGTTTTTGACGGAAGAGTTCCAGATTTGGGCCGCTAGCGCGTTGGTTCATCGGAATGTCATCGAAGCTGCCGTCTTCCTTGAAGAACACGGTGGCGATGTCTCCGGCGATTTTGCAGCGTTCCAGTTCCTTGTAATCCCTTTCGGCCAGATACCCCCCGCTGTAGACGTGACTCGGGATTCCCGCATTGACGGCGCCGATACTGTATAGCAGCAGATCGGCCCGGGAATGCAAGTCTAAAATTCTGCGAATGCTGCCTTCCTGCCACAGGGCTTGCTTGGTCTGCGGAAAATCGAAGAACGTAGGCACGGGGAACAAGTGCGCGCGGGCTTGATAATTCTCTGAAAAACGCACGATGATCTGACTGGCATATTCGATTCCCATGGAACGAGTATTTCCTGCGCCGTTCAATTGGACAATTTGAGAATTGTGCGTGGACTTTCGCAGCAAGTGCTTCGATATGGCGGTAAGCGTGGTGCCCCAAGCCAGTCCCAAGATCATTTCTGAATCGAAGATGGTGTTTAGATAATTGGCCGTGTACTGCGCCACCCGCTCCAACCACTCGGCCTCCCCGGCAACGTCGGGTACCGGAACGACATGGACTCGGTTAAGTTTGAAGGCTTCCAAGATGGAGGTTTCTAACTGCTGGGGAACGTCTCCGGGATCGACGATGCGGAAATTGACCAGTCCTTCCGATCGAGCGTAAGAAAGCATTCTCGAAATGGTTGAGCGCGAGACCCTCATTTCCTTCGCAATCGCACTGGTGGTCATGTTTTGGTAATAATACAGTCGTGCCACTTTTACGATTTCTGCGATTTTCTGCGGGCTCTGTCGTTGGTCCCTCATAATTACATCATACACGATATGCACAAACGTGCAACGAGATTGGGCATAGTTCCAAATTGAACAATCTCCAACGAAGTTTTTTTGCACGTCTGTTCATTTATGTTGACGGACAATACCCGGATTCTATAATGATAATAAGCCATTTCATCCTCATATTTGTTGGGGGAATGCGTATGCCAGAGATCGTCTTAGCCATCGATCAAGGGACTACCAGCACGCGATGCATGACCTTCAATCATAGCGGCGAACCCATTGCCGCCCATCAACTGGAACACCAACAGATTTTTCCTAAACCCGGGTGGGTGGAACACGATCCCCTCGAAATCTGGGAAAACACGCAAATCGCAATCCGTCAAACCATCGAGAAATCCGGAGTCGAACCCGGCGACATCGCCGCACTGGGTATTACCAATCAGCGCGAAACGACGCTCGTGTGGAATCCGGAAACGGGTAAACCCTATCACAATGCGATCGTCTGGCAAGACGTGCGCACGGATGAGATCATCAACGAATTGGCCAAAGATGGCGGCCAGGATCGTTTTCGCCAACGCACGGGCTTGCCCCTTGCCACCTATTTTTCCGGGCCGAAGATCAAATGGCTGCTCGATAACGTGGAAGGCTTGAGATCAGCGGCCCAAGCGGGAAAGGCTATCTTCGGAAACATCGACACCTGGTTGATCTGGAACCTGACCGGCGGCATCGATGGAGGAAAACACATCACCGACGTCACCAACGCCAGCCGCACCTTGCTGATGAATCTGGAAACGTTGGATTGGGACGAAGAGCTGTGTCTGCAAATCGACGTGCCCATCGGTATGCTGCCTCGAATCGCCTCATCAGCGGAGATCTACGGACAGACCTCTGCTTCAGGACCGTTAGGCGGAGTTGTGGACGTCGCCGGCGATCTGGGGGATCAGCAGGCCGCCACTGTGGGCCAGGTCTGTTTTCAACCCGGCGAAGCCAAGAACACCTACGGAACCGGTTGCTTCATGCTACTCAACACGGGGGAGGAGATCGTCCAATCGAAACACGGCCTACTGACCACTGTATGTTATCGATTCGGGGACGAAAAACCCGTCTATGCACTCGAAGGCTCGATCGCCATCACCGGCGCGCTGGTGCAATGGCTGCGAGATAATCTGCAGATGATCGAAACCGCACCCGAGATCGAAGACCTGGCGAAGACCGTAGACGACAACGGCGGCATCTACTTCGTGCCGGCTTTCTCCGGATTGTTCGCACCCTATTGGCGGTCGGACGCTCGAGGCGTAATCGTCGGACTGACTCGATACGTGAATCGCGGGCACATTTCACGAGCCGTGCTGGAAGCGACGGCCTTTCAAACCCGTGAAGTCCTGGATGCGATGAACGCCGATTCGGGCGTCGAATTAACGGCCCTGAAAGTCGATGGTGGCATGGTTCAAAACGATCTATTAATGCAGTTTCAAGCAGACGTGTTGGGTGTCCCCGTCATTCGCCCAAAGGTGGCAGAAACCACGGCACTCGGTGCGGCATACGCCGCCGGATACGCCGTCGGTTTCTGGCAAAACCGGGAGGAAATGCGTAAGAACTGGCATGTCGATAAGACCTGGCGACCAGATGCCAACAGCAACGCCAATACGCAACTCTATTCCCAATGGAAGAAAGCAGTCAAGCGCACATTCAATTGGATTGAATAGGGATATCGAATTGAGACCACGAAATGAGCGAATAAAGCGGATCAAAGATAATCCGGAAATCAGTGTTCTCATCATCGGCGCAGGCATCAATGGCATTGGCACCTTCCGCGATCTGGCATTCCAAGGTACGGACGTGATCATGGTGGATCGAGGAGATTATTGCAGCGGTGCCAGCGCTGCCTCCTCACACATGGTCCACGGCGGAATACGTTACCTCGAAAACGGCGAGTTCCGTTTGGTCCGGGAAGCGGTTCATGAACGCAACCGCTTGATCGAGAAAGCACCTCACCTGGTTGAGCCGTTGCAGACGACTTTCCCGATTTTCAAGTTATTTTCCGGATTGCTGAACGCGCCGCTCAAGTTCCTGAGGCTCCTGGACCAACCGTCTGAACGTGGGGCGATCGTCTTGAAAATCGGGATGATGCTCTACGATCTCTTTACCCGCAAACAGAGGACGGTGCCGCCACACGTCTTCAGAAACAGATCGGAATCTCTTTCGCTCTTCCCCCAACTCAATCCCGACATCATTTACACAGGCACGTATTACGATGGATCGATGCCGTCTCCGGAACGCATCGCCATCGAGTTGGTCCGGGACGCGGTAAACGCCAACGACCGCGCCGTTCCTCTAAATTATGTAGGGTTGACCTCCGCAGGTGGGAATACGCTATCGCTTCGGGACGAGCTGAGCGGGGAAGTAATCCAACTGATGCCAAAGATTCTGGTCAACGCAACTGGACCGTGGATCGACCTGGTCAACCACACAATGGGGTTGCAGACGCACTTCATCGGTGGGACCAAGGGTTCCCATCTCGTGCTGGACCACCCGGAGCTGCGCCAGGCTATCCGCGGGCATGAATTCTTCTTCGAAAACAAAGACGGCCGTATCGTGTTGATATTTCCGCTGGAAGACAAAGTCATGATCGGTACTTCCGACATTCGCGTCGACAACCCCGATCGCGTTGCCATATCCGAGGAAGAAGTGGATTACTTTTTTGACATGGTCAAACGCGTATTCCCGACCATCAGCGTCGACCGATCTCAAATCGTCTACACGTTTTCGGGAGTTCGTCCGCTGCAGTACTCGGCCGCCGGCCGTACGGGACAAATCAGCCGGGAACACAAGTTGGAAATTCTCGAGGCCAGGGAACCATTGGAATTCCCCGTCCTTTCCCTCGTCGGCGGGAAATGGACCTCTTTTCGGGCGTTTGCCGAAATGACGACAGACGAGGTGTTGAGCAGATTGAGTCTGCCGCGCCAGGTGAGAACCGAAGATTTAGCCATCGGTGGTGGAAATGGATACCCCAAAACCGAGGATGCAAAGCAGGCTTTACTTACGGAGTGGCAGGAGGAACATCGCTGTTCACGAGAACGAATCGAAGTGCTTTTCCAACGCTATGGAACCCGAGCGAAGGACGTCCTCATGACGATCGAGGATGAAAATGACCGCGCACTCGATACTTATCCCGATATCAGCCACGGAGAATTGAAATTCCTGGTTGAACACGAAGACGTCGCGCATCTCGATGATTTGATTTTCCGCCGATCCCTGCTGGGCAAACTGGGCCTGGTTACGGAAGATGGCCTGCACGAACTGGCTCGATCAATCGCTGAAATATGTCAGTGGAACGCTGATCGAGAAGGTGAGGAGTGCCAACGCGTAGTGTCTTTTTTACGGGAAAACCACCTGCATTTCAATCGGTACGTCCCACTGAGCTGAGTGGTGAGCGAGGAGGTGATGGGCAAGAGCGAACCGAAGATTTTTCCTGATCCGTAAGTAAATCGTATCTCAAGAAAAAAAACGGAGGAGGGCACAATGAGCAATCCCAAACGCATACTTGTCATTGCGTTACTGCTTATCTTCGTCGGTGGTTTGATGGCCTGTTTTACGCAAACCAACGGCGGCAAAGTCACCATAAAGGATGTCCGTTGGGTTGGCTCCAACGGCACGTTGATGAGTGGGTTGTTGTACATCCCTGATGGGGTCACTGCAGAAAACCCGGCACCGGGCATCGTTGCCATCCACGGATATATCAACTCACGTGAGGTCCAAGACGGTTTTGCAATCGAATTTGCCAGAAGAGGGTACGTCGTCCTGGCAAGCGACCAGACCGGGCACGGCTATTCCGACCCGCCGGCGTTTGCCAACGGCTTCGGCGGTCCGGATGCGCTGGCCTACCTGCGGACCCTGGACATCGTCGATAAAGACAACATCGGGCTGGAAGGCCATTCGATGGGCGGATGGGCCGTGGCGATCGCCGCCGGCGTTTATCCGGATGACTACAAGTCGATCGTACTGGCAGGTTCTTCCACGGGCACGTACGGCGCACCGGACGGTACTCCCGAATGGCCCCGCAACCTGGGGCTGGTTTTCTCGGAGTGGGACGAGTTCTCGGCGCTGATGTGGCTGACCGACGTGCCGAAAGAAATCGTCAGCGGCGATAAACTGAAGGCCGTGTTCGGCACGACGAGTGACCTCGTTCCCGAAAAGCTCTACGGCTCGATCGAGGATGGTACGGGAAGAATGCTCTTCCAGCCACGCACCACCCACCCAGGTGACCACCTGTCGACGGTTGCCATCGGCGATGCGATCGAATGGTTTCAGATGACGCTGGACGGCGGTAACGGCATGGACCCGTCGAAGCAGATCTGGTACTGGAAAGAAATCGGAAACTTGATCGCAGCAATTGGCATGATTTTACTCTTACTGCCGGTGGGCATGCTCCTGCTGAATACCAGCTACTTCAGCGAACTCAAGCAGGAACCCGTTCCCGTAAAATCATCTTCAAAGATCGGTTGGTGGATCGCTGCCCTGATCACCATGCTGCTCGGGCCGTTAACTCTCTTCACCTTCAAGGACTTCCCCACAGACCTCGAGTGGAATGCGAGTGCGTTATTCCCACAAAACATCACCAATTCCATAATCATGTGGACCACCTTGTTGGGGTTGATCACCATCGTCCTGTTCTTGATCTGGCACTTCGGCTTCAACAAGAAGGCCGACGGGACGGCAGACGAGTACGGCCTCACGTGGATGAGTAAGCTCGATTGGCGCAAGATCGGAAAATCATTCTTGCTGGCGTTCTTGATCACGTTCGCCGGATACTTCATGCTCGTCCTGACAGACTACTTCTTTAAGACCGATTTCCGCTTCTGGGTCTTTGCCGTCAAGCTGCTCAACCCGCTGCAATTACGCATCGCACTCACCTACTTCGTCCCCTTCCTTTTCTACTTCTTCATGCTGAATCTCGTGCTCTTCGCACAACTGCGTAAAGACTCACTGAGTCTGGGGAAGGAGATACTCGTCAACGTCATCGTGCTTGTCCTGGGTTATGCCGGTGTCCTGGTCTACCATTACGTTCCATTGCTGGCCGGCGGAACGCTCGCGCTCCCAGATGAGTCGCTCTGGGGCATCATCATGTTCCAATTCTTGCCGATCATGACGATTGCGGGCGTCTTGATGACATTCTTCAACCGCAAGACGGGTCACGTATATACGGGAGCGTTCCTGTTCTCGATGGTCGTATCCTGGATCGTCGTCGCATCCACGGCAATCCACTACGCCTTCTAGACGGGAATTCATCAAACAGAAGAGCCCTCCGGAATGGAGGGCTCTTTTGATATCTACAACTTCTCACCTACGCAGGGATTTTCGAATTTCCCAACAGCCTCCGGGTTCTCAACGAGATTTGGACCGCCTGCTGCGATGACCAGTTCTTTTCGGCCGCACTGTGCCCTCTGCCAACACCCGATAAGTCCCCAAGGTGTTCATCGAATCGGTCCAATCCGTAATACTCGCGAGGAGCGCCTCGTATTCGGACTCGTTTTCGATTAACCACTGGGCACGAAAGTCCTCCGAGTCCCATAGATCGATCGTCAGGTATCGATTAGGATTCCTCTCGTCACGCATCAGTGTGGTACCGCGGAAACCTGGCGATCGTGCAAACAGCTTACTCCATGCACCGCCCGGGCCAAATGCCAATTCAAATTGCCCCCGGTGATGATCCTTTACCACGAATTCCTGAACGATTTCGATCATACTGGATCGTCCTCTCCTTACCTTCTCGAATCCGGCAGCTCATCAATGATAGACTCCAAGCGTCAACGCGCTAATCCGATCTCTGCAAGATGACTTTAGGACGCGACATTGATCAGACCTTGGTTAGCAATCTACATCCTCCCGGCGTGAGATTGTATATAGATAATCTCCATGGTAGTTCCCATCCGTGTCGCGCTTATTCTCCCGTAAATGTGCTTCCCGCCTGAAAACACAGCGCTCTAGCACTATATCGCTGCGCAGTCGGCCCCACGTAAACCTGCCCAATCCACTCGTTGGTCGTTCTCTCAAAGAGACCGATAAAGAAACTTTCACGCGCGGCCAAGCTCTCCCCCATTCTCTCACAACCGCTTCTGCGTGTTCTCCGTCCTTCAGAGACATCAAAACGTTTCCCGATTCAAATTCGGACAGGTGATCCCGGTTTCGCAGGCCGCAAGTATAAAGCATGGGACCGTCTCCCGCCTGGTAGGAACGCAGGAACAGTCGTTCAGTTTTCATAGCCTCCGGAATATCGATAAAATGCTTATTCCTGGTCATTCTCTTAAAGCTTTAAAACTCAGATCCCGATTCCCCATCTTTGAGAAGCGCTGACATCCTTCCAGGAAACCATGAGTCGTCACCGATCAAGTTCACCAAATTGGTTTGGACCAACGCCACGAGATCTGCATTGCTGATGTTCCGCAATTCAGCAACTTTTTCGACCACATCTTTAATCAAGCCTGGGGATCCCCATTTTCCGATGAAGTCCCTGGGACCTCCGGGATTATCCGTTTCGGTGAGCAATCGATCCGAAGGCACTGACACGGCGATCGTCTGGATATGCTTAGAAAACAATGCCTCGATCCCAACGGTGAAATAACAACCGATGTTCACCAATTTCTCGAAGACATCTAATGGTCCGGAATACCAATGTATGATCACCCGCGGGAGTTCGAATTCCCGTAACATACCAAGTATCGATTCTTCCGCTCCCTTCGTGTGCAGGGTCACGAGCTTGTTTTGACGTTTCGACGCTGCGCAGAAATACTCCAGGACTTTCCTCTGCTTCGGATATTCGCTTTCATCATCCACGAAGAAAGTATCTAGACCGATTTCTCCGATCATGGGACTTTCTTCGATCGCCTCGTCCAAGCTTTCGAGGCGATCCACATATTGACCGGCGTTCCAGGGATGGACGCCGAAGATGGGGACGATATATTCACTCATTTCAGCGGTCAGTTTATTCTTCGCGTATGAAGACAAATCCATCGAGTTGCTGATGCAGAATATCTTCTGCGAATTAATTTCATCCAAAGCGGAAGCCAGAGCGCTTTCCTCAATCGTTTCGTATAAATCAAAGTGCATGTGAGCATCGATAAACATCAGTTTTCCTCATTTTGTCTACGATCGAGTTGTAAAAAATCCCGGAGCGTGCCGATCGTTTTTACCCAATCCATTTGTGGGTCGCGAATTTTGATTTTCCGAAACGGATATCTTTCGAAGAGACGCTCGGCGATGGACATCCACGCCTCGAAGAATTTTGCCATCGCCTCCGAAGTCAATGAACGGCGGGTAAACCATTGCTGTCCTTCGTAGATTGCGTTCCCCCAATCTTCCCAGGAGCCCTCCCTGCCGGATTGGCGCCACGTTTTGTTCTTCTCTTCAGCGACTTGCGCATGAAGTTTGGCGACGTCTGTCGGTGTCAGATAGATTAGGATGGGCTTGAGTACCGCGATAACAGAATTCAACCGACGAGTGCTTTCCAGGACGTCCTTCTCCGAATGACCAGACAGGTACAGATACATGCCCTGTGCTTGCCAGAGGCGGCTCTCGATGATGTTGATTTCCTCATGCTCCGCTGCTCGTTCGACGAAGCTCTGCCACTGTCGAAACACACCCGTCTGGCGTGACTTCGTCGAAGCGATGATTTCGGCCAGGTCCTCCATCTGTCCGATGGAAATTGGATTGTCCTCAGACCACTCGAGGTAACAATTACACCGGATACCTTGTGCCGAGATATCCCGCGCCAACCTCTCCGCAGTGCAGGATTTCCCGGAGCAGGGCACCCCTTCGATCAGAATGAGATTGGTCTCTATCATAGGAACGAACCCAATATCGATAACAGCCAACGACCAGTGAGCATGATGATACACCAACTTCGGCCATCTTCGCGGAATTCCACCGGGTCGGATCGCTCGATATGGGGGATCGATCAGCGACCAATTGCCTGTACCGGTGGAGGCTTGAAGGCCAGATATTTGTGCGGTAGACTCTTTCCCTGCAAATCGATCCTCATTACAATCTCGTCCCGGCCTCGTTCAATACTGGATGCAAACGGCAACCCTCGAACCTTTCCCGATGGTTCCATCAAGGAAACCTCAGACAATGGTGCTTGATGGTCCAAGGAGAAACAAATTTGAAAAAAGATGACATTCGGCGCTATCTCATGGGTTTGCTCCTATTGAGCAGCGTGTTGCTCAACGCATGTGGACCCAGCGACGATAACGCGACCCCCACGATGCAGCCGAAGCAGATACAGACCATGGCCGTAGCCACCTTCTCTTCCGGTCTGACGCAAACGGCGGCAGCAATGCCGACCGAAACACCGTCCCCATCGGCCACAGCCACGAACACACTAGGTCCTACGAACACTCCTCAGGCATCTCCCACACAGGACGGAGCGGGTCTTCCAACGGCATCTTGCTATCGTCTGGCATTCGTATCGGACGTCACCGTTCCCGACAATACGACGATGACTCCGGGTGAAATCTTCACCAAGACCTGGCGCGTGCGCAATTCGGGCTCATGTAAGTGGGAAATCGGGTTTAAATTCAAACTCACCTACGGCGAGTCGATGGGAGGAGCAGCATTGACCCTCGATAAAGTCGTCAATCCCGGGGATGAATTCGATCTTTCCATCGTGATGACGGCCCCGAGCGATCCCGGAAGCTACCAGGGGAACTGGAGAATGACCACGACAAACGGGACCTTCTTCGGCGATGAGGTGTATGTGCTCATCATCGTCGGCGAGGGGAATACAACGACGCCTACTTCAACCGGTACCCAGATTCCCGCAACGGAAACGCCCACTTCGACGGCCACGCCAACGGAGACAACAGCGTCATGAATCCCTGTGACGACGACCTCACGCAGAAATCGAGCCGCCGCGGGAGAAACGACTCTATGAGATGAGTGGCTTTCGCATTGGATGAGAAGGGCAGCGACATGATCCTATCCGAGGCATGGAAGTTGAAGGATTGCTCACCCGGCCAAGGAATTGTACGCGGGTACCACATGGAGTCTCTCGAGATCGAAGATTGGATCGACGTGAGCGTACCCGGAGATGTACATCGCGCCCTGATCGACACCGGACGCATTGCGGATCCGTTTTACGATCGCAACGAATTGGACTGTGCCTGGATGGAAGAACGGGAGTGGTGGTACCGGATTGCCTTCATGTTCGACGATCGACCGATTCAATCGGACGAACGCCTGAAGCTCGTATTCCACGGGATAGATACCTACGCAAGCATCTGGCTCAACGGCGAAAAGCTCGGAGAGCACGCCAACATGTTCCGGGAAGCCAACTTCGACGTGAGTGAATACATACGCAGCGAGGAAATCAACACCCTGGCGCTGTGTTTCGAACCGCCGCTGCAGCACGTGAAAGACAAGAAAGATCTCCAATGGCCGGGACATACGCTTGAAGGTCCCAAACGCAATTGGATGCGTAAAGCACAATTCGGATACGGCTGGGATTGGGGGCCGCGTCTGCCTACGATCGGTATCTGGCGCCCCGTCGAACTGCGTCGCGAAACTTGCGCCGCGATCACCGGCATGCACTTCGCCACACAGACCATCGATCGCTCTCGCGAAAAAGCAGAACTGACAGTGAGCGTCGATGTGGAAGCATTTGCCTGTGACTCGCCGCTCGAAGTCGAAATCACACTCTGCGAACCGGACGCCGCGCGCCCTGTCATAGAAACCTCGATCGAGCTGCCGAAGGGTAACCGCCCCACGGGCCGCGCGTCTTTGACGTTGGACGAACCCCGTTTGTGGTGGACACACGATCTCGGAGAACCGTTCCTTTACCAACTTAATGTCCGGCTGCTGCTCGAAGGCTCCGAGTTAGATCGACGTCAGCAATTCGTCGGTGTGCGCACACTCGAATTGGATCAATCTCCGGACACAAATGAGCCTGGAACAAGCTTCTTCTGCTTCGTGCTCAACGGTGTGCCGATCTTCGCCCGAGGCGTCAATTGGATTCCCGCCGATTCTTTCGTCGGTGCGTTGACCCGAGATCAATATAAGCAGCTGCTGGATATCGCTTGCAGCGCAAACATGAACATGCTACGCGTGTGGGGTGGCGGTATCTACGAGCATGACGTTTTTTACGAGTTGTGTGACCGCTTGGGAATCCTCATCTGGCAGGATTTCATGTTCGCCTGCGCGCCGTACCCCGAGAACGATCCTGACTTCGTTGAAGAAGTTCGACAAGAAGTACGCTATCAGATCCGACGGTTGCGCGATCACCCTTGCCTGGCGCTGTGGTGTGGGAACAATGAAAACCAAATGATTCACTACCTCGTGTCTATAATCGAGGAGGTAGACGTGCTGCCGGGTCTGCTGTACTATGACAAAATCATGCCGGAAGCCGTGCGTGAGTTGGACGGTGCGACGCCCTACTGGCCGGGCAGCTCCTATGGCGGACCCTATCCCAACAGCATGGAAGCGGGTGACGTGCACGATTGGCATGTATGGCATGGACTCCCGGTGGACGAGCAAGCCGCAGGAGAGATTCTCCTCACCCGATCGGAAGGACCGACGCCGGAAGATGTCTCCTACGCGCATTATGCCGAAGATATGGGACGCTTTATCAGCGAATTCGGCATGCATGCCTCCCCGGTCTACGAGACGTTGCGCCGTTGCGTGCCGGCCGAGCAGCTCTACCACCACAGTCCTTCAATGGATCACCACAACAAGGACAATCCCAAGGATAAGGGCGATCGGTTGATGCTCTCCGTGACCGGTCTGCCGCAGAATCTGCAGCAGTTCGTCGATTTCAGCATGATCGCTCAGGCAGAGGGGTTGAAATTCGGCATCGAGCATTTCCGCCGGCGCAAACCGCATTGCTCCGGGTCGCTGCTCTGGCAGTTCAACGATTGTTGGCCGGTTCAGAGTTGGAGCATCGTTGATTATTATGGCTTCAGGAAAGCGGGTTATTACTACGTTAAGCGCGCTTACGCTCCCATCATGGCTTCCTTCCGTCAAACGGAAGACGGCCTCGAACTGTGGATCACGAACGATACACTCAGTGAATTCAACGACGAGATCTCGATCCATCACGGCAGCTTTACTGGAGATACGATGTGGGAGCGGCGTCTCCATGTGAACGTTCCGGCCAACTGCAGTCTAGATGTGTGGCAGGCAGCTTCTGCACAGATCGAGGCCCGACCCGATCACTACATCAGGGTACGCTCTTCTACCCAGTCCTTCCCGGCGAACCGGCATTTCTTCGCCCCGATCAAAGATTTACACCGTCCGATCGAAGAACCCGAGGTGAAGATAGAACCCCTCGGGGAACACGAGTTGCAGGTGCATGTGCGTGCACACGCCTATCTGTACTACTTTCATCTGATCGTCCCCGACGAACGCACATTTTTCAGCGACAACTATTTCGATCTGGTGCCAGGGGAAGAACGAACGATCGTTGTGAAAAACGATCGGATCGAATTAACCCCGGAGAATTTGACCGTCGGTTGGCTGTAGCACGCATTAATGGGGTGACCCATGTTTACATTTTCACGCTTCGCAACGGCTGTGCTAGATTTCGTCGGCAAGGGACGAAATCCAATCCGTGCTTTTCCGGAAAACCGACGACCCTTAACGATTCGCAGAAGATGTATCTGTTAAGAAGACAGCTCTCAAGAATTTACTAATCTTCTTGCACATTCGTTTGATGAATGTAGAATAGAGAGACAAGAGAGGACCTATGCCTACATCAGTATTCCGTTGGGGCTTGATTGGACCAGGAAAGATCGCCCACACCTTCGCCAAAGCTTTGGAAGTGATCGACGACGGCCAGCTCTTTGCCGTCGCCAGCCGCAGCTCGGGTCGCGCCGCAGAATTTGCAATGGAATACGGAGCGCCTAAAAGCTATGCATCGTACGAAGCATTGGTTGAGGATGCCGATGTGGACGGTGTTTACGTCGCCACGCCTCACCCGTTTCACCACGATCAAACCATGCTGTGCTTGGAAGCCGGCAAGCCCGTTCTGTGCGAAAAACCGCTGACGGTTAACGCCCGCGATGCGAAACATCTCATCGATAACGCGAAATCCCGCGGGGTGTTCCTCATGGAAGCGTTGTGGACACGCTACTTTCCCATCTACTCCCGAATCAGGGAGTGGTTGGATGAGAATCGGATCGGCGAATTGAAATTGCTCGATTCCAACTTCTGTTTTCGCGCTCCGGATGATCCCGAACACCGCACCTGGAATCACGAACTGGCAGGCGGTGCATTATTGGATATCGGCGTCTACAACATAGCCGTCTCCCAATGGGTGTTCGGTGACAATCCCCAATCGTTCAACGCACACAGTATCATTAGCGAAACCAACGTCGATGCGCTGACCGCAGCCACAATGATCTATTCTGACGAACGAATCTCACAGTTCACCTGCAGCTTCCTCATGGACGGCGCCAATGACTTTGTGATTTACGGAACCGAGGGACGCATCCGCATCCATCCCAGATTCTGGTGCGCCAATGAAGCCACACTGATCCAAGGAGACCAACGAGAAACCAAACACGAACTCTTTCGAGCCACCGGCTTTGAGTACGAGATCGAGGAAGCGATGCGCTGCATTCGTGCCGGACTGCTCGAGAGTCCCGGTATGACTCATGCAGATACGTTGGCCAATATGGAATTGATGGACGCCATTCGCGCCGAAGTCGGCTTGCAATACAACTTCGAATAAAATTCCAATTTCTTTTAATAAGAGGGTTTGATATTGATGACGCCCTATTATATCCATGTAAATTTGGTCCGAGACATGATCCTGGCGTGCACATCCCTCAATGGGGTAGGTTCTGAACGGAAATAGCGGGATGTTTGAACCCATTGCGTAGAGGTGTGAATTAAATAGGATTGGAGATGGCATGAACAAGATGCTACTGAATGACAAACCGATAGTCCAAATCGGACTCGTGGTGGATGACATCCAGAAAGCTTCCCGGGCGTGGTCGGAAATCCTTGGCGTAGCGATACCGGAATTAATCATCACCGCTCCAGAGGAAGTGGCGCGGACGGAATACAAAGGAGAACCATCGACGGCACGCGCCAAGTTGACTTTCTTCGATGTCGGTTCCCTCATGTTGGAGTTGATCGAACCCCTCGAGGGGAAAAGCACCTGGAAGGATCACCTCGATGAGCACGGACCGAGCTTGCATCACATCGCCTTCGAGGTCGATGACATCGACGAGTTCTTATCAAACCTCGGCGATCATGAGATGGCTCTCTTGCAGCGCGGCGAATATGAAGGGGGCCGCTATGCGTACCTGGATGGCCAAAAACAATTCGGCGCCGTTATCGAACTGCTGCAAAACGACTGAGTCAGCGACAGAAGGATCCAATCAACAGCTCCCTTGGAAGCCAAGAACCGTCGTCACAACGCAATCGAGGCCCTGCAGACGGTAAATGCTCGGCGCAGCAGGGCCTGGCTGCACTGCAAATCATCGGCCTCGAGTTGAGCCGCACGAGCGGTCGTTACATCACCCCGAAAGGAGTGTTAAATGCAATACGGCTACTTTGATGACGAGGCCAAGGAATACGTCATCACCCGTCCCGACACCCCACAATCCTGGAGCAACTACTTGGGCTCTACGGAATACGGGGCGATCATCACCAACAACGCCGGCGGTTATGGCTTCTTTCGTTCCGGCGCGCGCGGACGCTTTTTACGCCTGCATTTCAACAGCATTCCGATGGATCAGCCGGGTCGCTATTTTTATCTGCGCGATCGGGACAGCGGAGATTATTGGTCAACGTCCTGGCAGCCCGTAGGGAAACCCTTGGATCGATATGAAACGATCTGTCGCCATGGAACGGCGTATACCACGATTGAATCGAAGTACGAGGGGATCGCCACCGAAACGACGTACTTCGTCCCGTTAGGCCAAACCTTCGAATACTGGCGTTTAAAAGTGACCAACGAGGGCGATCGGCCGCGGGAAATCTCGGTCTTTTCTTTCTGCGAATTTACCAATCAGTGGATAACGTGGCAAGACCGTGTCAACCTGCAGTATTCCCTTTTCATCGTGCGCGGCGAACACGAGAACGGTATGCTGCGAATTTCCATTCACGATAATCTTCCCTCCAACGAAGAACTCAGTCTGGCGGCCGGCTACTCGACTCTGACCTGGATGACCCTCATCGGCGCGCCGCTCGGAGGCTACGATACCAGTCGAGAGGCGTTTCTCGGACCCTATCGTGCCTACCACAACCCGATGGCCGTCGAAAAGGGACAATGCAGCAACAGCGACGCTTACGGCGATAACGCCTGCGGAAGTCTACAGACGAATTTAAATCTCGCTCCCGGGGAAAGCCGAGAACTGCTCGTCATGCTGGGTATCGGCGATGCCAAAACCTTCGGCAAACGGGCGCTCGCGGAATTCGGCTCACTCGAACGCGCCGATGAAGAGCTTCAGCGGTTGAAGCACAATTGGCATTCCAAGCTCGGCTCGTTGGAAGTGGACACCCCGGATGAGGGATTGAATCACTCGGTCAACGTATGGGGGTTGTACAACTGCCTGATCACGTTCGCCTGGTCGCGCGCCGCCAGCTTGGTCTACAACGGCGAGCGCGACGGGCTGGGTTTCCGAGATTCTGTACAGGACATCCTCGGCGTGACCGCCGCCATCCCGGACGAAGCCCGGGAGCGATTGGAATTGATGCTAACGGGGCAAGTATCGAACGGTGGCGCCATGCCGTTGATCAAGCCTTTCGAGCATCGTCCCGGCCAGGAACAGGCACCACCCGGTGAGCAATTCCGCTCGGACGATTGCCTGTGGTTCTTCAATGTCGTCCCGGCGTACGTTGCCGAAACTGGCGATATCGCTTTCTACGACAAGGTGTTGCCCTACGCCGACCAGGGAGAAGCAACAGTACTCGGCCACCTGCGCCGTGCCCTGGAATTCAACCTGGAACGCACCGGCAGGAATGGGCTTCCATGCGGATTGGCGGCGGACTGGAACGATTGCCTGCACCTGGGATACCAAGGCGAGAGCCTCTTCGTCGCCTTTCAAGTACGTCTGGGGCTGACGGTATTTGCCGAGATCGCAGAGAGACTGGGCAAGCAAGACGAAAGTGAATGGGCGCTCGCCCAACGTGATGCATTGGACAGCAAGATACAAGCCTGTGCCTGGGACGGTGACTGGTTCATCTGGGCCATCGACGATCAAGGCAAGGTGTATGGCACCCACGAATACGATGAAGGCCAGATTTACTTCAACACCCAGGTTTGGTCCGTCATCAGTGATGCCGCAACGCCGGAACAAGCGTCTCGTTGTATGCAATCGGTTAAGGAACACTTGGCGACTCCGCACGGTCTCATGCTCTGCGCGCCGCCGTTCGTCACCACGTCCATCGACGTCATGCGTGCCATCGTTTTCAATCCGGGCATCAAGGAAAATGCCGGTATCTTCCATCACACACAGGGCTGGGGCATCATGGCGGAGTGTATGTTGGGGAACGGGGATCGCGCCTACGAGTATTTGCGAGCGTGCATGCCGGCGAGTTACAACGAGCGGGCGGAAATCCGCCAAAGCGAGCCCTACGTGCAGGCGCAAACGACGTACTCCGTGTTCTCGCCGCGGGCGGGAAACACCCGCACGTCGTGGCTCACGGGCGCGGCAGCCTGGTTCTACTACAGCCTGACGCAGTACATTCTGGGCATACGACCGGAAGCCGACGGACTGCGCATCGATCCTTGTATTCCCGGTGAATGGGACGGTTTCAAAGCGATACGACGCTTCCGCGGCAAGACGATCGAGATCGAGGTCAAGAATCCGGACAACATCTGCCGAGGGATCAAGTCGATCACCCTCAACGGAACCGCATTGGATGACAATCTTCTTCCAGCGGATAAGTTGGCGGAGGAAAACCGCGTCGAAGTTATAATGGGCTAATACCCGACGGGAAAAGGCTACGTTCGTGCCGCTGTGCTTTCCAATCGACTCGCTTCCCACCCCAGCATGGCCTTCTTACGCGCAGCGCCCCAGCGATAATTATGGATTTCACCGACCTTGCGAATGACGCGATGGCAGGGAATGATGTAGCTGATCGGATTGTGCGCGACCGCATTCCCCACCGCACGTGCAGCAGACGGGTTGGAGATATGCGCTGCCACGTCTTGATAGGTCACTATCGCGCCGCTCGGAATCGCCAGCAGCGCCCGCCAGACATGGATCTGGAAATTGCTTCCCTTGAGTAGAAGATGTAGTTTCCTGGGTTCATCCACTCTCAGTGGCGCGAAGATTCTTTGGATTACGGGCGCCATCCCTAGCCGATCCTCGACGAATTCAGCCTGCGGCCACTCGCGCTTCAGTTCCAGGATATTCGCCTCGTGGTCTTGATGGGTCGGAAATTGCAGCGCGCAAATCCCCCGTTCCGTCGCTGCCAGCAAGCATTCGCCAAACGGTGTGGGAAGGAAAGCGAAACGGATATCCAATCCCTTCCCCAATTGCTTATACTCTCCCGGCGTCATGGCTTCGAAAGTGACGAAAAGGTCGTGCAAGCGGCTCGCGCTTGACAGACCCGCATCTTGGGACGCATCGAACACGCTTTGTGACTCACGCAAACGGCTTTTAGCATACTCGACCGTAAGATAGCGTAAGAACTGATTCGGCGTCACGCCCGCCCAACGCTTGAACAAGCGCTGAAAATGGAACTTGCTCAAATTCACGCTTGCCGCGATCTCATCCAGGTTGGGTTGGCGTCGAAAATTGCGTTCCAGATATTCGATCGCATTCTCGACGATTTTGTACCGATCCGATTGCTCAACGATCCATTCATTCATGGCTACAGCATACAAGAAACGTCTTCGATAATCCACCCGATTCTTGCGCTTTTTCGGGTTTGGGAAACGATATTCTCACACTCAGAAAGACAACGTGCCGTTTCCATCGCACTGCCTACGAAATCGATCGAGCGTGGATCATACAACATAAAAAACGTTAGAATGATAAAACGGGGGCTACGAACCGAATGGACTTGAATCGATGCTACGAATCTTAAATATATTCCAACAGGCGCGACACTCGAGTTTGAAGCCAATCGTGATTTTGGTCGTAGGATCGATAGGTTTACAGATCGACGAAGCGCACTTTTCTCGACTCGGAATCAACGAGGGCGATCGAACTGCGGCCGTTCATGCCCATCAATTCACCAGGATTGAGCAGCACACAATCGCCGAGCATTTCCTCGTTCGCGGTGTGGTCATGCCCGTAACAGACGAGATCGTAGGCTGCAGATAACGCCAGACCGCGAGCGATTTCCGGATAGTGGTTCACGGCCACGACCAATCCATCCAATTCGACTTCCGCCAGCATCCCGTGCAGTGTGATTCCGGGGAAGGCACTCGCCTTCTTTGCGATGAGAAACGTATCTCCGTCATTGTTCCCCCAAACAATGTGTATGGGCACGTGAGGCAGACCCTGCCCCAAACGGGTGACCATGAAGGGCGCGCATAAATCCCCGCAGTGGAGCACGACGTCCGCTTGCCGTAAGTGGGGCAGCGCCTGATCGAGTTTCCAGATATTGTCGTGACTGTCACTCAAAACGCCGATAATCATATCGTTTCTCTCCATTTAATCGGGTCAAGACCGCCAAAATGAGGTGGACTCGACGAGTCGTGTTGATCAATAAATGGGAGCCTTTCCCAAACAGCTCTCATCCCACCAAACGGTCCGTTGCCTTATTCAATTCACGCATCTTTTCGGCGAGTTGTGAGGTCAAATGGTTTTCCTGCATGCGCCAGCACCAATTTCCCGAGCTCGTTCCCGGAACATTCATGCGCGCCTCGTTGCCCAACTCCAGCAGATCCTGCATCTGCGCCAACGTACGATCGGCCTTAGAATCCCAGAGGGCACGAATCATGTCCCAAGCTACGTGCGTTCCATCACTTCCAGTATAACGCCGAAAACGATCGCGAATCTGTTCCGACGCATTTTCGTACCAACCGTGCCCGGTTTCATTGTCGTGAGTGCCCGTGTAGGCCACACAATTCGACGGATAGTGATGGGGTAGGAAAGGATTTTCGGAATCGCCGTCGAAAGCAAACTGCAGGATCTTCATGCCCGGTAAGCCGAAGCGATCGCGCAGCGCCTCTACCTCCGGGGTGACGAGACCCAGATCTTCCACGATGATCGGTAAACCACCCAACGCATCTTGAAGCGTGTTCAGTAATTCCCCTCCCGGGGCAGGCTGCCAGGTTCCTTGCTCTGCCGTTGTGTTAGCCGCCGGTATCTGCCAGTAGCGGTTGAGACCCAGGAAATGATCGAAGCGCACCAGATCCACCCAGCGAAGCACGGCCTGAAATCGATGAATCCACCAGTGGAAACCATTCGCCCGCATCAGCTCCCAGCGATAGAGCGGATTTCCCCAGCGTTGGCCGGTGGGGGAGAAATAATCCGGAGGCACACCTGCGACATAAGTCGGCATACCGCGCGCATCCAGCTGAAACAACTCCGGATGCACCCAGGTATCCACGCTATCGTGGGCCACATAGATGGGCAGATCGCCGATCAACTTCACGCCAATTGCTCGTGCGCGCTGGCGAATGGATCGCCATTGTCGGGAAAAGATGAACTGATGGAAACGGTATTTGTTCAGAACGGATGCCATCTCTCGCGCCGCCCGCGCAATCGCATCGGGCTGGCGAGCGGTCAACTCCGATTCCCAGGCCGTCCAGGGCAATCCGTCGTGTGTATCCTTGAGCGCCATGAACAGTGCGAAGTCGTCCAGCCAATCCCGATTCTCATCTTCGTACGCTTCGTAGGTCTCCATTAAGGAATCGTTCGCACCGCCGAAAAACCGTTCAGCCGCGAGATCGAGTGCAGCGTACTTGAACGTCATCACATCGTTGTAGGCGATCCGACCGCGCGGGAATTCGGGTCGGGGATCTAAATCCTGCTGCGTCAGCAAGCCATCTTCAACCAGGGAATCCAGGCTGATGAGCAGCGGATTCCCGGCGAAGGATGAGTAATTCTGATAGGGTGATTCGCTGTAACCTGGAGGACCCAGTGGCAGCATTTGCCATAAGGCACAACCGGATTCGCCCAACCATTCCAACCATCGATCGGCAGCCGGACCCAAATCTCCGATGCCATGGGCGGAGGGTAGTGAAATCGGATGCAGCAAGATACCGCTCGCGCGTTCCGTTTTTCGTTGAACCTCGTCACTCATGAGGTTTATCTGCTGTAGCTCGCTCATAAAGTTGGAGATACTGCTTGGCCGTTTTTTGCCAGGAGTGATCTTGCGCCATACAGCGTAGTTGCAGGCGCTTCCAGTTGGCTGAATCCTGGTAGACCGTGAGCGCCTCACGAACAGCCGCTGCAAGAGATCGCGAATCGGCTGCCTCGAAGAGAAAACCCGTTCCCCGATCGCCGCCGTAGGGTATTACAGTGTCTTTTAAACCACCGGTCTTGCGTACCACGGGAACGCAGCCGTATCGCATGGCAATCAATTGCGTCAGTCCGCACGGTTCGTATCGGGAAGGAACGAGCAGCATGTCACTTCCGCCGTAGATCCTACGCGCCAACGTCGCATCGAAGCGCAGAACCACACGCGCCCGCTCCTGGAAAGCCTCCGCAAAATCCTGCGCCTGACGCTCGTACGCCTCCGATCCCGTGCCGAGTAGAACGAACTGCCAGGACTTGTCTCCGAGCCTCTCGAGCGCTTCCAGCGCCAGATCGACGCCCTTCTGCTGATCCAAACGCGTCACCATGCCGAGCAATGGGGTTGCTTCGTCTACCGTAAGGTCGAGCTGCTCCTGGAGTGCTCGCTTCACCTCAATTCGTTGGGCCAAGTTCTCAGCCGAAAAATTCACCGGCAATGCCTCGTCAAGCGCGGGATTCCAGACCTGGTTATCGATGCCGTTCACGATCCCCACCAGTCGATCCCGTCGCGCGCGGAGAAGAGTCTCCAATCCGTATCCAAATTCAGTGGTTTGAATCTCGCCTGCGTAGCTAGGGCTTACCGTCGACAGCCAATCCGCCTCAGACAACGCCATCGCCAGTGGTGTGTGGCGCGACCAATCTGGAAGCCGGGAATCTTCAACGGGAGACAAGCCGAAATCTGTAAGCACGTCCTCCGTCCCCGCCCCCATGTAGGCCAAGTTGTGGATGCTGAAAAGGGCGATCACATCCTGCCAGAATGAGTCTCGTGCACGATTTCGAGTCAGCCAGATGATCGCTGCAGCGGTATGCCAATCATTCGCATGAACGATATCGGGTTTCCAGTCCAATGCACGGCAGGCCTGTAAAGCTGCCAGCGACGTGAGCGTAAATTTTTTCCCTTCCTGTCGCGTGTTTCCATAGACAGAATTATCGCTTCGCACCGGTTCGGAGTCGATAAAATCGACCCGCAAGCCTTGCCATTCAAGGTCATGAACGGAGACGGGCGTTTCCCCTTCCTGATGCTGTACGCGCAAATCGAGGATCGGACGAGCGTCGAATCCCGCTTCACGAATCGAAGGATAGAAGGGCAAGCACAAACGGACGTCCACACCCAGCGCAGTCAGGGCACGCGGTAACTCACCAGCGACATCCGCCAAGCCCCCAACTTTTACGAATGGAGTCGCCTCCGCAGCGAGGAAGAGAACCTTCATGGTTGAAACCAGTGGTAGTCGATTTCAGGGAAGATCTTATCTCGCTCCCACATATTTTCAGCCATCTCCTCGTCCGGATTCTTGCCTTCCAGGGAATCAAGAAGCAGATTAAAACGTTCGACGTGCTCCTGAAAGCGTTGGATGGCATATTCATTCGCCTGTCCTGTAGTGACGAGAAAAGGCCAATCGGATGACTGCAGCAGCAGTAATTCGCGCGCCGCTTGATCGAGGATCTTACGTTTCACGCCGCGCGCCTTCGGATGAGCATCGACGGCAGCCAACATGCGGGCTTCTGATTCGTGAATGATCGGCCACATCCACTCCGTGTCCGCATTATCCCAGACAAAATGTGTCCCACCGGCTCCCCAGGAGCCTTCCACCAGCTCGAGAGAGGTCTGTGGTGGATGCGCGTTGAGATAGGATGAGGCGGTCGTCAATTCCACACTTTCGGATTCCGCAAGATGATGCAAAACTTGACGCAGCCATTCCACGCCTTCGAACCACCAATGACCGAACAGCTCCGTATCGTAATTCGAGCACACGATCCCATACCGACCGCTCTCGCGGTGAAATTCACCGAGGATTTGCTCCACCAGATGGGTGAAATGTTCCGCGTGTTGCGTCACCTTGTTTGACGCAACCCCGGGCTGATAGATTTCCTTATCGGCCAGATCGGCATTCGCTCCCGTGATGCGCCAGTACTGCATCCCGGAGGTGCCATCTTTCTTGTGAAACTCTCGATAATCGTAATCGCCCGGATATCCCCAATCCCCACTCCACACCTGCAAGCCCGTCTGATTGTTTCGCCCCAGAACCGCTACGTTGGAACGCCCCACGAGATAAGGAAGGAACGTCGTCGCCGGTTCCACGGCTTCGAATTCGGCCGTCGGTACGAGATAGCGGCGCGTCACGGATTGATAGGGCCCGATGGCATCCCCGGCAGCGACGCCGACCGGTCGCCCACCTTCGATCATGTGCGTCTCGGCGAAGAAAAGGCGCAGGTTATGTCGTTCAAGAAAGCTTTCGATCCCGGGACGCGTCCGGCCGTCCGGCGTGATGTAGCCAGGACGGTAGGCGCACTCGGGGAGCCATATCGTCCGCGGCGCTCGGCCGAAATGCCGCTTGTAGCTCTCGACAGCCGTGCGGAGCTGCAAGTTGATCGATTCGTCACGCTCGAGCAGCGGAAGATATCCGTGGGTCGCAGCGCAAGTGGCGATCTCGATCAGCCGCTGGTTTTGCAGGTTGCGAAAGGACTGGATCAAATTCCGTTGGTATTGATCCAAGAAACGATCACGGATACCCGCGTAGAATTCGCGATACATCTTCGCCAGGGCACGCATGTCGTCATCATCCGCCTCCTCAAACCGTCCAACATCCTGAGAAGCTGCCGCAATTTTCTCATCAAGGTAGCTGACGAAGTTAGCCTGCACGTCTTCATCAGCCAATTGTTCGAGCAAGACCGGCGTGAGAGTCAGCGTCAGACGGGCGGCAATGCCTTTCGAATGCAGATCGTTGAGCGCATCGAGCAGCGGAATGTAGGTTTCCGCAGTCGCTTCATGGATCCATTCTTCCCCATGCGGCCAACGGCCTGCCTGACGAGTGTAGGGAATATGCGAATGTAGGACGAAAGTGAACGCACCCGTTTTCATCTTGCACTTCTCCGCTGAGGAAGCTCAACTGATTTTAGCAGAACATATGCAGGCGCTGAAGCCTGGGCGAGGGAGTCATGGACCCCAACGAGGCTGCCATTCAGGCCATGCGTTTTCCGTAAGTCGCGTCACCTGACCACCGTAGATATTCATGATATAGATTTCATTGTTGCCATCTCGATACGAGGTGAAGGTGATCCAATTCCCGTCCGGGGAGAAGGACGGTCCCAGATTGTCGCCACCATCCGTAAGCTGGCGTAAGTTCTCTCCATCGACGTCGATCAAATAAATGTCGCGATCCGGGCGAGGGCCAGCATAGAACGTCAGCATTTTTCCGTCGGCCGACCAGTCGTTCCGTCCACCCATGTTTGGCAGATCCGGCGTGACTTTTCGGATATCGGTGCCGTCCGCATTCATGACGTAAAGCTGGCGAGACCCCGATCGATTGGAAGCGAACGAGATTCTCGTCCCGTCCGGCGACCACTCCGGGTCGATGTCATCCCAGTCGCTATCCGTTACGACCCGAGGATTTCTTCCGTCACTGTCCATCACCCAGATACTCTGGCTCCCCTCCCGTTCGCTGACGAAAACGATCGTGGTCCCGTCCGGCGACATCGACGGCGCATACAAGCTGCCGAGATCCTCCGTGAGGCGCTCCAGATTCTCACCATCGAGATCCATGCGATAGATTTGGAACCCCTCGAGACGTCTCGAGGAGAACAGAATGGATGAGCCATCCGGCGTAAGCGAGGCGTAAAAATCGGTGGCGGATACGTTTGTTAAACGGCGCTGATTGCCGCCGTCGGCATCCATGATGCAGATATCATCATACCCTTCCATGTAACAAGTGTAGACAATTTTTCCCGCAGGTGGTGCCATCCATTGTGTTTCTGTGGCCGAAAGTGTTGCGCTTTCGGTCGGGAACGGTGTTGAGGTGTTACCCACTAGTTCCGTGAGATACGGGTCGACTTGGATGGTCACTTTCCCACTTGCGGATGGCCCAAAGGGAGAGACGAACAGCAAGAACGTGACCACGAAAATGGCCAAGATCGAAAAGCCGCAGCCGATACCTGCGACGATCACGTGAAAAATCGAGACGTTACCAAGACGTTTCAACATTAAAAGAAAAACTCCTGCCCGTGCCTGTCGGTCAGATCCAATTCAAGATGGGCAAAAAAAGGATCAATCCTACGATGTCCACTGCGAATATCGTCCCCACCGTGATCGCCTGTTTTCGAATGCGCTCCATGTCGAACACCCAGAAGGACACCAGGAAAAAAGGAAGATATCCGATCAGGAAGATCAACCACGGTGTACTCGCGTTCCACCAAGGGTAATCCCAGGTAAGCGCGCCGGCGCGGTGTAACAGCAATTCGACGAAGACACAAAACGCCGATCCGAAGATCGCCATCGCAATCCGATTGGGAATCCCCAGGACCCTCATGCGCTTGTCAGGGGGAAGCATTTTCGAAAAGGTGATACCGGCGATGGCGAACATGAAACAGATTTCGATATTCAATCCGATCAAGATCAAATAGGCAGTTTGACCGGGCGCGCCCCATACAGGAGCTTTTTGGGTGAAGTGAAACACCAACCCGTTCCAGATTTCGTTAAACCAATCCATACCCCAGAACGCCAAGCCCGCAAAAATCAGGCTCCAATTGCGTCTTTCCACCTCGACGGCGTAAACATAGACGACGAGGGCAAACAGTGGAATGACATACCATTGGAAGTTACTGCCGTCACGCAGGATGCTTAAAGCCTCGGATGCGGATTCTGTCATCGTGGCAATCCTCCTTAACTATGAATCGAAACCTGGTGATTAAAAACTCATAGATGCACCATGCGGTCACGCATGGAAAATCTGAATTCTTCACATCTTATGCCGGTCCGGACGAGATCCGGATCTTACTTTCCCAGACGTTCCTTCAAGGCTTGCGTTAGAGGCGGCAAGACGTCGAACAAATCACCGACGACACCAAAACGGGCCAGTTTGAAGATCGGAGCGTCGGCATCTTTGTTGATCGCGACGATCGTCTTCGATGTGCGCATGCCGGCGAGATGTTGGATCGCGCCAGAAATACCCGCGGCGATGTACAAATCCGGGGAAACAACCTTCCCCGTTTGACCTACCTGATGATCGTACGGAACGTAGTTCGCGTCCACAGCAGCTCGGCTTGCGCCAACCGCCGCCCCAAGCACTTCTGCGAGGTCGCGAATCAGTTTGAATCCCTGATGCGCACGCCAGATTTCCTGCTCAGCCTCATCGCTGATTTCTGCCGGTGGTTCGAGCGAAGGACAGTTGGAAACGCCTCTGCCACCAGAGACGATGACGGCCGCGTCGGTCAAGCTGACTCCGCTCTCTGATTCACGATACCCGATCACCTCGGTCGCCACATCATCGACGGCGACATCGACATCGACGATCTCGGCGCTGCGGCTCGAGTCTGCTTCCGGTTTGGGAAACGCACGGCTCCGCAGAGTCAGGATTTGAGGTCTGCGCTCTCGGCAAACCACCTTGCTCAACAACTTCCCGGCGTAGATCGGCCGCGTGGCGAGTACACTGCCGCCGTCGAATTCGTAGTCGATCACGTCCGGGATAACCCCGGTCTCCAGATCGACGGCCACCAGACCGGCCAATTCCCGCGTGCGTCCCGAGGTCGGAAAGAGCAGCACTTCCGCTTCGGCGACAATCGGGGAAAGCACGCTGGCGTAGGCCTCGCCGCGGAAATCCTTGAGCGCTGCGTCGTCCCCTTTCTGAACTTCATCCGCGCCGTACGCCACCACCTGCTTCACAATGTCATCCACGTTCTGACCGAGTACTACGGCCGACACACCACCGCCGACCGTCTCAGCCATCTGGCCCGCGACACCCAATGCTTCGAACGAAGCCGGAGCCACATGATTTTCGAAGTGATCGATGTAGACAAATACTTTGTTCGCCATTAGATCACCTTCTCCTCGAGCAAGCGATCTGCCAATTTGACCGCTTTCTGCTCTGGCGTTTCGCCCACGATCATCTCGAATACCGTTTCCACTTTGGGAGGCGCAAAGACCTGCGGCCATTCAACGGCAGATTGTGGGACCTCTTCCAGCCCGACGTCGTCTTTCGACCAGATGGGGATCTCCGCTTTCGATGCCTTGCGGATTCCCATGAAGGACGGATAACGCGGTTCGTTGATTTCCTTGACGACGCTCACGACGACCGGCAGAGAAGCTCGCACTTGCTGCCGGCCCTCTTCCAGCATGCGCTCGACGGATATGCTTTTTCCCTGCGGATCCAGGGCCGTAATCTCGGCAACCAGGTTGAGTGCCGGCCATCCCAGGCGGCGGCCGACTTGCGATCCCGTCATCCCGATATCGCTGTCTACAGAAGCCCGGCCGAAACACACCATGTCGACGTCTTCGATCTTCTGAATAGCCGCAGCGATGATCTTCGAGACTATGAGCGAATCCACGCCTGTAAATGCCGAATCACTCACGAGAATCCCTTCATCGCAGCCCATCGCCAGAGCTTGTTTCAGCGCTTCCTTGGCGCTCTCGGGTCCGAGGCTGAGAGCGGTCACTTTTCCGCCGTGTTTCTCCTTGATACGCAGCGCCTCTTCAACGGCATATTCATCCCAGGGATTGAGTATCATGGGCGTGTCTCCCCAGGAGATCTTCCCGTCTTCGACCGTTACCGTCGCCGCCGTGTCTGCAGTTTGCTTGACACACACTACGATGTTCAAGTGATCCTCCTTCCTGGATTGAGGTGTCTGGAATTATTAATTTCCGGAAGTGTATGCCTGATCGAGTTATGGTCAGGGATTCCTCCACCTCCCTTCCTGCTCGAGAAACCGAAACCCATCCGGTCGTGAAAAATCAACGCCCAGGAAGACTGCTATCGATCTCCTGGGCATCGTGTCGGGTGCGATCGTCAAAGTATCCCCTCACCGGATTGAGCCGAATATGTCTCACGAAAATAATAACGGATTACCTCGTCCGCTCATTTAACTATTGTCAAGCAGTTCGATGATAACGAACTGCTTTAACCTACAATATCGATTATAGCTTCTCCCTCTTGCCACAACAACCTCCAGACACTCATCAATACGGCATCAAGCAGCTTGACCGACCCAGCCAGACTGTACTTACCGTCAACGGGATTTCGATCGAAAGACTATAATAGGTGGAAATTGTAGAGAGAAACCTTTGCCCAAAGCATTTCAATCCCGCTGGCCACTTATTTTCCTGGCAGTCATTGCCCTGACTGCCCTCAGCCCTTCTGCGGTATTTATCCCTCTGAGCGAAAACGTCCGCGCCACGAAACAGGCGTTATCCAGAAGCAACTGGACCACGGCGCTCGAATCGCTAGAGACGGCAATCGATCTCGAACCCGCGCTTTGGAACGAACACCTGCTGGCGGCTTCGATCGCGCTGCGCAGCGAGGACGCAGAACGAGCGCTCCTGCACCTGGAATTGGAGAATCCACTTCCACCCGGTTCTGGGGTTTATTGCTTGGAAGCGCAAGCCGAAATCATGCGGAACGAGATTCAGCGCGCCGAGCAGGCGTGGCAGAAAGCGAACGGATCATGCCCGGACAAGGTGGCTTACTACCAAGCGTTGCTGCGGCACTATTGGAGCCAAAACGACCTCATAACTACCCGTTCCGTCCTCGAAGAATGGATCGAACTCGGCGGCGACGATCCGCAGGCCTATTTGCAGCTGGGGATCTTGCTCGCTGCATCGCAGCCCGAAGATGCCAATGATCCTCTCCGTAAAGCCCAACAGCTTTCCAAAGAGCCGATTCCCCTTGCCTCCGCAATTACCCGCGCAATCGAAGACACCCAAAATGCAAATCTGCCCGCCTACACTCTCGCGAGCGTCGGACAGACACTGACGCGATACACCGAATGGACGCCAGCAGTTTGGGCTTTCGAAGAGGCGCTCGCCCACGACCCGGAATACGCGCAGGCTCACGCCTACCTGGGATTGGCCCTCGATAAAAGCGGCCAGGATGGGTTCGATCACCTACAAACTGCTGTTTCCGAACAGCCGCAAAATCCACTGGCATATATATTCTTCGCCTATCATTGGCGGATGAAAGGACAGCCCACGATCGCTAAAATCTACCTGGAGATCGCCGCCAGACTCGACCCGGCCAATCCGGCGATCAGTGCAGAGCTCGCACAGGTATACGCAGACCTCGGGGATCTCGAGGCGGCCAAAAACGCCCTGAGATTCTCCGTTACCCTTGCTCCGGAAGATGCACAATTCTGGTTACTGCTGGCGCGATTTTCAATCGAGCGCGGGATCGAGATTCAAACGCTCGGACTCCCCGCCGCCCGCAACGCGATGCTGCTCGACCGAGAAAACCCGGACGGCCTGGTGCTACTTGGATACGCTCATCTAACCCTGAGGAATTTCGACCTGGCGCAACGACTTCTTTTGCGAGCCGTTCAAATGAATCCCAAGCTGGCTCAGGCCCAGTACTACCTCGGTCTCCTGCGCCGCGTGCAAGGTGATCCCGAACGCGCCCGAGCAGCCTGGGAATACACCCAGTTTCTCGACCCCGACGGCGTGTTTGGTGAACTCGCCGGGCGCATGATCCAGACCCTTCCGTATTCTCCCTGAATTTGGAAACGCACCTACACTACGAAGCCGGTAACAGAGGCCGAGTCTGAATCGGCACGTGGCACTCATCCACCGTGCGGTCCATTTTTCTATGCTAGAATGCGGTCGCAAAGGAGAGCATATTGCAGAAGATACGTCATCCGCTCCGATTGTGCTGTCTCGTACTGCTGATCCTGCTTCCCTCCTGTAGATGGTTTGTACCCGATACCGAATCGGGGGCCATCTTGTATCAAGATGACTTCTCCAGACCGGAAAGTGGCTGGGATCGGTATCACGACGACGTCTACCGCGCGGATTACGAGCAAGGCACATACCACGTTCGTCTCTTCGCAGCAGACACAGAAGTGTGGGCCCGCCCTCATCTCGATTTTACGGACGTGCGCATCGAGGTGATCGCCACGAAAGTCGCCGGGCCGGACGACAATCTCTACGGCGTTATCTGCCGCTACCAGGATGCGGATAATTTCTACTTCTTCGTTATTTCGAGCGACGGCTACGCAGGGATCGGCGTACACAAAAACGGAGAAGGCATCTTGCTGAGCGAGGACACGATGCAGCCTGCCGCCGTCATCCAAACGGGGAACGCGAGCAATCTCATCCGCGCCGTTTGTGACGGCGGACGACTGAGGCTGCGTGTGAACGGCGTCCTCGTCACCAGCGCAGAAGAAACGGAAAACTGGCTCGAAGGGGACGTGGGTTTGATCGCAGGTACTTTCGGAGAACCCGAGGTGGAAATCGAATTCGATAACTTCTCGGTCACCAAACCGTAAAATTCCAATCGGAATTCGGAATGCCATGAACGTACATCTCGACAGTGTAGGCTGTAAACTGAACCAGAGTGAGCTCGAACGCCTTGCTCGGGATTTTCAACGCGCGGGTCATACACTCGTCGCTTCCCCAGAAAACAGCGATCTGATCGTGATCAATACATGCACGGTAACGAAGGCCGCCGCCTCTGATTCCCGCAGTAAAGCTCGCCATGCCCATCGGCAGAATCCACGAGCGAAGATCGTCCTTACCGGCTGCTGGAGTAGTATGGAACCGAATGCCGCCGCTTCGCTGCCGGGAGTGACTCAGGTCGTTCCGAATTCGTCCAAGGAGAGCCTGGTCGCCGAACTGACCCGCGGAATGCCTTCGACACGAGCAGGGAAACCACCGACACGAAATCCTCTTCCAGGGAACCGACGCAGGACTCGTGCCTTCATCAAGGTCCAGGACGGCTGTGACAATCACTGCACGTACTGCATCATTACACTGGCGCGCGGCGTAGCGCGGAGCGAAGCACCTGATGCCATCCTCGAGGAGATCCGTTATGCGATCGACGGCGGCGTAAAGGAAATCGTGATAAGCGGCGTTCAACTGAGCGCCTATGGGAAAGATTTATCCGACGATGTGGATTTGCGTTCCTTGGTTAAGCACATCCTCGACTCGACAAACATCGAACGCCTGCGTTTATCCTCCCTCGAACCCTGGGATCTTCCGCAAGATTTTTTCTCGCTGTGGGAAAATTCGCGCCTGTGTCGTCAACTGCATCTGCCCCTGCAGTCGGGTTCGGAACGGATTCTCCGCCGCATGGGACGTCCCATCACCCTGCAGCGCTATGCGGCGTTGATCCGTCAAGCTCGCCGGGAGATTCCAGGATTGGCCGTTACGACGGACGTGATCGTCGGATTCCCGGGAGAACGGGACGCGGACTTCGAGGAAAGTCTGGATTTCATCGAGGCCATGGAATTCAGCGGGATGCATGTCTTTACGTACTCCCCCAGACCGGGGACATCTGCAGTACGGCTTCCGGGGCATGTACCGGCACAGGTTGCACGCGCACGCGCACGAAAGGTCAAATCGATCGCGGCAATCTCCAGCCAGACCTTCATGTCCAAATTCATCGGTGAGACCATGCCCGTTCTCTGGATCCGAAGTCAGCAGAAGACTCCAGGACGATGGGACGTTAGCGGGTTGACGGACAACTATATTCGTGTACATGCTTCCAGCGAAAACGACCTATGGAATCGACTCACTCCCGTCCGACTTGTGTCGCTCGGCGAGCAAGGGGGAACAGAAGCAGAACAAATATTCGAGCCCGGCACACCTTCGAGACAATGATTCTAACGAAACTTTTGCTATCTTTGCTACCGCCTGGCCGGTATAATGTGGAATATGAATATAAAAGAACAAGTACAAAACGACCTTAAGCGCGCCATGTTGAAGCAGGACGACCTACGTAAAAGGACGCTGCGCATGGTCATGGCCAGCCTGAAACTTGCAGAAGTCGACCGTAAGGCGGAGCTCGACGATCCTGCCATTCTGGGCTTGATCCAGAAAGAAGTGAAATCACGGCAGGAAAGCGTCGATGAAGCCAAGCAAGCCGGGAGAGACGATCTAGTCGAGCGCACACAAGCCGAAATTGAAGTTCTCCAGGAGTATCTACCTCAGGCGCTCTCCGAAGACGAGTTGAAGGACCTGGTACAGGAAACTATCGACGAAGTCGGAGCAGAAAGCCCGGCCGACATGGGTAGAGTGATGAAGGCCATTATGCCGCGCATTCAAGGTCGAGCCGACGGGAAAATGGTCAGTGAGTTCGTGCGGGGAAAGTTGAGCGAATCTTAGATTCAGATGACAAAATCAACCAAGAACGCTCGTTCTTCTTTTGTGCTTCGGCTTAAATCAGCCTGGCTTGCGGCCAGGCTTTGGTTGATTCTCGTGTTGGGTCTCGTCGGTACGATTGCAATCATTTCGCTGCCGTTTTCTCAACGGGGATCCACCTATAATCTCGAGGTCGGAAGTGTCGCCAGCCAAGACATTCTGGCGCCCTACGCATTGGCCTACAACAGCGAAGTCTTGCTCGAAGAGGCTCGTCAAGCAGCCGCCGCTCAAGTCAGTGACATTTATGACCCACCCGATACCAACGTCGCCCGGCAGCAACTTGGGAAGTTACAAACCACATTGGAATACATCGACAACGTTCGTGCGGACACGATCGCGACACCGGAGCAGAAACTGTCCGACCTGTCTGCGATCGAAAACGTGTCCCTCGATAAAGACCAGGCCGATGCAATCTTATACTTTCCCGATTCGACGTGGGAATCCATCAAACTCGAAGCCACTTCGGTTCTGGAACAAGTGATGCGTAGTGAAATTCGTGAAGGGCGCCTCGATGAAGCCCGCCGCCGCGTCCCCGCGCTTGTGAGCATCACGCTACCGAGCACGCAATCCCAAATCGTGAGCCAATTGGCCTCGGCTTTCGTCGCGCCTAACGCCATGTACAACGCAGAAGCTACCGAGAGTGCTAAGGCAGCCGCCCGGGAAGCCGTTCAATCGGTCAGTAAATCTTACGCCAATGGGGAGATGATCATCAATCGTGGTGATATCGTGACCCCGCTCGACGTCGAAGGATTACTTATGTACGGTCTACTCGACGCCCCCAACACAGCACGTACGGTCGTTATTCGTGCTTTGTTGGTGCTCATTCTCGGCGGTACATGGGCGCTCTACGCACACCGGGTGCATGACAGCCAAATTAGAAACGTGCGCTTGGCTACCATGCTGAGTTTGATCTTCATCTTCGTTGCATTCGTCATGCAGCTCATGCTGCCTGATCACACCGTATTGCCGTACATCTTTCCGGCAGCTACGGTGCCGATGCTGCTCACCATAATTTTCAGCCCAGGTATGGGCATCGTCACCGCCATGGTCATCGGTGCACTTGCGGGCTTCCTCACGCCCCGCGGTCTGGAGGTCGGTTTGTACATGATGGTCAGCGCCTCGCTGGCCTGCCTCGTCATCGGACGCGCCGAACGGTTGAGCGCATTCTTCTGGTCTGGCCTGGTCGTGGCCATTTCTGGAGCCTTCATCGTGGCGATCTTTCGTTTTCCCGATCCCGCGACGGACCTGCTCGGAAAGCTTACCCTCCTGGGGGCCGCTGTATTGTGTGGCATGCTTTCGGCAAGCTTGGCGTTCGGTTTTCTGCTCCTGGTGGGCAGTCTGCTGGGGATGACGACCAGCCTGCAATTGATCGAACTCTCTCGGCCGGACCACCCTTTGTTGCAGATGGTGTTAAACAAGGCGCCGGGGACGTATCAGCACAGCCTTCAAGTGGCGAATTTGGCCGAGCAAGCTGCACGTTCGATCGGTGCAAATGCCCTCCTCACGCGCGTCGGCGCGCTATACCACGACTCTGGCAAAGCGCTCCATCCACAATACTTCATCGAAAACCAGCTCCCCGGGCAAAACGTACACGATCAGCTCGATCCGGAAACGAGCGCTTCCGTGATCATCCAGCACGTTCCTGACGGCCTCGAGCTCGCTCGAAAATACCACTTGCCGCAACGCGTTCAAGACTTCATCGCCGAACATCACGGAACATTGGAAACCAGTTTCCAATACAATCAGGCGCTGAATTCAGCCAACGGCGATACGGAACTCGTCGATCGCAAGGCGTTTACCTATCCGGGGCCAAGACCTCGTTCGCGAGAAACGGCAATTTTAATGCTCGCCGACAGCGTCGAGGCAAAGGCTCGCGCCGATGTCCCAAACAACGAGAAGGAACTCGACAAACTCGTGCGTTGGATTATCGACGACCGGCTGGCACAAGAACAGCTTTCACGCACCGACCTGACCCTGCGGGACATCGATACCATCCGACGCTCGTTCGTCAGTACCTTGAAGAATTTCTACCACCCTCGTTTGCGCTACCCAGAATCCAACCAAGAAAACCAATCCCCAGCGCCATCCGCATCAGATCGTAGAGCAACCGCGACGCCGGAAGCATGACCTACCAGGTTCAGATCATTCACGACCATTCCTGTGAAGACGAAATCGGAAACCTGGAAGCCATAGCCATCGCGGTTTTGGAACATGAAAACGTGTTGCCAGGCGCTTTGAGTGTCGTCCTCACGAGTGACGTGAAGATCCGTGAATTGAACCGCCGTTTCGCCCAGATCGATCGGACGACCGACGTCCTCGCCTTCAGCGACGGGAGTCGGAACCCGGAGACCGGGCAAATCTATTATGGCGACGTCACCATCGCTCTGCCGATCGCAATGCAGCAGGCAAAGCAGGCCAATCAGACTCTGGCAGCGGAACTGTCCTTACTCACGGTACACGGCGTGCTGCATTTGCTCGGGCACGATCATCAAGACGGGGATGGAAAAAACCGCATGTGGCGCATACAAGCGGAGATCCTGAGCGAATTCGGTCACTCGTTCGAGCCCTCGGAGTTCGAGACATGAGTTCGCCCCGGGATGTCTCCGCCTGGATCGCCGCCTTCAAGCATGCCTTCTCGGGCCTGGGAGACGTGATTCGTACACAACAAAACGCCTGGGTTCATGCGCTGGCCACGATCGTGGTCATCGCCGCAGGAGTATGGCTGCGAATCGAAGTATGGGAATGGGTTGTACTGTTCCTGGCTATTGCCATGGTGTGGTTGACCGAGTGCTTCAACACAGCATTGGAAGATGTCGTAGACCTAGCGAGCCCAGACATCCATCCATTGGCTCGCCGGGCGAAAGATGCCGCCGCCGCAGCGGTTTTAGTTGCGGCCATTTTTTCGTTGATCATCGGCTTGTTGATTTTCATTCCACTGCTCACGGCGAAATTTGCAACATAACGACGGCTCATCTCCACATCAGCACAATAGGGTTGTCGTACATATGTTTTAAATAACATTGCGAGTGCTCTTTTTCTATGCCATAATCCGCTTATAAGTACAACACACTATACCTTTTTCGAGGTCTCAGGACATGTCATCGGAAGCAACCCGAGGGTTACTATATCAAGCTTCTACGGCAACTTTCGATTTCAACAACCCCTCACAAGCGTTGAGTGATCTGCTCGAACTCATTAAAAAGCTGCTCGATCTGGATCGCGTTGCGTTGTATGAATACAACGAAGAAAGTTCTGCTTTCTTCCCACGCATGTCGATCGGCATCTCAACCAGCGAACTCGGGAAAGTCACAGCTTCGTCCGAAAATCCCGTCCTAAAAGAAGCGCTTTCGACGCACCATTCAGCTTACACACAAGACGGAAAAGGTACCCTTTCTCTCCCTCTCACCCCGGGGAACATTGCCTGCGCGCCATGTTTCACGGGAGGCCAAACCGTCGGATTGATTTTTACGGCATCCGATTCGAAAAAAGAGTACGATTTCCAGGAATTGGCAATTCTCGACATCCTCTCGACAAGAACCGCGGAAATTCTCACACTGTCGAAACAGAGTGCAAGCCAGAGCTTCTTGCTTCACAAGTTATCGCTGTTGTATCAAGCAAGCCACGCCATCACTGGTACGAAGGACGCAGAAGAGGCCATTCGACAAACCGCCATTCACCTGCTCAGCGCGACGTCAGGTGATAGCTGTGAGATTCTCATCCTGAACGAAAGCGGTAACGATCAAACTTATCGATATCGCCAGCAATTGGCGAAAGGCATGCAGCAAACCGTCACGCCGCTCTCGGACGACCCCATGCCGGACTATCCCATACACGAGACGGTTCTGGAGAATCTGCAGCCGGTTTTCCTCAGCGTTTCTCCTGCCAAAGGTTCCGCGCAGGACATCGCTATCATGCAATCGGAAGGAATTTCTGTAGCGTCCATCTTTCCCCTCGCCACTGGAAACAAGGCACTGGGGATCGTCCGCGTTGTATACAATCAACCCGGAAAACAATACGATCCACAAGAAATTGAACTCGCCCATGCCATCGTGAACATCGGTGCAGTGGGGATTCAAGATGCCATCCATCTGAGCACGGCCAAAGCGCGCGCCAGCCAGCTTCAACTGCTCGGCGAGATCGGGCGGGAAATTACCTCCACCCTCGACATGGAGGCTGCGCTCGAAAACGCGATGATCAACACCCAGAAGCTGCTAGATGTGGAAGCGTGCGTCCTTTTCCTGCTCGACGAGCGCGGTGAGAAACTGGTGCTCAAAGCCAGCGGAGGGAGGCACGTCCGCATCCGCGATGTGGCCATCCGCCTGGAAGAAGGCATAGCCGGCTGGGTGACACGCAATCAGAAACCGTTGATCGTCAACGACGTCCGAACGAATCCGCTCTATCACAGCGCAATCGACGGCCAGACGGGCCTGCTCACCAACTCCGTGCTCTGCGTTCCGATGGCACAAAGAGACGAAGCGCTGGGCGTTATCGAAGCCATCAACCACCCGGACGGCGCCTTTGGTGTAACGGATCAGCAGCTCCTATCCTCCGTTGCTGCGTGGGCGGCAGTGGCTTTGGAAAACGCCAATCTCTTCCGGCGAGTGACGGAGGAACGCAGCAAGCTCGAAGCGACTCTCGTCGAAACCGCCGACGCTGTCGTTCTCACCGACCTGTCGGCGAAAATCATGCTCATCAATCAAACGGCTTGCCAGGCGTTTCGCATCAACGAGGACGATGCGATGGGACAACCTGCCGCAAGTGTCTTTTCGGAAAACCCACTGGGGGAACTTCTTTCAAACGATCGGATTGAACTACCCATGCGCCAGGAAGTGACCACGCCGGGCGACCGTACCCTTCACGCAACGATCAGCGAGATCAGCGGCGTCGGCAAGGTTGTCGTCATGCAAGATATCACCGCCTTTAAACAGATCGATCGCATGCGATCCCATCTGTTGGGCACTGCGGCGCACGATCTGAAAAATCCCCTCAACGCCATCCGCCTGGGCGCAGACTTACTCATGGAAGCGAATCTCACCGATCAACAGCGCAAAGCGCTCAGCATGATGCAGCGTGCAACGGATAGCATGGCGAATTTGATCACATCCCTCCTGGAAACCATTCGCGTGGAATCCACGGCTACTTTGATCACCGAACCTTGCCCGATCAACGATCTCATCCGGCGGGCGATCGAAGACTTACGCCCGCTGGCCAATGCGAAAGGCCACAGCGTGAACTTCGAAATCCCCAAAATGGACCTGGTGGTTATGGGGGATCCGGAGCGCTTGAATTCAGTAATGAACAATTTGCTGAGCAACGCGGTTAAATTCACCCAGGACGGTGGAAAGATCGATATTGACACCACCTGGGACGATGAGACCGTGACGATCAGCATTAAAGACAACGGCCCGGGAATACCGGAAGAAGAACTCCCCAGAGTGTTCGATCATCTCTTCCGCGGCAGGATCGCCGTGGAAGATCCAGAAAACCCGATCGACGGTACCGGGCTTGGGCTGGCGCTCACGAAGACCGTCATCGAGCAGCACGGGGGTCAAATATGGGTGGAAAGTAAGGAAGGTAAAGGAAGTACTTTCTTTTACACACTTCCCAGATTGAGCAGCAGCGAGATCGAGCAGCTTAAATAATTATCTCGATCGCTCCTGAACGCTTCCAGCTCCACATCACATTTCAAGACCTCTATACAACTCGCTTCTAATATCCGCATCGAGTTTTTCCTATGGTCGAGGAAGTCTGGCCATTCCCAACGATATTGCGTAGATCAGGTCTGGAACATCGGGACGTGCAGCAAGTAAGACATGATAAGATTCTGGATTGTACGGATGTTGTGAACGACCACGAAATGAGAGGAAACGCTGTGTCTGAAATTGATTTTCGCTTCGGAACTGTAGGTACACCACGCTCCACACCCAAAAAGCCGGGAGGATCGATCGGAACGATCGAATACCTCGCGGATCAGAAGCTATTCAGCTTCGAGATCGGATGGGTCCGCGCTGTGCGCGTGTCCGAAAAGACGTGCGAGAAGATCAAAACCACAGCCGCCCAGGCAGACGTCGCCCTCAGCGTCCACGCGCCCTATTTCATCAACCTCAACGCCGACGATGTGGAGTGGCCTAAAAGCCGCAAACGCTTGATGGACTCCGCACATTACGGCCATCTCGCCGGTGCAACGGACATCGTGTTTCACCCCGGATCCTATTTCGAAAAACCGGCCGATGAAGTGCTCAAAGTAGCCATCCCGCGCCTGGAAAAATGTGTGCAGGAACTGCGTTCAGCCGGGAACCCAGTCACGCTGCGCCCCGAAACGATGGGCAAAGGCGCTCTGCTTGGGAGCCTGGAAGATTTGTTGGTGATGTCGGAAGAAATCGATGGCGTCGAACCTTGCCTGGATTTTGCCCATCTGCATGCCCGGTCCGGCGACGGCAGCTGCAATTCGTACGAAGAATGGGCGTCCGTCTTGTCGTCGTACGGAGATTCCCTCGGTGAAGCTGCACTGCAGCGGCTGCACTGCCATCTCTCCGGCATCCACTACGGCTCTAAAGGGGAACTCAACCACCTCATGTTGCACGATTCGGACTTCGATCTCGGAGGCCTCATGCGCGCTCTGGTCGAATTCGGATGCGGAGGAAGAATCCAGTGCGAGAGTCCAGAGGACATGGACAAAGACGCCCTGGTTATAAAAGCCGCCTGGGAGAAAGCCGGCGGAGTAAGCCATTGATGTCTCGGGAAAACAAGAAAGTATTATACCGTCTGCATCGACGCATGCGTGCTTGCCGGCTGTGCCTCGGACAAGGTTACGAAATCCATCCGCCGGCCATCTTCTCGGGTGGGTACGGTGCCAGAATCATGCTCATCGGGCAAGCACCCGGCGTAACGGAAGTGGAAGCCGACCGTCCCTTCAACGCCGGAAGCGGCAATCGCCTGTTCCAATGGCTCGGGGAGGCCGGACTGGAAGAAGCCTGGTTCCGCCACGACCAATACATGACCGCAGTAACCAAATGTTTTCCCGGCAAAGCGAAAAACGGCAGTGGAGACCGTGTGCCTACGCGCACGGAACAAAACTTATGCCGGCCCTATCTGGATGAGGAAATAACGTTGATCGATCCGGACTTAATTTTGCCAATCGGGCGTTTGGCGATCAACCTTTTTTTCCCCGCGAAACGATCCCTGCGTGAACTGATTGGTAATGAATTTCGAATCGACGATCGTTGGGTGATCCCGCTGCCCCACCCATCCGGCGCCAGCCGCTGGCATCAGAGCAAAGAAAACCGCCTTCTCATTCAAAAGGCGGTCGGGAAAATTCGCCAACGCTGGGAACAACTTCGAGTCTAATTATCGGGAAACTCGATCTCTTCCCTGCCCAGTAATTTATCGTGAATGCGCTCGACAACGATCTCCAGGTGTTTTGGTTTATGGACGAAATCGAGATCGTCGGTGCGCAAGGTTAGCACAGGACAGATATCGAATCCCTGCAGCCATTCATTGTAGAGCGATTCAAGCAGCTGAAGGTATTCTGCTGTGATGCCGCTTTCCATCTCCCGACCCCGATCACGAATACGCTCAAGCAGAACGGGCACCGGTGCACGCAGGTAAATCAACAAATCCGGCGAAGGCAGTTCCCCCACGATGATGTCGAACACGCGGCGATAAGTGTAATAATCGCGTTCGCTGAGGGTACCCAGGCTTTGCGCTGCCCGAGCGAAGATCTCGGCATCTTCGTAGATCGAACGATCGATGATCGCCGACTGTTTCGAACGAGCCAGGTCGAGGTGCTGGTCCGCACGATGTCCGAGGAAGAAAACGTTCAGGTGAAAAGCCCAAGCCCCCATGTCGGCGTAAAAATCCGAAAGATAGGGATTGTCCACCACCGACTCGTACGCCGTCTGCCAGCCGAGTCGCTCACCGAGTCGTTCGGTGAGCGATGTCTTACCGCAGCTGATGTTCCCCGCAACGAGCACGAAATGCTTTGCCATCGGATTCCGATCCTCCCTACGAAAATGTCGGGTATTCCACTAACGTTCGCCAATCGTCCAAGCGCAGGCGTGTAACTGTCCTGCATGTGATGTTATCATTAATTCGTCGATTGTGATCCGTCGAGCAGAGATCGCCAAGTACGATCTCATCAAATTCCATCTAAGAAGAGGATAACCATGACAAACACAGTTCTGATTGCATACGAAAGTAAATATGGAGCGACGGCGGAGATCGCCGAGAAGATCGGCGAAGTGCTGCAACAAAGCAACTTGGAGGTAGATGTCAAACCGGCCGGAGACGTGAAGGACGTTTCTTCCTATCAAGCCGTGGTCCTGGGAAGCGCCGTCTACGTGGGAAAATGGCGAAAGCAAGCCGTCAAGTTCCTGCAGACTCACGAAGAAGCGCTGGCCAACATGCCGGTCTGGATTTTCTCCAGCGGTCCGACGGACGAAGGGGATCCGGTCGAATTGTTAAATGGGTGGCGCATGCCCGAAAACATCCAACCGGTTGTCGATCGCATCCAACCGCGCGACGTCGCTGTGTTTCATGGACAGTTAGATCCCGATAAACTGAACTTCATCGAACGCCGCATGATCAAAATGGTAGAAGCGAAGATCGGAGATTTTCGGGATTGGGAAGCGATTCAAGCCTGGGGACAAGCGATCGCAGATGGGCTTCGCTGATCAACATCTTCCATAACCACAATCAAGAGAAACTGAAAGCCTTTAAGCATTGGAGGGTCAGAGCATTCGGGGGCAGATCCATACCTACCCACACCCCCGAACACTCCGCACACCATTACCCTATGCAAGGTCTACAGCTCGGCTGCAAGCAGTCGGCTTAACGTCTCACGCGTATCCTGCTCGCCTTCCAGCCGGGTCTCCCCGCGAATGGCACCATCGCGCAGCAAGAGCACACGATCGGCATAACTTGCCGCACGGAAATCGTGCGTGACCATGACTACCGTTTGATCGTCCTCGTCACAGAGGCCACGAACGAGTTCGAGAACACCGGCGCCAGTTTTGGTGTCCAGGTTCCCTGTCGGTTCATCCGCCAGGAGCAATGCTGGCTTGTTCGCCAGGGCACGAGCGATGGCCACTCGCTGTCTCTCACCGCCAGAGAGCTGGCGCGGCAGATGGTTAGCCCGCTCGCTCAAACCCACTCTCTCAAGCAACGCTGAAACCCGAGTCTTACGTTCTGCCCGTCCTGCTCCCGCCAGACGCATGGCAACATCGACGTTGCCCGCAGCGCTGAGCGTCGGCAGCAAATTGAAGGTCTGAAAGACAAAACCCAAGCGTCGCAAGCGCAGGTCAGCGCGCGCTGAATCGCTCAGTTCCGAGAGAGCCTGCTCCCCGAAATAAACATCGCCTTTCGATGGACGGTCCATCGCTCCCAACAAATGAAGCAAACTGGACTTTCCGCTCCCAGACGGACCTACGATGGCCACGAATTCCCCCGGCTCGACAGCCAGATCGATGCCGCGCACGGCTTTCACCGAAACGCCGTTCATCTGGAAGATCTTCCATACATCTTTGGTTGACACAATTGTTTCCATCTTTCACCTACCTGTTTTGGTTTTTACTCGTAACGTAGTGCTTCTAAAGGATCGACCTGTACTGCCCGCCAGGCAGGCAGCAGGGAAGCTCCCAAGCCGGCGAGAATCGCCAGTAAACTGATATTCAGCCAATTGGAGAGAATCACCTCCGCGGCGCTGACAATACCCACATCAACGAACAATCGGATCAATACCCACAAGGGTCCCGCGAGCAATGTGCCCATCAGACTCAAAATGAGAGACTCGATGGCAATCATGCTGAAAATCGTAGTGCGGTTGGCACCGATCGCTCGAAGCACCCCGATATCCCGCCGGCGTTCCATCACAGCGATGATCATCACGATCATCACGAACAGGAAGACAACCAGCGCAGCCACCGCTTTGACCATGTCTGAAAGTTCATAGGCAGAGGCGTACATCGCACGCACGTCTGCTTCCACCTCATCCTGAGTCGCTGCGGTCAACTCAGGATGCAGGGTTTCAACTTCGGTCTTGATTTTAGCCACGTCACTCAAGCTCTCCGTCGCCAGGATCACCGCGGAAACACTGGCGGGACGATCGAAAAGCGCCTGCGCTGTTGCGAGATCCATCATCACCATCCCGGCATGAACTACCGGAGCGGGTTCGAGAATGCCGCTTACCGTAAAAACCTGACCCAGCACTTCGATCGTCTCTCCAACTTCAACACTTCGGCCAGCCTCCTTACCGTAATAGGCGGCTGCACCCTGCCCCAGGATGACACTTTGCTGGTCCATCAAGCTTGCTTCACCCGTTTCCACTTTTACTTGTCCCAAAAATGCAACTTCGTAACCCGGCTCAATGCCTAGGGCGCGCGCTGGAGGCGGCGAACCCGGCGCAGGAGGCTTGGCCAACGGCACGTACAAGATGGCCGAACTTTTCTCCAGATCCACGCCCGGGATATTCAATAATTCGTTCGCCATCTGTGCGTTGATGCTGCTGTTGGACGAAGGAAACTCCTGCAGCATCGACTCATCGGACATCGGCCGCTGGATGAACACCCTCCCCGCCAAGGCTTTAAGCTGATCCTGCAGGTCGGATTCGGCGCTGGCCATCACCGTCGTCATTGCCAGGTACAGCTGCACACCAACCGCCACTCCAAGTATCGTCAGCAAGGAACGCGTGCGACGCTGCCATAAATTTCTTACCGCCAATTGCAACATGCTTTTTCTCCTCGAATTCAATCCTTCATCACCTATGAATATTGAAGGGCTTCCAATGGATCGACCCGCACCGCCCGCCAGGCTGGAAGCAGAGATGCACCGATACCCACGACGAGGGCCAACAATCCCATATCCAGCCAGGCAGAGAGGAGCACGTCTCCAGGTGTGACGAAGTCTCCCACGAAGAAAGCTCCTATCAATGCCCAGATCGGCCATGCTAGCAGCACACCAGATACGCTCAACACGAGTGACTCGCTCGCCACGATGGCGATAATCGTCCTGTGTGGCGCTCCGATCGCACGCAGCACACCAATGTCCCGGCGCCGCTCCATCACGGCTACGACCATGACAATTGTGACGAAGAGGAACACGACCATGACGACAACGCTGTTGATCATCCCGGTGTATTCTTCCGTCACACTCATCATCTCCATCGCAGCCGACGTGATTTCCTCCTGATTTCCAGTCTGTAAGCGAGAATCCATCGCCTCGATGGAAGTTCGAATCGAATGGACATTTTCAACATCTGTCACGGATAAAATGATCGCCGACACGCTGCCAGGCCGTTCGAACAGAGTCTGCGCTGTAACAATGTCCATCATCACCATGCCGTCATATAGACCCGGCGCCGATTCAAGAATCCCGGTGACCATAAATCGCTGGCCCAACAACTCGATCGTATCGCCAGGCTCCGCCGCTTGACCGCCCACCGATCCATACTGCGCCACTGCACCCGGTCCCAGGATTACGCTTTGCGCATCCCGCAAGCCGCCCTGCCCGCTGGCAATGGGGAGATCGCCCAGAAATGCTTTCTCATGACCCGGCTGGATACCCACCGCGCTGACAGCAGGCGGTAAACCGGACATGGGCGAACTGGCAAGCGGTATGTAGAGAATGGCCGAACTCAGCGTGCCATCGATTCCTTCGAGATTAAGTAACGCATCAGCCAGGTCATCCGAGATACTGCTCGCCGCGGAAGGAAATTCCTCCATCCCCGACCCATCCGTCGTCGGCCGCTGAACGAACACCCGACCCGCCAGAGTACGCATTTGACCTTTAAGATCAGATTCATATCCCGATATGACGCTTTTTATTGTCAGATTGACCTGTACAGCGACAGCGATTCCGATGACGGTCAACAATGAGCGCAAGCGCCGCTGCCAGATATTCCGTAGTGTCATTTGCCACATGCCACGTCTCCTTGCACCAAAACCAGTACTGCTTACTCGTATCGAAGTGCTTCTATAGGATCGACCTGCACCGCCCGCCATGCGGGTATCGCCGACGAAAAGATACCAACGACCAAAGCCAAACCAAGTATGTTGATCCAGCCCGAGATCAATACCTCAGCAGAAACAAGTAGATCTCCGAGGAATAGCCGGTTAAAGGACGCCCAGAGAGGCCAAGCGCAGATGGCTCCCACCAGGCTAAGAATTAGCGCCTGACTCGTCACCAAGCCGAAGATAGACGCCCGGCTTGCGCCGATCGCCCGCAGCACGCCAATGTCACGTCGTTGTTCGATGACAGACACAGTCATCACAATCGTTACAACCACGACCGCCACGACAATCACCGAGCTGTTGATCATCCCGAAGAAACCGTTCATTTCATCCACCATCTCTTGGGCACCAGCGGCCACATCCTGCTGGCTGGCGGCGTCTAGCTCTGGAAAGGTCGCCTCCACTGTCGCTTCGATACCAGCCACTTCTTCGAAGCTCGTTGCCACCAGGATAACTGCTGAAACGTTTCCCTGCCGGTTGAATAATTCTTGTGCGGTGCCGAGATCCATCATAACCATGCCGGCGAAAAGATTGGGTGTTGACTCTAACACGCCCGTCACCTTGAAGGATCGTCCCAGCACTTCGATCATATCCCCCGGCCCTGCTGGGCGATCGTTCCCGTTTGGAGAGTAGTGTTCCGCCGCTCGCCGGCCGAGAATCACTTCTTCAGTTCCTGCCAGGGTTAACTGGCCTGTATCGACTCTGAAGTCGCCCAGGAAGGCAGTTTCACATCCCGGTTCGATGCCTACGGCTAAGATCTCAGGTGGTAAGTTCGGTCCTGATGGTCGGCTCAATGGGACATAAAGAATAACTGAGCTGGCGTCCTGGTCCACACCGTCGATTTCCAGAAGCGAGGCGGCCACGCCCGAATCGATGCTACTACTCGGTGAGGGGAAATCCTCCTGCACTCCCTCCTCCGCTGTTGACCGCTGAACGAATACTTTGCCCGCCAACACGCTGAGCTGACGCTGCAGATCGACTTCGTAGGAGGTGAGGATTCCCGACATGGTCAAGTAGAGCTGTACGGCCACCGCTACACCAAGCATTGTCAGTAACGAGCGCAATCGACGTTGCCAGAGATTACGAATTGCCAGGTACCACATATGTATGCTCCTCGTTCTTTTCAGCTTTCTCGAATTACTCGTATCGTAAGGCTTCCAATGGGTCGACGCGCAGCGCCTGCCAGGCGGGCAGCAGTGAAGCCAGCACGCCGACCGGTATCGCTACGCCAACGATCGGCAGCCAGGCCAGAATGACGGTGACGTCGACCGGCATACGCCAGAGAAACCCCGTATAGGCGATCGACATCGGCAGGGCCGTAAGCGCACCCAACAGACAGATCGTCATCGATTCGATCAGCACCATGGAGAAGATCTTCCAGCGCTGTGCACCGATGGCGCGCAGCACGCCGATCTCCCGCCTGCGTTCCATCACGGCCACAACCATGACGATGGTGACGACGACCACGACGACGGCAACGACCGTGTTATTGATCATGCCGAAGAACATGTTTTGCACGTCCACCCACTGGCGGGCTTTGGAGAGCAATTGCTCTTCACTCGAAGCGCGTAGATCTTCAAACTGCGATTCGACTTCGCTGGACAACTGATCCACTTTTTCCATCGTTTCAGTCGTCAGAACTACCGCCGACACGGAGGCCGGCCGGTTGAAAACGTCTTGCGCCGTGGCTAAATCCATCATCACGATGCCATCCACGAACTGCGTCGCCGGCTCTAAGATGCCAGCAACGTTAAATTTCTGTCCTTGCACTTCGATTTCATCACCCGGTTTTACGGCTTCTTGCTCACTCTCGATGCCATAGAGCATGTCTTCCATGCCGATGAACGCCGTACCACCGCCGCTTCTGCCGAAATAGATTGCAGCGCCATGCCCGAGGATCACGCTGTGTTCCGTATCCAGAGTCGCTTTACCCATTTCAACCCCGGCCGAACCCAAGAGGGCAGATTCGTGTCCGATTTCGATCCCGACCGCTAAAACGCTGGGTGGATTGTTGGGAATCGTGCTGGGAACGAGCGGGACGAACACGAGTGCAGAACTGTACGCGCGATCCACGCCATCGAGCGCCAACACTTCAGATGCCGTGCCCGCTTCGATACTGCTGGCGGCGTTGGGAAAACCCTGCCAGCCCTCACTGTTCGGCATCGTCTGCTCGACGTACACCTTGCCGGCGAAAGTTTGATACTGACGCAGCATGTCCAGCTCGAACGTGGCCATCAGGTTGTTCAAGGTCAAGTACAGCTGCAATGCCACCGCCACGCCGAGAATGGTTAAAATCGTACGCAGTTTTCGTTGCCGAAGATTGTGAAGGGCGATATCAAGCATCTTGTCTTCCTCCTACGGCTGGTTTTTCAATTTTTCGATGCGTTCGTCACACAGATCCAGCCAGCGCAAATCTGCCTGCAGGTGCAAGATCGCACCTTCGATGAGCAAAGAGACAAACGGATCTTCCCTCGCCTCGGCGGCCAGGCGGGTCAAATCTCTCACCCGCTGCAAGTACGCCTTTCGCTGGTGGGCGATCATTTCCAACGTGTCGCCGTAGCCAGCCAGGTGCCGTACGACCAGTTTGATAAAGAACTCGTCCCGCAGCCGGCGGGTCTTTTCCACCGGTTGGTCTAACCAACTCTCGAGCTCTACTCGACCTTGCTTCGTCAACTCGTAGGTCTTCTTACCGCGCCGATCCTCCTGGTCAACGACAGCGCTGACCAAACCGTCCCGCTCCAGGCGACCCAGCGTGGCGTAAATCTGACCGAAATTGATGTCCCAACTGCCTCCGAGCGCCTGCTCCAGAGCGTTTTTCAGCTCGTAGCCGTGTCGTACGTCGCGTGCCAGGAGGCCGAGAAGTGCGTGACGTAGCATTCGGTGTCCTTTTTGTTTATATGCACAGTATATATACTCGGTATATATTACAAAAAATAATTGACTTTGTCAAGGAAGAATGAAGGATTCGATTTTCAATACGTCGAAGGAGACAAGGCCAGATCGATCCCCTTGAACTTTTTATTCGCCAAATATCGGATCCATCGGCCGTATCGGACCGTGTCCGGGATACACGCGCCGGGCGCCGTGGTTCCACAGCAAGCGCCAGCTGGCAGCGACGACGGCGGAATCTTCCAAGCCGACGTACTCCGACCGCGTGAGGTCGCCCGTGAAGACCGAGCCATCATCGAGCAGCAAGGAGACGCTGTCTTCGGAGTGGCCCGGCGTGTGCAAGATTTCACCCTGAATGCCGATGCCCTCCAGCAGCGCTCTGCTCTCGGCGCAAGAAATCGTGATGTTGCCGTCCAACGTAATCTCTGTGTAATTGTCCGTGGGTTTGATCCAGGTTTTCATCACCGGAATCGCCTCGACTTGCACGTCGATCACCAGCAGCGGAATACCGGCGAGTTTGAAGTCCTGTGCCAGGCCGGCGTGATCGATGTGGTAATGCGTTGCCATGGCATAGCGAATCTCGTCCAGTGGCACGTCCATGCGCTTCAGGTTAGCGCGCATGGTTCCCATGCTGCCCGGCCAGCCGATGTCCACCAGCAAGCGTGATCTGCCCGCACTGACGACCCAGTAATTCGTCGAGCGGTAACCAACATTAACGATTGTAAGGGACCTCGAATCAAGCACGGGATCATTCACATCAGTCCTGCCTGGAGACTACGCCTATTTTACGCAGTAAAGTCCGAAAAAATGTGTCCATTTCCCGGATCGTGAAACGAAAAAATTCTTTCGAAAAGCGGACCAGACCACCCCATTCCTGCTTCCATCCACGCCAACGAATGGCCTCAAGCCAAGATAATTCGGGATTGTCTACAATCTCTGCACAAAATGCGGCCAGCCCGATCGCCAGGAAAATGTCTTTGAGATCGGCAGCCACGACGTTCGGCAGGCTAATGAAATCAAGGATATATCCCCGAGTGGTCATATCACTCAGGTACCCTGCGTACCCCGAGAAAAGACCCAGAAATGCAACATCCGCCCAGAGACTCCTACGTCGAGCAGTTACATAAAATCGGTGAAGAAAAATCAACCCCAGAATGAATATCATTGCCAAACCAATGTGGGTAAGCAGAGGGGCGGTCTCCAATTGCATATCAAAGAAAGCAACAATCCAAGACCCACGATCATTATGCACGTTCGAGATGTGCAGTAATCCATCCAGGATTGGAACGGACGCGTTCACTTTGATTGTGTGTGCAACAATCCCCTTAATCACTTGTTCCAGAAGTATCAAACTGATAGCAATTGCGTATAAGGTCCCACCACGAGCCAATTGCCGTCTATACTGACTGATCGCTGATAGCATACAAGCGATGAGGTAAAAGAAGAGGAATGGATAAACAGCCGAGAGAAGTTGTATATCCGTCTTCAGCTTTCCACGGATTGAAATGAGGAGAACGAACAGGAACCACTCCAACAAGAAGAGCGACTTGATGATCGTGAGCTTGAAGAATTTGAGAATCGCAGGCATTCACACACCGCCAACGATCATTCTCAATCCGGAAATGGATCGAAATCCATTATTCCGCGACTCAACGCAACCCCTGATAGGCGATCCGTCGATCCGCGCGCTATTCGTTCCTCTTGTTGGTGTGGATCAACCTCTCCTCCGCATCTGTTTATTCACCCGATTCCGATTTCGCGCCAAAGAATTGGCGCGCCAGCACCGCCGCGCCAACGATGATCAACACAACCGGAACGATGAACTGCGCCGTGTCAGATGCAAGCAGAAACGCAATGGCCATGATAGCCATGACCCCGCCGGGAATGAGCGCCCACCAGTTCTTTTGATTACGCAGATAGACGACAAAGAAAGGCAATCCGATCGCGAGAAAGACGTAGGCTGGGACGATTTCATCCTCGAGGATGCCGGTCTCGATCAACGGAACCATGACACCGATAGCAATGAGCGCGTACGACGGAACGAGCCACCACCATTCCGTCCGGTTCCGAAGATAGACATACAGAAATGGGATGGCAATCGACCCCAGCACAAAGGTCGCCACGAACGAATCCGCCAACACTTCGAGAGTGAGCAGTGCGACCAGCAAGGCGATGGCCAAAAAAACATAGGAGACGATCAGCATCCATTTTTGTTTTCGATCCATTGCGTAGGCGGCGTAAACCCCCAACCCGGCGACCGCCAGGGCTGCCACCCAAATCCACGCGCCGATGTCGGTGAATGTTTGGATCAGCAACATCCCACCGATGAGCACCAGCAGTCCACCCCAAACGATCGCTGGTCGATCCACTTTTTGATTCATCGATTTTCCTCCTCCTGAGCATGTTCCACGAATATTTATGTGTATATCATACACTGAGTATGCCGCTATTCATCGACTCAATTCTAGGCAATCCGAACGCATGGGTATGTAATGAATGCCATTCTCGATCCGCTTGGTCCCTTCTGGTACAAATCCTACCCTTCGATAGAATCCCACCGAATTTGGCGAGGCGTGAACCGTGAACGAAATTGTCCTGTCGAGCTGATCCCTTTCCCGGAAAGCGTGCGAGACTAATTCGCGCCCGATTCCCCTACCCTGATGCAACTCTTCCACGAAAAGCAGCGAGATGTGCTTTGCCTCTCGAATCTCGATCATACCTAAGAGTATATCCCCCTTCTCAGCTAAAATCACCTTGTACCCCTCTCGAGCACGCTCGGCAAGCGCCTCGGGTCGAACGTACTTCCGGAATTCGTCGATGCCCCGCTGCGAGAACTGCGGTGCCACGAATCGGTCGAACACGACACGCACGAATTCACACACCACAGCTTCTTCACCACTTTGCATCTCGTGATACGAGATGCATCCATCGCTCATGCTCACGCTCCCCTTCCAATCCTAAAAAAGGAGGAATTTCGGCGGCGAGCAGATCTCTTGGTTGAAACGGATCAATTTCCAACCACCCCCAGTTTCACCCCAATCGATCTCGGTGACGCTCGACGTCTCAACCTTTAAATTGAAACGCTGGTACACGGGCAACCCCAGCACGTAACAGACCAGGAGTCGGATCAGGCCGTCGTGTGTGACAACGAGGATGCGCTGATCCGCTTCAGCATTTTTCTTCTCGTCGACAAATTCGGCGATACGCGCCAGCGCTTCGGATCCCTTTTCTCCTTCCGGCCAGCGGAAATCCCGATCCTGATCGACGAGCGCACGCCACACTTCAGGATGCTGTACCTGAATCTCTTCCTCTGATAGATTCTCGACGATACCAATATCGATTTCGTTGAGACGGGAATCGACCATTGGAACGATCCCGCGCTTTTTCGCCAGAGACCGAATCGTCTGCCCTGTGCGCACATACTCGCTCACATAAATGGCGTCGATACGGCGTTTACTGAAATAGCGCTTCAGCTTTGCCGCTTGCCGCCTGCCGAGCGCACTGATGGGCTGGTCGTTGTGCCGCAGCTTCGGGTTGTGGAAGTCGCCTTTGGCCTTGTCCGCATGGCGCACGACGTAGAATTTCATATCACACTACCAAATTCAATTCGTGATTCAAGACTCACGTTTTCTTACGTATGGAAACACCATTTGGCATAAACAGTCACTGACCTTCATTCAAGCGAGGCTTTCGACCAACCGACAGGTTTCCCTCAGGGGATCTCGACCCTCGAATAGCCCTGCCACCTCCTGACAACGGCCGTGCACATCATCCGAGTGCATGAGAGACTGAAGTTTCTGCGCCAAGGTCTGTACATGCAAGCCGGAAGGTGAAATGGAGTCGCCTACGCCCAACCTCTTCAGTCGCCATGCATTGTCGAATTGATCGTATGCCATGGGATGGATCAACTGTGGGACGCCGGCTTTCAGGGCTTGCGCACAGGTTCCGATCCCGCCGTGATGAACGAGCGCACTCGCACACTTCAGGATTCGCCCCAGGGGTATGTAGTCGAAATGCCGCACGCCTCCCGGAAGCTTCTGGGGAATCTGATGCTTGTAACGGGACAACAGAATCGCACGTAAACCCATTTGCTGACACGAATCTACTGCCGTCTTGAAAATCGATTCCGCATTCTGCATCAACGATCCAGGCATGAAGATAATCGGCGGTTCGCCTCGATCTAAAAATCTCTCGACTTCCGGCGTGAGATCGTCCTCCTCGCCTTCGTCGAACAGCGGAAAACCCGTCAAGTGCGTCTCTGACGGCCAGTCAGGCTTTGGCGTGGCAAACCACTCGGGAAACATGCCGATCACCAATCGAGGAGAATGCCCCCAACGCGTCATAATGCGTTTTACCGGCGCAAGTCCGATCTCCTTGCGAATGCCGTTTAACGCAGGCGCGATCATGCGATCGACGACGAATGTATCCGCCACCCACCAATACAAACGCTTCAGTGTCAGCGGAAGCCAATCCGGGAAGGTGAAAAAGGCGTTCTGCGGCATTTCGTAGGCGGATTTAAACGCCATGGGGGCCAGATGAATCGTTACGTTGGGGACTTGATACTTCTCCTGAATCAAGCGGGCAGAGAACACGGTGATCGAACTCACGATCACTGCGGAATCGCCATTGCAGCGTTCGAGCAGGCGATCGTAGGCTTCACGGATATTCGGCAGGATCAAGTAGTCGAAAAATACCGAAACACTTTTGCGCGGATCGAACAGCGCCGGGTGATTGGCGAAACGCAGATATTGCTCCGTCGTGCCGATCGGCACAAATTCCAGATCATATTTCCTGGCCAGATTCTCAAAGAAAGGATTGGAGTAGAACGTCACCCGATGACCGCGCTGCTTGAGTGCGAGGGCGAGTCCTACTTTCGGATATACGTCCCCGTAACTACCGAGGGTCGCGACCAATACCTTCATCGAAACGCACTCCTTTCGGCCATTCGATAACAACTCTAATTTTGTATTGCATATATTTATTATTTTTAGGGACTGCAGCGCCGGGTTTCTACGTAAGGCAAACGATCTCCATCGTGGATTTCTATGAATCCCCGATTCCCCTGTTTAAGGCATCCCGACCAACTCCTGCACCGAGACCATCAGCCGTCCATTTTCCTTGGTGAGGATGCCTTCGATTTCGACGTCGTTGTCCAGCGCCATTTGCGCCTGCTGCTCGTCGCTGAATTCGAGCCAGAATTCGTTGTGGGCGAAGGCGCCGACCTCGCAGCCGCCGTCGTCCAGCTCGAAGTACACGCCGTCCGGCGGACTTAAATCGATGAACGAAATCTGGCCGAGTGTGGTCACGCGCCATCCGATGAGGTCGTCGTTCAAATCGCACACTGCCACCTCACCCGCATCGTGCTCCGTGCCCTCACTCGGACCCGAAGAGCAACCCGCTAAAACCAAGAGTGCCAAGAACAAGCAAAATGCTGAAAATAAATTCGATCCTTGTCTCATGTCATCTCCTCTTTCATCGCAATAACGTCCGTACTGGGAATAAGTTTACGCCTTCCGTATCTCTTGGCAAACAGCGAGAGGAACCGCCGCAGATTCCCGTCTGTACCTGAGGGAAACCTATATTCCGGACGAATAGAACGGAGTCTGTGCCTCGGGAACGGGAAAAATGTTTGGCATGCCTAATTTATGATAAAATTTATCTAATTACTTTACTTTGGGAGGAGAAAACATCCTTCGCCCACGGCATAAATCATGAGGTCTCTATGGGAAAACGATTATCGAGAAGGGATTTCCTGCTGGGCAGCACGATCAGCTTGCTTTCCGGTGCCGGAATGACCAAATTGGCGCGGGCGCTGCAAGGGGAATCCGACACGCAATCTGTAGGAACGTCCAACGGCTATGATCCGGATGCCCACTTTGGAATGGTGGGGAGCGTGGATCACGCACGAAACGGCTTTGACCCGCTGCGTATGCTCGTCGATTGGGATTACGGAAAAGCCAGTACCCTGCTGAACGGCAAGACGTTGCGGGAATACCAGTTCGTCGCTTACGACAAAGAGATCGAAGTCGCACCGGGCGTCTTCTTCCCCGCCTGGACGTACAACGGCAGTGTTCCGGGACCCACCATCCGCTGCAAGGAAGGCGATCGCATCCGCATCAACTTTTCCAACTCTGGCACACATCCTCACACGATCCACTTTCACGGCATCCATCCATTCGAGATGGACGGTGTAGCCGGTGCAGGCCCGGGCGAGATCGGCGTCGGAGAATCATTCGTCTACGAATTCGACGCCGAACCCTTCGGCTGCCATCTCTATCACTGCCATTCCCTTCCGCTCAAACGGCACATCCACAAAGGTCTCTACGGCGCCTTTATCATCGATCCTGCCGACGGAAGACCGCCGGCGCGCGAGTTGATGATGATCATGAACGGCTTCGATACCAATTTCGACTCCGCCAACGAGATCTACGCCGTCAACTCCGTGGGTTTCGAATACGCCCGCCGGCCGATCCCTGCCAAAGTCGATGAATTGATCCGGGTGTATTTGATCAACATCACCGAGTTCGACCCGATCAATTCCTTCCACCTGCACGCCGAGTTCTTCGATTACTACGATCACGGCACCACGCTCACGCCGACCCTGCACACGGTGGACACGATCATGCAGGCTCAAGCCCAGCGGGGTATTCTCGAATTCAGCTACCGCTGGCCGGGGAAATACATGTTCCACGCCCACGTAAGTGAATTTGCCGAACTGGGTTGGATGGGCAATTTCAACGTGGTCGCGGCTGAGGATTTCGAGCAGGCGTTGGCGGAAGCCGACCTGGATGCCGACTGGGATCGACGCGCCTTGCAGGGCAGCACGGCAAACGGATGAAAGGCATCCTTCGCATGAACGATTCAATCTCACAAACCTCTTCACTGCGGTCTGGATTCAATTGGCGTGCACTGCTGTTGGGGCTGTTCCCCTTGCTGGCGTTGGGAGCGGTGATCGCCTATATCGTTTTCACGGGCGGTGGACTGAGGGAATTGAGTTCCCCACCGCTGGAACAGCTCAACGTCGAACGCATCACTCTGCCCGAACCGGGCAAGATCGTCCTCCACGTGGTAAATGACGGTCCCGAACCTTTGACCATCGCCCAGATCGCTGTAGACGAAGCCTACTGGGACTTTCAAGCCGATCCCTCCAGCATGCTGCCGCGCCTGGGCCGAGCCACGATCACGATCCCCTATCCATGGGTAAATCAAGAAGCTCACGTACTCAAATTCGTCACTTCGATCGGCACGACCTTCGAGGCCGAGATCCCCATCGCCGTTGTGACCCCGAAACCAAGCGGTGAACTGTTCCTGAACTTCGCTCTGGTGGGATTCTACATCGGCATCGTGCCGATCGCGCTGGGCATGCTCTGGTTCCCGATCCTGCGACGCCTAAACCCCCGCGGGATGAACTTCATCCTCTCACTCACCGTTGGATTGCTGGTTTTCCTGGCCGTTGGAACCTGGCTGGACGCACTCGAATTCGCCGATCAGCTTGCGGCCTTTTGGCAAGGCGTGCCTCTGGTTGTTTTCGTATCCTTGATCGCGCTGGGTGCGCTGGTAGCAATCGGCGCAGTTTACCGCGGCTCGAGGCGCGTTTTGGACACCGCCTATCTGCTTTCGTTGGGCATCGGCCTGCACAACCTGGGCGAAGGCCTGGCGATCGGCGCCGCGTTCGCCTTGGGCCAGGCCGCCTTGGGAACGTTTCTGATCGTCGGCTTTGCGCTGCACAACATCACGGAGGGCGTGGGCATCGTGACCCCTTTGGTGAGGAAGCCTCCCCGCTTCACACATTTCCTGGGTCTGATCCTGCTGGGCGGCGGACCGGCGATCCTGGGCACGTGGGTGGGCGGATTCGGCTTCAATCCCGTGCTGGCCACCATATTTTTGGCCGTAGGCGTGGGCGCCATACTGCAGGTAATCTGGGAAGTCGGCAAGCTGGTGGTGAAGGAGAGTAATAAACTCGGCGACCCACCCTTGAACTGGACGACGCTCTTCGGACTGAGCAGCGGACTGGTGATCATGTACTTCACCGCGTTCCTGGTGAAGTTTTAACCACAACGTGGGCACTACTTCCCCACGATGCAGCGCGCCACCGCCGTTTGGCTGCCAACGTTGCATTTCTATGAATCAATTGTATGTCTCGCATAACCTAACGCCAGTTTAACAAGTCCAGCAACGGATTCAATGGGACAGTGTTTTAATCTGCGAACCTCGGTATGCGAGTGTAAATCCTTTCTCTCGGTTCAATTCACAGAGAACGGTTTTTTTGTGTTGTGACTCTCTCAACTTGGTCCAATTACCAGGTGGGCCAGTCGCAGGTAAAACATGTTAATCACAGCTCGTTCGAATTCAATTCATCGGTCTCCTTGACGTTCACACTTTCAAGACTCATAAATAATTATCGGAGAATCCAATGACTCAAATCCATTCGTATGACAGAAATGGCAGCAGATTGGGGGGCGTTGCGGCGATCCTAATCGGGGCGCTCAAGCGTATGTACAGAATAGCATATATGCGTTTATACGAAGCACCTCTCTAGCAAGTCCAGTAGACGAACGCTCACTCCCCCTCGTGCCGGTAAGTCGCCTGCGACATGTCGCCCACGTATTCCGGCAAATCATGATGCCCCAGCATCTCCCGGATCGTGCGCGCCTCGCCGGTGTGCATCCAGTAATGGTAGATGTTGCGCAACAGCAACGTGCCGATGCTTTCAGGAAATTCCTTTCCCTTGTATTGAAGGTACAGTTCAAGATCCTCCGACGTTACGGCGTCGAGATACACGTCTGCCTGCGCCGTTACCGCATGCCAGACCTGCCACATCTCTGCCAGTGGCGGTGTGCTGGGCGGTTTGCTGTAACCTACTCGATCGTTGAGATCGGGAAACAACGTCTTACCTTGCGCGGCTTGCACCCAGTATTCATGCTCCTGGTTGGCCAGGTGACCGATCGTCCAACTGAGACAGTTCATCGAGTCGATGCGCACGAGCGCATCTTCTGCGGAAACTGGCTCCAGGCAGCGTAGGAATTCGGCGCGGGCGAAACGCAGTTGGGTGACAAGGGGATGGCAGGACATCGTTCAGCTCCTTCTTCTATCGGGGTACTCGAAGTTCTTACAGAATGCGAGTATTCTATCAGATCACCCGGCGAGAATGTACTTGTGGGCTCTATGCGGCGCGCCTATACTGGATGCGGAACATAAATTAGAGAATCCGGGCGAATCTTCTCGGTTTGGATCGAAGACATTTGCGAAGCGAGCGAGCGCGACGACGCTGGTTTGAATCACGGTGAGAGCATAAAAGGATCCCTCCATGATCGACTTGATGCGGTTGAGAGACGTGCCGGGAGTCGCAGGGGCTGTTCATGTTGCGCAGGACGGAAGGCTAGTATCGCATGCCGTGAATGGACCGTACGAGCATATGGCTGTCGTTACCACTCGCCTCGGTGAAACGGTCCGAAAGGTCGGCGAGGTGATGGGCTATGAGAAGTTCGATTACGCTCTGCTTCATTATGAAGGAGGAGATAACCCCATTCTGATCTTCCCTCAAAATACTGCATTGATCGGACTTTCACTATACGTTCCCCAGGCACTGGTGGGATTCAGCCAGAAGACGCAAACCTTCTTTCGCAAGGAACTCATCGCAGCAAGCCACATCCTGACGAGAATCCGAGCAATTATGATGGAGGGTTGACCGGGATGAACCTGCCACAAAACCGCCTAGATCATCTTGCCACACTCGACGGTGTTCAGGCCGCATTTATCTTCAATCCACAGGGCGCCGTTCAAGCCAAGGCCGCGTCGCTGGCGTTGTCCGAGGAGCGGCTGACCGCTCTGGCGAGTGCGCTGTCCCAAACTTTGATCGATTTGACCAACGTCCAACCTCTCAACTCGTTGAACGTCGATCTGTTCTTCGACGAGGGACGATTGGCGATTAAAGGCTTTTCGCAGGGAGGCTTGTGCATCGTCTGCGACCGGCAGGTAAATAATTCCTTACTTAACATCGCTCTCACTGAGTGTGTCGAGATGCTACGCGCAGGTTTGTCAACCACCGCGGTTGACTCGGATTTTACCCCGGTGACGGGCATGAAACAGATCGCAGAAGAGATACTGGGTGAACACGCGAACAAGGTCCTCAACCTTCTCGAGACGGCGGACGCCGAGGGAGGAGATTTGTTGGAGGCCATCGCCCAGGCAGAAAAGCTGACGCGCTTGTTCATCGACAAGGACCAAGCCGAGCAGATGGCACGCCGCATGCGCGACCTGATTCAGTAATCAAAATAAGGAGAGATGGAACATGATCTACGCTTCCTATGGTTTGAGTTTGCTAGGCATTCTCGTGATGGTTGTCAACGTCGTTTTGGCGTTCCGATTGCGCCGGCAGTTGATTGGCGGCGAGATTCGCTCGCGCTGGAGTTTACTGACCAACTTCATCATGATATTTCTCGTCGGCTATGTTCTCTCCCCACTACTGTTGGTCTTCTCGGTGCCCGTCGAATACATGGTCGCTGTCGTCTTTCTTATTTTCTTACTGGGCGCGATCTTCGTCTGGATCGTGATCACGATCATCCGTGAGATATTATCAGTATTGGAAGTCCTGGAGGAGTAAAGAACTTCTCTCTTTTGATCATCGGATGAGCATCCCCACGGTCAGGCAAGATTGTTCAGCATATGGGCCAGGATACTTCCCAGGAGCGAATGGCTGCGCTTGAGCGCATATCCAAAGAGCAGACCGACCAGAAATATCGACAGCGCGCCGTATACTGGCTTGGTCATGTTTTCAGGCAAAGTCCCCATGAAAAACCAACCGGGCAGATGCAGAACGACGAAGCATATGGATGTGGCGAGATTCGCCGACCAAAATGAATGGGATCGTTGAAGATTCCCAAGAACAGCCCCGCGCAACAGAAATTCCTCGAAGAAGGGCGCGATCAATACGACGTTGAGCAAGGCATAGCTCGATTGTAGTTTGAAGAGCGGTTTACCCACACGGAATTTTGGAATCCAACCGGTCAGGGCGATCAACAAACCGACGCCTCCGCCCCAAAGTAGCCAGCCTTTGACGTTGGCGACGTTGAAAACCTGCTTCAGATCGCGTCCCCCGAGGCGGATGAGCCAATAGGCCGGCAGGACCCAGAGTAGCAGCTTCGCCGAAGTCCAGTAAACGAATCCGCCAGCGTCGGTTACCAGCCAGGGAACGGAGGCCTCGAGCTGGACTTTGACCACCCAGGCGGCGATCCAGGAAATGATGATTACGACGAAGGTGAGCCAAGTGCTCCTGGCGATTCGAGTGGACGTATGTTGCTTGTCAATTTCTGTCATATGCTGACACAATAATTAGAAAAGTGTTCTGTACTTATTTGAACCAGACTCTGGAACGCCTATTTGCCAGGCGTAGATGTATAAAAAGCCACATCGAATTCAGTAAAAAAGAAATAGCGGAAAGAGTAATGAATTCAACCAGGCTGGCGCCGAAAAAATAGAGAACCAACCCATAGATTGACGGAAAGATCCCAAAAGTCCAACCAACAATGAGAGATGCCGTGACGGGTTGGAAACCCATTCTCGTGTACTGTCTGACGAGTGAAAATACAACAGCCTGCCAAAACGCGAAAAAACAAAGAAGGTCAACGCCAATCCGATGATCGTGAAGACACGCAATGCCGGTACCCAGGAGATATTCTCGTTGATATATTCGTGGGTCATAGTTCCACCCGTGAGATAGAAGAAGGGAGAAAGATAAAAAACAAGAATAAAAACACGCCTGAGAAAGCCCTTGATCGAATCCATCTAATTTCCGCCTAAATAATATCAGTGCTCAGAGAGAGCCCCAGTTGAGATACGACTGCATTCAGCGTTGTCAACCTTTCAACATCACGATCGCCGGCGAAGTTTTTTTCTTTGCCATCCATCGAATCACGAGACGGAAGATCCACTTATTCCCACGCCCGCAGCATGGCCAACGGCTTTAAGCTAACTTGCATTCTTTGCAGGACGTCGACTTTGATATTCTTCCAAGGGACTACCTGCCCATAATTCCCATCTTACTCTACTTCCACTTAAATACTGCTGAATCTCGAGTTCGGCCAAACAAATCGTCATGGGGCTTATTATAAACGTCGAAAGATTCGCGAAACGCTAGGTCCATGATCCGTGGCAATGCTCTTAAAATGAGATCGAGGCGAATCGAATGAGGCAACGATTCCCGTTGCCTCAATAAAAGGTCCAAAATTCGATCCCACGACTACGCTGGAAATTTCGCCTTTATTCTGGTGATGTTCGGTAGATTCACGCGCTTCGAAGGATCGATTTACGCCCCGACGTACGTCATCGGGGTTTAACTCCCTATTCTCCTTGGGCCCACCCCCGCAGTTTTGCCCCAACGAACGGGAGACCGAACAGCGGCGCGAAGACGCAAAAATCGAACAAGCCCGCTGCAAGGGGCACCAGGCCAACGATGGCCAGCACGTAGCCCCAGGTCCCGCCGACCGGCCACAACCCCAGGTAAATCAAGATCAGGCCGGCTACAATCCGTGCGATCCGTCCAGCAGTCGATGCCATAAATCCAAAAAAGCCTTTCATCTTGCCCTCCTTATGAATTTTCGTCTATAGAAGAGATTCTATCAGGTCGAGCGAAGGAATGACGGCTTCTCGACATTAAGACCAGATTACCATCTCGATGCCCAGCGCGTCCCATTGTGGAGGATTTGGAAGGATCTTCACGGAACCTGAAATAATTCTTTCCGCCGTCCAAAGCGCAGCAAATGCATCGTTCACGTCATCGTCTTGCACGAGACTTCGAGAATGCTGCTGTCGAACGGACAACCGTAATTCTGCGCCGAAATGACCGTCGATGAGCCGCTCGCGGATCGACTTTCCAGCGTCGGTTTTCTTCGATTCCACGATGGCGGCAGCGTCGTTCCAATACATGAAAGACAGTTCCGGATGGACCTCATAGATACAGCGGCGGAGCAACGGATCGGCGGACACGAGCCCGTCCACCTCACGAATTCGTGCATAGAGCCCCCAGGCTTGTGCGCCGACTCCCCTTCCGTCGACGGATCGCGTTATTGCATCCGCCTCCTTGCGATTGCGCGCCTCGATCGCGGGACGAATCGGCGCAGGAAAGACGCTGCTGGCTCGCGGACTTCCGAGCAGTTTCCTGGCCAGTATGTCACACGAACGAGGGCCTGACTCCGGCAATCCAATCGGTATATCGACGGCAAGAACCACGGGTCTGGAAATGCGCTTCAGAAGACTCTCCAAAGATGGGAATACTTCCGCAGAAATTTCGGCAGTAAGCAAATCTTTCGAGATGCAGAACCAGCCTCCCTTGCAACCATCGACGCCAGCGATCTTCACGATCGGGAAACCTCCTTGAACGGCTTGCACGTGGAATCATTCGAATTGGCTATTCAGCATCCGGCTTTTCGAAAAACATTTCCTCGACATACATGAGAATGACTTCGTTTGCGTACGCCATCGCCGAACTGGACCCGGGGAAGATACCCTCGGGGTACGTATGAAAATGGTAGCGCTCTAGTTCATCTTCGGAATAAATAATGTTGGGTGGATTGTCGTTCGCGCGTGTCCATTGCCCACTTTTTTCGGTAGCCGCGTTGATGATCGCCAGCATGTGATTCTTGCTCGTTCCCTGGACGTGATCGACATCAAACTGAATACGAAGATACGGACAGGGAATCCCCTCGGCAAAACGAGAAGCGTCTCGTTCAGACCAATACGCTTCATCCGAGATCATGCCTCCACTAATGATCAATTTTGATGCTTCTTCCGCGCTCATATCGCCACTGCCGCCCAAAAGCGTAAGAGTATGCGTGACCCACGTTTCATGGTCTTCAATGGCCCGCAGAATATCCTTCGCCGGGCAAGACGGTCCTTCCCAGTCGATCAGAAACGCGATCGGCATCTTGGGATAGCGATACAGTGCACCCGTGGCCAAGACAATTCCATACGAATAGGAAAGTAGACCGATGTTCTCTCGCTGAACGAAGGAGAGCTGGCTGATGAAATCCACCACCGCCTTCAGGTCATTTTGATGCACTCGCCCATAATGATCATCCTGCCCTTCGCTTTCTCCTCGGCCTTGTACGGCAAAGTCGACAGCCACAATGCCGAGCGCAATGAGATCATGTGTAAATTCACTATCAAATGCGTATATTCCGCCCGTGCCGGGTACACCGATCAAAACCGGAAAGGGGCCGTCTCCCGGGGGTTTCGTCATCCTCACCGACAGGAGATTACCGTTCAACGAGGGCACGAACAACGAGGCCGATCCGTCGGCTTGAAATTCGATTTCCGGTTGTGGTGTAGTGGTGATCTGCTGGTTTTTTGCACAAGCCGATAGGATCAAGCCTAAGACAAGAAACGGCATAATGACTTTAAATTGCTGTTTTCTCATCACAAATCCTTATTGGAAATCGACCTAATCCGTCCAACGGTTTTGGAATGCCATAGTCACAATTTCTTTAACCGGAGACCCTTCATCCAGCTTGACCGAATGCTCCTTTAAAGTAGCACGCAGATCCTGGTGTGCCTCCAAGGAGCAGCCCGCTCTAAACTCCGATCATACTACCAACCCGGGGAAAAATCCGGCTGAAGATCAGGGATTTTTATCTTTCGCGGTATTGAAAGATTCTGTCGAAGAGTCAAGCGTGAAAAACATGTTTACGGAACTAGTGGTTCAATTCCCCTAAAGCCAACCGATAAGCATCTACGACAGCCCAAATCCAAAACACGATGCTCCATCCAGAAACAACATCGAGTCCTACTCTTGGAAGCCAGTACATCCATGAAACGGCAGAACCAGGATGGGTCGAGAAGAAAGTCTGTAGAAATATCAGATTGAGGTTTGCGATGATTATGGCGGCCACAAGTATCATCGCACCCCGATTAAAATCTTCCGGCGTACATTTGGCCCAAACCCGGAACGAACAATGAAAGAATTCCTGCAAGAAATGGTTTGCGCTTCATGGGTTATGTATTCTCAAAATTATGGCCACTTGAAATCCCCTTCGAGAAACAAACCTTCCAGCGGACCAATCGTGAACTGCTTTACGTTGGGAATCCGTACCACGATCTCAGATGTCGTCCTGTTGTAGGCAATCAACCCTCTTTCGAACAGCTTGTAGGCAACGCCATCGACGACTGGCACCATATCGGAAATTGGCTTCCCGAAATCGGTGAGATAAAAATCATAATACGCATGTTGGTGATCACCACCATCCCAATCGTCATTGTTGTCGGCGTAGAGGATGTAGCCATTTTCCGGGATCACGACCGCCATGGCGGCAAAAAGCTTTGCATATTGGTAATTCTCTTCCGTATACCTGTCGGCAATATAATCGCCTGTGGTGATCTTCCATGGCTCAAAGGCGATGATCTTCGGCCACAGCAGGTGTGTGTCCCAATAGATCAGTAGATCCTCCATCCGTTCGATGGATGGGATCCAGACGTCCGGATTTTCTTCGCTATACGTGAGGGCATACCCTGCGCTAGGATCCTCCTTCCATAATTCGAGAAACACGCCGGTAAGATACATCGCGGTAGGATCATCCACGCCCCAATTGACGTTGCCCATGAGGATGAAATCGTCTCCCACGCGCATGCGAATAGCCTTTGAGATTGCAATGCGCGCGGCCTCGACCACCTCCTCGCTGCGCCCGTTGCCCGCACCGTTGTGCCACCAATCCAGCATCATGCCGTCGAAGCCGGCAAGCTTGAAATTCAACGCTTTCTCAGCCAACAGCCCAGGCCACTCAGGATGTGTGAAGTTGATCATCAGCGTCTGATCATATTCGGAGCCGATATGAGGTTGGTACACCTCGTCGAGGTAAAACGGCGAATCGGGAGACAAAGTTCGCCAGCCGGGGTACCAGTAATGCCATTGCTCGGAAATCAGGTACAGCGTATCGCCGTCCGATTGCATGAGTGCTTTTTGTGCAGCAGAGACGGCGGGCTGTGTCGATTCGAGATCCTGGGCGAGACCAGCGCCGATCCAGACCAATCCATACGGCGTCTCTTCCGTGTCGCAATCAAAATAGAACTCCGAAAGGTGTTCACAGTTACTAGACCAGGGATAGAAAACCGGAATCGTCCGTCTGTTATCGACCTTCTCCTGGATCGAGTAAACCGTGCCGTCGTAGGGCTCGAGGACCAGGTCGCCCGGGTCTTCCAGTGGAATCCCATTTTCATCCAATCCCCAAACAAGAATGTCGTCCACACACACTTCAGTGTTGGGTGCGGCGCCAAAACCGGCTCGACCGGAATCCCGCCGATTATCACTCACCTGCAGAACCAAGTCGTCATTCAAGAAGTACTCCAACTCTTCCCCGACAAAGCGAACTTGAATCTGATACCATTCGTCCTGCTCGATCGTTACCGAAGCGCCGTCGAGTTCTACACTAGGGGGGTAATAGCCAATGGCAGCCCATTCATTGTTGTAGATGCCGGCTCGATAACCATCCATCGAGGAGTTGATGCGAATGTACGCTTCCGCCCCCTGATCTGGGTTGTCCGAAAGGAACTTCACCCGCAGCGAAATGGCGTAGTTCTCCCATTCATCGAGACCAAACCAAAAACTCAACCAATAGTCGGAAATCTGATTGCAGAATATTTTATTGCTGTCAGTCTCGTCTTGCACTTGCCACAATGCCGACCAATCATACAACTCGAGTGGATACCCAGTCTCGAAATCCGTGCGATAAAGGGTCGCCGCGTCGATCAGCGCTTGCACATCCGGTGTATCCGTCGGTTGACGAGGGGAAATGGTCGGCGTAGATGCCTCAGACGTGTCGGGAGGTATAACGGTTGATGTGCCGGGATTACATGCGCTCAGCAATGCGATCCAAACGAACACCAACGTGAAATTAAAGTGTCTGCACAGCATCTCTAAACCTCCATATTGGACACCCGGGAATTTCCCCATGATCGGTATATGAAGAATCCATATTCATTCACGTGTCCCGCCTAATGGCAGTACACAGTCGGAAGCCAGCTAAGTTCGAGTCAGAAAAGGTTGCACTATCGGCAAAGTATAGTTACCGATGTACTCCCAGGGAACGGCCCGCGCTCAACATTTATCTTATATCGATACTGGTCAAATCCGGATAAATCTCGAGGAAGTAAATTGCAGGCTGCGTTGAAGAATTCCTGCGAAGGATTCAATAGGCGCGGTTCACCAAGCCACAAAGCTTCGCTTAAGTTGAACGTCTTATTATGATAACTCTCTACTTCTCGATTTACGGCCCGTAGTTTTTGGCCAGATAATCCAGCAACACGGTCTTTTCGGCTTCCGTCAGCCTTGCGCCTCTCTCGATCATACGCGTAACCGTTACGTCCCACTCTTCGAGCGTCTTCGACGTTCGCGTGGCTCTGTCGGCACTGTGACACACCGAACAACGCGTCTCCAGCAGCGTGGCGCCATCCGGGGAAGTCGAATCCGATGAAGCCGGTGCTTGCGTCTCTTGAGACGAGCCAGAGCTGCAGCCAGCCAGTAGAAACATCAGCACCAATAAAGCAGCGATCAAAACCACAATCGCCCACTTCGAGTGACCCCTCTTACCCACTTCCTTTTCCCTCGCGGTTTGGAGGGAGATTGAATCGACTGCATTGACTTTACTCATAAGGTAATATCCTTTCGTTTGATTATTGGCCAACGCGTGTATGTCATGTCCATCGGTAGCTTATAGACTACTGGACTGCACGATACGGAAATCATGCATTCTTGGTCCTTATCTTGCCGAGTTACATGATATCCCTGTTAATGTGTATTGGCCGAAAATCTAATTCGCCAAATTATGCCGTATTTGGCCAGTTATTACCTTAGATTTTACCGCCATCTTCTTGATTTTACGGAGTCTCATTTGCTGAAGAGGAAAGAATGACGATCTGGTTGAACATGCCCGCCGTGATTTGCATCATGCTTGCACGACTCACAACGGCGAGATCAGTTGTTGAATAAGTATTTTGGACGCATGAGGTGTCTCTTCCTTTGTTGATATGCAGCATCATTCATCACGGGAAAATCGCTGGGGTTTTATAATGGTGAATTTTCAAAGTTCAGTCCGCTTTCGGTCTATATCGTACATGAATCACCAGTCAAATCCGGCTGAATCTCGGTAGTGTTTATCTAAACGCTGTTGAAGGGCGCCAGCGAATGATTAGGTGTATTCATGAATGACAATCCTACAGGGTCGGAACATACTACCCACTCAATTTGTAGGCTCGATAACTCGAATATGTAAGCAGAATTGGGAGAAGCAGGTTAGAAAAAAGGAACAATGAGTCGGGTAGTAGTAAATTATCGATACCTGCAGTGGCCCATTCAAAAAGGTGCACTCCAAATCCAGTCAATCCAACAATCACACCCGCACGAAATTCATTCTGACGCATACAGAGGACCAAAATTATTGAATATGCAATGAAACCCCAAAAAGAGCCGCTGTGTTGGCCTATTAAGAACCAGACCACATTAATGGATACTAAAATCGCTAATACGCTGATCGTGATGTGTTTGAAAAATAAAGCCACATCTTTTTGCATAATGATCGGACTTGCCCCAGAAATCTATTAACGAAAGCGCTGCGGATCATAAATGAAGCGGTTACACCTAGCGGCCTTGAGATCACTCGTGATTGTTGCTGTAATAAACCCTGCGTACTTTATTGGAAGGAGCCTTGATGGATGGATAGGATTCAGCCCGCTTTCAACCTCGATTCTATATCAACTTTCGGCAAATCCAGCTGAATCCCTGGAGCGTTTGTCCCGATTTACTTTAAAGAGCTTAAGCGTTTTAATCGTCGTTTTTTGGCGAAGCGCCGCTTGAACCGGACCAGTCAACGCCGATGTCTTTCAGAAAGGCACGAGCAAGAATCGTGTGACCTGTATTGTTGACATGAACCCTGTCGTCCGCAAGTTCAAACGGCTCCAGGTCCGGGAGAATCCCATCAAATGCTTCCTGGGTATCGACGAAAATCGCATCGTGCAAGCGAGCAATTTCGCGAACGACCTGGCCAAATCGATCCATGAGGGACCGCATGGGGTCACTTCGATTCGTTTCGAGATAGTAGGGGGTCATCATCACAAGACCATCAAGTCCATGCCGCGCTTGACGGATAAGTCTCTCGAGTGAGTGGTGATATTCATCCAGAGAAACCGGCGGTGTCGTTCGGAACGAATCGAAGTGCTGCCACACGTCATTGATACCGATCATGACGCTGAGCCATGAGGGGCGAAGATGGAGGACGTCCGTATTCCACCGGGCTTCGAGTTCCCGGACGGTATCGCCGCCAACCCCCATGTTGAGAATCTTCATGTCGTTGTTCGGGTACACGCTGGCCAAGGCATCATGGACCAGGCTCACGTAGCCGTCGCCGAGGTACTGGTCGGAATCCCAGCTCGGATTTACGCGATCGCGACCGCAGTCGGTAATCGAGTCGCCGATGAAAAGGAGATGCGATTGGGGATCGAGGAGCATGAGACAACCCTTTCAGAAACTCTTCTTTGGTGCTGCCTGTTGTGTATTCCTCCAGGGAGCAGCCTGATCTCTGCCATGATCATACATCAAGTCTACGCTAACCTGTTAAATGCTCGACGGATTATGTTATGAGTCCTTCGACGGAAAATAAATTCGTCGAAGGACTCTTTCCTTTTTATTGCCTCGATCGTATTAACGTCTGTGGTTCCTCATAGATATAGTTCGAGTGCTTTTTCCAATTTTCCACACTCTTCTACTTCGAGCCACCCTGACTTATCGTCGAGCACCGGCTCACCACCGACTAAACCGGACGACTGGAACCCCGGCACAAGTCCGAGGACAAAACCGATTGATCGGCAGGAAGTTCACGTGATTTCTTCCTTCGAAACCGGTCGAAAAACCAACCGGAGCGCATTATCCTGGGCCGGCGCGTCGATTCGGCAAGGTTAACGGTATTGCCGTACGATCTGCGTTTCTGCTGCTCGATTTCCAACTCTCTTTCCAACCTGACAACATTTAAAATCATTTGAAACATGGTCTTGACGATCTCCTTTATCGTATGTTTGCTGCAACCGGTTGCACTCTGCTCTAAAAAAAGACGCGGTCAGGCGGATTGGCGTACGATCAAGTCGACCGGCATAGTCGTGTTCGTCACCACGCCCGTCTGCAGGTATTGGAGCAGATTCTGCGCCAGCAGCTTGCCTGCCAACGTAACGTTTTGCCGGACGGTCGTCAGCGGTGGATTGCTGTACACCGCAATCGACAGATCGTCGTAACCGACCACGGCAACATCTTCGGGCACGCGGCGCCCCTGCTTGCGGATCTCGTTCATCGCCTCGATCGCCATCAAGTCGCTGTTGACGAAGACCGCATCCAGGTCCGGAGCTTGCTCCAGCAGACTGCGCATCGAAACCGCACCCGACATATCCGTGAAATCACCGTGGGCGATCAGTGCAGGATCGAGGCTCATCCCTGCCTCTTGTAAAGCCTGCCGATGACCTTCAAATCGATACTGGACTTCGAGTTCTTCCTGCGGGCCTCCCAGGAAGGCGATGCGCCGCCTTCCGGATCGGATCAGGTGTTCGGTGGCCTGCCTGCCGCCGCTCAGATTATCGCCGCACACGCTGCAGTATTTCATGTCCGACCTCGACAGTCCCCAGACGATGAAGGGCGCTTCCATCTCTACGAGTGCCCGGATGTGGTAGGATTTCCTCGTCGAGGTCATCAGGATGAAACCGTCCACACGGCCGGTATCCAGATACGAGTGTGCCCACTCTGTCTCGCGCGGATCGACGTGAACCACGAGCATATCGTAGCCGTTCTCGGTCAACCCGCTTGAGACCCCACCCATGATCTCCAATCCAAACAGATCCGCCACGGAGAAGTCCTTGTGATATGCGTGGGTTATGAAAGCGATCGTCTTACTTTGCTGCAGACTGAGCCGACGCGCCGGTACGTTGATACGGAAGTGATGCTGCTTTGCAATAGCCCGGATGCGTTCCTTGGTCTCCTCCCCGATGAGCGGGCTGTCGTTCAACGCCCGCGACACCGTTGATTTGGAGACTCCGGCCAACCGGGCGATATCGGCGATGGTCTTGATGGTCTTTTTACTCATTTGTACTTGCCCAATAATGCAACCGGTTGCATTATACAACACGAGATCGAGCTTGTCAATGCTCCGATCCACCGTCGTGCGTCATAGCACATATCTGAAACGCAGAATACCGGACGAATTTCTGGCATGTATATACTGAGTTTTACCGAAAGGCTCAGGTGGATAGTCTAACAGTTGAAGTCCACTTCCGATGGTATGATCTCAGTTACTCGACCGCAACTCCGATCCACCGCCAACCCCAGGTCAATCCGCCCGAATCTCGGTGACGTCGATCTCAATCGGCTGCTTCGACGGCCGCTTGTCGAGAACCTAACGCCATCGTGCTCGCTGCGTCCTCGTCGTGAATGCGGCTGGCGAAGGCGATCCCGAACAGCCCGAAAACGATCGAAGCAGCGAAGGCCGTGTGGAACGCGTACAGCGCGACCGCCTGGTTGGCAGGCGACACCGCGCCGGAAGCCAGGATGCTCCCCGCCCCCGAGCTCAAGACCGTTGCCAGCACCGCCACGCCCACGGAACCGGCGGCCTGGCGGTTGGTGTTGAAGAGTGAGGAGGCACGGCCGGTTTCTGCGGAGCTGATCGTTGCGAACGTCGCCGCCTGGGACGAGACAATGGCGAAGCTAAAAGATACACCGCGCAGGAACATGATGGCCCGGATCCACCACAGGTTCGTTTGTAGGTCGACCAGGAGGAACAGAGCGCTCGTGATCGAAACGCCTGATAATGCGGTCATCAACATACGCCGTGGACCGACGCGTGGATAGAGCCGACTGGACACCTGAGTCATAAGCAGCACACCCAACGCCTGCGGCGCCGTCGTCAAACCCGACTCTAGTGGGGAGAGCCCTCGTAATTCCTGTAGAAACAGTGGCAGTAGAAAAAGCACGCCGATGAACAATCCGTACGCCATGAACATGGTCACGTTCGCGTTACGGAACATGCGATCAGCAAAGAGACGAAGATGCAGGAGCGGGTTCTGATGGCGCAGTTCGATCCATACCATCAGGACGAGCAGCACGATGCCCGCTACACCGCTGGTGACGACCAGCCGTGAGGTCCAACCATCTTCAGGACCTCGGGAAAGGGCCAGGAGCACCAGGGCCAGGCCAGCACCGGAACAGATGAAACCCCACAGGTCAAACTTACCCGCCCGCGGTTCTTTGTGTTCGCGTAGAAAGATGGAACTGAAGACAAAGGCGGCCAGCGCAACGGGTAAATTCACGTAGAAGATCCAATGCCAGCTCGTATTGTCCACCAGCCAGCCGCCCAGCAACGGGCCGGTCGCAGGCGCCAGCGCCACGGGGACCGTGATCACGGCGGAAGCCTTGGCGCGCTCCGCCTGGCCGAAGGCGCGGAATAGCATCGTGGTTCCAACTGGCGTCATCATGCCGCCCCCGATTCCCTGAACCAGACGAAAGGCGATGAGCGAGCTGCTGCTCCAGGCAAGTCCGCACAGGGCCGACCCGGCGGCGAACATGGCGAGCGCAAACATGAACGTCTTTTTCGTCCCGAAGCGATCGCCGATCCAGCCCGAGGCCGGGATCCAAATGGCCAGGCTGACCAGATAGCCGGTGACTACCCATTCCAGCGTCCCGACGTCCGCCCCAAAATGCTTGCTCAGCGTTGGCAGCGCCACATTGACAATGGTCGAGTCCATGATGTCCATGAACAAACCGGAGACAAAGGCCGTTGCCACTAGCCACTTGTAAGGTATTTTTTTTAGATCCATAGCTGAAACAGCGTTAGCTCCCGTATTCGTGAAACGTCTCCCGCATGGTGATGTTCATCCACATCCAGCTTCCCTGCCTTTACTGCGTTTTTATACTGCATGCATTAAAGTCTAACAGCTTAAAGCGAAACAGAGCCCCTTCATCTGCGATCTGTCCGCCAATCCCAAGAATATCCGGCTCAATCTCGGGGGCGTTGGTCTTCATCTTAAACGAAGGATGCCAGCAAGCGGCCTGTGGGCCGAATTCGCCTCGAGGACTATTTACCCGGCAAGGAGGCGATCAACACGCATCTGTTCAACGAGGCCGCCAGCCTGTACCAGCACACCGACAGTCGGCCCGACGTGTTCCTGCTCGACGCGAACATGAACGCCGTCAAGACCGGCGTGGCGCCGCCCGACAAAGTCCAGTACATCCTGGACTACTTCAAGGCTGCCTGGGTCGAGCACGGCAGCGAGATCTCGCAGCCGGTCGACATCGGGTGGGCTCAGAACACCGAGAACAGCATGTTCCACCTCGAGATCACCGCGCCTGAAGGCACCGGTGACGAGGTGTGGGTTCCCGTGGGTTCGGCGACCGAAGCGGCCGGCGTCGCGCTGACGCGCGGAGCCACCCTGCTCCGGCGCGACGGCGAGTACGATGCCTACAGCGTCGGTGAAGGCACCCACGAGTTCCTCATCGTCAACTTCGAGTCGCTCGAGGATTTGGTTTCCTCGTTCAGCTCGAAGCCGGGTGTGGCGAACGCCCTGACCGCCAAGCTCGACGCCGTAGCGTCCGCATCGAAGGCGCACACCCGCGCCAATATCCTTGGCGCATTCATCAACCAGGTGAATGCCCAGGCGGGTGGGACGCTCACATCCGATCAGGCGGATCTGTTGATCCTCCTGGCTTAAGCGTTGATGTAGCGCCGACGCGTCTGCATTCTGGCAACTTGGCCCCGATCACGCCCTCGGCCTGATCGGGGCCTTCGTCTATATCGCTCACGACTTGGCCGTACCTACGATTGGCATCGCCGTCACTGCGACGAGGCAGTAGCTACAAAGTCGAGGGGTGGTGCGTCGCCATAGCTGTAGATTTGCTGCGCCGGCGTGAAGGTATAGCCGGCCAGCTGTGGCACCACGACCATGTCGATGCGCCCACATCCGTTGAGCATATAGTAGCCGCTCGCATCGGTGGTGCCGGAGATCGTCACACTATCGGTGGTGCCGATTAACTGCACGCCGGCCAGTCCCGGCCCGGTCGAGCTGCCCAAGAGCACAAAGCCCCAAATGCCTGGACACGTCGTGACCGTGGGCGAAGGTATTAACTCTTGATACTCACAGGTCTTGACCGTCCCGACGATCGGATCGCCGAAGGTACTGTTGTTGCAGGCGATGCTGTTGGTGGCCTCGAGATAGTTGTACGAACTTTCGGCGCCGTAACGCACCGTCCGGGTGCCACTGAACGTGCAGGCACCACCTTCGTCGGCGCAGTATACCCATTCCTCGGGGATTTCTTCCGTCTGCGTGACGGTTGGGGTGGTGCCAGTTGGAGTCCGGGTTGGTGTGCGGGTAATGGTCGGGGTTCTCGTTCGGGTCGGAGTCGGAACGCCGCCGTCAGACGAGTAGTGACATTGCTTGACCGTGCCCCGGATCGGGTCTCCAAAGGTGCTGTTGTTGCAGGCGATGCTGTTGGTGGCCTCGAGATAGTTGTACGAGCCGTTGGCTCCGTATCGCACCGTCCGGGTGCCACTGAACGTGCAAGTGTCGCCTTCGTCGGCGCAGTATACCCAGTCGTCTGGGGGTGGTGGGGTCGGGGTATCGGTTGGGACGGACGGCGTTGGTGTGCAGGGGGGCAACGGTGTTCCTGTCGGTGTGTAGAAAATGGATGTGTTGTTGTTTTCGTCTGCCTCATCGACCTGATTCAAGGAGTCGATACGGATTTCGGCAGTTTGCATGTAGGAGATACTGTCAGGGAAAAATAAATTGCCCCTTTGCCCGGCCGCCAGCCCCGACACGCTTTGTTGGCCGGTACTACTACTGGATTGATACCAAACTACGAATGGGCCGGCGTCTGCATTGCCCACATTCATGAATTCCACATCCATGCCGAGAATAGGCTTTGCGATGGGTATCTCCGATGTATAGCAGTTTACGTCTGGATCGTAGTGGGCGGAAACGCTGGTGATAACAAGGTCGGGGAAAGTTGGTCCCATAGAACCGTAAACCTCGAACTCCCACAGCGAGTAACCCCACTGTGTTGCGCGTTCCCTGCCGTACATACGCACATAGCGGCCAAAGCCCGACACGGTGAAGTCATCGGTGCCGCCATCGCTGTCATTATTGGTGTAAATGGTGGTCCAGCTGACGGCATCGGCTGAGATCTGAAGGTCGTACCACTGGCCATAGGCAGTTTCCCAGTTGAACACCACCCGGTTGATGTTGTAATTCGTCCCCAAGTCCACCTGGATCCACTGCGGATCAGAGAAGGCGCTCGACCAGCGTGTTCCGGTGTTGCCATCGACGGCATAGGTACATGCGGTGCTTGTGGTTTCTGTGGATGAGCAGATGACCGGCTTACCTTGCGACAGGTTCACGGCCTGAGCTTGGACCGGAAGGACAACCTGTCTAACCGCGACGATACCCAATAGAAGTATGGCGAGTAGCGTGAAGGCTATTCGACGAAAAGTGGAAGACTTGTGTAGTTTCATTTCCTTCTCCTTGATCTGACCTTATGAAGTGAATTTCCCGTTGGTGCATAGACTATTTCTTTGAAATCTGATGGATAAGAATCTCCTCTCTACTCTTTTTAGCGCGTGAATATCTGGAAGGTAGTACGGGAGAATTATGTGGTCGGTCGTAAAGCTGCCTGTTATTCGTCTCCCCCATGCATCACGATCATCACGTTAGGCGTTATATCCTCCCTCTTCGCGTTTGCAGAGGGGGCGCCCCCAAAGTCTGTTAGGGAGTGCTGCTTTAAGAGCACATACCAATGTCACCATCTCGACCACGTTTTTATTCAGGCACTACCGCCATGCTTAAACGTGACATCAGGCGTAAAGATTCACGATGAGGTCTTGAATGAGTGTGCGCTTCTATTCCCTTCCATCGAGATCGGACTACTCAAACGAGTACTTCCAGCCGATAACGAATGTGGTGCCAGTCAATCGCACGCCGATAAGTTCCAGCCCGATCGAGCTGCCCATGTACACAAGTCCAAAACATTAGATCAAGGCACTGATACAGGTGTTATTGTCTATACTCAGAGGTCTAAGCTGTCCCTCGAATTGGGTTACCGATGGTAGCAGGCAATCCCAGAGCGTGTGTTGGTTGGGTGGACCGGTGTTTTGGTTTGCTCCTGCGCTATTACTTTATCGCAATAGCGCAGGAGCTTCCTTATTTATCTCACACCCTGTCAGCTGCCCGAAAACTGACGGCGATACCATGAATGAGTCTTACCCTTTGCCTCGACTACTCTTGATACTCACAGGTCTTCACCGTCCCGACGATCGGATCGCCGAAGGTGCTGTTGTTGCAGGAGATGCTGCCGGTCGCGACCAGCGTGTTCCACGAACTGCCGGCTCCGTAACGCACCGTCCGGGTTCCGCTGAACGTGCAGGTGTCACCTTCGTCGGCGCAGTATACCCATTCGCCTGAGGGCACCGTCGGCGTCGGGCCGACAGGTGTGTCGGTCGGGACAGTACCTTCGGACGAGTAGTGACATTGCTTGACCGTCCCGTTGATCGGATCGCCGAAGGTGCTGTTGTTGCAG
>DAOULU010000022.1:0-456119 GCA_034417075.1 Anaerolineales bacterium
ACGGTGTGTACCACGTGTGCTTGACGGTCACAGATGATGACGGTAGTGTTGACGATTTGTGTCAGGATGTAACCATCAGTGATCTGGCGCCGACGGCCGCCTTCTCCTGGTCGCCCGAGCAGCAGGACGAGGGCTCGCCTGTGCAATTCAGTGACGAGTCGACCAGCGACAACGACGATATCATCACCTGGGCCTGGGACTTCGGCGGGCTAGGCACGAGCGAACTCCAAAACCCCAGCTTCACCTTCATGAATGACGATGTGTACCACGTGTGCTTGGCAGTCACAGACGATGACGGCAGCCTCGACGCGATCTGCCAGGATGTCACGATCCTCGACCTGGCACCGACGGCCGCCTTCTCCTGGTCACCCGAGCAGCAGGACGAGGGCTCGCCTGTGCAGTTCATTGACGAGTCGACCAGCGACTACGGCGAGATCATCACCTGGGCCTGGGACTTTGGCGGGCTAGGCACGAGCGAACTCCAAAACCCCAGCTTCACCTTCATGGACGACGGTGTGCACCACGTGTGCTTGACGGTCAGAGATGATGACGGCAGTGTTGACGATTTGTGTCAGGATGTAACCATCAGTGATCTGGCGCCAACAGCCGCCTTCTCCTGGTCACCCGAGCAGCAGGACGAGGGCTCGCCTGTGCAGTTCATTGACGAGTCGACCAGCGACTACGACGAGATCATCACCTGGGCCTGGGACTTTGGCGGGCTAGGCACGAGCGACGTCCAAAACCCCAGCTTCACCTTTATGAATGACGGTGTGTACCACGTGTGCTTGATGGTCACAGATGATGACGGCAGTGTTGACGATTTGTGTCAGGATGTAACCATCAGTGATCTGGCGCCGACGGCCGTACCGACCGAAGAACCCACCGCTGTACCGACGGAAGAACCGACGGCCGTGCCGACCGAAGAACCCACCGCTGTACCTACCGACCCGCCTGATCCGGAGGTCTGCCCGTTGTTCCTGGACTTCGAGACCGACGTGAATGGTGAAGCGCTGCAAGCCGGGACGTTTATCGACAACGAATACGCAGCACTCGGTATTACGATCACGACCAACAGTCCGACGGCCCACCCTGCGATGATTTTCGACAGCGAGAATCCGACGGGCAACGACGACGACCTCGGAACCCCGAACGAAGACTTCGGTGGTCCGGGCGTTGGCAGGGGCGGTGAGGCGGGCTCACCGGGTGAGAACAGCGTACCTTTGGGCAACGTTTTAATCCTTTCTCAGGACGCCAATCCGAATGATCCGAACGATTACTACGGTGGAGGTACCTTCATCTTCGAATTCGATCAACCGACGGATGTCTACGAGATCCACATTCTCGACATCGACAGCAACGAACGCGATGGCGTCGTCACGGGCTACAACGCCAACGGCGAGGTCGTCGGTCGAGAATGGATCGCTGCACTGGGCAACAACAGCTTCCAGGTTATGCAGCTCGGGTTCGAAAACGTGACTCGTTTGAAGGTCAAGATTGAAGCGAGCGGCGCTATAACGGGACTTAAATTGTGCCCACATCCCACCCCCGCTGACCCGACTGATCCGCCGGATCCAGAGCCGAGTGCAACTCCAACGGCACAACCGCCGGAAGAGCCGACACCCACTCCGACGCCGGTTTCCGAGCCGACGCCCACTTCGACGCCGATTTCCGAGCCGACGCCCACGGCAACTCCTGATGGTGATCCAGGGAACGATGATCCCACTGAAGCTAAACTCCTTGTTCAACTCTGTTTAGATCAAGGGAATCGTTTCCGACTAACGATTACAAACGTGGGTGCGCCCGGACTATATCGGCTACTTTCCTCTCAACATGATGTCATCGGCCCGTGGAGACTGTCGACTGGAGAAGTCGTCGATGATTCCGCAGACGGCAAGCCACTCTATACAACGATTGAAGAGGTTTGGTCCATTCAATATCGACGTCGATCGAAATGGCAGAATACAGGAGATTCGTTCATTACTTCCATTGAAGCCTCCAAGGAAAGGGAGGAATTCTGTAGTTCTTCAGGACCAAGTCCAGAACCACCTCCGACGCAGCCGATTATCGTCATTTCACCAGCCAAAATGATATTAACCGAGGGTGAAATCTTTACTGGCACAAGCACTTTGATCAGTGATCCGTCTAAAAATTGGATAGCCCAAGTCGACTATGGTGATGGCAGTGAGCCTGAGATGGTCCCTGTCGTGCCAAATGAAAAATTCGTTCTCGAGCACATTTACGGCGACAATGGTGAGTATAATCTCACGGTTATCGTCAATGATGACGATGGCAATGAAGCCTCGAAATCGGTCGTCATTACCGTCAAGAACGCTTCACCGGAACTGGAATTCCATGGCCACACATCGTTCAAATCCTGCCGATACGTCCATCACTTCTTCAATTTCAACTTCAAGTGGCGGGTATGCTCCGACGTCATCGTAACCTACGCTCGTGTAGGCGAGGAGAAAGTTTTCACCACGACTGTCGTTGATGCCGGTTCCGACGATCTCACCTACACCTGGAGTAATGGTGCGGAAGTCACCTACTTCAACAACGGTGCTTCGGCCGATCCTCCTGCCAGTTCGATGGGAGTATTCCCCTTCAGCGTCACCGACGAGACGACGTTCGTCTTTGATGAACCGGGCTGGCATCGACTCACACTCACCGTCCGTGACGATGATGGCGGCTCCGTTACTCGAAAGATCAAGGTGTTCGTGTTACGAGAAGCCCCATGTGCACGGGGCTTGGGGTACTGGAAAAGTCAACTTTCTGCATACATTCGATTACACAACTGGAATATTTTCCATGGCGCAAAGCTGAAGTCTTATCTGGTCAACATCAATGCCTATTCTTCCGTGTTCTCGGAGCAAGTCTCACTGAAGACTCTTGAACGTGCGTATAAGATCTTGCGCTTCGAGAACAGCGATCTTCGTGCCAAGGCGAATGCGCATCTCCTGACGGCCTGGTTCAATTTCGCCCAAGGTTCGATCAAATGGGACGATGCCATCGATTGGGATGGCGACGGCGCAAGCGACGGATCGTTCGCCGAATTGATCAAGTATGCGGAAAACATCTTGCTTGAACCGAACGCCTCGCATTCACAAATCGAGTTGGCGAAGAACATCGCCGAAGGAATCACGCAGTACGGACAGAGTGTTTGCCACGCGCATTAACGAACTGCAACCTGCATGAAACCAAGTGCCGAAGGGGCTGTCCTAAAAGGGCAGCCCCTTTATCTCTTGTTTTCATAAAGACGAATCGTCAAGCGCGTCCGAGGTGTTTTCGGCGGGAGTCAGGGCTTCGACACGTGAGATTCGAAACCAGCCACCTCCCCAATCATCTGTGCACCACCGTCCATACAAACGGGCTGGTTGCCAGCTATGGATCACTGCCCGCGGAGGTTCGGTTTCCTCATCGAACTCCGCCCGGATAAATACGTCCCCGTCCCCGAAGAAAAATCCCGATCCACCCGTTCGTCCCGGCAATTTAAATCCCACCAAGGAGATTGAACCCCCTTCTGCTGTAATCAATCCACGCAGAGGGCAAGCGTCTTTTAAATCTTCCGAGATTAACTCCAGCGGATTTACGCTGACCGGAAATCCCAGAAGATGCCGCTCCCAATCGAGCCGTTTTCCAGGAGATTCCTGCCGCGGCGTTTCCAATCCGTTGAACTTGAATGAAATCTGACGTGGAGTCCCCGCACGGAATACATCTTCGGCTTCTGCGATGGCCGTCGAGCGGCTCACTGCAAGTCCATCGAGTGCGCCACTCTGAATGAGATGTAATATTTCCTTTTGCTGCAATTCCACCCGGCCGAGTAAATCGCGCACGCCGGTGAACGCCGCCAGTCGTCGTTCGCGTCGGATGGATGCAATCGATCGACGGCGTAAATCTCGAACCTGATCCAATCCCATCCACAATACCGGTTGACGGACTCGATTCCCGCCTTTCTCGTATTCCAGTGTAAATCGTCTCCGGCTGTAATTTACGTGCGGTGGCCGCACTTGGATTCCCAAGCGCCGCGCTTCTGCGATGTAAATCGCCGGATGGTGATATCCACCATGTCCGGCGAGGCGGGCGCATAAGAACGCTTCCGGCCAATGCGCCTTTAAGTACGCCGATCGATAGCTGACCGTCGCATATGCCGTTGCATGTCCCTGATTGAATCCGTATCCGGCAAACGCATTGACCTGGTCCCACAACAGATTCGCCTGTCGCTCCGATAACCCGGAACCGTCCGGACCCGGCCGCAAGCATCCGCGTATGAAGCGCATGCGCATCGCATCCATTTCCTCGGGTCGGAATTTACTCATGCCGCGCCGTAAATGATCCGCTTCTTCCCAACTCAAGCCAGCGATCTCTCGTGCCAGACGCAGGACCTGCTCCTGGAAAATGAGAACTCCCTTTGTACGTCGGAGAATCGGCTCGAGCGCCGGATGCAGATAGCTGACACGTTCCTCCCCCCGGTATCGGCGGACGAACGATCGCGCCATTCCGCCCATTGCCGGGCCGGGCTTGAAGAACGCATTCGCCGTCGCAAGATCTTGTACGGTTCTCGCTTTCAACTGGCGCAGCGTCCGCTGCGCGCCTGCCGATTCGCATTGGAACACGCCAATCGTATCGCCGTTCATCAACAGTGCGCCGGTCGCAGCGTCGTCGAGGGGGATCTGATTCAGGTTAAAATCTGGTCGATGATGCCGACGTACCAATTCGACTGCATCATTGAGCACGGTTAGGGCACGGATACCGAGTAAATCGAGCTTCGGCACACCGATCGCCTCCAGATCCACGTTGTTAAACTGCGTGATTAAAAACCCTTTCGGAGCCCACTGCACCGGAAGGTAATCCGTGATCGGCCCGGGCGTAATCACCACGCCGCCCGGATGTACACTGAGATGATGCGGCTGACCGACGAGTTGATATCCCTTCCGAACAATTTCGCACTCGAGGGGATCGGACAGCCGCTCCAACACATCGTCCACACCGCGACGATCTCGTTTGCGCGGATCGGGATGCCACCTGCGGGGAAGCATGGCCTTCAAGCGTTCGATCCGTTTCTCGCTAAGCCCGAATGCTTTCGCCGTTTCGCCAACCGCAGATCTTGGCTGCATGCTGCTGATCGCAGCAACCAGTGCTACGCGTTCCGCGCCGAAATGGTTTCGCACGTAATCGAGAATTTCGTCCCGGCGCCGGCTGCAGAAGTCGAGATCGATGTCGGGCAGATCCGATCGCTCCGGATTCAAAAACCGCTCGAAGAGCAGATCGTGTTCGATCGGGTCTACCGAGGTGATGCCCAGACAGTAGGCAACGAGAGAATTTGCAACGCTGCCACGCGTACTCACGGGAATTTCCGCTTCGTGTGCAAAACGCACGATATCGGCCACGATCAGGAACAATGCGGCGTACTCACGAGCCAGAATCACATCCAGTTCATGCCGCAACCGCTCGCGCACTTCGGTTGGGGGCGCTTCACCAAAGCGCTCGAGCATCCCCTTCCGAGCTTCGGATTCGAGCATCGTGTCCCTCGTCTCCCCTTCCGAAATTTCTATCGTCGGCCAGATAACCGTCCCTTGCGGCAGAGATGGTTCACAGCGACTAACGATTTCGGAAACGCGCTCGAGCGCCAGTGGATGTCTGGCATGTCGTGTTGTCACCTCTTCCCGGGTGAGCCAGTGAAGATCGACCGCCGCATCCCCTCCGTCTGGAAGTGCGGTGTCTGGCACCGCATCCAGGCTGCAATTCTTCTCGATCGCAGCCAAAAGCCGCAGTCGCGATCGATCCTCAGGGTGAAGTGTATACACCGGCTGAAGCGCCACATAGGCGAGGTCAAGGTCTTCGGCGAGCGCGATCAGTCGATCAGGTGTTACGGAGTCACTAGATGGCTGAATCTCGATTCCCAGATAGCAATCACATGTAAATATCGATTGGATTCTTGCGAGATACTCACGGATCACAGCATCGTATCCTGCATTGATCCGTTGAGAGAACCAGACGCCACTCCCGCCTGCGACACAGAGAATCCCATCACGATACGAAGCAAGCTGCTCCCAGGTGAGGTTGACTGGCGAATTAGAATTTTGTTTTGGATGACCCAACAGTGTTGAAGATAAGCGACACAATGAACGGTATCCATTGGGGTTGACCGCCAGCAACGTAAGCTGCCCGTTCCCTTGAAAATCGGAAGGGGAATTCACATCGGCCTCACTGACATCAAACGTGATACCCAGAATGGGTTTTATGCCCGCCTCACGGCACTGCCGCGAGAATTGCACAGCGCCGTAAAGCCCATTCAGGTCCGTTAACGCCAATGATGAAAGACCTTCTGCCGAAGCCCGGGCGACAAGCTCTTCGATGCTTGGCGTGGCACGCAGGAAGGAAAATTGAGAATGAACACGCAGATGGGTGAAATCGGAAGACAAATCTTTTTTCATGCTAGGCTGTCAAAGTCTCGCATCTCGAGGTTGTGGCCACAACCTCTCCATGCTTGGACTTCATCCGGGGATTTATTATCTCATGTCTTGGATCAAAGTAGAGACATCCGGAAAAGATCTACTCTGCGTTGAGCGGCAGCACCACGCGCACACTCGTCCCCTCGCCGGGTTGGCTTTCGATGTGGATCTTTCCCCGATGCGCTTCGACCAATTCCTTGGCGATAGCCAGACCCAAACCGCTGCCGGTGGATTCGTTCGATTTGTAGAAACGCTCGAAGATGTGTGGTAAATCTTGAGCGGAAATCCCCTCCCCGGTGTCGTGAATGCCAATTTCCAAATGATCTTGACCGGACAAGCGGCACGTCGCACGGATCGAATCACCGTCCGAGGAGTGTCGCGTAGCGTTTATGATCAAATTGACCAACACCGTGCGTATCCGCAGTGGATCGAGGTTCGCCAGCGGTAGATCATCACCGATATCCGCCGTACAGGTGATGCCTTTCTCCTCCGCCTGCGGCCGCAGCGCGGCGATTGTTTCGCCGATCAAGACGGACACATCCGTTGGCTCTTTCCGCAGATCCAACGCACCACTTTCCGCTAAGGCGAGAGTGCGTAGATCCTCGATCAAACGACTCATCTGTTGGGTTTCTTCGAGGATGGATTCAAAATCAACGTCCTGGCGTGGATAGACACCATCGAGCATTCCTTCGATGCGTCCCTGAATGACCGTAAGCGGCGTACGTAGTTCGTGCGTGACGTTCGCCAATAAATCGCGCCTTTGTGTTTCATGCTCCTGTAACTGCGTCGCCATGGCATTAAACGCATGCGCCAGGGATCGCATCTCGGGACTTCCCCGCTCCGAAATACGCACCGAATAATCCCCTTCTGCAATTCGATCCGAGGCTGCAACCATTTGATCGATGGGAGAAACGAGACGGAGCAAGGCACGCCCCACGAAAAAGAAAATTACAGTCACCGCTCCAATCACACCAACAAGCATGCCCACCGACTTGAAATCTGGCCAGCCTATTCCCTCCACGAAGCCAGTGACGAGGTTGAATCCCATCGAACAAGCGAACGAGGTGAATATGAAGGCTCCGATGAGGCCAAGGATCAACCGGGGCAGAAGGCTCGTATGTTTACGCCGCATCATGCGGTGAATCGGAGGCCAGGGCTCCCCCTCGGGCCACCATGGCGGCCTACCCCAATCGGAACGCCGGGTATAACGCATGCGCATAAAATCGGATCTGGAGTTTCTATCGCGCTTCATCGGAGAATCGGTACCCCACACCGTAGACGGTCAGAATGTATCGAGGTTCGCTTGGATTGGGCTCGATTTTGCGGCGGACGTTCTTGATGTGGGCGTCGATAGCACGTTCGTAGGATTCGATCGCCACACCGTGGATCGATTCGAGCAATTGGGCACGCGTGAAAATCCTGCCGGGCTGGCTGGCAAGTTTGGCGAGTAACTGAAATTCTGTTGGGGTAAGATCGACGTTACGATCACCAACATACAGCCGCATACTTCCAATTTCGAGAACGATATCGAGTGCTCGGATGATTTCTGGGGGTTCTTCCGTCGTTTCCACGCGGCGAAAGACAGCGCGTATTCGTGCCACGAGTTCTTTCGGGCTGAACGGCTTGGTCACATAGTCGTCTGCTCCCAACTCTAAACCGACGAGCTTGTCTGTCTCCTCATCTCGAGCGGTCAGCATCACGATGGGCACGTTCGAGTTTCGCCGCACCTTTCGACACACGTCGAGGCCATCGATGTCCGGCAAAGTCAAGTCGAGCACGATGAGATCGGGCGGCTGGTTGCGGACAGTCGCCAGGGCAGATTCTCCGTCGTGGGCTGCGACGACCGTAAAGCCCGCGTTTTCGAGATAGTCGCGGGCGATTTGCACGATCTTGGGCTCATCATCGACGATCAGCACAGTTTTCACGACAGAGTCCTCCGCGTGGGGATGTGCAGGTAGCACATCCCCACGCGCCCATTATAGGTCAGAAGATCACTCCTCTGCAGGTGTTTCGTCGTCTTCGTCCATCTCGTGCAGATGGCGATGCCACGACCGAGCCATGGGCGGAGCACAATCTTCCCAATCCATGCGGCGCCAATGCCTGGGTCCGTATGTACGCCAATGCCTGCGCGCGCCCCAAAATCCGATCCCGAAAAGCGGGAACAGAATCAAGGGGACCACGATCCGCAAGAGGATCATGAGGCCGAAAAATGCCAGGACAACGCCAAACACGGAAGGGAAGTAACCAAAGTGCCACGGATGTGCCGGCAGTTCCACACTTTGATCTGCAGCGGAAGCAGCCCCAAGGTTGTAGACGTAGAAACCCAAGGCGATCAAACCGCAGACCAGCACCAGAATCCCCACGACGGAAAAGAATATCCGATTTTTCATTGTTAATACCTCCTTTGGTATGTGTTCTGCGTTGAATTCTGGTCCACGATTGTGAACGGAGTGTGAACGAAATGTGGAAGAATGGGGGAGATCTCAACCTACGCAGCGGCCAAAGGAAAAGACGATGCACACGTAACCCATGACCGCATCATGGCGAACAATCTATCAGGCAGTATTTCTTCGTGTCACCCGATTGCGAAATTTATAAACTTGGTCTACATTGCGCCTGGAAATAGTAGATTTTTAGGGAGGATCGTCGTGAAAAAGACCGTGACATCATGTTTGCTCATCATTCTGTTGAGCGCTTGTGCACAAGTGACACCCCCTCCACCCACATCGACACCCTCGCCAATTCCCCCGACAGCGACACCGACGGCGACCATCACTTTGACGCCCACGGTGACCCTCACACTGACTCCGACGAATTCGCCAACAGCAACCTTATCCCCGACGCCAACGGATACAACAACGCCTACGATCACCCCCACTGAAGAAATACCTTATGTCACAGCGGACGGCGAAGTGAATTGCCGCTACGGACCAGATGCAGATTACCTCTATGCCTGGGGTCTCTCCGAAGGGGATTTGGCTGAACTCAAGGGCCGCAATTATGAAGGAACCTGGTTGTACGTCCAACCCCACGATACGGATTGGACCTGCTGGGTCGCCGCTTCAACCGTCACGGCTTCCGTCGAAATCGAAAGCGTGCCGGTCGTCTACCCCGTGATTTACGTCCATCCGTCCGTTCCAAATCCGACCGGGGTCAAAGCCACCCGCAGCGACGGCAGCGTCACCATCAGCTGGAATCCGGCGCCGGATGCCATCGGTCTGGGGTATCTCGTCGAAGCACGAATTTGTACCGGAAGCTATTTGATCGACGTGGTTGAGTCCACAACGAACACGTCCATCACGCTCACGGATAAAGACGGCTGCTCCGGCGATTCATATGGACAGGTTCGTGTGTTCGACAAACGAGGCTACAGCGCTCCGGTCAAGATCAAATGGCCCAAACCGTGAAGGTTCCCTGCGAGGCCGAATGACGCTGCGCAAACGCTTGATCATCTCCTTCTTCAGATTCCTGATCAGCACCCTCTGCCGCTTCGACGCTACGCCGCTGCGCAAGGTGCCACTACGCGGTCCCCTGATTCTGATCATCAACCACATCAATCTGGTAGAAGTGCCGGTGCTCTACACCCGTCTGCAGCCACGTCCGATCACCGGCTTCGTCGCCGCGTATCGCTGGAAAAGCGCCTTCTTTCGCTGGCTATTGAACGCCGTGGACGCCATTCCACTTCATCGCGGGAAAGTGGACATGTCCGCGATGCGAGAGGCGCTCGATCGTCTGAATCGAGGCGCTATCCTGGCGGTCGCCCCGGAAGGCACCCGCAGCGAACACGGCAGGCTTCAACAGGCCCATGCCGGTAGCATACTTCTAGCACTGCACAGCGGTGCACCGATCCAACCGGTCGTTTGCTACGGCAATGAACGCTTCACAACCAACTTGCGTCACCTACGAAGAACGGAGCTGCACCTGGCTGTGGGTGAACCTTTTTACCTGAATGCAGGTACATCGCGAGTCTCTCAGGACGTTCGCCAGAAAATGTTGGACGAAACGATGTATAAACTGGCCGCTATTCTGCCCCCCAAATATCGCGGCGTGTACACCGACCTCGAACGGGCGAGCGAGAAGTACATTCGGTCAATCTAATGCGGGATCATCCCAACCCACGCAAATCGCCGCCGGATGAGTAGAATTCCGGCGGCGTTCTCTTTTGCCATAGAAAGATTCAGGGAATTTCGCTACGGCCAGGGTATGGGCACCGGATCGGTGTAGCCGTGCTTTTCTACGGCTTGAACGGTGCCGTTGGAAGGCCGGTCGCAGGTCTGTTCGTCCGTTATCGTGAGAGAATTGGAATCCGTGTGATAGACCATATCCACCAGGTACCCATGCAGACAAACCTGGGCTTTGATGAAGTAGCCGCGATCGTCATCCAGGGTCATATTCACAGGTGTCCAGAAGATGACCACGGTATCACCGTCTCTTTGGGCTCTCACCTTCTCGGGAGGATCGTACAACGTGGATTTCGGCAACGGATTCATGTAGGTCGTAACGGAGAAAATATCACCGTCCACGTCCACCAAGGAGGCCGAAATCCAACAAGCCCAGTGCTGTTTCTCCCAACTCACCCAAAGCCAACTTCCGTCGTAATTGCGGTTCCAGAGAATGCCCTTGTCTCCGGGGTAGAAATCCCCGGCGTGCAAATACGCCGTTGCAGGTCCGTAGCGGCAGTGGGATTGGGTGATCACTGTCACCTTGGGGAAATCGAAGGTCGGCGTGAGCGTGATGGTTGGTGTGGGCGTGATCGTCGGGGTGAGCGTATAGGTCGGCGTGAGGGTGATTGTTGGTGTGTACGTCGGTGTGTAGGTCAACGTCGGCGTCGGTGTGTAGGTTTTCGTGGGCGTGTGGGTCGGCGTGGGTGTATCCGTGGCGAAAATCTGCTGGACCTGAGCACACCCACTCAGGCTGAGCGCGATCAAAATGAGGCCGAAAAATAACCAACGCATTGAAAACCCTTTACCTGTTTTCACAATCATCACAACTCCACAGAGAGCACCGGTCCGCTTTTCGGAATTGTAGCCAAGGAATATGGCTTTCTCAATGGCCCGTATGGCCTGTATCTAAATCGAAGTTCTTTCACTCGAACGACCAGGCACAGGCAAAGCCTTGTGGGATGACAAACGGATCGAGATTGTACTCGTCCAGATAGAGAACCACGGTTTCAGTCAAATACCCAATCGTGATCTCGTACACATCCACGATCGTTTCTCCAGTGTCGAAGGAACCTCGCCGCACGTATTCGACTTCCTCGCCTCGAGGTCCGAGAAGCTTATCCAGATACGCTCGCTCCAGTGAAGGTCCTTCAAAAACGTCTCCTGTCCCCACACCGATCGGATTATCCTGGCTGTACCCGTACGTTGGATCCGTGCTTACGGGACAATAATTCTCCATTGGTGTTGGTGCAAAAAACTCGATGGATTGAAGGATCTGATCGACGATATAGGCGCCATCAAGGAGCCAACGCTTGTCCGGCGCAAAAGCGATGACTTCAAAAGAAGCGCCATCGTGGTGATAGACCATGGCGATAAGCCCGAGCATGTGGTCATCAAACATCTCACCCGCTATATCTATGGCAAGTCCATCCACTTCCCCGATGCTGAAGGGATAAATTTCAGAAGCATCGAAATCACCCATCTCTGAAGACATGAAGGAACGCAGATCTTCAAGAGCCTCTTTCTGCGTCATATCGTCCCTCACTGGACCGCCCCCAAACGTGATCAATATTTCCGGAGCATCACTAGACATCGTCACGGCACCTGGTCGATACGTTCGATAGAAATCTTCGATCATCCTGTACCGAAAGCCTCCATGTTCGATGTCCTCGTAGTCACCGAAAATTAGATCCGCTGTAGGGACAACCGTTGGTTCTGCTGTGGGTGTATCCGTGGGTGTTGAAGTCGGCAGAGCTGTGGTTGCCGTTGCCTCCGCCGTTTGCCGCACGGCAGCGGTTTTGGTTGACTCCGCGTCGAGTTCGGCTTGCGAAGGACCGCAAGCGGTCAAGACCACACTCATTAACAGTGCAATCGAACCTAACGTTGTTGATTTCCGCATCGCAACTTCCTCCGATTTCACACAGCGGATCTTGGAACGTACATGATCGGATCCAGCCACAGAGTTAACGATAACTCTCGATCAAAGTCTATCTGACCTTCGCTTCGATATATCTTCTTGGCTCAAATTTCATTCGCGAACATAACGATAGATTACATCATGTCGCTTGGCAAGTTCGACTCACGCGCCGAACCTCACAACGCGGCTTGGATCACAGCGTAAGCTGTTGTATAAAGAAACAGAACGATTGGGGAGGCATTCGTGACAGTTCGAACGGGATTCATCACCGGCACGGGTTTCTATACGCTTCCGAATATCCAAACGATAGAAATCGAAGAAGCATCCACGCCTTTCGGTAAAGTTCACGTGCAAATAACCAGCCTGGAAGGCCGGGAGATCGCCTTCATCCCTCGCCATGGCGAAAAACACCAGCTTGCGCCGGACGAAATCAACTATCGCGCCAACATCTACGCGCTGCGCGAACTCGGAGTCGAACGCGTCCTTGCGACGAGCGTCTGCGGTTCGCTGGTCCCGGATTGGCAGCCCGGCACACTTGTGTTGATCGACCAATTCCTCAATTTCACCACGGGCCGACCGGACAGCTTCTACCCGCTGGACGGGAAATTGGCTCACGTCGACGTGACCGATCCCTACTGCCCCACCCTGCACGATGCCATGGCGAAATCAGCCGCGAAACTCGGCCTCGACGTGCAGTGCGGCGCCACGTACGCCTGCTTCTCCGGACCACGTTTCGAGACCCGAGCGGAAATCGAGATGATCCGCCGCCTGGACGGCCACCTGGTAGGCCAGACCAATTACCCCGAATGCGTGCTCGCCCGCGAGCTGGCGATGTGCTACGCCACCCTGGGCGTCGTCAGCAATCCGGCGGCGGGGATGGGATCGAGCCTGAGCGCCAACGAAGTTATGCGGAATCTGGAAGGTCTGGGGGATACCATCGGCCGTTTGTTTGAAGACGTTGTTCTTTCGCTACCCGAGCCATACGACTGCACCTGCCGCCATGCGCTCGACGAGGCGTTTCTCTAAACGACATCCACCTCAGCTTGAAAGGAAGCAACATGAAACCATCCATAGACCTGTTGATCGAGAACGGTTTGATCGTCACCATGGACGACGTCAACCGAGTCATCGAAGACGGCGCGGTGGCCATCCGGGAGGCCAAAATCATCGAAATCGGGACCACATCCGAATTGTGTGCCAGGTATGAGACGAAGGAGGAAATCGACGCCGATGGGCACATCGTCATGCCGGGATTGATCAACGCCCACACGCATCTGGCGATGACCTTGTTCCGCGGCTTCGCCGAGGATCTTCCCCTCGACCCGTTTCTGGCGCGAGTGTGGGAAGCTGAAGGCCGCTTCATCCGCCCGGACACGGTGGAAATCGGCACGCGCCTCGCATTCGCCGAGATGATTCGCGGCGGCACCACCATGGCGCTGGACATGTACTGGTTCCCGGAAGCCTCAGCGGATGTTGCCAGCGCTGCCGGTTTTCGTTTGATTAACGGTCCCATCTTTGTCGATTTTGATGGTCCGGATGGCATTCCCACCACAGAGCGTGCGCAACGCGGGAGAGAATTCTTCCAGCGTTATGCAGAGAATCCCTTCATCCTGCCCTGCGTGCTGCCCCATGGCACCTACACCGTATCGCCGGATATCCTCACACAAGCCTGGGAGCTGGCCAACGAATTCGATGCGCTTTTCCACACCCACGCTTCCGAGACGACGGACGAAGTCGCAACGGTGCGCGAGAGATACGGGCTGACGCCTCCGCAGCATCTCGATCATCTTGGACTCCTCTCCCAACGCGCCAGCCTGGCGCACTGTGTTCACTTGAGCGACGACGACATCCGGCTCATCGCTGAACGCGGTGCCGTGGTCGTGCACTGCCCGATCTCCAACCTCAAGATGGGCTCCGGCATCGCCCCACTGCCCCAGATGCACGCCGCCGGCATTCCCGTTCTCCTGGGGACCGACGGCGCTGCGACGGGCAACGATTTGGACACGTGGAAGCAGATGCGCCTCGCTGCCATTCTGCACCGCGGCCTGAATCACGACCCTACCTTCAACCCCGCAGAGAAAGTCGTCGCCACCGTTACTCGCGGGGCGGCAACGGCTTTGGGCATCGGCGATCGGTTCGGTTCTCTCGAAGCCGGCAAGTTTGCCGACCTGATCCTGATCGATCTCGACAGCGTACATCTCGTGCCGATGTACGACGTGTTCTCGCACCTGGTTTACGCCGTAGGGCGCGAGGACGTGGATACGGTGATCATTCACGGCCAGGTGGTCATGCGCCAACGCGAGCTGCTGACCATCGACGAAGTCGAAACGGTGGCGCGCACGCGCGAAGTGGCAGCCAAGTTCGTCGAGACCATGCCGCTTTAATGAGAAGACTCATTCCCGCGCAAGTATTCATCCCCTTGACATATCGAAGTTTATCGATATAATAAAGTCTATGAAGAAACAGTCGGATTCTCTGGACACCGTAACCTTTGCCAAGGCGTTGGCGGATGAAACCCGGCAGCGGATCATGGCTTTCTGCTGCTGCCAGTCCAGGAGCGTGAACGAGATTGTAGAAGCGCTCGACGTGACCCAGCCTACCGTTTCGCACCATCTGGCGATCCTACGCAACGCCAACCTGGTCAACGTCAAGCGTAAAGGCAAGCAGGTGTTTTACGAACTCAATCAGGGGCGTTTGGCTGATGCGTGCTGCGTTGTGGCAGTTACCTTCGCCCCGGGGCATCCCGTGGAGGTGAAAGAGTGATCCATATTTTTTTACGAGCTAACATCGAAATATGTAAATACGTCGATAAGGAGAGGGTACGATGAGTAAAAATCAGAAAACATCCGAAACAAGCAACATCCGCACTAAAGTGCGTGAACATTACGGCAACTTTGCCGCGAACTTCGATCCACAGAGCGCAGGAGGATGCTGTGGGTCGAGTCCGAGTGATGAAGCGATCAATCTGTCGCTTTATGAAACCCCTGAGATCGAAGACCTACCCGTAGACGTTACGGGGATCTCTGCGGGCTGCGGGGATCCGGTCACGCTGGCGTCGTTAAAGCCCGGAGAAACCGTGCTCGACCTCGGCTCGGGCGGCGGCATCGATTGCTTTCTCGCCGCCCAGAAGGTGGGCGCAACCGGCAAGGTCATCGGTGTGGACATGACCCCCGAGATGCTCGATCGAGCCCGGGCGAACAAAGCCAAGATCGGCGCAGAAAACGTCGAATTCCGCCTGGGAGAAATCGAGCACCTCCCCGTCGCAAACGACAGCGTGGACGTGATCCTCTCAAACTGCGTGATCAACCTCAGCCCCGACAAACCCGCGGTGTTCCGCGAAGCGTTTCGGGTGCTCAAACCGGGCGGGCGATTCGCCGTGACCGACATCGTCACGGATGGACCGCTTCCCGAGGCACTCCGCGAGAACCTGGCGGCCTGGTATGGCTGCGTTGCTGGCGCCCTGGACTATCGTGATTACGTCGACGACCTGGAAGCCGCGGGTTTCAGCGACGTGCAGGTGTCCCGCGTGGAGATCGATCCCGCGACGATCACCTCGGAGCTCGAAAATTACGGCATCGAACTGCCCGAACCCAAGGCGGGTGAGAAAAAGCGTATCGCCATCGCCATGGTCGACGGTAAACCGGTGGAGCTCGATCTCGAGGATTTCAACCCGCCGTTCAGCGCCCGCATCAGCGCCGAAAAGCCGAAAGCATAGCGCCGGACCGACATGTAAATCACCTGCGCGATTCACCCCGCAAGGGGATGTGCGCGCAGGTGATTTTTTGCTAACGTGGATTTATCCTGATCGCAAGGAGTACGCCGTGGAAAGTTTTCTGGCCTATCCCCTCGAGCCGCAGACGCTAGCCGTCGACAGCGACATGCGCACCCTCGCCCGTTTCCGCCGCACGATGTCCCCCGAAGATCAAGCCGTCCTCGACGATCTGCTCGCCGCCGTAAAGCACCACTGGCCGGTTCGAAAGGCCTGCGCCCACCTGACCCCCCTGGACCTGCTGCTCATGACTATATTGGTTGAGCAGAAGAAAGAGATCGACCGATTGGCCGAGATGATGCAGGATCATCTCGAAGCTTCGTGAATCGGCGTACTGATTCTTTACCCCATCGAGGATCATTTTTACGATCACCTGTCGAATCGACGTGTACTCCATCTTCCACACTTGGGTGGCACGAGAGCGAAGCCGATGCACCGGCTTGCGATCGTGTACCAGAACATTTGCAATGAAGGAGAGTGGCAGACAGAGTAACTAGCATTGATTGTATTGCTGCACCGGTAACCTACAACCGGAAACAAGTCTCATTTAAATTCACACAAGGATAAGCGTGCGTGGTGCGCTTAAAATGGAATCACCTGCTTGATTTTCATCCACTTGGCATTTGACATTGACAAAGATGCCATCGTAAGTTATCATCTGACATATGTCTGCATTATTCTGACAATGGAAATAGTACCAAAATGGCCTTCTTAGAACCAATTCTGGGATCAACCAACGCCGAGCGAGTTCTCGTGTACATTCTGGCCAGAGGCCAGGGATATACACGCGAGATTGCTCGTTTCTTCGAGACAAACCCCGATTCGATTCAAAAGCAGCTCGCCAAGTTCGAGACGGGAGGCGTGTTGATCTCGAAGCAGGTGGGAAGAACTGTCTTGTATCAATTCAATCCTCGATACGCATTTCTCCCAGAGCTTAAGGATCTGATCGAGAAGTCACTCAGCTTCTATCCGGAAGAAGAACGTGAGCGATTGAAGATGGGTAGAAGCCGTCCGAGGCGCAGGGGGAAACCGTTATGAAACCCGTAGATACAATGACACAAGTTGAATTAGGTGCTTATGTCCAATCGCATCTGGGCGAAAAAGGGATTGATGTTGTACTCTCGGGTGGCGCAGCCGTAGCGATCTATACATCTGGCAAGTATGTTTCTCGCGACCTTGATTTGGTCAATCGTTATTCGGTAAAACACACGATCATAAGCGTTGCAATGCAGGAACTGGGATTTACCAAAAAGGGAAGGCACTTTGTGCACCCCGACTCTGAGTTCATCGTTGAATTCCCCCCAGGTCCACTATCCATTGGGGAGGAGCTCATCAGGAACATCGATGAGATTGACACGGACACAGGGATATTACGCGTAATTTCTCCCACCGATTGCGTGAAAGACAGACTTGCTTGGTATTACCACTTCGGAGACATGCAGTGCTTATCACAGGCTATACTCGTATCAAACGGCTACCGAATAGACATAGAAGATATCAGGAGATGGTCAGAGGGAGAGGGAAAGTTAAGTGATTTCGAAGAGATACGACATCAACTTGAAGGAAGCTAATCATTTTTCCTATCACCCTTAGGCGATCGAATAATTCGCTGGAATATAAAGAACCTCTACGGGTAGGATATCAGCGGCATGAATAACTTGTTGATATACGAATAAGCGCGGATCCAATTGTTGTCGGCCACGTAAATATGTGGAACGAAATTCCCACGTAGCTAGGCACATCCTCATGAACAATCACTCCGAGTAGAACAAATCGCCCCGCAGCGACCTCCGTCCCTGCGGGGCGAGTTCCAATCCGCTTAAACATCACTCGTAGCGGAAGCGCCAGATCGCCAGCGCGAAGAACACCACAGCGAAGATCATCAATACGCCGGCTTCGGGCAGGATATCCACCAGGCCCAGCCTGCGCAGCCCCAGGTCGTTGAGACCGTGCAGCGCCCAGGTGGTAGGTAGGAATTGGTTCACGGTCTTGGCCGTATCGGAGAACATCTCTTCGGGAAACCAGCACCCACCGACAAGCGCCATGACCATGCCGGTGATGGGCGCCAGGCTGCCGGCTTGGGCGGTGGAACGTACCAGCGTACCCAACAGCGTACCTAGTGCGGTCGCCGCAAGGCTGAAAGCCAGCAGCAGCACCACCAAACCGGGAACGGAATTGCCCCAATCGATCCCCAGCACGTAGATGCCGAAGATCACCAGCAGCGTCATCTGCACCCAGGCCGCCATTAACTGGCCCAGGATCGTACCCAACAGAAAGGTCGCCTTGTTGGTCGGTGTGGTGAACAGGCGCCGCAGCGTGCCGGTCGTGCGTTCGTCGGCCAACACGGCCGCTGTGGTCAGGAGCGGGATAAAAACCCAGGTGATCAACTGCCCTGCATTAGCCTGCACGCTGGTGGCCTTTTCTCTTTCGTATACCACGCCCTCATCCGGTGTGCGGATTTCCACGCGTTGCGGTAGATCGCCGAAGGCAGCTTCGGCTCGTGCGTAGCTATCTTCGAAATACATATCCCTGGCCGTGACGTCTGAAAATTCTCCCCGCTTCTCATATTCAGCCACGCTCACGTTTGCCGACAGGAGAACGCGCCCCATCTGCGCTACGGCAGCGAACACCTGCTGCTCGGCTGCATCGTAAGCGTCTTCATCCCCGGTTTCTGCCAGGGCGATATCGACCGATCCACCGCTGAATAACTTCTCTTGAAATCCTGCAGGGATGGTCAGGACCGCGGCTGTTTCTTCTGCTTCAACTGTTTCCAATTCTTCAGCCGAGATCGAGACGATTTCCATCGTTCCAGCCGACGCCAGCCCCTCGACCAATCGATCGGATAATGCGGTTTGATCCTGATCGACGACGAGCAGTTGATGCGTTCTCCCACCCGATCCGATCGTCCCACTCAACAAATAGGTGAATATGATTGGCAGGACGAGAAAGAACATCAGTTCCATCGGATTAGAAAATCGATTTTTTAAGTCTTTCCAAGCGATGTTATATATCTTCTTCATTTCTCTACTCCACTGCGGCGCTTCCATCAGCCCCGCACCAAACCGCGGCGGCGAAAAACCAGGACCGCCACGCCGAATAAAAGGCTTCCCATGATGACCAATCCGACGATCGTTCCGCGGACGTCCGTCAACGTACCCGCACCAGCCAGGATCGTAAACCCTTCCTGTGCCCAGGCGTTGGGAGTAATTTTCCCTAATGTGCCCAATACGCCGCCAAAGCTGCCGCCGCCGAAGAACGACCCCCCGAGCAACCCGAAGAGCAGCATCATGGCCATACCGATCGTCGAAACCTGCTCCGACGTTCGTGCAAATGCAGCCAGCAGAATACCCCAGCCGGTTGCCCCAAAAACGGCAGCCACGATCAAGATAGCCACACCGAGCCCATCTCCCCAGTGAAGCTGGAAGATCAGGCTGGTGACCCCGATAACGATGGCCAACTGCGCCACGCCCACCAGTACGATGCCGAGCACCTTGCCCCCCAAGATCCAGGCACCATCCGTCGGACTGGCCAACATGCGTGGCAGGGTGCCTTCTTCACGTTCGGCTAAGATACTGCGCCCACCAATGCCGGAGACGGTGTACATCAGAAACAACATGGCCATACTCGGCGCCAAAATCGCCAACGGCTGAATATGGATGTTTTCTTCCTCAACATGTTGACTCTGAACGGTTATCCCGCCCATGGCGCTATTCTCCAGCATGACCGACTGCTCACCGATTTCCATACCGACGTCATAGGCTTCACCCGGCTGGATCAATCCAACCCCGATCAATCCGGTCACCGCCACTTTGCTGCTGACGACACCCGTATCAACGCGTGCCAGAAAACGCTCGATCAAAGAACGCACGATGCTTACCCGGATGGGCTGTCCGGGATAGACGTATATTTCGACCGGGCTGCCCTGCACGGTTTCTTCAGCGTTCAACATTGACTGGCTGAAATCCGTCGGCAGGATCAACGCCGCCACAAACCTGCCTTCATCAACAAGATCACGAGCCCGCGTAGCGCTGCTCAGAACGGAAATGTTGACCACCATGTGTAAGCTCTCATCGTGCAGCCATTTCACCATGGCCTCACCCAATTCGCCTTCATCTTCGTTCACGACCACCACTTTATTGGCTTGTATGGGAGGCTCGCCTGCCGAGACAGAAAACGCCCCGGTAACAAAGCCCATGGCCAGTGTGAGCACGAAAGGACCTGCCAGCATGATCCAGCCCACCTTGTCTCGAAACGCTACTTTCAGATCTTTCAATCCGATTGCCAGTAACTTAATCATCGTCGCCCTCCTAGTCCCGCAGCGCTCGGCCGGTCAGGTGCAAGAACACGGCTTCGAGATTAGGTTCCTGGATCGAGGCTGAAGTGATTTTCGCATTCTGCTCGTTGGCGACGGTGATCAATGCCGGTAGAACGGCGTTGCCGTCATCTACGAAGAGGCGCAAAGTACCGTTGAGCGGCTGCACCTGGTGCACACCCGCCACGCGACTCAATGCCTCGACGACTTCCGGTCGACTGGTTTCTTCAGCGATGTGCATTTCGATCACATCCTGCTCGCCCACCAGTTCTGTTAACTCCTGCTGTGTCCCCAGGGCGATCATCTCACCGTGGTCGATGATGCCGATGCGGTCACTTAGTTCCTGGGCCTCTTCCATGTAGTGGGTCGTATAAAGTACGGTCATGCCCTGTTCGTTGAGCGACATCACGGTATCGAGGATGCTGCGACGACTTTGCGGATCGATCCCGACCGTGGGCTCGTCCATGTATATCACTTTCGGTTCGTGCAGCAAGCCGACACCGATGTTGATACGCCGCTGCATGCCGCCCGAGTAGGTCTCGACCCGATCTTTCGCTCGCTCTCGCAAGCCGGTCATGTCGAGCACCTCGTCGACGCGCTTTCGCAGCGCCTTGCCCCCCATCCCGTATAGCCGACCCCAGAAGATCAAGTTCTCGTAGGCCGTCAATTTCGGATAGAGTGCAATTTCCTGCGGTACGACGCCGATGACCGCTTTCACCTTCTGCGGCGCCTGCAATACCGACGCGCCGTCGATGCATGCATCTCCGCTGGTGGGCTTGAGCAAACAAGAGAGCATCGATAGCGTCGTCGATTTGCCCGCCCCATTCGGTCCCAACAGGCTGAAAATCTCCCCCTGGCGGACGACGAAGCTAACTTCGTCCACAGCCGGATCGGGGGTCCCGTTGTAGTGCTTGGTCAGTGCTTGTGCTTCAATCATAGTATTCACGTTCGTTCCTCCTTTGTGCTTCCTTTGCACATTCATAATCACGAGCATGTACACTGTAGCCGAATCAGCTACGGATTGGATGTGCTGATGGTCGCACCCGAAGGTCACATTCCCAATAGGAAGGTCACATTGTGGGAATATTCATCGCTCGTGATGTGAGAACTTCAGGGAAAGACCACTACGCCTTGCCCTTGCGGCAAGGCATCGAAAAAATCGTTACTGGAGGAATGGACTATGAAGGTAACACTGAAGAAAGTTAAAGCAGACCCCACTCACGTGCGCGCAGGGCAGCTTGCGTGCGGTCGCGCACGCCCATCTTTTCCAGGATGTGGGTTACGTGATTTTTGACCGTCCCCTCGGCGATGACCAACGTTTCGGCGATCTCGCGGTTGCTGGCTCCGGCAGCGATCAGCTGCAGGACTTGGATTTCACGCTCGGAGAGCGGCTCCACCATCGACTCTTGCGGGGATTTCGCTTTTGGTGTGAGGCGGGAAAACTCGGCCACAACTTTCGTTGCGATGGAGGGCTGCAGGAAGGATTCGCCGCGCGCTGCACCTTGAATAGCCTCGACCAGGGTATCCGAGGACACGTCCTTCAACAGATAACCCAGAGCGCCCGCACGCAAGCCTTCGAAAACATATTCATCGTCGTCGAACGTGGTCAGGATGACGACGTTGCTTTGCGGACACTCGCTTTGCAGCTGACGTGTTGCGCCCACGCCATCGAGTTGGGGCATCTGCAAATCCATGAGCACCACGTCCGGTTTGAGACGAACAGCCTCGCGCACGGCTTCGATCCCGTCGCCGGCTTCACCGACGACTTCAATTGCGCGCTGTACGGAGAGCAGCGTGCGCAGTCCCTCCCGAAACAGAACCTGGTCATCCACGAGCAAGACGCGGATCGATGGCTGGATGCTCGGCGTCATACGGGGATTACGACCTCCAGACTTGCGCCTTCCGATTTCGCGCCTCGAAGCGATACACGCCCATTCAGCAAATGTACGCGCTCCCGTAAACCAAAGAGGCCAAATCCGTCTTCAACTTTATCAAGATCGAGACCAACGCCATTATCTTCAATCAACAATGAGACTTCATTTTCTGCAGCGTAGTCGAGTTCCACTTTTACGCTTGAGGCGCGTGCATGTTTACGAACATTGGTAAGACCTTCCTGGACGGCACGGTATAGCGCATGTTCGATTCGTGCGGGTAGTTCTCTCACTTCGCCAGATACCTTCCATTCGCAGCGTATCCCGGACTCCTGACATTCCTCAACCAATCTCTCAATTGCCTTCGTGAGTGGCTGTCCCTCCATAGGGGAAGCGCGCAATGCGGCGACCGAACGCCGTACTTCCGACAATCCATCTTTCACCAGCGTTTGTGCTTTTTCCAGGGCTTGATACGCTGCCTGCTGGTCCGAATCGAGCACGACACGCGCCGCCTCGAGCTGAACATTGATGACTGTTAAGAAATGACCCAAGCTGTCATGGATCTCGCGCGCCAGACGATTGCGTTCCTTTGTGGTAGCCAGCTCCTCGGCTTGCACGGCGTATTCTCGTAGCTGCTGGTTCAACCCATCCAATCGCTCCGCCATCTGCTGCATTTGCAGACGCGCCCGGTCCGCCTGTGCTAAGACGTGGGTAAATATTCCAACAAAAACCACGCCCGAAGATATCCCCAGAAAGTTCCCGATATTGCTCATCCCTTCAACGAGGATTTCACTCGGGAAAACGAAAACCATAATCGTGAACAATAAAATCGCCGGCGTCCAACGAGGTGGCGCAACCATAACGGCATGTGAAACCAATGGCAACACCATCAACCATAACTGCGCAAAGTAGGGGCTGATGATGATGGCCGAACCAGCCAGAGCGACCTGAACAGCAAAATACACAAGATACCACCTATCACGATCTTGTCTCTCGACCCACTCGAACCCAAACGTCCCAATAACGATGTAAACCACACAGATCGCAATTAATGCGATTCCCACAGGTGAAAAAGGTTGGATGTCTACATAACTGAAGGTAACCACGTATCCGAGCAGCACGGTGAACGCGAAGACGCCGTGCAATATTCGGCCTTGCTGTAACTTTGTGGACTGAGGCACTTGATCTGTGTTCATTGCAGTCACCCCACAGAGGCATTGATGTCAAGGAATTATTCGGATTTCTTAGCCGAGTATGTTTGTTGTTATTGTAACAACGAATACTTCTTGAGGGAAAATTAGCATGCAAAAGCGCGCAGAAATTCCCCCTTTCCAAATGATCGTGATCCTACGTAATTCAGGTGGCAACTACCCTGCTACAGGAATGACTTCCGGTGTTTTCAATGGCAGTATGATTTTAAAGGTGGTGCCTTCGCCCAATTCACTCTCGAGGCTCATTTCCCCACCCATCAACTCTACCAAATTGCGGGTGATCGCCAGGCCCAAACCCGTCCCTTTTCGATCTGCGTCTTTACTGGCCGTCTCCAGCTGCCGATACTCCTCGAAGATGGTCTCGAATCGGTCTTCGGGGATTCCGGGACCGGAGTCGCTGACGGTGATACGCCAGCGATCCGTACCGAGTGGGGCAATATGCACAGCGACTCGCCCTTGATCGGTGAATTTAATGGCGTTGCCGGTCAGATTCAACAGGATCTGCTTCACTCGACCTTCGTCACCGAAAATCCGCGCCGGCAGCCCTTCATCCATCTCTACGTCGAATTCGAGGTCCTTCTGATGAGCGGTCTCCTCCATCGTCGATTGCACGGACCTCCCCAAATCGAAGATGGAAAACGGCTCCTCTCCGATCTCCAGTTCGCCCGCCTCGATCTTCGCCAAATCCAGCAAGTCATTGATGATGTTGTGCAAATGCCTGGCGCTGCTAAGCACGTTTCCCAGCTTTCCCTTCAGTTTCGGCGTAATTTCGCCATACGTACCGCGAATCGCCAGCTCTGTGAAAACGATGATCGAACTGAGTGGTGTGCGCAGCTCGTGGCTGGTACGTGCGGTGAACTGCGATTTCATCTCGCTCGCCAGGGCGAGTTTATGATTCGCTTCGAGAAGATCATAGGTAGCTTCATCTAAGGCTCGCCGGAGATCCTGGGTGGCAATTTTACTTATAACAGCAACAAAGAAAAAAGCTGCTATCGTCATGACGAAGATCGTAATCTGCGCCGCGGTCCCTGAGACAGCAGGCGTTGGAAGTATTCCACCGATTAAAATATACTGCTCAGTTAAGTAAAAAATAGTGGCAGCTCCAGCGATTATATATCCTTGACGCGGTCCAAGTATCATTCCTGCAACCACAATGCACAAAACATATGTAATTACGACAATCGGAAAGAGATTCGATACAATCGTGCCGTTGACACCCGCGATCAACATAACCGGGATAAGCAATAAGTAGCCGGCAGCCACAGTGTTTTCCTTCTTGGCAAACTTACGGGCTATCAAGCAGGCTGGAATGATTGCGATAGCCAGGATTAAAACCACCAGGGTTTCGATGGCAAAACGATCAAAAAGCATTATGCCGACTGTAACAATAAATGGGACCAGAAAGATCACAACTGCATTGCTTATGCCAATCAGCAACCGCTTCCGACGTGCTTTTTCTAGCCTCTCATAAGGCGAACGTGTCACAAATGGCTCGCTTCTGTTCATCGGATTATTCCTTTCGCCCATTTTCACTTGATTTGTTCCCATCAAGATTGTTGATAACCCGCATCATTCCAGCATAGGGTGTCAGATCTATTTCAAGCCCAAGTTCTTCAAACCAGTGGATATATTCTTCTCTCCAGAAGGCTCCATAGCAATTCTCATTCGATCGAATGACTAGATCAAGATAAGCATCAACCATCGGTCTAAATGACTGCCCTCCAAACAGGAGCCCTCCCGGACGGACAACACGTACGGCCTCATGGATCGCTTTTTTGGGATCAGGTGTCCAGTGTAGCACGAGTAACCAAAAGCTTGCGTCGAACTGATTGTCTTTGAAAGGCATGCGTGTGGCACTCGCAACTTTAAAGATCGGACGGTTTTTAGATGTCACCGGTGGGTGATCCCGATTAATATCTCGGAGATGCGCCTCGAAGTTTTGATCAGCCAGCTCGATCATACTCTCAACCGTATCGATCGCTGTAATACGGATATCTCCACCGAACTTAATCCACAACTCAGCAGTTTCCCGACCGCTTCCACAACCAATGTCCAGAAGCTTTTTCCCACGCAGCCATGCCATGTCCTTTTTAGTTAGATAGGCAAAACACGCGTTACGAAAAGCAGAATACACTTTAATAGCTAAGACTTTATCAAACCGGATCAGGAACTCTCTCCCATCTTGCTCGAAGGTCTTCGAGAGGCTGATCGGCTGTTGACGCAAGCGGGGTAGGATGTACTGCGTCATGCCCTCAGCCATGATGTTAAAACCTCGAAAACGCTCATCCGTTTGTTGTATGAGTTGGCTGAGATCGGGAACCGGGTTATCCGAGTAGGCACGATAGAATTCCCCCTCATTATCCACCACCATATCCTTGTCCGCTGAGAGGATTTCCATCATGAAGCGTGTGTAAGCAATATCGACGAATTCGAATTTCGCTAAGATTTCGCCATATGTACGTGGGGTTTGAAGATAATCGAAAAAGCCAATATCCTTCAGTATCCTGAGTGTATGATAACGAAATAGCTTGTCGAGCTGACGCCCGCCACGCATGATTGGCCCTACGTTTATGAGGATATGCCATAGGACCTTCAATAATCTCATACAACAACCATATAGAAGAGACTTTACTCCTCGGAATTAAGATATGGTCGCATAAATTGGATGAATTTGTCAACCTCAATTGGCTTGGCGAAGTAGTCATCACACCCGGCCTCTATGGCGCGTTCACGATCACCCACCATGGCGTACGCCGTGATGGCCAAGACGGGAACGTTGAAAAAATCCTCGTGGCTTTTAATCGAACGAGTTGCTTTCCAACCATCGAGTTTGGGTAAACCCAAATCCATGAGGATCACATCAGGTTTGAGTTCGAAAGCCATGTTCACCGCTTCGTGGCCATCCCGGGCCACAAGAACGTCAGATCGTTCGAAAAATGCTTCAATGATGTCGAGTACAACATCGACGGTGTGTTCTTCGTCTTCGGCAAGAAGGATCCGTTTCACCTTGCCGTTTTTCTTTCCGTTGCCGTTGATTCCTATTCCGTCCACAACGCACCTGCCTTTCGCGTCAAAGCGGATGAATGAATCCCTCGAGTATTTCTCGAGCGAAGCAAAACGCTCATTCCTCACTAATCTGTCACATCAACGAACTCGCACCCGATGCGAAGTTCAAATCATCCAGCCAACAGGTCTTTCCGAAACCGGCCTCCGGATCCCAACTCCCCAGCAGAGACCTGGATTCGTGAACTCCATCACAAGATGGTAATTATGAGATTAACATCTTTCCCCCATCTACGACCTTACAAACGACTACCAAACATAAGTTAAGGATTCGATCCAAAACGGATGTCAAAATCGAGCGAACGGATTAATCGAATCGATTTTGGAAGTCCCTCTGAACACAAAAGCGACCATCGAGGTCCAGCCCATCAATTCTTGAGGCGGGCACATATGTTGTTGTGGATAGAATCACAGATCCCAGCCACCGATTGGAAACCCATCACCGAAGGCTGGGTTAAGAACGTTCTACGATCTGAATTTTCCCGTTGACGTGTCGAGCGATGCTTCGTGCTAGAAGATCAACGCCAGAACGAAAACCGCCGGCAAGACGAGGATCCCCACCACGATCCCTACTACGATCAAACCCACCACGCTGCCCGCAAGCCCCACAACGAGCCCAACGGCCGCGACAACCAGGCTTACGATCAAGCCGACCACCCCCAAAATCAGGCCGACGATTATGTTAATCAACCACATATCAATCCCTCACGCAATGAATTATCAACTTTCAATAATGTATACGTAAAAAAATTTGCCAGGGTTGCGGGAATGAATGAAACGCATCTGCACCAGAATCAAAAAGCCCTCGCCGTCGCGAGGGCTCTTTTCGTGGACTCAATCGGGTTACAAAGTTGTGACTTCTGCAGCCTGCAGGCCCTTGGGGCCTTGCTCGATGGAGAATTCCACCTGTTGGCCTTCTTCCAGGGTGCGGAATCCATCGCTCTGGATGGCTGTGTAGTGGACGAATACATCGTCCCCTTCTTCACGCTCGATGAAGCCGTAGCCCTTGCTTCCATTGAACCACTTGACCGTACCAGTTACTCGTTCCGACATCGTACTCTTTGCCTCCTTAGGCATGTTATCTAAGGTGCGTTTGCCGCTCCTGGTGGTCGGGTTCAGTGAACCAAACCGACCTGAGCTACGTCTGCTCAGGTCTTCGTCTTACGACTTCCAGAGAGAACGTGCATGCAACCTTGCTCAATACATCTTACCACATAAACCATTTTCTGCCCATATGTCTGACAACTGTCCATTAATTACCCCGAATTGATACTTTTCCCCCTAGCGGAATATTCGCGACTTGTCGTCGAGCACGGTTAATTCCTCCTGGGTCAGTCGAAAGTGCATCGCCCCGGCGCTGTCGGCCGCTTGCTTAACTTTGCTTGCGCCGGGAATGGCGACCACCGTCTCACCTTTAAAATGGATCAGCCAGTTCAATGCCACTTGCGCCGGTGTCGCCTCATGGGAAGCGGCGATCGTCTCCAGTGTTTCGACCAGCGGGCGACTGCGTTCGAGATCTCGTCGCAGCATCATCCTGCGTCCTCTTGGGCGCTGCGCCAGCAGAGATTCGTCTTTGTGGAATTTCCCGCTCAACAATCCTCGCGCCAGCGGCGAATACGCCACGATCGTGACCCCCAAATCTTTGGCGGCTTGCAGCACGCCGTTGGTTTCGATCTTGCGATGCATCAGACTGTACTGCACCTGGTTAACGGCAAGCGGCAGGCCGCGTTTGGCCAAAGCCGCATGGGCGCGCCGCATTTGTTCCTCGTTGAAGTTGCTTACCCCTACAGAGCGTATCAACTCGGCTTCCACCAGGTCGGCCATGGTATCCATCTCGGCTTCCCGAGAAGAAAAACTCCAGGGTTGATGAACCATGAGGAGATCGATGCTGTAGCCGTCGAGGTAATGAATGCGGTCGTGAACCGTTCGTTTCATGTTCCTCGCCGTGCGTAAAAACGGCATCCACTTCGTCCCCACGATCACATCCCCATCCGCCTTTCCGGCCGCTTTCAACGCAGTCGACAAGGCGCGTTCTGAATGCCCGCGGCCGTACAATTCTGCCGTATCGAACCAGTTTATCCCGCCGTCCAATGCGGCTTGCACGATGGCATTCATCGTTTCCTGGTAGAGATCGGGGAACACCATCCCAAACACACCGCCGCTTCCTGAAAACTGCATTACGCCCAATCCGATCGGTGTAACCTGAAGATCGGTCCGACCGAGGGGTCTCTTTTTCACGTCCATGGTCACCTCACTTGGTTTCGTCGACGATAATATCTATATATATCCTATCCGATCTTCTCAACGACTTCACCATTTTGGTTTTCCATTATCCTATATCCGAATGCACAATCCACAGTACAATGTCCCAGGAAACGATATATTTGATAGATGGAGAGTTGTATACGATGACTTCGAAATATCCAAACCATGCCGTTTTATGGGACATGGACGGCGTGTTGGTCAACACAGGCGAACTGCATTACCGCTCCTGGAAACTCGCATTCGATGAGGTGGGGAAATCCTTTACGCGGGAGCAATTTACCTCAACCTTCGGGATGAACAACGCCGGAATATTGGAAACCGTCTTCGGGGAAGATCTGACGCCCGATCTTTACGAGAAAATCAGCAATCGGAAGGAAACTTCGTTTCGTGAGATGGTCAAAGGAAACGCGGAGCTCTTGCCTGGTGCCGACACATTACTCGATAAATTCAAGTCGTTGGGTGTGAAGCAGGCCATCGCTTCCTCCGCTCCGCAAAAGAACATCGACGTATTGGTAGGAGAGTTGAAAATCGGTAAATATTTCGACACCCTTGTATCCGGAACGGGCATGCCCGGCAAACCCGATCCGGCGGTCTTTCTGCTCACGGCGCAGAGGTTAGACGTAGAACCGGAAAATTGCATCGTGATCGAGGACGCCATCGCAGGCGTGGAAGGTGCCCGTAGGGCAGGGATGAAATGCATCGCCGTTACGACTACAAACCCGGCCAAAGCTTTGATAGATGCAGATTTTGTTGTAGAGACATTGGAAATGGTCGATAATCAAATACTTTCGGATTTGCTGAATCCATAATCCCCACTATTAATACATACTGTTGAGCACTTTTACGAAAGCTGTGAGAATTTACTGATGATCAACGACTATTTTTAAAAGCTTATAGATTCACCTAATCCCATGACTTTTAATGAATTAGAAAATAACGTGCGTGAAAAAGAAACGGCCAATTTAAATATTGTCTTCTTTATCTTGCTTCTTGAGACATGAGCCACATTAACGTAACCACATCCGCTCTCGTTGCTGGCGCATTAGGGTTTGAAACTGGTTCCATAAGCCCGTCTGCAACGGCACAATCAACCCAGCAGCCCCACCAAGCACCAGAAGTGTCTTCGGGTATGAAATCAGGTCCATACTTAGCTTTCATCAAGAGAACCGCCATCTCGGCTCGACTGAGAGTTGCATCAGGATTGAAGGTACCCTCTCCGTTGCCACAAATGTATCCCCGTGTTCCCAAGACTTGTATAGCATGCCCCCAGGTTGACTCGTCAGGCACATCATTAAAAAAATGTGCAACCTCGTCATCTTTAAGCCTAGAACATCCTGTAAGGAGACTTGTAAGAAGGAGAAAAATTGGGAGATGAATAAAGATTCGCCGGTCCACAAGACACCTCCTTGTGGCCTATGGCAACCATTGTAGATGCAATCCATGACGAATAGGAGGATGCCTTACGTGTGATATAAGAGTATCATAAATCCTTGATCCCCAACTTATCATTTAGATTACAGAATAAAAAGGTACCAAATGTTTTCATATTCTACAGTGTCTCCAGAATTCACTCCCGTCGCGTTCCTCCCGGTTTGCGCCCCACGAAAAGCATACAACCCAGTAATCCCCACATTTCACGCGGCGCATCAAGCTGGCCCTGAAACGAATTTAACGATACGCGTCGAGTAAAAAGCATGCGAAACAAACGGCTCTTGGCGGGCAGGATGTAGCGCCAACCAATCCTTCCGACTCTATCGCGTACCTCCGGCATTGAGTCCAGCTTTCGGACTTGGATCTTATGATCATTGAGCGGCACATCGTTCCATAGTTTCCGCCATTCCGCCTTCGTGATGATTGCTGAACCGATACTCAAGGCATCCCAGCCGCCGATGCTTTTCGGTATCTGCGTCCAGTAGGACTCATTCAACCCGAGGTAACCACCCAACTTGTTCACTCGCAAGAATTCATTAATTGCCGTACGCTTATCCTTCTTGAAGGCTAGGGTAGACTCAACCAATACAGCATCGAAGCGGTCAATATCAAACGGCAGGCTGCGCACATCTGATTTGCGGAAGGTTATTCGTTCCAAGACACCTTCTTGCTTATCGCGCTGTTGCGCCCACGTCAACATATCGTCCGAAATATCGGCGGCCACAACCCGGCAACCGTGCTTCGTGTCAACGTACAACGGATAAACGCCAAGTCCGCAGCCGATATCCAATACATCCTGTGCCCGATCTAGATGACATATATCGTGCAACTCATCCATAGCGGCGTGACCACCCATATCCTTCGAGATCCCTGTGGTAACTTGAACATCCAGGTACATCGGCTTTCCCTCTCCGGAAGACGTAACTTATTTTTCCTCCTGGTTTAATATCGTAGTCTCCTTCCATTTAGCTTGATCGTTCCCTTAATAGAAAAATCCATCCCACGTTTATCGGACACAGCGCGGACATCCTTTAGACAGACTCGTTACGACGCAGATAGTACCACGGCACCCTTGTTCACCGTCCGGAAAGCGAATACAATACCGCAGATTATTTGGTTATTTTTGAAATATTGGTATTTTCTATTGGTACAGATATGAAACTGACCCGACGTCAAACGGATTTCATCGATAAACTCCTCGAACTCTATCGAGAATCTGCTAATCCCATTCACTATTCGGAGATCGCCAGCAAACTGGGCGTGAGTGATATTACGGCCTACGATATGTTGCGTCTTCTGGAAGAAAAAGGCCTCGCCGCGTCACAGTACGAGTTGCCCGATAGAAAAGTCGGACCCGGTCGCTCAAAAATCACATTCTTGCCCACGCCGCTCGCCCATCATCTCATGGGCGACCTTGTTGGTGACGCACAGAGCGCGGCGGGTTGGGAAGCGGTAAAAAAACAAGCCCTGGCGAAACTCAAAGAAAGCAGTGTCGAAGTTGAAGAACTCATTCAGGAGGTTTTGGCGCGCGTGCCGCCGGACGGTCACGGTCCACTGCAGTACTGTGTTGAGATCATGACCATAATTTCACTGCGACTGAAGCGCAGTTCTGGACGCAGCCTGCTCCTCCAGTTTTTACCGGACATTCTCCCTTCAGCAGACCAAGCCAATAGTGTGAATCTAAACCTATTGGGCGGCTTCGCCATGGGCATCCTGGTCTGCGAGAACAGCGACGATCCGATTTGGAACCGTGAACTGCTGGAGCATGTCAAACGCTATCAAGCCAACGTCATCGAGATGAGTCCAAAAAAACACAGGAAATTGGCAACGCACCTGCTGCGGGTCTTCGATTCGCTCAAGGGTTTCGTATGAAGTGCATGAGTGGACGATTCATCCGTTGGACACAAGTCCGTGTTTGCAGCATTGCGGAACAGACGAAACTGGAATCATAAATTTTGCCGACTCGGCATAAACGAAAAGGAGTAACTTAACCGTGCTTGAATCACTGATCGACCGCATTACACGCGCCTCACTTCGCTTCAAGTGGGTCGTGATCACCCTGTCCATCCTCGTGTTGGTTGGAGGGGCACTTGCCGTCACACAACTCAATCAAGAACTGCTCCCCAAGATCGAATTTCCCCAATCGATCGTGTTCATCATGAATCCCGGGGCCAGCCCCGAGCAGATGGTAGATGATATAACGATTCCCATCGAGCAAGCGGTGGAAGACATCGACGGCGTCGTCAACATCGAATCGACGACCACGAACGGAGTTTCCGTCGTCGTCATCTACAACGAGTTTGGCATCGATATCGAAGCCACACGAGAGGAAATCCTCCAACGCGTGCAGTCGTTGGATTTCCCGGAAGGTACCCAAGCTCCAGAATTGTTGACCTTCAGCATGTCCGATCTTCCGTTGGCGGCGATGAGCGTTTCTTCCGAGACGCTTTCTCTCACCGAACTCAAAACGTTCATCGAAGCTAAAATTGTCCCGGACCTCGAAAAAATCGACAACGTGGCTGACGTCCAGGTAAGCGGCGGCCAGGAGCTGCCTTCACCGGAAGAAATGGCCGCAGAAACCACCTCCCCGAGCGAAGCCGATGCGGGCAATGAACTGCCTGATATGTGGCAAACCGCCGGGCAAATGCAGGGCATACCGTTGAACGTGCCCTCCGATGTCACACCGCAGATCATCCAGGGAGTCGTCAGCATGGCGCCGCAGCTGCTGGATGCGTTGACCCCGGACAACTTACGCGCTTTCTCTCCGGAAGTGCTCGCCTGGCTGCCCAGCAGCTACACCGAAACGCTCGATCCCGCTCTGCGGGAAGAACTCGATCAGTTGGCGCAGCCTGCAGGCGGCTTGGGCGCTCTTGCCAGCGGTGAAAGCACAGCTCAAACCGTCCCGGCAGAGCCTCCCGCACTGTCTGGTCTATGGATCGAAACCGCGGGGGAATCCGCTGCAGCCGGCATGCCCAGCTTCAAAACCGCCGCCGATTTGATGGAAACCGCCTATACGAGCAGCGCCAGCAATCTACTCAACATGTTGCTGCAGAGCGGCATGCCCCAGGCGCCGCAGCTCATCGCTGACCTGACACCGGACGTCGTCCTCTGGTTGGCCGAAAATGAAGACGGTTTTCTCGAGAACCTCAGCCCGGACGTTCTCCGTCTGCTTTCCCCCGATGTGGTCGCCGCGCTGCCGGGCGATTTCCTGGCCGGCCTGGATCCCGACCTACGGGCGGAAATGACGTCCGCTTCAGGGGGAAGCGCGCAGACTTTCGTTCCCACAGAAACCATCAACCGCCTCGATGGCGTCCCCAGCCTGACCCTCGTGATCTACAAGGACAGCGAAGCGAACACCGTTTCTGTGTCCCATGCTGTCTTCGATGCGCTGGATGCCCTCGAAGCTGAAAACGAAGGCCTGCGTTTCGAGGTCGCCTTCGAACAGTCATCCTTCATCGAGGAATCGATCAGCGGAGTCGCTCGCGAGGGCGGCCTGGGTGCCATCTTCGCCGTGCTGGTGATCTTGATCTTCCTCAGCGGCTTCGTCCGCGGTAAGTACCGTATTTCCTGGCAGAGCACCCTGGTAACGGCCGTCAGCATCCCGCTCTCCGTGTTCATGGCGTTCGCTCTGTTCAGATGGCTGCCGCCCATCACCAACCTGCTGATCGAACCGCTCGTCGAGGCGACGAAGGACATCGCCGTCCTGGGTGCGATCGTCACAGTGATCGCGAGGCTCTTCCCAACCAGTATGACGCTCAACATCATGACGCTTTCGGGCATGACGGTGGCCATCGGACGCGTGGTGGACGACTCGATTGTCGTGCTGGAGAATATCTACCGCCACATCCAGCGCGGTGATGACATGAAACTGTCGGTGTTGAAAGGCACGCGAGACGTTGCGATCGCCATCCTTGCCTCGACCGCGACGACGGTGGTGGTCTTCCTGCCCATCGGATTACTGGGCGGCATCGTGGGTGAATTCTTCCTGCCATTCGGCATCAGCGTCACCTACGCTCTGCTCTCCAGCTTCCTGGTAGCCGTGACCATCGTCCCTACGCTGGCGTTCCTGTTCATCCGCAAGGAGCAGCTGCCGGAAGGACGCGAGACCAAACTTCAGACCTGGTACACACCCATCTTGCGCTGGGCGTTGAGCCATCGTGCCATCACGTTGATCACTGCCCTGGTGCTCTTTCTCGGCAGCATGGCCATCCTGGTCAACCGGCCGCGCGCCTTCCTGCCCGAAATGGGCGAACCGCAGATCACGATCCAGGTTGACCTGCCCAACGGCATCACCATGGCCGAGACCGACTCCAGCGTAGCCGAGTTCGAAACAGAACTCAGCGACGTCAGTGGTCTCGGTGTCATCATGACTCAGGTGGGAACGAGCGGTGGGCTGGAATCCCACCTATTCGGAACGGGCATCGACCAGGGTGCAGCCAACATCGATATCGGAATCGAGGACAATGAGGACATCGATGCCCTCACTGCGGACGTGCGTCGACTCGCCGAAGATCACTTCGGTCCCGATAACGTCACCGTGACCAGCGGCACGCTGACCAGCAGCGCCTTCGGAGGATTCTCCCTGGTCATTTCCGGCGATCAAGCCGACCTGGCGGCCTTCAACGACCAAGCCATCACCGTCCTGGATACGATCGACGGCTTGGCCAATGTCAGCAGTAATCTGGCCAATCAAGATCTGATCCTTCGCGTCGACGGTGAGCCAGCGGTCAGTTTCGCCGGAGAACTCGAAACGGAGGATTCGATGGGCGTAACGGCGGCTGCAAAGGCTGCCCTTGAAGAGGTTGCGCCGGCGGGGATCACGGTGAGCGAAGGATTCCAGACCGAGATGCAGACCGAAGGTTTCGCGCAATCCGTAGGCGGCGTGTTGATCTCCATCGTGGCCGTGTACGTGCTCATGGTGATCACCTTCCGCTCCTTCGTCCATCCCTTCACCATACTCTTCAGCCTACCCCTCGCCATCATCGGCGCCGCCCTGGCGTTGTGGATCACCGACCGCGTGCTGGGCATCTCCGTACTGGTGGGTTTGATGATGCTGGTGGGCATCGTGGTGACCAATGCCATCGTGCTCATCGACCGCGTGCAGACCAACCGCAAAGCGCGCGGCATGAACACACGCGAAGCTTTGGTCGAGGCCGGTCGCACCCGGCTGCGACCCATCCTGATGACCGCCATCGCCGCTATGTTGGCTTTGGTGCCCCTGGCGCTCGGTCTTACGGAGGGAGCCTTGATCGCGGCCGAACTGGCCACCGTGGTGATCGGTGGATTGTTCACCTCCACGATGCTCACGCTGCTCGTCGTGCCGGTGATGTACAGCATCTTGGATCCGCTTTCGCGGAATCATAAAAAGACGGAAGCAACTGAGTCTGTACCGTAGGAGAGGAAATATTGAATCAAAATGGGCGGTTACGGGGGATCGTCCTACAAGTTCGTCATGTAGATCCTGGTAGGGGCGGGTTTGAAACCCGCCCCTACATCGTTCTATCGATTTGATACACATGGGGTCTTTCGGCTTCCATTGCTCATCATCCTCAACGGAGGAATTGTGCCGAGAGAATCGAGGCATAATACCGTAGTCGGTGGAGGGCATTTCTCACCACAGATGCGAGCCTGCTTCTTCTTTCGACTTCGTTCGTTTCTTCGATGCTCACTCCGCTCGGGATGAATGGAGGAGGCTCTCGCCGCGAAGTGGCTTGATTGACTCAAAATGGAAAAATGTAGAAGCAACCCCCTGTGGTTGCCCACTTTTTAGGCGGTCATCCGAGCTCATAATTTCTTTCATACGATTGCGAATCAACCGGTTGATCCCTTTCACTGTTCCGAGGGTTTAGTACAATAGGAACGTCTCATCGATCGTCGTTTGATTAAAACCACAAGGAACGTACAATGAATCGTTGCCCTAAATTTGCTCTAGTTGTGATCACCATCGGATTAGTGCTTTCTGCTTGCAGCACGCCGACCCCCGAAGGAAGCCCGACTCCGCTTCCTACAGACACACCCCGCCCGACCGAAACCCCCGATCAGGCAGCCATACCTGCGGAAAGTCGCCTGACGTCAAAATGTGTGGAAACGAACGACGTTTCCCTGGATTCACTTCAACTCGACGGTAGTCTGTTCGTCGTTGCCATCGACGAAGGCAATAAGACCTACCTCTGGGATCTGAGTAACGGTCAGAAGCTTGAAGCCGATGCTGGCACCACGCACGTCGTCCTGTCTCCCGATCGAGCTCGCCTGGCCGCCATCGATCGCCACCTGGAAGCCTTGATCGTTCTCGATTCGAGCGGCACGCGCTTGTTGGAACTCAAGGATTGGGGAGACGAGTACGACGTCATCCAATGGCTCAAAGACAACCAATTGGTCATTAAACTCCCCTACGGAGATTCTTCGTACGAACCGGACGCGATCCTCGTGTTCGACATCGGCACGAGGGAACGCCAGGAGATTTATCCGGATTTGCCCCTCATTACCGATTTCTTCCAGGAGCTTTCCTGGGGCGGTTACACCATCAGCCCATTGGTTCCGAATCCTCCGCTTACACGGCTCATCTATCCATCCAAAGAAGACGCGGATAATTCGCTCGTCCTGTGGGACATACAAAACGAGCAGGAAATCGGTCGCGTCTATCACCACGGAAATCCAGGCACCGGCGTTCAATCAAGCGCACCTGCCTGGTCCCAAGACGGCACGAGTTTCGTCACCAGCGCCATGCTGCGCTACACCTACGATCCGAACAACGATTCCGAACCCGTCCGTCCCCTACAATCTGCTGCGGAGGCGACCGAAAACGCATTCATCAACGTGGATGATGCTGCCGCTTATGTCTCCGGCTTCGAATTGATTCGCGTCGATCAGAACGGCAACGCACAACGGCTCTCCTATCTCACGACCACTTTCGACGCCGCAGAAGAAAACTGGGTCTGGTCTCCCGACGAGACGCGCATCGCATTCTGGCTCACCATTGAAGACGAGGATTTCCCCATCCACCAGGCGTTGGCCGTCCTCGATATTGCCAGCGGCGAGGTGACCAATTACTGCATCAGCGGCTATCGCACACCGATCTGGTCCCTCGACGGAAAGCAGATCGCCATCAATCAAAACATCGACGGTCGGGACACCTTCAAGATCTTGGATCTCGAATCTGGCGTCGCCTATGCCATTGCCGGAGACGAGGCCATGAAAGTCGAAGGCTGGATGATTCCACCGCCGTGATGGACGCTAACTGAAATGTCCACCACGAACCTCGGCGTGGGATACATGCTGTGCTGCCCTGAATGTGCGCGCATGGTGAAATTTGGTCTGGCTTGGTTCGGTTTATTTCCCATGCGCAGTGGATTGGGACCAGCAGAATTCGTCTGCACCAAGTGCAGTACGGTGTATGACTCTGGCTTGCAAGAATGGTCTCACATGAACACAGGCCGGAAGATCAATTTCATCTTCCACTCACTCGTATATGCCATAATTGGCGGTTTCTTTGCTGCGGGGTTCATTCTTTTAATCGAAAAGGCAGCCACAACTCCAGACGAGCCTTTCTTCGATAATCTGGTTATAGGTGAACTCCTGGTCATCTGGGGCTGCATTGCGGGGGTCGTGTTGCTGATACAAGCGTTACGAGTGAGTCTCTCGCTGGAACGTACGCTGACCGAAATTAAACCCTATCCCGCCAGGTACACGGACTTGCAGATCAATCTGCAAGCCTGGGTGATGAAGATCTTCATGGTGACCTTCATCAGCATTTATCTCGTTTTCAAATTTCTGGAATGAAAAATCCTGGCCAACCCGTTTCACATTGGGTTGGCCAGGAAAACATCCGTTTACCTCAACTCGATCAGCTACGGAATGTCCTGCTTCTCCTCACAGCGTACGGCGCGATCTTTCCCGCCGCCGCCCAGGCAGACGTCGTAACCGTGCCCGCCGTTGAGTAGATCGCGATCCGCACCGGCGTCGATCAGGTCGTCCCCCAGGCCGCCGATGAGTAGATCGTAACCAGCGCCGCCGTAGAGCCCATCGTCGCCTTTCTGGCCAAGCAGCAAATCGTTGCCGCCCAGTCCGCAGACGAGATCGTTCCCCGCACCGCCGAGGATCAGGTCGTCCCCACCGGTGCCTACGATGACGCCATCACCGGACGTGCCGCGGATCAGGAAGTGGTATGCCTGCCCGTCCTGCGGACCGCCGACGATCATGCCGTTGAAATCGACGTAGATCGTGGCGTTCTCCCCGCCGCACTGCGGGATCAGATCCAAGCTCACCAGCACCGGATCGTGATCGGATGCGCGGAACGGATCGGGCGCGTAAAGATCGGGTTGATTGTAGTCGTTGTAATCCAGAGCGGCCGGTTCGTCGGCGTTGATGTGCCAGACCGCCACGTCTGTCACCTGGGGCGCCAGATTGCCGTTCGCCAGCGCATGGTCGAGGTAGCCCGCCTGTCCGTCGAAGACGTAGGAATACGCCAGTGAGCCCTCGAACAGGTTCACCATGTCCGTGTAGCCCGCCGACTGCAGCGCGGCGATGGGATCTTCCTTGGCGTAGGAGTTCAAATCGCCCATGATGATGAAATCCGGATCGCCGCTGCCGGTCGGATCGCTCGCCAGCCAGTTGGCCAACGCAATGGCCGCGCTGGTGCGGGTCAGGTTGCAGTTGCCCTGGCCGTCCCCGATGTCCGGATCGCCGATGTCGTCGCAAGCAGAGCCCTTGGATTTGAGATGGTTGACCACTACGGTGAAGGACTCGCCGCTGAGGTTTTCGGCGAAGGTCTGAGCCAGCGCCGGACGGTTGCGTTCGTCGTTGAAGCTGGGATCGACGGAGGAGTCCAGCAGCGCGAAGTCCCCGATCGGCGTCACACTGGCCGGTTGATACAGGAAACCGACCTTGATGGCATCCTCCCCGATCGTGCCCGTGTCTACATAGGCGTAGGTGCCGGCACCCACGACGTCGTTCAAACCGGCAACGAGATCGGCCAATGACGCGGAAGCGTTGTTCTCCAACTCGATCAACCCGACCACGTCGGCATCCATGGCGGCGATCGCGCTCACGATCTTGTCCCGCTGGCGGACGAACTCCTCCACGCTGTCCGCGCCGCGGCAGTCTTGATTCTCTTCCGGACCGCAGATCGGATTGCCTTCATCGATCGTGGTGAAGTAATTAAGCACGTTGAAGCTGGCCACGGTCAGGCGGCCTCCCGTGTCCGGTGCAGTAAGCGGACGCGCGTTGCCGACCGCCAATTCGACCGGCTGCACGGGATGGACTTCGTAACGGCTGTAGGCGTAGCCTAGGGCACCGGTCACGCCGCTGACCGTGTCGCCGGCGCGCAGTGTGGTTCCGTCGATCAGATACGGCGGCAGGGGCAGCGGATTCTCGACCGAACTGCCGTCATCCAGTTGGATCAAACGCAAGTTGTTCTGTTCCTGCAGCGCGTTGGCCGCCTCGCCCGGCAGGGTCACGTTGGTCGGCGTGTACAGCCGGCCATCGGCGGAGAGATCGACCTCCCCGTAGCGGCCCTGTGTGTAGTTGCCCGTTACAGTCAGCGTCTGCGGGAAGGTCACCAGCATGCCCTCCAAGCGTTCGAAGTCACCCATATCCGCAGCCGGCAGGCTGAACTCCGTCGGCTGCGGCTCGTAGCCCGTGCCACAGATTACCAAATTGCTCACGCCGCTCAGCTCGGTCAGGTCATGGTATTCGCTGACCCCGGCCTGCAGGCGGACCACGTCACCGTAGGCCACATCGACTCCGAAGCTGCCGTCGTATACGAAGATGCCCTCCGAAGTGGCAGGATCGCCGTCCTCGTCGGCCGTCTCCTCCTGCAGGAAGAAACCGCCCAATCCGTCGTCGCCCTGGAAATCACCGACGACCACGCCCTCGGCCACGACCACCTGCCCGACCATCGGGCTGGCATCTCCAGCGCCCTGTATGTCGTGAATGGGGGTGGCGGCTTCACCACAGAACCCGAAGAAACAGTTGTTCTCCGCGCCGGGTGTTTCCCCACCGAGGGTAAACGGTCCGATGCGGAAGCCCTCTTCGCAGCGGAAGACGTAGCCGGGCACATAGGAACCGTCCGGTCCTACGCTAGGCGGCCCGTAACTGTATTCGGTCCCCGTTGGGGGATTCTCTTCCTCGATCAGGGCGATCAGGTCGACGATCGTCGACCAGGGAGTGACGTCGAGCACGCCGTCGTCGTTCAGATCGAGATCCTCGCCATTCGATCCCGTGAAGTCCTGCACCAGCAGGTGCGTGACGTTGTCACTGTTCTCGAAGTTCAGACTCGTCACCAGATCGGCCGTGCCCAGCGTGAACGTTTTCTCGGCGGCGACGAAGTAGCCCGAGGCGGGGATCGTTGACCCACTGAGATCGGTGACGTTCTCAATCACGCCGCTTCCGCCCGAGGTACTGTCCCCGATCACCAGGTAGGTCATGCCGTCGAGCGAGGCGCCCGGAGGACCAACCAGTTCGAAGAACTCGTCGTCGTCATCACTGGGCTGGTCGATGCGTATTTCGCTGATGGACACATCCGGCGGTGGGCAGCGATTCGCCGAGCCGGGCGTGTCATCCCCCTCGAGGGGGTTAAAAGCCCCGATCATCCAACCACTCGAGCAGGCGAAGGCCAAACCGGGCACGTAGGATCCGTCCGGTCCTACAGTAGGTGGTCCGTAATGGTATTCGGTTCCGGTCGGCGGATTCTCTTCCTCGATCAAGGCGATCAGATCGATGACCGCCGACCAGGGAGTGACGTCGAACACGCCGTCGTCGTTCGGGTCGAGATCCTCGCCGTTCGATCCCGTGAAGTCCTGCACCAGCAGGTGCGTGACGTTGTCGCTGTTCTCGAAGTTCAGACTCGTCACCAGATCGGCCGTGCCCAGCGTGAACGTTTTCTCGGCGGCGACGAAGTAGCCCGAGGCGGGGATCGTTGACCCACTGAGATCGGTGACGTTTTCGATCACGCCGCTTCCGCCCGAGGTACTGTCCCCGATCACCAGGTAGGTCAGGCCGTCGAGCGAGGCGCCCGGAGGACCAGCCAGTTCGAAGAACTCGTCGTCGTCATCACTGGGCTGGTCGATGCGTATTTCGCTGATGGACACATCCGGCGGTGGTTCGGGCGTGGATGTCGGCGGCTCGCCGCCGAAGGACTGCCCGGCGTTGATGGCGCCGAAGGACCTGGCCACCGGCGTATTCCAGTTGAAGTCCTCGTAGATGGTCCCTGAGCCCTTTAGCTGTAGTGACTCGCCCAAGGGCGTAGCATTTGTTTCGGAGACGCCGATGTCGATCGAGGTGATGCCATCAGCCGGCCCTCCGACGGCGGTGAAGCTGTCCTCGTAGCTGAGGAACTGGATCACCATGCCGCCCGGATCGACGAGTGCGATGCCGTCCGGTGAACCGTTCTGGATGCCGGATTGGGCAAAGGCCAGCGCACCGTAGCCGTCCCCCTCGTCCGGTATGAGGTCACCCAAGACTAGGGTGGCGTACTCGGCGCCGGTGCTGCCGTTGTAGAAGACCAGCGTCCAGCCGTCCAGGTCCGTGCCAGCCGGTCCGGCGATCTCGACGGCTTCGTTCGCGTCGTCGCTGACGTTATCGTAATGGATCTCGTTGATGAAGATCGTTGTGCCCGCCGACTGCGCCTGCAAGGCGAGTGCGGGCAGGAGCACCAGGATGGTGCCGAGCATAACTGCGCGGAAAGATCGTGCGGCGGTTCCCGAGCGCTTGAACATGATTTCCTCCTCAAAATCGTATTCGGCTCTCTTAATAGAAACCGCCCGGCCTCCCCCTCGGTCGGGCGACATGAGTCGCGACCTTGCGCTACACTCCCCCTACCCCCGAAACTGAGGCGTCGGTTATTCAATTGTGCGGGTTAAGGTTATCACAGGCGCAAAAGGGATTCAATACTCGGCCAGGCAACCATTTAACTTCAAGCCGCATTACGGGATTCAATTCTTCGATATCATAACCCCAATATATATTATAATGGACTAAATTGCTCGTAAATGTCACATTTTAGATGTTTATCCGTTACAGATGCGTAGAACATAGGGTTTCTCGCCGCTTCTCGTAGGATACGTCATCTGTATTCGCGGACAAGATGGTGAAAATCATACCCACGGAGATTGTTTTGATGAGTAAAAATTCATTAGGAAAGAAACGCTACTTGCCGCCCGTGATGGCGGCGTTGATGGCCGTACTCGCATGTGGACCGCTCGACATCGTGCGCGAGATCGCTGCCGACGCCTTCCGCGTGTACTACGTCGCACCGGATGGGAATGATTCGGCTTCGAATGATTGCCGATCATGGGAAGAGGCTTGTTTGACGATTCGTGCGGCTGCCAGACGCGTCAATGCTGGCGATACCATTCGTGTCGCCGCGGGAACAATCAGTATACCGGACGTCACGATCGATAAGATCGTGTCCATCGAAGGAATGGGTGAAGCAGTAACCACACTGGAGTTAGGAACTGACGGGATTCTCATCGTGGATAGCGATGTGACCATTCGCGATCTCACGATCACAACCTACGAACCTCCGACGGTGGCGTTTCCCTGCCTCAATGTCTTCGCAGGAAATTCGATAACTGTGACCCAGGTCACCCTGCGGGATTGTGCCATAGGTATTAATATCTCGGTCGACGCCGAAGCAACCCTGGAGAACGTGACCGTAAGTGGATCCAGCTCGGATGCGATCTGGAACGACGGCGGCGCTGTGACGATACGGCAAAGCCATCTGGTCGAAAACCAAGAGCGTGTTATTGGGAACACCGGGACGATGATCATCGAAAACACGACCATCGATCGCAATGGGCCCAATCCGGGGATGAGCGCTGGGACAACTACCTTTACAACTATCACCAATGCAAACTCGGGACATATGGAACTCATCAACAGCACGATCAGCCGCAGTGCGGACACCAGCAACATTGGGGACAGAGCCATCGATAACTACGGGGAACTGATCTTACGCAACTCGACAGTTAGCTCGAATCGCGGGGAGAACGCAATCATCGGTCATGATGGTGAACTGAGGTTGCAGCACGTCACCGTGGCGGACAACGTTGGAGGTGGGATCACCATCTATGGTGGCATGCTTGAGATTGAGAACACGATCCTTTCAGGAAACGGGAATGACTACTACCGGCATCCAAGTACCCCAATACCCAGCCATTTGGGGGTCAACTTATGCGAGGATTGCGCATACTTTACCACAGGGGAACTTCTGCTGCCGCCACTGGCGGACAACGGTGGACCCACAGAAACCCACGCCTTGCAACTCGGCAGCGCCGCCATCGATGCCGCCACACTGGACTGCCCACAGAGCGATCAGCGCGGCGTCGGACGCCCGTTCGGTGAAGCCTGCGACGTGGGCGCCTATGAGTTCGATCCCACCGTGGATGCCGAATCCATCGCCCTCCAAGAACCGGCCACCTTCACTACCGTTACACCGACGGCTGATTCTTCTCAGGTTAAGGCCTTGAAGGATGATCTTTGTTGGCGCGGGCCGGGCGCCGACTACCCGGTCGTCAGCTCCGTCAGTGCGGGAACATCACTCGCCCTGCTCGGCGTTGATTCAGAGAATAATTGGCTCATCGTTGATTCACCGCGTTTCCCCGGTGTGAACTGCTGGCTGGAACGCGACTCGGCCGATCTGTCGCCCGAGATATCGCTATCGGCATTGCCTGTGTTTCCGATCCCGCCGCTGCCCACAGCGACGCCGAAGCCCGTGAAGGCAGCCGGCTGCCTGGTGCAGGACCCCAAGGATCCCAAACAGGTGATCTGTGTACCGCGCGCCTGTACGCCGAACGACGTGCCCGGTGGAAGCTGCAATCCTTAGCGTCCGTCCGGCGCGGATATGAATGAGCCCTCGCCACGAATTTACGCCGCCGCCGCTATGACTGCGGCGGCGTTTGATTCTCTTCTGAAACCGAAATGAGAAATCCGATGGAGTCGTTTTACATCATTCCGTACCGACATCGGTTAAGATGTGATAAAATTACATACAAGTTCATTAGCTTGTACTTATTGGTTACAAGTGAAATAGCTTGTTATGACTGATCTTAACGGATGAGAAAATGAAAATTGATGAAAAAAAGATCTACGCAGTTTTAACAGGTGACATTGTCGGTTCAACAAAATTTAGGGGCGACGATCGTAAATACCTGCATGAATGCCTCCAGGCTTCCTCGCAGAAGCTCATAGATTCTTTTACCGAAATGATCCCGTATCCCATCGAATTCTTTCGGGGAGATAGCTGGCAATTTTTAGTTACAGATCCATCAAAGTCGCTGCGAATCGGTATTTTTTTCAGAGCTCTCATTAAGGCGAGTACAAGTTCTAAATACCTGGACACAAGATTATCGATAGGATTAGGATTTCTAGAATTTATTCCCGCGGACAATATCTCAAGTGGCGATGGAGAAGCGTTTCGCCTTTCCGGTGAAGGATTGGAAAGGTTAGATAAGACCAATCGCATGGGAATTTCCTTTCCCTTACGTTACGAATCGAATACCACAAAAGCAGTGGAAATTATTCTGAAATTGATAGATATAAAAATTACGGAATGGACCAATAAACAAGCAAATGCAGTTAGCGGAGCTTTATTGGATCTTACTCAGGAATCCATTGCAAGACATTGGTTTGCAAAAGAAATATCACAGCAAGCAATTGCGCAGCATCTAGATCGAGCGGGTTGGTCGAAAATCGCTTCTGCCATCGAATTCTACGAGATGCATTTACCGATGATCTTGAGAGACAAGCAACAATAAAATAAGGCAATGTCATATCTACGGGTAGTTAATGTCTGATTATCTATGGCAAACATGTAAATCATGTGGACGACGGGACAATTTTAACTTTCATGTTCCTGATGAATTGTGGTGCGCTGTTGTACCCGATTATTTATTGTATTCTGTGGTTTGCCTTTCTTGCTTTGATGATTATGCTACGAGAAAAGGGATATATTACGCACCGTTCATTGAGTCATTGTATTTTGTAGGAAACCACACAGCGATGAATTTGTGTGTGGTGTCCTACTCGATCATATAGGTGGTTTATCGACAGTTCTTGCTGGCTCTTTTGCTTCGGCATTCGTTACACAGTTCGCCTGTTGTTGGCTTACTAGTTCTGCTATCGTATTTAGACCTAGGCCAATTTGAGCAATTGCTACAGAAATGCCATGTATCGCCACCCTTTCTGCGACGATATTCCGATGCCATTTACTTCACCCCCTTTCTGTTGGGATTTCTAATTCTTCTAGATCAAACAACTGGAATTGTCTTTGCTTGCTTTCCATTCTGTTGTAGTTTGAATCAAATTTCCGCTTATTTGGACTAATTTGCAGTAATGCGGTCACCTTGTGAATTCGGCTCCGCAATACTAATATGCCCTTTTCTTCGTTTAGGAACTGATGAAGTCGTTTTCTTCTAGCTCCTTTTTCGTCTGTCGGATTAAGGCGATTCAATTCTTCCAACACGAATCCTTGTTCTATTGGCTCATAAACATACTTATTAATAAAGCGACCATAGTATCTGGGCCTCTTTTGCGGAGTCGTTCTGGGGTTGTTGTAAATGCGATCTAATTCTTCAAAGAACTCATCTGGAAATTCTTTCATCCACTTCCTAGCTTCTTCGATGATATAACTCTCAACAAGAAGACGTAGTGCATCTTTTCGCCGATATTTCTGGTATCCAGTAGCCTCATCGACGACTGCAATAACACCAGTTTTTGCAAAAGCATTTACGATAATATCTGCTTGTTTGGCGAGGTGTGCTTGAGACTCATAAAGAACTCCATCATTTCTTGCTGAAATATACATGTTGCAAATGTCAATTAAATCTGTTGCTTCCAGCCCATGCGCGTCTTTGTTTTTGAATTTAAATCTAATAATTCCTTGGTCCCATTTTTCGCCTTGGAATTTTGAGGGTAAATAGGGATGGAGATTGTTGGCGGTTAAATATCTAACCAACCCGCCTTTTTTATTGCCCGTAAGCGCTCCAACCACTTCCCTTTGGAAGAAAACACGTTTTTCATCGCTTAAGACCGCACACCTAATAGCAATATCTTGAATTTTGATTTCGCCTACGTATTCTGCGACTATCTCTTTTTCTGGTCCCGTTTTTTCTTTCATCTCAAACTCCTAGACCCTGACTGATCACAAGGCCAAACAAATCTTTCATATTTCTGTTGTTGTACCTAAAGCAAAACTCATCAAGATAACGATCTAAATACTTGCTACTCAGTTGGTGATATTGACCAACGAAACCTCTCTTGAAAAGACTCCAAAAATTTTCAATTGTGTTTGTATGAATTTTTCCATTCACATATTCGCCAATGCTGTGATTAATCTTTTGGTGTATGTAATCATTAGAAAGTCCATGATAGCCAAGCCATTCATCTGTCATAATAGTTGATCCCCTTACTACATTCCGTCTAATTTCTTTGTGAAGCGTTGATTTCTTTACATTCTTAACTTTCTTGGCTCTAACTTTACCTTCACGTTGTGCGACACCAAAGATTGAGTCCTTATCCTCTCCACCTCTTCCTTGTCCTCCTTTTGTTTTCTTATCACTATGGCGATTCTTATTCTTTCCTCCTAAATATGTTTCGTCTGCTTCAATAACACCCTCAAGTAGTTCTCCAGAATCTCGCATCGCTTTCCTAATTTGCATCGCCACTCGCCAAGCCGTATCTTTGGTAACTTTAAGATCTCTGCCTAATTGTCTAGCAGACACGCCTTTTTTTGCATTCAGAATAATCGAGATTGCCAAGAACCACTTTTGAAGCGGCAATTTCGTGTTGTGAAAGATTGTGCCGACAGTTACACTAAAGGATGTATTGCAATAGTTGCAGTGGTGTCTGTGCCCGTCCTTAATGGACGTGATTTTGCTTGATGAGCAGTAAGGGCATACAACGCCATCTTGCCATCTAATAGATTCGAGATGTTTTATACAATCTTCTTGTGTCGGAAATCGTTCAAAAACACTTACTAAATCCATTGTCATCCTCACTATCTTTGATTATGACAATATCTTATCACAATAGAACATATTTGTCAACTACCTGTTTCTATGACATTACCTAAAATAATATTGACAATTTCCAAAGCCTGTAACCAATACTTACAAGTTATGGGGCTTGTAATTCAACCGTTGGAGTAGAGGTGTTATGAATTATCCAATATACGAACTCATTATTCCTTTGGTTAGTGCACACCTAGCAGGTGATTTTTTAATTCAATCTGACTATGATGTTGAGAATAAATTTCACTTTCAAGTCCTAATTAAACACTCCTTGATCATAGGGCTTCTTTCCTGGATTTTGTTGGGCACGACCCAGGCATGGAGTGTCGGACTACTTGTATTCGTATTGCATGCCTTGATTGATTACATAAAGTCGAAGCGATCGAGTGATGGCCTTCGGGCATTTTTACTCGATCAATTGGCGCATGGTTTCGCAATCGTACTCATTTCATACGTCATCGATTCGCGAGATCTGCTGCCCTTTACGAATTATTGGTATGGGCTCTTTGGTGAAGCTTATTACGCTGGAAACTTGTTGTTTTCGGGCGCGGTTTTGTGCGTGAGTGTTGGAGGAATTTTCGTTGGATTTAAAGTCAAACCCTTTCTCGATCAGATAAATAAAATAGACAAAGATGGAGATGAGGAAAGTATCAAGGAAGAGCAAAATAAAAAAACAAGAGGTTTTGAAGAGGGTGGTAGAACGATTGGATACCTTGAGCGTGCGCTTATATACGCTCTTGTGCTCGTAAACCAACCCGCTGGAATCGGTTTTCTGATCGCAGCGAAGTCCGTCTTTCGATTCGGAGAAATCAACGTAAGTTCGAACAGGATGGAAGCTGAATATATATTAATCGGGACTTTATACAGCTTCCTTTACGGTATCGTCGTTTCTTACATCATATCGAACCTATTGGCGCACATCGGTTTTGTTTGGTGACCATTTACGAGTAGGTGATCTGCGTGCCGCGCGCCTGTACGCCGAGCGACGTACCCGGCGGAAGTTATAATCCGCTGCGTTTATACGGTGTGTAAGTGGATGCGCACTTGCAATGAGATTACGCCGCCACAGGCTAGTCTGCGGCGGCGATTGATTCTCTCACGAAAGGAGATCGATCGTTGTTGCTTTCCCATTGCAGGGAGTAGGGGTGTCCCCCTTAGGAATAAGTCACAACTATCGACTACATAAATACCCTCGTTGAGAATTCGGTTTCACGAACGACGTCCCGGAAGCCCTGCCTCATTCACTCGAATCCGGCGGTACGCTGCCGGCGCAGCTCGACTGCTACGAGCCGACGTCCGTCCACACGTCGTTGACGAGATGGAAACTCATCTGGCTGAGTTCTGCATGCAGCACGAGTTGAACGATGATAGCGTCAGGTCAGTTGGCGCTCTCGCACGGATGTTGTAGATTCGACGTGCACCTGACAGCCATTCAGATACATGCGCTCCGATGGGAGGTTAATATGCGCACAATCGACTTAGAGACTTGGCCTCGACGAAAACACTTCAAACTATACAACTCTTTCGCACAGCCGCATTTCGGCATGTGTGCCAACGTGGACATTTCCACTTTCCAGCCTGCAATCAAACGAGCCGGTCATTCATTCACGGTGGCAATCGTCTACGTGATCGCACGCGCGGCGAACAGCATCGCCGAGTTCCGTTGCCGCATCCGCGGGGAGCAGGTCGTCGAGCACGAGATCGTTCATGCATCGCCGACGATCTTGACGGACGATGACCTCTTCAGCTTCTGCACGATCGAGTACAGCGAAGACTTTACAGAATTTGCGGCTCGAGCGGCGGAAACGATCGCCGCAGTGAAGGCGCAACCGACACTGGAAGACGAACCCGGCCAGGACAACCTTCTCTTCATGACCGCCATCCCCTGGGTCGCCTTCACCAGCTTCAAGCATCCCATGCCCCTGCAGCCGACCGATTCGGTGCCGCGCTTCGCCTGGGGAAAATTTTTCATGGAAGGAGAGGAGTTAAAAATGCCGCTGGCCGTGCAGGCGCACCACGCACTGATGGACGGTCTGCACGTCGGAAGATATTACGCTGCGGTGCAGGAACTGTTGGATCGTCCCGAATTTGTTAAGCAGCGATAATTACTCTGATAACGAGCTATCGTTCTTTCTGGCCGTCTGGTTCGAAAACAACTACCCTGATTGTAGATCCCGAAATAGTTTCAGGTAATCCGCGAGATGGCGCGTGATGAGGAAGGTGCGGCGTACGTGTTCCCGTCCTGCCTCGCCCATGCGTCTCGCTTTTTCCGGGTGCTGCAGCAAGTACAGAGTCTTATCGGCGCAAGCTTGCACGCTTTCCACGAGATAACCGGTTTCACCGTCGATCACCTGCAGCGGGATGCCGCCCACATTGCCGCCCACAACGGGCTTCGCCTTCCACAGCGCCTCCGTGACGACCAGGCCGAATCCCTCGCGCGTCGATTTCTGGATCACCACGTCGGAGGCGTATTGAAAACAACCCACTTCGAAGGCGCCGACCCCATTGAAGTTGTGCAGCACGTAGACGTCGTCATCCTCTCCCGCGTGCCGCAGCGTACGATCCAGGTAAAGCCAGCCTTCGGGATCGTCGTGGGCCATAGAGCCCACCAACGCAAGCTGCACTTCGGGAATGTCCTGCTTCACGAGGCGGTAAGCGTCGATCACGCCCAGGGGATCTTTCCAGGGATCGAAGCGGCTGACCTGGGTGATGAGCGGCCGGTTTGGCTCGACGCCGAAACCGCCGATCACGCGCTTCACATCCGCTATCGGAATGGGCGCGTTTTTGGGAGAACGCGGGTCGATCGTCGGGGGGATGATGGCCAGGTGGATGTCTTGCAATCCCGGTCCGACGTATTGGCGCATGGTGAAGATGAGGGCATCGTAATCGCCAATGTACTGCACGAAGAAGTTCCAGAAGGCCGGATTGGATTGGGAAGTGTCGATATGGCAACGCCAAATCCAGTGTTTGCCGGTGGCGTTTTCATTGAAGTGCAGCAGACCGGCCGGCTGCGGATCGTGCACCACGATGAAATCGTATTCGCCTTCCAGATGCTCGGCGTTGTAGCGATTCTGCCGGGTCCAGATCTCCTTCATCTCCTGCGTAAAGGGAGTATCCATACCCTGGAGACCATTGTGGCTGGCTTTGCTCACCTCGAAGAAGTCGTCGCCGCCTTCGATGACCCGCCACTCGGCGTCCATTCCCACGTCGCGCATCAGGGGAATCAGCGTTTGCAGGATTTCCGCCACCCCTCCACCGAACGCCGTGGCGTTGACGTGCAGTACGCGCGCGCCGCGCAAATCTTGTGCAAGTAAGTGGAGACTTGCGATCACTTCTTCCCCAACGATGGATTCGTAATCGGCTAAACGTTTTTCGGATAACTCAACTTTTTGCAACATGATTTATCGCCCCTGTCTTAAAGATGATACTGTCCCTTCGGATAGAATCTATAACGAACATATCCAGCAAATTGACTCTCGTTCTTAACCCCTTTGATCTCAAACTGCATCCTTGACACTTTCATTTTCGGGCGACATAATTATAGTACTGCTAACACGTGTTAGCATCAAGGGGTATCCATGCCAAAACGCGTGACTGCACGGGATGTAGCAGACCGTGCAGGGGTCTCCAGAACAACCGTCTCCTTCGTTCTCAACAACGTCTCGGGGGTGCGTATCAGCGAGGAAACCCGACAGCGCGTTCTCGAAGCGGCACGCGACATCGATTATCACCCCAACATATCGGCTCGCAGACTGGTCACAGGCCGCAGCTACATCATCGCTTACGTCGAACGCCAAAATCCAAAAGAAGCATTTGCAGATGCCTTCTTCCCCGAGGCGCTGCACGGGGTACACGATGCGGTCTACGCTGCGGGATACGAAGTGCTGTTCGCACCTACCGAAATCGATTCGGGTGCCCGACGCTGCACTCGATTGCTACGCGGCGGACACGTGGACGGAATCATCCTCTCCGGTCCCCGCGCAGACGACGAAGAGTTACGCGATCTTTTACAAACCAACGTGCCCATCGTTCTTCAGGGACATTGGCCCGGTGTGCCGGTCGCCTCGGTGGATGTCGACAACGTGAGCGCCGCCAGCATGGCGGTACAGCATCTCGTCGACCTCGGGTTCGACGACATCTGCATGATCGTACATGCGCCCTTGGTATACACCGCCGCGGCAGCCCGCTTGAAGGGCTACCAACAAACACTGCAAGAAAATGGACTCGCCTACAACGAGGACCGGATACAGATCGCGGATTTCACGCCCGCTTCCGGTGAAGAGGCAATGGAACGACTCTTAGAAACTCAACCGCACACGAAGGCCATATTTATCAGCAGCGATACCGTCGCCATCGGCGCCATTCGGGCCGCCAAACGCAGCGGTCATCGCGTCCCGAAAGACATCGCCATCGTCGGATTCGATGACATCCCGATGGCGGTGTACAACGAACCACCACTTACCACGGTTAGGCTGCCAGCCTACGGCATCGGCTGGGGAGCTGCGAATCTTCTGATGCGTATCATGTCGGGCGACGAAGTGCGTCGGAAGAATGTGCTTCTGGAAACAGAATTGATTATTCGCAGTTCCTGCTGAGTCGCATCCAACCCAACCGAAAATTGAAGCAGCAATTTCCGCAGAGGGGATTGCTATCAGCATCAAAGATTTCCATCCAGGCCGAGGTCAAGAAAGGAGGGTTCTGGGGAAAGAAACGGTCTCACGATGAAACTGACATCGAAAATACAACATTCCTACCTGATAGGAGGAGGATGATGAAAGGCAAGCTGGCAAAATGGTTTTCACTTTGGATGGTATTGGGATTGTTGTTGGCCGCATGCGCAACAAAGACACCGACACAACAAGTAGCACCACCCCCTGCAGCGACAGCAACCCCAACCGAAGCGATGATGGCAGAACCCACAGCGACCACGGCGCCCGAAATGGGCCCGCAAATCGACTGCATGGGCGCCGCGGCGGGCGACACACTGAGCGTCGTGTATCAATGGTCCGGTCAGGAGGAGGAGAAGATCAACACCATCTTCAAACCCTTCGTGGATGCCTGTGGGGTCCAGATCACGGCCGAATCCACCCGTGACGATGCCGTTCTAGACACCAAGGTCAAAAGCGTTCCACCCGATGTTCTGTTCTGGCCCACAACCGCACCCACTTTACTCTACACGGATCAACTCAAAGACCTTTCAAGCCTAGGTGCATCTGGCGATAACTACGCACAATTCTGGAAGGACCTGGGTACGGTAAACGGCACGTGGTTGGCAGTCCCGGTGAAAGCGGACATCAAGTCCATCATCTGGTACAGCCCGGTGCAGTTCCAGACCTTCGGCTATGACGTGCCGACGACCTTCGATGAGTTGAACAGCTTGGTCGAACAGATGGTCTCCGACGGCAACGTACCCTGGAGCATGGGCTTCGAGAACGGCGCCGCGACAGGCTGGACAGGATCGGACTTCATCCAGGACCTGCTTCTCACGCAACAAGGTCCCGAGTACGTGATGGGTCTGATCGATGGATCGATCCCCTACGATGATGCCGGCGTGGTGCAGGCTTATGAAACTTACGTCAAGTGGGCCTCGGATCCAAAATACACCGTAGGTGGAGCTACGGGTACGGTGAACACCGCGTTCCTGGATGCCATCTACAAGGTCTTCTCCGATCCGCCGGAAGCTATGATGGTCAAGCAGTCCGGTTTTGCGGGCGATGAAGTGAAGAAGGAGTATCCAGATCTCATGTACGGGACGGACTACGACTTCTTCGCCTTCCCCGGCGCGCAGGGCATGCAAGGTGGGGCTGATTACATGATGGCCTTCAGCGATTCAGCGGCCACCAAAGCCATGGTTGCTTACCTGACGAGTGCGTATGGGGCCGAAGTGTGGGCACAGACGGGTTTCGACATCTCACCCAACAGCCAGGCGGTGGGAAAGTACACCGACTCGGCGCTGGCCAAGAAAGCGGATGCGTTGGCGAATGCATCTGGCTTCACGCCAGACCTGGGTGATACGATCCCCGCACCATTCGGTGACACCGAATGGCAGGCGATCATCGATGTAGTCCAGGGCGGCGACATTCCAACTGCGCTGGCGAAAGTAGCCGCAGCGCAAGCTACCGCCTTGGGTAAGTAATCCGCACGAATCCGTTAGTAGGTGCTGGGGTGTCGAACGCCCCAGCACCTTTCATACCACGCCTGCGTGGAGGAGGTGGATCTACAATGGCGGCACCGAAAATCATGAAGCAGGGCAGGGTCGTGCCCTGGTTGTATGTCCTGCCCGCGCTCGCAGTCATTCTCATCTTCGTTGTATACCCAACCCTGAACACGACCTACTTGAGTTTCCGCAACCGCAGCGGAGACCTACCTGCGAGTGCGGACTGCATCGCAGGATCACCTTGTTGGGGAGTGTTCGAGAACTATCGCTACGCCATCACGCATCCAGACATGGTCCAGGCGTTGCGCAACAACGCGCTCTGGCTGCTGCTGATGGTCCCTGCAACCGTAGCCATAGGGCTTTTCATCTCCGTACTTGCCGACCGGGTTCGTTACGAAACCCTGGTCAAATCTATCATCTTCATGCCCATGGCCATCTCCTTCATCGGCGCTGGCGTCATCTGGCGTTTCATGTACTACATCGAAACCGGCAACAACCCACAGATCGGAGTGTTTAACGCGCTGTTGACCTCGGTGGGTTTAAAACCCGTGGCCTGGCTGAGCACGGCGGGCATCAACAACCTGGCGCTCATGCTGGTGGGCGTGTGGTTGTGGGCGGGCTTCAGCATGAGCATTTTATCCGCGGCACTTAAAGGGCTGCCCGTAGAGGTGCTGGAAGCCGCCAGGGTAGACGGCGCGTCAGAATGGCAGGTCTTCTGGAAAATCATGCTGCCCATGATCATGCCGACGGTGACGGTGGTCATCACCACGATGGTCATCATCGTCTTGAAGATCTTCGACATCGTTTTCGTCATGACGGGCGGTAATTTCGGCACCGAAGTGATCGCCAACCGCATGTTCAAGTTGATCGTTACCAACACCGGGCGCTCGATGGCCATCGCCGTGATATTGCTGCTGCTCACCATCCCGATCATGATCATCAACGTACGCAGGTTCCGAGAACAGGAGGCGACGCGATGAGACCTTTTGCGCGTTTGAATCGTTTCTTTAATCGCCTGCCTGTCAACCTGGCGATCATCTTTATGTGTGTGTTCTGGATCGTACCTACCTTCGGCGTATTCGTCACATCGTTTCGCTCGCGTGAGGCGGTCCGCACGACGGGATGGTGGACGGTTTTCATCCCCAAGAGTAAAACCTACGTCGAAGGACAGCAGGAGTACGAAACCTACTGCCTTTCCTGCCACGGCGTATCAGGTGATGCAATCCCGGCTGCGGATTTATCCGATCCGAACCTGGTAGCCCAATATCCAAGATCGAACCGCCTCCTGATCGCCCTGCGCCAGGATATCAACGGGAAACCGCATCTGCAGGATCCGACTCTACTCGAGGACACCAATCAAGCACTGCAGGTGCTGGCGCCGATATTGAGCTATATGAAAAACCTCTCGGGAGGAGGCCAGAGCGACATCAATCAGCTCAGCCTGCGTAATTACGCCGACGCGCTCGTGGGGTATAAAGGCACCGGAGATTACCTCTCGGACTGTCAACAAGGAGTGCCAAGTACGCTGACCAAATTCAAATGTAACGCCAGCGATCTTCTCAACCCGGAAGGAATGGGGCGCGCGTTTCTCAACACCATCGCCGTCGCCGTCCCCTCGGCTATCATTCCCATCCTATTCGCTGCGTTCGCCGCCTATGCCTTTGCCTGGATGGACTTCCCGGGCCGGCATTGGGTCTTCGCTATCCTGGTCGGGCTGCAGGTAATTCCCTTACAGATGGCGCTGGTGCCGATCGCCAAGCTGTATTCGAACATCGGCCTGCAGAGTTCCTTCCTCGGCATTTGGCTATTCCACACCGGATTCGGTCTGCCCTACGCCATTTACCTGATGCGCAACTTTTTAGGAGGACTGCCGCGCGAGGTGTTCGAATCTGTCTACATCGACGGCGCCAATCACTGGACGGCCTTTTGGAAGATGGCCATACCGCTTTCGGTTCCCGCCATCGCCTCACTCGGCATCTATCAATTCCTGTGGATCTGGAACGACTTCCTGGTGGCGAAGATTTTCCTCTCCAATAAACCGGTGCTCACCGTCCAAATCACCAACTTAATCGACCCGCGTGGTGGAAACTGGCACCTGCTTACGGGAGCCGCCTTCCTCTCTTTCATCGTCCCCATGCTGGTCTTCTTCGCCCTGCAGCGTTACTTCGTGCGCGGTTTGTTGGCCGGTTCTGTAAAAGGTTAAACGGGGATCGTGCGACGATTTGTCTCGCTGCCGCAGGCTACGCAATAGCTGCGGCAGCGTTCCGTTTAACCTGGAATACATTTACCGTCCATAAAAACCTTCGCTGCCGATCCTTCGTCTCCGCGCGCTATAGAAGAACCGGTTTACATGCTCGAACGCAATCGTATAGATCGGAATGCAGTGCAAAGCGCGATCGTGGTCGGCGAATAAATTGCAAACATCCGTACGTATTTAGATCTGAGGCTGAACTCCCACCGTGAGCTTCGTTTGACAGCATTTGAGGCTCGCGGTAGACTTAACGCAAGATATTTGGATCGGCTGCAATACCGCTCCCTGTCTGGAGCGGATTTTTTTTAAACGCATTCCGATCAATGATAAAGGATGTATCCAACAACGTATGACTTTTCAACAATACAATTTCACACCGGCGTTACAACGCGCCTTACGTGAAGAAGGGTTCGAACAACCCACACCCGTACAACAGCAAGCCTTCCCCGCCGCCCTACAACGAAGGGACATTCTTGGCACAGCTCAAACCGGCACCGGAAAGACGGTCGCCTTTCTACTGCCTGCCCTTCATTTGTTGCTCACGACTCAGTCAGCGAAAAGACCTCGCATGGTGGTTCTGGCTCCCACACGGGAACTTGCATCGCAAATCGCCGACGAAGCCCGACGCTTTGCCCATTTCACACCGCTCCGCATCGCCACAATCGTTGGCGGCGCTTCGATCAAAGCGCAGACGAAACAACTGCGGCGCGGAGTCGACCTGGTCGTGGCCACACCCGGCCGATTGAAGGATCACATGCAGCGCGGCAACATCCGCTTTACGGACCTCGAGATTCTGGTTCTCGATGAAGCCGACCGGATGCTCGACATGGGCTTCCTACCCGACATTGAATCCATCGTCCGAAGCATGCCAGACAAGCGGCAGACCATGCTCTTCTCGGCGACGATGCCGTCGGCGATCCAATCACTGAGCTACCGATTCCTTAAAAATCCACTCCGTATCGAGATCGACACAGCACAACCCCCGCAAGCCATCCAACAGTGCCTCTACCCGGTACCCAAGCATTTGAAAATCGATCTGCTGCTCGAACTGTTGGACGACCCTAAAGTGAAAAGCACGCTAATTTTCACCCGCACCAAGCAAGAAGCAGATATCCTCACCCGCAAGCTGCGAGAAGCCGGTTTGTCAGTCGTTGAGATGCATGGTGATTTTCAGCAGCGAAAACGCTCACAGGCATTGCAGCGCTTCCGGACGCGAAAAGCTCGCATTATGGTGGCAACGAATATCGCCGCCCGCGGGTTGGATATTGACGACATCTCCCACGTGATCAACTTCGACGTTCCGGATGAAGCCGAGAATTATGTCCACCGTATCGGACGTACCGCGCGCCTCCAAACGGATGGCGTAGCCTGGACTATGGTCACACCCGAGGACGAACCATTAATCGCCGGCATCGAATACCTGCTTGGCAAGCAATTGGAGCGCAAATTTGTCCCCGGTTTCGATTACGATGTGCCCGCGCCAGATTGGGCTAAACTCTCAACGAAAACGCTCCTGGCCAACGCTCGCCGCAAACAAAGCTCGTACGACCGTTGGAAGGCGCTCGCTCGCTGATTGAAGCCAAAAATCGATTTTCTTATTACGGTCATCAGAGGGGAAATCAGTTCAATTTTCTGACATTTTCAAGCGCCGAAGACAATGCCCATTAGATTCGAGGTGCAGCAGGCTCAGGCTGATCAGCACTGCGATCACGAAATCCAAACCCCGAGTCGAAAAGATCGGTAGCGATGAAGTTGCTCAAAATCCGGATATCGGCGGAAGCAATATTTTGCCCATCGCCAGTGCCAGAGATCAAATTGCTGGTTCCGCGCAATCATCGATGATTGTGAACCACTTCGAATCTCTATATTAAAACCACCTTTCCTAGATCCAATACACCCACGCACTGCCTTGGCTTATAATTCTCTGGCAATGATCTTCTGGATTTAAGCATTATCGCAAGAATCCCGTTCGACGTATAACCGGTACATAAAAGAGGTCTGAGTTGAAATTATTTGTACCCGGACGAATTTGTCTCTTCGGAGAGCACTCCGATTGGGCTGGCGGATACCGCCGTTTCGACGTGGATATCGAGAAGGGCTACACCTTACTTGCCGGTACGGACCAGGGCATTTACGCTGAAGTCAAACCGCATCCTTCAGCTTTGGTTTTAACCTCCACCACGCCGAACGGTGAGAAGCACGGCCCCTATGAAATCCCGATGGACCCCAAAGCACTTCTAGAAGAAGCACAAATGGGAGGCTACTGGAGCTACATCGCAGGGGTGGCGTACCAGATTCTGATTAACTACCAGGTCCGTGGCTTGATCATTGATAATTACAAGACCGACCTGCCGATCAAGAAAGGCTTGTCTTCCAGCGCAGCGATATGTGTCTTAACCGCGCGCGCCTTCAACCGCATCTATGACCTCAAGATGACGATACGCGGCGAGATGGAACTCGCTTACCAAGGTGAGATCACCACTCCCTCCCGATGTGGGCGCATGGACCAGGGCTGCGCTTACGGGAATCGTTCCATCTTGATGACTTTCGACGGCGATCATCTCGATGTTTCCGAGCTCCAGGTTCCGTCAAACATGTACTTTGTGATCGTGGATCTGGACGCCGAAAAAGACACGACCGAAATACTGGCCCGATTAAGTCGCGGTTTTCCCTATCCCGAGTCCGAAATCGAACGCGGCGTTCAAGAACTCCTGGGACCGATCAACAAGAGAATCGTGCATGAGGCCGTCGAAGCACTCACTTCCTCGAACGCCGAACGACTGGGCGTGTTAATGCGCGAAGCGCAAGCGGAGTTCGATCGCCTGGCGACACCTGCCTGCCCGGAGGAGTTAACCGCGCCGGTTTTGCACCGCACGTTAAACCACGAAGCACTCCGTCCCCACATTTTTGGAGGAAAAGGCGTTGGCTCGCAAGGAGATGGTACGGCGCAATTCATCGTTCGCAGTGAAGCGGATCAAGAATCTGCGGTCGAGATTATCGAACGAGAACTGGGAATGCACTGCCTGCCGTTGACCATACGAACCGGAGCGAAGGTGCGTAAAGCGGTGATCCCTGCTGCGGGATTTGGAACACGCCTCTTTCCCGCGACCAAAGCGGCCAAGAAAGAGCTGTTTCCTGTGGTCGACCGTGACGGAATCGCAAAGCCCGCCATACTGCTGATCGTTGAAGAAGCGCTCAAAGCCGGCATCGAAGAGGTGATCATCATTGTACAAGAGCACGACTTGAACGCCTTCAACGCATTGTTCAACGAACAAATCACGATCGAGAACTACAATAAACTCCCACGTCGGTTTCAGGAATATGCCCAGCAAATTTTAGAAATCGGCCGCAGGGTATCATTCGCTTCGCAGAAGACCCAAGAGGGTTTTGGGCACGCCGTGTATTGTGCCAGGGACGCCATCGGGGATGAACCGTTCCTGCTGATGCTCGGGGATCACCTTTACCGGTCGCATGGTGAATCCTCGTGCGCCCAACAATTAATTGAATCCTACCAAAAGCACGCCCTCAGCGTCATCGGTTTACGACGCACACCCGAAGAGGAGATCGCCAACTTCGGAACAGTGACCGGTGTCTGGTCGGAAGAGGAGCAGGAATTAAACATCACCGAATTCACCGAAAAACCCACGCTCGATTACGCCCGGAATAACTTGCGTGTCAGGGGGCTTCCTGCGGATGAGTACTTGACTGCCTTCGGATTGTACGTGATCAAGCCGAAGATCTTTGACTACCTGGAAGAACACATCACCAACAATGTGCGCGAAGGAGGGGAATTCCAACTTACTTCCGCATTAGACCGCCTGCGGCAGGAAGATGGTTTTATAGGCATATTGATGGACGGTCAACGCTACGATATCGGGCTTCCGGAACACTACTTGGAAACGTTGAGGACGTATCGAGAAGACGAATAAACCAGATCCATCTACCCCATCGATTTCCATCCGAGAGTCAGGCGCAGCAATCCGTCTCCGAACGTGACCACCGACGATCACCCCCAACTCTGAACGCAAGCCGTGTGATTCATCACGAGCCGTTTATACCTTTACCGGTGTAAAGGGTAATTGTTTTATCCCTTATTAATGATCCGGATTGAACACATTCCCGCGACTGCGAACTACGGCGCTTCTTGATTACGCCCATTCGGCTCTAGGCGCAGCAGGCTCACACTGATCACTGACGCAATGAAAAATACCAACGCCGAGACGCGGAACATCGTCGTATACCCGTAGTTGTCGATGCACCAAGCCGCCAGGAATGGCGCCAATAGAGTAGCGGGAGCGATGAGAGAATTCGCCATTCCGATGTAGGTCGCCTGATTGGCATGCGTCCCAAATTCGAGGCTGAGCACCATCGACGTTGTCCAATTCGCCACGGCCCCCATGCCAGCCAGGCCGAAGATGACGAACCACAGCGGGATCGAGGTAACCCAGCCGGCCAATCCCGCACTCAGCATGGCCATTGTCGACCCAAGCAGCAGGATGAATCGGTGACTCGTGCGGTCGCCGAGCGCGCCGAGGGTCGGATTGGCAATCACTTGCGAAAAGAAGATGACCCCCGTCAACCAACCCACCAGCGCTTCGCTGACGCCCAATTCCCCGACTGCATACACGGCGTAAAAGGAGAAGGCGACCCCGCCCAACTGGAGGATCATGCGAATCATCAGAAAACGACGGAATACCCGGTCGCTGCTGAGAATGTCGCCAACTTCCCGCCATAATTTCGTGGCGATCCCGGAAGTATGGGCCGGAGCGTGATCCTGCTCCCGCGTCGATCCCAGAAAGATAAAGGAGAGAGTCAAACCCGCACCGGCGAGCAGGAAGCAGTACACATAGTCATCAGGAGATTCAAATCGCTCGAGGATCTGTCCGGCGATAACCGCCGTGATGCTCATGAGCAGGTTGGCAGCCGAACCCTGAACGCCGAAGAAACGCCCATGCCAGGACGGTGGGATGATTTTTCCGATCATCGACTGCCACACCGTGGCGGTGAAGCCGCCTCCAAGCCCCTGCCAAATAAGCAAGATGTAAATCAGCACCAACGCAAATGTGGGCTCCAGTTTGGGCAGCAGATAGGCCACCAACGCCAACCCAAGAAAGGGCAAGCGTTCGTGGATGGTCATTGCCAATACCATCGGCTTGTAACGTGCGAGACGCCTTACGCGTCCGGCGGTAAGCAATTGGGGGAGCTGCCAACCGACGCTGTGAATGGCAGGAATTAAACCGATCAACTCAGGCGAATCGGTCAATTGGCGCACGAAGAGCGGGATGATGGTTGTAAAGGAAGCAAAACCAAGCGCCACGCCGAAAAAGGCGCCGTCCAATATATTTACAGTGACGTTGAAACGCACATCGTCCGGTTGGCTGGGTGTAGGTGAAGTCGCTTCGTTCATGGCAAGAGAGCCGGCCGGCTGAATGTGTGGGAGTTCACTGGGCCTCGCTCGCAGCTATTATACGGTAGATAAAGCCATGGATTCATCCGTTCACATCAGGGTCCGGGAATCGAGAATACGAAAGAACCCCTACATTTTGTAGGGGTTCTCGAATTACGATCGTCTCGATCAAGGAAGCAGCTCGAAAATGACCGTCACCTGCATCCCGATTGTGGTCTGTCCCGGACTCACGGTGCTGGGAACGCCGGCGCCTACTCCACCGCCCCCCATCCCGGCGACATTGCCCTTGAGACCGTAGGTGTAGGTCGGCGCAATTCCGGCCACGGAACCTTCGCTGATGGAAATCGGCTTGCCCAATCGCACGCCCATGCCCTGCGCCAGCTTCTGGGCGCGGTCCTGGACATCGAGCATGGCGAGATCGCGCGCTTCCGCTTCGAGGGCGGACGTGTCTTCGATGGTGAAGTCGATGCCGTAGATGTTGGTCACGCCGGCGTCCAAACCGGCGGAAATCAACCCACCGATGCCCTGCACATCGTGCGCGGTGACAGCCAATTGGATATCCACGTGGTAGCGAGTTTCTCCCGTGGGCATGCCCGTCTGCGGATCGTAAACTTCTTCGGTCCAGACGCTGTAATTGGCGGTACGGATGTCGTCCGAATTTACCCCACGGGCGACGATGGCCTCGGTAATCCGTTCGATGGCCGTGTTGGCGTCGTAGATCGCCTGGCCAATGTCGGTGTCAATGGTCGACACACCAAGCTGCACGTGCGCCAGGTCTGGCGACCCGCTCGCCTCCCCGTAACCTGTTACCGAGATCGACTCGATTACTCCCGCCGATTTCGTTCCACAGGCGCTGATGAGCAAGGGGATGAGCAGCAGCACCATCATGCCCAGTAATGTTCGCGTATAACGACTTGCCTTCTTCACGATACTCCTCCATTCTGTAATAAGGTTTTGATATAGTTTCAGTCGATTGTGTCTTATTTATTTTCATCCGACGGCTAAAGCGCTCCACCAGATGGGACACCGCTCCTCGCCGTGCACAATACCTAGCATAATACCTCAATCGGAACAAAGAATCGGGCACGAGAATGGTTTTCCCATCGACCACATGGACCGCAGCACAATCGACCACCTGGTCAGGTTCCAAGCCCCGCACTCATTCATGGAAGTCGAGTGTGGACAACAGTTGATCGTAGAACTGTTGATTGATTGCGGAGTCGATATCCGTCAGGCGAATCTGGAAGAGACGGCCTGCGGCCAAGACATAGATCTCCTCCATCGAAACAGCCATGGGCGAGGACGGCGTAGTGATGCGCAGCGCAGGTAGTCCGTCGATTTCGGTATTTACCTCCCATTGGACATCCGACATCCGTTCCGCAAACGCTTCTTGCATCCATTCTGCCAAGTCCGTGCCCCTTGGCGGATTATAGAGAGGCGTTTCGTGATGCGCGATGGTTATTCCGGCGAGGGTCAATTCCCCTTCACCCAGATAAGCCTGTAGGAAGACCTCGTTCGGATTCTCCGCGTTCAAGAAGCACAAACACTCCGCCGGACGTTCCTCAGGCGGTTTCGCCTTGCAACCCGGCGGCATCGGTCCGAAGGTGCACTCCGCGGGAAACCGTAGGGAATAGCCGAACTCCTCGTTCTCATAGACTTGCCCATCATCTTCCGCCTGCGCGGCGACCATGGCGCATGCGCTCAAAATGCCCAACCCGATGACGATGAAAGTTGCCATCCACAAATTTTTACTGCTCATTTGTCATCTCCTTCGAATCTCGAATGAATAAATTCCACTTCCAATTCATCCTAGTGCAGATCTGCGCGGCAATCATCTGCCAAGCGGCCGGTTTTGGTGGTCGCTGCCAGGCCTATACACGTCTCCCCCAGGTGGACAGGCCTGGCGGAGCAAGATAAATGAGCCAAATCGACTACTCGAATAAGGAGTGTAAGATTCGCCGTCTGGAATCAAAACGATGGTATTCGGCGTTAGATAGGGTAGATTTTAAACCCACCCTTACATCAGCATCTTCGATCCATATTTCGTGGTTTTTATGGGGGACTCAATTGGAAACGATGTTGCCTTTCACCGCCAGTGCAACGGCTTCCGTCCGGCTGGAGGTACCCAGTTTGGAGAGAATATTGCGCACGTGATGTTTAACCGTCGAACGGCTGATCACCAGTCGTTCGGCGATCTGCGGATTGTTCAAACCTTCTACCATTAACGCCAACACTTCCAACTCGCGTGGCGTGAGATCGGAACCCAATTCGGGCGGCTTGGTCGTCGCGTGGATCAAAGCTTGCGCGGCTTCCGGCGCCAACGTCGGTTGACCTTCGTACGCGTTACGGATCGCTTCGGCTAATTCCTTGGCGGTGACGCTCTTCAACAAGTAGCCAATGGCACCCGCCTGGATGGCTTTCTGCACCAGTGCCTCCTCGCGAAAGCTGGTTAAAGCGATCACTTGGATTTGCGGATATTCCTGGCGAATCGCTTTCGTCGCTTCCGCGCCATCCATGCCTTCCATCACCAGATCCATGAGCACGACGTCCGGCTGGTTTTGGCCACAAAGCGTGAGCGCTTGTTTCCCGTTTGCCGCTTCCCCGACCAGTTCCAGATCGTCGTAGGCGAGTAAAAAATCAGCCAACCCGCTGCGGACGACGGCGTGATCGTCGACCACCATCACGCGTATCTTGTCTGCTTCTGTCATTTCTTCCTCGTTCACTTCCTGCTCCAGGCATGTCTCTATTCTATTAAATCATAATCTAAATCATAATCGCAGAGATTATGCGTATTTGCAACAAAGCATTGCATGTTCACTGTTTTAGCGATCCCAGGTAAGCGAAAGGCGAGTACCCTTCTTCTTTCCCGGTCCAACGTGAAGCTTTGCGCCAATGCTCTCTGCCCGCTCCTGCATGATGCGGAGACCGAGATGATCCGGTGAAACCGTTTTGGGATCGAAGCCGATACCATCGTCTTCCACGATGAGTTCAATTCCCGAAGCGTCTCTCCTGAGACATACATGTACTTGGCTGGCCTGCGCGTGTTTGGCTACGTTATTCAAAGCCTCCTGCGCCACTCGATAGAAAACGACTTTCGCCTCGGGGGTAATCTCGCAGCTGCCCTCGATCGCCAAATCCACCGGGATGCGCGCCCGGCCGATCAACGAATCCGCCAGTTGCCGCATCAATTCGTCGAGCTTCGCGGACGCCAAAGCGGAGGGACGTAATTCAAAGAGTAAGGTACGCATCTCGGCCAACGCACCTTTGGTTAAATCGTTTAACACCTTGAGACGACTGCGGCCGAGTTCAGGATCCTTCTCCCAAAGGTTGGGCAGCACTTCCGATACCAGACTGGCGGAAAACAACGTCTGTGTCACCGCGTCGTGTAAATCGCGTGCCAATCGCTGGCGCTCCTCGTAGACGGCGGACTTTTGCGCCTGGTCCTGCAGTTGTGCCTGCTCGATGGCGATCGCCGCTCGCTGTGCGAGCGCTTCGAACAAGCGCTGCTGTTCCCCGCCAAAATCCTGCAGCGTCGTATACGCCACGGTCAGTACGCCGTACGTTCGATCCTCGCTTTGAATGGGCACACGCATTAGGGATTGAATGCCTTCCGGCTTCATCAACTTGCGGTTCACCCGCGTGTCGTCCTGGACGTCTCGAATCACGACCGGTTTACCGGTTTCCATGACGATTTCTGCCGTACTGCCTTCGGCTGAATGGTTAAGTTTATCGAGCGTTTTCGTCTTAAAGCCTTTCGAAGCGCGCACTTTCAAACGCCCGGCCGAGTCGTCCCAGTAAAGCAGCAGCCCCTTATCGGCATGCAGGATGTCGACGGCGATTTCGACCAGCGCCTGAAACACCTGATCCACTTCGAGGTGCCGCATCAATTTCTCATCCGCAAGATACAAAGCGTTAATTTCGCTTCTGCGCTGCTCGATTTCCTGCGTTCGCTTACTGACCAGCATTTCCAATTCACGGCTGCGCGCTTCGATTCTGCGCACGTTCCAGCGGAACCCGGTAAATACAAGCGCCGCCACAACGAGCACGCCGAGGATCTGAAACCACGCGGTCTCCCAAAACGGCGGGGTCACCGTGATGCTGACGGAAACTCCTTGTTCGTTCCACACGCCGTCGCTGTTCGAGCCCCGCACACGGAACACGTACTCTCCACCTTCGAGGTTGGTATAACTCACGTAGCGGCGCGTACCGGACTGTGCCCAATCCTCGTCAAAGCCCTCGAGCATGTAGGCATACTGGTTGTTCGCTGGTGCATAAAAATCGAGGGCCGCGAATTCGAATGCGATGAAATTATCCCGGTAGGAAAGTTGAATGTGTTCGTTGGGAAGCAGGTCGTGGCGTATGGCCTGATTGAACTTATAAAACGTCGTGATGACGATCGGAGGCACGTGAGGGTTTCGATGTATCTCATCGGGGAAGAAGGCATTGAAGCCTCGAATTCCACCGAAAAACATCTCCCCACTCCTACTCGTGAAGTGCGCTCCTACATTAAACTCATTGTCCTGAAGACCATCGCGGATGTCATAATTCTCGAACGTTTCGCTCTTCGGATCGAAGCGTGATAAGCCTCGATTCGTGCTCATCCATAAGCCACCCCTCGCATCGGCTTCGATGCCGTAGATCGTATCATTGGGGAGGCCATCGCGCTCCGTGAAATGCTCGAATTGCCCCGTCGCACTGTTAAAACGATCTAACCCTCCACCCCATGTCCCGACCCACATGGCACCCTGCGGGTCTTCGTAGAAGGCAAAAACCGAGTCGGAACTCAAGCTGGTCTCGTCTTCGGCGTCAAATCGATAATGGACAAATAATCGATCGCTTCCCGGCTGAAGGACGCTGATGCCGCTGAGCGTCCCCACCCATAGAGCCCCTTCATTGTCCTCGTACAGCGCCCAGATACGGTCATCGCCGAGGCTGGAAGGATCGGCCTCGTCGTGCCGGAAACGGGTGAATTTCCCGCTGGTAGGATCGAGCAGGTTCAAACCCGAATAACGCGTGCCCACCCAGATGTCACCCGAACGGCTGGCCTTTAAAACGTTAACACGATTTCCGCTCAAGCTGTGCGGATCGGATGCATCCGTAGTGAAGTGAATGAAACGATCCGATTCAGAATCGAACAGCTCCAGGCCGCCCGCCGTCCCCACCCAGATCCTGCCGGACGGGTCTTCGAGCAAAGCACGAACGTCATCGCTGAGCAGACTTTCGGCATCGTTTTCATCATGGCGGTACACAACGATTTCGTTCTTCTCGCGATCGAGGACGTTCAAACCGCCGTTAAACGTCCCAACCCACACGCTATCGTCCGACGCTTGCATGATCGCCCAAATCATGTTGTCGCTCAGGCTGTCGGGTTGATTGGGATCGTGCTGGTAGAGTTTGAAACGGTCCGTAGCGCGATTGTATTTCGACAGTCCACCGCCCCAGGTGCCAAACCATATCACGCCCGATCGATCCTCGAAAATCGACCAAACCGTGCTGCTGCCCAGGCTGGTCGGATCGAACGGGTCGTTGTGGTAATGTAGAAACTGAAGCGCAGTGTTCGATGAGCTAAAATCCTCTGCAGGCACCAGATTCAAGCCGTTCTGGGTTCCCACCCAGAAGTTGCCCAGGCGATCTTGATAGATCGCTCGAACGCGGTCGTGGCTCAAACTTAGCGGATTGTCTGGATCGTGGATGTAGCGCGTAAACGATCCGCTGGCTGGATCGAAACGGCTGATTCCACCCGCCTCGGTGCCGACCCACAGATTTCCGTCATGATCCTCGTAGATTACGGAAATGTCATTGACTTCGTCGCCCTCAACACTGCCGGTTGCGTTGTACTGCGTGAATTTCCCGCTGGTGCGGTCGAAATGATACATACCGTCGTGGGTTCCGATCCACATTTCTCCCTTCGTGTCCTCGAAAATCACGCGCGCAGCGTTGTCGCGCAGGAGAGGGATATTGCCGGCTTCATCCAGGGAATTGGAGAATGTCCCGTTGGAACGATCCAAGCGATTGAGTCCTTCTTCTTCGGTTCCCACCCACAATGTTCCCTGGCGATCTTCACAGAGGCTGATCACCCAGGCCCCTTGCAGATAGGGATCTGCTTCCAATTGCGTTGGGTAATGGATGAAGGAACTCGACGACGGATCGTAGCGGTCCAGGCCGCTGCGCGTACCGATCCATATTTCCCCGTTACGATCGACCAGGATTTCAGATACGTAGTTATCGATGAGAGATGTGGGATCATCCGGATCGTGTTTGTAAATCGTAAACTGATACCCGTCGTACTTATTCAGGCCGTCTTCCGTGCCAATCCACAGAAATCCCTGCGTATCTTGCGCGATGGCCAAAACCGCATTCTGGGACAGGCCCTCCTCGATTCCCAGGCGTTCAAAACGCAGCTTTTGAGTTTGCGCTGCGACCCGCATGGGAAAGAGAAAGTCACCCACGATGATTGCGGCGATCAGCATGGTTTTCAGTATCTTTTTCATTGCATTCCGTCGTCTCTGAGGGGCTAGATTAAAATGCGTCGCGCTCTAGCAGCTGTGCTCAAACAGGCACCCAGATCATTTCGATAAGTATAAGCAACCAGGTCATTCCGTACAACGAAATCATTCAATGGAGATATCTCCCATCTATCGCATACCGTCCCTACCCACACGATCCTAATCGAAAAGTCCATTTCCCGGATTCGCAACGGGATTGATGATCCAACTTTATCGCAGCCGGCCGGCTTTTTCATCATCCGACAGGGTCAATCCCAACCTATCCAGGTGGACGAGGGCGATTTACCTCGCCTGGTCCCCGGCAAGTTGGGTCGCTGGATGGGTGTTTGTCCAACGTCTTCCCCGTAGACTGTAAACATGAACGCATCGATTGTTTATACGATGAAGGAGACGAGCATGAACCTGTATAGAGGCGTATCCATAATTATCCAGACTGTCGCATCAGCCGGCGCACTGATGCCGTTTGCCAAGCTTAGCGATATCGTGACCTTCGATAACACCGAGGCACTTCTGCAGACAGAACGTCGCAGGGATGCCCGGCGGGATCAAGCACGGAAACGAGCCGCTTCATTAAAGCAAATCGATGCCAATCAACTACCGCTCGTCGCGACCGATCGTTCCGTCATCGAGCGAGCGCTTCACGAGGCCGAGCCTATTGCAATCCAATCGGAATCGCCCGCTCGCTCACATGGCTACAGCAGTGAGCACAAGTTCAGTCCAACCGCCGCAGTCTCAAATGAACCGCGGCGGCACAAGAAACTCGCTGCCGAATTCCAATTCAATATGGAGATCATGCAATGAACGCCAAATCACTTTTGAATTTGAATGATAAACACACATCCGTATCCTTTTCTCCCCGCCTAAAGACGTGGGGATTGGTCATCGCTGTCCTCATCGCCCTCATGCTTGCGGGCTGCAGCTTCCCCATATCGGCAAACACTCCGCCCGCTACGCCCACAGATACGTCGACGCCGCTGAACACCGCCTCCATTTCGGGCTACGTTTGGCACGATCTCTGTGCCAATCTGGAAAAAGATGAGTCGCTGCCCGCCGGCTGTATCGACGACCGTTTGCTGGACGTGTATGTGGCCAACGGCGTGTTCGAAACCAGTGAGACCGGACTGGCAAACGTTTCCGTCGAATTGGGATTCGGTCTCTGCCCTGCCGACGCCGTTCTATCGACCACGACGGACATAGATGGGAAATACACCTTCCAGGGATTGGCGCCGGGCACGTACTGCGTTCGTGCCGTCATCCACGATGGCTCCGGTCAACCCGCGAAAATCGAGACGGGAATGTGGACGTTTCCTATCGATGTCGATGAAAACACCAGAGGTATGCACACGCTCACGTTGCAGATCAACGAGCAACGCGAAAACGTGAACTTCGGTTTCGATCTGTTCAACGATCCCGTCGACACGGACCCCACAGCTACACCTTCGCCCACAGCCTCACCATCCCCGGGCTGCACCGACGAGGCAACATTTGTCAAGGACGTGACCATTCTTGACGGAACATACATCAATGCCGGCAAGTCTTTCTCCAAGGTGTGGCGGCTGCGCAACAGCGGCACCTGCACCTGGACGAGCGAATACGCCCTCACCTTTCAGTCCGGCTACAGGATGGGCGCAGCGAGCGTGGTTTCCTTGCCCGGTAGTGTCGAACCGGACGAGACGGTCGATCTGACCATTGATCTCCAGGCACCCCAAACACCAGGAAGCTTCTGGGGATTCTGGATGCTGCGTAACGCCAGTGGCCAACTCTTCGGCACGGGTGATGATGGAAATTCGCCGGTCTGGGTGAAGATCGTCACCGAGCCCGAAATTCATGAGTGGCGCGGGGTCTACTTCGACAATCAAAATCTCAGCGGAGACCCCGTCCTGATCCGCAACGACAAGTCGATCGATTTCAACTGGAAAGCCGGCTCGCCTGCTTCGTCCATTCCGGACGATCACTTCTCCGCACGCTGGACACGGACCTTGAAATTCGATGAGGCTTTCTACCGCTTCACGATCCGCGTGGACGATGGCGTACGGATGTGGGTGGACGATCGCCTGGTCATCGATTCCTGGGAGCCAAATCCTCTCCACAACGTGAGCGTCGATCTGCGCATGGCGGAGGGCAAGCATGACCTGAAACTCGAGTACTTCGAGCGTTCCGGACAGGCGCGCATCCACTTCGATACAGAGATCATTCATCCCGACAACCAGAATTACTGGGTCGGCAAGTACTGGTACAACCGCTCGTTGGACAGTTCCTGGGCCTTGGTCAAGCAAGTAACAGAGATCGACTTCGATTGGGGCAAGAACTCTCCGGCAATTAGCCTGCCGAAGGACGATTTCTCCGCCCGCTGGAGCCGCATCATAAATTTCACAGCGGGGAACTACCGCCTGTGCGCCCGCGCAGACGACGGAATCCGGGTCAAGGTCGACGGCAAGCTGGTGCTCAATGAATGGCACGCAAACGACGCAAGTCAGGACTACTGCGTGGAACTCCCGCTTTCCGGATCGACTCGCCTGGACGTGGAGTATTACGAACGCAGCGGCGCCGCAGAGGTCGAATTCTGGTGGAAACATCTCGATCCGCCGGTGCAGGTACCTGTTGCGAATCCCGACGCCTACGAAACCCCACGCAACGAGACGCTCAACGTCCCTGCGCCGGGCATCTTGAGCAACGATAAGGGCGGGTTGAGTTGGGATCCTCCCCGACTGACCGCCATGCTCGTCGACAACGTCTCGCACGGATACCTGAGACTAAAAGCGGACGGTTCGTTTGAATACACGCCGGAAACGGACTTCGTCGGAGTGGATGCATTCAATTACCGCGTTTCGGACGGCGAAAACACATCCAATATCGCCAAGGTATCTATCTCGGTCGTCGGCACGAATTCTCCGCCAATCGCCGCGGACGACTCCTACCAAACGCTCGAGGACGAAACCCTGCGGGTCGATGCACCGGGCATTCTCGCCAACGACCACGACCCCGATGGCCAGACGCTGCGAATCACGCTCGAAGAAGAACCACAATTCGGAGAGTTGGTGCTGAACGAGGACGGTTCCTTCGAGTACACACCGATCGCGGATTTCCACGGAGAGGATCGCTTCAGCTACCGTATCTCGGATGGCTGGCTGCAGTCCGGATTGGCGGTCGTCGAAATCGAGGTGCTATCTGTAAACGACGTCCCCGTTGCCGTGGATGATCGACTCAGTGCCGCAGTGAACCAGGTCGTAGAGATCGCCGTCCTGGCCAACGATCAAAGCCTGGGAGACGCTCCGCTGTCGCTGGCCATCGAGGAGCTTCCAACCATGGGCACGATCGAAGTGCAGGGAAACCTGATCATCTACACACCCGAGGAAGGATACACCGGCGAAGTCACCTTAACGTACAGTGTGACGGATGGAGATGGGGAGCGATCGCAGGCGAGTGTGTTCCTGACGATCGGACCGGCAAACGAATGACCACCCTGCCATATCTGGGCTTCGCCTTCCACGTCGACGAACGTGTACTGGAGAACGGTTATTTTTAGGCTATAATAGGCTCAAATTCTCCAGAATGTTGAAAGCACAAGGCATGGCATGAAGCCATCTCGATCTCGACCAGTACAACCATGAACCATCAACGACATCGACCCTCATCGCAGGGTCTTTGTCGTTTCACCGCACCTGACCTCAAGACTTGAGGAGTCCGAAGATGAGAAGCGCAAGGCGCTGCCTGTTGATGTTCATCCTGTTTCTAACACTGCTGATCGCCTGTCAAACCAATACGGTACCGAACCAGAGTGATATTACAACATCCGTGATCCCCATCGTGCGTGTCGGCGAAAAGGCCGAAGATATCGCCGGATTCGTCGAAGAGCCTATACCCGATCCATTGGCCTATTCAGCTGACGGTGAATTAATGGTCGTGGTTACGAACACTCAATTTGCAGACATATACCTTTACACTGGCGCGGTACAGGAGTATTGGTATGAAGGCATGATCCTGGAGCCGGTGGACGTAACCAACGTCGCGGCCTCCTACGACAAGCAGCGAATCGCCGCAGCTTTCGACGATGAACAGATTACGGTCTGGGACACCTCACAACTCAGCACGCTCGCACCGCCGGGAACCCCAACTGTTTTACTACAAACGATTGAATCGCCCTCCACTTTGGGTCTGGCATTTTCCTATACCGGCAAACACTTACTTTCACTCACCCGGTATTGGCTTTCGATTTGGGAATGGGAAGATGGCACGTTGCTTTCGAACATCGATGGGGAATACACCATGATGGCTGCTTCCCCCGCCGAGCAGAGATTTGCCGTCGCACACCCCGATGGAAGCATCGACTTATGGACAATCGGGGCCGATCAACCCGATTTGACTTTGGATGGACATCCGGACGGCGTGCGCAGCCTGGACTTCTCACACGACGGCAAGAGTCTACTCTCCGGGGGATCTGACAATCTGATCCATTTATGGGACGTCACGAACGGCGATTTGATTCGCACCTTCGAGGGCCATCACAGCGCTGTTCGGCAGGTCTCATTCTTCCCCGAAGGAAACGCCTTCGCTTCTCTGGGAGACGATGCGCTGCGCATCTGGCATACCTACAGTGGAACGCAAATCCATGTCGAACCCCAAGGTGCCGCAGATATCCGTATGCTGGCGGTTGCACCCATCGCCCCGATCGTATATCTGGGCTACAAAGACGGTACGCTGATCTCCTGGGACATCGAGATCGCCGACCCCGACCAACCCACGCCGGATCGGACCCAGACCGACGTGGCCAGCCAGAAGACTCTAGCCGTAATGTTTCCCGCAGAAACGTCTGACGAGGTGGCGGCTCTCGAAGCGACGTCCAGCCCTACGGTGGAAGGATTACATCAACAGACTGAGACTCCAGCTCCCCTAACCAAGGCCACGATTTGGCCCAGCGACTACGTGGACGACCACGGCGTGCCCATGATGCGCATTCCCGCCGGACCGTTCATCGTGGGCGGGGATCCTACTCAAGCGGTGGAGATCTGCCGCATATTCCGAGACGAATGCAGCGTCTCGTGGTTCCTGGATGAAGAACCGGCCCACCTGGTGGAATTGGGGGATTACCTCATCGATCAATTCGAGGTGACCAACGCCCGCTACGCCGAATGCGTCGATGCCGGAGCCTGCGATCCGCCCGATTTAATCAGTTCGGCAACCCGAGACAGCTACTACGGTAACCCGGAATACGACGATTACCCGGTGATTTACATCAGTTGGGAGGATGCGAATACCTATTGCTCCTGGCGCGGTGCACGTTTACCGACCGAGGCGGAATGGGAGACCGCTGCCCGCGGCGGCCTGGAGGGCTACGCCTTTCCATGGGGCGACGAAATTCCTGCTTGCGACACGACCTCGTTGTTCGGGGCGCACTTCAACCTCTGCGATGCCAAAGATACCGCCCAAGTCGGCAGCTATTGGCCCAACTTCCTCATGATTTACGATATGAGTGGAAACGTCCTGGAATGGACGTCAGATTGGTATGACGTTTACCCGGGCGGCGATCCGGACATTTCAGATGAATTTGGAGAGACGTACCGAGTCGCCCGCGGCGGCTCTTGGTCCACGTACGGCGATGCGATGCGCGTGGCAATTCGCTTTCCTGCCTTGCCGACGGCATCGTTTAACCACTACGGGTTCCGCTGCGCACGCTCGGAATGACCGCCGGGTTGAACGCTAAAACTGTGTTGCGAATGGAACGACTTACTTGGTTTGATCGTCGATTTCCGCACCCGGTGCGTTCTTTTTCACCGACTCGATTCCGTTTAAACATCCTTCTTTGGAGGTGTATCCCTCGCCATTGGCGATGACCTCCCCATTCGCTGCTCGCAGTCTCCAACGGAATTCATCCTGACTGTCTTTGTAGATTTCGAACTTCCCCATGTCGCCTCCTTGATCGGGACTTCTGAAGTATCTATTTCACTGATAAGTATACCGCCGATCGCACCCTATTCCCTGTACCGTCCGTTTCGAGGCGTTTGAATGAAACGGACCTCCAAATCAGGTAAATCCTGCGACCGGGATAAAAAAAGACCCCTGCAACTGCAGGGGTCGGCAGAATCGTTGTTGCTGAAACCTTACACTACGACGACCTGCGCGGCTTGCGGACCTTTGGCGCCTTCTTCGATCGTGAATTCGACGCGCTGGCCTTCCTCGAGGTTGCGAAAGCCATCACCTTCAATGGCTGAGTAATGCACGAAGACGTCGTCGCCTTCTTCACGCTCGATGAAGCCATAGCCCTTGCTGCTGTTGAACCACTTGACCGTTCCAAGAACTCGCTCCGACATTAGACATTGCCTCCTTATGGCAATCGGGTTGAAGGTGCCTGACTCGTTCTCGGAGGTCGGTTTGATGGCAGCCATCCGGTGCAGTGGAAATTGCCCAGGCCGTGATCATGCGACTCCCAGACAGAACTTACATGCAACCTATTTGATTCGATTCTATCATCATGCGCCGTCTTTGGGTAGACCCCATACCTTACTCTTGTTGTAGGAATTGCTTCCCCACGTACGATATACCTGACAAACCGTTTTGAATTGTCAGCAACCTTTCGCTTCGTCTGCGCAAATTCAGCCATTTGTCATACCGTTGAATTCGACGTACTCTACGCTTATTACAGGTCTGCCACAATCTGTTGTCAACGGGAGGAAATATATGAGTCAAGATTTCACCAAAGCAGTAGCCACACTGAACTCTGCAATGCAAGCATCTCAAAGCGGAGGCACAAACTATCTGGAGGTTCGAAGCATGAAAAGACGTTTCAATTCTGTACAATCATTCATCCGAAACATAATCCGTTTGATTATCATCGTCCCACTCTGGTGGCTGTTCGTATTGCCAGATTTCCAGGCAGCTTTTTCCGGTGCGGCGGAAGTTACCTTCACCCCATTGTTCTGGGGCAGTATAAAAACCATATTCCTTCTTTGGATTGGAAATGTTCTGGCCAAGGTGGTTTACATTTTGCCCGAATGGGATCGCATGGTGCTATTACGCATGGGCAAGTCGGTTGGCGCACGCGGACCAGGTTTGTTCTTCGTACCGCCTTTCCTGTATTCCGTCGCACGCATCATCGACATACGTATCACCACATATGAAGTGAAAGCCACAAAGACACTCACGCGTGACAACATTCCAATCGACGTGATCGCGGCGGTTGAATTGGAAGTCGAGGATCCCGAGCGAGCGGCCGTTCGTGTGCGCGACTATTGGAAGACCACGGAGTGGGCTGCGATGGAAGCGTTGAAAAGCACGATTGGTGGCAACGACCTACGCCCGCTGTTGAGTGAAACGGAGAAAATCAGCAACATGCTTAAAGCCGAGATCGATTCGGCGGCGAAGGACTACGGCGTGAACGTGCGCGCCGTCCGTATCACGGACGTAACAGCTCCGCCTTCCCTGGTGGAAGAACTGGCCGTAATCGCCCGCGCTGAACGAAGTGCCGAAGCCAAACGCATTCAGGCTGACGCCGAGAAAGACGTCGCTACGTCCTTGGTCGAAGCCACCACCACACTGGCCCACCAGGAAGGCACGATGGAACTGCGCCAGATTCAGGCTCTGCTGGAAATGTCCAAGGAAGAGAGCTCGATGATCATCATCTACCCCATGGACAGCCTCGGCGGCACAATTGCAGCCGCAACTGCCGGTGGTCGGGCAGGCACAACTGATATCAAGTAAAGTGCGTCGCTGAGCCAGAATATCGTCAAATAGAAACGAGCCGGTAAACAACGTACGGCTCGTTTCCCAATCTAGTCTGTTCAATCGGGCTGGCGTTCTAGCATGAATTCGTCAACGCTGGGTGGATCCGCCTCGGGCGAGTTCTCGTCCAGAGGTCACACTTACATGTGGTAGGGCGGACAAAGCATAACAAATTAACGCTAGTAAATAAAGACTGCGAATTCCCAGCGCAAGCGAGGCGTACTCGGCTAAGCCGCCCAGCACGCCACCGAACAAGTTAGAGCCCATCACGGCCGGAATCGAAGTCACGTCACGAAAACGAATGGCAAAGATCATCGCCGCAAAAAACAAGGGCGCCGCTTGTTCCAGACTTGCCAGTATCATACGCAATATCGTTGGCAGCTCCAAGAAATTCCGCAGCGGGATGAAGTAACTGAGGATCAACGTCAGACCGAGGAAAATATACAAGGCGCGCGTGTCGCTCAGCTTGAAACGATCGACGATGATGTTGGCCAACACGATCATGAGTAAGATGGCGCTGATCACCACAGCGTTGACCACCCAGGTCGATCCGAACAACAGCGCCATTTCCGTTACACTCTTTGTTTCGAGCAAGAAAAACCCCGCACCCAAGAAAAAGAAACCGGGTTTGAAGTGTGTAAAGCCGGGTAAATTGCGACGAATGAGAAGGAAGCCAAGTATGCCAATCCCCAAGATCGCGACGACATGCGTGGAAGGTATCGCCTTTTCACGCAGATAGAGATAGGGCCAGTCATCGGTCGTTCCCGGGATGTCCTCCCGGTAGGAATAATCCGGCCGAGGGCTCACCCGTGTATCATTGACGGTATATTGGTTCCCCGGATGGCGTCCGATGAGGAACAAAATGTCTTTCGTCGGGAACTCGTAGACTTGCGGTGGATGACCGAAAGCATCCGTCAATGTGCGGTACAAGCGAAGCCCGATCCACTCATTTTCCACCGGTACTCCGTAGGAAATCGCCAGCAGACCGTCGTCCGTCAATAAGTCCCGCACACGGCTGAAGCTTTCGCGAGTGTAGACGAAGTTATCCAACCGTGCACTTGCATTGGGACTGAAGAGGGCATGAGAATCCAGAAACCCAAAGGCGATCATATCGTATTCACCCGTCGCGTCCGTAAAGAACGAACGTGCATCTTCGACGACATCCGTCACTATCGGATTCGAATACGGCTTTTCTGGATGAAATTCTTCTCCCAGGCGCAGAATCAGAGGATCGATTTCAACCGCGACAACTTCCTGCGCGCCGGCGCGCAACGCTCCTGCCACATCGTTTCCCGTACCCGCACCCACGATCAACACCCGGGTCAGAGACGGTGCCGCCGTATAGGCGGCATCATAAATCGCTTGCCTCGAATCGAAATACTCCGGAGCCTTGGCGTAATTTGCGTCTACGAAATCCGGATCCAGGTTGACCATCTCCTGGTGGAAGGCCAGATTCACAGATAGATCGTATCCCAGCATAACGTCAGAGGATCCCGGTACACGTTTTTCCTGCATGTCGATGCGATAGTACGGTGACCATATGGTTCTCGTCGCCGAGGTTGGCCAGACCAGAACCATCATCGCGGGGACGAGCGCCATGATCAGGGCCATCCAGCGTAATCGGAACGTCGTCTGCAGGAGGAAGTAAATAACGCCCGCAGCCGCAAGGAAAAACCAGATTGCCGGTGGTAAAGACATGAATGAGATTCCCGCATAGAGAAGCACCCCTGCCACACTACCCAGAACGTTGATGCTGTATCCTTCAAGCGGACGAAATGCTACGAATTTCTCTGCGATCAACTCACCGAGCGGGACGAAGACGAGCACCAATAACAGAAACATACCCAGCAAGAGTCCGTGGAGAGCGATCTGCCGCAGCGCCATGATTTGGGAACTTAATTGTTCAATCGACCCCGCCCAGAAGTACTCCTGCGCATTGAAGCGGTTGCTGAGCAGGATGTCGCTCAGTAATGTTCGCCCCAAACCCAGCACGATCCCGACGATGAGGATCATCAATGGCAGGTAGACGCGGAACAAGGAACGCAGACTGCGTTCCCTGCTGTATACGACAAACCCCAAACCCATACCGAGGTACGCCGCAATCAAGGCGATATTTTTATAAAAGGAAAAGAAGCGCAGCTCAGATGCGACCCAACGTATGAAGACGAGTTCGACGAAGAGCCCCAGCGCGCTGGCCAGGAAGAGATCGAAAACCTGACGTTTCTTCTTTGTCATCGAGTGTCGTTCTCCACCAAGCGAATGTTGGGCTGCCCAAAATTTCGAAAAGATTATAGAGAAAAAGGGGAATAATTGAAACCGTACTCCGGTAGGTTCCAAATTATTCCCCGTGCATTTCAAGGCAAATTGTGATTATAAAGTCGAAAGTCTGTAGGCTGATGCCGTAAAATTCACCCTTGTCCGGACGAGCTACTCAAACTTCCCTAACCAGATACGTGAACAGTCCAGCTATTTCCTCAAACAAACCGCGGTAGTTGTCGAAGGCGGCCTCTGGCGCGGCGAAATCCAGATGGTATTGGAAATCTTGTCCGACGAAGATGAATTCGAGGTGACTCTCGGTCTCCAATTCACCTTTCACCATACGGTCGTAGAGGAATTCCACCACACCTACGTCACGGCCGTTGATTCTGCGCGTGGTGTGAGCGATCGCTCGATATTCCGGCTGCAACGCCAGGTCGTGGCTCAAATCCTCGGCATACTGCCGCGCTCCCTTGCCTCCAGCGAGATCGTAAACGCCAACCGTCAAAGTAGGACAAGACCGACCTTCGCCGCAAACCTCGCCCAGTTCAACCCGCCGCAGCTCCGCGTTCCACACGCCGGCTGCCCATTCACGCGGGTAGCGCACGACGAAAAAGGTTTCGTCCTGTACGTAATCGAGCATGGCCGCGTTGGAGCGGTCCACGCTGCCCAGCACGATGGCCTGATTCAAGGAAGCCACCAGGGCGGTACGATCCGAGGTTGTAGCCTGGAAATCAAGCACACGAGTCTCGGCGTGCAATCCGCTCTCGGCGCGTCCGAGGGTCAGATTGACGAGTCTCATTGTCTCGGCGTCCAGTTCGAGCACCGCACGGGTGAGCGTCTGTCCCGTGCCGGTGGCGATGTAGCGCCCTTTGCGTTCGTAAGCGCGCCAGTTCGCACCATTCAACTCCGCCGGTAGGCTGAAGGCTCCCTGCGGCAAAGCAGTATTTAATATACCAGCCAGATCTTCGTAGCTCACCCGACTCACCCGCCCGTTGTCAAAATCGGTGAAAAATTCTGCGTCGATCACCCAGATGTTATTCTCGCTGCGTATCGTCTCGCCTGGAACGGCGTGCAGATGTAATTCGAGGCGATAGTCATCTCCCACCCGCGTCACCGTGTAGTCACGCACGAGATCGCCGTTGTCGTTCGTGGCTTGGTATCGATACTGTACACGATTGGCCGACCTGGCCGCGAACAACGCCTGGTCGGCTTTTTCCGAGACACCGATGCCCAGACCATCCAGGAAGCGATCGGTCCCGACGCTGAAGGTGTTGCTCGGGGAAAGATACGGCGCCAGGAAACTAATCAGCACGACCAAGATCACCGTCATCAGTAAAAATCCGATCACGTTCGGCATGATGAGCTGCCTCGGTTCGGGAAAACTGTTAGCCAACAGAGTACTGACCAGATACAAGCCGACCAACGCAGCCATGTCCAGGATGACGATGTGGATGTAAACCGCTTCGGAACTGTATCCAACCAGCACGCTGAGCATGAACACGATCGGCGCAGTCACGAACATGATTATCGCCATGGTCGCCATCAAGGTTAACGGGATGGACGTCACCTGAGAAGGCTTCTCCTCACGACCGAGCAAGCGGAAGGTCACCCAGAAGATGGGAACAGAGAACAGCAATTCGAAAGCGACGATCAGTGCGACTTTGAGCGCGTCCTTCAAGGCTGTGTCCGTGCCGATGCCGACGCCCATGGCAAATCCGTACACCGCTCCGCCGAGAAGGGAGAACAGAAATGCGGCCAGAATAAATCCCGTCAAGGATCGTCCTTCCTTGAGCGTGCTGACCAAACCACGTTGGCGGAAAATGCCAAAAAGTGATTTCAAGACATTCATGCTTCCCACTCCCTCCACGTCTTAGACAGACGCTCTCGTGCCGCAAGCAGTTGCTCGCGTTTGGACAACGCAAGCAGCCCGCCGCCAAACAGGATTCCACCCGTTATGCCGATCTGCATCCAGCGGGACAAGTTCACGAAACCGGCACCGAGCTGCACCACGACGTTGGCTAAAAATGCAATCGATCCGTATTGCACGTAGTTACGTGAGCGTTTGCGAATACCCCAAACGATCACCACAATGCTCTCCAGAGCCAGAAACACCGTATACCCGATTGCGCCGCGCGGTAAGGACTGTATGAAGGAAGATCCCAGAAGCAGCAGTAGACCTAAAACTGTCAGCCCGTTGGATGGAGTCCTTTTCAAGCGCCTGCGCTCGCTCCAACCAATGATCAAGAGCGCCAATCCAAGTGGCAGGATGTACGCCTGCGGTTCCTCCACCTCGAAGGCCATCAGCACGGACCAGAGCACGAACACGAAAGACATGCCGCCGACGTACGCCTGATAGACCGACTTGCGCCTCGCCGCGTCTGCCGAATAGGCCACACCGGCAATGGCAAAGGTCGCCGCGGCAATGAGCGGCTCGGATTCGTCTACGGCAATCCAGATCGAAGCAGCGGCGGGAATTATCATTAAACCCAAACCCGTGCGGCGAAGCGGATCCCCATAAATCTGAACGCTCTCTTCACGCCGTAAAAACCAAGCCACACCCACGAAGAGCAAACAAACACCGGCCGTGTACATCGGCCCAGCTTGTCCGTAGATGACGTCCAATTCTTTGAGCAGGTAAAAGTGGCCGACGAAAATCACCAGGAGACCCAGGTAGGCGAGCAAATGCGGCAGCTTTCGCTTCTGAAATTCGGAGCGTTCCAACCATGCGAAGGTCAGCAGCAGAACGGACAGCAGCAACGACACTCCAATCACCAGGAAGCCCTCCTCGATAATCGCAGCACCATATGCCACTAGCAAGTCCAGCGATGCAACGACGTACAACGGCCAACCCCAGGCACCATGGTTCCTGCGGCGGAGCGCGTATCCCGCCAACACCAAAGCGAGCCCAAGCGCGGCGAAGGAGATTGCAAACACCGGAGTCGGTGTTTGCCAATTGAAAATCGCGTTGTGGACGGCATGCAGGCCCATATTCAACGCAAACAGCATGGGATAGAGCAGCCACGGCGTCTCGAGCCACAGCGCAACGAGGAAATACGCCACGGCGACGACGGCCAGGACGATGCTGTTGATCACGGGGGTTTCGTAGGTCAGCACGGTAGTTATCACGCTCAACATCACCGCTGCGCTGAGGAAGGGCATGCCGTAATTCAGTTTGCGCCGGCCGAGTGCATAACCGAAAGCCGTGTAGTTCAAACCCAACAGACCCATGATCAGACCGCTGTCGGATTCATCGCCGACGTACCAAGCGAGCAAAAGCCACACGGGCAGCATGAACAACCAAACTGCGCCGTACATCCAGCGAAAATCGAGATGGACCACCGCCGAAATGACCAGTATGACGACATCGGCGAAGAGCAATATCGCCAGATCCAATTCGTTATCGGCTGCGGATAAGGTAACCATTAAGGCTATCGCATAGGCCACGGCGTAGAACGGCCAGCCTGCAGCGGACGCTCTCTTTCGCCGGACCAAGACAAAGCCCACACCCATGTATGCCAGGGAGATGAGCATCAACACGATGGCCATTGTGATATCGCGAGCGTGTAGTTCTTGCAAGAGCATATACCCCGTCAGCGGAATGAGCACGGCTGTCACCCAGCGCGCAGCAATCCATTTGAAGAGCACATCGCTGACAATGTAAAACACCGCGCCAACTCCAACTCCGAGAATGGGCAACCAGGGAACAATGGACGCACACTGCTCACAACCGAAATAATCTGCCCACAAGATAATGGCAATAACAATCACCAGCGGCATGCCAATTTGGGAGACGTTTCGAAGCGGACCATACGTATAGCTAGCCGCTGCGGAGGATCTCGCGTAGGACGAAATAAGCATGACCAGGAACAATAATATCCCGAACATTAACGGCGTGAGCGTAACATGGGCATCGGACACTTCTAATATCGCAGTCAGCGTGCTTCCTACGGCGCCGAGGCCAATGTAAGTGAAAAGTTCGGCTTTCGTCCAGTAGGCAGTGAGTGCGTAAGCGCAGAAGCACAACGGTGAGGCAATGAGCCACATGACGTCATCTTGCAAACCCGCCGGTCCCATCACGTAATGCTGCAACACGGCGAAATTGAGCGCCAGGAACCCCGACGCCAACCCGAGCAACGCAACGCCGGCGATACGATATGCTTCGCTCTGGAACAACAGAAAACCGCCGAGATACGTCAATCCCGTGATCATCAGTGTGATGGCAAATTTTGCCGGCCCGGGAATACGACCCCAATTCACGCCGACGAATATCGCCCCGGCGATGAAGAGCAAGAATCCGCCAACGTAAAGTGCGATTTTGATATTGCGTTCGCTGAGCAGCCATTGATCGAAGGGCACACTTTCCTTGATGGGTTCAGGTGCAGATACTGATGCGGGGGCACGCGTGGCTGCCGCTTTAGCCGAAACCGTCGGGATGGGTGTGGTTGTAGTTATCTCCGAAACCGCAGGCGCCGGCTCGATGGCCGGCTCTTCCATCGGAGCGCCACGACAAAGCCGCTCACGCAGACTTTTCAAGCGGTTGACGTACGAGTTGCGATATGTGGCGATTCCGGGCCATCCACGTGTTCTCTCCACCAGATACTCCAGCTGGTACAGTTCAAGTAGATCCTCGGAGGCAAACGCTTCCCCGCATACACGACACTTCTTGACCACCTTTTCCAGGCCCGGAGATCCGCAGTTTGGGCATTTCATGACCGGCTCCTTCCTCAGAGTGTCTCCACCATGTCGAGTGCGACGAGCTCGGCGAGCGCCTTTTCGCGCTGCTCAGGGGAGCGCTCGAAACGGATGGCGTAGACTAAATCCTTCGTTTGCTTATCGATATCGACAGCTTCCTTCTCCCTCTCCACAGCCGTCAGAATCACCTCGGCTTGATCTCGGGCAAACCAGCGCAGTGTGCTGCAATCACCGCGGGCGGCCTGCCGCTGACCCCAGAGTGTGCCGAAAAACCAAACGATGACCAGTAGGAGGAGGGCGAAGGGTTCTTCGCCATATGTGAACCAAAAAACGGCTACGAAGACAGTTTGTAAACCAGCCAGCAGTAAAGCCTGCCGGCCGTGCCAGCGCACGAATGGTCTCTCCCGATCCATGGCAGGTCTGAGCAGGATCAGATGCCACAGAGCGAAGACGACAACGGGTATACCGTCCCATTCACCATAGAAATAATTCCAGATGCCGACGACGATAGACGTAGGCACTGTGATAAGGGGGGACCACCATAGCCAACGGTACCACTTGCGAGCTTCGGGTATTTGCATTCCGCCACCTTTCCCTTCCTTATCTTGCCTGGTAAACCACCGTAAAATACTGCAATCACCGCGGGCAGCTTGCCGCTGGCCCCAGATGGTCCCGAAGAACCAAACGACGATCAGAAAAGGAATGGAGTTTAAAAGCGCGTACTCGTCTGTGAAGATGACAGCGATCGATAAAGGGATTGCAGTGCGTACGCCAGCGAGAAGCAAAGCCTGCCGACCATGCCAGCGTACAAACGGCCTTTCCTTATCCAGGGCTGGTTTGAGGAGGATCAAATGCCACATCGCTGAGACGACGACGGCTATAATATTCGTCACTTGGGGGACGACCCACCAAGTACAGTTCTCGTCACTTGAGCCGCACACCAATGCATATCCCGGGTTAATGAAGTAAACCAAGAGCAGTGTAGGAATCGTAAGCAGCGGCGACCACCACAGCCAACGGTACCACTTACGAGCTTCGGGAATTTGCATTCCGCCTCCTTTCCCTTCCAAAGCGGAATATCTACCATCCCTATTGAATTGTCATTCAGCGAATATTTGTACAGCCCCGATCAACAAGCGCTTGACTGCGAGACCAACGGAGGAAGACTAAAGTAAGGTGCTTTCAAATTCTGGATCAGAATGTCCATCGCTTTTCATAAAAACCATCTCGACCTTGCATCTCGATCGGTTGCATTTGCCAGCACGATCGATGATACGCTATATGTATATTAAAACACGCCTGCTTCCTGATGGTTTCTCTGCTCCCCGGCGTACAGCAGACAATCGAAGAAATGTGTACAATCCATGCTGATCACTCCGGGTCCATCAGAGCAGAAGGGTATCCCTATGAGCAACACGCGTAGCACGCGCATATTGCCTCTCATTCCGACGATCCTCTTGCTCGCAGCACTCGCCTGCGACTTTCCCAGCAGCACGCCGACTCAAGCCGAACCGGAAGCCAGCGACACCCCAGCTCCCAACACGGCAACAGCGACCGCAACCGTAGCAGCAACGACAGAAACTGCAACGCCCGAGCCCCCAACTCCGACGGATACCATGGCGCCTCCCAGCGCCACGTCTACGACTTCCCCCTGGGTATTTGTCAGCGGCACGTGGTCGGGATGCGTGACATCTTCAGGCCCGCCCACCACGACGGGCCCTTGCGCCAGTGCGCTCGGTCCCTTCGTGACTCTTTATCTCCAACCCACGTGCGTCATCGGCCAACATTGCGGCAATTACGTCAAAGGCGCTTTCGAGAGCGAATACATCCTCATGAAACTGACATTGATCGGCATCAACGGTTCCACGATCTGGATGCACGCGGATGCGGGAAGCGGAATGTACGCCTCGTCGAGCACGGACGTGAAGATCGAGCGCGTGGGCGCCAACGTTCGCATCACGGAGATCGCCGGAGCGGGAGACGTCGTTCTACTTCCGCCCGGCTGCGACGCAAAAATTCAGACACAAACGACCATTGGTTGTTCCGAACACGTGCCGTAGCGTTTAGGTCGACCCTTTAATCGATTTTCGAACCTAATTTCTTACACCGCACCTCAGACCCAAAGCAGCGTGCGTCTCAAGATTCCAGGTTCTGGATTTCCTATTTGTACCGCTGGATCCAAAGTGTTCGTCGGAAAATTGTCATGCCCAAGTCCGGCAATCGAATGCCCATTGAAGTATTTAAAAGAGGCACTTCGGCATGATCTGATTAACAGAAATGGGGACGACGAGATGAATCCAGAGAGCACCAACATAGAAAAACCTATCGACACGAGGGATTGGTACAACTTCGTGGCCATGCTGACGGACGCACTTCCACACGTCCACCCCGGAGGAGAAGAAGCCACGCAAACGATGCTGGAAATGCTCCCGCTGGAATCGGCCGAGCGCATACTCGACGCCGGCTGCGGTCCCGGCGGCACGGCCTGCCGCATCGCCCAGAAACATGCAATCCGGGTCTTCGGGGTCGATATTGCAGAAGCCATGGTCGAGAAAGCCCAGCGGCGCGCAAAACGGATGGGCGTCGAGGATCGTGTAGATTTCCGAGTGGCGAATCTATACAACTTGCCGTTTGAGGACGAGTTCTTCGACGGAGTTCTGCTCGAATCCGTCCTGACGCCCCTGCCCGGTGATAAAGAAAAAGCGCTCATCGAACTGCAGCGGGTGGTTAAACCGGGCGGTTGGATCGCGGCCAACGAAGCGGTGGTCGACCCCACAGCACCGGCAGACTTCATGGATGCAATGCGCGAACATCCTGCCTTTCACGGATATTTCACCAGGGATTCGCTGCGAGGCTTGTTCGAGCGGACCGGCCTGCATGTGACCCACCTGCAAGAGCTGCCGCAGGCAGCCGCACCAAACGTTATGAAAGAGATGGGCTGTCGTGGTTGGATCTCCTTCATGCTGATAACGTATCCCCGGCTAGTCTGGCGTCTGTTGCGCGATGCAGATCTCCGGAAAGTCCAACGCCTCGACGAGCGCATCACCAAACAGGGAAAAGAATATACCGGGGGTGTATTGATCGTGGGTGAGAAATCCTAGCGTGACATTACCATCAATATCCTAGATCCCATCCCACGGGCCAATAGCTCCGAAACGGACACTGATATTCGCTGCATCTAAGCACTGGTAAAAAAAGGGCTTCTTCGATGGTCGATCCATTATGAACGACCTATCAAAGAAGCCCTCCCCCTACGGGAATATTTTCCTTCGCACTACTCGTCCTTCAACGGAAAAAGGATTTGAGTCTGCAATTTGTCCGGCGGCGTGTTCGCTGGATCGTTCAAGTAAAATTCGTACGACACGCCGGTTCCTTGTTGACTCTTTTCTTCGAGCCACTCTTTCAATTCGTTATAGGGCAGCTCAAATTCCTCATAAGGGCCGGTGTACAGGCAGGAAACGTACTTTCCGCCTGGAATCTCGTTGGCCTGAATGTCCCCTTCCCCATGCACCACCTTGCTGACGGGAAAGCCAATCTCGACGTCCAAGTCTTGCATATCCATGTTGTAATATGCCGAGTACGGCGGTCCCGCAGGTTGCATGCCGATCCTCCCCAGATACTGCACCAGCTTGTCGAAAGTCTGGCCCATCAGGACCGGTAAATCCGAGACGCTGGCTCGTGTGCGGATGGAAGCCGTGGCTTGTCGAGGTCTTTCAAGTATTTCAATCGGGTAACTCATTTTCGTTTCTCCTTGATTAAACTCGTCTCGAAATCGACGAGAAAATGATGAAAGTAAAATGAATTGCGTAATCGGATGAAATCAGAAGATAGGATCCGGTATCATTTCGAATAGAACATTTGTTCTATTTTAAGATGAAGAAACCGACATGTCAAGCTTTATCACAAACTTAATCTGCCACGAAATCGGCGTCGTCCGGTCACCTTCTCGCCACATTGCCCTGATACCCTGCGCTCAAATCGATGGAACGCGGGAGCGAACACGATGAAAAATCCGATCCTTGTCCTATATACCCTGGCTATGCTGCTCACGAGTTGCCGGCCGTTAACGCCGACAGCAACCGAGGCACCGACGCCCATCTTGGCGGCGACACAATCGGCGAATAATGAGGACGTTTCGGCGCTCAATGTCGAAAATTATCCCCACTTCGACGGTTCAACGTCTGCATTACCACTGCAAGTCACCCTGGCGTGCGAAATCCTCGAGATTCACTGTATCTGGATGTATGACCCATTCACGACGACCTTGCGCATCGTCCCCAGCCCAGGTGTGCGCCAAGCCAGCAAACGCGATTTCGTACAAAATATGTGGCACAGCGGCACACACGGGTCATATACCAATCTGATCGACGGCGACGTGGATTTCATTCTCGTGGCCCGCCAGCCTTCCGAAGATGAGGAGCAAGCCGCTCGACAAGCCGGCATTGAGCTCGAAATTCGCGCCGTCGCACTGGACGCGTTCGTCATTCTTGCAAATGTCCAAAATCCGGTCGATGATCTGGATCAGCAAGAAATTCGGGCCATATACACGGGTGAAATCACGTCATGGAAACAGGTCGGAGGGCAAGCACAAGGGATCAATCCCTATCAACGCAACCGCAATTCGGGAAGTCAGGAATTGATGGAACGTTTGATCATGCGCGGGGAAGCGATGGTCGACGCACCGGAGATGATCCTGGAGGGAATGATGGGGCCGATCAACGCGCTGGCTTCCGATCCGTTGGGAATCGGTTACTCTGTCTATTTTTATGCAACGTTCATTTATCCCCTGGAAGAGATCAAGCTGATCGCCGTCGACGGAATCACGCCTCGAGCGGGTACCATCGCCGATCGATCCTACCCCTTGACCACGGAGGTTTATGCCGTCATCCGCGCCGACACAGATGAGCAGCACGAAGCTCGCTTGCTGTATGAGTGGCTGCTCTCGGAGAAAGGGCAATCGGCAATCACACGCAGTGGTTACGTCCCCTTGAACGCATCGCGGTGATCCCTTTCCATCCGAATCAGTGGCTATGTTCCCCAGCTAGAGATCGAAACTGCCCAAACTCCAATCGATGTTCAAGCCGCCGTAAAAATCCCGTAATAAAAAGAGCCCCATCAGCGCAGAAAGGGGCTCTCGAGTTTGATAAGCAACCGATTCTAGAAGCAACGGCACATGGATCAAGCCGGAAGGGGTCCAGTATCCTCCATTATCCGTAAAGTTCTTGTTTTTCCGCCGGTTTCTTGATCACTGAGCAGAATATCTTGCGATTCGAGATAATCCTCCAACAAGGCGCAAAAAATCGAAAAATCCTTCGATTTGGATTCTGCAAGCGCATTGCCAGCAAGGTCTTCGCGTTGGAGCGAAATTCGAGAGCGAGTGCTTGATATCTTTACCAAGTGGATGCTCCCGATGCTACTGTCCAATTCCGGAGGTCGATGGGCTCCCACCAGATTCGGGAATATGGATACCCGCAGGGCGGCGACATTCGGCATCACACGGATTGAACCCGGGTCACCTCGTAAGGACCACAAGAAATAACCCAACTTCTGGCAAGCTTCAATAATAAGAGCCATTGCTTCACTCAAATCACAATGGACGTATAAGATCGTCGCTGGCTCCATCTCCCTCCCCCGGACTGACTTAACCGTTCTTCGACGTGATGTGCATCGAAACACGCAATAGTAGCATATTCTATCACGTATTGATGTCGAAAGCGATATTCTTAATATCCTATTCGCATCCCCGAGCGGTTTAACTCTCGAAATGACGTTATTTTTATCCAGGAGCACGGATGAAAAAGGTGATTCACCTTGAAGTATTTACGCAGATTAACTGAAAGAGCATTTTCCCGACAAGACACATGGATCACAATTCATGCAGCCTATCACATTCTTCAGATTCGGTCCGAGATAATAAAACATTGGAGATCGCGCTGCGCGGATCTCCATCACTAGATTTGATAGAAATTCCCTTGCTGCCTCCGCAGGGACCTCCTGACTTTCCGGGCAGGCCACCTGCATTTTTACATGCAGGCGATTGGAACCCTATGCCGCTTTGAGATTTAAGTTGTCCTGATCGGATTGACCGTCCCCTTCAGAATCGTTCTTCTGTAAATCAAGCATCGACGCAGCTTCGTCGATCGAATCTCCGGATTCTCCAACATGCACTTTCCCATTCTCAGGCACCGGGATCGGCTGCATCCACTCGATGAGAGACCAAGCACGCTCCCAATCCCCCTTCTGCATTTCCTCACGCTCTGGAATATGCTCTTCGGGGATAGGAAGATTGCGGTCCTTCAAATTCTGCAGCAAATCCACATAGTCGTTGCGCAGCAGTGCGTTTGTGTAACTGGCATCTGTGGCATCGTCAAATAACTCCTCGACAGCAAATGTGTCACCGCTTTCCATCGCCTCGAGTTGGTTGCTGAGAATTTCGATCTGCTGCTCTTGTTGGACGATGGCCGTCTCGCGATTGACCAGGAGGTCGTGCAATAAGGTGCGGCTCACTTTGTCGATTTCGTCTTGCGCATATATATTCCCCCAAAGCGAAAGTTCGCGCTTCATCAACTCGAGAAATTTTGGTTGCCAATGGTCAATGTCACGCTCCCAGACATCCTTGAGCAGCTCACGATCTTCGGGAAATTCAGCTTCCTCGACGGTTTCGTAATCGGCTGAAAATGCTTCGAAGGTTTCTTCCCACGTTTGCCAGACTTCGATCAGTTCGTCGAGTGTCTCTCGCCAAACCGGCTCGCATCCCTCGAAACCCACACCCGATTCTTCATCTTCAGCATCCAGGTCGAATGTCGCCTCTAATTCACCTTCGACTTCTTCCTCAGCAAACTCCTCGACGATTTCAGCTGGGTGTTCTTCAGGATAAACGAGCTCGACCTCTTCGTACGTACCTTCTTCAGTAGGCTCCAGGGATAACATGGATCCAGCATGTCCCCCTTCGACCTCATCCACGCGTTGCACCTTTTGGGTCTTATTCTCGCGCAGCACCTCATCCACCAACTTTTCGAGGAACATTTCGTTATCCATTTCGGACAGGTACCGTTCTGAGAAAACCATCAAGTTCGAGATCGCAACAACCATCCCATGTCCGAAATAACAGGCTGCTAGGACGGGCTGCCCTTCCATCCATGCCAATGCAAAAGCCGGCTCCGTCACACTCAGCAGGTAACCTCCGCTGCCGTGGAACTTTCCCAGGCGGAATTCGTTTACACCTTCCAGAATGGGGTGTCGGGCCATGCCGGCCTGATGGATGGTTACGTCTCCCACCGTTTCACGAGTAAACGTAATCCCGAACGGTTGGGTCAATGCACTCAACCTTTCCGCATCGGACAATTTATCACCCATGACCAACAAACAGCCGCCGCCTTTTACGTACTGCTGCATATGGACGACCTCTTCTTTGTGCCATTGATCTGCTTTACGATCGAACAACCAGGATTTCTCGGGTCCCCCGACCACAACCATTTTTACCCCCTCCAACTTCGAATTCGTGATCGGACCCTCTCCTTCAACGATTACGCTTCCTCGCTTACGCAAGTATTGCTTGAAAGGCATAAAGTCATCCGTCCACGTTCGCTCCTTATGCGATTCATCAATGAGGATTTTCGACCGCAGTTCAGTCCAATGACGATCCGATGATCGGGAAACAACATCCACCTCTTTGGATTGATGCCAAGGCGTTGTAGGGAGGTCGTTGTCCTCAGCCGGCAGAGGTGAAACCCTACCCTGCGCACCACAAAAGTGGCAGGTGTCCGATTCACTCACAAGTTCTGATCCACACGATTTACACTTCACGATCTACCTCCTGGGACGACTGGCTTTGGATTTGGGTCGATGCCTACGGTGAAACCAATCTAACCCTTCTTCGAGATCTGGAAACCAAACACGAAAACGAAAATGCTGCGTCCCTCCGAATGTGGACCACACGAAAATCACTCGGAAATGCGTTTGAAAAGTTGTATTCATTATTACAGATGGGATCGAGATCGGGCTTTACAGATGGCTTACGAAACAGGGTAGCCTTCGGGATGATCCTGCTACTGCTCCGATTCCGGTATAACGTCGTAGGACGTGAATAGCTGTCCGCTGCCGTCAAACCCCGTCGGATCGTAGTAGAGGCTGCTCAAGCGGCATTCGATCTCGGTACCGAAAAGTGCACCTTCGACGATGCTCGAGAAACGCTTGCCGCCCAGCAATTTCCCTGCCAGGGTGAGGTACAAGCGGTCCAAAACGCCTGCGGCCAGAAGAAAATGATGCACCTTGGGACCCGCCGCGGAATACACCACGCCATACCCCAACGCTTCGAGTGCCGCTTTGAATTCCCCTCCGTCGATCGAGCCGTCTCCTACGGCAATGACTTCATCCACTTGGCTTTCTACATTCTTAACGAGGGTAAGATCTGCACTTCGAGTTGTGAAGACCAAAACCCTTCGGTCCCCACGCAGCAGCCTCTCCGGCACAGGGAATTTCATGCTTCCACTGATTACGGCCAGGTCCGGATAGAGCGACAAACCGTGCTCGGTGCGCCATTCCATTAAATCGGCCAGATTCGGATCATCATATACCCGCAAGATATCCTGGGTCTCCCCGACAGCATAATCCCGCAAGTAGCGGCCTGTGGTGAGAAGCAGATCCGCCTGGATGGCAAGTTCCTGGAACAGTCGCCAATCGCGCGCGTTGGCGATTTGATCCGGAATCGTTTCTCGTCCGCTTTGAGGTTCGATCGAAATACGACCATCCAAACTGATGATAAAGTTAGCCAGCATAAAGAGCTGATCCGAATCCCGTTGATGCTGGCGCAGATCGTGGTCGAGATAAAGTCCTTTGAGCGGAATCTTTCTCGTCGGCAGTGGGTAAAGCTGAAGTACATCTTCTCCCATGCGTAACCCTCTTCAGAAGTACGAGCCTCTCTCAATTCTATCTTAGCATCATTCCTCTCTCCCGCCGGAAGGCTTCAAGTCTGTCCCAAGCAGATTCAGCCGGTAGTAAGAGACGAAGATGACGCAGCCGATACAATATTAAACCATCCGCTCAGTCTCCTGAGTGGATGGTTTGAGATTGGGACTGAGGACCAAACCAATCCCTTACTTTATTCCAGTATCATCGAGGGATGCGGTTATTCTTCCTCTTCCTCACCAATCTGAAGGGAAAGGTAATTCTCGAGGCCCATCTGCTCGATTTGAGCCAATTGTTTCTCCGCCCAATCGATATGCCCCTCTTCCATCTTGAGGATGGTGACGAGCAAATCGGCGGTGCTCTCGTCGCCCAGTTCGCTGGCTAGAGCAATGCCATCGTTATACGCCTTGACCGCACCAGCTTCCGCCGCCTGATCAACCTTGATCATCTCGAGTACAGTCTTCCCGAACGACATGGGCAGCAGCTTATCAACCACAGGTATGCCCTCGAGGAACAGGATGCGTTCGATGAGCCATTCGGCGTGATGCATTTCATCGATGGCCTGACCTTCCTTGGCCTCATGAAGCTCCTGATAGCCCCAGTTGTTGCACATTTCTGAGTGAACCATGTATTGACTGATGGCGGTCAGTTCATCCGCCAGAAGTGCATTTAAATTCTGAATGAGTTTCGGATCGCCCTTCATGATCTCCCTCCATTATTATAATTTTGATTGCGATACAGTTAGATTATATGGCCTGCACCGCCAATCGCCTAGAGTACATCCAATATCCTGTGAACGATTAATGTCACTAACGGCGTCGATATTTTCGTATACGCTTTGGAGCAACAAACCCCGCGCTTTATTCTCAACAGGCGCTGCGATCTGCGATATGATTAAAATACGAACCATTCGCTCGCAAACGGAATATGCACACCAGGATCGGGAGGATCGAGATGCCCAAAATTACGCACGTTGTCAAGCGGAGTGGAGCGATCGTCCCATTTAACCCCGACAGGATCACCAACGCCATCTATCGCGCCGCAGTGGCAGTAGGGGGTCGTGATCGAGAACGAGCCGAGGAACTGGCGCAGCAAGTCGTCAAAAAGCTGGAAAAACGATGTCCCGAAGGACACAATCCCCATATCGAGGAAATCCAGGACGTCGTCGAAAAAGTGCTCATCGAAAACGGCCACGCTAAAGTGGCCAAGAACTACATCATCTACCGTTTGGAGCGGGCGCGCAGCCGAGACTCCGGCGAGTTAATCAGCCGGCCTTCCGGCAACATCCCTTGGGCGAAATTATGGCAATCGCTGGATTGGGCGGTGTCGCACAATGCGCATACGATCAAAGCCCTCAATGATCGCATTCACGAAGGCGAGTTCGCACAAATCGTCAGCGAATCCGAAGCCGCTTACGAAGGAGACGTCGATATTGCCTCCGAGATGATCGCGGATCGCCGCGAGGATCTCAAAATGGTCTTGATCAGTGGCCCGTCTTCTTCGGGCAAAACAACGACGACGCTCAAAATCGAGCAGCGCTTGAAGCGCATGGGCATGAAATTCGCTTCCCTCAACGTGGACAATTATTTCTTCGATCTCGAAATGCATCCGAAAGACGAATTCGGAGATTACGACTTCGAAACTCCCCAAGCGCTCGATCTTGCACTGATCAACGAGCATCTCAAGCGCATCGTCAAAGGGGAGGAGGTACGCATCCCCTTCTACGACTTCAAGATCGGAAAACGATCTCCCGATCACACGCCTTTTAAGCTGCAGCCGGGTGAGATCCTGCTCATCGACAGCCTGCACGGTCTATACCCCGAGATGACCGAACAAATCCCTACCGAGCTCAAGATGAAACTCTACCTCGAACCCCTACTGCAGATGAAGACCCCAGAGGGGAAATACATCCGCTGGACCGATCTGCGCCTGATCCGCAGGATGCTGCGCGATGCGGAGCATCGCGCCTACAATCCTCAACAGACGCTCGAGCACTGGCATTACGTTCGCACCAGCGAAATGCGCAACATCATCCCCTACATCAACACTGCCGACCATATCCTCAACAGCAGCATGCCGTACGAGATCGCTCTATATCGTCCGCGAATGTTGGATCGTTTCCTCGAGTGGCGAGCCCTTTATAAGGACGACCCCCTGCGAGAGGACGCCTACATGCGTGCCGAACGGGTTTGCCACTTTCTCGAAGCCGTCGAACCAGTCGAAGACGATTCCGCCGTACCAAAGGAATCCGTTTTACGAGAGTTCATCGGCGGCGGCCTCGTGCACTGAGCCCGGAGAACGACGAGTCGCTTAATTTGCAGGATTGATTTTTACCGCGCCCGATTCTCCCACTTCGCCCAACAATTCGATCTTCGTCGAAGTGAAAGCACGGATCACGTTCGCGTTGGTCAACAAATGTTGGCTGATCTGTGAAGTGCGGAACTCCGATGCACCTTCGGCAAAAGCCAGTGGGAGCAGGAGTTGATCGGCGAGGTATTGGTCCACGCAGCCCTCGCTTTCGATGAACGCTAGTAGTTGATCCACGGCACGATCCGCCACACGTTCCGCCGGTAAGCCGCGTTCTCCCAGACCGAAGTAGCAGGCGCGGCCGTTTTCGAATTCAGCCAGAAGACACAAGATCGATCCTTTGTTGAAGGAGGGCATTTCTCCAATCCCGATCTCGACTTCGCATCCCAAGGTCTTCAAGCGCTCGAGCGCCTGCTTTCGCTGCCGTTCGGAGACGTGTTGGGCTAAATTGCAGGCGATCGACACACCGTGTATACCACGAAGTTCACCCCGCTCCATCAAACGAAGGGGCGAAATCTCTCCCGCCGGGTGAACGCTCGCCCGGAGATGCCCACCACCCTGCGGGAAGAAACCCGCTTGCTCGAGGGATAAATCGAGGCGGTAACCGCAGCGCGTCAGACAATGCGCCCACTGCCAATCGAGATACTGGTAGCAAGGACTCCAGCGCACGTGCGTTCCTCCGATAATGCTCACTTTGGATGGCGTCCCCGCAAAACTCAACGGCAAATAGATCGTCTGCAAGACGAGACTCGTCGCACCTGCTGTGCCGATTTCGAAACGATAATTTCCCGGGGACAGCGCACCAGGCTCGAACGTGATGCTCGATGAACCCAGGTGAGCGCCATCGACGGTCGCTGCAGATATCTGCGCTGCCGCTTCGAGAGACTTCAAGTGCTGCGCGCGCAGGCCGGGTTTCGAGCGCCGAGCTCGGATCCTGTTTATTCGCATGGCCCTTCCGGTCACGATCGACAACGCCAGCGCGCTGCGTAGAATTTGCCCCCCACCTTCTCCCTGGGATCCATCGATTTCGATCATCGCCGCTCCCGCAATGCCCTACCTCAACCGGCAGCCGTCATTCTAACAAACAAGCTCGTAAATCGCCTGTAAACGAGTAAGCATGATTCGCAATTCGCAGTCTTTATCGACTCAATATCCTCCCCATGAAAATGCAAGGCGCACGAACAGACAGCACCCGGGAGTTCACGCTCACCGAAGGATATTGCGTCTTTTGCGTGATATGATGGTGAAATGAGAGGGCAAAGATTCCCATCACCAATCGAGAAGCTGGATGCCTGCTATGACAAACAGTGATTTGATACTCTCCCTTGCGAAAGTCCTCGTTGCCGCCGCCTGGGCCGACGAAGAAGTCTCCCACGACGAAATCAACGCCTTGAAGGACCTGCTCTTCCACCTGCCCGGTCTGTCGGCCAGGGATTGGGCGAAATTGGATATTTACATCGATTCACCGATCGACCCATCGGAGAGGAGTCGCTTGCTGCAAGATCTTCGGGCAGCGATCCGGACCCGCAAGGATAAAGCGCTCGCCTCGGAGACTTTGGAACGGCTGATCCAGGCGGACGGCACCGTCACACCCGAAGAGCGCGCCATCGCGTACGAAATTCAAGCCGCGATTGATTCGACCAACACGAACGTCTTCAGCCGCATGGGAAAGATGATGCGCACATCCGTAAAAAAGCGTTCGCAAATCGTTGCCGGAACCGCCAATCGGGAGCAGTTCCTGGAAGACTTTATCCGCAACCGCATCTACTATAAGATGAAACGAAAGTTGGGCGAGAACGAGGCGGACATTCAACTTTCCGACGAAGAATTTCGAAAACTTTGTCTAGCCAGCGGGCTGCTATCGCGCATCGCCTTCGTCGACAAAGACGTCACGACGGAAGAGAAAGCCTCGATCGTGGAAATCCTGCGCAGCGGCTGGGACCTTTCGCGTGAAACGGCGGCGCTGGTTGCCGAGACTGCCATCAGCGCCTTCGAAAAAGGCATGGACTACTATCGTCTCTCTCGAGAGTTTTTCATCGCCACGGACGAAGAAGAGCGCATCAATTTCGTGCGTGCGCTCTTTCGAGTGGCAGCCTCCGACGGTGATCTATCCCACGAAGAAACCGAGGAAATCCGCAAGATCGCACAAGTCCTCAAATTAACCCACAAACAATTCATCGACGCCAAATTGAGCGTCCAATCCTGAGCGTCATTTTCCCAACATAGGCGTACATCGAGATGCACACCGAAGTTGCCCAATAAAAGCATCCCTGTGCTGCAGGGATGACCCTCGAGATTCGTCGATCACCCTGTTTTGACTTACTTGGAATATCCTGCCCGGTGTAGGTGCTCGGCAGCGGCAGACGTAATCGGGATCGTCACCTGTACGCGCGTCCCCTTACCTTTGGCACTATCGATGTGCAACAACCCGTTAACCAACTCGGCGCGTTCGCGTAGGTTGATCATTCCGAGGGAGCCGCGTTGATCGTAATTTTCTTCCACCGCAGCCATGTCGAACCCAACCCCGTCGTCCTGTATCTCCAGAAACAACATATCGCCCTTGCGCTTCAGGCGAACGTAGATGTGATCGGCCTGCGCGTGCTTACGGGCGTTATTCACCGCTTCATCCACGATGAAGAAAATCACGCCCTGTTTCCCGACCTCGATATTCTCCCCGACGCCCTCATCCGCTTCTACGATCACATTCTGATTGTGGGCTTCATGAATCTTTTCCGCCAGCTGCCGGATCGCAGGCACCAAACCTTCCGATTCCAGCACCAGAGGCCGCAGCGTAAAGAGCATCTGGCGGATTTCCTTGGTCGTTCGCCGTGCCAATTCTTCGATCTTGAAAAGTTCCTCGGCGGCCGAATCGGGATCGCGAGAAAGAAGACGGCGGGCAAAATTTACGCGCATGGCGATGGCGCCGATGGACTGTGTGGGTCCATCATGCAGGTCGCGCGCCAATTTCTTCTGCGCTTCTTCCTGGATTTCCATAATCCGTTCTTTTTCCTGCTCGAGCTCGCGGTAGAGCTGTGCATTCTGAAGCGCCACCATGGCCTGATTAGCGACAGCGGCGATGATTTCCAAACGATCAGAGGCGAAGTAATCCGCGTGTGGGTGGGCGAACAACAACAATCCATACGCTTCGATTCCGACGATCAAGGGCATACAAACAGCGACCTTGCAAGGACGCATGCCCACGAGACGTTGCAGCTCCGGATCGCTGCTGGGATTGGAGACCATCCGCGGCGACCCGCTCGATAAGGAATCCTCAAGAATTCCTTGTTCGCCTGAAAATGTAACCCGCATGTCGGCATGCGTTAGACCCCGCGCAGCGGCTACGTAAAGCGCATCGTCCGTAAAAAGTAGCAAAGCGCCGACGATCTTGCTCGCCGGTAAGCCGGGTTCATCGAGGACGCCGTAGGTTAGGTCGAGAGTCATCTCCAGAACGCGCTCGTAATTTAATGTGGCGCTCAACGACGTCGTCATGCTCAAGAGCGATCGCAGTTGCTGTAACTGCCGCTGCAACATATGCTCGCGATCGGAAACCGACATCTTGGGTGTCTTCTCGTCTTTGGGACGATCTCGCCCGCCGAAAAGATCGTTTAAAATAGCGACGACCGGCAGGACGGCCAACAGCGAAGATGCATCCATGTACTGCCCGAGAATGGAATACAACTCGGTGATAATCGTTTGTAGCGATTGATGCCAATCAAGCATTTATTATTTCTCCGGGCATACCGGCCGCAGCTCTCATCCCTCAATCTGCCGTACATAAACGCGGAAGTGACGAGAGGTGATAATTCTCGAATGTCATTTCAACGTCACGTGCGCTTTATCCTTACAAGTATGCACCATTTTGACCGCGTAATGTGTTTACAATCAACCTACAAACGTCGCGTAGGCGTTCTCCGGCTCGAACGAAATGTTGACATACGCCTACCCACCAGGAATTGCCGAGGAGACATAAACACGATTCGTCAGTTCCCGTTTGAGTGTGAGAATATCTCCCGTGCCAACGACCCGGATCTCGATCATGTCGGAAAGTGGCAACCGTCCAATGACTTCAACCAAAGCACCGAGTTGGAGGCCGATTTTGTGGAGGTAGCGCAAGGCTGCCGGGTCATCGTCCAGAACTCGGGAAATGCATGCTTGCTGTCCGACCTCGAGTTCGGTCAACAGGGTTTCATCGAGTTGCGGTAGGTTTCCCTCCAGATCCGGAATGGGAGAACCGTGCGGGTCGAGCTTTGGGTCACCCAACATTGCCGCGATGCGCTTTTCGAGATTTTCCGAAATCACGTGTTCCAGGCGGTCGGCTTCGGAATCAACCTCGTCCCACGAAAATCCGAGCGTCTCGGTCAAGTAGAGTTCGACAAGGCGATGGTGGCGGATGACCTCCAGGGCGATCTTCTCGCCGGCTGAGGTAAGCCTGACCCCGCGATAACGTTCGTAATGGATCAATTGCGGATCCCACGTCGAAAGCTTCTTCAGCATGCCGGTGGCAGAAGCCCGGGTGACCTTCATCTTATCCGCCAAGGCGGACGTACTCACCCGCTCATGGCCTTCTTCGCGCTGAATCTCGTAGATCGCTTTTAAATAGTCCTCCACGGCGGAGGAAAGCGGCTTCATCGCATGATCCTCTATCGTACATATCCTTCAGGCTGCATTGTACTGGCGCAATCCAACCCCGTCAACGCGGCCATTTGCCGATTGCCAATGAGTCAGGACGAGATGGACAGATTCCAACTCATTCACAGCCAATTGTCCTGCCACATGAAGGATGAAGGCAGTGTTTGGTTAAGTCTCCGCTTTCGTCGTTCGGGTGTCCTTTGCGCGTAGATGTAATCCCAAAAGACTGAGCAGTAAAACGACCAATCCCAGCAGCTGCATGCTCCGTATGCCGCCGAATACGATTTCGCTGTCTCCCCGATACGCTTCCAGGAACACACGGCTGGCGGCGGACACTGCGAGGAAGGAAAGGAACAGAAAACCGGGAAAAGGGGTCACGAGCCTGAGCCGGCTGACGACCCAAAACACCAGCAGAGCGGCCAATATTTCGTAGACTTGCGACGGATGCCGCTCGGCGCCCCACAATTGCAGCGCCCACGGTAGCGAGGTCGGCGCGCCGTACGCATCACCGCTGGCGAGGTGGGATAATCCGACGAAAACAGAAAACAGCCCCAGGCCGGGCGTGAGCGCATCGAGCGTCGGCCACAAAGGCAAATCCCTGCGCTGAGCATAGATTAACGCAGTGATCGAACCGGCGAGCAACCCGTCTCCCAGCGACATTGCACTGGTGTTGAGTGAGAAAACGTCCGGCAGGGCATGCAGATATGCATCGATGTGGCGCAGCACGAATCCCAGACGCGCGCCCACGATGCCCCCGATCAGACCGATGAACACGAGATTGTTGAGCGCGTTGGCGGAGATTTGTCTGCGACCGGCTTCCTTGTCGATGGTCAATGTGGCCAACCAGACACCCCCGATGAGTAAAAGACCCGGCAGCGGTAGAGCCAGAGGCCCCAGGTTCACGATCGGAAGCATTACTGCGCCTCCTCGAGCAAATCCGTCACGATACTTCGAAGCACGGCTTCGTTCAACGGCCCACCGATGATCACCTGCTGGATGACACCCCGCGAATCGACGAAATAGGTGCTCGGTAAGGCGCGCATCCCGTACGATCGTGCAACCTCACCGCTGTAGTCGAAGGCGATGGGAAACGACAAACCGAGCTCAGCGGCAAAAGAGGAAGCTTCTACCGCCGAATCCTGGTAGGTCATGTTCACTCCGAGTACGACCAGACCCTGCGCGGCGAATTCCTCGTAAACCGCCTGAAGCGCAGGCATCTCCGCGCGGCACGGAGGGCACCAGGAAGCCCACAGATTGACCACGACAACGCGACCCCGAAGCGCGGACAACGACACGGCTGTGTCGTCGAGTGTATCGAGATCGAAATCCGGGGCTAGAAAACCGACCTGCGGACTCGCAACGTCACTTCTGGATATTTCCGTCTCGGGGATCCTCGACGCGGCCGTCCAAGCCACGCCCAGCAATATCACCAACGTTGTAAAAGCCGTCCATCGGTTTCGATCCTGCACAAACAAGATCGTTCGTTGCATCATGGAATGCATACCCGCACTTCCCGTTCTCATATCAATACCAGACGTCTACCAAATCTACGCCCGCTTTCTTAGGTGTTGGATCAAGGCGCTTCCAGACCATGCTGCGCCAACAAGTCTCGGTCCGACATCAGCGATTGGGTCGAACCATCGTAGACAATCTCTCCCTCGTCGATCACCACAGTCCGTTCGAACAACTCGGCCACCATGGGAATGTCGTGCGTCGAGACGAGCATGGTTTGCGGTAGTTCATGCAGCAGACGAATCAGACTGCGGCGAGCGCGCGGGTCCAACCCTGAGGTCGGTTCGTCGAGCACCAGAATCTCCGGATCCATCGAAAGGACGGTCGCAATGGCCACGCGCTTCTTCTCCCCGCCGCTGAGGTGGTGGCAGACACGATCGCTGTAATCTCGTAATTGCACCGCTTCGAGGGCTCGCTGCACACGCGCACGCACATCGTCTTCGGGCAATCCCATGTACAGCGGTCCGAAGGCGACGTCGTCAAACACCGTCGGTGAAAAGAGTTGATCGTCCGGATCTTGAAAGACCAACCCCACGGAGGATCGTATTTCGCCCAGCGTGGCTTCCTCAACGAGCTTCCCGCAGACACGGACTTCTCCCCGGTCTCTGAGAATGCCGTTAAGGTGAAGCATGAGCGTCGATTTGCCTGCTCCGTTGGGACCGACAAGCGCGACCTTTTCACCGGGCGCGATGTAGAAGCTCACGCCGCGTAATGCGACGCGCCCATCCGGATACGCAAATTGCAGATCACGTACTTCAATCGTGTGATGCATTCCTCAAACCATCCAATCTATGCTCAACGGGACGATCAGCAGCAAACCAACCGCCACGAGCGAAAACCAATCTCTGGCGCGCATATGAAAATGGGTCAACGAGCGCATCTGACCGTCATAGCCACGGGACAGCATGGCTGCATAAACCCGCTCACTGCGTTCGAGCGCTCTCAGGAAAAGGCTACCCACCATGGCTCCGGCGACCTTTCCCTGCCAGAGTACCGATTTCCGGTGGCTGCCGGGCACGCGTGCACTGCGAGAAGCGCGCGCCCGCATCATGCGGGTTGCCTCGTCGGCCAAGACGAAGAGATAGCGGTACATGAAGCCGATCGTCGAAACCAAAACACGCGGGAAGCGAAGCGACCCCAGCGCCCAAAGGATATCCTGGAATTGGGTTATCACCATCAGGAGAATCGCCGCTTGAACGGCCAGCCAACTGCGCGCCAGGATGCTGGAGAAGCGGATCAAACCTGGCTCGGTGATCCCCCAGGTCAACCCCGGAATCCGCCAGATAACCTGGCCCGGCGAAGTGAAAGGCACGGCCAGTGCGGCAAGCACGAAAGGCAACACGATGAACGACCTGCGGATCGTGAAAAATATACCCAATCGCGTTAAATATGTGGCCAGGAGCAAGAGCAGGAAAAAGAAAGCAAACGCCCACCACGTGCCTTCAGGCGTCAGGCTGACGGCAAGGATGTAGCCGAGCACCGCCAGCAGCTTCACGCGCGGATCCAGTCGGTGCAGGAAACTCGATTGCGGTCGGTACAGGTCTGTGAGATGGTAATGCAAGGATCAATCCCCTGCGGCTTCACTCCGTATAGTATTCCGTCCCACAAACCATGCTACCACAAACACCAGCAACGTACCCAAGGCGACCGCGACGATCGTCGTCAGAACGGGGTTGGCGATGAAGGGCACCGTGTAATCCGGCAGGATCGAGTACATCGGATCGACTGCGCGATCGAGAAATCCGTTTTGTTCGGCGACGAATTCGAGGCCATCCGGGTGCGGGGAAGCCAAGGGGGAGAAAAGGGCAACGATCAGAGCCACAAGCAAACCTGCGGCGATGACGTTGGCTCCGCGGCGACCAGGAGCGCTTTCACCTTCAGCGAGCAACCCGTTCGACGTTCTTTGCAATAAAACCAGCGCCCCTACGGTGATCAAGCCCTCACCAACGCCGATCAAGGCGTGCACGCCTGCCATTGCCGGCAAACCCAGTTGAATCGGCGAGGTGCCCGAGACCGCCAACTGCAGGGCGGTGGCCAAGGAAGCTACTTCCACAGAAAGCCAGGCGCCGGTAAACGCAGCCGCCAGACGAGAACGTAAACCATCTCCCGTCAGACGACGCACGAGCGAATAGGTTGCGGCACCGACGAACGCGGTCAAGACGCCCATGTTGAGTATGTTCCAACCCATCACCAGCAGACCACCGTCTTGGAACAAGAGTCCTTGCATGGCGATGACCGCGGTCATGATCAGCGTCGCCGCCCAAGGTCCCAAGAGAATGGCAGCCAACGCACCGCCCAGAAGGTGCCCCGAAGTACCCGCGGCGACGGGAAAATTGATCGCCTGCGCGGCAAAGATGAACGCCGCCAAGATGCCCATGAGGGGAACCTGCCGGTCCCCCAATTGATCTCTCGTCTGACGAATCGCGGCGGATATGAAAATTAATGCGAGCACCCAGCCGACGATGGCTACAGGAGTGGAGAGAAATCCATCCGGAATGTGCATTAGATGGGGTGATAGCAACATTGTCCTAACGCCTCCTCATTTTGGATTAACTTTTATCCTGACAATCGGCACAAAGGCCAAACAACGTCAGGTGATTGGGATTGACGGAAAAATCCGTTTCCGCAGCCACATTCTGAACGACTCGGGCAATGACGCCCGGATCGACGTCGAAAACAGTATGACATTTTTGACAGACCAGGTGTCCATGCGGATTGCGGGAATCGCGCAGTGCAAAGTGGGCCGGGTTGGAACCGTCGTTGAAGAGGTCGATCATCCCTGCCTCGTGCAGTGACTCGAGCGTCCGGTACACCGTGGCCAGGTTCAAACCCGGCAATTTTCGCCGCGCATCGGAGTAAATATCTTGGGCACAAAGATGCCCCTTTTTATGCGCGATCGTTTCCAGGATCACGGCGCGCTGCGGGGTAACCCGATATCCCTTCGATCGAAGGTCCTGTGCCAGTTTTTCACCACACGACATATGCAAATCCTTGCAGTTGCAAACTTTCGCACACAGCGTATCATGATTGAACAGCCGGGTCAAGGTTCGAATTGAGGTTCCCAGTAGTAAACCAAAACATTGCAGTACGTTCCACGGTACAATGTAGAATACGGTGCTTGCAATCGCAACGGAGAGTTTTGCAAGTTCGTATCAATCCAGTTCGCCCCGATAAGGAGACATCCATGCCGAAAGATACATTGACCATCACCGACAACCGAACGGGTAAGGATTATGAATTACCCATCGACCACGAGACCATTCGCGCCAAGGATTTACGCCAGATCAAGGTCAATGAGGACGATTTCGGTATGATGAGCTACGACCCAGCGTTTACCAACACCGCCTCCGCGAAGAGTGCGATTACGTTCATAGATGGCGCCAAAGGCATTCTGCGCTACCGCGGCTACCCCATTGAGCAGCTTGCCGAAAAGAGCACGTACCTGGAAGTCGCCTACCTGCTGTTAAACGGTGAGCTTCCTACACAGGAACAACTCGATACGTGGGATTACGAGGTGACCCATCGAACCTTCATCCATGAAAATCTCAGGCGGCTGATCCAATCCTTCTGCCACAATGCGCATCCGATGCACATGTTCATCAGCACGTTGGCGGCTATGTCCTCCTATTATCCTGATGCCAAGCAGGTAGACTACCCCGAGGTGCGCCACCATCAAATCCGGCGCATCGTCGCCAAAGTTCCGACGGTCATCGCCTACTCCTACCGTCACCTCCAGGGTCTCCCGATCGTGATGCCCGACAACGATCTAAGTTATTGCGGCAACTTCCTAAACATGCTCTTCAAGATGACCGAGACCAAGTACAAACCCAACCCCATTTTCGAGCGCGCCCTGGACGTGCTCTTCATCCTTCACGCCGACCACGAGCAGAACTGCAGCGCCAGCGTGATGCGCGCCATCGGGTCGGGAAAAGCTGATCCCTACTGCGCCATGACGGGCGCCGCGGCATCGCTGTCCGGTCCGCTGCACGGTGGCGCGAACGAAGCCGTACTGCGCATGCTCAAAGAAATCGGCACGGTGGACAAGGTGCCCGAATATATCCAGCACGTCAAAAATGGGGAGTTCCGTTTGATGGGATTCGGGCATCGCGTCTATAAGAACTACGATCCTCGCGCCGCCATCATCAAGAAAATCGCCGACCAGGTGTTCGAGGTGACCGGACGCAATCCACTGCTCGACATCGCTCTCGAACTCGAACGGGTCGCTCTGGAGGACGAATACTTCGTCTTGCGCAAGCTGTATCCCAACGTCGATTTCTACTCCGGGATTATCTACCAGGCAATGGGGCTGCCAATGGACATGTATACCGTAATGTTCGCCATGGGACGCACCGTCGGTTGGCTGACGCAGTGGCAGGAGATGCTTGGCGATCCCGAGCAGCGCATCACTCGCCCGCGGCAGGTATATATCGGCTCCGAACAGCGAGATTACGTCCCCATCGGAAAACGCTGAAGCGAAGCACGCCGTTCCCAGTCAAAGGTAACTTAAGATGTTTTGGGGATTCCGGATCAGGATTGCTCCCCAGAACCAGCCGCGCACAGGGAGCAGGCTTAAAGTACTCTTTGACAGACACCCCGCATCCCGTGTATCATCATTTGCAGAAGCGCCTGGTTGCCAGCAATAGAACTTGCTAAAGAGCACATGACATCCATCATCGTCGGTTGCATCGCATTTGCCCTCATCGCAGTATACGACTGGGCACAGATGCAAAAAATCTCATGGCTCAAGCCGCTTTTCTACATGAGCGGAGTCGTTTTTCTCGTCGGATTGCTGGGCGTCTTGTCCAAACCGGTCGAGGCCGAGTTCGCGGCCTGGCTGCGCGCAGCGGCGTGGATCGGCCTGGCTCTTTTCCTGGCGCTCATGATGTACTCCATCCTCATTGAAATCCCACTCAAATCCGCGCGCACCAATCCCGGCAACCAACCCTATCTCGTCGACACCGGCACGTATGCCCTCAGCCGTCACCCCGGCGTCTTGTGGTTCGCCGGCGCTGCGGCTTGTATGATATTGCTGCACCCTTCCCAGTTAACGCTCAGCGCAGCCATCGCCTGGACGCTCATGGACGTCGCACTCGTCTGGGCGGAAGACCGACGCTTTTTCCCTAACACGTTTCCGGGCTACGCTGAATACAAAACGAGGACTCCCTTCCTCATTCCCAATAGAATTAGCTTGCGCCGATGCTTAAATACGTTTAAAACTGGCATCACTGCTAACTAAGGTAACTAAGATTCGTATCAAGATCGATAAATCACTCGATTCTCAAGAGGAGGCACAATGACATCGGCAAAGGAGCTGCTCCAGCAAGGTCGCCGAGACGAGATTTGGAAAAAATATTGCGGATTTTTCGATCTCAGCATTTCGGAGTATATGGAAATTCAACGTGACTTATTGCTCGAACAAATCCAACTACTTGGAAAATGTGAATTAGGACAAAAGCTGCTGGGCTCCCCAATTCCCACCAGCATCGATGAATTCCGCGAGAACGTTCCCCTGACGACGTATGAAGACTACACACCGTATCTGTCAGATAAGAGAGAAGATGTACTGCCTGTGAAACCATTCGTGTGGACACGCACTTCCGGTCGTAAAGGAGCGGACAGTATCAAATGGGTGCCCTACCCGCGCGAAATATACGAAGAATTCGGTCGTCGCATCATCAGCGCCATGCTGGCTGCCTCTTGCAACACCAAAGGCGAGGTTAATTTGGAAGTCGGCGACGTTGTACTGATGACTACAGCTTTACCCCCTTACACATCTGGTTACATGAGCCGCGCGCTCCAGGAGGAAGCGCCACTGCGTTTCATCCCTTCCCTCGAAGAAGGCGAGAAGATGGGCTTTCAAGAGCGAATCCTGAAAGGTTTCGAGCTCGCCATGGCAACCGGAATCGATCACGTCTATGCCTTGAGTAGCTTGCTGGCTCGAATCGGTGAACAATTCGAACAAGGTTCGCGCAGCACAACTCTTTCTCCATCTTTACTTAATCCAATCGTAATTTACCGCTTGCTAAAAGGTTTTCTTGTGGCTAAACTCAACCGACGCGGTATGAGGCCAAGTGATCTCTGGAATCCCAAGAGTATTATTTCCGGCGGAACTGACACCGACATCTACAGAGACGCGATTGAATATTACTGGGGTCGAAAGACACACGAAGGTTATGGGGCGACCGAAAGCGGCGCAATTGGCCAACAGGCGTGGAATTACAAGGGGATGACCTTTTATCCGAACACGAATTTCTGGGAGTTCATCCCACTTGAAGATCACATTAAAAGCGTGAATGATCCGAGCTACACACCCAAAACGCATTTCATGGACGAACTGACGCCCGGGATTTATGAACTCGTATTTTCCAATTTCCATGGAGGTATTTTTACACGGTATCGAATCTTCGACCTCGTCGATATTTATACGCTGCGAGATGACGAATTGGACATCGATCTCCCGCAATTCCGTTTCTTCTCTCGCGCAGGCGATGTGATCGATCTGGCCTCGATGGTCCGCCTGACGGAGAAAATCATCTGGAGTGCGATCGAAGGCGCGAATGTCGATTACGCAGACTGGACGGCGAGAAAAGAAGAAGTAGATGGACAGCCTATTCTGAGAATTTACATCGAAGAAAAACAACCGCAGACAAAATCCATCGATGAAATAACAGCGTCAATTCACAAGGAACTATGTAGACTAAATCAGGAATATGCAGATTTCGAAGAGATGTTCGGTAACAATCACTTAAAGGTAACCCGGCTGCCGACTGGTGCCTTCGCACGCTACACCGAAGCACAGCAAAAAGCTGGGGCGGACCTGGCGCATCTCAAACCTGCACACATGAAAGCCAGCGACGAAGTCATTCAGCGATTGACGAAGATAGACGCATAATTAGGTAGCACATGATTTTGAACATCCATACAGCGATCCCGCTCCTTGCAACTCTGGCCTACGGAGCTTTGTTGATCATCGTCGCGCGCGCCAGGCCATCGAATCCTGAACGTCGAGCTTTTCGTTTTTATCTTCTGGTGATGTTCATCGTGTCGGTTTGCTCGACGATCACTCACAGTGGTTTTGGTGACACCATTACCTGGCTACGCATCATGACCGCGGCCACTATTTCGGGGCCTCTCGCCATTTATTACTTCGTCCAAAAGGTGAGAGCCCGTAATGAAAAATGGAACAGCTGGATTTTTATCTTTGGAATCATCGTTGTTGCCCTTTCTTTATTTACACCACTTTTGGTTGCGTCTGCCACAGTTGATCGGGGTGTACTTAACTGGGACATGGGCGACGGCGCACCTATTATCGCAGGGCCTGGCTATTTGTTTTACTTCTACAGCCTGGTTCTTCTCGTCCGGCATTCTCGTCAATCCGCCGATCCAGTCGTGCGCAACCGCTACCGCTACCTGATCTTCGGGACCAGCCTGGTGATTCCTGCTACAGCCATTAACTTTACAAAGTTGGGAGCCTACCCGATCGATATCGCCTTCAATGGCATTAACGCACTGCTGATCGCCTACGCCATCATCCGTCACCAACTCCTGGACATCAGCATCGTCATTCGCAGGAGTTTGTCCTACGCCACGTTGATCGTCATTCTCACGGTCACCTACATTCTTCCCATCGTTCTGTATGAAAGCCTGCACGCTAGCCTCGAGATCGATAGCACGGCAGCGAAAATGCTGCTCGCGATCCTTCTGGCCGTCGCCTTCGCCATTGCTGCACATTCTACTTATGGTTGGATCCGAGAGCGTGTCGACCGGTTCTATTTCCGAGAGAAACACGACGCATATCAGATCTTGCAGTCTCTAGGGGAGCAAATCACAGGAACACTAGACCTTGACAGCATGGTCTCGGAAGCCTTAAACAGCTTGGTCGAATTATTACATCCAAAAAGCGTTGCATTGCTCCTCAGAAATCCAACGACGGGTGTCTACACCCCAACGGCTTCCCGGGGCATGGATGACACGATATCCGATTTTCGGATGCGCATCGATCACCCAATTTGTCGTTGGCTGACACGCAAGAATCGAATCCTCACGGCCCAAGAATTGGGCATCCACTCCCAATTCAGAGGAATGTGGCAAAGCGAAAAAGCCGTTCTCGACAAGATTTCAGCCAACCTTTTCGTGGGCCTGCGAGCGAAAGACAGACTCAGCGGCATTCTCGTGATCGGCTCTAAGCAAACAGGAGAAGCATACACGCTGGAAGAAACTGGTTTATTCGTGACTTTTGCCAATCAGGTTGCCGTTAGTCTTGAGAATGCGCGTCTCTTCAAGGAAACCAACGCGCGCCTCGCCGAACAGATCGCCCTGCTCGAGATCGGCAACAGCCTGGCGCAGGCCTCCGAGCTGGACGACATCCTGCAGCTCGTCGTCAAACACGCCTCCCCCACCGACACACCCACGGCGAAAGCGACCATTCACCTCATCGACCACGACAGCCGACGGCTGCTGCCGCGCGCCGTCTCACAATCGAGCGGCGAACCCGCCCAAGCCGTCGGTTTCGACCCAAATCAGGGTATCGCCGGCCGCGCCGTCCAGGACGGGAAACTCATTTATGTGCCAGACGTAAGCAAGGAACCCGATTTCGTCAACACCAACGAGGATTTCAAGTCCCTGGTCGTCGTACCGCTCATCATCAAAAACGTCCCGGAGGGCACGCTCAGCGTGACCAGTCCCAATGTGGATGCATTCGACGAAGACACCATCCGCCAATTGACGTCCCTCGCGAACCAAGCTTCCATCGCCTTGCGCAAGGCGCAGATCACAGAACGTCTGCGCAAATCCAACGCGGAACTGGAGAAACGCTCCAAAGAGCTCGAAGCCAGTATCAAGGAATTGAAGTCCACCCAGCGTCAACTCATCCAAGCCAGTAAGCTTGCTTCGATGGGCACACTCACGGCCGGAATCGCGCACGAGATCAACAACCCCCTTGCCGGTATCAAGCTCTTCGCCCAAAACACAAAACGCGCCCATACATCTGGAGATCTCAAACCCGAGAAGATGGTCGAAAACATGGAAAAAATCAGCGACCTGGTCGACAAGGCGGCAAAGATCATCGAACACCTGCGCACCTTCTCCAGACAGGCAACGGGTCACATGGTTTTGATGCGTGTGAATCAGGCGGTAGAAGATTCTATAAGTATGCTCTCTGAACAATTGAAGCTGCAGAACATCGAAATCAACCTGCAGCTCGATGAAAACCTGCCCTGCGTGCGTGGCGATACCAATCAGATCGAACAAGTTGTGCTCAACCTGATCACCAACGCTCGTGACTCTCTTGACCGGGCCGAAAAAAAGGAAATATCGCTGCGAACCTACAAGGATGACGGCTCGGTCATCATCGAGGTCGCGGACTCGGGGAGCGGGATCGCACCCGACATCATCGAAAATGTCTTCGATCCCTTCTTCACAACCAAACCCGTGGACAAAGGTACGGGTCTGGGCTTATCCATAAGTCACGGAATTGTGGAGCTCCATGGCGGAGAGATCGAAGTTGAGAGCATACCCGACGAAGGTTCCACGTTCCGGGTCAAACTACCTGCCGTGGAAAATGGAGCGGGAAACGACTGATGCAAGAGACGGCACACATCCTCGTCGTTGACGATGAGCCTTCCGTCCGTGAAGGCCTCAGTGACATGCTCGCCATTTGCGGACACATCGTCACCTGCGCCAACGACGGTCAGCAGGGTTTGGAGCTTTTCAATAAGGCGCTCGAACGAAATGAACTCCCCCCGTTCGATATCTTGATCTTCGACATTAAAATGCCGAACATGTCGGGGTTGGAATTGATGGAACGCGTCGTCAAATTGGATCCCGAGATTCCCGTCATCATCATCACGGGTCACGGCGATTCGAACACAGCCACCTATGCGCTGGCCGGCGGAGCGTATGACTACATCACCAAGCCGCTCGAACCGGACTTGGTGTTGGACGCCGTCACGCGCGCCCTGGCAATCGGTCGTTTGAGACGACGGTTTAAGAAGACCGTTCAGCATGCTGGTGCCATCGGCGCTATCACCTCCGGAATCTCCAAAGAGCTGGACACACCCCTGAACAACATCACGCGGGCCGCCGAAGAACTCTCTAAGCAGCTCAATCAAATCAAACACCTCACCAGACTCACCTTACAGACGGATGACCTTCCCGAAACGAACATTCCCATCGCAGATATAGACATGGATCCTGCCTACAAACAGATCGAGGTGATCACTCGATCCGTACTGCACTGCATCCGACTGCTCGAAGCCCTGAATTTACAAAACCCCAAGGATCACTGACTTCAAGACAATTCCGAACCTCGAAGACATTCACACAAAGTCTAAAACGACGCCGGTAAATCAATGCCGAGGTCCAACATTCCTTCAAGGCGCATCGTCTTTTGGGTTTTATTCACGGTGGTTTAGGATCATTTTTTTACACAGGATGACTTACCGAGAAATGTATGACTTTCCCCACTAGGCGGGTCCACATTGTTGCATTCATGATTCTATGGATGCAGTCCGCCTATTAGGACGTTACAGAATGTCCTCGCCGTGAGGAAGATTTTGATTTTCAAGTTGCTTGACCCTTTCTTGTTAACCAACGAAACAAGAAAGGCATAAAACCGAAGTTTACATAGCTAAATCTGCTGGATCTAGTTTAGCCATCAGGAGGAAGACCCATGGAAGAAATCGTTCTCGACCTGCCGTCGATGTATGCCGATCACCATGTCCTTTCGGTGAGAAACGCATTGGACGGCATCAAAGGCATCAAAAAGATGTATGCAAGTTCGGCATGGAGACAACTTCTAGTGAGCTTCGATCCAAAGGTTATCGATTCCTCGAAGATCGAACAAACGCTGGAAGGGGCAGGATATCCAGTCGGTAAAGCGAAAGAAACAGAGATTGTAACCGCCAATGACATCAAGCGCGATCCGCATTGGGAAAGCCTCGGTTCTCGCAACACGAAAACGAACATCGCGGACCTCAAGATGTCAGGCGAACATCGTCGGTATTAACGGAGGAGGATGACAACAATGGCAAAGAAAATGAGAACTCCCGATGAAGCGAGTCAAGACCAAGCCACGATAGGCATGCTCGAGTTTGCGCAAGAAAACGAATACGAGACTTCCTTCTTTCGCGCGGACTCCATGGCCCCCTGTCCCATCGGCAGTGATGGCACCTGCTGTAAGGTTTGTGCAATGGGTCCGTGCCGCCTAGTTAAGGACGGGCAAACCGGGATTTGCGGTGCCACCGTTGAGACGGTAGGCGCCCGCAATTTTGCCCGCATGGTTGCGGCAGGAGCCGCCTCTCACTCCGACCACGGACGCGATCTGGCCTACACGCTTCTGGCTGCGGCAGAAGGTCACGCCCCAGACTACAAGGTTCGCGATCCAGCGAAACTGGTGGAAATGGCTGGCTACCTCGACGTAGAGGTGAAAGGCAAATCCACAGAAGACCTCGCCCAAGAAGTTGCTTTGAAAGCACTGGAAGAATTCGGTAAACCCCGCGGCGAGATCACCTACCTCAAACGCGCACCCGAGAAGAGACAACAAATCTGGCACAACCTGGGCATTACGCCCCGCAACGTCGATCGCGAAATCGTCGAGATCATGCACCGCACGCACGTGGGCAACGATCAGGACGCAGAACACATTCTCGACCAAGCCATGCGCACCGCACTTGGTGATGGATGGGGTGGATCGATGCTCGCCACCGATCTTTCTGACGTGCTCTTCGGCACGCCAAGCCCCGTCATTTCCGAGGCGAATCTGGGCATCCTGAGCCAGGACGAAGTCAACATCATCATTCACGGCCACGAACCCACGCTCTCCGAGATGATCGTCGCCGCGGCACAAGATCCGGAATTGATCGAGTACGCCAAAAGCAAGGGCGCCAAAGGCATCACCCTGGGCGGCATATGCTGTACGGCGAACGAGACGCTGATGCGCCAGGGCGTGCCCCTGGCAGGGAATTTCTTGCAGCAGGAACTGGCCATTCTGACGGGAGCCGTCGAAGCCATGGTGGTGGACATCCAGTGCATCATGCAGGGAGTCGTGAAACTTGCCGATCAATTTCACACCGAGGTGATCACCACGTCACCCAAAGCGAAAATCACCGGCGCCACGCACATGGAGTTCGATGAACTGCGCGCCATGGAGATCGCCAAGGACATCGTACGCACCGCTTGCGATCACTTCCCCGAACGCGGCAAAATGAAAATCCCCGATGAACATACGCCGCTCATCCCCGGTTTTTCGCACGAGTACATTAATTATGCCTTGGGCGGTGTCTACCGCGGTTCCCTCCGGCCGCTCAACGACGCGATTGCGGCCGGACGTATCCGGGGTGTCGTCGCCAACATCGGCTGTAACAACCCGCGTGTCTGCCACGACAAGCTGCACCGCGAGGTCGTCACCGAGTTCATTAAAAACGACGTGCTCGTGGTCGAAACCGGCTGCGGCGCCATCGCAAGCGCCAAACAGGGGTACATGACGCCCGAGGCGGCGCTCGAGCATGCAGGACCGGGTTTGCGTGAAGTATGTGAAGCCGTAGGAATCCCGCCCGTACTGCACATGGGGTCGTGTGTGGATAACTCTCGGATTTTGACCGTGCTCGCCCAGATGGCCACGGAGGGCGGCTTAGGGGAAGACATCAGCGACATCCCCGCCGTGGGAATGGCGCCGGAATGGATGAGCGAGAAAGCCATTTCCATCGCCACCTACTGCGTCGCATCCGGCGCCTATGTCATCATGGGTCACTCCAGTCCCGTCTCGGGCATCGAAGAGGTCACGCGACTGATCAGCGACGGTTGGGAAGAAAAAGTCGGCGGCAGACTCGAATTCTGCAACGAGAGTGATGAAATCGTTCGCCGGAGTCTGGCGCACATTGATAAAAAGCGCGCCGATCTCGGATTGCCTGAGTACGACTCGAGTAAATGGGGCCAGAGCGGCGATTGGAGAATGAACGAGCTTGTGGAAATGCCGCTACCCAAACGTATTGACGCCGTGTACGGCGATCAGGCGAAGTAGAGAGGGATAAAATCATGTCACGTTACATTGCAACTCGCGCTATTCGAGGCGCAAACGCCATCGTAGCGGAAGCCAAAAAGGCACTCACCAATGCCATCGCGGAGAAGGGCAGCGACACCCCCGTCGCCTTCCCCAATACGGCGTATTATCTGCCCGTTATTCTGGGAATGCTCGGGCACGAAGTCAGCACGTTGGGAGACATGGAACTTGCCTTGGCGCATGCAAAAAATTTGCTCCACCCGATACCCGACGATAAGCTTTGGACTCCGTATCTCGGCGAGACGTTGGACTCCGGTATGGCCACGCTGCTCGCCGAAGAAATCATCGAGGGCGTCCGCTTCGTTAATGATGAGGAACCTCAGTCCTATCCCGGACTGACGTTGGCCGGATCCACGTCCTTCACGAGTCCAGACGCTGGTGACAACGGCTCCAGCCCGAACGGTAGCGGGCATCTCAACGGGCCGATCGACGACATCCAACTGCGTTCCTGGGGCATCCAATTGGTAGACGGGCGCATGCCCGGGTTCGCAGCCATCGCCGGCGCGGCGCATTCCAACGAAGCCGCCGTCGCCATCGTGCGTGAACTCCAAAAAAGGAACATCCTCACCTTTCTCGTAGGCAACGTCAACGGGCGTTCGATTATCGACCAATTGGTGGAAGAAAATGTGGAAATGGGATACGACACGTATATCGTGCCCTTCAGCCGCGACACCATCGGAGCGATCTACCCGCTGGGTTTCGCCACTCGATCCGCACTCACGTTCGGGGGCATGAAGGGCGGCCAATGGCGGGACATCCTGCTGTACAACAAGTTCCGCGTCTTCGCCTTCGTGCTTGCCTTGGGCGAGGTCGACGACTTGAAGTATGCCACGGCCGCCGGTGCGATCTCGTACGGATTCCCCGTCATCGCCGATACGGTGATTCCCGAGATTCTGCCCACCGGGGTCACGCGCTACGAACACGTCATTTCGATGCCCTGGAACGAAATCGAAGGCGATAGCGAGGAAGAGAAAGCCTCCAAACTGGTCCAAAAAGCCATCGAGGTGCGCGGCGTCAAGGTCAAGATCAGCGAAGTGCCGGTGCCGGTTGCCTACGGATCGGCCTTCGAGGGCGAGGTCGTCCGCAAGGCAGATATGCGCGTCGAATTCGGCGGCAAACACAGCCGCGCCTTCGAGTACCTCTTCATGGAGGAAATGGATGAGGTCGATGACGGCAAGATCGAAGTCATCGGAGACGGTTTCGATAAGCTGGAAGAACAAGGCAGCATGGATTTGGGCATCCTGGTTAAAGTCGCCGGGCGCAAGATGGAAAAGGATTTCGAGCCCGTACTCGAACGCCAGATCCACTACTTCATCAACGGCGGGTCCGGTATCCAGCACATCGGCCAGCGCGACATCGCCTGGATCCGCATCAGTAAGACGGCCGCCGAAAAAGGCTTCGATTTGAATCACTTCGGTGAAATCCTGCACGCCCGCTACCACGATGATTTCGGATCGATCGTCGACAAGGTCGAAGTCACGATCGTCACCGAACCCAAACTACACGCCGAATGGTTGGAGAAAGCCCGCGCCGCCTACGACGAACGCAACCAGCGCGTTGGCTCAATGGTCGACGAGAGTGTGGATACTTTCTATTCCTGCACGTTGTGCCAGTCCTTCGCGCCGGATCACGTCTGCATTGTCAGCCCCGAGCGTCTCGGCTTGTGCGGCGCCTACAACTGGCTGGACTGCAAGGCCTCGTATCAGATCAACCCTACGGGCCCGAACCAACCGATCGACAAAGGTCAACAGCTCGACGCCGTTAAGGGTTATTACACGGGTATCAACGAGTACGCCGTGAAAGCCTCCCACGGAAGCGTCAACGAAGTCTCGATGTATTCCATCATGGAAAATCCGATGACGGCGTGCGGCTGCTTCGAATGCATCGCCATGTTGATCCCCGAAGCCAACGGCATCATGATCGTCAGCCGCGAGGACACCAGCATGACGCCGGCCGGCATGACTTTCTCGACTCTGGCCGGTGTAGCTGGCGGCGGACTGCAAACACCGGGCGTGATGGGCCACGGGAAATTCTACATCACCAGCCCCAAGTTCATCTCCGCCGACGGTGGTTTCAAACGCGTGGTTTGGATGTCCTCGGTGCTGAAGGAACAAATGGCGGAGGAACTCGCCCAGGTGGCCGAGCGCGAGGGCGATCCCGAATTGCTCGACAAAATCGCCGACGATACCATTTGCACCGACGTGGAAGGATTGCTCGAATTCCTTCAAGAGAAAGGACATCCAGCGCTCGAGATGGAACCAATGATCTAAAAACGGGAAAGCAAGTCCAGGGGTCGGGTTTTCGGATGCAGGCGTGCATCGCTGCGCCGGAGCAAACCACATCCGAAGCACCGATCCCTAGTCCCTTTCCTGTCAATCCCGTAGGAGGACGAAATCCCAATGACCGTTGAAATCCCAAAAGAAAAGTACAGCAGCAGCGTGCGCCAGGTAACCATCGGCGCCACGGCCGACGAAGGCGGAACACGTGCTCACACCCTGACCATCGGGGGCGAGACCTGCATGCCTTTCTTGCAGCACGAAGGGGAGACGCCCAATAGCCCGGCCCTTGCTCTGGAAATCCGCGATCGCAGACCCGAGGACTGGTCCGAGCTGTTGATCGAAGCCTGGGGAGACGTTGTCGACGATCCTGTCGAGTGGGCCAAGGCAGCCGAAGAAGCCGGCGCCGACTTGCTCTACCTCAAGCTCAGCACAACGACCGCCGACGGTGAACCCAACACACCGGAAAACGCCAAAAAGGTAGTACGCCAGGTGTTGGACGCCAGCGGACTTCCCCTGGCAGTGATTGGCCCCGGCCAGGCCGACCTGGACAACGAACTGATCGTTGCCGTTGCCGATGAAGGCAAAGGGGAACGCCTGTTGATTGGTCTTTGCGAAGAGAATAACTACCGCACCATCGTCGCCGCCGCTCTGGCGAACGATCATCTAGTGCAATCCAAAACCCCGATGGACGTCAATTTGTCCAAGCAATTGATCATCCTGATCAACGATATGGGTTTGCCGCTCGAACGCATCGTCATGGATCCGACCACCGGTGCATTGGGATACGGAATCGAATACGGCTACTCCGTCATGGAACGTCTGCGCCTGGCTGCACTGCAAGGTGACTCGATGACCCAACAGCCGATGATCGTCACGCCGGGTGAGGAAACCTGGAAAGTGAAGGAATCCAAGGTCGGCGAGGGTGTTCCAGACACATGGGGAGACTGGAAACAACGTGCGCTTGTTTGGGAAGCCATTACCGCCACGACAATCATTCACTCGGGAGCAGACTTGATCGTGTTGCGACATCCTGAAACGCTGAAACGCGTGCGCAGTATGATCGACGATCTGATCCAAACCCAAACGGCTTAACAAGCGCGGAGGAAGAAGATGGCACTAACTGGACTAGAGATTTACAAACTACTACCACAAACCAACTGCAAGGAGTGTGGTTTCCCCACCTGCCTGGCCTTCGCCATGAAATTAGCCGCCAAGCAAGCCAAGTTAGATGACTGCCCTTACGTGAGCGAAGAAGCCAAAACCAAACTCGCGGCCGCTTCAGCACCGCCCATTCACCTGGTCGAACTCAAGAACGACCAAGGTGAAGTGAAAGTCGGGAATGAGACGGTCCTCTTTCGACACGAGAAAACCTTCTTCAACAAATGCGGTCTATTTCTGAGACTGAAAGACGATGAAGATGCCGGGACACTGAAAGACAAAGCCAGCGAGGCAAGCGCCTTCCACGTGGATTATGTGGGCATCGATCTGTACTTGGACGGCTTCGCCGTCGAAGCCGCTTCAGGAGATCCCGCGACGTTCGCTTCTGCCGTGAAAGCGGTGAACGAAGCTAGCCAGAAGCCGCTGATCTTGATTGCCGATTCCGCGGAACTTGTAAAAGCGGGCCTCGAAGCAGCGGATGGAGCACGCCCGCTACTGTACGCCGCCGATGCAGACAATTGGGAAGCCATGGCCGAAGTCGCCAAAGAGAAAGACGTCCCCCTGGCCGTACGCGCCGAAACGCTCGACGGCCTGGCCGATCTGACGCAGAAACTCAAGGGCGCCGGTGTCGAGGAGGTAGTGCTGGACCCGGAACTCGGTGGATATCACGATTCGCTGAACAAACTCACCGCCATCCGTCGATTGGCGCTAAAAAAGACTTTTCGTCCCCTCGGATATCCGATCATCAGCTTCCCGGGAACCGCTTCGGACGCTGACGAAACCCTGCTCGCCGCCGAACAGATCGCCAAATACGGCGGGCTGATCGTGCTCGACACGTTCAATCCCGCCAACTTGTATGCCTTGCTGGTGTTACGCCAGAACATCTACACCGACCCACAGAAACCAATCCAGGTCCAGCCCGGTTTGTATGAAATCAACGAGCCGAAACCAGACGCACCACTTCTGGTAACGACCAATTTTTCGATCACCTACTTCTCGGTTGCGAACGAAGTGGAAGGCGCTGGTAAACCCGGATGGCTGCTGGTCACCGATTCAGAAGGAATGAGCGTACTCACGGCCTGGGCGGCCGGCAAATTTGATGCAGAGCGCATCGCGAAAGATATTAAGGCGTTCAACGTCGCCGATAAAGTCGAACATCATAAACTGATCATCCCCGGTCACGTCGCCGCGATCTCGGGCGAGTTGGAAGAAGAACTGCCGGGTTGGGAAATCCTGGTTGGTCCTCGCGAGGCGGTCGATATTAAAGGCTTCCTCGATGGCGTTTGGCAGAATTGAGCTTTCGCCAGCCGGATCGACCCAAAGCCGCATGGTGCAAAACAGGCATGCGTAGCAGGTTACGATTAGTGAAAGCAGAAAGGATTAGCCTTATCGAGGCGTTGCGCGCAACGTCTCGATACGTGTTAACGAGGTAGTTAGCAACGTGGCGACCCATAAAATCCGCTTCTTACCCACCGAACAGAGCGTTGAAGTCCCCACCGGGGCTTTAATCACGGACGCCGTTCAAGAAGCCCATTTGGATATTCAGCAACCTTGCGGCGGACAAGGACGCTGCGGCCGCTGCGCTGTCATCGTCGAGGGCGAAGGAGCTCGAAGACGTTCGACGATCCGCATCTCGGCGGAGGACATCGCCGCCGGATATGCCCTCGCTTGCCAGACAATCATCGAGGGCGATCTCACGGTCACGATCCCGGAACAGGAAAAAATCGAGCGCCGTCTGGTGACCGACAAATCCGCGCGTAAGGTCGAATTGCCGTTCGAATACGATCCCGCCGTTCACCAAACCGTACGTGCATTTCAACTCGAGCTTTCCCCACCCACGATCGACGATAATCTGGATGACCTTAGCCGTTTACGAAAAGCGCTCCGGAATTTTGGGGTGGAGCATCTGCGCGTCCCGGTATCCGTCCTGCGGGGCATGGGGGAGACACTCCGACGAGCATCCTGGTCGCCGTGGGTCGTCCTGGCATTCGATGCGCCGGGCGGCGACTCGGCGGAATTGATCGAGATCCAAGTCGATCCGATCCAACCCTATGGATTGGCGCTCGATATCGGCACGACGACCGTCACGGCTTTTCTCGTCGACCTGACCAGCGGGGAAGTAAAAAATCAGGCCTCCGAATACAACGGCCAGATCGCCCGAGGTGAGGACGTGATCTCGCGCATCGTATTCGCTTCCAAAGGGGACGGCCTTCAAAAGCTCTACGACCTGGTGCGCGAGACCATCGAGACTTTACTCGATCGATTGCAAAAACGAACCGGTGTTTCCCCACAGCAAATCTACAAGGTCAGCGTGGCTGGAAACACCACGATGATGCACCTCTTCCTGGGCATACCTCCGGAAAGCATTCGGCTCACGCCCTACGTTCCTGCCGCCAACCAACCTTCCACCTTCCGCGCCCAGGAATTGGAATTGAATGTCTACCCTCTGGCTCCGGTGGACTGCCTGCCCGCTGTCGCCTCTTACGTCGGCGCAGACATCACCGCCGGCGTGCTGGCCAGCAAGCTGTCCGACGCGCCAGACCTGACCCTGTTCATCGACGTGGGCACGAACGGGGAGACCGTCCTGGGGACGAACGAATGGATGGTCACCTGCGCCTGCTCGGCCGGCCCTGCATTCGAAGGCGCCGGCGTCATCGACGGTATGCGCGCCACGCTGGGTGCCATCGAAGAGGTGTGGGTGAACACCAACACCTACGAACCCACCATCCGCGTCATCGGCGGCAAGAAGCCGGTCGGCATCTGCGGTTCCGGCTTGATCTCGCTCTTGGCGGAGCTTTTCGTCACCGGCGTCGTGGATCGAGCCGGAAATTTCAAACTGGATCTGGACACCCCGCGTGTGCGCCAGGGCCAATACGGTCCGGAATACGTCGTCGCCTGGGACAAAGAAACCGAGCACGGCAGAGACATCGCCCTGAACAAAGTGGATGTCGATAATCTGATGCGCGCCAAAGCGGCCATTTACGCCGGGTTCAGCGTCTTGGCCGACAGCGTCGGCGTCGATCTGGACGACGTGCAGCAGATGCTCGTGGGCGGCGCATTCGGAAAATACATCAACGTCGAGAACGCCATCAAGATCGGTTTGCTGCCCGACCTCCCCTGGGACAGGTTCAATTTCCTGGGAAACACTTCCGTTCTCGGCAGCTACATGGCGCTCCTGTCCTATGACGCACGCCAACAAATTCGCGCCATCGCCGAGAAGATGACCTACGTCGAACTCTCGGCGGACAACACGTTCTACGACGCATTCACTGCCGCGCTCTTCCTTCCCCACACCGAAATCGACCGCTTCCCGAGCGTGGCTGAAATCTGGGAACGCTATAGCACGAAAAAAGGAACTGCTGGAAACTAAACCCGAAGTAGATTCGCAGTATCGGGATCCTTCGCTGAGGATCGTGAGAACTGCTTGAGGTGGTAGAAATGACGAAGACGATTGCGCTCGCCGGTAAAGGCGGGACAGGAAAAACGACGCTCGCAGCGCTGCTCATTCATACGTTGAGCCAGCGGGTGCGCGGCCCGCTTCTGGCGATCGACGCCGATCCGGCCACGAATTTACACATGGCACTCGGCGTTCCTGAGCCGGATACGGTTGGAGAAATCCGCGAGACGATGAGCGAAACGGCGCAAGCCGGACAGCTCGGGGTGTCGATCAGCCGCCACGAGTATCTGAACCGTGAAGTGCGTATGGCGATCGAAGAGGGAGAGCGTGTAGATTTACTCGCCATGGGCCGGCCGGAAGGCCAGGGCTGTTACTGCGCCGTCAACCATCTGCTGCGCCAGATCGTGGACGATATCGGCCGCACGTACGAGACGATCGTCATCGACAACGAAGCCGGCATGGAACACATCAGCAGACGCACGACGCGGGACGTCGATCTTCTGCTGCTCGTCACGGATCCCACGCTGCGCGGAGTACGCACGGCAGGGGAAATGGCCAACCTGGCGGAAACGCTCGAGGTGAACGTCAAACGCACAGAATTGATCGTCAATCGTGTGAAAGGTGACCTGCCGCAGCCGCTGCAGGACGCCATCGACGAATTGGGCCTCGAAATTGCCGCGATGATTCCCGCAGACGAGAACATCAACCAGCTCGACGCAGTGGGAATGCCCTTAATACAACTCAATGGAGATTCACCTGCAGCCAAAACGATAAAAGAATTGGCCGATCGAATTCTGAACGAAGGTTGAACTTTTTAAATTAACACCAAACTTACGATAGGAGAAGATCCATGTACAAAATCGGAGAGAACATCCATATCGTCTCACCGAAGGTGAAGGAGGCGTTGAAGGAACGCGATGGGGGATTCTTTGTCGATCTCGCCCGGCGGCAGAAAGACGCCGGGGCCGACGTGATCGACCTGAACATCGGACCGCGTAAAAAGGACGGGCCGGAAGTCGTCGATTGGCTGGTGGACTGCATGCAGGAAGCCGTACCCGGAATGACGCTGAGTTTCGACACGACTAACCTGGCGGCCATCGAAACCGGGCTCAAGCGAGTAGGATCAAACGCGATGATCAATTCCACGTCAGCCGAAACCGAGCGTTTGACGAACGTGCCCCCGTTGGCGGCAAAGTACGATGCAAAACTCATCGCCCTATGCATGGAGAAGAGCGGCATCCCCGTCAGCGCAGACGAGCGAGTCGGCATCGCCATGGAGAAGCTCATCCCGAGAGCCCAGGAATTGGGCATACCGATGGAAAATCTCTACATCGATCCCTTAATTCTCACCGTCTCCGGATGCCAGGAGTACGTTCCCGAATCCATTGAAACCATCCGCATGTTGAAGATGGTCATGGATCCGCCGCCGATGACGACTGTGGGGCTTTCCAACGTGTCGAATTCCGTGCCCAACGAAATGCGCCCGCTCATCGACCGCGTCTTCGTGGTCATGCTCTTGGCTGTGGGATGCGACTCGGCGATTCTCAATCCACTCGATAAAGAGTTAATGGAAACTATTCACGCCGTCGAGAAACGCGATGACAGCACACCGGTTAAAGCTTTGTACCTGAAGATCTTAGACACCGTCGCCGCCATGGAGGAACCGACGCAAGACCTGGTTGACATGTCGGATCCGAAGCAAGTCGAAATCTGGAAGACCGTGCAGATCCTGCTCAACAAGGTGATTTACGCAGACTCATACCTGCGGCTGTAATTCGAGAGTACCGTCTCGGTGAAACGAAATCGGATAACTTCGCGAGATTGAATGTCCGTGATGCAAAAGTAACCATTCAGGACCCAGCCTTCATCGTTCGCGCACAAGGAGGGTATTCGTATGGCTAAGGAGTCATCGCATCTCAACATCGAAGAATTACTGGCGAAAGCTGAAAAACCTTCGGAAGACGCGATGCGCCTCCATCCTTTCTATCAGGGCAAGGTCGAAGTCGCGCTGAAAGCGCGCGTGCGCGATTTCAACGATTTCGCCATCTGGTACACACCAGGAGTCGCAGCCCCTTGCAAGGCGATTGAAGAGAATCCCGATCTCGTATACGAACACACCCATAAAGGGAATACCGTTGCCATCGTTTCCGACGGCACCCGCGTCCTGGGATTGGGCGACATCGGTCCCAAAGCCGGCTTGCCGGTCATGGAGGGTAAAGCGCTGCTCTATAAGTATTTGGGCGGGGTGGACGCATGGCCGATCATGCTCGATACCAAAGATCCGAACAAAATTATCGAAACGGTGCTGCTCCTGCAGCCCGGATTCGGCGGAGTCAATCTGGAGGACATCTCCCAGCCGAAATGTTTTCGCATCCTCGACACCCTGCGTGCCCGTGCAGAGATTCCTGTTTGGCACGACGATCAACAAGGCACGGCAACCGTCACTTTAGCGGCCTTGATGAACGCATTGAAAATCGTCGGTAAGAAACTCGGCGAGGTCCAGATCACTTTCATCGGGACAGGTGCTTCGAACGTCGCTTGCGCGCGGCTGATTTTCGCTTCAGGTGCTACTCCCGCGCTTTGCCGTATGGTTGATAGTAAAGGCATCCTGCACAAGAATCGCAAGGATTTGGAGATGCGCAAAGCAGAATACGTCGATAAATGGAAATTCTGCACAATCACCAACGAGGAAGGTCGCACGGGGGATACCGCCACTGCCATGAAAGGTGCGGACGTCGTCATCGCCCTCTCGAAACCCGGGCCGGGAACCATCCAACCCGAATGGGTCGCAGGGATGGCTAAGGATGCAATCATCTTCGCCTGTGCGAATCCCGTTCCCGAAATTTGGCCCTGGGAAGCGCAGAAAGCCGGTGCCGCCGTGATCGCCACCGGCCGCTCCGATTTTCCCAACCAGGTCAACAACTCTCTCGGCTTCCCGGGGATTTTTCGCGGCACGCTCGATGTGCGCGCCAAAACCATCACGGACTCGATGTGCATGGCTGCAGCCGAAGCACTGGCATCGATGGCCGAGGAAAAAGGATTGAGTCCAGAGTATATTTTGCCCAACATGGATGAATGGGAAGTGTTTCCGAGAGAGGCCGCCGCCGTGGCGACGAAGGCCGTCGAAGAGGGAATCGCCCAGAAACCTTTGACGTATGAAGAGGAACATAAAAAGGCCGAAGAGATCATCCGCCGTTCGAGAGATCTGACTGCGTGTATGATGGCCGAAGGCTTTATTCCCATGGCAAACGGGGAGGAGTAAGAGACCATGTATGACTTAATCATCCTGGGTGGAGGTCCTGCCGGACTCACGGCGACCATATACGCACTCCGTAAACGCTTGAACGTGCTTCTCATCACCCGCGATCTGGGGGGCAAGACCAACTATCGTCTCCAGCTTCCCTTCGTCAACCAATACCTCGTCATCACTGGAGAGGAAATCGTCAATCGCTTCATGAACGAGATCAATTATCTGGAGTTCGCCCGGGTTTTCGACAAGGCGGAGAAAATCAAGAAGATCGAAGGAGGCTATGAAGTTGCGACCCGCGAGGGGGATAAATTTCAAACGAAGGCGGTGATCGTCGCCACAGGCGCACTCGGCAGACTGCTCGACGTGCCCGGCGAGAAAGAATACATGATGCGCGGTCTGTGCTACAGCGCGGTCTCCTACGCGCCTTTGTTCATCGACCGCAAAGCCGTCGTGATCGGTGACACGCTGCTGGCATTGAGATCGACGGCAGAGTTGGCGCGCATCGCCAACAAAGTGAGTCTCGTTGCACCTTCCCACGGCGACCTGGAATCGCAGCTGGGGCGCAAGGTGCGGACTGCCCCGAACGTCGAAGTATACGAGGGCTTCAGGGTCACGGCCGTAAATGGGGACGACTACGCACGCCGGATAACGATTCGCAAGGATAAGGAAGAACGCGAGCTCGAAGCGGATGCGTTCTTCGTGGAACTCGAGTTGGTACCCCAATCGCAGATCGTCGAGGACCTGGTAGAACTGGATAAATTAGACCGCATCAAAATCGACGGCACCAACAAGACCTCCGCCGAGGGCATATTTGCCGCCGGAGATGTGACGAACGTGATTGCCGAACAGGTCTTAATTGCCGTCGGCGAAGGTGCGAAGGCCGCTCTTTCCGCCTACGAGTACATTTTACAATTGCCCGACGATTGAACTTCAGCAGATCGACGAGGGGAGGGGACCAACATCGCTCTGTGGCTGCCCGCGCTCAAGGTTTCGTCGACGAGGTGGACGTTTCCGTTGTTGGGGATTCGATCGGGTGCTTGGCAGGTTTCGCCGGTACGATGAAGCGCACCGGTCCATATTGAACGCTGATGTGATTCAATATCGAATACATGAAGAGTCCCATACCGAGTAATTCAAGCCCTTCTTCCAAGACCACATACGCCTGATAGGCGAAATTCCCGACGCCGTACAACGCATCCTGCCGCCCACCAAGATACTCGAAGCCAGCGACGCCTGTAAGGTAGACCAGGCCTGAGACAATGAAAAGCACTTTCGTCTCGCGAGGCAGGCGCAGGACGAATCGCAAATAAACAACGCCAACCAGGAGAACCAGTATTCCGTACGGAATCAGCCACACCATATCGTAGAGTCCCTCAGGATCATATACCCCCCGCAACGGTCCGCCCAATTTCTCGTGAATGCGGACCGTCTCATCGATCGCCATGTACAGGAAGAGAATCCCGAGTCCAACCCAATACAGATAATTCGAAGCACGATTACGCTTTACGAGGCTGGCGACGACGAACAACAATAGACTGCAAATCCCCAACCCCGCCGAAGAGACGAAAGTGGGAATGCTGTCCTCGCGATTGAGGTCGAAAAAATAAAAACCGTACGTCCTGCCATAGAAATGATCGCTGATGCGACCACAGATATGACCGATGACCATGATCAGAGCAACAGAGAGAAATATCATTGCGATCCGTTTCGGTTTCAACGAAATATCCATCAATCCCAATCCCTTTCACGTTCCCTTGGATACGAACGCATACCCCACAGTGGTTTTATGAATATGCAATCTCAAAACGTCACAAGATTAAGCCAGTACTGTCCTTCGTGTCAAGGATCAGTGAGATCTCAAAAAGAAATCTACTTGAATTCTATCTGATGAGGGGATTCACTGTTTGAGACACACGCCAATTCACAACTTGTGGCCAAGCATCAATCCATGACGCCGCGCTTCTCGACATACCGTTTGAACGCATCTCTCGTTTCCGAACCGGCGAGCAAGTCGGCGACGATCTCGAGCTCGAGATCCTGACTTTCGCTTAATGTCAGATCGTTACCGGCGTGGATGATTCGTTTGGATAACGCCAATGCCTGTGCAGGTGCTTCGAGCAGGCGCCTTGCCATATCGGCGACTGCTTGATCGAGCTCATCCGGCGCAACAACCTGGTGAACAATGCCATACTGCCGCGCCTTGTCTGCCTTGAATCGTCCACCGAAATAAAGGATTTCCTTTGCTGCGGGCATGCCAACCACGCGCGTGATGCGCTGGGTACCCCACAAAATGGGAAGTCCCAATTTGATCTCCGGTAGACTGAAGACCGTACGTTTGCTGGCGATGCGGAAATCGCAGCACAGTGCCAGAAGCAGCCCACCCCCGATGCAAAATCCGTGCAGCTTGGCGATCGTCGGTTTTCCCAATAATTCGAAATCATCCACGCAACGCTGCAGGTCAGCGAGGAAGCGGCGGTTATCGGCAGTGGACCGCTCCATTCTATCTGCAAGCATCTGGATATCAACGCCGGTGGAGAAATGTCTCCCTTCGCCTTGCAGGATGACCACGCGCGCGGCGTCATCGTCACGGATGTATGCACTGGCCTTTTGCAATTCGATCATCGTTTCAGCATTCAGGGTGTTCTGCTGGTCGGAGCGCCGGAGACTCAGGGTGAGGATGCCGTCCTCGATACGCACGTCCCAATTCCGATATCCCATCTGTATCCTCTTTCTCTATGCAGATTGATCCGCAGCAAATCGAAGACCTTCCGAACGCGTGATAACATCGTCGAGCGTGTCTCGGTCGATATATTTTACAATACAAAAGATTCCAACAGCCTGCGGTGCAGATGAGGAAACGTGTCTCAGATTCCACGCGCAGTCGCGAACGGCTCGAACGAGAACCGTTTCTTGGCAAACTGGCAATTCCACAGATAATGAATACCGCAATATCACGATTCGAGATTCAACACAGGAGAATGCAATCATGGTCGAATACAACGGGAGAGAGATTCGCTGCGCCGATTGTCCACTCCGCAAACGTGCGGAAACGAAACCCAATTCCCTGCTCGCCCGTTTCTGGCGCTGGCACACAACCTGGTGTCCCGGTTGGAAGACCTACCAGGAATATCTTGCTTTTCAGGAAGCGAAACCTGAATAACAAATTATAGGTTGATCATCCGAGATACTTTTTCGTCATGCGACGGATCTGCCGATAACATAACAGCCCAAACCAATATCATGATGCTTAGCGGAAGAAACATACGATTGGCACTGGTATCCAATTGCCAATAAAGATCCCTTACAAATGATGCAAGATAGAAAAAAGCCCACGTTGCGAACCCCATACTGAGTACTGCCGCTAAAACCACCATTGAAATACGATTCTCTCTACGATTGATCTTCTTTCGGTTTATCAATATGAGTATAACGACAATAGGAACTATTAAGCCCCAAGTATCTGTTTTAATAAATTGTGCTGAAACATAGCGAAATATTCTATAGACCGAATCTAAATGTAAATCCAAATGTCTAATCGCCTCGAATGCAGTTCTAAAAGCCTGGCTCATGATCGTTTTCTCACCATAGATTTGCGTAAACACAGACCATATACCTAGCATCCCCAAAACAGGAATAACCCAGACTGTGAAGTCAGGCCGACCAATTTTCAGCCATCTTAATGAAAGAAAAAGAGCCAACATCACAATTGGTACCAAAAAGGCACCTTCCGGTCGAGTCCAACAAGCTAAGCTTAAACAGAGTCCACTAAGAAGTTGCCTGCTGCAATCACCGTTAGCTACTCCATCAATTTCATTAAGGATACCCAATGTTATATAAACGCAGAACGGTAAATTTGCATACCCCATAGTACTGTGTTCGAAAACAATAGGAATAGAACCTATAAACAAGGCACCGAGTCCTGCAATGAATTTGGGAATCGATTGAGAAATCCAAAAAGTGTAAATGCCACCCAAAAGACTGCCGTAATACAAAGTAAAAATCATCTTCGAACCAGGCAGGATATCACCATCCAACATGCGAAATAACGAAATCAAAATTGGAATATTAAGTGGTCGAGAGAGATTATGAGCTCCCCAAACCTTTCCGGCAAAGATGGTTTCCTCGAGGGTGATACCGTATCCTTTTACCGACCAGATCGCGATTGCATCCCACGTAGAATAAGATAATCCAATAGAGATCACAATCGATACAAGGAACAAGACAAGGCCAATTAAGCTAATTACCATAATATTCCGTGATGGCAAAATGCGGATTGGACCAATAAGAGTAAACGGCTGTCGATTACTCATTTTGCTTCCACGATCCTTTGAAATCAAGAAAAATGAGAAAGGAATCAGGAGGGCAAAATAACTTAACAACGTGGTCCTGAGCGTAAGAGATATGCCCAGCCATGAAAGTAAAAATAAAAACCAGGTATAAGATCCTGCCCCAAGTGGAAAAGCAAGCCATAACTTTAAATTGCTTTGCTTGTCAGGAAGGATCACGCTGGTTATCATTAACCCCAATATAATTAGCGCACCGATAAACAACGCATCTAGTAATAGTGTCAAGAAGATACGCTCCAGATTCATGAATCAGAGCTCATCAGAGGTAAATAGAGACCCCATGAGCCATCGAATGATCGATATGAGTATGTATTCCTGAGTTCGTCACTTGGTGGAAAATCCTCTATCGCAAGGATGTATGTATCTTCACCTTTCTGAATGCGCATGCACTCGCCCCAGGTCTGACTGTTTGGACAGTCTGAAAGTCGGCGCGGGATGAGATAATACTGCATTAAACCAACGTGTCCCAAAATTTCATCGAGATCCGCAGGAGGAATCAGCAGCACCGCGTTCTCCGGGGTGTTCTCCCGGATCCACGCAAAATACTCAGAATAGCGATCACCAAAGGCAATCACCGCACTGCGGTCTTGCGCCGTCAGGTTATGCGTGTCGCGTATCAATCCGATCGAAGGCAGAACGAAAGATCGCGCGACCAAGTAGATCTGAATCAATGTCGCCAGGCATAGAATAACGACTTCGAACCTGATCTGCGGGAGTTTTGTGTCACGATTGATCTTCATCTCAAGTTCCTGTCACGAGTGTCTTCAAAGCATCCAGGACATCTTACACATCGATACGCATACGCCTATCGCTGCAAGGGTCTTCAACCGAGCCCACCTGTCCCAGAGACGTGCTTTGGTTTCTTTCCACCGGGACGTATTTCGAGCATGCCGAAATAATGGCAACATTCACCTTGGCTTTGGATCAAGACATAATCATATCTCAGATTTGCTGCGAAAAGGAGAAATCGTGCCATTCTTCCACCTCCGCCGAAATCCGATACCGGCGCGCTCGAATGAATTAAGGACCGCCTTTTTCCCAATCTGTGAGCAACGATCCCCATGCTACAATGTTGGCGATTTTCAACGGCTTGTACAAATTCGAATTGAAGGTCAAAATTGTGTCGCCCACTGCCCTCGAATGATTCATCCTTGATGGCGAGAAAATGCGCCCGGTGTTCGAGCTTCGTATGAGGAGTAGACAGCATGCCGACAGCGAAGGAATTGAAGTTCAAATTCCGCTTCGTGCGCAACGAGAACCCGGTCGGGTTGCTCGCGAGGAAAGCCACCGCCACAGATCAGGCGCTGATCCTCAATAATGAAACGATCGAGTACGCCGACGTTCTAGACAGCACCTGCAGAGATCAACACCTTGTGTTGACCCTTGCAGCAAATGCATCTTTGGGGGATAAGACTCGCACATCGCTTCAGGAAGAAAACGTCCTGGTTCTGGACGTGTCGCAAGTCAATGCAACGGAGTTAGAGAACCACATCGAACGCGCCGCTTCCGCGCTTCAAACCGAGCAGCACCGAGAAAACCTGATCGAAGCGGGCAAAGCTGAACGCTTCCACAGCGTTGTATGCTCAAACTGCCAGGCGACGATCGACCTCTCGGACTACAAGCGCACGAGCTACGTGTATTGTCGCTACTGCGAATCCATCATCAAGTACAGCGGAGAAATCGTCACTCCGGGCGACGCATACCGCATTTGCGATGAGTGCGGCATGTTCGATCGGGTTCGTGGATACACCCTCTTCCATTTTTACTTTTTACTCGTCACTAACAGCTATTCCGTCCGCCGCTTCCATGTTTGTGATAATTGCGCGTTGCGGATCGCGAGAGGCGCATTATTAAGGAATTTACTCTTCATCTTCGGCGTTCCCTCAGCTATCTATATGTGGCTGAAAGCCTTCACCGGCAGGGATAAGTCTCTACAGGCGTTGGCCAAAGCCAATGCACTCGCCCGCAAGGGGAAATTCAAGGAAGCAGATGAAATCTACGTCCAGTTTTCGGGTCCGTATCCCGAACATCCTGCGCTGCTGCGCAACCGCAGTTTGGGACATTTGTATGGCAATAATCTCAACGCGGCGATGAGTCTTCTCAGCCGCTCGCTCAAATCCTGCAACAATTACCTTCCCTCGCTGCTGCTGGCTCGCCGGTTAAAGCAAGTTACGACGAAAGTCAGAGAACCCAATCCCACGTAAACCCTCTCTAGTCAACGAAATCCGGCCCATAATTTCTGCACCTACTTTGGTATTTTCAAGGCAGCAAGGTGCGGTTCCGATGATTTGAAGAACCTCCCCATATACTTGTGACTTATTTCACTATCCACATTCATCTCCAAGGCCTACCATATTGGACAGGGTTAGGCCAATTATCCCACCTGCCTGACGCCTGCCGCGACATTTGGGTTGTTGCTAGTGAAGGTATACAAGGTGCCAGGAGATCGTCGTCAATTCCCCCGTAACGGAAGAGAGAAGGCTGAAAACGTCCTCGTGATCGGAGGCGGCGTTGGTGGTATGCGCGCCGCCATCGATCTGGCTGAAGCCGGAATACACACGTACTTACTCGAAAACTCCCCCTCACTGGGTGGGCGCGTCGCTCAACTCGGCTTCATGTTCCCCACACACGACTGTGTACTATGCCGAGGCACCTCCGACCACGGATTCGGATGTACGCGGCCTTCGATCACCCCGGCCCTACTGGATCAAAACAAACACCCCAACATCACCGTCCTCACTTCGACCGACCTGATCAGCTGCGATGGACAGGCTGGCGACTTTATCGTGATACTACGTGAGCGAGCGAAAATCGTCGATCCAAACCTATGCATTAATTGCGGCCGATGTGCCGATGTATGCCCTCAGGTCCGTCCCAGTGGATTTCAACTTGGGTTGAGCACTCGTAAAACCATTGATAAATCAGCACCGCGCTCGATACCGAATGCATACTATATATTAGCGAAAGGCGACCACTGCGACGATTGCCGAAAATGCCTGGCCGTCTGTCCTACACAGGCGATCGACCTCGATGCTCAACCGAGAAACCACGAAATTCGTGTCGGTGCAGTCATCCTGGCGATGGGATTCCAACCCTTTGATCCGTCCTCGATGCCAGAATTAGGCTACGGCCGGATCCCGAATGTGATCACTTCGATGCAATACGAGCGCCTGGCTTCCCGTTCAGGTCCGACGGAGGGTATCGTTAAGCGCTTATCGGATGGGAAGATCCCAAAGCGCATCGCCTGGCTGCAATGCATCGGCTCACGCGATCAAGTAAATCCATACTGCTCCTCCATCTGCTGTATGTACGCCACAAAAGAAGCCATGTTGGCCAAACAACGCGATCCCAGCATCAAGTGTCATATTTTTACAATGGATGAGCGTGCCTTCAATAAGGAATACAATCACTACTACCGTCAAGCCCGAGATGATTTCGGTATCCGCTATACACGCTGCCGCATCTCTTCTATCGACGAAGACCCAGTGACAGGGGAAGTCATCCTGCGCTACCCCGCCGGCCGCATGCACGGTGAATCTGCACCCGGCCAGGGCAAAGTGCAAGAATCGCGCTTCGATCTGATCGTCCTTGCCGTAGGAATCCGCCCGCCAAAGGGATCCATCGATATCGTCAATAAGCTGGGGATCGCCACCAATGAGTATGGCTTCTGCGAAACAGATAAATTTTCCCCCTTAGCCACCTCCCGTCCGGGCGTCTTCGTCTGCGGCGCTTTCGCCTCCCCAAAGGAAATTGCGGAAACCATTCTGGACGCATCCGGTGCGGCGGCCGAAGCGATGCGCATCATGCACGGCCATCTCGGGGAAAACACCTTCAGTCGAGCACAACCCTTTCTGACAGCGCACGATCCCATCCAGGAGACGGAAGTAGATAACATCGGCTCGAAGGTTGGAGTCCTGCTATGCGGATGCGCCGGTGAAATATCGCAAGTCATAGACTTGGACAAAGTCGCCGACTTCGCCAACGCATTGCCGGCGGTGAGTCAAGTCGAGATCCATCCCCTTGTCTGTCATGAAGACGGGCAAACACAGCTACAACGTTTGGTGACCGAAGGCGGTGCCAACCGCATCGTAGTCGCAGCCTGCAGTCACCGAGTACTTGAACCGCTTTTCCAGCGACTGGCATCAGAAGTTGGACTCAATCCCTACTGGATCGAAATCGTTAACTTGCGCGAGCATTGCTCCTGGGTGCATGGAAGCGATCCTCAAGGTGCCACGCACAAGGCATGCGAAATGCTCCGTATTGGTGTCGAGCGCGTGCTTCAAGCAGACGCTGTTCACAAATTTCAGCGTCAACCCAACCGTTCCGCTCTAGTGATTGGCGGAGGTGTGGCAGGGATGACATCCGCGCTGGGCATTGCTGACGCAGGCTTCGAAGTACACTTAGTGGAGAAAAGTGGTGAGTTGGGCGGAAATCTGCATCACATCTACTTCGTCGCCGAGAACGCCAATCCCCAACGTCTTCTGCGAGATCAGGTTAACCGCATCCTGAGTCACCAACGCATTACCCTCCACCTGCACAGCCAAGTTGTTCATCACACTGGAAGTGTTGGCGATTTTCGAGCGCGAATTCGTACAGAAAATGGAGATGGCACTTTTCAAGAGACAGAAATTCGGCACGCAGCCGTTATCGTAGCAACCGGGGGCCAGGAAGCCAACGCGGACCGCTACCTGCTTGGAAAACATCCGAGTATCCTTCGCATGTCCGAATTGGAGGAAATCCTCGCTCACCAACCCGAGCGCGTAACGCATTTGAAGTCCGTGATTCTGATCCAGTGCGTGCAGCCAGAGGGTGAGGAAGAATATTGCTCACGGATATGCTGCACCAATACGATTAAAAACGCCTCGCGTTTGAAGATGCTCAACCCGGATTGCCAGGTAATCATCCTCTATAAGAACATCATCACCTACGGATTCCGTGAAAAATACTACCTGGATGTGCGCAGAAGAGGTGTGCTTTTCGTGCGCTATACCGATGGCGACCCGCCTCGAGTTCGACTCGAAAAGAGCGACACAGGCACGAAAGCCGTCGTCCAGGTGGACGAACATATCTTCGGAAAAACACTGGTGTTCGAGCCCGACATGATTGCATTGAGTATGTCGATCCAACCATCGCCAGGTACCAGTAAGTTGGCGAAGGTTTTGGGCGTTCCCAGATCAAGCGAAGGGTTCTTCCTCGAGAGTCATTTGAAGATGCGGCCGATGGAATTTTACGACGACGGTATCTTCCTGGCCGGCATGGCACATTATCCCAAATTCATCGAGGAGACCATCACTCATGCCATGGCATGTGTCGGAAGAGCGCTGACCATTTTGAGTCGCCCCAGCATCCAATTAGGCGGCGTTGTGGCAGAGATCGATCCACAACGTTGCACCGGCTGCCTCACCTGCGTTCGCACCTGCCCATTCGGCATCCCTGAAATGCGATACGATCAATGCGGTGTAGGACAACTCGGCGGAGCGGCCTGGATCGATCCGGCTCGCTGCCAGGGCTGCGGCACTTGCACGGCCGAATGTCCGGCCCGCGCCATTCAACTCACACAATATCGCGATGAGCAAATCAATACCGGCCTCGGACAGTGGGCGCCCAGCCTGCCCGTGGAAAGCGAAACAAAATCCCGATCCTTGAGACGCGAGGAGTAGGATTAAATGTAACCATCGTGGATTCCAACCCCACGCTCACCCAATCCTTCCGACTTTAAGGTATAAACATCGAGATAGAGAGATGAAGGGTACAGACACTCAAGTCAAACAGCAATACTACATCGAGCTGGATGAAACGCTCTGCGACGGATGTCGCAAATGCCTGCCTGCATGCAGCTACACGGCGTTGATTTGGGTGCGCGCCGAGAATGAACTGCTGGTCGACACCTGGGCGTGTACCGGATGCGGAAGCTGCGTGACGGTATGCCCGCAAAACGCACTTTCACTCCACCCCAGGGGTATCAAATGACTGCTGCTGATGATTTCTCGCCCGAAATCACCGTTTTCTCCTGCATCTACTGCGCCTATATGGCCGCCGATACTGCCGGCGCTCTGCGAATCGAATACCCCGCCAACATCAAGATCATCCGCCTGCCCTGCACGGGCAAGACCGACATACAATATCTTCTCAACGCTTTTGAAGAAGGTGCGGATGGCGTCTACATCGTTGCCTGCAGCATGGGGAACTGTCACCATGAACGTGGCAACGAGCGTGGATACGCCAGAGTGCGACGTGCAAAGAAGTTGTTGGAAAACATAGGCATCGAACCGGAACGACTGGAAATGTACTTCGTTTCCGGCGGTATGGGAGCTACCTTCGCTGAGATCGCCCAGGATATGACCGATCGTATTCGCGAGCTTGGTCCCAATCCACTCAAGAAGAAGCCTTTCCCTTCCCAGCAAGTACGAGCTTAGGTGAACCCCCTTCGATAATTCCTCTTGGTTCTGGACCATTGGGCGATCATAACTCACTCATACGAGTTTCATACGGAGTTCCAACGACATCATCGCTCGATGGTTTTATTGCGCGCATCAAGTGGCTATTTTCAGCGTTCGCAGACGCTCCGCAGCAGTTTCCGCCGTCAGATCGCGTTGCGCTTCGGCCAGCATCTCAAATCCCACCATGAATTTTTTCACGCTCGCCGACCGCAGCAGCGGCGGGTAATAGTGTGCGTGCAACTGCCAATGATCGTTTGAATCTCTCGTGAACGGAGCAGCGTGCCATCCCATCGAATACGGAAAAGACACATCAAACAGCGCGTCGTAACGCAGGAGCAAACCTTTCAATATCCGAGCGAGAAGATCCCTCTGTTTCTCCACCAAATCCGGCAGTCGCAGCACATGACGGCGCGGTACAACCAGTGTTTCGAAGGGCCATACAGCCCAATACGGCACCAGAACGACCCAGCTTTCATTTTCGATCACAATTCGCTCACCACTCTCGAGTTCCTGCGCCAGATAATCCAGGAGCAGTACATCGTCTTCCCGTTCCAGGTAATTCCTCTGGCTGCGATCCTCTTTCAGGGCTTCATTGGGAAGTGCGTCCAACGCCCAAATCTGACCGTGCGGATGAGGATTCGAGCAACCCATGATCTCGCCTTTGTTTTCGAAGACCTGAACCCAGCGGTACGTCTGTCCCAACTCCGAAGTTTGTTCCACCCAGCAATCGATGACGCTGCGAATGTCATCTACATCCATTTCGGCCAAGGTGAGATCGTGGCGCGGGGAAAAACAGACCACCCTGCAAGTCCCCTTCACGCCCGCCGCCTGGAGCAGCCCCTGTTCCTGCCTGTGGTTCTGTGAAGATTCGGGCAGTAGGGCAGGAAAATCGTTGGTAAAGACGAAGGTGCCGCTGTACGATGGATTTTGCACGCCCCCGGCACGCGTATTGCCGGGGCAGAGGTAGCATTGCGGATCGTGAGTGGGACGGATTTCCTTGCGTCGCGTTTCTACTTTCCCCTGCCACGGACGTGTGGCGCGTTGGGGGGACACGAGCACCCATTCTCCCGTAAGACAATTCAATCTCCGATGCGGTCGTTCACGGATTGGCGACATCGCGGCCATCCCTGCCCTTCTACGAACATTACTAGCGGATCACATCCATGCCATGCCTCTTGAAACGCCCAGAATCGGGTGGAACGCCCCAGTAAAAGTACGAAGATCACTTGATTTTAACAGAAAACCTGAGGCATGCTTGGTGCAATACAATTCCGTTACCGGTAACGGAATGAATTTTAAATGAATCCCAAGACCAACCTCACCATTAAATACATTGCTCTTTCGGCCGGGGTGTCGACGCAAACAGCATCGCATGTCTTGAATGAAAGCCCGAGGCGAAGTTGGAACCATGGAGTCAGATATTGCGTGGATCAAACCCCGTCTGATTGTCCGGAAGAGTCCTACGTAAAAAATCTAACACGCCGACGAAACACCAGCCTGCTTCACTTATACCGATCGTCGACCGAGTAATGGTGATTTCATGCAACGAATGGGGCGTAAGGCTCTCATCGAATCCGAATTCAAAAAAGTATATAATTCCAAGCCGCAAACGTGGGTTCGTGCCCCAGGTCGTGTGGATTTGATCGGCACCCACACGGACTACAACCTCGGTTTCGTTCTCATTCAAGCCATCGACCGAGACACCTGGATCGCTGCCGCGCCGCGCGAAGACGATGTCGTACGCATCACTTCCCTCAACGCGCCGGGACGTTCGGAGTTCGAATTGTCGTCCATCGAGCGCGACACCGTAACTCCATGGAGCAATTACGTGTGCGGCGTGGCGCACATACTTCAACAAGAAGGCTATCGGCTCTCCGGATTCGACGGCTTGATCCACAGCACCATCCCCTTCGGCAGCGGGTTGAGTTCTTCCGCCGCACTCGAAGTCGCCACGGCTGTGTTGTTCGAAGCCCTGTCCGACTGGAGAATCGAGCCCCTCGAGCGCGCCTTGCTCTGCCAGCGAGCCGAAAATGAGTTCGTGGGTGTGAACTGCGGCATCATGGACCAGTACGCTTCCGCGATGGGAAAGAAAGACAGCCTGCTGCTGCTCGACTGCCGATCCATCACCAGCCAAATCAAACCCATCGCACCCGGAATGCACATCATGGTGTGCGACACGCGTGCCGAGCGCACCCTGGCCGGCTCAGCCTACCAGGAACGGCGCTCGCAGTGCGAACGCGGTGTTCAGATCCTGTCCGGTTTCGATCCCGGCGTCCAATCCCTACGCGACGTCAAACTGGAGTTACTCAATGCGCATAGAACGGACATGGAACCTGTGGTCTACAACCGCTGCTGTTTCGTGATCGAGGAGAACCAACGCGTGCTGGCCATTGCGGATGACGTGACGACAGGTGAACACGAACAAGCCGGAAAGATGATGCTGGAATCGTTCCGCGGCGCACGCGACCTATACGAAATCGTCTCGAGTGAGATGATCGCCATGAAGGAGGCCATCATGTCCGCGCCGGGAGCGCTGGGCACACGCGGCACTGGCGCCGGTTTTGGCGGCTGCATGGTTGCCTTGGTGGCCCAGGGACACTTGCAGTCTTTCGAAGAGCACGTTTTCAAAGCCTACAAGGACAGTACGGGAATCGAAGCCCCAATCTTCCCTGTGAGCGCCGTCGATGGCGCTTCGTTGCTGACATTTTCCTGAATCGATTAACCTCAGCTCAGAATTTCGGATCGTCAGTAGTCGCCGCTTTATGGTTATGTAACTGTTCCCCTCCAACCTCTACAGCAAATCCCTATCCTACTTCCAAGTAATAATCCAATTTGAAGGAGATACGCTCCACAAAATGATGATTTTCTGAACAAGTATCGGCATGCATTTGAAACCCATACACAGCAACACGATTCGCTCATCCAAAAAATCAAAATACAAATATTCAAAATCGGACGAAGTTTGTCCACTCTGCAGGTGACATCCTGCACTGCCCCACATTCCGCCGTACTTCTATCATTATCCCATACCGAATCTCGTCGTGGAGCGTAAGAAAATTTGGCGCTCCCAGCCCACGGGAGGGGCCCTTGTCATCAAAGCAAAGGGCGCAGGCAGACCCCCTCGATCGGGCCCAGAACGACCCGTCCGCTCCCATCGGAGCGGTCTTGGTCGTCGGCGGTGGCATCGCCGGCATGCAGGCCAGCCTCGATCTGGCCGACCAGGGCTATAAGGTCCACCTGGTAGAGACGAAGTCCGCCATCGGCGGACACATGGCACAACTCGATAAAACATTCCCCACCAACGATTGCGCCATGTGCACCATCAGCCCGAAACTCGTCGACACCGGCCGCCACCTCAACATCGATCTGCGCGTCGACACTGACGTGCTCAAGGTCGATGGCCAGCCCGGCGATTTCACGGTCACCCTGCGTCACAAACCGCGCTACATCGATCCCTTGAAGTGTGTCGGCTGCGGTGATTGCACCGAAGTCTGCCCGGTCGTGCTGCCCGATCCCTTCAACGAAGCCCTCGCGCCGCGTCGCGCGGCCCACAAACTCTACCCCCAAGGCGTGCCCAACGCATACGCCATCTCCAAACTGGGTGTCTCTCCCTGTCGCGATGCTTGCCCCGCAGGCCAGCGTGCCCAGGGTTATATTGCCCTGATTCGCGAAGGCCGTTATGAAGATGCCCTGCGCGTGATCAAGGAGGACAACCCCTTTCCCGGAATCTGTGGCCGCATCTGTAACCATCGTTGCGAGGATGCCTGCAACCGCGGCCTGGTCGACGAACCGATCAATATTCGCGCACTGAAACGCTTCGTCACCGACAAGGTCTACGAGAAACCGCGCCAGGCGCGTGAGGCGGTCGAAATTACCCGGAAATCCAGAATCGCAGTGATCGGCGCGGGTCCCTGCGGTCTGACTGCCGCGCAGGACCTGGCCCTGTTGGGCTATCCGGTCACGGTTTTCGAAGCGCTGCCCGTCGCCGGCGGCATGCTGCGCGTCGGCGTTCCCGAGTACCGCTTGCCCACAGAGATCATCGAGCGCGAGATCGCCAACATTCTCGATCTCGGAATCGACCTGCGCCTCAACACTAGAGTCGAGGATCTGGATAACTTGTTCGATCAGGATTTTGAAGCGGTACTCATCGCGGTCGGCGCCCATGAGGGGATCCGTCTGCCGATCCCCGGCGCCGACCTCGATGGCGTTCTGATCAACACCCGCTTCCTTCGCGACGTCCGCCTGGACAACCCGCCAGCGATCGGCGATCGCGTTCTCGTACTCGGGGGCGGCAACGTGGCCATCGACTGCGCACGCACCGCAGTACGCATGGGCGCCGAAGTGCATATGGCCTGTCTCGAGCCGCGCGATCATTTACCCGGCCATGCCTGGGAAGCCGATGCCGCCGAGGAAGAAGGCGTCGTCATTCATGCCGACCGCACATTCCTCCGCATTGTTGACGACGGCAGCGGGCACGCGGCCGGAGTGGAATGCGAGCGGGTGGCCCACTTCGAGTTCGACCACGAGGGTCGCTTATCCGTCGAAACCGTACCCGATTCCAAACACGTGATCGAAGCGGATACCATCATTTTCTCCGTCGGTCAGCGTGCCGGCCTGGCCTTCATCCCCGATGATGCTGGTGTGGGCGTCACTACCAAACGCACGATTGCCATCAACCCCAATACCATGGCCGCAACACGACCGGGCGTTTTCGCCGCCGGTGACAGCGTCTCCGGTACAGCGTTTGTGATCGAAGCCGTGGCTTCCGGCCATCAAGCGGCCGAAAGCATCCACCGTTATTTGCGCGGTGAGGAACTCGAACCAGATCCCAAGCCTGAATTGCCGGTGGTGAAATTCAGTCGCGCCGAACTACAGGCGCGTGTACGCTCCGGTGAGATCCAACCCACAGGCCGGATCCCGATGCCCGAACTCCCCGTCGAACAGCGCACGAGCTGCTTCGCCGAAGTGGAGGGTGGGTACAGCGACGAATCGGCACAAGCCGAAGCAGCTCGCTGCCTGGCCTGCGCACAGTGCTCCGAATGCCTCTCCTGCGTATACGTCTGTGGCCGTGATGCCATCAACCACAACGATGTGGAAAAGATCGAGGAGCTGCGTGTGGGCGCCGTGATTCTGGCCCCGGGCTATGAAATCTACAACGCCGAACTCTCGGCTGAATACGGATTGGGACGGTATCCCAATGTGATCACCGCCTTGCAGCTCGAGCGCCTGTTATCCGCCTCCGGACCCACGGAAGGCCACGTCAATCGCCCCTCCGATGGAACGCCCGCGAAAAAGGTCGCTTTCCTGCAGTGCGTCGGATCGCGAGACAAGAGTCACAATTACTGCTCCTCCGTATGCTGCATGTACGCCGCCAAAGAAGCGATCATGATCAAGGAGCACGATTCCGAAGCCGAGGTGCACGTGTTCATGATGGACATGCGCGCCTTCAGCAAGGGCTACGAGAGCTATTACCGCCGCGCCAAGCAGCAGTACGACATCGAATACACCCGCTGCCGGATCTCGGAATTCAAGGAAGACGCAAACAACCAGGACATCGTGCTGCGTTACGTACAGCAGCCGTCGGCAAACGGGAATGGTAAATCTGCATCCGGCTCACCGACGCCCGGATCGTTGCTTGCCGAAGAACGCTTCGACCTGGTGGTGCTATCCGTCGGTATGGAAATTTCCGAAAGCGTGAAAGCCCTGGGTAGGGACCTCGGCGTCCAGCTGGACGAATACGGATTCTGCCACACGGCCTTGTTCAATCCACTCGAGACCACACGGCCAGGAATCTACGCCGTCGGCCCTTTCCGCGAACCGAAGGACATTCCTGAATCGGTGGTCGACGCCAGCGGCGCCGCCGCAATGGCGGCCGGACTGCTCGCTCCGGCGCGCCACTCGCTCACCACGTCCCCCGAATATCCCCCCGAGCGTGACGTGATGGGTGAAGAGCCGCGCGTGGGTGTATTCGTCTGCCATTGCGGTTCGAATATCGGCGGCTACCTCGACGTACCCAGCGTAGCCGAGTATGCCAAAACGCTGCCCGGCGTTGTCCACGCCGAAGACAATTTGTATACCTGCTCACAGGACACCGTGGCCCACATCACCGAGACGGTGAAGGAAGAGAATCTCAACCGCGTCGTGGTGGCTTCCTGCACGCCGCACACCCATGCACCGCTCTTTCAAGACTGCATCCGCGCCGGCGGTCTCAATCCCGCATTGTTCGACATGGCCAACATCCGCAACCAGTGTTCCTGGGTGCACTCCCACGACAAGAAAGCCGCCACTCACAAGGCGCGTGACCTGGTGCGCATGGCCGTAGGCCGTGTCTCGACATTGGAACCGATCCACACCAGCAAGGTCGAGATCGAACACAGCGCCCTGGTGGTTGGCGGCGGCGTCTCGGGCATGACCGCCGCGCTATCGCTGGCCGAAAACGACTTCGACGTGCACCTGGTAGAGCGCGAAGGCCATCTGGGCGGTAATTTAAACAAAGTGCATTACCTGGTCTCCGGCGATGAGCCGCGTGAACTGCTGGAAAATCTGATCGCCGATGTCGAAGCTGAGCCCAGGATCACATGCCATCTCAATCACGACGTCGTCAGCACCAGCGGCTTTATGGGCAAATTCACCACCACGCTGCGTAACGGCAAGAGCGAGAAAGAAGTCGCCCACGGCGTGACCATCGTCGCCACCGGTGCACAAGAGTATCACGGGCCGGAGTACGAATACGAGAACAATCCCCGCGTGGTCACCGGATTGGAATTGGAAGCGCTGCTCGCCAACGCACACGGTTCGCAAATCGACCTCGAAGGCCGCGCTGCCGAAGCCTGGAATGCGATCGGACAACAACTCCCCGACGAAGTGACGATGATCTTGTGCGTCGGCCCGGCTGAGCGCTTCTGTGCCCGCCTGTGCTGCACCACGGCGCTGAAACAAGCCATGGCGCTCAAGCGTCTCAAGCCCGACGCCCGCATCACCGTGCTCTACAAAGACATCCGCACCTACGGCTTCAAGGAGTCGCTCTACACCGAGGCACGTGAAGCCGGCGTGCGCTTCGTGCGCTACGACGGCGAACATAAGCCCGTGGTTCGCAACGATGGCCAGGATTTGGAAATCGACATCCGCGATCACGTCCTGGGAAAGACGCTGACCTTACGCCCGGACTTGCTCATGCTGAGCATGCCGGCCGTTCCGGCCGAGGGATCCCGCGAGCTGGCCTCGAAATTCAAGGTTTCGCTCGATCAAGATGGGTTCTTCCTGGAAGCGCACATCAAACTGCGCCCGGTGGACTTCGCCTCCGACGGTTATTTCATGGCCGGGATGGCGCACTACCCCAAGTTCGTCGACGAGAGCATCGTGCAGGCGCAGGCAGCCGCCTCACGCGCGGCGCGCATCCTCTCACGCCCCACGCTGACCGCCGGCGGCGTCGTCGCTCAGGTGGACCCGACGAAATGCGTCGGCTGTCTGACATGCGTGCGGGTTTGTCCCTACGGAGTGCCGCGGGTAATTCCGGACAGAACCGGCGTGGGCGAGATCAGCGGCGCGGCGTACATCGAACCCACCGTTTGCCACGGCTGCGGCTCGTGCGCCTCCGAGTGTCCCGCCAAGGCCATCAGCGTCGTCAGCCAGCGCGACGACCAGATCACGGTCAAATTGGATGCCTTGCTGTCGGAGAAATTCGGAGACAAGGTCAAGGAGCGAGTATAAATAATCTTCGTTATCCTTCGGCTCCGTTCAGGACGATAAACTGCCGCTTGATTAAAAAGCGATTTTAGAAAAAGATTAACGTAGCTACAGACGGGATCAGGAAGGGAACATGGCCGAATTCGAACCACAAGTCGTCGCATTTTGCTGCAGTCACTGCGCGTACAACGCCGCCGACCTCGCTGGCAGCCTGCGAATCCAGTACCCCTCGTCGATCAAGATCATCGAGGTCCAATGTACGGGGCGCGTCGACATCGAACACATGCTGCACGCATTCGAAGACGGCGCCGACGGCGTGATGGTTGCAGGTTGACTGCCCGGCGATTGTCATTACCTGGAAGGTAATACGAACGCGAGACGACGAGTGGAATTTGCTCGACGGTTGTTGGAAGAGATCGGCCTCGAGAGCCAGCGGCTGCAGATGATCAACCTTTCGGCAGCCATGGCCGGCGAATTTTCCTTTGCCGCCGCTGAAATCACGGCCGAGATTCAACGATTGGGGCCCAATCCGCTGCGCGTTGACGGCGCGAAACGATCCGACGGCAAAGTGCCTGCCGTCGAGATAGCGAAAGAGAATGGCGAAGGTTGATTCCCTCAAGCGTTTCGATGTTTTCGCAGAGCTTCCCGAGGAAGCTTTAAAGGAAATCGCGCGCCTGGCCAAGCAGGAAACGCATCCCGAAGGAACAGTCCTTTTCAAGGAAGGTGCCACGGCGGATAAACTCTACCTGCTGCTCGAGGGTAAAATCTCGCTCGAGATGCTCGTGCAGCTGGGCAGTACGGGCACACCGCGCCGCGCAACGTTCAACGTCGCCGGCCCCGGAAACGCCGTCGGTTGGTCCAGTCTGGTCCCACCGTACATCTACACCTCCTCCGGCGTTTGTATCGAAGACGTCAAACTACTGGCGCTTTCCGGCGATGACTTGCGGGCCTACATGAACGGTCACCCGGACATCGGCCACGCCGTTAGTCAACGTACGGCGTCCATCATCCGGGGACGCATGACCAACGCCACGTCGATGCTCACCTATTTCCTCTCCATTGTTTCGCACGAACTGAAACGTCCGCTCGCAGCGGTCGAAAATTATCTCCAAATACTCTCCGGCGGCTACGCTGGTGAACTGAGCCCTAAGCAAACCCGTTTGATCGAGCGCAGCACGCTGCGCATCGCCGATCTGCGCAACCTGATTAGCGACATCCTCGACTTTGCCCGCATGCAGCCCGATCAGATTCGTGCAGACTTCGAGGATCTCGACCCAGCCGAACTCGGTGCCGAAGCGATCGAGGAAGTGCGTCTGGCGGCGTCGCAGAACAATGTGCAGCTCAAGGTCATCGGACCGACCGAATTTCGTTCCATCGTCGCCGCCCGGCGTCGGCTGCGGCAAGTCATCGCCAATCTGCTGGCCAACGCCGTCAAGTTCTCACCCGAAGGCAGCACCGTGACCCTCAGCGCGCACGATAAACGCGATGCTTTGGTGATCCAGGTGATGGATGAAGGCATCGGCATCCCCGAGGACGAACAGGAACACATATTCGACGACTTCTTCCGCGCTAGCAACGTCGGCGAATTCAGGGGCGCCGGCTTGGGGCTTTCCATCGCACACAAAATTATCGAGGCACACGAAGGTACAATCGAGGTCGAAAGCCCCTACGAAGAAGGGAAATCCGGCACCAAATTCACCATCACGATTCCTCGGACTCTTCCTGTTCCCGGAAAGCGCAGGTCGACCGAGCCCGCAGTCTCCCAGGAGGGAGGGGGGTAGATATGCGTGATAAACCGTACGTATTGATCGTAGACGACGACCCGGACATCGTGGAGGGAATTATCGCCGTTCTGGAGACGCGCGATTATCGCCTGGCCAGCGCTGGCGACGGCATCGCCTGCATGGAACGCATTAAAGAGGAGCCACCTGATTTATTGATCCTGGACATGATGATGCCGCGCATGGATGGCTTCGCCGTCATCCGCGAGCTACGCGGCGATCCGAAGTACGCCGGCCTGCCCGTGATCATCCTCACCACGGTCATCGAAGACGCGGCCTATCGCCGCTACGAGCTGGAGACAGGCCTGGCGATGGACGTGCAGGCCTACATCGAGAAACCGGCACCGCCGGACGAGCTCCTGCGGCACGTCACCGCAGTGGTCGAGCTGCCCTACATCATCGTCGCCGACGACGACCCGGATATCGTCGCCGGGATAACCACGGTCCTCGAATCGAAACCCTATCAGGTCAGTTCCGCGTCGGACGGCCGGACCTGCGTGGAGTTGGTCCGCAAACGGAAACCTGACCTGCTCATCCTGGACCTGCTCATGCCGCACATGGACGGTTTCGCCGTCATTCGCGAGCTGCGCAGCGAACCCAAGCTTGTCGACCTGCCGATCATCATCCTCACCACCGTCGTTGAAGACGCCAGCCGTAGGCGTTACGAACTCGAGACCGGCCAGGACATGACCGTGACGTTGTACATGCAGAAACCCGTGCCGCCCAAGATGCTGCTCAAGCAAGTCGAGGAGGCACTGCAAGCATGAAGCCTGACAAGGTTACCGGTGCGGTCATGGTTGTCGGCGGCGGAGTCGCCGGTATGCAGGCCAGCCTCGATCTTGCCGAGCAGGGCTTCCGCGTCTACCTGGTGGAAAGGAAATCTGCCATCGGCGGGCACATGGCCAAGCTGGACAAGACCTTCCCCACCAACGACTGCGCCATGTGCATCATCAGCCCCAGGCTGGTCGAGACCGGGCGTCATCTCAACATCGACTTGATGGTCGACAGCGAAGTTGAAAAAATCGAAGGGCAGGCTGGCGACTTTACGGTCACCGTGCGTCACAAGCCGCGCTATATCGACATCGATAAATGTGTCGGCTGCGGCGATTGTGCCGAAGTTTGCCCCGTCGTTCTGACGGATGCGTTCAACGAAGGGCTGGCGCCGCGTAAAGCGGCCTACAAACTCTATCCGCAGGCCGTACCCAACGCCTACGCCATCGACAAACTGGGCATCGCACCCTGCCGCAACGCCTGTCCCGCCGATCAGCGCGCCGAGGGTTACATTGCCCTCATCGGAGAGGGACGCTACCGCGAAGCCTACCGCGTGATCAAGGAGGACAATCCCTTCCCCAGCGTGTGTGGACGCACCTGCCATCACCCCTGCGAGGGACACTGCGCGCGTGCATTGGTGGACGAACCCGTGAGCATCATGGCGTTGAAACGCTTCGTGATGGATCACGCCCTGGCTTACGGCCGCGAGAAGGTCGAACCCGTGCCGCGAACGCGCCCCGAGTGGGTCGCAGTCGTCGGCGCCGGGCCGGCTGGACTGACCGCCGCCCATGATTTGGTGAAAATGGGCTACGGCGTAACTGTGTACGAGGCGCTCCCCGTTGCCGGCGGGATGATGCGCGTGGGCATTCCCGCCCACCGCCTACCCAAAGGCGCCTTGCAGGACGACATCGATGACATCCTCGCCCTGGGCGTGGTGTTGAAAACCGACACGCCGATTTCCGATCCCACTAAACTATTGAAGGAGGGCTACGACGCCGTTTGTCTGGCCACGGGGATTTCCACCCGCGATCATTCGCTGGGTGTGGAAGGCGAAGACGCCGAAGGCGTGCTTTCCGCAGCGACCTTCTTGCGCAAGGTCAACCTGGGGGAACCCGTCACCGTCGGCGAGCGCGTGGCCGTGATCGGCGGCGGCGTGACGGCCCTCGATACAGCCGCCGTCGCCCGACGTCTGGGCGCCGAAGAAGTCATCCTGGCTTACGACCGGCCGCGCGGCGAACTGCCTGCCTACCAGTGGGAAATGGACGCCGTCGAAGCCGAAGGTATCCGCCAGTTCGAGCACACCACGCTGACGCGCATCCTCACCGAGGACGGCAAGGTCACCGGCGTCGAACTGGCTCACACCGGTCGCGGCATGACCCAGGACAAGCAGGGCCGCCGTCGGCCCAAGATCGAAGCCGGTAGCGAATTCAGCCTCGAAGTCGACACCGTGATCGGCACCGTTGGCCAGCAGTCGGATTTGAATTATCTCCACCCGGCCTTCGACGAGTTGAGTACCGACAAAGAAACCCTGGCGTGTGAGAACGCGCCCGGTTTGTTCGTCGTCGGCGGGCGTAAGACCGGCGCCAGTTTCATCGTCGAAGCCATTGCCCTGGGACACCGGGTGGCGAAATCGATTCACCATTATTTACAGGGTACGCTCGACGAATTGGAGAAACCCGCACCGCCGGTGGTTAAGATCACCCGCGAGGACATCGAACGCCGCGTCAAGCGAGGGGAGATCGAACTTATGCCGCGCAGCGAACCCAAACTGCTTCCCATGGAGGAGCGCGTCACCAGTTTTCGCGAGGTCGTGCTAGGGTTGACCGAGCGCCAGGCACGCGCCGAAGCCAAGCGCTGCCTGCAGTGTGGGAACTGCTCCGAGTGCCTGGCCTGCGTTTACGCTTGCGGCACGGACGCCATCAACCACGAGGCGGTCGAAACCTTTGAGGACATCAACGTCGGCGCCGTCATTCTAGCTCCCGGCTACCAGGCATATCAAGCCGAGCTTTCCGCGGAATACGGTTTGGGCCGCTACCCGAACGTGATCACGGCGCTGCAACTCGAGCGCCTGCTCTCCGCCTCCGGACCCACCACAGGACACGTGGTGCGTCCCTCGGACGGACGTCCGGCGAAGAAAATTGCCTTCCTGCAGTGCGTCGGTTCGCGCGACCAGAACCACGATTACTGTTCGGCCGTTTGCTGCATGTACGCCACGAAAGAAGCCGTCCTGGTGCGCGATCACGACCCCGAAGCCGAGGTGGACGTCTTGATGATGGACGTGCGTGCCTTCAGCAAGGGCTATGATGCCTATTACCGGCGCGCCCGGGAACAGTACGGCATCCAATACACCCGCTGCCGTGTGTCTGAATTCAAGGAAGTCCCTGACTCCAAGAACATCTCGATCCGCTACGCCAAGGAACAAGGCATCGGGATGGGAATTGAGAACGTCTCCAAGCTGCCCACGACGCACATGACGGAAGCGGAGTACGACCTGGTCGTGTTGTCGGTGGGTATGGAAATCTCACAATCCGTTAAAGATCTCGGCCAGCGCCTGGGAATCGAACTCGACGACTACGGTTTCTGCCACACGGCGCTCTTCAACCCGGTGGAAACCTCCCGGCCGGGAATTTACGCAGCAGGACCGTTCCGCGAACCGAAGGACATCCCCGAATCGGTGGTCGACGCCAGCGGCGCGGCCGGACGAGCGGCGGCGTTACTCACCGCTGCCCGGGGTCAGCTGACGCGCGAGCCAAGCTATCCGCCCGAAAAGGCGATCGCGGGCGAATCGCCGCGCGTCGGGGTGTTCGTCTGTCACTGTGGCACGAACATCGCCGGATATATGGACATCGAGGCCGTGACCGACTACGCCGCGAAGCTACCCCATGTAACGCACGCCGACCACCTGCTGTACACCTGCTCCCAGGACAGCACGGCGCAGATTCAGGCCTGTATCGCGGAGCACGATTTGAATCGCGTCGTGGTGGCCTCCTGTACGCCTCGCACTCACGGTCCGCTCTTCCGCGACGTGATCCGCCAGGCGGGGTTGAACGAGCATCTGTTTGCGATGGCCAACATCCGCAACCACTGTTCGTGGGTCCATTCCGATGCGCCGGAGACGGCCACAGAAAAGGCGCAGGATTTAATTCGCATGGCCGTCGCCCGCGTAGCGGTGCTCGAGCCACTGCACACGCAGCCGGTTCCTGTTTGCCAGCAAGCGCTGGTCATCGGTGGCGGTGCGGCGGGCATGAACGCCGCACTCACCCTAGCCGAACAGGGTTTCCCCATCCACCTGGTCGAAAAAGAGACAGAATTGGGCGGAAACCTGCGCGGCGTATTTTTCAACCACGACACCGAAGATTCCGCTGCAACACACGACACCCAAAAATATTTGCGAGCGTTGGTCAAGCGAGTTGAAGCGCAACCTGAGATCACGATTCACCTTTCGAGCCGGGTGCATCACACCTCAGGATTCATGGGTGATTTCACCACGACGCTGCAGGGCGAAGATGGCAGCCGAGTGGAAATCAAGCACGGAGCCACGATCGTCGCCACGGGCGGCCGGGAGTATCGCGGTGAGGAATACGGCTACGCCGAAAGCCCGCGCGTGGTCAGTGGGCTGCAGTTCGAAACGCTGTTAGCCAAATTCAGCCGCAAACGAGTAAAGCTCGACGAGAGGTCGAAAGAGGCCTGGAAGCTGCTCGATAAAGCCCCGCCGGACGAGGTGCTCATGATCCAATGCGTCGGTCCTGCGGAGGATGTCTGTGCCCGCACTTGCTGCACCACAGCGTTGAAGCAGGCGTTGCAGTTGAAAGCCGTGCATCCAGACGCACGCGTCGTCATGCTGCACCGCGACATGCGAACGTACGGTTTCAAGGAGCGCCTCTACAAACAGGCGCTCGAATGCGGCGTGGTCTTCGTGCGCTACGATCCGGCAAACAAGCCGCAAGTGGAGACGAAAACGAACGGCGCTTTACAGGTGAACGTACGCGATCCCGTGCTCGGCACACCGTTGAACTTCGAGCCCGACCTTCTGGTGCTTTCCACGCCGCTCGTTCCGGCGGAAGACAGCAAGGAACTGGCCACGAAATTGAAGGTGCCCGTCGATCTGGACGGTTGGTTCATGGAGGCGCACGTCAAGTTGCGGCCAGTGGATTTCTCCAGCGAGGGTGTATTCCTCGCCGGCGCGGCCCATTACCCCAAGCTGCTCGACGAGACCATCGTTCAGGCCCAAGCCGCCGCGGCCCGCGCAGCGACGGTGTTGTCGCGCCAGACGTTGAACGCGGGCGGCTCGGTCGCACGCGTCGATCCCGAAGCCTGCGTCGGCTGTCTGACTTGCGTACGCATCTGCCCCTACAGCGTTCCACAGATGCAAATTGATTTTACCGGCGTCGGCGGCATCGTGGGCGCGGCCTACATCGAACCCGCCGTGTGCCAGGGCTGCGGTACCTGCGTCGCCGAATGTCCCGCCTATGCCATCGAACTGCTGCATTTTCGCCACGATCAGTTGGAAGGTGAAGTAGGCGCCCTATTCGAGACGAAAATCCAAGCGCAGGAAGGGTTAAGGTGAGAGCAAAGATGAGCGAGAACGGGAATGATCTGCAGATCGTCGCCTTTTGCTGCCATCATTGCGCATACGCTGCAGCAGATCTGGCCGGTGTCCTGCGTATCCAGTATCCAGCGCAGGCCAAGATCGTCGAGATTCCCTGTTCCGGGCGTGTGGATGCGCTCGAGGTGCTGCATGCCTTTGAACGCGGCGCCGACGGCGTGATGGTCGCCGGTTGACTGCCCGGTGATTGCCATTACCTGGAAGGTAATGCCAACGCCAAACGCAGGGTGGAACGGATCAAACAAATTTTGGAGTCGATCGGTCTGGAACCCGAGCGAATGGAGATGTTCAATCTCTCATCGGCGATGGGCCAGCAGTTCGCCGAAACGGTGAAAAGCATGGCCGAACAGGTCCAAAACGTAGGCCCGAGCCCGCTGCGGCTCGCCGCTGAGAGAAAAATCGAAAATTGATATTGTCGGTAACAGGATCCGGAAGCGCGCATAGAGGCTCCGGTATCCAGGGAGAGTGAAGTATGATCATCGCGGAACAAAAACCATTGGAGGAGATCAAAACCTTGATCGCCGATGCCGAAGACGTGCTGGTCGTCGGCTGCGGCACCTGCGTGACGGTGTGCTTTGCCGGCGGAGAGAAGGAAGCCGGCATCCTGGCCAGCAGCCTGCGCATGTCGACCAAACTCGACGGCGGGCCCAAGGCCGTCGAGCACCTCACCGTGCAGCGCCAGTGCGAATGGGAGTACATCGACCCCATCGGCGAACAAATCGATCAGGCGGACGTGGTGGTTTCGATCGGATGCGGAATCGGCGTGCAGGCGCTCGCCGAACGCTTCCCAAAAGCCGTCGTCGTTCCCGGGTTGAACACCTCGTTTCTGGGGCTGCCCACGGAACAGGGCGTGTGGGAGGAACGCTGCGCTGCTTGCGGCGAGTGCATCCTCGGTTTGACGGGCGGCATTTGCCCCATCGCCCGCTGTGCCAAACAGCTGCTCAACGGACCCTGTGGCGGCTCGCAAAACGGCGTCTGCGAGATCAACCCGGATACCCCCTGCGCCTGGCAGTTGATCTACGACAAACTTAAAGATCAGGATCGCCTGCACCTGCTGACGGAAGTGCAGGCGCCCAAGAATTGGTCCAGCAGCCGCGACGGCGGTCCGCGTAGAATCACCCGCCAGGATCTGCGTCTGGCTGCCGAAGAGTCTGAGTAGGTGAAGAGGAGCGAAGCCATGACAAACACTTCTAACAACGGCTACAAATCCGGCTCTCGCCTGGAACGCCTGCTTCGCGCCGGCGAATTCGTCGTCACCGGAGAGTTGGGCCCACCGCAGGGCGCCGACGGCGATGTCATCCGACAGAAAGCCGCCCTGTTGAAGGGCATGGTCGATGCGGCCAACATCACCGACAACCAGACCGCCATCGTGCGTATGTCCTCCATCGGCGCCGGTACGATCCTGGTCCAGGAAGGCATCGAGCCGATCATCCAGATGACCTGCCGAGACCGCAACCGCCTGGCGATCCAATCCGACCTGCTGGGCGCCTACGCACTGGGCATGCGCAACGTGCTCTGCCTGACCGGTGACCACCAATCTTTCGGCAACCATCCCACCGCCAAGAACGTCCACGATCTGGATTCGGTGACGTTGATTCAGATGGTGGTAAAGATGCGAGATGAAGGAAAGTTTGAATGTGGAGATGAAATGAAAGGGATTGAACCACGCTTCTTCGTCGGCGCGGCGGCCAATCCCTTCGGCGACCCATTCGAATACCGGCCCTACCGTCTGGGGAAGAAAGTCGCCGCCGGTGTTGATTTCATCCAGACGCAATTGATCTACAACGTCGAACGCTTCTCCGAATACATGCAGAAGGTGCGCGATCTCGGCCTGCACGAGAAGGTGTATATCCTGGCCGGTCTGGGTCCGTTGAAATCACCCGGCATGGCGCGCTACATGCGCGACCAAGTGCCGGGTCTGGATGTGCCCGATATCTACGTCGACCGCATGACCGAAGCCGCGAAGGGCATCGACAAGGAGGACAAGAAAGCCCGCGCGCAGGCTTGGCGCGCGGAGGGCATGAAAATCGCCATCGAACAGATCCAGCAGATGCGCGAGATCAAAGGCGTCGCCGGCGTCCACGTTATGGCCATCGAATGGGAAGAGGCGGTCAAGCCAATCGTCGAGGGCGCTGGACTATTGCCGCGTCCGGAACCGGCGAAGTAGGGAGATGCCTATGGAGACCAAACTCAGCACTGATCTGGCCGAACGCATCCGCGAAGCCACCGGCGAGAACGTGTTTCTCTGCTATCACTGCGTGAAATGCACCTCCGGCTGCCCCCTGATGGAACACTTCGACATGGGGCCCAATCAGATCATGCGCGCCGCGCAGTTGGGCATGGAAGACCTGATCTTCGAGAGTAAATCGCCCTGGCTGTGCGCTTCCTGCCAGACCTGCACCACACGCTGCCCGCAGGGAATTGATATCGCCCGCGTGATGGACTTCATCGTCGGTGAGGCGATGGCCAAAGGCATCAAACCCAAAGTGCCCGAAGTGGCGCTGTTCAATAAAGTATTTCTCCGCGATGTCGACATACTGGGCCGCTCCTACGAGCTGGGCCTGATCGTCGAGATGAACATGCGCACCAAGCAGCCTTTCAAAGACGTTGGCTTGGGGTTGGAGATGATCAAGCACGGCAAGATCGACTTCCTGCCTTCCGTGACCCGCAAACGCAAGGCAAAGGCGAAAACCAAGCCGCCAGAGCGTAGTGACAACGAAGTCGGGTATTATCCCGGCTGTTCGCTGCATTCGTTGGCCAAGGAGTTCAACCTATCGGCGCTGGCGACATTGGAAGCGCTCGATCGCAAACCTGTGGAGCCAAAAAACTGGATTTGCTGCGGATCATCACCCGCCCACCGCGTGGACCACGAGCTTTCGGTGCAGCTTCCGCTCGAAAGCCTGGCGCTGTACGAAATGGAAGGTGTCAACGAAGTCACCCTGCCCTGTGCCATGTGCTTCAATCGCTTCAAGGCCGCGGCGAGAGAAGTGCGCCTCGACCCCGAATTGAAAGAACAAATGGATCAGGAAATGGGATACGAGTATCAAGACAGTCTGGCGATCTCATCGCTGCTGGATTACGTCGTCGAGAACGTCGGCCTGGAAGCCGTAGCCGAGAGGATCAATAGGCCGTTGGAGGGGCTTAAGATCGCCTGTTATTACGGCTGCTTGCTCACGCGTCCTCCCGAAATCACCGGCTCGAAAGAGCCCGAATACCCCATGGCGATGGACCACCTGATGCGGACGCTGGGGGCAGAACCGATCGACTGGGACCGCAAGGTGTCTTGCTGCGGCGCATCACTGTCGCTCACGGCGACAGACATCGTGCTTGAGATGAGCGCAAATATTATCGACAACGCCCGCATCCGGGGCGCCGATCTGCTGGCCGTGGCCTGCCCGATGTGCCACGCCAACATCGACGGGCGGCAGGCACAAATGGAAGATCTGGAACCCATGCCGACGCTGTACTTCACGCAGCTCATGGCGCTGGCGTTTGGCATGCCGGAGAAAGCGGCGCTGAAATTCAACATGGTCGACGCGCGGCCGTTGTTGAAGGAACGAGGGTTGCTATAGACTATTTACGCACGACGGAACGCTCCTTGCGCAGAGCCCACACCCGGATGGTCCGGGTGGCCAGAGCGCGTAAAACAGGCGTTGCCACTCGGTTGCGCGGCTTAAAACGCCCTCTGCGTGTCCGTGAGCTGTCGCCGCTTCGCGAGACGTTCGGTCAGTGGATCGACCGTTGGCAGTTGAGCAACTTCATCCAACGCATTTCGCCGCTTCAATCCGAAACCAGCGAGCGCGGTCCGCTACCGTTCATCATCCTGGCCGAAACCGGTCAGGACGTACGTAAGTGCTCCAACTGTCACAACTGCGAAAGTTGGATAGCCCCCGGCATGGATCTCAGTTTTGAAGAAATCCTGCGCGCCGCCGCACGGGACGATCCGCTTGCGCTGCAAAATCGATCCCTGTGGAACTGCGACGACGCCTTCACCGACAGCATTTCTTGCCAGGAAGGTTTCGACATTACCGCCGTGATCCGCACGCTGCGTCGTGAGGCGAAGCTGCGCGGTTATCACAAACGCTTCTACCGATTGCGCGCACTGCGCTCGCGCATCCGCGAAATTCCCAACTGGCGGCCAGCGACGCCGTCCTGGAACGTCCCCAGCTTCAACCAGGAGCGGATAGAATCCCTACGAAAGAAGTTGGAAAAAATAAACCGCTTCAGATCATAGATCGATTCGAGGAAACGTAATGAAAATCGCCATCACCGGAAAAGGTGGTGTGGGCAAGACCACACTCACTTCGCTGCTGGCCTACGCCTACGCTGAACAAGGGTTTCAAGTCCTGGCCATCGACGCCGACCCGGCGCCCTGCCTGGCCGACGCGCTGGCCTTCCCAGAGGAATTGCTGGATGACTTGACGCCCGTCGCCCGCATGGACGATCTGATCTACGAACGCACCGGCGCGAAACCGGGCACAACGGGAGGTTTTTTCAAGATCAACCCACGAGTGGACGACATCCCCGACCGTTTCTCAGCGCTGCACCGCGGCATCCGCTTGCTGGAAATGGGCGCCGTCGAGCTGGGCGGCTCGGGCTGCATCTGCCCCGAGAGCGCCATCCTGCGCTCGCTGACCACCTACATTCTCCTGCAGCGCAAGGAAGTCATACTGCTCGACATGTACGCCGGGGTCGAGCACCTCGGCCGCGCCACGGCATCCGCCGTGGACGCCATGCTGATCGTGGTCGAGCCCACCAAACGCAGCCTGGGCACCGCGGCGCAGATCAAGTCGCTGGCGGAGGACATCAAGCTGAAGAATCTCTACATCGTGGGCAGCAAGGTCCAGGGTGAAGAAGACGAAAAGTTCATCGAAGACAACAGCCCCGGGCTACCGGTGATCGGTTACCTGCCCTACGATCCTCTCGTACGCCAGGCCGATCGAGATGGCGCGGCGCTCTACGATCTAGCACCCGAACTGAAGAAAGCCTCTCAGGCTATCATGCAGGCGCTGGAAGCGAAGCGCAATGAGTAGTTGTGTCTTGTAGCAATACAAATCGGCAGACAATAGAATTCTATTGAGGAATGTCTTCGAGTGGACGATCAAATGGTCGTCCATTTGCGTTCGGCAAGCAAACAAGGATGTCTACAATTAATTTGACACATGTATATATTTAATATATAATTATTATATACGTCAGTTAACATGGAGTGCAGGATGACCGAGTCAGAAACTCCCCAAAACGCCGGGAGTACCTCCTCCCAATTCAACGCTCGTCTGCCACGGCTCGCCCACGATCAGATCAACGCCCTAGTGAAGGAATATGGTCTCACCAAGACGCAGGTCGTGATCCTCGCCGTTGACCGTTTTGCGCGCGAGTTGAGTGCTCAGGCCAAGGACGCCCACAAAGACGTACGTATGCTGAAAACCGTCGCTCGCATCGCCCCACATCTCGATCTGGGCCAGGATGGCTAATACAAAAAAAAGACGCCCGGATCGGGCGTCTTTTCAGATCATCTCACGAGATCCTACTTGTGTTTCTCGATCAAATCCATCACGTCCGGGAAATCGATCCCCAGTTTCTTGACGGTCCCCAACGTCGGTACGCCGTCTTTGTCCCAGCCTCGGCGCTCGTAGACGGCGTCCATCAACTGTTCGTAGCGCTCCTCTCGTTGCGCACGCAGTTTGGCCATCTTCTCTTCGGTCGGGATTCCCTCGATGTCGATCCCCATTTCCTGTAACTGTCCGTCATAGCGTTCGGCTCGCGACTCATACTCTTCCGCCGTCACCGGACCCATGGCGCGGTAGGGTGGATAATCGTGCCGGCGCGTGCCGAATCCCAACCGCAAGTTGAAGATGCGCTGGAAGTTGTATACCCGCTCGGATTGACGTACGAGATCCTCCCCGGTCACCGGCGTGCCGGTGAGTCCCTCGAAGAGCCAGGTGTAATTCTCGACGTGTTCGGGGACCTTGCCGGGTTCGTCCGTCTCGGCGTTGTTCTCCGGTGTGATGTCGTTCCAGGGCAGCTTGCACAGGCCGTGCAGGCTGAACCAGGTGCGCCACATGGGGAAGTAGTGCAGCGCTTCGGCCTTGTCCTCGAAGGTCGGGAAGAGCTTGTGAATCTGGTCCATGAAAATCAGCCAAGCCTCATCGTGCTGGGCGCCCTTCAGCGTCATGGCGTAGCCGCCCTGCTGCGCCAGCGATTCCTTGGTGACGTACTCCGAGAATTCCAGGCCCTTGTTCTCCATGCCGATGTCCTGCAGATAGTCAGGCTCGGCGCCAAAGTTCTCAGCGAAATGCTTCTTCATATAACGTACGCCCTGTCCGACGATGACGCCGAAGTCCTCGCCGTTGGCCATCTGGTGAATAAGCTCGAGCGCCGCTTCGGCGTCCCCCCATTCCAGAGCCAGACCGCCGGTGTGTTCCTCGGTGAGGACTCCCGCGGCGTAGCACTCCATGGCGAAGGCAATCGAATCGGCCAGGCTGATCGTGTCGATGCCGTAGGTATCGGCGTAGAAATTCATCTCGATGATCGCCAGCGGGTCGAAAACGCCGATGTTGGAGCCCAAACCGGCAACGGTCTCGTACTCCGGCCCGTCCACGATCACCACCTCGCCGGCGTAAGGCCCCGTGCGCAGATGGAAATGATCCACGGCGTGCGCGCAGGCCAGCGTGCAGCCCACCCAGCAGCCGTCGAACACGTCCTGGGTGAACGTCGACTTCCACACCGTCGAATCGATCTTCGGTGACTCGGGATGCGAGCCGAAGCGGAAATTGTGCACCGGCAGCAGATCGAAGTGATCCATAATCTCGACCAGGTAGGGTGTGCCGATCTTGCGCATCTGGTTCTGCGCATCGTCGAATTCGATGATCTCTTTGTTGATGCGCTCCCCCGCCTTACGGAGCAACGCCATGTCCGCCGGATTGTTGCTCTCGCTGTTCAAATCGCTGTAGCGGACGATGATTCCTTTCAGTTTCTTGTCGCGGAAGACGCGTCCCGTTCCGCCCCGCCCAGCCTGCTTCACCCGCATCTCTTTACGCTGCGGATCGTACCAGCTGACGTTGAGGCAGGCATAGCGGATGTGCTCCGCAGCCTGGCCTGTCGAGATGACGGACAGATTCTTTTTATCTCGATCATCCTGCGCATACATCCCCGCCAACTGCTTCCCGATAAGATGCGTGTTCAGTTCCTCCAGGGGAGCTTCTTCGATCGTCACCCTGCCCGCATCTCCGTCGATCACAATGATGACATCTTTCTCGGCTTTTCCGCAGATTTCCATGGCATCGAAGCCGGAAAATTTCAAGTAAGGACCAAAGTGGCCGCCGACGTTGCTGTCGATCACCGAATGGGTCAGCGGGGAGACGGTGACCACGGTCGATTTACCCGAGCCGGGATAGGTCGTGATACCGCCGATCGGACCACCGGCGATGACCAGCGCGTTCTCGGGGTCGTCCCAGCGCGTGCTGCCTTCCACCGCATTCCACAACAACCACAGCGCGAAACCACGTCCGCCGGTAAACACGTCCTTCATTTGCTGCGTCACGGGTTTTTCCGAAACGGTGTTGTTCGCAAGATCGATCGCCAGCGTTCGGTTGGCGTATCCGCGTTCCACCGGCCGCTTTGAATATACATACGTCGCCAACGTGCGATGGGCTGCCTTGATCTCTTCCAAATTCATCACCGACTCCATTACCACCTCCTGAGAACGAAATTTGTCCTACATCATTGTACATTGACTCGGGAAATCAGGTCTTCGTGATTTACAGGTGGCTTTCATCCTGATCTACCGAATAATGCAAACTACCTGCTGTTTACATTAATCGAGTGCGGAGCACTGCGGGGCATCCGGATTTAATGCGCATATCGCACAAAGTGCGGTCTCCTCGTTCAGTAAATAACATTCGCAAACGGTTTTTTCCTTATCCGGATTCGGGTATATGATCCACGAATTTCCACAGGAGATACAAACACTCATGAGGGAACAATCCCAGACCGGCTCCCATGCAGAATCCGCCTGACCCGCTCCGCGCGTCTGCTCCATCTCGCACGAGATACTCGACACATCCTCTTCCAATACGGGAACTTCAGATTCCTGCGTAAACAGTTGCACGTGAGCAACCACGTTCGCCGGAATTCTGGGCCCATGGCAGTAGGCTCGATTCGGGAACATCTCATACGTATTACAGGTATATGACACCTCACCGACTTGCGCTGACAAGCCCTCCGAAATCCCACTGGGCACGCGGAACCCGAGAATCATTAGATTTTCCTCGATGCAACCAAAGCCAAGAAATTCATAAGTTCCGACTGTTTGAATTTCATGCAACCCGTAGAGGAAAATGTGACCGGTTTGGGAACCAACTGCTAGACTACGTCCGTCTGGCGAAATGGTCATCGCCCGTAAACGTCCGGCATGCTGGCTGAGCTCTTCAATTAACTCGCCACTCGCCACATCCCAGATACGTACTTTGTTCTGTGAAGAAACCGAAAATAGGACTGTATCGTCGAGCGAAAACGCTAGACGAAATGCCGCCTCCGGCTGTGCGCCAACGCTGTGTTCCTCCCCACTCTCCAGATCCAAGATCACGATAGGGACGAGCGGATCGTACGACTCATCGGATGACCAGGTCAGGGAGCCGATCGCCATCAGACGACCATCGTTAGAGTAGGCAATTTCATGAATGTTGCCGCGAGAGGAGAGTGTTTCCACCAGCGATCCCTCGTCAACGTCCCAAATTCGAAGTACTGTCTCTCCCGTGGCTACCGCCAGAAAATGGCCGTCGGGAGAAAACGCTACACGTTCTACCCCACTCACACCTTGTTGGAACGTGTGCCTCACCGTTTGCTCAGCCACGTTCCAGATCACGATGCGATTGTCCGTACCGCCGGATGCCAGCAGTTCACCGTCTGGCGAAAACACAAGCGTACGGACCTGGCCGTTATGCTCTTTTAGATCGAACATCGGGAGCCAGGTTACAGCATCCCACATCGCGATAGATCCGTCCAGAGACCCTGTAGCCAAAAGTGCCCCGTCCGGCGAAAAGGCGACAGAAGCAACTGCGTCCGTATGATGGAGGAGCCTTTGCTTCAATTCACCGGTGGAAAGATCCCAAACACTCACGCCGGACTCGGGGTCATACACCTCGGCAGAAACAAGCAGCGAAGAATCAAGGGAAAAAGCAATATCCAGGATTTCATCCTGCGACTCGTCCTCTAAAACCATGTAGCGTTGCAGTGATTGCGCGTTATCGAACGACAAGACGGGCACTGCTGTCGGGGCGGGAGTAAATGTAGACGCTTTAGTGAGTGTCACAGATGGCAGCGGGATTATTTCTTCCGTCGAGGTTGCGGTTTTTTGGGGTAGTGTCGACAGCCGCGATGGCGATGGTTGTCCAGCTTCGCCGCAACCGGTGAGCAACATAAGGATAAAGAGCAGAAAAAAGTTTGATTTCCGTTTGCACATTAACGCACTCCTCTCGTTTAACAATTCATCAAGGAATATTCTCACGTATGTGCTCTATAAATAGCAGACAGAATAACAATCCCTGGAGGTGAGCTTCGATGTTCGATGAAGCAGAATTGGAGGCTTCTTAGGTGCGCGGTCCAAACAATCTGGTGCCGATACGCACGATGTTGGCACCTTCGTCCAATGCGACTTCATAGCTGTTACTCATTCCCATGGAGAGGTAGCGCATGGTGACATTGGGCGAGGACATTTTTGAAAGCTGATAGAATATCTCCCTCGCTTGCTGGAAGTACGGTCGGGCATGTTCGGGATCGCCGAAGCGCGGGCCCATGGTCATCAAGCCGAGCACACGCAGGTGCTCGAACTGCGATATATCCTTTACGAGCTTTTCGGCTTTCTCCGGCTCGACCCCCGTTTTGGTGCTTTCGTGCCCGATGTTGACCTCAACCAGCACCTGCATGGTCTTGCCACGGTTTGCACAATGCCGGTCGATCGCCTTCGCCAATCGAACCGAATCAACGGTTTCGATCAAATCAAAGGCGGCTACAGCAACCTTAGCTTTGTTACGCTGTAAATGGCCGATCATGTGCCAGGTCGCAGCATCTCCCAACGCTTCGACCATCGGTTCCGCCTCTTGAACGTAGTTGTGTCCGATGTGCGTTACGCCGGCCCGAAGCACGGCCTGGACCTCGTCGATGATTCTGCCCTTCGCCGCAGCGACGAGAATCACATGCGGGGGAATCGTCTCTAGCAGACGGCGGGCATTTGCGGTTATCTTAGCCAATTCTTTACGCATACCATACTGCCAACATGCACATGAAAATGAACGGGGTTGGATGTGCTGTCTACATCCCGATCTGTCTCTACATGGAGTGAGACCGGCGGAACGTTAGGTTTTACCGGAACCCATTAACGAACCGACGGGTCTACGTCTATTATAGCCTTGACTTCATAAACCATGCGACTCGTTAGCAAAACGCGCCACAAGCCAATGACAAACTGTGATTTAATAGGCTTCGAGTCACGACGAGCGAGGAATTCATCCACTGCCCTCGTTCCGCCAGATTGACCTCACACAAGGACGGCACGATGAAGGACGATCCAAAGAATGCCCCCAAAAAAGAAAAACACCGGCTGCGTGAAATCCTTCTCGGCGTAACAAACCGGATCGCCGGTCGAAATGTCTCTCCGGCGGTCATCCTGTTCGTAATCAACCTGGTATTGATTTACCCGCTCATGTTGATAAGTTTGAAGGATCTCGGTCCTTTCGACGAGATGATCTACATCGACCGAGGCAGACAACTCGTGGGAGGAAATCTGCCCGAATTCGCCGGAAACCCGTTTCTCGCGTTGCTGTACGCCGCCACCTATCTCCCGTTCCAGGCTTCTCCGTTTTGGATCGTGCACAGCGTCTGCGCAGCCCGTCTGATCTTGTTTACATTGACCTGGATCGCCGGCTATCTTGTCGCCCGGCAATACAGCAAGTTCGCCTCCCCGCTCATCGCAGCTGGTATGCTCGTCGTCTCTCCGCTGCTGACGGTTTTGTTCCTGAACCCGAGCGACGCATTATTTGCCGGTCTGTCGGGTCTCACCTTCTGGCAGGTGTTGAAGTACTACAACACCCTCGACCGCCGCCATGTGTGGCAAGCATCTGTACTGCTCGGACTGGCCGCTCTTTCGCGCAACGACGGTCTCGTGGTCTTCCCCCTGTTCCTGCTGCTCACGTTGCTGATCGCCCTCAGCAGCGAACGCTCGATGAAATCATCCTTTCGGGCGATCGTGGCGGGCGTTTTACCCTTCGCGCTCCTCGTTGCAGGTTACGTGGTATTTTACGGCAGTGTCACGGGTGACTTCAGGCTGGGAACGGCAAGAAGGACCTACATGGCGTTCGAGCAGGGACAACCGCTGCAAACGCAGCCGGAAGCCGGAAACCTGACCATCGAAGCCCAGCTCCAGGCACGCCAGATCTTTGGATCACCCGAAGAGAATGACTACTCCATCTTTCGAGCCATCCGACGTAATCCCTCAGCCTACTTCGAACGGCTGAAAAGGATCGTTACCTCGCTGCCGTCCACTCTGCTACACGCCTATGACATCCGCCTCGGAGCCCTCCTGTTCCTCTTCGCCCTGATCGGCGTCGTCGAGCTACTCAGAAGGAAGGCATACTTACTCACTGCCATCACGCTCCTGTGGCCTGCTCATCTGGCTGTGTACTTCCTGACGTTTTTCCGTAGCGGCTATCTGTTGCTGCCATTCTTTATTACGATCGCGCTGGCCGCCATTGGCCTGCGCCGCACGGTCGCGAGCTTTGACAGCCGCCGCTATAAGACGCTGATTTCGTTTGTGCTCGTGATTTTGTGCGTATACGGCTTGGCAGATAATAAACTCGCCATTTTCCTCGCCGCCTCCGTCTTTTTAGTCGGATTATGGGCGGTATGGATCGTTCTATCTAGCAGGAGCGAGATCGTAAACCAGCAGCTTTTCGGACTCCTCGTCATTATGTGCTTGGGGCTGATCTTGAGAGGCGCTTATCCCTCACCGGGGATCCGGTCGCTTGGCTCATCCTCAGACGAACAAGCCGTGCTTTTCATGATCGACAATCTCGAACCCGGATCGCGCGTCGTATCCTTTGCACCGGGGCACGTGTTGGCTGCGCGCATGACCTACGTGCGCTTTCCCGAGGAATTACGCAACTACGACACGGGTGAAGAACTCTACCAGTGGCTCGTCGAAAACGACATCGCTGCCATCTATTCCATCAACCTACTGCGGAATCAGGAAGCGCACATTTGGGGGTTGGTCGAGGAGCAGATCGGGGTACATCTCGAGCGCGCCTTCAGGCAAGATCCCGGCGACATTCAGATCATCCTGGTGCATTAACCTGGAAAAAACGAGGCTGATCCGCCTCAGCAAATGCGGGGCAGCATCTCTCCGGCCAGCACATCGATCACGCGCGTGCCGCCGATGGCCGTTTTCATCAACACACGTCCAGCCGGAGCGTCTGCCACGGCGCCGATCCTGCAGGCATCCTCACCGTATTTCGTCTTGCGCATCGCTGCCAGAACCACTTCCGCATCTTCAGCGGGAACGCAAGCGAGTAACTTGCCTTCGTTGGCCACATAGAGCGGATCAAATCCCAACATTTCACACGCCGCAGTGACCGCAGGGCGCACCGGAATGGTCGTTTCATCCAGGACGATCGCCACGTCACTCTGCCGTGCGATTTCGTTGAGCGTCGTCGCCACCCCGCCTCGCGTCGGATCGCGTAGCACGTGAATCGACGGACATGCGGCGAACATCGCCTCGACCATGCCGTTGAGCGGGGCGACGTCGGATTCGACCTCCGCCTGGAAAGCCAGTTCGCCTCGGGCGGCGAGCACGGCGATCCCATGGTCTCCGATCGTGCCCGAAAGCAGGACCGCATCCCCGGGTCGAGCGTTTGCCCCACTCACGTTTCGATCGGAGGGAATCCACCCGACTCCGCTGGTCGTGATGAAGAGACCATCCGCCTTGCCCCGTTCGGCGACCTTGGTGTCGCCACCGACGACGATCAATTCACACTCCGCTGCGGCCTCCTTCATCGATTGCGTGACGCTTTCGAGCAAGAAGCGCGGCAGACCTTCTTCGATGATAAAACTTGCCGTCATCCACAGCGGCTGCGCACCGACCATGGCCAAATCGTTCGCCGTTCCACAAATCGCCAGGCGGCCGATATCCCCGCCGGGGAAAAAGAGCGGAGAGACGATGTGCGCGTCGGTCGATATGGCGAACCGCCCTCCCGCCGGCGATTCCACCACCGCGGAGTCGTCGCCGCGGAGCAACGCCGGATTTTCGAAGGGCGGATAGAACGTCTGCTCGATCAAACGCTGTGTCATTCGCCCCCCACTTCCGTGTCCTATTACGATCGTCTCTTCGTGCGAAAGCGGTAGCGGGCAAACCAGCCCGTGAATTACGACCTCGTCTTTGCGATCATTCTTCATCTTGCTTCAGCCTCGATCTCAACCCTGCCGTATCGATAATACGCCGCGCAGGCGCCTTCGGAGGAAACCATCGTCGCACCCAGCGGTGTTTCGGGCGTACATTGTTTGGCAAACGCAGTGCAGTCGAACGGTTTTTTCAGTCCTTGCAGAATCTCGCCCGCGATGCACAGCGGCGACTCCTTGGGCCGAATCTCCTCCACATTGAAGCGCAGTTCGGCGTCGAAAGCGGAGAATTCAGGCCGCAGGCGCCATCCGCTTTGCGGGATCATGCCGATTCCGCGCCACTTGCGATCGCAGGACTCGAAGACGCGTTGGATCAACTCCTGGGCCGGTCGGTTACCTTTCAACGTCACGGCTCGCTCGTAGGCATTCTCGGCCACCGCCTGATTGTTTTCCAGCAAGCGCACCACGTGCAATATTCCTCGGGCGATATCCACCGGCTCGAATCCGGTCACCACGACCGGAACGCCGTACTGCTCGGCGATGGGGCCGTATTCCCAATATCCCATCACCGCGCACACGTGTCCCGCTGCCAGGAACCCCTGCACGCGATTGTGCGGCGAACCCAGAATGGCGTGCATGGCCGGAGGCACGCGCACGTGCGAAACCAACATGCTGAAATTCTCGAGCCCCAGTGCCTTGGCTTGAACGACCGCCATCGCATTGGGCGGCGCTGTGGTCTCGAAACCAATGGCAAAGAAGACCACCTCTCGATCCGGATTCTCTTGGGCGATTTTCACGGCGTCCAGGGGTGAATAGACCACACGCACATCGCCCCCGGAAGCCCGCACGGAGAATAAATCCCGGCCCGATCCCGGAACGCGCAGCATATCGCCGTAGGACGTGAGGATGACGTTGGGCATAGAGGCGATGGCCAGAGCCTTGTCGATCAGTTCCAAAGAGGTGACACAAACCGGACAGCCCGGTCCGTGAACCAATTCGATCTCCTCGGGCAGCAGCTGGTCGAGACCATGGCGCACGATGGCATGCGTTTGGCCGCCGCAAATTTCCATGATCACCCATGGCTGCGTGATCGTCTCGCGAATCTGCGCCAAAATACCCCGCACCAAATCGGCGCCACGGTACTCCGTGACGTACTTCATGTAGCTTGCGCCTCCGGTCCCACCTCGTCTTCAACGTCGACAATTTCACGCAGCATCTCGAGCGTTTCCTGTGCTTCCTCTTCGCTCAACATGCTGATGGCGAATCCGACATGAACGACAACGTAATCTCCAATCTCCGCTTCCGGCACGTATTCCAAACAGGCTTCGCGGACGACTCCCCCAAAGTCCACCTTACCCATCTTCAGGCCTTCCATTTCGAATATCTCGGTGATCTTACCTGGCACACCCAGACACATACCCAAACCCTCCTTCGCGGACTCGCTGCGATCACCCACTCCCCACGGCGAACGACGCAAGCTCCGTCGAATCCGTAGGTTTCTGCTGCAAACGATGGGCCGCGATCGCCGCCTGACCCAGGGCAATGCCTCCATCGTTCGTCGGGACTCGGCGATGGAGATGGATCCGCAAACCGCTTTGGCTTAGCAGTTGCATGGTACGCGACAGCAACACCTGATTTTGCCACACCCCGCCGCTCAGTACGACATCGTCGATGCCTTCCCTTTTCTGAAGCAGGCGGCACACACTTTCGACCATATGCGCCACAGCGAGATGGAAACGGGCGGCGACGAGTCCCTTCGGCACGCCTGCGCGGACATCGGCGACAATGCCTCGAATCACAGGAAGTGGATCGATTTCTGCCTCCCGTAAAGTAAACGCATAGGCGGTTTCTTCATCCGGATCCACTGTAGCTTCGAGTTCGATCGCCGCCTGGGCTTCGTAATTGATTCGCTGACGCACATCGGCGAGCGAAGAAACCGCATCAAAGAGGCGGCCCATGCTCGATGTCAGCGGCGTGTTCATTTTAATGTTCAACATGCGGTACAGCGCCTGACGTTCTTCGTCGGAAGAGACACGCACTGGCGCGAGCTCCTCGTCCCATTCCAACCCCGCTTGCCACAGCCAGGCCAAAGCCAGGCGCCACGGTTCACGTACGGCTGTGTCTCCGCCCGGCATGGGAATGTACGTCAGGTGATACGGACGTCGGAAATTTGCATAATCGGCCAGAAGGAATTCACCACCCCAGATTGCGCCGTCCTCACCGTATCCCGTGCCATCGAAGGCCACGCCGATCACCGGACGATCTTCGGGCAACCCATGTTCGGCCATACAAGCTGCGATGTGCGCATGATGATGCTGTACGCCGATGGCGGGCAACTCTTCCTGTTCCGCGCGTTCGAGAGCGTACCGCGTGGCCAGATAATCGGGATGCAGATCGTACGCTAGAACAGACGGCTGTATCCGGAACAAGCGTTCAAAGTGCAGCACACCATCTTCGAAAGACTGTAAGGTCTCGAAGTTTTCCATGTCCCCAATGTGGTGACTCAGAAAAGCGTAGCGCTCGCGGGTAAGGCAGAAGGTGTTTTTCAGTTCTCCACCCGTGGCCAGTATCGAGGGCGTATCCCACCCCAGACGGATGTGATACGGCGCATAACCGCGTGCGCGCCGCAACGGATAAACGTCCTTTTCGGAAATACGCACCACAGAGTCATCGCAGCGGGTTTGAATTCCGCGATCGTGCATCAAGAAGACATCCGCAAGCGACGCAAGACGCTTGCGGGCTTCTTCATTCTGCGTAACGATCGGCTCTTCACTCATGTTGCCGCTGGTCATCACCAACGCCGCAGGAAAATCCTGCGTCGGCTCGAGCAGCAGTACGTGCAGTGGCGTGTAGGGCAGCATCACGCCGAGGGTGTGCTGCTTGGGCGCGACCGACTCGGCAATATTGGACTCCGGCCGGCGTTCGAGGATCACGATCGGACGCTCACGAGCCAACAACAACGCCCGCTCGTGTTCGTCCACAAAACAATGTGCTTGTATCGTCTCCAGATCCGACATCATCAAGGCAAACGGTTTCTCGACGCGCAGTTTACGTTCCCGCAGGGTATCGACGGCTTCAGTGTTCGTTGCATCACATGCCAGGTGAAAACCGCCGAGGCCCTTGATGGCGACGATCTTCCCTTCCACTAAGCTCTTGCGGACGTATGCCAGCGCTTCCTCCCGCTCTGCCACGATCTTGCCCCGGATTTCGCACCAAATATGCGGACCGCAAGTCGGGCAAGCGATGGGTTGGGCGTGGAAGCGGCGGTCTTCGGGATCGTGGTATTCAGCCGCACAACTCGCACACATCTCGAAAGCCGCCATCGTCGTGTTGGGACGATCGTATGGGATGCCTGTGATAATCGTGAAACGGGGTCCGCAATTCGTGCAGTTGATAAACGGATAACGAAATCGGCGGTCCTGGGGATCGTTCAACTCGCGGAGACAATCCGCGCACACGCTTACGTCCGGGGAAATGGGTTGAAAGGCGCCCTCGATTTCTTCCGAGTGCACGATCTCGAAAACGGTAAATCCGTTTGCTTCCGTGGTCTCGGATTGGATGTCGTCGATGCGCGCCAAAGCCGGCGGCTCGTGCTTCAACGCATCCAGGAACGCCGAGAGTGCTTCCTGCGTGCCATCGACCAGGATGTCCACACCTGCGGACGTGTTGCGCACCCAGCCCGTCAGCTGCAAGCGTTGCGCCAAACCGTGCACGAAGGGACGAAAACCTACCCCCTGCACGACTCCGTCTACGTGGATGCGTGCGCCTCGAATCTCACTCATAGGAGACGTCCTCTCGTCGAGAACGACTCCCAGGCAGAATCCTCAGGAAGCATTGGATTCATGCGTCGAATCCTCCTGAGGCGCGATTGCATTCGTCGAAGCAGCCCCCCGACGATGCGATTCTGTCATTTCCGTCACCCAGCCCAACCATTCAGTCAGACCTTCTTCCGTGCGGCAGGACAGTGGAAAGGTCACCAAACCCGGATTGAGGATTTCCACACCCCGTTTGAAATAATCCATATTGAATGGAACGTAGGGCAGCAGGTCGATCTTGTTGATCACCAAAGCATCCACACCCCGATACATACCAGGGTATTTGTAGGGCTTGTCGTCGCCTTCCGGCACGGAAGCGATCAAAACACTCTTGTGCACACCGAGTTGAAAGCTCGCCGGGCAAATTAAATTGCCGACGTTCTCGACGATCAACAGATCGATCTGTTTTAAATCCATATCGTTCAAAGCACCCTGCAGCATCACGGCATCGAGATGGCATTCTCCGCCGGTGTTGATCTGCACGGCCAATGCACCCGCGGCGCTGGCTCGATCTGCGTCGATCGATGTTGCGATGTCCCCGTCGATAACGCCCAAACGAAGCCGCTCGGCGAGGCCGCGTATGGTGTGTTCGATGAGCGAGGTCTTTCCTGCCCCGGGTGATGCCATGAAGTTCAAGGCAAAGACTCTATGCGCGTCGAAACGGGCGCGATTTTCCTGCGCCAATTGATCGTTGGCGCTCAGGATTTTCTCTGCAACAGGAATTCGTTCGCTCATATCTCTGCTCCCGCAGGGTCGACCTCTTCGGACACCTCGTCACTGTCGACGTCGATCGCTTCGACGAAAAATTCATCTCCAGCCACCACGCGCACCACTTCGCTTCCGCAAGACGGACAACCCATGTTGTCTTCCGAAGGCGGGTAGCGCTGATGGCACTCCAGACACTCCATCTCGGCGGGTATCCGTCGAAATTGCAGGCGAGCGCCTTCGGCGATCGTCCCTTCGGCCACCAATCCCCAATAGAATTGTACCGATTCATCGACGACCGTAGAGAGTTGACCGATGACCAGGTAAATGTTACGGATGCGCAGCGCATCTGCAGCTTGGGCGTGACGCAGCGCAATTTCCAAGATGCTTTCTGTGATCGGCAGTTCATGCATGGCATTCACCCGCTATCATGGAGGATACCGCCCCGACCCTCGCTGTCAATAGTGGTTTATGTAACCCAATAAGGATGTATTCAGTCCAATATGTTTGAATTTCTAAAACAATTAAAGCAAACGGTTTCGCAAAGAGAAAAGGGCCCTCCATTTTAGAAAGCCCTTTTCGGAAACGAAGAACACACACTCATACCGCCAAACTCACTCGATATCGGAAGTTACGCTGGCGACCACGATCGGCAGGTTGGGAACGGCGTTGTAATACCCGATAAAACGTTCCACGAGCGGATCGGAGTGCCCACCGAGATTGTTGGCCCAGCGGTAGCCGATCGATTGATAGACAAGCTCCGCCGTTACCGTGAACGGACCTTGATGATCGCCAACGTTGATGACGTATTGGATTTCATCCCCGCCGCCTTCGAAATCGTCATCGTCCTTCGCTTCGCCGCGTACCGCAATGTCCTGATAGGGCGCTTGCTTTTCGAACCCGGACGGCAGTAAGCGATTGTCTTTGCGGTAGCTGGCCGCATTGAGCAACACGGTGGTGACGTGCTTCTCGGTGTCCTGCATGATCGCCTCGTAGATCTGCACCTGTTCGGGTTGTACGATGGCATCGTAATGCTGCTCGAATTTCGTTGCGTCTTCGTCGTTGTCGTTGCCCACGATGGAGCCGTCCGGATTGACGGCGCCCGATTCGAAAACCACGTCGCCATTGACGTCGCGCACGACGAAGTGCAGCCAGGCACGCCGAGCCGGAAAACCGGTGGGGAATTTGTGGCCCGCCAGGTTTTCGATCTGCAGATCGGCGGTGAGGTAAACACCAGACAGGCGCAATCCCTCGAAGTCGATCGTGGCTGTGTCGTTCTGGAGTTGATCGCGGGTGCGCGCGATGGTCGCCTCGAACTGCTCGCTTGAGGCGGTCAGCGCCAATTCATCGGGAAACGTGTTGAATATCTCGAGCATGTATGCGTTTCCCCCCACAAATACGTGAGTCGAGAATGGACTGCGCAGGACATTGCTGGTGTTGGCAATTTTCACCCCGCCTTCCGCCTCGGGCATGTGACAATCCTGGCAGGCGCGGGTGCGGCGATAATCGCTGTAAAACCACTCGTAGTACGGGACTTGCTCGGGAAACTCACCGGCCAACTGCCCGCTGGCGTCTACGTACGTCGTATACAGCGTGTGGCACGTGGCGCAGAAAGCGGAATTCGAAAGATGCAAACCCTGCTCCGGACGGTAGCCAACCGCAGTTTGCATCAGATCCGCTTGATCATCGTCGATGCTGAACGGCCCGAAGATCAAACGATCGGGCGTTCGCAGCTCGGAGTCGATGAGAAAATCTCCGCTGTTGGTCGTAGCCGATCCGAGTCCATCTGCTCGAATTTGATGACACAGCGAACACGAAACCCCATCCATGGCCAGGTTGTGGAGGGGATGGTCTTCGGTGAGAAAACCTCGTCCCCCGATCGCGACGACTCGCTCTTCTTCCGTTATTGCGGTGAATCGTGCCATGGGCATGTGACACTTGGCGCACAAGTCCTGGATCGAATCTTCGATGTCGGGATTTTCGAGAATCTCCCCCGCCAGCGAAGCCTGCCAGTACGGATCGCTCGCCGCGTTGGCCATCATCGTCGAGCGCCAGAAGGCGGTCAGTGACACCTCCTCGCCGGATTCGTCGGTCGTCTTGTCGTGGCAGACGGCGCAGGCGCCGGATGCTGCGAAGTAATCTCCACGATCCTGGGGCAACGGCAGTCCGGCATGCGCTCCTTCATCGAGCTGCTCGGTGGTAGCCGTGACGTACACCGTCGCTGTCGGAGGGGGAGTTCTGGTCGGTAGTTGGGATTGTTCCGGTGTACTTGCCGGCCGATCCGTTTCCGTCACTGCGCTACAAGCTGTCAATACAAAAACCAACAACAGCGCATAGATATTCGATCGATTCACACGCACCTCCGCCAATTTCGCTATCTCCGTCCATGCGCCAGCAGGCGCCGTATCAAAATTCATCGGTTTCGGCGACGCTGAATTATATCATCGCGAAGAACCGCCAGAGAAATCAGCTCAAACGCCGTGCGCATTCTGGCAGTAAGCCGGGTGGGATAACAAGGCTCCGCGGACAACCCGCTCCTGAGCTAAACCATCATCTTCTCTTAATCTTTGGGCGGTAAATTCATTCATATCAGGCACAGACTCAGCCGATCCTTCAATATCGGATTTTATGGATGTGTGAAACCCGATCATATAGCAACACAGTGAGGTATTCGAAAATGGAGAAGATCAATAAAAGCGACGCGGAATGGCGCCAGCAGCTTTCGGCAGAGCAATACCGCATCATGCGGAAAAAAGGCACCGAAGCGCCGTTCAGCGGTAGATACAACAAGTTCAAGGGAGAGGGGATATTTCGCTGCGCAAGCTGCGGTGCCCCGCTCTTCGATTCAGACACCAAATTCAATTCGGGGACCGGTTGGCCGAGCTTCTATGAGCCGGTTGCCGAGGAAAACGTTCAAACCGAACGAGATAACAGCCACGGCATGGTGCGGGAGGAAGTCCTCTGCAGCCGCTGTGGTGGACACCTTGGGCACGTCTTCAACGACGGACCGCAGCCAACGGGTTTGCGCTATTGCATCAATTCCGCCGCACTGCAGTTCGAGGATCGGGAAGGTGAAGACGCTGAATGAGGTTGGACGCTGAGACCGCGCTTCCCTAATCTCCGGCGGCAAGCATCTCCGCCCCCGTCCGGCGTGCAATTTCAACGGCAAAGTTCGTACCCCGATCCCATGGATAGACCTGGCTCATGCTGGCAAACCACAATCCGGGGATCGGAGTTCGTACATCGGGAATCGCTTCGGAGTGATTCAGCTCTGGGATGGGCTGCGCGTAGCGCGTGCGAAACATCCAGGAATCTCGAACCCAATCCGGCTTGAAATCGGGATTGAAACGCGGCAGCGACGGTAAAAATAGGTCCAGTAACTCCGCTTTGTTCAACGAGAAATATTCATGGTCCGGGGCCAGGTAATCCCCACAGTAAACGATGTGATCCCCACTGAAGAAAGCCGGGGATATGAAATTCGTATGTTCCACGAGCGAGAGAAAAGGAAACCCGGCTTCTTTGGGGAGGTTGTGCCAGTAAATGCCCTTTTCCGATAGTCGATTTGTGAGCGCCAGGATCAACACCACCGCGCCCATTGACTTCATCGCCAACAACCGATCGAGATAGTTTTCCGATAAACCCGGCGCCAATTTTGCCATCACCGCCGGCGAACTCGTCACCAGGCATTGATCCACCACGATCGAGCCGTTTTCCAGAGTCAGCGAAATCCCGCCCTGCGGATCGGCAGCGATATGCTGGACAGGGGTGCGCATTTTAATCTCCACGCCTTCCTGGCGCACACGGTCTGCGAAGGCGTCGATGAAGGCCTGGAAACCGCCTTCAAACGTCCCCAAACGCGGGGTACGCGCCTTGAAACGCGCCCACATCCAGGCCATGTTGACGTCGGCGTAATGATCGCCAAACTTGCTGAACAACAACGGCTTCCACAACCGTTCGTAGGCCGTCTCGCCCATCCAACACCGCAGCCAGGAATCCGCCGTCACCGATTCCAGCGGTTTCCAGCGGGCGATGTACTTCAAATAGGCGATCACCATGCCCATCCACAAACGATTCAAGGGCGGCAGGCCCGGAAAGCGCAGCACGGACAGCGGGGAATCCAGTGCGTAGAAATTACCTTTGTGATAAACGGCCGTGATCGGCCGGGGGAACATCAGACGGTGGCTCCAACCCAACTCGTCGATCAATCCCAGAATGTGCCGGTCGCTGGCGAACCAATGGTGGTAGTACTTCTCGACCGACCAATCCCACCGGGGAATTTTGAAGCCGCCCGCAAGCCCGCCCAGGGAGTCGCCCGCTTCAAACAGCGTTACCTCTGCACCAGCGCGGGCCAGGTCATACGCCGCCGATAGGCCGCCAACTCCCCCACCGACGATCGCCACGTTCATGCTTCTTCCTCCCGTTCGATTTCGCTTCTCACCCGTTCCCAACTGAGCCCCTCCCGCGTCATATAGTATGCACCCAAAAGCGTGATGGGCAACCATAGCGCGGCGTGCAAGACGAGCGTGTAGCTAGTCGCCAGGGATTTTTTCACGCCGTAAGCTTCGAGGACGGCTATACCCGGCCGGTCGAACGTTCCCACGTACCCAGGCGCAGAAGGAATCGTCGTCGCCAGATTGACGATGCCGTTCATCAGCATCAAGGCGAAAAAACTCACCTGGAATGGAAACGCATGCATCACGAACCAATACTTCCCGGTCTCGAGCAGCCAGATCACGATCGAGGTGATCAAAACCATGAAGACATCCAGCGGCGAGCGCAGCGCAGCAAAACCTTCCAGAAATCGCTCGCTCAAATCGTTCGCCTGCGAACGAAAACGCTCGGGCAGCAGCCGCGCCGTGAACCATTCGACCGCCTGCATCGCACGCCTCGGATAGACCGCCATGAGGATAAAAACCAGCACCGCGCTGAAGAAAACCACGGTGCCGATGATGGCCAAAGCTTGGATGCTTCCTGCGAAGCCAGAATCCCCCGTGAGCGTAGCGAGTTCGGGGAGATTGATGAAAACGAAAGCCAACATCACAACACCATCCAAACCACGTTCTACGAGTATCGTGGCCAACGAGGCGGATATGGCGACATCCTCACGATGCCGTAAAACATAGGCCCGCAAGAGTTCACCCGCGCGCACGGGATAAATATTATTGCCCATGTATCCGATGGCGACGACCGGGAACATGGATTTCGTGGAGATGGATTTAATGGGACGCAGGAGGTAATGCCAACGCCAGGCACGTGCAATGACGGCCAGGAAATAAACGGCGACACCCGGTATTAACCACCAATAATCCGCGTTGCGGATGATTTCCCAGGCATCGACCAGACGAAATCCTCGCAGCGCGTCCCAGAGCAGGACGGCGCTGATTGCCATGCCCAGCCAGAACTGCCAACGTTTCAATGTCGCTCCTATGAAAGCGGCGGGGATGCGAATGCCCCGCCGCCGTTGGATTCTACCATCGAATCCGAAAACGCAAATCGGGTGCAGAATTCAACTGCGCCCGATTCGACGAACCATCAAAACTCATCACACATTCTACGAATGCGAGTTTAAAGACAGTTGCGTTACTCTCATACCTCCCTGCCTTAAGGCCAGGTTGACCCACTCGGCAGAACGCTGTCATCCGGAACTTTCGACCTGCTTCGAATCCGGACGCGATCGCCGATCTGTACGCTGCTGCCAATGGTCACACGCCATCCGATCTTACAATCATGTCCAATGACCGTAAAAGTTCCGATCTTCGTCCGCGATCCTACACGTGTACGGACTCCGATAGACACCTCATCCGCAAGGATAACTCGTGTGCTCAGGAATACCTTCGATCCAAGCGTGACGTCATTCCCGAGTCGGGATTTTGACCCGATTCTCACCCCGTTTTGTACGGTCACATTTTCCCCTGCCGTCACATAGGGATCGATGCGCACTTTTACACCGACAGCAGCACGATCGCCAAGGACAACCCCTGTTCCCAAGCGTGCGTGGTCGCCAATTGAGGCGTAAGCTCCGATCGTAGAATCTTTACCGATCGAGACTACTGTACCAATTTCAACCCCTGCTCCGATCTCAGAATCCTTCCGAACGTAAGATTTAAATCCCAGGCTCACCCCATCCTCGATCTTTACATCGCGATCGATGTAAGCTCTTGCACCGATGGATACATCATCACCCAGTTTTACGTTCCGCCGGATGCGTGTGTATTCAGCGACGGTCAAATCATTTCCGGCCGTAACATTCTTGTCGATGAGGGCGCGATAGCGAATTTGAGCGTTTTCCCCCAACACCGTACCATCGCCGATCCTTACGCGATCTCCGATGGTTGAAGCAGCACCGATACGCACATTTTTCCCAATACGCGCACTGCGGCCAATGACGACGCCATCAGCGATCACCGTGTGGTCGCCGATCTTCGTCCACTTTCCAATCTGGACCCACATCCCCAGTTGCACGTCGTCGCCGAGTCGAACTTCTGGTGTCATGGTCACTTTCACCGACGCCGTCGCCGTCTCGCCGAGGCCGTCACTCACGGTATAGGTGAAACCGTCGGTTCCGTTGAAGCCTGGATTGCGAGTGTATGTGAGACTCAAACCACCTGCATCGACCGCTACTGAGCCAAAACGCCCCTGGGTGACGGAAACAATCGATAACGCATCACCATCCGGATCGTAGTCGTTTGATAGAACATTGATCGTAAGGGGACTACCATTGTTCGTGGAGACTTCATCATCGTTGGCGATCGGCGGCTGATTTACGTACTCGAGCACCGCGAAGGGTGACAGCTGGTCTGCATACCCGCAGATGATGTCGTTATCCATGTCGTGGAATGTAGTCACGTCCACCCAGTCGTCGTCTTCGTAGTGGAAAAGCGCCAGCTCTGATTCATCTGAGTAGCTGATGCCGCTGTAGTCGATGCAGATCTCCGCACCGAAATATCCGGCGGTTGTATCGAGTTCAAAATACGTCGGCGGGTCACCGAGCATGAAGCCTCCCGGCGGCGCCGGTCCGTCGTCGGTGATCTCCAGTGAGGTGAATCCTTCGACAATCACGTACGAAAACGTCACGCTTACAGGCGTGGTCCCGCTACTGTAATCGATAGGCGTTACCGTGACGTCCGTGCCGGTATCTGTGTTGGGGCATATCACGCCGGTGCTGAATACAGCGGGCAGATTGTTCAACCAATCCTGGAAAGCAGGATCCGGTGGTTCGCAAATATTCGTGTTTTCGAACCCTAAGGAATTCAGGGTGCTCAAATTGATGTACGACATCGGGACGGGTCCCGAGAGAGGATTACTATACACCTCAATAACACGAATGTTCGGAAGGTTTCCCCATGCGGCTGGCAGCTCGCCCGTTAATTGATTGTATTCCAGTTGAAGCGTTAACAGGTTCGGGAGGTTTCCCATTTCGGGAGGCAGCGGGCCCGTGAGTTGATTATCAGCCAACCACAAAAACTCCAGCGCTGTCAAATTACCGAACTCAGCCGGGATCGCCCCACCGATCTGCGTGCTGATAATTCTCAGATCCTCGAGGCTGCTCAGGTTGCCCCATTCTGGCGGTATCGTCCCGCTGATCGGGTTGCGGTAGATCGATAGATACGTAAGCTGGCTTAAATTCCCCCACTCCGGGGGTAAAGTGCCAGAGAACGGATTCTCCCCCAGGCTCAAGTATTCCAGATTGGCGAGTTGTCCGATGGATGGCGGTAGAGAACCCGTTAGTTGATTGTTGCGCAATGATAGATTCTGTAGGGCGCTCAAGTCGCCAATGGAAGCCGGAATGCTTCCGGCAAGTTGATTCTGGCTGAGATATAGGGTTTGCAGCTGTCCCAGGCTGCCGATTTCCGGAGGTATGGGACCGCTGAGCTGATTGTCATGGAGATTTAGAAACTCTAGATACCCCAATTGACCCAGCTCGGGCGGTAAGCTGCCATTCAATCCGTTCGTTTGCAGGTCCAGACGAGTCACGTGATCCGCCGGACAGTAGACACCGCTCCAAGTGCAGGGTTCGATACGGTCCAACCACCCATTCTTGTAATACCAATTTTCACCGTCCGTACTGTTGTACAGCGCTTCCAGTGCCTCGCACTCCGGCAGCGGAATCTCGGTGACCATGCTGCAAAATGGGATATCGCAGGTCACTTCGGTGCTGCGCACGTCGTACGTACCATTCAACCAGGTTTGGAAGTAGGGATGTGGCGGCTCACAAAGATCCGTGTTGTAGAAGTAAAACTGCTCCATCAAGAGTAAATCCGAAAGTGTCAGCGGCAGCATTCCGGTGAGGTCGGGATTGTCATGCAGCCATAAAGTTCTCAGCAAGACCAGGTTACCCAGCTCATCCGGCAAGGTGTCGCTGAGCTGGTTGCCACTGAGCATCAGCTCCCGCAGGTTTGTCATGCTGCCCAATTCGGCCGGTACCGGTCCGCTAAGCTGGTTGGTGTACAAACCCAACGAGGTCAGGTTGATCAGATTGCCCAATTCGGTTGGGATGTTACCGCTGAGCAAGTTGTTCCACAGGTGCAGTTTCTGCAATTGGGACAAATCACCCAGAGTCGCAGGTATGGAGCCAGTGAGACGATTACTGTTCAAGTCGAGATATTCCAGGTTCGACAGTTTGCCCAAATCTTCCGGGATCGACCCGCTGAGTTGATTTTCACTCAAGTCGAAGTACTCCAGATAGGACAAGTTACCCAATTCGGCTGGAATACTTCCCGTGAGCTGGTTGCCCCAGAGCTCAAAACCGCGGATCGAAGCCATGTTCCCCAATTCTGGGGGAATTGAGCCGCGTAACTGGTTATCATCCAGTCGAAGGTCAAATAAATCAGTTAGATTCCCAAGAGATTCTGGGATGCTGCCCGTGAAGGAATTACCCCGTAGATGTAAGAAGAACAGCTCACTCAAGTTGCCCAATTCTGGGGGCAAATCACCACCCAGTGTAAAGTTGTTGTTCAGAACCAGCGTTGTCATTTCTGATAAATCACCGATCGAAGCCGGAATACTACCGCTTAGACCATTGTTGGATAAATGGATAGCATCGACATGACCACTCTTGCAAGTTATGCCAAACCAACTGCAAGGTGTGTCCGTCAGCAACCAATCCGTGCTGTCCCTCCAACCATGCCCGTCCGTGGAATTGTAAAAATCCTCCAACGCACGGCACTCACTGAGCGGGATCTCGCTTTGAAGTGCGCAATAATCCGGACCACAGGTCACGCCGGTGCCCACCAGCTCGGCGATGCTCCCCAACCAGGATTGGAAGGGCGCATCCGGCGGCTCACACAGATCTGTATTGTCGTAGTGGAATACGTTCAGATTCACGAGGTTGATCAATGTTAACGGCAGCGGCCCGGTGAGCAGCGGGTTGTCGTTCAGGGTCAATCTTTCAACCGCGACCAGATTGCCGAGTTCGGACGGTATCGTTCCTGAAAGTTGATTGTCCTCCAATCCGAGCTGGATCAAATTTATCAGGTCCCCCAGCTCGGGCGGTATGGACCCACTCAATTGGTTTGAGAACAGAGTCAGGTAATTAAGCTGATTGAGCCCCCCCAATTCGGACGGGATCGGCCCGCTGAGTAGATTGCCCGCGAGGTGCAAATAATGCAGATTGGGCATGTTTCCCAATTCGGGCGGGATGGATCCACTCAATTGATTCATGTTCAAGGTTAATTGTTCCAGGTTGGCAAGATTTCCGAGCGATGCCGGAATGCTCCCGCTTAGCTGATTTCTGGACAATCCCAGGACGACTAAATTGGTAAGGTTCCCCAGCTCAGGCGGAATCGACCCATCCAATTGGTTGAAGGATAACTGTAGACTCTCGAGGTTTGTCAGATTTCCCAGTGAAGCAGGAATACTCCCGCTCAGTTGATTCCCGTACACACCAAGCTGGTGTAAACTCGCCAGATTGCCAAGCTCTGGTGGTATGGACCCGCCGAGCCGGTTTTCGTGCAGAATCAGCGTGTCCAATGCCAACAAATCGCCCATTGAGGCCGGAATGGTGCCATTCAAGTCATTATCGGATAGATCGATCGAATACACGTGACTGCCCGTGCAGGACACACCAAACCAGCTGCAGGGAGTGTTTGTAGCCATCCAGCCCGAATTATCTGCCCAGTTGTCACCGTCCGTGCTGCTGTACAGATCCTCCAGTGCGCGGCATTCGATAAGCGGAATCTCGGTCTGTGCAGCGCACACGTCCAGCGCGCAGGCAACGTTTGTGCTGCGCAAAGAACCGATCCCAGCCAACCAGGATTGGAAGGCAGCATCGGGCGGCTCGCACAGGTCCGTATCTTCAAAGTAGAAGGTGTCCAGGTCGGCAAGATTGATCAGCGTATGCGGAAGAGGACCCGTCAACCTGGGATTATCGTAAATTTCAAGGTTTTGCAGAAGAAACAAGTCGCCCAGTTCATCGGGCAAAAGCCCTTCGAGTTCATTAGAATATAGATACAACCCCAAAAGATTCGACAAATTACCAAGCTGCCGGGGAACGCCGCCGCTGAGACGGTTGTCGAACAAGTACAGCCACATCAGATTGGGTAGATTGCCCAATTCCGTTGGTATGGGACCGGTTAAATCGTTCACAGCTAGCTCCAGATTCTGGAGGTTTGTTAAGTCTCCCAATTCTGGCGGAATGCTGCCGGAAAATTGGTTGAACGATAGACCGAGCAGTTGCAACGAAGACATCGTCCCGAACTCGGTGGGAATACTTCCCGTCAGCTGATTGTGACTCAAATCGAGAGTTATCAATTCGGATAACCCCACCAGGCTCTCCGGCAGAGGACCGCTTAGATTGTTCTCCACAATTTGCAGCGCGACAACGTGTCCCGAAGTACACATAACGCCGTACCAACTGCATGGCGTGTCGGTCACCAGCCAATCCGTGCTGTCCGTCCATTCATGCCCGTCCGTGCTGTTGTACAAGTCCTCCAGCATGCGGCATTCACTCTCCGGGATCTCGGTCTGTACGGCGCACACGTCCACAGCGCAGGCCACGTCCGTGCTATTAACATCTGGGATCCCCGCTAACCAAGCCTGGAAGGAAGCATCCGAGGGCTCACAAAGATCGGTGTTTTGAAACCAGAAGGTTCCTACATTCAACAGGTTGACCAGCGTAATGGGTAATGGGCCGGTTAACCCCGAATTGTCGTTCAAGGTCAATCTTCTCAAGGCGATCAAATTACCCAAACTCGATGGAACTGTCCCCGATAGTTGATTGTGTGCCAATTGCAGGAAATCGAGATTCGATAGATTTCCAAGGGTGGCAGGTATACTGCCAATCAGTTGATTGGAGTCTATTCTTAGATAGAATAAGTTTGACAGGTCCCCCAATTCGGGAGGTATGGAACCACTCAACTGATTCGAATTGAGGGAAAGAGTCTGCAATTGAACGAGATCTCCCAGTTCGGTCGGGATTGATCCGCTTAGTTGATTGCCACTCAGTTGCAGGTAAATCAAACTGGACATGGTTCCCAATTCGGGGGGGATGGTCCCGCTCAATTGGTTGAAGGACAGGTATAACCCCTCTAAATTCGCAAGATTTGAGAGCGTGGGCGGAATGCCGCCGCTCAGTTGATTCCTGATCAAGCCTAGAATGATTAAATTCGTAAGATTGCCAAGCTCAGAGGGGATCGGCCCCCTCAACTGGTTATCTTCTAGAATTAGGAATTGCAGCTCGCTAAGCGCTGATAAACCCGCCGGCAACACTCCATTGAGTCCATTTTCATTTAGAGCCAATTGAATCACATGACCTGAATAACACGAGACTCCATGCCAACTGCAGGGCGTTGTAGTAACCATCCAGTCCGTGTTGTCCGTCCAGTTGTCCCCGTCTGTGCTGTTGTACAAGTCCTCCAGCGCCCGGCATTCACTCTCCGGGATCTCACTCTGCATGCTGCATACGTCCACCGGAGGGCTCTCGTACGCGCCGATATCGCAGGCCGCGCCTTGCGGTCGCGGTTCACCACGCTGGTCGGTGGCCGGGCAGGAGAGATCGTCACCTGCGTCGATTGCAGGGCTGCCAGGTAGCAGGGCATGGGTCACTGTTGGGCCACCGTTGTTCTGGAGCGCATCGAGCATGGGACTTGTGTTTGTCTGATCCCCCCCAGCGCTAAGCGGACATGAGACGTCACTGCTGAGGTTATGCCCTTGTGAAGTAATATCAGCGAGGCTTCCGGCACAATTCGAGCCCGCAGCATCCCCGTTCAGGATCGTGTTGACCAGGTTCACCGTACCGTTGGTAAAAATGACATCCCCTTCACCGGCGCCGTTCATGTCAGCGTCGGCTAGATTGCCACTGAGAGTTACATTCATCAGGTTCAGCGCAGTAGCTGAGGGTGATTCGACGATGATCCCTCCACCATTTCCATCGGCCTCATTTCCACTGATGGTGACATTTGTGAGCGCCAGTTCGCCGCCGGGCAAGCCCCAATAATAAATCCCACCCCCATTACCAACAGCAGTATTTCTGCTGATTGTGCTATCAGTAATCGTGGCGGTGATGATGTTCGCCAGATACAACCCACCTCCGTTGGTGCTTGACGCATTCCCGCTCACAGTAGCGTCCGACATGGTCAGCGTTGTCATCACCAGCACGCCGATGCCCTGATTGTCACGCACGGAGCCACCGGTGAACACAAGATCACCGTTGATCCCGTAGTAGCCGAATAAGTTGTTGCCCACGATGTTCGAGTTGGTGATCGCCACCGGCATTGATGGCGGGGAAGAACTGAATGTGTAGACACCTTGCCCACCGTTGTAACTCACAACACTGCCAGTTAACGTCATCGCCGGTCCTTCATTCCAAATGCCGTCACCAGCGTTGTACGAAACCGCACTGCCCTCGATATTGAGTGTGCCGATGTTGTAGATTCCAGCACCTACTCCGCTGCTGTCGCCATCTGCATCGGACACATTGCCATGCCCCGCTTCCCCAATCTGGCTACTGTTGAGCAAGTGCAGGGTGGCGTCGTTATTATCAGCAACGTAAATACCGCCTCCATCCTCGATTGCACTGTTATCGCGCAGCGTTACATTGTTCAGCGTCGCCGTGGCGGCGTCCACGTGTATGCCACCACCCGTGAGCGCCTGGTTGTCCTCCAGCAAGACTCCGGTCATCTGCATTTCTTGTCCAGCCAACCCCCAGTAGTAAACCCCACCTCCCATGCCGTCTGCTTGGTTTCCGCGGATCACGCCGCCGTTCACGACCGGCGCGTAATTGGCGCTCATGATGCCGCCGCCGTTGCCCGGCGTCGTGTTGTTCAGAATCATCACGTTCGTGAGGTTCATCGAACAGCCATTACCCACTACCCCGCCAAATCCGTTTCCAGAAATAGCGCCGTCCTGAACCACAAGATCTGTATTACGGCAATCAACGCCCGAACTCTGATTGTCTTCAACGTACGTGTTGGTTAACGTAACCGACAACGATGGCGATGAGGTGGCGAACGATATGATTCCAACATTGTTTAATCTCACTTCGCTATCGATCAACGTCAGCGCTGGTCCCTCAGTATAGATACCGGCTTGATCATTGTCGATGACGGAAACGTTACCCAGAGTCAACCTGGCCGCGTTATGTATGCCTCCACCCGGAGACGCATTTCCGCCCCGGATTGTTAGCCCCTCGATAGACACATCAAAATCGGCAGGTGCTGGAGCAATATGGAATACGCGATCAAGCGCCAGGCCATCGATGACGGTAGACGACATTCCGGCACCCTGGATGGTAAGCGAGTCCGTTATATCTAGGTCGCCAGTGGCTGCAGCATCTTCCCCCGCACCATTAATCGAAAGAATGTAGCTTCCTGCAGGTAAGATAATGACATCTTGTCCGGGTAGAGCGTTGGCTTCCATAATAGCCGCACGTAACGTACATAGATTCGAGACCGTTCTACAGTCACCATCTCCTGGTGTTGTATCGACTTCATCGCTATTACTGGTGACCTGGAAGATGTCCGCCGATGCATTTCCACGGAAATACATCATCATTCCGATAAATATTAGTAAAACTATGATTGATCGCCACATAATGCAAAGATTTCTACTTGTGTGTGCCGTTGATGTGTTCATCGGTCCTCCTCGAAGAACCATACAGGTAAAGAAATCACCAATGTTGATATCTATGAAAACGAACGCAATACAATCGTGCCTTTTTTAAAAAAAATCGAACGAATTAACGGAAAATGTTGAATAAGAAGGAATCCGCTCAATCTCCCATCGAGCGTTTACTGAAATACTGTTGAGCCTCTAGAAATGGCACGGAGAATGTATGTTGCGAAGCTGTAGAGGCTTTAGAACAATTACCGGGCTTCCCCTTTGCTGGAAAAGCCCAGTATGCTGTTAAAAAGAGATGTACTGTCCACTATAGCATATTTCGAGGGTCGAAATCTAGCTCAATATCACTGCGTGTTAATTTGTGGATACTGCAGTAGTCGAAGGTAAAGGCGACTTCGAAGAAGCTAAAGTCGCCTGAGACAAACCGTATTCGCGAATCACGATTATTGTGTCATCAAGAAACTTCGATCGGCACGGGTAGCATGCCCTCGAGAATGCGCTCGAGAGCCATCGTGTGGCTGCACACACCCCGGGTCACGAAGAAATTGCAATCACAGGTCCAAAACCCGTCATTAAATTCCACCGTATGGGGATTGTTTTCCCCATCAAACGTTGCGCGAAAATCTTGAATACAAATACGGTCCCTTTCTTCCGCGTAGCGCTTCGCTTTTTCGATCTTGCCGATCATTCCATAATCCATCGCTCCTCCTTTTTTATTCCTGACGGTAAGAAATCAAAAAGGCACGCGCGTCTCAGCAGCGTGCCCCATCGAGGCAAGTATTCACCTGTCGGCTCAAACCGCTCATGGCGAACGTTCCTCCTCTATACGTAGTATAGATAGCGCGGGCGTTGAAGTCAATCAACGCTTTCCATACGCACCCCAGACGCTCGAATTCTCTCACCGGAACATTTCACCGAAGGGTTTACCGCCGACCGTCGAATAAGTTAAGCAGTTCCTTCTTCTTAAGTCCTCCAACTGCCTTACGGAAGCACGCCGTAGATCCACGCAAACCTCCAATGAACGTGAAACGATTCGAGGAATCTATCACACGGATTATCCACTCCATTCAGGCTCACATTCCTCTCGAGATTTTACGAAATCCTTGCATGGACATAACACGCGGATAACCTGTGCACGGGAAAATTCGAGTAATGACTGAGATACTGAATCGCCTAAAGCGCACGGATCTTTTCTTGAGCCTGGCTCTAGCAATAGTGGCCTTACTCGCCTACCTGGCAACACTGACCCCCAGCCTTTCCTATCAGAGCCCGGACGGGAACGAACTCGCCACCATCCCTTACGTTCTCGGCCTGGCGCATCCACCTGGTTATCCACTGTATACCTGGCTGGGGAAAATCTTCACCTGGCTTCCTTTCGGTGACGTCGCTTACCGTATAAACCTGATGAGTGCAGTCGGTGCCGCATCCACCGTGGCAGGTTTGTACCTGCTCATTTCCATGCTCCTACAGCCTCGGGTGGCGTCTCCGATTTTACGCCGTGCGAGCGCAGCCTTCGCCGCGTTAATTTTGGCCTTCTCTCCAACCTTCTGGTCGCAAGCGGTGATTGCCGAGGTCTACGCAGCGAATGCCGCCATGATCATCATTAGCCTGCTCTTGCTGCTGCGTTGGGAGATGACACGGCGCGATCGTGACTTCTTCCTCTTCGCCTTGGTCTATGGTCTTTCATTGGGAACGCACATTTCCAATTTAGGCTTTGCGCCTGCTATTGCGCATTACGTACTGCTGACCGATCGCTCCGTAATTAAGCGGGTTTCCTGGTGGATCGCTGCCGTCGCCGGCTTTTCTCTGGGTGCGGCGCAGTACCTGTGGCTGCCTTTGCGCGCCGCGTCGTTCAGCGAGCAGGGATTGCTGCGCAACGCACCGCTTTCACTCAAAGGACTCTACGATTACACGCTCGGCGCGTTCCCGCAATTGAAATTCGCTTTCGAACTGTCTGAACTGCCCGATCGCGTCGTGGTATACATCTACCTGCTGTGGAACCAATTTAGTTTGATCGGCGTAGTACTCGGTGTTGTTGGACTGTTCGCGCTACTTTTCCGGAGAACCAGCCACTACTACCTGCTGATGGGCATGTACTTGGTCCATACCTGGTTTTTCATTCAATATCGCGCCTTCGACCTGGAGGTTTTCTTCATCCCAGCCCACATCCTGTGGGCGATCTTCATCGCCTTCGGAATGGCAGAGGTGCTTCACATCCTCGAAATCTGGCTGCGTCGATCGAACGCGGGTCAGACTGCCAAAGTCGCCGGATGGACGTTGGCCTGCGTCGTCGTGGCCATGGGTTTCTATCCGTTGACGAAGAACTTCTCAGCCAGCGATCGATCGGACGACGTCAAAACGAACGACTTTTATGCCAACGTGTGGGAATTCCTGCCAGAAAACAGTACCTTGTTATCTCGGGGCGGCGTCATGGGATACGATGCCTTTTACTGGCAGTTAGTGTACGACACGCGCCCCGATGTCGTCCTGCCGGCCCTCCCGACACACACGCCGTCGTTGGCCGACATGCAAAGCGGAGAACTTTTCAGCACCACCGCCTTGAACGGGGCTAGTCAAAACCGAACTCCCGGCACTTTACCAAAAGACGTCCTCCCTGTCGACACCTGGCAAACACCGGTGCTCGTTGGAAACCTGGGTGTGACTCGCACACGCAACCGGCTGATCCTCTATCGGCTCAGCCGTGAGGCGCCAAATCTCGTGGTGGACAATGCCCGTCCGGATTTCGAAATCAACGCGGATATGGGAAACCTGACCCTTCTCGGGGTCGACATATCCGACGACCCATTGGAAAGTGGCGGACGCTTGCATTTGATTCTCTACTGGACCCTCCAACGTCTGGAACCGATGACACTGACAACCTATCTCGACAATCAGCCCCTCGAGACACACGAACTCGGCTTTGGCAACCTCCCACGCTACGTTTCGGAAATCGGGTCCGTCACCGACGGTGTGATCGTCGAAGATTATTGGCTGGTCGTCCCATCGACAGTTCAACCCGGTCCACACACGTTGAACATCCAGATTCAGGGACTCGAAAAGACGCTCGAGATCGGTAGCATCGAAGTAATGAATGAAGAGGAGACAATGGAACGATGGTTACGAATCGCAAACTGATCTTCGCCGGTGGCGTGGTACTGGTTCTGGTTTTGATCATCGGCGCTTTCTCACTCGGCGTGTACATCGGTCGATACGGCGTCAGTTCCCAGGGTCTGCACTACCAGACCGCGGGCGGCGTCCCACAGATCGATCGAAGTCAACTCACCCGGCCTGAGGGTATTCCAGAAGGTGAGCCGGACGTCGTCGGATTGGTTCGTGGAGGCACCCGGGATGGGATCCAGCTCGCCACGAAGCAAGGGCCCAAATGGATCGAGGTCGACGCGAACACCTCCGTCCTAGAGATTTCCGGAGGCGAACTCGGCTTGAAGGATTTACGCCCCAGGGATCTCGTCGCCGTTTTCGGTGAGTTCTCGGTGGACGACGGCAGCACGCTCCTGGCAACGTACATCGTACGGCTTCCCCAGCGCTGACCTACGAAACCCCTCAGGGACAAGGTATAATTCACCAACTCGCATCCCTGAGGAGTACCTTGAGCGATCCAGAACCACGCAGACGATCGAGTAACAAAAGCAGAAACTTTTTCGACGGCCTTTCGTTGAGAATCCGATTGATCCTGCGGCTGATGCGCGACCCACGCATCAATCCGTTCCTGAAGCTCCTTCCCATCGGCGCCTTGCTCTACCTCGTTATTCCGGAACCCATCGTCGGTCCCATCGACGATGCTTTCTTACTCTGGCTGGGAACGACGCTTTTCGTCGAACTGTGCCCCCAGCGAATTGTCCAGGAACATTGGGCAGAACTCACGTCCGTCATCGATGCGGAGTGGCGTGAGGTTAAGGACGCAAAATTGGAAAATCCGGATGTCGATGAATAATCGGTCAGGTTCGCGAGCGCTGTTCGCAGCGCGTTACCTGCAAGTATATGGCCGACGTAACGCGTTTTCCACGCGTAAATTATGCTAGTGTATGCATAGTTTCAGACTTAAAAATCGCCCAAAAGGAGTCCTCCATGACAACAACTTTCATGACCTCCCCAAAACACTTCATCACCTCCGAGTCCGTGACGGAGGGTCACCCAGATAAGATCTGTGACCAAATCTCCGACGCGGTACTGGATGCGATTATCGCCCACGATCCTTCCGCCAGGGTGGCCTGCGAATGCGCCGTGACGACGGGTCTCGTCTTCGTTACCGGCGAAATCACGACGAACACGTACGTCGAAATCGCCGAAATCGCCCGGCAAACCGTGCTCGATATCGGCTACGACCGCGCCAAGTATGGTTTTGACGGAGAGACTTGCGGCGTGATCGTTTCGATCAAGGAACAAAGCGCGGACATCGCCCTCGGCGTTGACAAGGCGCTCGAATCCAAGAAAGGCGAAATGAAAGCCAAGGACGAACTCGAGACGCTCGGCGCCGGCGATCAAGGCATGATGATCGGCTTCGCCTGTACGGAGACGCCGGAATATATGCCTCTGCCGATCTCTCTGGCTCACAAACTATGCAAACGCCTGACCGCAGTTCGCAAGGAAGGCGTCCTGCCGTACCTGCGGCCGGACGGTAAAAGCCAGGTGACCGTGGAATATTCCAAAGGCGTTCCCGTTCGCCTGGACACGGTGCTCATCTCATCTCAGCATCACGCAGACATAACCAGCGAAAAAATCTTCGAAGACATCGTCGCCAACGTGGTAAAGCCCATCGTCCCTGCCGAACTGCTGGATGACAAAACCCACCTACTCGTCAATCCCACCGGGCGATTCGTGACCGGCGGACCAAAAGGCGACTCCGGACTTACCGGCCGGAAAATCATCGTCGACACATATGGTGGAGTCGCCCGGCACGGTGGCGGCGCCTTCTCCGGCAAAGATCCCACGAAAGTCGACCGCTCGGCGACGTACATGGTGCGTTACGTTGCCAAGAATTTAGTCGCCGCGGGTGTGGCTGAGCGGATGGAAGTGCAGGTCAGCTATGCCATCGGCGTAGCCCACCCCACCAGCATCTCCGTGGAGACTTTCGGTACCGGTAAAGTCCCGGATGAGAAAATCATCCAACTCATCCGCGACAACTTCGACATGCGCCCCGGCGCGATCATCCGCCACCTGGACCTTCGTCGACCGATTTACCGGGCGACGGCCGCCTATGGGCATTTCGGTCGGGATGATATCGATGCGCCATGGGAACGCCTGGACATGGTCGATACGCTCAAGAAACAAGCCGGTTTGGAATAACGGCAAACTCCACAACAAATTGAGGAAATCACTCGATTAAGTGCGATGACACGATTTCGCGCGCATCGTTGTCAAATTCAGAAAGAAGCCGAAAAGATAGCAGGAGGGGAAAATCCAAAGACATGCAACCCGGCGCTATAAACCCACCAACCTTCGAACCCCGCTGTCGAGCGACGACGATCGGCAGTCTGCCCCACAAGGACGTACAGCGAGGCACACGGCTCATGTTCGCCAGCACTCCGAGTATCCCCTGCTGGGTTCAATTCCCGCGGCGCGCCTTCCACGAAAACATGATGATCCAATTCACGGAAGGTATGCCCGGCTTGGTGCAAGACGATGAGAGGGTGTATTTCGACACGCAGGCCGCCGACTATACCGATCAACTTACCCAGTTTTACGATCGCTATCTCAAAGTGGTGGAAGCGGACGATGCAGACGCCCTGGCTCATTTTCACATCTCGACGGATTACGCCGCTGGATTCGAAGCCTTCCTGGAGCACTTGCCCGCGGCCATCGACTCGGCGACAATGCTCAAAGGACAAGTCACCGGACCGTTCACGCAGGGCATTAACCTGCTGGATCAAAATCGGCGCTGTGCTTATTACGACGAGACGCTGCGCGACGTGATTGTCAAAACGGTGGCGCTCAAAGCCAAATGGCAGCTCGCACAGCTCAGTAGGTTCCAAAAACCGCTCATCCTCTTTCTCGACGAACCCTCTTTGCTCGGCTTCGGCTCCCAAACATTCATCACCGTTAGCGAGCAGGACATCATCGGCGACATCAACGAGGTGGTCTCCTGGATACACGCTCATGGCGCGCTCGCCGGAGTACACTGCGAGGAAGATACGGATTGGTCGCTACTCATGGCGACGAACTTGGATATTTTGGACTTCGACGCTTACGATCATCTGCGTGCAATAACGCTCTATCCGGACGAGCTGAATGAGTTCTTCGAACGGGGAGGTGTTTTGGGTTGGGGCATCGTACCCACCCTGGATCTGGAAGCGGCTGAAACCGAAACCGTCGAGACGCTTCTTGCTCGTTTCGAGGCGGGATTGGAGTGCTTCGAGGCGAAAGGCTTCGAACGCATGACCCTTCTATCCCGAGCCTTGATCACACCCAGCTGCGGTGCCGGAGGTGTGCTCACGGAACCACTGGCCGAACGTGTTTTACACGTCCTGCCGGAATTATCCCAAGCGCTGCGAGAACGTTATAGCCTGGTGGCAGAATGATTACGGAGAGTTAAAAATATTGGGTTGGCAGCATTCGGGTGCAAATGCCACCAACCCACCTGTCTTTGGAGTCTGGGTGGACTCCGCGGCTGTCACTTGTTCTTCTGATAATTCTTCCGTACACATCCCCAATCGAAATCACAGGACCCTTTATACAAGGCCCAAACCGCATCTTCACTGACACCGAATTTGCTCGCGATCTGAGCCGCAGTCCGTTGGTCTCTCTCCTCCTGGCGCGCAGCTTGTTCCTGTTCACGAGATTGTTTGCGATACTCCTTGATCCCCATTGCTAGGATTTCTTCGGCACTCACGTTGTCATCGGCCAATTGATATGCTTGCTTGATCTCGCCCCAGCCGTGGCCAGATTCAACCGCTTCCAGAACATCAACCCAATCGATTCCCAATTGATCGGCCGATTTGGCTGCATGTTTTATATCGCTCAAACGTACGCCTGCGTCGAGATACGTATCGAGGACCGACAGCTCTACACCCAGTTCCTGCGCCGTCCGATACAACTGCCCGATCTCACCGGCACTGGCACCGTCGTTCAAACGTGCCAGGACGTCCTCAAAATCGGTATCGTAACGAACAGCATAACGTAGCGCGGTACGGATATCTGCAAATTCATAATCTCCACTCGCGACGAGATCCAGCAGATCACCGATGCCAATTTCGTCCATCGCATCCGCATAGCGGTCGAGCTGAATCAGCAACCCCCATCCCGTGCCTTCCAAATGCCAATCGCGGATTTCTTCCCAGGTGAGATCTTCGACGCTCTCCGCCAACTTGATTGCATGATTAAGAATGCCGAAACCCAATTGCGATCCTGTCAGGCCACCAATAAACATGTCGTAGATTTCCTCACAGGTATACAGTGTCTCGGCTTGATCTGGATAAAGTTCGTTGATACCATCTGCGATCTTCTGAGCGGCGGGGTGACAGCTATTCTCGTCACCTTCGCCTTCTTCCCCGTCATCAAAAAGAACGGGTAAAGTAGCCGCAGCCGAAAAACCACAAAAATCGGTAACTTCAACCTGCACCACGACCTTTCCGGGCTCGGAATAGGTATAGCTGGCAGCGCCGGGCGTCTCCGGGTCACCCGGATCATCGAGAACGCCGTCTCCATTCAAATCCCATGCATAGGAATACGGAGTCTCCCCGCCATCAACCTCCGCGAAGAAGGTGACCAATCCATCGCTTTCCGCATTTAGCAGTGGCGGGAAGGGATCGCTCTTCAAGTTCACGGTCGGCCCAACAATCGAGACGACTCCGCTCGTCTGCTCACTCGCCGTGCCGTCCGAAACGCTGAGCGACCAGGCATAGTCGCCTACTGCTAGGTAATCGTAAACGAGGGTATGAGGAAACTCGCTGATCTCTTCTTCGACAAGCACGACGTCGTCGCCGAGGTTCCAGGTCAGCTCGTAAGCGGGCGAAACTCCCGGCGCGTCCAACGAAAACTCAACCCTCGAACAACTCACCGTCGTATCCACAGTAAGTGGAGAACTTACTTGCGCGCCGGCGGCCGTCGTCGGTATCAGAAGGGTCACCAACACGATGTAAGTAAACAGCCGTACTCGTTTCATTTTCGGATCCTCCGCATTGTTGTCGGTTTCGCTTTACTGGGTAAATATCTCAATACCAACAGGACGTGTATAATCCATTCCAATATCAATCTGGCTAACGTTCGGACTGCATCCTTGTTACTCAAGTGAACAAGGTACCATAGTCCTATAAATTATTTGGTGTAACAATTTCAGATACCTTACGTTGTTATGAGTGGAACAAGTGCATTCATTACCCGATGACGCCCACTTGATTTCTCTGGCGAAAGCCGGTGATATCGAGGCTTTTGGAGAGCTATACACCCGCTATCTCGATCCGATTTTCCGTTACATCCGTACGCGGGTAAGCGAAGAGCAAACAGCCGAGGATCTCACCGAAGAAACGTTCCTAAGGGCGTTCAAGGCGCTGGACAAGTACGAAGAACGAGGTTTGCCCTTTTCAGCCTTTCTGTATCGGGTGACGAAAAACCTGTTGGCAGACCACTATCGAAAACTCAAGGAAGAAACAGCACTCGAAGATGCCCATCAAACTCCTGCACCTGGCATTCATGCGGACGACAAGATCATTCGAGCGGAAAGATACATCATGTTAGGTCGAGCGTACGGACAATTGCCAGAAGATTATCAAGAGGTCATCCGCCTTCGCATCATCCTCGGCATTTCCACTTCGGACGCGGCGACGTGGATGAATCGCAGCGAAGGCGCGCTTCGAGTTCTGCTTCACAGGGCACTCAAAGCTTTACGCGAGCAAACGTTGAACGATGGATAAAAAAGCGAGCTTGAGCACTGCAGAAATTTTAGACGATTGCATCACCCGCCTTCAGAGCGACGATGATGTCATAGAAGCCTTGCGGCGCGATTACCCACAACAAGCGCAGGACCTGGCTCCTTTGGCGGAAATCGCTCGCCAGATGCGATCGGATTTTCATTCGCCGGCAGCTAATGCCGATTTCGTTCGTAATTCCAAAATCCGGTTACTCAATCGTCTCCGCGCCGCCCAAACCCCTGCGACGGCAGTCAAACCACGGATGTCCGCAAGAAGGCGATTTTCATGGCGACCAGCTCGCGCGATCGCAACGTTCTTAATCGCACTCACCCTCGTACTCACCTCCACAGGTGTCGCCTGGGCTTCGAGCGACGCCCTGCCCGGAGATGCACTTTACCCTGTCAAACGGGGAGTAGAGGAAATCCGCCTCGCCGTTACCTTCAGCGAAAGCGGCGACGCTGAACTACTGAACACCTATACGACCGAGCGCATGGACGAAATCGAAGCGCTCATCCTTGCCGGTCGCGATGAGTATCTCGACGACGCTCTCGATGACTACGAAGTCATGCTCGACAGGCTTGTCACACAAGTCACGGTGCTGTCCCAAAGCGAAGACCAGAACTCGCTCGACCATCTCGCATTCAGCCTCTCACATCAAATGGAGGTCCTCGAGCGTGTGAAAGCCAACGCGCCGGAGGCTGTCCAGGCGAAAATCGAAGAAGTCAAAGAACAAACGCAGCACGGGAAGGATGTTGTCGAGACCATACGTCAGGGTGGAAATCCGAGCGATTTAGCGCCCGGCCAGGTAAAGAAGCAGACGCCCCAATCTGATTCAGACGAGGAAGACCACGGCCTGGGCAAAACGAAAACCCCGAAACCGAAAGAAAAGAAAACTCCGGGTCCACCACCGTGGGCGAATCCGGGCGGCCAGGATGATAAGGACGACGATTAGTCTTACGTCACGTATATCAGCCACGACCCGTCTCATTTCCTGCCGATCACCTGCGCAGCAATATACGCAAGCCAAGAGCTACAACGACCAAGTTTCCCGTCAGACTCAACGCCAGACGAACGCGAGAGGAAATTCCCTTTCGTAATGTCGCTCCGATGAGTGCCAGTAGGCTCTGCCAGGAGAAGGATGCAAACCCGGCGCCGAGCACGAACACCGTCCGCTCAAGGATCGTGCTGGAATTTCCCAACGTGCCACCGAGGATCAGTGCACTAAAATAAATCACGGTCAATGGATTGACTGCCGTAAGCAGCAAAAATTGCACATAGAGTTTCCAATATCCGACCTCGGGTTCTGTGCTCTCGTTCGATGCTGTGATCCGCAATGAACGTTGCATGCCGAAAATCCCTAGCCCTACGAGCAGGATCGAACTCGCGAGATGGACCGTGTCTACGTACGGCTCCAGATACGTGGCTAAGACACTTCCCGCCGCGGCGGCCAGCGCGGCGAAGAAAAAATCGACCGTCGCAGCGCCGCTTCCGGCCACGAAACCTGCCGTAAACCCCTTGCGCAGTGTTGTTTCCACGATCAAAATGGAGATGGCACCAACCGGAATAGCGATACCGTATCCGGCTAACAAACCCTCAACCAATATTGAAGTCATCGTCTTTCAGTATTCCGATCTTCGATATTCGAGTGTGGATGTTTTCACGTTATCGATCGACGGCAGTTCCTACGAGATCGTATGGCATGGCGCTGTCGATTCTTACTTGAACCATTTCCCCCAGCGGATGCTCGCCATCGATGATCACCAAACCATCAATCTCCGGCGCATCGCGGAACGACCGGCCCAGTGTGATGCCGTCCCCAACTCCTTCTGTCAGAACCGGAAGAACACGTCCGACGAAAGATTGATTCTTTTCCAGAGATATCTGCTGCTGCAAACGCATCAAACGATGGCGTCTCTCTTCTTTCACCTCTGCCGGAATAGGATCTCCCAGCGCTTCGCTCTCCGTCCCCGTTTCCGGAGAAAAAGTGAAAACGCCCACTCGATCGAAGCGAACTTCGGAGATGAAATCCAGCAGCGTCTCGAACTCTTGCTCCGTTTCGTTGGGATAGCCCACGATGAACGTGGAGCGCAAAGCCACCTCCGGCACGGTACTGCGTAATTTTGCCAGCGTTTTATGCACCCACTCGATGTTCGCCGGACGCCGCATGCTGCGCAGCACCTCTGGATCTGCGTGCTGTAGCGGCATGTCGATGTAGGGAACAACCTGAGGATTCGCGGCGATCACCTCGATCAGGCGATCCGTCACACAACCCGGGTAGGCATAGAGAATACGCAGCCAATCGACCTGCGGGACTGCCCCAACCAGGTCCTCGATCAACGCAGCCAATCCATCCTGGAGGCCCAAATCATGTCCGTAATCCGTCGTATCCTGCGCAATGAGATTGATTTCCCGTACACCGCGATCCTGCAAACGTTTTGCATCCGCAAGAATCCGTTCAGGCGGCCGGCTCACGGCCGTTCCTTTGATCAAGGGAATGGCGCAAAACGCACAGGGTCGTCGGCACCCATCGGCGATCTTCAAGTACGCGCTTGCGCCCTGAACCGCCGTGCGCGGTACATCTACATCCTCGTCACTGACTTTGGATTCATCAGGCAGGTGGTAGAGGGTTTGAGGCGTCTCTCGTTTCCGCAGCAATTCGATGAGGTGCGTGATGTCCATCCAATGCCGTGTTCCGAGCAATCCGTCGATACCCGGCAGCTGTTGGGCGACCGCTGCGCCAAATCGCTGAGTGAGGCAACCCGCAGCGATCAGCATTTGCCCGGGTTGTTTGAGATTTACGAGACGTTGGATTTCGGAAAGCGATTCTTCCCGCGCCGCTTCGATGAAACCGCACGTATTGACGATGATCACGTCCGCATTCGCCGCGCTGTCCGCAACGTGACAACCTTCACGGGTAAGCATCGCGGCCATGGATTCTGAATCGACCCTGTTCTTCGCACATCCAAGCGATACAAGATGGAAACGCAGCTTCACAAACCCGCCTCGGGAGTCTGCTGCGAGGTTGGTGATGTCGCCGGGGTCTCCGTGGCGGGAGGCGATGCGGTGGGAGTTTGAGTCTGTGTGGGCGTCGGAGTGAGAACCCCATCCAGGGTCCAAATCCGGATCACAATTTGACCCACATCGCCCATCGTTCCTTGATCTTGACCGTTGTAATAGATCCGCACACCGGCACCGTTTCCGGTCGTGACTTCGACGGATTCCTCTCCGGTGAAAGTCTGCTCCTCCCCAGGCAACATACGTCCACTGAAAGTTTCTTCACCGTCCACCAACACGCGCACCCAGGCACGCTGCCTTGCTAAAATCCTCAGATTCACTTCGCTGTTGAGCCCCAGGACGAGAGGCTGCGTGGGAACCTCAACCTCGGTTTCAGGCGTCGCCTCGCCCGGACTAGCGGGAATCAACGTGGATTGTGCCGTCGCCGTGCGCGTTATTGAGGGGGTTTCACTGGGGATGAAAAACGCCATGGCTTCATCTGTAGCCTGTGCGCCTTGTCGGAGAGATTGCATCAGACGGCTACTGCCCCAGATCAAAACCGCGATAACGGCCAGGATGATCGTGGCCGTGATAAAGAGGTCGAAAGACAGCCAGCGCGGCCGACGGGAGTGAATTTGCACGGATGGTCCGCTGCGCGTATCACGTTGCGCAACCGGATTCTTCAATTTCGGACGCCGGGATTGGAGTTTCTCCGCGTATTCGAGCAAGATCTCGTCTGAATCCAGCCCGAGAAAATCCGCGTAATTCCCGAGGAAACCGCGCACCTGCACCGGCGACGGCAACGACTCGACGTCACCTCGCTCGAGAGCCGCCAAATGATAAGTGCGGATGCGAGTTGCCTGTTCGACTTCTTCTAGCGTAATACCGAGGCGCTCACGAGTGTCTCGCAGCCTCTGACCAATCTCCTTCATATCCGCCTGGGATTAAACAATACCACCAACTTTAGAGCGGATAGTCGCCCGCGTTGGTGGTATTCGAACGAACCGATTAAGATTTTTCGTCGCTAGCCGCCTCGGCGGGTTCGCCTTCCGCATTCAGACCCTCTTCAGCCTGCGCTTCGGCAAGTTCCGCTTCGACATCCATCGCTTGTTCTTCGGTCTCGAGTTCGGCCTTCAATTCTGCAAATTCTTCAACCGGCTCCTCAGGAATGCCTTCCTCGGCCAATTCGTACGCCGATTCGGGTGATTCATCTTCACGATGCACGACGACCTTGATCTGCGGAACCAGATCGACGGTCAGACGAATGTCCACATCATGAACGCCGAGGGCTTTTATGGGTTGGCAGTCGATCTGTCGACGATCGATCGTCACCTTGGAGGTTTCTTCTATCGCCTCAGCGATCATCGCCGTCGTGACCGAACCATAGAGCCTGCCCATTTCTCCGGCCTTGACCGGGAAGATCAGCTCCAGACCATCCAGCACTTCGGCAACCGAGCCCAGTTCCTGGTTGAGCCGTGCTCTTTCTTCGGTCGCTTTATCACGAATCCGCTCGGCCTGCTTCAACATTCCCGGTGTGGCCAACGCAGCCAGTCCCTGCGGGAGCAGATAGTTACGCCCGTACCCGTCGGCCACTTTCTTGATGTCACCGGCACGACCCAATTTGTAAACGTCTTTCAGGAGGAGTACTTTCATGAATATCCAAGCCCTTTCTAGAAAATTTGAGCGCCTCAGCGGGCGCTCAAGGGCGAAGGGTACAACGCCCTGGCCAACGAATTCTACCAAAGCCTGCCGCTCTGGTCAAAGTGTTAATCGGACCGTTTCGGCGGTTTCGTTAACCTAGTCTTCCTCCGCGTTTCTATGCGCGCCGGCGTTCTTTTCCATCACGATACCATCCTCACCGTCGGCATAATAGCGCGACCAAACATCGACTTCGATGTAGCCGCAACTTCGGTACAAGCTCTTGGCTGCCTCGTTGGAGTTGCGCAGCGTCAAACGCATGCGCGGCATGGCGAGGCGCTGTTCACAGGCGATTAACAAACTGCGTCCGATACCCTGGCGTCGAAAGTCGGGATGGACCCCGATCGAGGCGATCCAACCCAGCCTTTCCCCACGCCGCCGGTCTCCGATCACGAATCCGATCGGACGATCTTCGGACACCGCCTTGAGACGAACGATCTCCGGAAACGTAAGCGCCGCAAGACAATCGATCCAGGGCCAAGCATCGCGACCGAAACAGGTTTTCTCCAAAGAAATCAAGGCGGAGAGATCGCGCCAGGTCGCTCGCTCGATGATGACCCCGGATCGAGTTGTCGTACCTTCACCCGGCGTGATTTATTTCTCCTTGCCCAGGCGGAAATTCTCCAGCATGCTGGTAAATTCCATCGGGAAGATGAACTTGGTCGCCGGGCCGGCACCCATGGTCTTCAGAGTTTCGAAGTACTGCAGGGTCATCGTCTTCTGATCGATGGTGTTGGCGATGCTGTAAATCTTGTCCAACGCCGCCGCAAAACCTTCTGCCCGCAGCAGTTGAGCCTGCCGATCGCCTTCTGCTCGCAGGATGTTCGCCTGTTTGTCACCGTCGGCCTTCAGAATCGCAGCTTGTTTCTCACCGTCCGCAACGTTGACCGCCGCTTCCCGCTGGCCTTGAGACTCTGTGACCACTGCACGCCGCACACGTTCCGCCGTCATCTGGCGATTCATCGCATCCTGCACTTCGCGCGGCGGGATGATTTCCCGAATTTCGACGTTGGTGACTTTGACGCCCCAGCGCTCCGTGACCTCATCCAGCTTCACGCGCAGTGTCTGGTTGATGTGGTCTCGCTGCGAGAGCACGTCATCGAGCGGTATGGCACCGATCACCGAACGCAGCGTAGTGGTTGCCATACCCTGCGCAGCGGTCTCGAAATTACCGACCTGGAGCACACTTTGCTGGGCTTCAACGACTTTGTAGTACCAGATGAAATCGATCGCGATGGGTGCGTTGTCCAACGTGATCGACGTCTGGTGGGGAATTTCACGCACCTGCTCGCGTAAATCCACCTTGACACCCTTGTCGATAAACGGGATGAGCAAGACCAGACCCGGGCCACGTTCACCCACGCAGCGGCCCAGGCGGAAAACCACCAGGCGTTCGTATTCCTGAACGATGCGAACGGCACTTGCGAAAATGGATATGCCGAACAACGCAACGACGCCAACGCCACAATAAATAACCCAAGAATCCATGTTAACCTCCTTTTTCGAATTCGAAATACGGTTGGATCATTCAACGGGCTCCACAACCAAGATCAGGCCTTCTCGATCGCGAACCCGCACTTTGGTCCCCACGTCCAGGGGCGATTCAGAACGCGCCGTCCACAACTCGCCGGATATATACACCGACCCTGTCGGATCGAGCGGCGTGCGCACTTCGCCGATCGCGCCCAGAAGCTTGGATAAATCGATCACGGGACTCGATTTGTAAGCGACGATGGAATTTCGCAGCGCAATCCAGAAGTAGCCCATGGTCACAGCCGATGCAGATATCGCCACCGCGGGATGGACTGCCGTGCCCCCCTCCTCCAAACGGAAAAGAAAAACCGAGCCCACACAGAACGCGGTACCGGAGAGCAAAAGCCATACTTCTTCGTGTTTCAAACGCAGCGCGAGCAATAAAAAGACCACCCCAAGGGTCAGTATAAGAATCGCCCACCAATTGAGTGCGACTTGGCTCATTCCTATGGCTGCTATGCCGAGAGTAGAAAATGCCAGGACCTCTAAAACGCCCGTGCCCGGGCTGACGATTGCCAAGGCCGTCAGCCATAGTCCAACGACAAGTACGAGATACAGCAAGTTTGTGAACAATGGAGAACCGAGAAAATCCATGTCAAACCTCCTTCATGAAACAGCTTGCCTCAGCACACTCAGCATATCGGGCGCGCTGATTCAAACATACCGCATAACCGACATCCAACCGACATTTCGCGCAAGCTGGATATCGACTTCGAGAAGGGAGTTATTCTTCGTTTCACGCTGGCGAGCAGCGCCAAACGCCTTATTACTTCTACCTGTCCTAAATACGCTTCCGTTTTACAATCGCTTTTCGTACATTCGATAGGTTCTGTATACTTCCCCGCCCAACATCTTCAACGAACGATTCATCATTTCGTTGTTCTCGAGGATCCAACTGCTCTCCGCCATCTCGTAGCCCTTTGCCTTCGCCCGTTTCGCCGTTTCCAGGTACATCATCGCATCCACACCCCGCGCCCTGTGTTCGGGCATCACGCCTAAAGCGAAAACGCGAATCCATCTCATCTTGGGGCGAATCTTCCAATGCCAGACGAGCTTGAGCATTGTCAACAACTCAGGTTCACTTGGGCGGGGATAGGCATGGTGAAGCGGCGCACACATATCCGGCAAGGTCAACCCGACGCCAACCACCTCGCCTTCATGTTCCACCATCAACGCCAAATCGGGATCCAAGATCTGCTTCAGTCCGGCGGCGATGTGTTCGATTTCGGCATCGTTCGGGGGCACAAAACCCCAATTCCGCTCCCATGAGCTGTTGTAGACGCGCTTGAAGCGATCGACTTCTTTATCGAATTCTCTCATTCGAAAGGATCGTACCGTCAAATTCTTGGTTTTCTTGACCTTTTCGACAACGCGGACCAATTTCTCCGGCATGTTTTCGATGAAATCGTTGACGTTGTTGGCGTACGCCAATAGATCCATGGCCTTCACGAAGCCGGCGGCCTCCATGTAATCCACGTAACGCGGTGGGTTGTAGGTCATCAACACACGCGGGCAATCATCGAAACCGTCCACCAACAATCCCACTTCGTCGTTGGTGGTAAACATCGCCGGTCCGATAATGGAAATGTGGCCGGCATTTCGAGCCCAATCCTCAGCCGTACGCAGCAATAGCGCGGCAGCTTCCGGGTCGTCGAGCACCTCGAAAAAGCCGTAAAAACCTACATTGGAATTGTGAAATTCATTGTAGGCGTCGTTGGTAAAAGCCGCGATCGTCCCCACGACCTCACCGTTGCGCCGGGCGAGAAAGTACTCCACGCGCGCGTGCTCGAAGAAAGGATTTTTCTCGGGATCGTGAAACTCTATCCGCTCAGAGATGATCGGGGGAACCCAATACGGGTCGTCCTTGTACACTTTCCAGGGGAATAAAATGAATTCCTTTCGTTCGTTTTCGTTGGTGACTTTGGTGATCTGTAAATCTGACATGACTCGCCTCCAGAGATTTGACGATTTGATTATACAACGCCGTCGAGGATACCGAGTTGCGAGAATTCCAGCCGAACGACAGTCATTCGAAGTCGAATTCGCTTCGAATCAGCAATACGCGATGCTTTGAAACGCAGCGGCCGATGGTATCATGTTGATTGGCAAGGTGAGGTCATGCGCAACGCATATTCTGTGATTTTCATCATCGGCATTCTGGTCAGCTTCCTCTGGCTGGGATGGATCGGAACTTACCCGGAAGACTCGGCGAAAGGTCGCAAGCGAAACGATCTGCGCCTGGCGGAAATCGATGCCGGTCTCATTGCCCTGTTTCTCGGTTTGCTCGGTGCGCGCGCGGGCTTCGTCTATCTTCATTGGGAATATTACTCGAGCAATCCGGTCGAAATGCTCTGGCTCTGGCAAGGTGGATTGTCCTGGGCCGGCGGCGCCTTGACGGCGATTCTGGGGATTGGCTTCTATGCTGCTGTCACCGACCACTCTTTCTGGTCTTTGACCGACGCTTTGGCACTCCCGGCAGGGTTCGTCGCGCTCTCCGCCTGGTCAGGTTGCTACCTTGATGGTTGCGCTTACGGCATGCAAATGCCGCGGAGTGCCTGGACGCCGCCGATCGGGGATATGTTCGGCGGCTTCACATCCCGCTGGCCGACGCAGTTGGTGGGAGTCATTTCCAGTGTAGTTATACTGCTCTTGTTGTATGCACTTTCCAATATGCGGCCTAAACGCGGCATATTGGGAACACTCAGTCTCTCAACGATCGCCGCTGTGGCATTTTCACTAAGTTTCACGCGCGCAGACCCGGCACTGCTCATCCGCGGCATCCGCTTGGACACGTTTGGGTCTGGTCTTGTGCTGCTCGCAGCCTTGTTTGGGTTCATCTACTGCATATTGAAAAAGGATGAAAGCACCTGACGTACGAAAATAACGGCCATCCCAACGACCCACTATTTGCAGATGTCTGAAATTAATAGAGGCATCCCGCGAGGCGCTTTCAGCGATAGGGGCGGTAGAAATTGGTAATCGGCAAGCGCCAATCCTTGCCAAAAGCCCGCGTCATGACCTTGATACCAGGCGGACTCTGGCGGCGCTTATATTCGCTCTTATCGATTAGCTTGACTACTTTTACAACCTCGTCGCGATCCAAACCAAGTGCGACCATTTCTTCAATACTTCTGTTCTCTTCAACATACTTGTGCAGGATCGCGTCGAGGATGTCGTATTCGGGAAGCGAGTCGCTGTCCTTCTGATCTGGCTTCAGTTCAGCCGAAGGAGGCTTTGTCATCACACTGTCCGGGATGACCGGCTTCTGCGCATTTTGATTGATGTGCTCACATATTTGATAGATCATGGTCTTGGGAATGTCCTTCAAGATGGCAAAACCACCTGCCGTATCGCCATAGAGGGTGGAATATCCTACCCCCACTTCACTCTTGTTCCCGGTCGTGAGGACCATCCATCCGAACTTGTTCGACAAAGCCATGAGCAAGGCACCGCGAATACGCGCCTGGATATTCTCCTCGGCGACGTTTGGTTCGGTTCCCTTGAATTGCGGTTCGAGCATGTCTAAAAATGCCTGAAACGTTCCATCGATGGGAATCACTAGATACTCGATGCCGATGTTGTCTGAGAGAAGACGGGCATCGTCGCGGCTGTGTTGGGATGAATAACGTGAGGGCATCGAAACACCGATGACATTTTCACTCCCAAGAGCTCGAGCCGCGATTACCGCCGTGAGGGAAGAGTCGATTCCCCCCGAAAGCCCCACGACGACCTTCTCAAAACCATTTTTCCGTACGTAGTCGCGCGTCCCGAGGACGATCGCTTCCAACACCTCGGCCAATGGTTCTAATGGTTCGATCAAACGGGATTCGATTGGATCACGAGCCGCCTGATATTGAGGATTGGGTCGAAGAACGACCTGTCGCATCCCCTCCACGCTGTCAACATCGACGAGTTTCCTTCTGCGAGGATCGAGGAGTCGCTGGTTGATCACGAGACCAACGTCAATATCAGCGATGAGGATGTGCTCCTCGAACTGCGGCGCCCGGGCCAGTACATGACCTTGCGGTCCACAGATCACGCTCCGTCCTTCAAAGATCAATTCGTCCTGTCCGCCAATGAGATTGCAGTAGGCGACGAATGCGGCGTTATCTACTGCGCGAGTGGAGAGCATGCGCTCACGGATCACGCCCTTCCCCATGTAATATGGGGAAGCGGAGATATTGATCAAGATATGTGCACCGCCTCGGGATGCCTGCTCTTCGGGAGGTCCAGTCGGGTACCAAATGTCTTCGCATATGCTCACACCGAAGCGGACCTCGCCCAGGTTGAAAATCGGCGATCGTCTCCCGGATTGAAAATATCGATTTTCATCGAAGACACCATAGTTCGGGAGGAATCGTTTGGAATATACTTCGACCAACTCTTGGTTATGCAGCACGGCAGCTGCGTTGTGAAGGTCCGGAGAGGCAAACGGAACTCCAACGATTGCAGTAATGCTTGAAGTCAGTGGCACGAGCTCGTCGAGACCCTTCCGCGCAGCTTCTATAAAATCCGGCTTCAGCAACAGATCTTCAGGAGGGTAGCCAGTAATCGCCATCTCGGGAAAGACGACGATGTCGACGTCCGACTCGCGAACTCTGGCGATCGCAGATGCGATTTTCTGGCAATTCCCTCCAATGTCACCCACGGTCATGTTGAGTTGAGCAAGTGCAATACGAAGCTGAGTCATGGCATTAACCTATCCGATGGAGCACAAGTGACCGGCAAATAAATGAAGTGATTTCGCAGATCGCCTGTGTAAAACCTACTGAATATTACCATTGGTAATCATATCTTAATCTGTCGAGCGCTGCTAACCCTGATGTACGATCAAGACCAATGAAACACAATAACGAGCATCGGGCAAAGTATTAACGGACAAATCAATTTGCTGTACAAACGGCGAGTATGTGGTATCAATCCCGATTAGACGCCATCCGATACATAACACAGCAGCCGAATTTGAAGAAAAGATCGTAACGGTTGAAACTGACATCGATGATCGCGATGAAGAGTTGAAGCGCGCGGTGGAATCGAGGACTCACAAAACGCATCTGCCGCACGGAGCACAAGCCGTGACAATGAAGGTTCGAGGGAACAAATGACGGAACGCACCCATTTTAACCAGCGTGTTTACCAAGTCGTAGAGGGAATCCCGTCCGGAAAGGTTTTAACCTACGGCAGAATCGCAGCCTTCATACCTCCACCACCCGGAATGCCGTACGACAGCTACTGCGCGGTCCGAGCCCGGTGGGTGGGATATGCCATGGCGAGCTGTCCGGAAGGATTACCGTGGCATCGCGTCGTCAACGCACAAGGTCGCGTCAGCAAGAGACCGGGGTTCGGTCCCGACTTACAACGACAACTGCTCGAAGATGAAGGCGTTGTATTCAATGATAGAGGACGGATCGATATCCAGCGATACATCTGGCAGCCCGACGCAACCTGGCTTCAATCCCGTGGGCTTTTACCCCCTCCCAAAGCATAACCCCATCGCTGTTGTACCGAATGGTACGATATCCACATTTTGGCTGACGAAAGGCCGTCCGCGGAATTTATTATGCCTCACGCCTACGCAGGGACCACAGCACGGCGGCAAACAACAACCCGGATTCAACGAGTAAAATCACTGCACTCGACCAGGCCTGGCTTCCCTGCCCGGACAATCCCAACGCCAGGCCGCGCACGAGTTGGAACGTCGGCATGGCTTGCAGCGGGGTTGTCAGGAGGGGACTCACGCCCTCCATGGGTACACCGGCCAGGATTCCGGGCAGCATTAACGGCAAGAGGATAAAACCACTCCACGTGTTCAAGGTCGACATGTTGTCGATCAACCCCCCGATCAGCAAGCCGATGAGCGTCATCGTTATACTGATGAGCACAATAATGAGGATCGATATCAACGGATCGCCGGTAAAGCCATTATTGAGGAACATAATCAGCGCGGAGGACAGTAACGAATAGATCAAACCCACCATCAGTTTCCCCATAATCACATCGAAGTAACCTGCCGGCGTGACCAGGATGGCGGCAAGCGTTTTGTGATCCTTTTCTTCTACGAGCAGCGTCGGCACGATGAAACTTCCGTTCATCGTCACGGCCATCATTACCCACAATACGATGAAGTATCCCTGAAGCTGCAGGTTTTGGAAGAACCCAAAGATCGGCTCGCTTGTGTCTTCCTCGCCGCCCTTCGCCGGATGAAGCGTACGGGAGACGACGTTGACGATCGGCGGCCGACCCGATAGCCCCTCAACAGCTTGCATCAAAGCGCGTTGAAAACTGGACGCAGTTTCCGGATCGTCTTTGAAAATCAATTCGAGATCCGGCTGCTCGTCACGGCGAAGCTTCGCATCGAACTCGGCCGGAAGAATCACGCCGATGGCCGCATTTCCGTTGTCCACTTTCGCTTCTGCTTCTTGTGGATCTTTCACGCTCGTCAACGAAACGTTGTCCATGGCCTGGATCGTAGCGAGAAGTTCCGTCTCATCCGGGGCATAGAATGCGACTTTAGTTTCGTTGATCGACTCGCGAAACAAGTATCCATAGAGTAGCGAAAAACCGATGGGCATGAGGATGACTACCAACAATCTGGCATTGCGCAGGGCATCGATGAAATCTTTTCGTGCCACACTCAGGCTTACGCGCAGCTTCATAGGAGCATCCTTCCCGTCAGCTGGATGAACACATCCTCCAGAGATGCTTCCAAGGAATGGACGGTGAGCACCTTTCCATCTCGCATCCATTGCTCCATCCGTTCAGCATCAGCGGCTTCATCGAAAGATAAAAGATGCTCGCTGCCATCATTCAGAATGACCCTGGCTTTGCGCTCCCCGTACTTGAGTTTCAGGTTACGAGGAGTGTCCATGGCAATGATTTTCCCCTCACTCAGAAACGCCACCCTACGGCACAGTTGATCGGCCTCTTCCATGTAGTGCGTGGTAAGAAACACCGTCGTCCCGGTCTCTCCCAAGTTCTCGATCGTCTCACGAATCGCCCGTGCCGCAGCCGGATCGAGTCCGCGCGTGGGTTCGTCAAGGAAAAGCACTTTGGGCTCGTTCAACAAAGCGCGTGCTATCAGCAAACGCTGCTTCATGCCGTTGGAAAACACCTTTATCTTTTCCTTGGCGCGGTCCTGCAATCCTACCCGTTCCAGCAACGCTTCCACGCGTTTCTTTCCCACGCCGTGGAGTTGAGCAAAGAAGGTTAAATTATCGCGCGCGCTCATGCGTTCATAGAGGTTTTGATACTCGAAAACCACACCGATCAGCGGCTTGATCTTCGCCCGCTGTTTGACGATGTCGTATCCAGCGATGCTCGCTTTTCCGCTCGTCGGTCGAAGCTGACCGGTGAGCATCATGATGGTCGTCGTCTTTCCCGCACCGTTAGGACCCAGGAAACCGAACACCTCTCCCGCTTCCACACGAAACGTTAGCTGATCCACGGCGACGACTCCGTTGTATTTCCTGACCAGGGATTCGGTTTGGATCATGCGGCCTCCGGATGCCGTCTTTCCTTCCCCCAAGCGATTCGTGAATTGCTACCTTAACTCTATCAGGTTTGGCTCGGGCACGCGTACTGGAGAATCCGATCTCATATAACGCGAGAGTCGACGTAATCCGAAGGTTGCACGTAGGATGAAGTTCGCGGTAAGGGGAGCCGACACTTACGGAAGTGCCGCATTGAGCATGGACAACACCTGCGCCCAGTCGTAGCCCAGAATGACCGCCACGTCGATCTCGGAGTCTGGATTGAGCTGGTATAGAATCTGACTCTGGGTCAGGTTGACCAACTCCATCAAGTACTGCGTTGTGTATGGATTCCCTGTGTAGTCGATCACGTGGGTCTGTGGGTAATCCATCCGATCTGCGTTCGACACCTCCACGACGTTGAAACCGAACTGGCGCAGTAAATCTGCCGCTTGCCCCGCCAATCCTTCCTCGCCGGCGCCGTTCAGAACGGCGACTCGAGCGCCTTCCTGTTGTGCGGCTTCGCTGGGCTGCTCTGCATTGATGGAAGGGCCGATGGCGCCCGACGAGGTGAAAATCTCGTCGCGCAAGAGCCGGATTTGATCCGGGACGGGTTTGAGCACTTCGGCTTCCTCACCGCCGTAGAGAACCGTCTCAAGGGTGACGTTCGTCGGCGGCGCGATCACGCCGCGGCGGATATCTTCCTGCTTCACTTTGAGCGCCGTAAGTCCCAACGAAATCATCTCGTCCAGCGACAGATTCGTACGAATGCCGGAGGCCAACTCCTGATAAAGGGCGGGCGCTTTCGAAAGCATCGAAGGCAGATTGCCCAGGTTGAGGATTTTATTCCGGATGGCGATCGCTACCTGCTGCTGACGTCGAGCGCGGTCGAAATCTCCGCCCTCCGATTTCCGCGAACGAGCGTAAGCCAACGCCGTTTCGCCGTCGAAGGTGTAGGTGCCCGCCTCCAGGCGGATGGTGTTATCCGGGCCGATGGGGTCGATTTTAATGTACTCGGGAACCTCGACTTGAATGCCGCCGATTTCATCGACCATTCTCTCGAAGGCACTGAAGTCGATCTGCATGTAATATTGAATGGGAACACCGATGAATTTTTCCACCGTCGCCACGGCAAGCGCCGGCCCACCCCCGGGAAGGCGATCTCTTTCCCCGATGAAGTACGCGGTATTGATGCGACCGTGCCCGTAATTCGGAATTTCAACCCACAAGTCACGCGGGATCGAGAGCATCCCCGCGGTCATGCTGACCGGGTCCAATGTTGCCAACATCATCGAATCGGTACGCGGCGGTCCTTCTCCCGAAAGCCAATCCCGGAAATCGAGGCCCATCAGAAGGATGGTCACTCGCTCGGTCCCGTTCCAAGGATCCGGCAGTTCCTCGAGCAACGGCGCCGTTGGCGTCGTTCCGGGCGCCGCGGTGCTGTTCGAAGAAATTTCGAAGGAAGGTAATCCCATCCCCGACCAGGCAGCGGCCAGGTCGCGTACCGCGCTGAAGATGAGAATGATGGAAAACACCGCCGCAACGAGAAACGCTCCAGCCAGGATGCGAATGATCCGGCTCGAGGGTCTGCGGCGCCTCTTCGCTTGTGGTTTTCGATTCGGTTTCATACTTCCGTATCCATGCTCCCAGACTTCAGACAAGTCATCGATAAGTTCATAAAATATCGATGGACGTTTGATGAAATTGCTGCCAATCGCACCCCGATTTGAAATTCTGACGGATTATATCACGCAACCAAATTGTCTTCTTCCTGTGCATTTCGCAATCGGCAGATACCCGTTTCGTACGGAAAAGCACACCGGTTTTCGACTTCGTTTTCCCATCTATCCCTTCGCCAAATTCTCCCAGCGATCCAGGTATGCATTCAACTGCTTCTCGAGCTCAGCGTAGGTCTGTCCCAGTTGCTGCACTTTCACGTGATCCTCCGTTGACGCCTGGATTTCTCTCGCCGTTTGCGCCAACGCAGTCTCGATTTCATGGATCTGCGCCTCGAGCTCCTCGATTCCGGTTCGAGAGCGTGTCCGCCGTTTCTCAACCAAACGGGTACTCCGTTTCGGTTTCTCCTTGCGCTTCTCGACTCTCTCGCGCCGAGCATCCAGGTAAGCGGCATATCCCCCCTTCACCACTTCGAGGACTCGCTCGAAGGGTTCGACGACCCATACCTGTGTAGCCAACATGTCGATCAGGTAGCGGTCGTGAGAAACGAGCAGGATCGTCCCGGGAAAATCACCCAACGCCTGCTCGAATATCTCTTGAGAACGAATATCGAGATGATTGCTGGGCTCGTCCAACATGAGGAAATTTGCACCCTCGAGTGCCAGGACGGCCAGGGCCACACGCGCTCGTTCCCCTCCGGAGAGAATTTCGATCCGCTTCTCAATCGTGTCCCCGGTAAACAGGAAGCGGGCGAGCAGGCTGCGAGCTTCAGATATCTTCAAATCCGGGGCAACGGCGAGGATGGAGTCTAAAACCGTGTTTTCGGGACTCAGCCCCTCATGTGCCTGAGCGAAATATCCAACACGAAGATTGGCCCCAAAATGGATGTCGCCAGCGAAAGGTTCAACCTCGCGCAGCAACGTCTTGAGAAAGGTCGTCTTTCCCGCACCATTAGGACCGATAATTGCGACACATTCCCCTCTGCGGAGGATCATATCCGGCACGAGGAACAGTGGAGCGTCTGAATCCGAGTAACCGATCTTCAAATCGTGCGCTTCGAGAACGATGTCACCCGATCGTTTAACCTCGCCAAAATCGACACGCACGCGCTGCGCCTCTTTCACGGGAGAGATGGCGCTTTCCTGCAGCAGACGTTCCAATCGCTTTCGTCTGCCTTGCGCCTGACGAGTGTTCTGCCCTGCGATGTTGCGGCGAATGTATTCCTGCTCCTTTTGGATGTGCTCTTGCTGCGCTCTATACTCTGCCTCACGCCGTTGACGTCGTTCGATGCGCTGGTCAACGTAGGCGGAATAATTCCCTCGGTAGGCTTCGAGGCCCGTCGACGACATCTCCAGAATCCTGTCCACAGTATGGTCGAGAAAATAACGATCGTGGGAGACCATCAAGGCTGCGCCATCCCATTCTCGCAGCCAGCCCTCCATCCATTCAACGGCTTCCAGATCCAGATGATTGGTCGGCTCGTCGAGGATCAGCAGATCGGGATTTTCGAGCAGCAGTCTTGCCAGAAATGCGCGCGTGCGCTCCCCGCCCGAGAGTTGTCGAATGGGATGACTGTATTCGCCTTCTCCGAAACCTAAACCGTTGAGCACGCGGCGAATTTGAGCGGGATAGGTGTACCCACCCGCCAATTCAAACGCTTCCTGAAGCGGACCATAGCGTTCCAGGGCAGCTTCCGCTTCGTCTGGATTGGCCATTTTCTGTTCCAGGTTCGCCAGCGACTTTTCTTGGGCGCGCAAGGCTGAAAAAGCTTGCAGCATGGAATCCCACAACGTCTCAGAGAGTTCATCCCGGCGGCTTTTCGAGTAACTGACTTCCTGGGGTAGATACCCAATTTTCAACGAGCGTGCCCGCTGTACAGTGCCCTGGTCCGGTTCTTCGAGCCCGATAAGAACGCGTAGTAAAGTCGTCTTGCCGATTCCGTTGGGACCAACGAGTGCAATGCGGGCGCGTCGAGGAATCACGAGGGATACGCCAGAAAACACGTCCTGCGCGCCGTACGACTTTGCAACGTCGGAAGCAGACAATAGCGACATCGGAGGGATTATACCCCAGGCCTTTTGGGCATCCGCCTGCTGTACGTTTCCATGCTGCAGGGCTGTGCGCTATAATTTCGGACGGAAACAGAGAGGGAGTGTCTTTTCGTGGAAAGTCCGTCTTCGGTTAGCTATCGTAGTCTGATGATCGCCGCGGTAATCCTTGCCGCAATCGGCTGGCTGGGATTGCTCGTGTTGATGAACGTTACTCTGCCAACCGTCGGACCGCGTTGGTTTTTCTTCTTCCTCTGGGTGCTGGCCGTGACGGGCACTGTCTTGCCCTTCATTTGGCTACTTCATCGTCGATTCTTGGCCGACCGGCCGGCGGCTCCATCGACCCTCCTGCGGCAGGGTTTGTGGGTCGGGTTGTATGCCGCCCTTTGTGTTTGGCTGCAAATCAACCGCAGTCTCTCGCTTCCCCTTGCAATCCTGCTGGCAGCCGGTGTGGGATTATTGGAATGGCTGCTGCGCATCCTGGAAAGAAGCAACTGGAGACCACGACCATGAGCTTGCGCGATCTCCCCTCTGTTGAGAGTCTGCTGCAAAGTGAGATGGGCCGAAGGATGGCCAACGAATTCGGTCGTTCGCTCATGCTTCAAGCCATCCATGAGCAGCTGCAAATCGCTCGGGAATCTATCCAGGCCGGTAAATCGACGCCGTCGAGTAAAACAATCCTCACGCGTGTACGAAGCACTCTCGAGCAGTGGTTGTCGACGAGCCTGGTACCTGTAATCAACGCGACGGGTGTGATTCTGCACACCAACCTCGGACGCGCCCCGCTGTGCGAGAGCGCCCAGATCGACATGTGTGAGATTTCCAGAGGGTACAGTACGCTCGAATACAATCTCGCCCGCGGTAGACGCGGGAAACGCGAAGTTCACGCCGAAGGGCTGCTACAAAGACTCACCGGCGCCGAAGCCGCATTAATCGTCAACAACAACGCAGCCGCAGTTTTACTCGCCCTGACTGCTCTGGCCCGTCGCAAGGAAGTGCTCGTCTCGCGCTCGCAATTGATCGAGATCGGCGGCGGCTTTCGCATCCCCGACGTGATGCGTCAATCGGGAGCCAAGCTGATTGAAGTGGGCACCACCAACCGCACGCATTTATCGGATTTCGAATCCGCCATCAACGAGCGCACAGCATTGATCCTGCGTGCTCACCATTCCAATTTCAAAATTGTGGGTTTCACCACCGAACCAGCACTGGAAGAATTGGTACGCCTTGGAGAAAAATACGCCGTAACCGTGCTCGATGATCTCGGCTCCGGCGCACTGCTGGACACAGCTCAATTCGGACTGGGACACGAACCGACGGTACAGGAATCCTTGCAAGCTGGCGTCCCACTCGTCGCTTTCTCGGGAGACAAGCTGTTGGGAGGTCCGCAAGCGGGGATCATCGTCGGCGAAGGAGCGCTGGTGAAACGTCTCCGCAAGCACCCTCTCGCCAGAGCGCTGCGGCCCGACAAATTATGCTTGGCGGCGCTCTGCGCCACGCTGCAGCATTATCTACGCGAAGAAGCGGTTGCCTCCATTCCTGTGTGGCGGATGATCGCTGCAGAAGAAGTGACGCTGCAGAAACGTGCCGATCAATGGGCAGCCCAAATCGGTCAGGGAGATGTCGTCGCCGGCCGTTCGACGGTTGGAGGCGGCAGCCTGCCCGAGGAAACATTGCCGACGCGGGCACTGGCGATTGAAACACGCCATCCCAACGCATTCACCAAACATTTGCGCAACGCCGAACCGGCGGTGATTGCGCGCATCGAAGAGGATCGAGTAGTATTGGATCCACGAACAGTGCTCGAGGAGCAAGACGAAGCGCTCGTTCGAGTGCTGAAACAAACCCTGCAGCGCAGAAGTGGTCAGAAGTAGTCTTTCCAACATGTCCTTTATTTCGCTCGTTACTTAAAGGATCAACTTGCATGAAAAATGAAATCGATGACCTCATGTCCGCGGCCGGAATTGACGCCTTACTCATCGCCGGTCCAACTTCGCACAATCCCGCGATGGTGTACTTTACGGGCATCAAGCCGATCAGTGATGCTTTCTTGATCAAAAAGCTTGGCCAGACGCCGGTATTATTCCACCGTCCCATGGAACGCGACGAAGCTGCCAGCACCGGTCTGCAAACCAAGAACATCTTCGACTACGACGTTTACAAACTGCTGGACGAAACGGATGGCGACCGCATGCGCATGTTGGCGCTGCAGTTACAGCGTATGCTGCAGGATTTCGATGTCTCGGGACGCGTGGCGCTGTATGGAGAAACCGAAATTGGCTCGCTGTTCGCTTCACTACGACTGCTGGAGGAAATCCGGCCCGACGTGGAGATCGTTGGCGAGGATACTTCCAAGTCCGTGCTTGGTCGCGCACGTACGACGAAGGACGAAGAGGAAATTGCCCGCATCCGCAAGATGGGGCAGATCACGACCAGCGTCGTGTCCGACGTCGCTGGGTTCCTGACTTCCCACGATGTAAAAGACGACCTGCTCGTCGACCGAGAGGGCAATGTACTCACGATCGGAGCGGTGAAGCGGCGCATCAATACCTGGTTATCCATGCGCGGGGCCGACAATCCTCACGGTTGCATTTTCGCCATCGGGCGGGACGCCGGCGTGCCCCACAGCAGCGGCAGCGACGACGATCCGGTGGCCATTGGTAAAACGATCATCTTCGATATCTATCCCACGGAAGCCGGCGGTGGATACTATTTCGATTTCACCCGCACGTGGTGTTTGGGACATGCGCCCGACGACGTGCGGACCGCGCATCGGGACGTCCAAGACGTGTATGACGCCGTCCTGAAAGCCATGAAGGCAGATACGCCCTTCCGTGACTATCAGATCATGGCCTGCGAGATGTTCGCCGAACAGGGGCATGCGACGATCATGTCTGACAGCAATACGGAAGTGGGCTACGTTCACTCTCTGGGTCATGGACTGGGATTGGACGTTCATGAAGCGCCCAACTCCGTCCATCTGAAAAGCAATAAAGATCTGCTGCGCCCCGGCTCTGTGGTCACCATCGAACCGGGCCTATATTATCCAGAGCGGAACTACGGTGTACGCATCGAAGATACAATATGGGTGCGTCCGGACGGGAAAATGGAAATCCTGGCCGACTATCCCAAAGACCTCGTGCTGAAAATGCCGAGTATCTAGTCCGACTTTTTTGGGTGCCCTCCGAACTGTTGGAGCGAAATTCGAGGCGATTGTGGAACAAGAATCACGCATTCTCGGCATCGAAACCTCTTGCGACGAAACCGCAGCTGCGGTGGTGGAAAATGGTCGTAAGATTGTCTCCAACGTCGTGGCCTCCCAAGTTGACATTCACGCCGAGTACGGCGGCGTTTTCCCAGAACTGGCGTCTCGCGCCCACGTTGAAGTCATTTACCAGGTCGTTTCCAGCGCACTATCGCAGGCCCATATAGCCGCGGAAGCCGTCGATGCCATCGCCGTCACGCGAGGCCCCGGATTAGCGGGCTCTCTCGTCGTTGGGATGAACATGGCCAAGGGACTGGCGTTCGGTTCAAAAGTTCCGTTACTGGGGATCAACCACCTGGAGGCCCATCTCTATTCAACCTGGTTGGTTCCGGATGAACCCGAACCGAGCTTCCCCCTATTGGGGTTGATTGTGTCCGGTGGTCACACCGAGTTGGTGCTAATGACCGACCATTTGACCTACCAGCGGTTGGGGGGTACGCTCGACGACGCGGCCGGGGAGGCTTTCGACAAGGTCGCCCGTTTGCTCGGTCTGGCCTATCCCGGAGGTCCGGCGATACAGCAGGCTGCTGAAAATGGGGATCCGGAAGCGTTTAAGTTTCCGCGTGCCTGGTTGGAAGGGACGTGGGATTTTTCATTCAGCGGCTTGAAGACCGCCGTGCTGCGCGAGGTGCGCAAGCGGCAGCCCGATATCGAAGCCGGAGTTGAGGCGCCTCGCCCGGGACTGCCCATCGCCGACCTCGCCGCATCGTTCCAGGCCGCCGTCGTCGATGTGCTCGTTGGGAAGACGTTAGCCGCTGCGGAAAAATTTCAGGCGCGCGAGATCCTCGTCGCCGGGGGCGTTTCAGCCAACCGGCCGCTGCGCCAGGCGTTTCAATTGAGCTCCAAACTCCCCGCTCGCGTTCCTCCATTGCAGTTATGCACGGACAACGCAGCCATGACCGCCGCGGTTGGACACCGGCGTTTCCTGGCCGGCCAGCGCGACGCCCTGGACATCGATGTGCTCCCGAATTGGTCCTTGTAGAATCAGAACAAACCCAGAGCCACGAATCAGTCAATGAGTGAACATACGCCCGATAAGGTTTCCTTCTGATTAAAAAAATAATACTTATGCTATAAATACACTGACAACTCATAAATCCAACTAATAATCGAATCCAGGCCGCTTTATTATGAATGAAACCTCAACCAATGAAATCTCATATCGAAACGGATTCTTCACGCGATCGAAAACGTTGTACGTACTCGCGTTGCTGTTCCTCTTCGGGATCGGATTGGGTTTGCGCCTCGTTGACATCACGGATGCGCCCCTCGATTTCCACGCATGGCGCTAACTGCGCACCGCATCGATCGCTCGCGGCATATACTACGCCACGCTGCCAGACGCGGATCCCGAAACCCGGCAGGCGGCCATCTCGCTGGGAAGCCAGTTCGAAACCCTCGAGCCGAAGGTCTTCGAGACGCTCGTCGCCTACACCTACAAACTGGTCGGCGGCGAGCATTTATGGATTACCCGGCTGTTTGCAATTCTGTTCTGGATCATCGGTGGATTGGCGCTATTCCTCATTACCCGCCGCGCAACCTCGGATGACGGCGCAATCGTAAGCCTGGTTTTTTACCTGTTCGTACCTTTCGGTTTCAGCGGAAGCCGCGCCTTCCTGCCGGAGCCGTTAATGATCATGTTCATCCTGCTTGCGGTTTATGCAATTCAACGCTGGGCCGACGAGATATGTGGAAGTGGGCGCTCCTGTCCGGAATCCTGTCCGGCATCGCCATTTACATCAAAGTGTTTGCCGTGTACCCGCTCGCAATGGCAGCCATCTTGGTCGTTCTGGTGCATTGGGGATTCAAACGAGCCATAAAAGATCCAAAAGTGTGGGAGGCGGCTGGCATTATGTTCATAATCCCCGCGCCATACTACCTGTTCGGACTTTCCGGATCGTACTCTCCCGGGGAATACCTGAGCAGTTGGACGCTTGAGCACATCCAACTTCTGCTCCAACCAGGATTCTACGTCCGTTGGATGACGGTGCTCCACGATCTGGTCAACCTCACTGTGATCTTCCCCAGCCTGATGGGCATCTGCTTGCTCGTCCCTAAATCGAGAGCGCTGTCCCTCGGAATGTGGATCGGATTTCTCCTGCTGGGAATGTCCGTTCCGTCCTTGATTCTCTCCCACACGTACTACAGCCTCGTCGTGGTTCCAATCATCGCCTTTTCACTGGCTCCCCTGGGAGATCTACTGCTGTCAAGAATAGCTGCTCTGTCCAAATCGTGGCAAGCCTTCTTTATCGGAGTCGCCTTGCTCAGCGTGGCATACCCCGTCGTGCGCGAACGAAATTCTCTTGTGGCCCGGGATTACAGATTGGAAGTACGAGGCTGGGAACAACTCGCCGATGACCTGCCGCCCGGCAAATTGATCGGGATCACCCACGATTACAACACTCGCCTGAATTACTACGGATGGCGCGCCGTAGCGCCGTGGCCCAATGCATCGGATATCGAAATGGATGTCCTCACCGGAGAAGTACCGCTTCTCGACAACCCGGACTGGATGCCGATCTTTGAGCGTAAAACACAGGGATATGATTACTTCATCGTCACCGTATTCAACGAGTTGGATGCACAGCCAATGCTGCGTTCGATTCTTTACGACAACTACGAGATATATGCCGAGGATGGCCGCTATATCCTCTTCGATCTCAACGCCCCGAAATAGGGATCGTGAATCAGGCCATTCACACGATATTCTTGGCACGATAAAACCTGGCAATGTACTTTACTCATCGATAAAATCCGCCGGAGTTATCCGGAGAGCGGCTGTGACAATTAACAATCCCACCCGCTTCGATACCATTAACTATGATGTAATTCACAACCAACTTGATACAAACTCGGAGAATGCTGATTATCACCCAATCACCGAAGGAAAGGGTCTTCCATTGGGGCATAGCCATCCTGGATGGGATCAAGGACGAGGTCCACGGAAACAGCTTTTCTTGTAGTCACGTTCATCCAGGGATTCGAGGGCGGAGGAAAACATGCTCATCGGGGCGATGGCGAACGTGTGGCTCTTGTGGAACGCTAATGCACGTTATATCTACGCGGAAGTGAACGACGACCAGGGCAGCGGGTGAGAGACGGCATTTCCAACTGGAACGATTCCGCGAACGATTCCTGGCAGTACAGCAGCGGATACGACGTGCTGATCCTGCGGGAGTAGATCTCGGACTTCAAGTACGAAAGAGCAACCAAAAATGCGCAGGCTCTCGTCCTCCAGAGAGAGCCTGTGTAATTTTAGGTTGTATCTTACTGACGATTCAGAACGATCAGATCTTATCGCCGGATTTTTCGTACGCTTGAATGAGCGTATCGATCTCACCACGCGTACGTTTCAAATCGGCGATGAAGTACGCCAGCTGCTCCTCGCCGAGATCCGTCAATTTGTACGAACGGCGTCTTGGACCCTGGCTTTCTTCATCCCAATTCGATTGCAGCCAACCATCCGCTTCCATATCACGCAGCGCCCGGTAGACCAAACTAGGATCCAGCGTTCCCTCGGCAAAGCCGTAATCCTCCAATTCGGGAAGCAGGGCATACCCATGCCGTTCTTCATGGCGCAGCAGCACCAAGAGGCAGGTTCTCAGGAAACGCTGAACGCGTCTTCGCCTGCGCCGGTCTCTTTTTCCCCTGCGGTGATCTCGATGTTCTCGATTTCCTCGATGCTCTCTTCGATTATGTGTATGTATTCTGTTCATGGCAGGAATTATAGCTTACTATTGACTGTTTGTCAATAGAGTTATTGTCGGTAATTTCACTCGATCGGCTTGCCGCTCTCTCACGCTTTCTTTGAAGGTTAATGTTGATTACGCGGCGTTCTTCGCTATACTGACAGTATTCATTAAGAACCATTACGCAGAAGGCTCCCCTGGTCATGGAGCGCTTCAAAGATGTGTACCGCGAACCATTGCAGGCAGAGTAACGGGAGAAGATGCCGCCAGCCTCTCAAAAGTTGGCGGCCACGCTTGTAACGAATTCTCTGACCGACCGGAGCAACGATGTCAAATAGACCTACCTTAACCACAGAACGCCTGATATTGCGCCCCTTCCATTTGGATGATGCCCCTCGCGTGCAGGAACTTGCCGGCGAGAAAGCGATCGCTTCGACCACCTTGAACATCCCGCATCCCTACGAAGACGGCATGGCCGAAGATTGGATCGGGACCCATGCTGAAGCCTTCGAAAAAGGCGAGTCGGTAACCTTTGCCATCATTCTGAAACAAGGGAACGTACTCATTGGTGCCATTGGGATGGATTTGAACGACGCGCACGATCGGGCGGAAATGGGATATTGGATCGGGGTGCCTTATTGGAGCAACGACTACGCCACTGAAGCTGCCCGTGCCGTACTCGAATACGGCTTTATCGAGCGCAAGTTGAACCGTATTTTCGCTTCGCATCTCTCGCGCAATCCCGCTTCCGGCAGAGTGATGCAGAAAATAGGTATGACGCACGAGGCTTCGTTTCGGCAGCATGTCAAGAAGTGGAAGAAGTATGAAGACCTGGAAGTGTATGGGATTCTCAAGGATGAATTTCAATAGTCAAATGCGAGATTCAAGCCCTCTCCAATTTGCTCTCACATATCATCCACATCCTGCCATATTTCAATATGAGCATATTTCACGAATTATGTTTGTACTGATTTAATTCTCGTATGAAACCGGCGTTGATCGAATGCACGGTAGCTCAAGAGAACAACATCTGCGCGAAGGTTACAAAGAAAACCGATATAATATTAATCGGGATCGCATACGAAACGAAGATCTGATGCGCATTCTCCATCTTCAGACTGCATCATTGTGGGTTACAAGTATTCGCAGCGTTCGCAACTGTTACGGTAGAACACAAGAGGACATCTCGATAGATAACAATTGAATTAGAAAGAGGTGATTTTATGGACATTGTCACATTGGCGCGCTGGCACTTTGCGATCACCACCGTTTATCACTTCTTCTTCGTGCCCATCACCCTGGGCTTGTCCGTTTTGTTGGCCATTATGGAGACCACCTATCTCCGCACCGGCGACGAGCGTTACAAGCGCATGACCAAGTTCTGGGGCAAACTCTTTCTGATCAACTTCGCCATGGGTGTGGTCACTGGCATCGTCATGGAATTCCAGTTCGGCATGAACTGGTCGGAGTATTCCCGCTTCGTCGGCGACGTCTTTGGGGCGCCGCTCGCCATCGAAGCGCTCTTGGCTTTCTTCCTCGAATCGACGTTCCTTGGGATATGGATATTTGGTTGGGAGAGATTGTCCAAACGCGCACACGCAGCCACGATCTGGCTGGTCGCAATTGGCGCCAACGTATCGGCTTTGTGGATCCTCATCGCCAATTCCTTCATGCAGGAACCGGTTGGACACGTGTTGAGCAACGTAAGCGGACGCGCAGAAATGGTTGATTTCGGCGCACTCGTCACAAACCCGCACGTCTGGCTGCAGTTCCCCCACGTATTCGCCTCGGGGCTGACGACCGCCTCTTTCTTCATTCTCGGCATCAGTGCCTACCATCTGCTGCGGAAGACGCAAGAAACCGAACTCTTCAAGACGTCTTTCAAATGGGCCGCCATCACCGGACTCGTCGCGGCTACCGCAGTCGGTCTGATCGGTCACGCACAAGGCCAGCACATGATGAAGACGCAGCCCATGAAAATGGCCGCCGGTGAAGCGCTTTGGGAAAGCGAAGACCCCGCATCTTTATCGCTGTTCGCCATCATCGACGAAAAGCATCGTGAAAACGTCTTCTCCATCGATGTTCCTAGAATCCTGAGCTTCATGGCCTACAATCGCATGGAGGGAATGGTTTACGGAATCAACCAACTGCAGGCGGAATACGAACAGACCTATGGCCCGGGGAACTACATCCCTCCCGTCACCATCAGCTTCTGGGCATTCCGTATCATGGTCGGCGTGGGACTCTTGATGATCTTATTGGCGGCAATCGGGTTATGGCAGGTATGGCTTGGTCGCCTCACCCTCCCCAACCTGTTCTTGAAAATCCTACCCTGGGCCATTGTGCTGCCGTTTATCGCCAACACAAGCGGTTGGATTTTCACCGAAGTCGCACGCCAACCCTGGATCGTCTTCGGTCTATTGAGAACGGAAAATTCCGTCTCCCCAACACTCTCCGCAGGCACGCTGCTGTTCTCGCTGATTAGTTTCGGTTTGATCTATTCCATACTGATCGCCGTAGACGTCTATTTGCTGCGGAAATACGCCACACAGCCGGAGTTGGAACTGCTATCTTCCGAACAAGTCTGACGCAAAGTCCCCAGGAGGACGATCATGGCTTTAAACACCATCTGGTTCATACTCATCGGCGTTCTGTTTACCGGATTTTTCTTCTTGGAGGGATTCGACTACGGCGTTGGAATCTTGCTTCCTTTTCTGGGCAAAGACGACCGCGAACGCCGTTTGATGATCAATTCGATTGGACCCCACTGGGACGCCAATGAGGTTTGGTTGATCGCCGCCGGCGGAGCGATGTTCGCCGCGTTTCCGCATTGGTATGCCACCCTGTTCAGCGGTTTTTATATTGCCCTGGTGCTCATGCTCCTGGCGCTCATCGTACGCGGCGTGGCGTTCGAATTCCGCAGCAAAAGTGAAGGTACCCGATGGCGCAGCACGTGGGATTGGGCGATCTGTATCGGCAGCGCAATTCCGGCATTGCTGTGGGGCGTCGCCATGGCGAACATCGTGCGTGGCGTCCCCATCGACGCAAACATGCAGTACGTGGGCACCTTCGGCGATCTGCTCAATCCGTTCGCCTTGGTCGCCGGTGTGACCTCGCTGCTGCTTTTCACCCTGCACGGCGCCAATTTCCTGACGCTCAAAATCGAGGGAACAGTAACGGCGCGAGCGGAAAGCCTAGCCTTGCGGCTTTGGCCTGGGGTCATCCTCTTCGCCTTGATCGTGTCGAGTATGGGCTATTTCGAAACCGACGTCGTCTCTCGCCTCGGCTTCTTCATCCTGATTCTCCCCCTCGCCGCCATCGTGGCGGTCGGCAGCGTGGGCTGGCTGATCCGTCGAAAACGGATGGGCTGGGCATTCGCCATGGCTGGCGCCTGCATCGTTCTATTCACCCTGACCATGTTCGTGGGCCTATACCCGCGCGTGATGACATCCAGCTTACAGCCCGATACCTTGAGCCTGACGATCGACAACGCCTCCTCCAGCCCGTACACTTTACGCGTCATGAGCATCATCGCGCTCATCTTCCTACCCATTGTATTGCTCTACCAGGCCTGGTCCTACCGCGTCTTTCGGCGCAGGTTGACGAGCTCATCGTCCCTGGAATACTGATTCTCACCATCACTCGCACGATGCCGATCATCGGCCAACCATTCTGCAGACGCTGTTACCGAGTCTTCATACTCACTCTCCGTATGAATGACCTGGCGCGCATTGATCCGGGTGAGCTGTTCTCCAGATGTTGAAAGTCGATCCAAGACTGGTGCAAGAAGCCCGCTCGATTCGGCGCGGGTTGATTGCGTCTGTGCTGCTGGGCACGATTTCCAGCATTCCGCTCATCCTCTCGGCCTATGTCCTGAGTCAGATCGTAGCCGGTGTCTTTCTCGCCGGCCAGACTCTGCAAGAAGTCCGTCTCCAGATTTTCCTTATCCTCGCCCTGCAAATCCTACGCGCCGGGTTGAATTGGGGAAGTGAGAATACGGCCGCGCACGCAGCCGGGCGGATCGAGCACTCCCTGCGACAGCGCACGGCGAAACATCTATTGGCCCTGGGTCCGTCGTTCACCCGCCGGGAGCGCACCGGCGAGTTGAGCAACACGGTCCTGGAAGGGATCGAAGCGCTGGACAGCTACTTCCGTCAGTACCTGCCGCAGATCGCCAAGAGCGCCTTCATTCCGCTCGCCATCCTTGCTTTCGTCTCCCCTCTGGACGCCGTATCGGGTTTGGTGCTCCTGCTCACGGCACCCTTGATCCCCGTCTTCATGATCCTCATTGGCGATACCGCCGAACGACTCACGCGTCGCCAATGGGGAAAACTGAGTCTCATGAGCGGACAGTTCCTCGACGTGCTGCAGTGCTTGACGACGTTGAAGGCGCTCGGACGCAGCGGCAAACAAGGCGAGTCGATACAGGCTGCCAGTGACCAATTCCGGCACCTGACCATGAAAGTGCTGCGCGTGACATTCCTTTCAGCGCTCGTTCTCGAATGGGTGGCCACGATCAGCACGGCCGTTGTGGCCGTCGAAACGGGGCTGCGCTTGCTGCACGGCCAACTTGCTTTCCCGCAAGCCTTTTTCATCCTGCTGCTTGCCCCCGAGTTCTACCAACCGCTGCGCAATCTGGCCCTGCGCTTCCATGCCGGCATGACAGGCGTGGCGGCTGCCGGACGGATTTTCGAAATACTGGAGACTCCGCCGCCGATCCAAAAACCTTCAATAGCGCCTCCAATTCGTGTCCCCAGCCCCGCGTTCGACATCGACTTCGACGACGTTCACGCCGCATACGAAACGGGAGCACGCCAGGCGCTGCGCGGCGTCAGCTTCCAAATCGCCGCCGGCGAATGCCTGGCTCTCGTCGGACCCAGTGGATCGGGGAAAACCACCATCGCCCAGCTCCTGCTGCGATTCATCCAAGCCGATCGAGGCCAGATTCGAGTGGACGAGATCGAGTTGGAAGCGCTTGACCCGGTTCAATGGCGCACACACATCGCCTGGGTCCCGCAAAAACCACATCTTTTCAACACATCGATCGCGGAGAACATCCGCATCGCCAGACCGCATGCGGAAGACAAGCAGGTCGTAGACGCCGCAAAACTGGCCCACGTTCACGAATTCATCGCCGGACTGCCGAATGGGTACGACACGCAGATCGGGGAACGAGGCGCCCGGTTGAGCGCCGGTCAAGCGCAGATGATCGCGCTGGCACGCGCATTTCTCAAGGACGCGCCTCTCCTGATCTTCGATGAGGCTACATCGAACCTGGACGTGGAACGGGAAGCGCAGATTCACACGGCGCTGAAATACCTGCTGCAAGGCCGCACCTGTCTGTTGATCGCCCACCGCTTGACCTCCATCCGGGAGGCAAACAAGATCGTCGTGCTCTCAGAAGGGCGAATCTTGGAACAGGGATCGCACGAAGATCTCATGCGACAACGGGGAACGTATCAACGGATGCTGCACGCCTATAAGGGAACACCGTGAGAAGGAACGTATTGCTTCGACTTTTTAACCTCGCTGCTCCATTCTGGAGACAGATGGGATTGGCCATTCTTACAGGCTTTGCGACCATCGCCAGCAGCGTCGGTCTCCTGGCCACGTCCGCTTACATCATTGCCTTCGCCGCCCTCCGGCCGTCAATCGCCGAATTGCAAGTCGCCATCGTAGCCGTACGCTTCTTCGGTCTGGCGCGCGGCGCATTTCGATACGTGGAACGCCTGCTGTCGCACAACGTTGCCTTCCGCTTGATCGCCCGTCTGCGTGTCTGGTTCTTCCGCAGGCTAGAACCACTTGCCCCGGCACGTTTGATCCAGTATCGAAGCGGCGATTTGCTGCGCCGAATTGTGGGTGACGTCGATACGCTGGAACTCTTTTTCATCCGCGTGATCTCACCACCATTCGTCGCGCTCGCCATCAGTGCGCTAACCTTTGTGCTCCTGGGCAGCTTCGACACCCGTCTGGCATTAAGCGTCGTCGGAATCCATTTTCTGGTGGGCGTCATCCTGCCGATAACGATGCTGCGCTGGAGCCGCAACCCCGGTCGTCGTCTGGTAAAGGTGCGCGCCCAACTAAAAGCCACCCTCGTCGAAAGCCTTCAGGGGTCCGCCGACATCCTTGCTTTCGGCCAGGAAGGAGCACAGCTCGAACGCCTAGATCGCTTGAGTCAGAGACTCACGGACCTGCAGACTCGCCTCGCCAGGCGAGACGCCTTCACCGAAGTGATTAACGACCTCTCGATGAGCCTGGCAGCACTCGTCGCCCTCGTACTCTGCATCCCTTTGGTCCGCCAGGGCCAAATCGAGGGGATCTCCCTGGCAGTGATCCTGTTGGCGACGATGGCCAGCTTCGAGGCCATCGCACCGCTTGCCACCACCTTCCGGCAGCTCGAAGAGCAGGCCTCCGCCGCCGATCGACTTTTCGAAATCATCGACGCCACACCGGCCGTCGAAGATCCCGCAGAACCCGTCCCACAGCCTGTTGATCCCACAATCCGGTTCGATTCCGTGTGTTTTCGCTACCAGCCAACCCTGCCGCTCGCCGTAGATGGGATCGATTTTGAGCTGCCGCCTGGTGGCAAATTGGCGATCGTTGGAGCGAACGGATCGGGCAAAACGTCGATCGTTAACCTCTTGCTCCGGTTTTGGGACTACGAGATGGGATCCATTCGAGTCGGTCCGCACGAGATCGGCGATTATCGCCAGGAGGATTTGCGCGGATTAATGAGCGTCGTCCCACAGCGTACGCAGTTTTTGAACGACACGATCCGCGGGAACCTGCGGCTTGCGCAGCCCGACGCGGATCAAGCGCGACTCGAAGATGCCGCCCGGTGCGCACAAATTCTTGACTTCATCCAATCGCTACCACAGGGGTTCGATACCCGCATCGGCGAAGGGGGTTTGTTGTTGAGCGCAGGAGAACGCCAGCGGCTGGCAATCGCCCGAGCCCTCTTGAAAGACGCAACGGTGTTGATCCTGGACGAACCCAGCACCCATTTGGATGCCATCACCGAGCGCTCGTTGATGAACGATTTGCTCGTCTGGTCGCAGGATCAGAGTGTACTGCTAATCACCCACCGCCTGGTCAATCTGGAACGCATGGATCGAATCATCGTCCTGCGCGAGGGCCGCGTGATCGAACGCGGCAGACATGCCAGCCTACTCGAGCGGAAGGGGGTATATTGGCAATTATTGCAGCGTCAAAATCAGGCTGACTTGATTGAAACGCTCGGCAATGAGAGAACGTGTTAATATAGGGATCATTAAAAGCGATAATCTACGCAAACAACCTGACCACTGAGATCAGCACACAATGACCCTGCAAGAGACGAAATCCACAGAAGCAACCGGGTATCTCCCCCTCATCCGCTCGAATCCGGATTTCCGCTATCTATGGTTCGGCCAGATTATCAGTCTGCTGGGGGATTGGTTCAACCTGATCGCCTCGGCAACGCTGATCAACCGGTTCTCCGAAAGCGGGCTGGCCATCAGCGGGTTGTTCGTCATCCGCATGCTGGCGCCCTTCCTGATCAGCCCTCTCGCGGGTGTCCTCGCAGACCGCTTCGATCGCAGGCGTTTGTTGATCTCCGCCGACCTGCTGCGTGCGGGGGTCGTCCTGTGTTTCCTGCTCGTGCGGACGCCCAACCAGATCTGGCTGTTATATGCATTGACCGCCGTGCAGTTAGCCATCAGCGGCGTTTTCTTCCCCGCACGTACTGCCATCCTGCCCGACCTCGTCGTGCAGAGAGATCTCGGCCACGCCAACGCAATATCCTCCGCCACCTGGTCGATTATGCTCGCCCTGGGTTCTGCACTCGGCGGATTGGCGGCTGGCAGTTGGGGAGTATACCCCGCCTTCATCATCGACGCTTCCACCTTCCTGCTTTCGGCATTTTTCATCGCACACATAAGCTACAAAAAACCGTCGGGAAATCAGAGACCGTCGAACGATCGGCGCTCGAGTTTCAACCAATACGTAGATGGGTTACGCTATCTCAAGCGACATCCTCAAGTGTTCGTGCTCACGCTGCACAAAGCGGCGTTCAGTCTGTTGATCTCCGGCCCGTTTCAAGTCGTACAGGTGGCGATTGCAGAAAAGGTCTTCGTCATCGGCGAGAACGGAGGCATCGGCCTGGGAATTCTCTTTGCAGCCGCGGGAATCGGCACAGGGTTTGGTCCCATCGTAGCACGTGTATTCACGCAAGATCGAGAACGGCCGTTGAGCATCTGGCTCGCTATTGGATATCCGCTCGGCGCAATTGGATCTTTGATCATGGCCCCCATGGCAAGCTTCGGGATTGTCCTGCTGGGTACGATGCTACGCGCTGTCGGTGGCGGCATAAATTGGGTTTTTTCGAATCAGTTATTGTTCCAAACGGTACCCGAAAACGTGCGCGGGCGCGTCTTCGCTTCGGAGTTCGCGTTTTTCTCTTTGGCAAGCGCAGTGGGCTCGCTCGCCGGAGGCTGGGGAGTCGATCGACCGCAGGTGGGAATCGAAGGCACCTTGATGTGGATGGCTGTTTTAATCCTCGTGCCCGGGGTCTTATGGTCGCTGTGGCTGATGCGCAGGCGCCCTCGCAAGGCGCACTGAGTTCGGATTACGCCGCAGAAAATCCTGGAACTTCAAAGCTCTTTCCGCCTTCTTCCAATTGCCAGAACGGATACCAGGCCACACCAAAATGCTCGACGAGAATGTTCTTTTTGTAAGGCGTGATCTTGAGTTCCTCAATCTGGGATGCCGCATCGCCCCAACGATCATCCAGTTCGTCCAATTCCTGGGATAATTCTGCTTCGAGTTCAGCGAGTTCCTGCTTGAACTCTTCGATCACGTCCAAGGATTCCTCAACGTCCGCTTTCGCCTTGGCGGTCATCCGGCGCTTGGTAACGGAGGTGGAGACACGTCGACGGCTGCGGGATCCACCGATCAGACCCAGGAGATTTTCGCCCAAAGTCGCCAGTTCCTCCATTTTGCGGGACTGATGTTCGGCTTGATCTTCAGCCAATTCACGTTCTTCCTTGGTAAGCCTCGTCTGGATCGATTTGATCTTCTTCTCGTATTTTTCGCGCAGCGTTTCGGCTTCTTCATCCCGCGCCGCCTGGGCGGCCTGTGCACATTGCTCTCGAAACTCGGCCGTCGTGACGCCCGGTCTGGCAACGAGTTCCAGCGCCGGATTGGTCTCCAATGTAAGTTCCACGCTGTGGTAGATGTAATCCAGAAAATCGCTCTCCAGCGAATTGAGCGTGCTTGCGCCCGAAAGCGGCTTCTCTAAATTAGAGAATTGGGACTCGGGTGCCGGTCCCGAATCGAATGCCTTGGATGTAAAAGGTGTTGTAAGCACGTCATCCCAGTGCACGACGCCGCGCGGGTCGACATCAATCGATAGTGCCGCAATCGTGTCTTCGTGGTCGATGTCGTATTTTCGATCTAGGTAGCGAACTGAAGCTTGCGCAAGAAGCGACGGTCGATAGACAATCCCCAGGCGCTTCGCCTTTGGCGCGTCCTTTCCGGCCGATTTGAGTGCCTGGGCGACCGTGAGATTGTTAGCCAGGTACAATTCTTCCACGCCGGTCGGGATCACAGGACGAGTGGCGGAAAAATCCGCTGAGGACTTCTTCTCCAACTTGGCTGCAGCTTTCTTCCCTTCTCCAGATTTCTTGGCATCTGCGCCCACGAGCGCATTGAGATCCTTCAACTGCGTACGCGTGATTGGACCTTTCAGATACGCCATCGCCCAACGTGTGTGGAAAATCTCGGGTGCCTTCTCGTGCACGTTGTGCAGCAAGAACACACGTTTCCCCAATGACGAGATGCTTTTATCCGCCTTCGCCCGGCTGAAACCACCTTTTCCCGCCTCGATGCCTTCTAATCCTTCCAAGAGTCGGAGCTTGTCCCGCTCGGTTTGCAGCCGACCGATGAACCATGTGCCCGCGTTGCTCAGCCCCTTGTAATCCAGATCGGCCGGGTTCTGCGTCGTGAGCAGCAAACCGAGCCCGAAGGCACGTGCCTGCTTGAGCAGACGCAGCAGTGGCGGTTTGGAAGGTGGCTTCGCCACGGGCGGCATGAAACCGAACATCTCATCGATATACAACAGTGCACGCAGCGAATCCGAGCCCGACTGCTGATACATCCAAGTTTCGAGAGCCGTCAGCAGCAGGGTGACGAAAAACATCCGCTCCGCGTCCGGCAAGTGCGCCAGATAGAAGACGCTCTGTTTTGGCTTTCCGTCCTCACCCCAAAGGAACGCCTCGATGTCCAACGGCGTTCCCTCCACCCAGGCCTCGAAAGAAGGCGCAGCGAGCAGATTGTTGAGCGAGACGGCGAGTTCGAAGCGATCCTCTTCGGAGTAGAACTGATCCATCTCGAAAGCGCCCAGCCGCTCGAAGGGAGGATTCTGTATCTGCCGGATCAACTCGGAGAGATCCAGGTCCTCACCGTCCACCCAGGAACGCTCGATCAGGTTGGCCAGAAGGATGTGCTCGCGAGACTTGACCGGGTCGGCTTCGATGCCCACCAGTCCCAGCAACGCCGTTGCCGTGCTGGAAATCTTTTCCCGGATTGCTTCTCGATTTTCGTCCCAGGATAGTACCGGTGCTTGCAAGGAGGTAAGAATGCTAATCGGGATGCCGGCGTCCGAACCCGGGGTATACACTGCATAATCGACCGCCTGGCGAACGCTCACGATCCGCTCGGTATCGATGTCCCACTCCGCTAGACCGGATTTCCATAGTACGGCGACTTCTTCCGCCATCTCAGCCGCCGACTTGCCTTCCCGCTGCGCAGTGTCCGCATCCACCCAGGGCTCGAAATCTTGTGGACTGAGCGAAGGGAAATGCAGCAGCAAGTTGGCGATGTCGCCCTTGGGATCGATCACCAGTGCCGGGATGCCGTTCAAAGCCGCTTCTTCAAGAATGTCGATACACAGGCCGGTCTTGCCCGATCCCGTCATACCCACGACGACGCCGTGCGTCGTCAGGTCGTTCGGATCGTAGAGCGTCGGTTTTTGGAGGATCATCTTTTTCTTCGCGTCGTACGTCTTTCCGATGTAGAATTTTCCCTCGGTTTTCAAAGCCGCCTCGCTTTCATTCTCTCAGAGCTCCCCTTCCGCGTAGATCTTTTCGAATTCTATCAGGAATTGGCTCGCCAAATCCGGGTCGATGGCGATCAACACATTTTCATCGTTGTGCTCCTCGGCGCTGCGCGTGAAATTATAGGAACCGCAGATCACGATCTCCCCATCCAGGATGATTACCTTGTGGTGCATGGTCCCAGGGTTTCCATCTAGGCGTACGTCCATCCCACCTTCACGAAGCGCTTCGTACTGCGCTCCCACCGCAGCCGCCTGATCGCTTTCGACCACCCCGCGCACGCGAACCCCTGCATCCGACCGGGCGAGCATCGCCCCGGCGATTTCATCCGAGGTAAAGGAGAAGGCCAGGAACTCGATCGTGGAATTCGCATCATCGATCAATTCGATCAACTTCGGCGCCACCTCCACGTCCGGCGAAAACAGAGCCGTCCACTCGCCGTCATCGAGGACAACGGGAGCCCAGGCTGGATCGGGCAAGGAGAGTGCACCGAAACGATCTTCGAGGAACATCTCTTCGAATTCCCGTGTATAGCGCTGCGCCAAGTCGGAGGAGCGTACGGCAAGCAGGTTGTTGTTATTGATGTAAGCCCCTCGCACTGTGAAATTCATCGAGCCCGTCCAGACTTCCATGCCATCCAAGACGACGAATTTATGATGCATCAGGTGCTCGCGCATGTCTCCGACGACTTCGATGCCCTCCTGCTCGAGCTCAGTGATCTCAGCTTCGGACCGATAATCACTCTCGACGACGAGCCGTACCCGCAAGCCGCGTCGCTGCGCCCGAATGAGCGCATCACGTACGCTCCACAAGTTGAGATGATAGATCGCCACGTCTACCGAGTACCGCGCCGCATCGATCGCATCTGCCAGATAGGCATCCGGACCACCCCGATACGAAGCGGCCTCCGATCCTCCCGGATCGGTAAACAGAACCGTCCATGCGCTTTGCGGATCGATTTGCAGCGTCGGCGGTGGCGCATCCTGTTCGGGTTCACCCTGGAACACGAAAAATAACGCAACGAGGACAAGAAACGTCAACGAAGCGGCAAGCGTTGTCGGATTGATGGTTAATCGTCGTGACACGTCAGACCCCAGCCCCAATGTCTATGGTTCCCCCAAGAAGATACGCTAAACCTTTCTCGGGACTGCCGTCTTGATTATAGCCGCACGCTGCCGGCCGGACAAATATCGTATTCGTCTGCCGCTTTAAAATCCTTTAACCGCAACGCCCAGGAACAGAAGGACGTAGCCAAACAGAACCAGCCAGAAGGAGATCGAGGATAAAACCGGGATCGAGCCAATGTTGGACAGCAAACCAACGACGGCGAAGATCAATGATACGATGACAACACTTCTCGACGGTCTCTTAATTCGCATACTGCCTCCTCTTTATCAAGAGAATATACACATCCGATGATCTACTCGTTCGCAGCGAGCTCACGCAGTATCGATCGAGCCAATCCCGGCCCTCGATAAACGAGACCCGTGTAGACCTGAACCAACGCGGCACCCGCATCCATTTTTTCTCTCACGTCATTCGCGTCGAAAACGCCGCCCACACCGATAAGCGGCAATTTCTCCTGCGAAAGCTGCGCGATTCTGCGCACCATTTCTGTAGATCGCTGGCGCAGCGGGAGTCCGCTGAGGCCGCCGCCCTCGAGCGCATTTTTCGAGATTAAGCCGTTTCGCTCGATCGTGGTGTTGGTCGCCACGATGCCATCCATCTCGCGCGCCATGATGGTTCCGACGGCGTCCTCCAATTCCTGCAGTGCCAGGTCCGGCGCGAGTTTGACCAGCACGGGCACCCGTTTTTGCGATGCAGAGTGTAAATCCCTGCGAGCATCGGAAATCCGGCGCAAGAGAGAATCCAGGTTTTCCCGCGCCTGTAATCGCCGCAGGCCAACCGTGTTGGGCGAGGATACATTCACCACGAAATAATCGATAAGTTCGTAGAAAGTTTGCAGGAGATAAATGTAATCCTCAGCAGCCGCCTCCAGCGGCGTGTTCACACCCTTGCCAATGTTGAGCCCAACAACAACGTCACCCGCCCGCTGCTTTCGAAGCCTACGCAGCAGCGCTTCAGCGCCCTTGTTAGGAAACCCCATGCGGTTGATCAGGGCGCGATCCTCGGGCAGACGAAAGATTCTCGGCCGAGGATTTCCCGGCTGCGACAACGGCGTGACTGTCCCCAACTCGACGTGGCCGAACCCCAGACAAGCCAGTCCCTGCAGCGCGCGGCCCTCTTTGTCGTACCCCGCCGCTAATCCCAACGGGTTGGGAAACCGGATTCCAAGTACATCCACTGCCAGCGACGGATTGTCGTACGAAAAGGTTCGACGCAGTACTGCCCTCGCCGTGGAGGACGAAGATGCCAGCGCCAATGCGCGCAGCGTCAAACGGTGTACCTTTTCGGGGTCGACGCGAAATAGCAGCGCTCGGAGCCAATCATATCCCATGAATTTCATTCCAGTTGTGTACAGCGGAAACGTATTCGGCGCCGGCTTCGCTGCGAAAGATTCAACGCTCGAGGAATTCCCGGACCGCTGCCGCCTGCGACTTCGTAATTTGACCGCTACCTTCCCAATGCTCGATCAAATCCGTGAGCTTGAAAACGGCGTGCAAATTGTAGCCCGCTTCGGCCAGCGTTTCTTGCGCCCCGCTCTGGCGATCGATGAGCACGAGCACGTCCGTCACTTTCAAACCGACGTCCTTCAGGCGTTCGATGGCTTCGAATTTGCTTTCCCCGGTCGTCACCAGATCGTCGATCACCAGCGCCGTCTCGCCAGTTTCGTACTGCCCTTCAACTTTCGCCCGCGTGCCGTAGTCCTTTACTTCCTTGCGCGGGTAAATCATCGGCCGCTTGCTTTGCAGCGAAAGCGCCGTCGCAATCGGCAGTCCGGCGTACGGCAGGGCGGCCAGACGATCGAACCCCAGATCGTCCAGGCGCGAACGATACGCTGCTGCAGCCCGTGCGAGCAACTCTGGATGAGAGGCGAGCAATCGCAAATCGATGTAGATGGGGGAGAGTTTCCCCGACTTGAGCTCGAACGACCCGAATCGCACGCAGCCCGCCTCGAGTAATTCGTCGGCCAACTTGATTAAATTGGCCGGAAGGATGGACTGTGCCCGCTGCTGAGAGAGAAGCGATTCTCGAACAGCCTTGATGTTCTCGCGCAACTGTGCGGCCTGCGCGTGGCGATTCTTGGCGGAGGAAATTCCTCTGGAGACGGGAACGATCATCCCCAGGCCATCCGCTCGCAGTCCTGCGCGCAGGGCCGATTCGAGATCGCCGCCTTGCGCACCCACACCCGGCGTAAGCAGCCAGAGCTCGGGAGCCGCTACACGGACCGCAGCCAACGCCGAGACGTCCGTCGCCCCAACGACCAGGCCGACGTTCCCCAGTTCGTTCCACACCCGAGCCGTGCGCGCCAGGCGCACGTAAAGCGGTTCGAAACCGTCGATGAGCAGGGTCTGCAGATCATCCGCTCCGGGATTGGAGGTTTTACAAAGAATAAAGACACCCTTCGCCGGATCGCGCAACAAAGGTTCCAAGGAATCGCGGCCGAGAAATGGGCTCGCCGTGACAGCATCGGCGCCCAGCGTTTCGAAAAGCGCCCGGCCGTAGGCTTCCGCCGTGGATGCGATGTCTCCCCGCTTCGCATCCAGGATAACGGGAACATCGTCGGGGACGAAGGCGATCGTCTCCCGAAGTGCGTTCCACCCCGCAGCGCCGTATTGTTCGAAGAAGGCGCTGTTGGGTTTGAAGGCACACGCCAACTCGTGGGTCTCTTCAATGATGCGTTTGCAGAAGTCCAACGCCGCCCCGGCAGACGATTCGGTCAGCTGTGCCGGATGTGGATCGAGCCCCACACAGAGCAAAGAATCGACCGAAGTGACTCTCGCGGCAAGTCTGGAAAAAAACGTGGATCTTTCCCTCATCGTATTCTCGAAATTTTGCCCTTGTAATTATTTACACGTCCTACGCTTTGCCCAACACCAGCGCCAACAGCGCCATACGCACATACAAGCCGTATTCCATCTGCCGGAAGTATGCGGCGCGCGGGTCGTCGTCCAACTCCAGGCTGATCTCGCCCACACGCGGAAGAGGATGCATGACGATCATTTCATCCTTGGCCGCCTTCATCGTCTCTGCGGTGATCACGTATGCGCCTTTCACTTTCTCGTAATCATCCAGGTTATCGAAGCGTTCCTTCTGCACCCGCGTAATGTACAGGACATCCGTCTCAGCGAGAACCGGGTCGAGGGACTCATACTCGGCCTGGGGGATCTTGCGTTCGTTGAGTTCCTCGATCACCTCCGAGGGCATCTTGAGAATGTCGGGCGAGACGTAGTTGAGACGGACATCGAACAAAGATAGCAATCTCGATAGCGAGTGCACCGTACGCCCGTACTTCAAGTCGCCCAACATGGTCACGGTCAGCCCATCCACGTGGCCCAGTTCTTCAGAGATCGTGAAAAGATCGAGCAGCGCCTGGGTGGGATGTTCGCCGATGCCGTCGCCGGCGTTGATGATCGGCTTATGGGCGTATTTCGCCGCCTGTGCCGCCGCACCGACTTCAGGATGGCGCAGCACAATCACGTCCGAGTAACATTCCAGCGTGCGGATCGTATCCGGAAGCGATTCGCCCTTCGCCACCGACGAGTAAGTCACCTCGTTGATCGGGATCACACTACCACCAAGCCGCTCCATGGAAGCCAGGAATGAAGACGACGTACGCGTCGAGGGTTCGTAGAACAAATTGGTGAGGATCTTGCCCTTGAGCAAATCAAAGGTGCCCACCCGCTCGACCATCGCCCGCATCTCTTTGGCTACGCCGAATATGTACTCAAGATCACCGAGGGAAAATTGTTTCACGGAAAGGATGTCCTTGCCGTAAAACGGCGCTTCCTGGCGATCGCCAAGCGGTAGGTGAGGACTGCGCGCTTTTCGTTCATTTGGGGGTACAAAGGTTGCCATATACTTCCTCCTTCAAATAACGTTCATTGGATAGCGGCGACGTCCCTCCCGAACCCTTTCGGGACGAGAATTTCGCCGTCTTGATAGGCCCACCGGCCGCGCACCTTTACCCGGCGCACGCGCCCCTGCAACTGCATGCCCTCGAAGGGCGTCCAACCACAGCGGCTGTGGAAATCTTCTGCCCGAACGTCCCAGGCTGCATTCGGGTCGAACTCGACTTCCGATTCCGGACTCTGCGGCAGGCCAAAAATCTTTCCCGGATTGACGCTCATGCGAGCGACGAGATCGTCCATCGACAGACGCCTCTCATGTACGGCGGTAGCGAACAATCCCAACGACGTCTCCAGGCCGGGAAAGCCCGGTGGGGGATCGTCGCTGTCTTTCTCCTGCGGCGTGTGCGGCGCATGATCCGTCGCGAAGCAATCGATCACCGCCAGGTTGTCCCACAATGCTTCTTGATCCGCCTTCGCAGCCAACCTCGGTCGCACCTCGCTCCGGCCCTGTCCGATACGCGGGACGTCCTCCTGCGTGAGAAACATGTGATGGGGCGTCACCTCGCAGGTGACCGCATAGCCGCGCTCTTTCATTTCCCGAATGAGCTGGATTTCGATTCGCCGGCTGACGTGGCAGACATGGATCGGCCGCTCCTGCAGCATTGCCAGGAGCAGGACCGCCGCCAGGCTGCGGCCTTCCGCATGGACCGCGAGCGGGCGATCGTAGGGCCAGGCTGCCAGATGACTCCACTGCAGGGAGATACCTTCAACCTGCAAGGGACCATAGGTCAGATCCAGGTACAGTTTCAATCCGCAGGCCTGTGAGGCCAGGGAGGCATACGCTCGATGGTTCTCCGCGCTGGCACCGAGATATATCCCGTAGTCACAGCGGGCTTTTTCTCTTGCCGCATCTCTGGCACGATCGAAGCTGGCTTGATCGACCAGCGGCGGATTCGTGTTAGGCATCGCCAGCACGGTCGTAAAACCACCAGCAAGCGCTGCCGCAGTTCCGCTGTCGAAATCTTCTTTATACGTCGCACCGGGCTCGCGTAGATGCACGTGTGGGTCGATCAGACCGGGCAGGTGAATCATACTCATTGGACGCACCGACCTTCGCGCAGTAGACAAAAAAAGAGAGCCGAACGGCTCTGCTGGGGCAGATGAAAAATCGCCCGCTCTGAGGCACTTACCTCAAGGCGGGCTAGATACATTGATGGTATGTAATCGTGATTCCGCATCATATTCCTAAGCGTCTAATTTAAAACCATTTCACGGGATTGTCAAGCACTAGAGCTGCGGAGATGATCATTTCCCCTCCGTTCGCTTTATACCTCAAGCCACAAGACCAGCGGAAATAGACCGGGTCCTGCGTTTTCCGAAACTGATCTGGGCGACACGATGATCCGTTTACCATTCGGTCATTCGAGTTCGCTGTCGGTAATCACAATAACCGCATTGCGGATTCGCATCCGGCGGCTCAGGTAGCTCCAGGACGGATAAGATGCCATCGATAAATCGCAGAAAGCGATCCATATCCTTGGGAACTTCAGTCCACAGCGGATCACCCAAATAGGCAATGCGTCCGTCATCAAATCGCTGTAAATTAGATGGTGTGACGCTGAGCAAGCCCAGATGGGTGATGGGGCTGAGCGCTAATCCCTTGGGCGCCGGATTTTCCAGGGCATAGGCGTAGGCGTGGAGTTGTCGGCCGTAGAATTCGACGTGGTGCGGAGCCGGTTGCGTGGTTTTAAAATCAATTACCGCATAGCTCCCATCATTGAAACGTATCGCCGTGTCGAAACGCCCTAGGATGTAGCAGGCGTGTTCGTGATTTGGCAGCTTGATTTCAGCCGATCGCACCCACTTTTCGCCGTACCCGATCTCCCCGTCTGGCAGATCGGGAGAAATTGCTGAGCTCGGCTTTCCCATGAAATAGGCGTTCATCAGCCGATCGATCTTGCCGAAGATGCTGGGGAATGGTGCGCGCGGTCGATTGAATTTTGAGACGATTTTCAAATAGAAACAGCGTTTGCATTCGTCCCAGAGAAAGGTCAAATCCGACGGACTCAGCTTCCAGACTCGCATGTGTGCTCCTCTCTGGTGCGAATAAAAAAGTAAGGGTTCTCTGCAAGAGAACCCTTACGTGCTGGTCAATTGGATCGAGTTCAACGATCGGGTGGTAGATGCCCAGTGCGGATTTAGATCCCCAGCATCGATATGCGTCGCACAATAGGTTACTCTTCTTCCACCACCGTCTCACAATCCATGCCTTCCCAATCTTCCGTCGAAAATGAACCTGAATCCCATTGTTGCATGAGATTAGTCAGGCGAACAGTATCGATTCGGCAGATTTCGTTGAGCCCTTCCTGGTTCACTTGCTCTTCCGTGGCCGCGATTTGTTCGTCGATCTGCTCCTGAGTCAAACCCATTCCCAACATCTGGTCGATGGCTTCCTGTGTATATTCTATCGTAACCTCTTCCGTGCGGAATTTAACTACACAAAGATCGTCTTCCGGACCGACGATCTCTTGATACGTCCGCGTAGTGACCTTGACCCCCATCATCTCGAGTTCGACGGGAAAGATCACTTTCGCCGGCTTGCAGTTCTCCCCTGCCTCAGTGAAGCACTGCATATCCTCCCCACAATCTTTGACGCTCGATATTGCGGGCATGTTGCATGCCGTCGCAATCAACAGCAAACCGATCAAGGTTACCAGTGAGAGCGTGCGGTTCGTCATTTTTTCCACTCCTTTTCTGTCCTACTGAGTCCTCACGTTTGTATGGTAATGAGTCGGCAAACACGATGAAATCTTTCTATTCGGCTTTACAACCTCATCCCCAATTCGTTAACGCATTAAACAGAATCTTTGTGACATTTACAGAATACGCCCCTCTTTTCTCGGGGCAATCATACCCTTTTTGGGTGAAATGTACACCAGCTTGTGCGATTGCCAAATGATAGAAAAATCCAAACGATCCAGGATCTCCCGGCGGATGATACACACGTTCCGATCAAGCAACGTTTAAGTGCACGACGGTAACCCCGTCACCGCCCTCACTCGGTTGGCCGGACTCGAATGAAGCCACATACGGACTGTCTGCCAGTGCCTGACGAATGGCACGACGCAAACGACCTGTCCCCTTTCCGTGAATCACTCGGATGTAAGGCATCCCCGCCAGAAAGGCGGCATCCAGACGCCGGTCCAGTTCTTCGAGCGCCTCATCGATGGTCCAACCATGAACGTGCAGTTCGAGCGGCGGGCTGTCGACTATCGGTTGGGATATCGACCGTCCTCCACCAGGGGAGGTGCTTTTCCGAGATTCCCTGCTCCGCTTTGCTGGCGCCCCTGCTTCCATCGGCAGCAGCTCTTTGATGTTCGCCCTTACTCGCAGGCGTCCCACCTGGACTTCTGCCTGGTCTTGATCCAATGATTTAATCACTCCTTCGGCATCGATCGTGCGCAGGAAGACTGCGTCGCCCTTTTTATACGTGTATTCGGAGGTGTCAAAATCATCATCCGGCAGACGCAATGATTCCTCGAGCGATTTATCAATCGCCTCGATCTGCGTATCCGCTGCTTTCAAATCGTCTTGTGACCGCTGCGTACGAGAGAACTCCCGTTTGATCTTGCGCAATTCCTCCCGCATTTTTTCGAGTTCGGTTTCGGCGTTCTCTTGGGCGGCGAGCAGGATTTCCTCGCGCTCCTTTTCGATTGCCGCCAAACGTCGAGAAAGCTCTGCCTCCAATGCCATGGCTTGCTGGCGTGTCGTTTCGGCTTCGCTTCGATCCTTGCGGGTCAGCTGCCGCTGCGCGTGTATTTCGTCCAACAGTCGTTCGGCTTCCAGATCTGCGCTGGACAGCATTGCACGTGCTTTCTCAACGATGGCATCCTCAAGACCCAAACGCGCGGCGATGGCCAGCGCGTTCGATCGTCCTGGCAGGCCGATGAGCAGATGATACGTCGGGCGCAGACTCTTTAAATCAAATTCCATGCTGGCGTTTTCCACACCCGCCACACTGTGCGCATACGTTTTCAATTCGGGGTAATGCGTTGCGACCAACGTGGTGATCGAACGCTCCAGCAATTCACTCAGGATGGCGCGCGCCAGCGCCGCTCCCTCCTGCGGGTCCGTGCCAGCCCCCAACTCATCGAGCAGCACCAGGGATTTCGGTGTCGCCCGGTCGAGGATCGTCTTGATGTTGGAAACGTGGGACGAAAAGGTCGAAAGTGACTGTTCAATCGACTGCTCGTCACCGATATCGGCGTACACCGCATCGAAAACAGAAAGCTCCGAACCTGACATCGCCGGGATATGCAGTCCACATTGCGTCATCAACACGAGCAGCCCCGCCGTCTTCAAAGTCACCGTCTTCCCGCCCGTGTTGGGTCCGGTGATCACCAGTGCATAGGTATCCGCGTTCAGAATCAAATCGATCGGCACGACCTCGTCCGCGTTCAGCAGCGGATGACGGGCGGCGAGCAAACGCATCGTCGAACCTGGCTGAGGGGGAACAGCCTCGTCGGCGAAAGGTTTGAGCACGGGCTCGTTGGCATCGATTGCATACGCGTAGCGCGCTTTGGCAAAGGCGAGATCGAGTCCAGCCAGACCCTCGACGTTGCGCTGAATTACTGTGGATTGTTCCCCGATGCGACCCGACAATTCTGAAAGAACGCGGCGAACTTCATCGCGCTCCGCAAGCTGAAGCTCCCTCACTTGATTGTTGAGATCAACGACCTTCAGAGGCTCGACGAACAATGTGGCTCCCGAGGCGGATTGATCGTGCACGACGGCCTTGATGCGTCCCTTGAAATCCGCCTGCAGCGGTATCACGAAACGGCCCTCGCGTTGTGTAATGATGGGCTCCTGCAGCAAGGGGACGATCTTGGGATCGTTGATCATCCGCTCGAGTTTATCCATCAAACGATCGTGTGCGACACGCAGGTCCCTGCGAATTTTGCCCAACTTCTGCGATGCGCTGTCCAGCACCTCACCGCGATCGTCGATGGTTTTCGAGATCGAGTCAATCAAGCCGGGAAGTGCTTCGAGCTCCGACGCAATCCCTTTAAGAAGTGGGAGCGGTTCATCCAGTTTTTCAAACCGGCGACGCTGTTCGCGAGCAGCAACAAGCGTGCTCTTGATGTCCAACAGTTCATCAGGTTCAAGCACCGCGCCATGTGCAGCCGTATCGACTTGTGATCGAACGTCACGCGCACCACCGATACTGAGTTCGGGCTTGAGGCTCAAAAGCAGGCTGGCTTCGGAGGTTACCTCTTGACGTCGCCGAACGGCCTCCAGATCCGGCAAAGGCCGCAGCGCCAGCGCTATTTCACGGGAGGCTGAAAATGCAGTGTAACTCGCCAAACGATCGAGAACCAGGTTTAATTCCAAGGTCTCATTGGACTTTGCATCCATAGCGAAGGCAGTGTAACATGATTTCGACACCTTTTCACATTCTGACCTCCCGCCGAACGATATCCGATGAACCGGCGAATGACGACTGATATGCCGCATCGCTAAGGTTTGGGATGAAGAGAAAGGTAAGATGCCGATCAATCATAAAGCAAACGATCATACGGACCCGTCCTTCAAGCCATTGATGCGCAGTCTGGCCCTGGAGCTTTGCATTTATGCGCCTCTCGTCACGGTCTATTTCATCATTGTGCTGCATTTCGCCAAGGAGCCGCTGATTCAGCTCTACGAGCAGGGATCGACCAGCTACGCATTCTTGACCTTAATTCTCATCCTGATGCAGGGCGTTCTGTTGGAAGCTTTTACGTCCTGGCTGCTGCGCAGAATCGGGCTGCGGTAGACAGAGATGGAATACCCCATCGCTGGCGTGATCGTCAGTCCATTGATACTAGCCGGCACCGGATTCGTTGTCGGTGTGCTGGGAGGATTTTTGGGGGTTGGCGGAGGTTTCCTGGCCGGGCCGCTCATGTTCTGGGCCGGTGTGCCGATCGATTTCGTGGTAGGAACCGACCTGGCACACATGACGGGAAAATCACTCGTCGCCGCCAGAAGCCATCGTGCGCTGGGCCACGTTGACATTCGATTGGCCATGCTCATGGTCCTGGGAACCGTACCGGGCGTGGAGATCGGGGCACAAATCATCGAAGCCTTGAAGCCCAGAGGCAACACGGAGCAGGTCGTCGGAATTTTCTACGTCATCATTCTCTCGCTGATTGGATCATTTACGGCCTGGGAGAGCTTGCGCGCCATCCGAATGCGGCGCACTGAACACATCGATGCACAGGAGGCCGTAGAGAGGACCGGTCTGCTCTATCGCTCTCGTCTTATTCGCATTCCCCCACTCGTTAAACTGCCCGTATCCGGTGTGGGGGAAGTATCGGTCTGGGCCATCCTTTTGGTCGGGTTGCTCACCGGTGTCCTCGCAGGATTTCTGGGGGTCGGTGGTGGATTTCTACGCATGCCCCTGATGGTGTACGCATTGGGCATTCCGACCCACGTCGCTGTAGGCACTGACCTTTTCGAGATCGTTATTTCGGCCGGATATGGCACGATCAGCCACGCCCTCAAGGGCAACGTGGATGTGCTCATCGCACTCACGATGCAAACCGGCGCAGCCATCGGCGCACAGATCGGAGTCGCCGCAACACGCTACGTGTCCGGCCCCAGCATACGGTTGATTTTTTCTTTTCTGCCCTTTATAGCCGCCGCCATGGTCCTGTTGAGGATCGCCGTATAAAACGGAGGTTGAATGGATCGGTCAATAAACACGGAATCAGAACCGTTCGCCCTTTTCGGTATCGGAAGCCACCCGCTCGATAAAAATGCGCTTGCCTACTCGAAAATCATCACAAGCGCACTTGAATTACACCCCGTGCTTTTACATGTGGCAAAGAGAGGTTCATCAGGCGAAGACGCTCGGGCCATACTCGACAGCACGAAGGATGAATTTCCGAAAGATGAAGCCGACCATCTGATACTGAAGGGTTCGCCGAAATCCGAGATTTTACGCGAACTGGAACGCAAGAACTACAAGCTTTTGATCTTGGGCAGTTCGATTCGTGATGCGGATCAACCGGTTCCCTCACTCAGCCGGGAACTCGCCATGCGGTCGAAAACAAGCGTTCTTGTCGTTCGCAATCCTCCGCAGCAGCTACATCAAATCCTGATCTGCACAGGCGCCCACACGATATCACTCGATGTGATTTCCTGGGGAATAGATTTGGCAAAATCCGCCGGCGTCCGGGCTACGATTCTGCACGTGGCTTCAGGCGCACCGGCAATGTACACCGGTCTCTCTGCACTCGAGGAGGGCATCTCCGATGTGCTCGAGCGCGATCATGCTTTGGCGCAGCATCTGCGACAATCCGCAAACATGGCTGAAGAGGCCGGCGTGGAAGCGAGAATCGAATTCCGGCATGGAATGGTCATCGAGGAAATCTTGCGATCTTGCGAGATGGAAGTTTACGATCTGGTGGTCATCGGTGCTCCCTTGCCCCTCATTCGAATCGAACAACTACTCATGGGACGGGTCGCACCTAAGCTGTTGGCCAGTTGCAAATTCCCAACGGTCATCGTGCGCAACAATGACAATTCCTCCGTATAGTCTGCCGGACTGCGAGACTTCATCCGACGCAGGGATACCGGCATAAGAAGGACATCTCATGCGAGATCTCACGGATGCGCTGGTTGAGTTGATCCGGCTGACTTCGACCGATCTTCCTCCCGACGTCGAGAAAGCACTGCTCGCCGCTCGCGAGCGAGAAGCACAGGGTTCGGCGGCCAGAGGAGCGTTGGACAGCATCTTGCGCAACGTCGCTCTGGCGCGGGAGAATTCGACGCCGATTTGCCAGGATACAGGGACGCCGATCTTCTACCTACGACATTCTCGGGATTGGAGCACACGCGCGCTGCGCGGCCAAATCCGCGAGGCGGTAGCTCGCGCAACAGCCCGGGCTTATCTGCGCCCCAATGCCGTAGATGCCATCAGCGGCGAAAACAGCGGGAACAACCTGGGCGACAACGCCTTTCCCACGATTCACTTCGAGGAAGAGGAAGACGAGGCTCTGACCGTCGACCTGATGCTCAAAGGTGGCGGTTGCGAAAACGTCGGTGCACAGTACTCCTTGCCAAACACCGCGTTGGGTGCGGGAAGAGACCTGGAAGGTGTGCGCAAAGTCGCCCTGAATGCGGTCTTCAAAGCACAAGGCAAAGGATGTGCGCCGGGGATTCTCGGGATTGCCGTTGGCGGCGATCGTGGATCCTCGTACGCCGCCTCGAAAGAAGTCCTGCTGCGGAAGCTGGATGAATCCAACCCGGCAAATGAATTAGATCAATTGGAGGAACGCTTGAAATCGGAAGCCAACCAACTCGGTATCGGCCCGATGGGATTCGGAGGCGAGACGACCGTACTGGGCGTTAAGATCTGTGGGATGCATCGCCTACCCGCCAGCTACTTCGTTTCCGTATCCTACATGTGCTGGGCCTACCGCAGACGACGCATGATCGTGCGCGGCGAAGAACTGATCTACGAATAGGAGAGCCCGACTATGATCGCGTTAGACATTCCCATCGATGACAGCGCCATCCGTGATCTCCACGTCGGCGATTCGGTTTCGCTCTCCGGCGTCTTGATCACGGGCCGAGATGCGGTTCACAAATGGATGATCGAGACGTTCATCGCGCGCACCCGCGAAGCGCAAGACGATGATCAGCAGGCATACGACGCCATCAAGCCCATCCTGGATGGTGGCGCCATCTATCACTGCGGACCGGTCGTCGCCGGGCTGGACACAGCGGACTACCGTTTCGTCGCTGCCGGCCCGACGACGAGCATCCGCGAGGAAACTTACCAGGCTGACGTCATGCGTCATTTCAACCTGAAAGCGGTCATCGGTAAGGGGGGTATGGGGGAGAACACCCTCGCAGCTTGCCGGGAGGTGCCGGGCGTATACCTGCACGCCATCGGTGGAGCGGCTTCGCTGATCGCCCAATCCGTTCGCAGCGTGCGCGGCGTGCACAAAATGGATTTCGGCGTCCCGGAAGCGATCTGGGTGATCGAAGTGCAGGATTTTCCGGCCGTGGTGACGATGGACGCACACGGCAACAGCCTGCACACCGAAGTCGCCGCACGATCGAAGGCAGTGCTGGGAGAACTGTTCGGCGTCGATTAGCCTGCCCACGAACGCTTTACACGCTGGTACCGGATTCAAATCCGGCACCGATATTCAGTGGATATGTTCCCGCAGGTCTTCGAAATATTCTCGAATTAGCGATCGCGCAGCATACAATTTTCGGCTTGCTACGAGAGTTCAATTCCCTGTCCGGCACTGCCAGTCATCGGTTGCGGATGAATATCCGCCACCAGCATAATGCTGCTGGTGTCGGATTTGAATCCTGCGTCTATATTTAGCGGATGAATATTCGTAGCCAGCACATGAAAGAGGGCTGCTCTTCAAGTGCAGCCCTCTTCGACGAGACAAGAAGCAGCTTGCAGAACTGTCGTTTCTACGACTTTGATTCTTCGTCTCCATCCATCTCCATGGTCTGATAGACTTCGAACTCACGACGCAGATTACGAAAACGAAGCGCAAGGCTGACGATAAAAATCGCCATGCAGCCCAGGATCACAGCATACCCCAAGACCATGTAGTTGAAAGTATCGATTGCCCCGTCCAGTATGTTCATCATGATTCCCTCCTACAAAGTTCTTCCCGCGTTTTCGATCAACGCATCGTTGTTTCAAGACAGCAGTTTCATCTTCAACATATCCAACTTCTCCGACAGCCTGTACAGACGTAGGCGGTGCCAGAGCAGGGTCACATAGACGAAGGTGAAAGTAAACAAGCTAAAAAGAAAAGTCAGGAGCATCTTAGAACTCATGTCAAACGCTCCAGCGGCTGTCGGATCGCCGCTGCCTACGACCACGGGATGAATCGTGCGGAAAATGCGAATCGAGAGAAAGGTCAACGGCACGGTCAGGAAGCCAAGAATACTGTACACGGCGGCAAAACGAGCGCGCCGGTCCGGATCCTCCACGCCCTGGCGCAGCATGAGGTAGGCCAAGTAGATCAACTCCATGATCGTCGCCGTAACCAGGCGCGGATCCCAGGTCCACCATGTGTTCCATATCGGCCGCGCCCAAATGGAACCACTGACGATGTTGATGAAGGTAAAAACCACGCCGATCTCGACCGACGCCAGGGCGACACCGTCCCAGCGGTGTTCCCGGCGAATCAGGAGCAAGATACCCGCTACTGCAGCAACGAGGAAAGCTAACGCGCCCACCCAGCCTGCCGCAACGTGAAAATAGAACACCCGCTGTACGTCTCCCATCACCGCTTCACGCGGCGCGAAGAACAGCGATAAATAGAGCGCGACGAGTAACAGCACGCCCGTGAGCCAATTCAATACTTTGAGTGCCTTCGGCATCGGATTCATAAACGATCCTCCACAAGAAATGCTTCCATTCCCACCCGAAGAAATGAACCGAGATGGAAATCAAGGTGTCGGTTGTCTTCTTTTCTCCCCGTGGTTCTACTCCTCGACGATGTAGTCAAAACCCATGAACGCCAACGCGGTAAAAATGACGTCATAGGCGATCAAGAGATTCAACCAGGGCATGATGGCGGACATCTCGAGGCCCTGCAGATAAGCGTCACTCGCCTTGAGCGCAGGAACGAGTACGGGAAGCACCACCGGGAAGAGCAGAATCGGCAGCAGTACGTCACGCGTGCGGGTCTGTACAGTCATCGAGGCCAACAACGTTCCCACGGCGACGTATCCCCAGGAACCCAACAGCACGACCAGAAAAAGACCGGGCACGAACAGGTTGACGTTGTAGAGTACGCTGTACAACGGAAATATGATCGCCTCGACGACCAACATGAAAAGCAAGTTGCTCATCACTTTCCCAAAATACAGTGCGCTGCGATCGATCGGCGCCAAAAGCAGGCCATCCAGGCAGCCGCGGTCTTTTTCCATGGCGATGGAGCGATTCAACCCGAGCGTCCCTGCAAAAGCGAAGGTCACCCACAAGACGCCGGCCGTAACCGTTTCACGGGTGCGAACATCGAGTTCGAGGGCAAAGTTGAAAATGAGCACCACGAGCAAGGCAAACACCAACATGGCGCTCATCATTTCGCGGCTGCGCAGTTCCGCAGCGAGATCCTTCCAGATAATGGCACGAATGACACGCAGATATCCGCGCACGGTCGATTTCCCACCGGTCTGGGCAGCCAGGGGTTCGGAGTCCATCGTTTTAGTCACGCGTCACCGACCGATACCTCTCCAACAAACGCTGCGGCTCGATTTCCCCACGTTGGAACGAAGCCACGATCTTGCCCTTCGATAGAATGTCTACCCGGGTTGCGAGATCGGAAGCCCGCTGCAAATCGTGGGAGGTCATCACGATTGTGCGGCCGCGCTGTGCGACCTCACGCAGCAAATCATCCAACATCGCCGCCGCATCGGGATCGAGCCCCGTATGCGGCTCATCGAAAAGCAGCAACGCCGGCTCGTGCAGCGTGGCCCGTGCGATGGCCAAACGCTGCTGCATGCCGCGTGAGAAGCTGCGTACGAGATCACGGCGGCGGCGCTGCAACCCGACCAAACGCAGGTTATCGCCGATTCGCGCTTCCAAATCTTGGACGGCGTAGATCTTCCCGTAAAAGCGCAGGTTTTCCTCCGCCGTCAAATCCCCGTAGAGTAGTGGTTGGTGGGACAACACGCCGATAGAGCGTCGCACGGCAGCCGCTTGCGCCGGTAAAACGTACCCGGCCACTCGCAGTTCCCCTAAGTTGGGTCTGGCGAGCGAAGCGAGGATGCGCAAGAACGTGGTCTTGCCGGCGCCGTTCGGTCCAACGAGCGCGACAAACTCACCGCGTTCGACTTGGAAATCGACGCCGCGTAGAACGGGCTTGAGACCAAATCGCTTAACGATCTTCCTGGCCTCAATCATCTTCCGCCTGCATGAAGTGCAGCGCTTGATTTTTGAGCTTATCACGGCTGCGCCGATAGGCATCTTCGGACAGTTCCCCCGCTTCGAAGGCGTCATCCAGGACTGCAATCGCCTTGATCAGCGCCTGGCGGTCGTCGTATTCCTCCAGCGGGATCGGCTCATCACCTTGTCCATCGTTTCGTCCCCGGAGGCGGGGAACGAACACGAAAAGCGATACAGCAACCAGAAGCAGCGCACCAGCGATGAGTGCGATGCGGAGATTATCACCCCGAAGCATGGCGACGCCTGACCGGAGCTGCAGGTCGAGCACATCGCCGCTTTCCAGAGCAGGTATGCTGTAGCTGCGTACGGGGGTTCCGGCCATGTCGATCTGCCCCAAATCTTCCAGTCCATCGGCGCGGACGGAAATCTCCTCACTGGCCAGCAAAACCACAACCGCATCCACAGGATAATTTATCGGCTGTGAATAATCGAGTGTCGATTCGTACGGCAGTGTAAAACCGAAAACCAACTCTACGGGAGCCCTCGGCTGGATGGGCGCTCGATCGATGAATCCCGTATCGCTGAGCAGGTAGCGGCCTTCTGGGCTGGTTGGATCGTCGATGCCTAAATTGGAAAACCCATCCGGGAGATCGACATCTACGACGCCGACGCCATCTCCCTCAGTGACCGTTCGATCTTCAAGCCCATCGATGATCCAGACCTGTGTGACGCCGATCATGTCTTCCCCGGTCAGTTGGAACACCAGATGCAGCCGGTTGACGCGCAATCCCGAATCGTCGTCCGTTGTTTCGAAGATCGGTACCGAGAGATCGAGGGCAGCGTCTCCCTCGGTAAAATGTAACGCGTCTGACACGTAACGCACGTTCTGGTAATCTACGTAAGTGAGGTAAATGCTCCCGGGAACAACGTCGACGTCCTCGAAAGTAAACGCACCATTTTCATCCGCAGTCGTGTTCATCGACACGACGATTGATTGCTCGTCGGAAGCGACCAGGTTCACTTCCAGATTGCTGGGCACCGATCCGCCTGGCGTGCCGTTTTCGATCATCCCGACGATGGTTCCCTTTGAAGGCGTTGTGGGCTGCGCCTGTAAGGTTTCTGGCGTCGGGTTGACGATGTCCGTCTGCTGATTGGATCCATCAACGGTCGGCGCAGTAGAACGCACAGCTTGCGCCGTGGCGACGTTCGCCGGCGGCGTGATATCGCCCGCCAACGAACAGCCCGCAAGCACGATCGAGATCAGCAATCCCAGTGCACGACTATTCAAGCTCGGTCCTCCTGCGCAGAGAGCTTCGCACCACAGGCAACACAGAATCGATCCCCCACCAGGATCTTTGCCCCACAATGACCACAGAAGTCCTGTCCCCGCTGCGGCTTTACGCTGCGCATCTTCGCCACGGAGGCTTCGAGCTCTTCCTCGAGGCTGCGAATTCTCTGCGCCTGTTCACCCTCAATTGCAGAATCCTTCCGCAATTCATCCATCATCTTCAAATTTTCAGCTCCCTGCTGCATCAAGCGGGAATACTGCATCTGATAATCGTCATCGAAGACCTTCCCGATGGCATGATCCATCTCCAACTCTTCGATCAGGTCCAGAATGCGATCCTGTTCGGCCTGCATCGACGAGAGCTCCCGATCCTCCTCCCGGTATCCTTCAGGACGGCCTTCAGTGAGTGGACGTATGATGAAAGCCCCAGCGAATATCGCGATGGCCAAGCCCATCAATAGAGCGACAAGATCCATTTTACTTCTCCAATCGGCTTCGCTGTAAGCGATGAAGGGATGAGATACTCAGGATCATTCCCAATCCGACATGCCACCCGGTCAAGAATCAAGCGCCTTTTCGATCGAACTCACAATTTCATCCAACGATGCGTAAGCGCCGATTTGCATACTCGAAAGCAAGCCGTCCGGCCCGATGATGAAAGTCTCTGGCACGCCCTTAACACGGTAATCTTTGTAAATGCGGCCGCCCAAATCAGGCCCATTGGGGTAGGTAATCCCGTATCGCTGCAGATATTCGTGTGCCTTCGTTTCTGTGTCCGACCAATCCACACCCAGAAACACCACGCCCCGATCACGATACATTTGATAGGCCTGTTCTAGATCCTCGGCTTCATACACGCACGTTGTGCACCAGGAGGCCCAGACGTTGACCAATATCACCTGCCCGCGTAAGGTGCTCGTGTCGATCTGATCGCCGTCGAAAGTACGCAGCACAAAATCCGGCGCCGGTTCACCGATTTTCACCGGACCACGGTTTGCATCGAGTAATCCAAATGCAAGCAAAGCCAGGATACCGATCATGAGTGCCCACGCGATGAATACGCCCCAACCTCTTGCGCCCGATTGTGTTTCTTGATTCTGCACCGTTTCTTCCGTCATATTTTTTCATGCCCTTTAAATGCGTACAACGAATATCATCAGAAATTTACGCGTCTTCCTGTCGCTTGCGTAATTGTTCCTTCATACGGTTCATGTAAGGGTCTATTTCTTCCTGCGGTTTCGGTGCAGCGGATATCTCTTCAGCCGGTTTGCCCCAAGTTCGAAACGCCTGACCGAGTATCAATGCCCCTACCAGGAAAATAACCACCGGAAGGATGTAGACGAGAAGGTTGAAGCCTTCGGCCGGCGGTTCGGGTAAAACTTGCGCCCCATGTTGTTCGACGAAGTATTGGATGATTTGATCCTCGCTCCAACCTTCAGATAGTTTCAACCGAATTTCTGCCCGCCAATCGCTACACGCTTGTGTCCCGCAAACATCGAGCGGAGTGTTTTCACAAACCGGGCAATACATTTTTTTAGCGATCGCATTGACCTCATCGTCCGTAGGCTGCTCTTCCTGCGCACTTACGACAAGCGCGGATTGCAGCATCGTCAAGATGAGAAAAACAAATAACCCCACTTGAATCCACTTTCGCACGGCTCCCTCCCCGGATCAAATACCTGCAGCAGCCGTTCGTGCCGCAGTCTTGCGCGGTAGGAATTCTTCATCCTTGTCCGGCCATGCAGCTACGGCAGTCCCTAAGATGAACACAACCGCTCCCAACCAGAGGAAATTAACCAATGGATTGAGGTATACCTTAAATGTGGCGGCATCGAGCCCAATCGACTCCCAACCCACCAGCAGGACATACAGGTCTGCATCCAGCATCGAACGTAAGCCCGGAATCGTCATCGATTGTTGTGCGTCGGGGAAGAAATCCTGCCGCGGGTATAGTTCACCGACGAACTTCCCGTCCTGAAAAATGGAAACCACCGCGCGGGTCACCTGCTGCTTTCCGGGGACTTGAAATTGCGTCAGCGAATCGTAGCGTAGCGAATAGCGATCCATGCTGAGGCTTTCCCCGACGGCCAACGTTGCTTGAGTCTCGGATTGGAACATCTCGATGCCGATGATTCCCATCGCCATGAGTACGACCCCGAGGTGAATGATGTAGCCGCCGTAGCGGCGCCGATTGCGTCGAAAGAGGCTAAACAAACTACGCAAGATGTTTTCGCCGTGCCGCCGCTGTCTCGCCCGCGCAGCACGCCAGAACTCGTACAGGGTGACTGCGACGACAAACGCAAGCGACCAGGCACCCACATATGCGGCGAAATTTCGCATTCCGCGAACGGCCAAAATAATGGGAACCCCGAGCGATAGAGACAGCGGAACCCAGATCGATCGACCTAGCGCCTTGGCAGAATGACGGCCGTACGCGGAAAGCGGCGCAACGCCCATCAAGATCAAGAGCGCGATCCACAATGGCGCCGTGATGCGCTCGTACCACGGTGGGCCGACCGTTACCTTCGTTCCCGTGAACAGCTCAGAAGCGATGGGGAACAACACACCCAGGAGGCAAACCGCGGTGATCACGATGAAGAGAAAATTGTTCAGTAGAAATAGAATCTCACGCGAGAACCAGGATGGAATCTCGTTTTCGCTCCTGAGATCGTTCCACCGCGAGATCAACAGAGTCCCCGAACCGATAAACGTGATCCCAATGAAGACGAAAAACATCGGTCCGATCGCCGATTGTGCAAACGCGTGGACCGATGAGAGCACGCCCGAACGGGTCAGGAAAGTGCCCAGGATGACCAGGATGTACGTCAGCACGATCAAGATCACGTTCCATTGCTTAAACATGCCGCGCTTTTCCTGCACCATAACCGAGTGAAGGAAAGCCGTTCCCGTAAGCCAGGGCATGAACGCCGCGATTTCTACCGGATCCCAGCCCCAATATCCTCCCCAGCCCAGGACGTCGTACGCCCAGCGAGCGCCCAGCACCAGTCCCAGGGAGAGGAACAGCCAGGCGACCAGCGTCCAGCGACGTGTGATGCGGATCCAACGATCGTCGCTGCGTCCCGTGATCAGAGCGGCGATGGCAAACGCATACGGAATGACGAACGAGACGAAACCCAAATACAGCATGGGAGGATGAATGATCATTCCCGGATGGCGCAGCAGCGGGTTCAACCCGCGTCCATCGGACGGGATCAGAGGCATGGTGCCTGCGGGCTGCAACATGGACGTCACCTGCTCGCCAAAAGACGTCATCCATAAACGGCGAAAGGGATTCTCGAAGACCACAACCAAGGAGAGGAAAAACAGCAGCGTGACCATGGCTACGAATACGACCCAGGGTAGGAATTCCCGGTCTCGGTCCCATTTGCGCATAGAGACCGCAAATGCAAACGCGGACATCAGCCAGGCCCAAAACAACAGGGATCCCTCCTGGCCACCCCATAATGCGGTAACTTTGAGGTAGGTGGGCATGGAATTGCTCGTGACGGATGCCACGTATTGAATCTGATACTGCCCATCGACAAGCAGCCAAATCAGCGCCACCGTCGAGAGGGTAATCAGCGGCCAGGTGAGCAGCATGGCATGGCGAGCGCTCTCGATGAATCTTGGCTCTTCACGCCGTGCGCCATAAGCCGCCGCAACGGCGCCGTACAGCGCCGTAAAAAGTGCAATGATGAGAGAAATGTAGCCGATATCCGCAATCAAGGTACGCTCCTCCACTTGCCTCGCACGCCTCGATCTTACGCTGCGCGCTTTTTAACTGCCACAAAAAATTGTGGCGCCGATTTCACCCAGGGAAAAATATCCAAATTGCAGGTATCGGGAATCAGCTTTCTCCAGCTTGCAGCGGAACCTCGTCCTCATACCGCGTAGGACATTTAAGCAATAATTCGTCCGCGTAAAAAATACCGTCCTCCCCGATGCGTCCGGTGACGATTGCTTGCGCCTCATCACGCAGCAAATCGGGTTTCGGGCCGTAGTATTCCACCTGCATTCGAGTTGCCGTCGGGTCGTTGACGGCTCGGTAAAGTACTTCCGCAAGACCGCCTGCCTGTTCGATTTCGTCCAGGTCCGCAGGAATGTTGACCAGGGTGAACTGCAGCGTCAGAGTCTTTGCATCGTAGCGAATCGTTTCTCCGTCCACCGCGCCGGAGAGCTTGAGATTGCGATCCCGAACTTCCTCGCCTTTAGCGATGAGTTCATCGATCGTGAGGTAGTATTGTGCTGCAGCGCTGGTGGAAGACACGATTAAATAGATCAACGCCGCCAGAATCATCAAGCCTCCGATGAGAAACTTCCCCCGGCTTACGGATGAATGTTCGACGTTGGTACGCTCGGTTTGGGTCATATCTTCAGCCTCCGGAAGAACAGGCAATTTAAACGAATTCTCTACCGCTCGAGACGCTGCACTTTCTGCCCTCAAACGGTCGGCGAAGCCGTCGCCGCTTGATAATCATCACACAAACAGATTAACGCAAAATGAACGGAGACCGGGGAGAAAAAGACACCCCAAAATCCATCGTGTGATCATGAGGAATTATAAGACAAATTGGGGCGACTTTGCCGGATGACAGACGTCATACCTCGTATAGACCTTTCGTCCATTTCGGCTTGTGACATATTGCGCAAAGCGATGATGTGGGGTAAATTACCCATTGTGAGATGGGAACTTTACCCCATCATTTCCATTGACACTTCAATCCCACCACTGTTGTGTCGTCCCTGGGGATTTTTTTGGCGAACAGAAAGCTGTTCTTATCACCATCGAACCTTAATCGTTGAATTGGCGAAACAGTAGGAGTTGTATGTATGTGGTTCAAGCGTCGTTCTGTCATTTTCATCCTGGGAAGCATCCCGCTTCTCGTAATCGCTTTGATCTTGACCTTTGCCCCGACGCAAGCAACGCAGTCACCCACAAATCTTCTGCCACAAACAGCCGATAACGAAGCGTGTTTTGCATGCCACGCAACGCCTGGAATGCAAACAAAACTGCCGTCAGGAGAAGTACTGTACCTGACCATCGACCGCGACACTTTTCAAGCATCCGTTCACGGCGAGCGCGGCTATGCTTGTATTCAATGCCACACGGATATTTCCGGTTATCCCCATCCGGCGATCGAAGCCGCAACTCGCAGGGATTTCACCCTCGATCTTTACACGGTCTGCGCCGACTGCCATCAGGACAAATACAACAAAACACTGGACAGCGTTCATCAGCAGGCGCTCGCAGGCGGAAATAAAAACGCAGCCGTTTGCACAGATTGCCACGGCGCCCACGATACGCAGCCTCCCGGGGAGCCGCGCAGTGCCATTCCGAAAACCTGTGATCGCTGCCATTCGCAGATCTATGACCTCTATAAAAATAGCGTCCACGGCTCGGCGCTGCTCGAAGACGGAAATCCAGACGTGCCGACCTGCACGGATTGCCACGGCGTTCACGACGTGGAAGGTCCCTCAAACAGCCCGTTTCGTCTCTTCTCACCACAAATTTGTGCCAAATGCCACGCCGATGCGCAGCTGATGGACAAATACGGCATCAGCACCGATGTGTTCAATACGTATGTGTCCGATTTCCATGGCACGACGGTCGTGCTTTTCGAAAAACTCGCCCCGGACCAGCAGACCAACAAACCGGTATGCATCGACTGTCACGGCGTCCACGATATGCAGCAGGTCGATGCCCCGGAAAGCACCGTGATGAAGGAGAATCTGCTTGCCACCTGCCGGAAATGCCACCCCGACGCTTCCGCCAATTTCCCCAGCAGCTGGTTGAGTCATTATGTTCCCAGCCCGACCAGGGATCGCATGGTGTACTACGTCGGACTGTTCTACAAGATCCTCATTCCCACGGTCGTCGGCGGCATGTTGATTTTCGTCATATCGGACGCAATTAATAGAATTCGAAGTCGCCGCAAGGAGCGCCGCAATGCCTGAGAAGCAAGCCAAACACTTGCGTTTCCCCCTGTCCATGCGGATCGAGCACTGGGTGCTGGTTGCCAGTTTCTCGACCCTGGCACTGACGGGTTTGGTACAGAAATTCGCGGAAGGCATTATAGCGGACCGGATCATCGGATTCCTCGGCGGGATCGAGACGGTACGCCTGATCCATCATGTCGCCGCCGTCGTCCTCATGCTCTTGGCGGTTTATCACATCGGCAGCGTCTCCTATAAGCTGTTCGTCCGCCGGGTACGACCCAGCATGCTGCCCACGCTCACTGACGTTCGCACTGCGATCCAGGCCTTTCGCTACAACCTTCGCCTGGGGAAAGTCAAGAAACCGCAGCAGGGGCGCTATACATTCGAGGAAAAAATCGAGTATTGGGCCGTAATTTGGGGCACGACGATCATGGCGATCACCGGGTTCATGATGTGGAATCCGATCGCGACGACACGCATCCTGCCGGGAGAGGTCATTCCCGCGGCAAAGGCCGCCCACGGCGGAGAAGCCCTGCTGGCCGTTCTGGCCATCATCGTTTGGCACTTGTATCACGTGCATATCCGCCAATTCAATAAAAGTATGTTCACCGGCAATCTCAGCGAAGAAGAAATGCTCGAAGAGCACCCGATCGAACTCGCCGATCGCAAGGCCGGCGTCGCCGAACGCCCTGTCGATCCAAAAGCTTTCTCACGTCGCCGGCGGATTTTCATACCGGTATACGCCGTATGTGCGGCCGTCATGGTTTTCGGAATCGTCGCTTTCGTTTCTTTCGAAAAGACGGCCATCAAAACGATCCCCCCGGCTGAAAACGTCGTCGTGTACTCGCCGCTCACACCCACGCCCTTGCCCACCACGTTGCCTACCGAACGCCCTTCAGGGACACTGCCCACCAACTGGAACGGATTTGCTGCCCTCTTCCAAGAAAAATGCGCCATGTGTCACTCGGGTGAAGCAGCCGCGGGCGGACTTGATTTAACCAGCTATCAATCGATTTTGGAGGGCGGAGCAAGCGGCCCTGCCATCACCCCGGGAGACGCGGAAAACAGCCTCATTGTCATAAAACAATCTGCAGGCGATCATCCCGGGCAACTGAGCGGTGAGGAGTTGGCGGCCCTGCGGAAATGGATCAACGAAGGCGCACTGGAGAAATGAAGCCCCGTACGTAATGGAGAATTTATGAGTATCCGATCCCGCCTGCACGATTTCTTCTTTCCTCCTCAACAGAGTAGCCGTTGGAGACGCATCTTGCCGTACGCCTCGTTGGGTGTGCTGACTTTCATCGTGCTGCTTGGCTTCACCTATGCCTGGGATTACACCAATTCCCCCGAGTTTTGCGGCGAGGTGTGCCATACGATGCCGCCGGAGTTCTCCGCTTATCTCGCCTCCCCCCACGCGCGCGTCGACTGTGTGGAGTGCCACATCGGCCGCGGATTTATCACCACACGCATCACACGCAAGGCCGGCGACGTCAGACACATTATTTCGCTGGCCTTCAAGACCTATGAATTCCCCATTCGCGCCGACGAAATGCGGCCCGCACGCGAAACCTGTGAAAAATGCCATTACCCGGAGAAGTTCTCGGACGACAGTTTGCGGGAGATCCGGCATTTTCAGGATGACCCGAACAACACGGCCGTAAGCACGTATCTCACACTCAAAACGGGCGGCGGCACCGAGCGGGAAGGGCTCGGACGCGGCATACACTGGCACATCGAAAACGAGGTGTATTACCTTACGCAGGATGTAGAGGAACAATCGATCCCCTACGTCCGCGTGGTCGAAGACGGTGAAATCGTGGACGAATACGTCGAATTGGGTTCCGGCCTCGATTCCGCATCCATCGACGAATCAGATCTCAAACGAATGGACTGTATCACCTGCCATAACCGCATCACCCATCTCATCCTAACGCCGGAAGACTCATTGGATCAATTGATGATGCGCGGTCTGATCTCCCCAACCATTCCGGAGATTCATCGCATGGCGCTCGAAGCTTTAAGTGCAACCTACGCATCCAAACAAGAAGCGTTGTCCAGTATCGAGGCACTGGAAAATTGGTACGCAAGCAACTATCCGGAGTTCGCAGAAGCGAATCAAGAGACAATCGATACTGCGGTTAGCGCCCTTCGAGATTACTACAATCAATCTGTTTTCCCCGAGCAGAAAGCCGACTGGAATACCCATTCCAACAACATCGGCCATCAGGAATCGCCAGGATGTTTCCGCTGCCACGACGGCGAACACATCAACCAGGCACAAGTGGCAATCCGCCTGGAATGTAACCTCTGCCACTCTATCCCCGTCGTCGCCGGCCCGGAGGATTTCACGGCCGAAATCGAAATCAGCCGTGGACCGGAACCCGAATCCCACCTCCATTCCAGTTGGATCAATTTACACCACGATGCCTTCAACGATTCGTGTGCCACCTGCCATACCACCGACGATCCAGGCGGTACATCCAACACTTCCTTCTGCTCCAACAGCGCCTGTCACGGAAACGTCTTTCAGTATGCGGGATTCGACGCGCCCGCTCTGCGCGAGATGCTGCGCGATCAGTTCCCGGAAGAGACGGAGCCCACCGAAATATCACTTGAAGAGGGAGCAGCCACGTATAACGGCACTATCGGTCCGATTTTCGAGGCGCGCTGTAGCGCCTGTCACAGTGAAGGCGGCATGCGTGGACTCAACCTGACGACCTACGTGACGGCGCTCGAAGGCAGTGAAAATGGTGAGGTCATCGTACCCGGCAATCCGCAAGCGAGCCGCATCCTGCAAATCCTGACCGCCGAACAGCCTCATTTCGCACAACTCACCGCAGAAGAGCTGCAACTGTTAACCGATTGGATTGCGGACGGCGCGCCGGAAAACTAAGGCCGAACTCGAACCGAGACTGTAAACAGGACGAATACAATGAGCAATGATGAGGTTGTGTTTGATCGAAGGAAATTCTTGAGTCTGGCCACATGGGCCATCGGTGTTCTGATCGGCGCCGGAATGGGGATTCCGGCCGTCGCCTTCATTATCGGCCCCGCACTGCAAAGCGAAGAAGAACGGGTGTGGATCCGGCTGGGTTCGGTGTCCAAGGTCACATTGGGAGTGCCGACCTTGTTCAAAACGACGATCGAGCGTAAGACCGGTTGGATCGTCAACGAAGAAGAACAATCCGTCTATGTCCTGACTGAAAACGGACGCGAGTTCATCGCCATGTCCAACGTCTGCACCCATTTGGGTTGTCGCGTACGTTGGATCGAAGATCGAGAGGAGTTTTTCTGCCCATGTCACAACGGCGTGTTCGACAAGCAGGGCAGCGTGGTTGACGGACCGCCTCCGCGTCCGCTCGAACGGTATCAAGTCAAAGTAGAAGACGACCTGCTGTACATCTTGGGAGGTTAATATGGCGGCGCGTATTGGCAATTGGCTCGATCAGCGCTTCGGCTGGCGTTCCGTGTGGCAGACCGTCTTTCTGCGCAAGGTGCCGAAAGTGAATTGGTGGTACACGCTGGGCAGCGCCACGCTCTTCGTCGCCATTAACCAGGGGATCACCGGGATCCTGTTGACCACTTATTACGTCCCGACACCGGACCACGCCTACGAAAGCGTCCAATACATCACCACACAGGTCCCGGCGGGTTGGCTCATCCGTGGTCTGCATCATTGGGGGGCTAGCGCCATGGTGCTGCTCACCGTGCTGCACATGCTGCGTGTGATCGTGGCCGGCGCCTACAAGTTCCCGCGCGAGATGACCTGGTTTACGGGGGTTCTGCTGTTGATCGTTGTGCTCGGATTTGGTTTCACCGGGTATTTGCTCCCGTGGGACCAGAAGGCATTCTGGGCCACGACCGTTGGAACCCGGATAGCCGGAGTCACGCCACTCATCGGAGATTGGATACTGAAGATCATGCGTGGCGGGGAAGAACTTTCCGCCGTGACCCTGGCGCGCTTCTTTGGGACTCACGTCTGGATCTTGCCCTTGACGCTCATCCTTTTACTGGGGACCCATCTCTATCTCATCGTACGCATCGGTATCAGTTCCGTTCCTAAGAAGGGGGAGTAGCCGATGAACGAGCAAGAGAAACAGACCTACCTGGAAGACTACGAACGGGAGAAGAAAAAAGGCGTCCCCTTCTTTCCGGACATCCTGTTCAAAGACGCTATCGTTTCTCTGCTGATCTTCGTCGCTCTCGTCGGTCTGGCTTACTTCCTCGGCGCCCCGCTGGAAGCGCGCGCCAACCCCGCCGACAGCAACTACACGCCGCGACCGGAATGGTATTTCCTCTTTTTGTTTCAATTGTTGAAGTACTTTCCGGGTTCACTGGAAGTGATCGGAGTCATCGTCATTCCCACGTTGGTGATACTCGTCCTGTTCGCGCTTCCGTATCTCGATCGAAGCGCGAAGCGACACTACGCCAGCAGGCTCCCCATCGTCGGCGTGACGGCGCTGGTCTTTCTCGGCGTGGTCGCCCTCTCGATTCAAGCCCATCAAGAAACACCCCCACCCATGGAAGGCGCGATGGGAGATCCCATCGCCGCACTTTACACCGAGAACTGCGCGCCGTGCCACGGACCGGGAATTACGATTCAGACGGGAACGAATCTACACGAGATCATCGCCCAAGGAAAACACGAGGGCATGCCGGCCTGGAATGGGGATTTATCCAGCGACGAGATCGACGCTTTGGTGGGGTTCATCCTCTCCCCCGTCGGCGATCAACTTTTCCGGGCACAATGTGCCGCTTGCCACGATGTGGAGGAACTGGTCGCCAGTGATCCGATCCAACTGAAAGACTCCCTCGAAGAGGGACCAGACTTCAGCGAACACGCCGACGTCGACATCCCCATGTGGACAGAAGTCCTGACGCCCGAAGAACGGATCAGCTTGTTGAATTTCCTCATCGCACCAGACGGACAACGGCTGTTCGACACCAATTGTGCCACCTGTCACGGTCGCGCCATTGCCTTTTCCGGCAGCGAGACGGAATTGGAATCCATCATCCGCCAGGGAGGCCAGCACCTGGAAATGCCGCCATGGCGGGCGACACTGAGCGAAACAGAGTTGCAGACGTTGGCCGCGTACGTCGTCGACCCGGGCTCCAACCCGGAGGGAAGCGCGCTGTTCGAAGATCACTGTTCGACGTGTCACGGTGAACGTATCCCAACTTCGGACAACGTCGAAGCCGCATACGAAGCGATCGCCAGCGGTGGAGCGCACGAAATCATGCCCGTATGGGGAGACATCCTCACACACGAACAACTCGACGCACTGGTTGAATACACATACAGCACGGTCGTCGGGCCACCATTGGAGCTGGGGCAGCAGCTCTTCGATCAGAGTTGCTCCTCCTGCCACGGTGATTTCGGCGAAGGTGGTCCCAATCCGACTCGACAGGGGGACGTGATCGCTCCCATTAGTTCTGCGGAGTATTTGAGCACCCGCGATGATGCCACGTTAAGAGCAGTGATCTCCCAGGGTCAACCGAATTTCGGCATGGCGCCTTTCGGGATCGCAAATGGCGGACCGCTGGACGATGAAGACATCAACGCCATCGTCGCTTTCATTCGCAGCTGGGAAAGCAACCCTCCCGTCGAAGTACCGCCAGAGATCTCCGTAAGCGAGTTGCCGCTCAGCAGCGCCGAACTCTACCAAAGCGTTTGTGCCCAGTGCCACGGAACGAAGGGAGAAGGCCTGATTGGTCCCTCGCTGCGCGATCCGAAATTCCAAGCCGCGAACAGCGATCAAGATATTTTCGACACGATCAACCTGGGTCACCCGGCAACCCCGATGATCGCCTGGGGCGAGGTGCTCACCTCTACTCAAATTCAACAATTGGTCCAATACATCCGCGAATTCCAGGAAGGCGCACAGAGCGAGGCGGAGATCGCCGGCGAGAGTCCCTCGTTCGCCAACGACGTCTTACCCATCCTCAACGATCAATGTGCGGCATGCCACGGCTCCTTCGGCGGATGGGACGCCTCCAGCTACGACAGCGTGATGACCTCCGGAGACAATGCCCCGGTGGTTATCCCGGGAGACATCGAAAACAGCTTGCTCGCACAGAAGATATCGGGGACCCAGTCCGAAGGTGCGATGATGCCTCCCACCGGTCTGATGATGGATGAAGAGATTCAAATCATCCTGGACTGGATCGAAGCCGGTGCCCTCGACAATTAGGGACTACGGTCCATTGGGCGCCAAGATCCTGGCCCGCTTCAGGCCCTTGCGAAACAGCCTGCGCGCTCGTGTTGCTTTAGGCGTCGCGCTGCCCGTCTTCCTGGCGCTCCTGCTGTTTTCACTCACCTACTATTTACGCGAGCGCCAATCGATCGAGAAACAAATACAATTCACGGCCTTTCAAGTGGGAGAAGTGACTTTGAGCAGCTTGCAGCACGTCATGCTGCAAAACGATGCCCAACTCATGTCCAATGTAATTGAGGACGTTGCAGGCATGACCAACATCGAGCGCGTGCAGGTGCTGGACTCCGCGGGCCGCGTCGCATCCGATAGTTCCAATCAGGACGTCGGTGCCATTCGACACGTACAGGAAACCGGCTGCCAGGAATGCCACGCACAAGCCCCGGATTCACCTCCACGTACGATCCTGCTCTCGACCGCCAACGACACGCTGCGCATCTCGACGCCGATCGAGAACGAACCGGAATGCGGCGCGTGCCACACCAATGAAGCTGGACACCTTGGCGTTCTGCTCCTCGACGTGTCGCTACGCGAGTCAAACATACTGGCTCTCAAGGATCTGCGTATAGAGCTGGCCATCGCAGTCATCAGTACGCTGATTATCACTGCCGGCGTATACATTCTCGTCCATCGACTCGTCGTTCGCCGTGTTGAGCATTTTCGCGAACCGTTGGCAGCCCTGTCCCGAGGTGAATTTGATCGCCGTCTTCCAAATCCGGAAAACCCAAAGGATGAGCTGGATGAACTTTCCCTTGGCTTCAATCACATGACGGAAGAACTGCAGCGTCTCCAATGCGAACAGCAAACCAGGAGCGAACTTCGCTGGCAAGCCATCATCGAAGAGCGCGAGCGCATCGCCCGTGAGATACACGATGGCGTGGCACAACTCATGGGGTACGTCAACACGAAAACCACAGCTATTCGCCTTTTAATCGAGAGGCATAAGTTAAAGCAAGCCGAAGAGCAGCTCAAGCAGCTATCAAATGCCTCGAGTGAAGCCTTCATCGAAGTTCGCTCCGACATTCTCGGCCTGCGCAACAGCACGATGCAGGCCGGAGGGTTGCACACAACGCTGAAAGAATTCACCGACAAGTTCAGTGAACTGAGCGGGCTGGCGATCGATCTTCACCTGCCGAACGGAAATTGTGAATGCCACCTTCCCCCGGAGAGTGAACTGCACCTGCTGCGCATCACCCAGGAAGCTCTGACCAACGTACACAAACACGCGAGATGCGATCGGTCCTGGGTGCGGCTCGATTGTGAGCCTCGCCAATTGAATTTGACCGTCGGCGACGATGGCATCGGTTTCGACCCCGATATGCCCTCTTCCGACCGCAGACCACATTTTGGCTTGGCGACAATGCGCGAGCGTGCGGAGGCCATGGGTGCGGTTTTCAAAGTCGAATCCCAACCAGGGACCGGAACACGGATAAGCGTACACCTGCCGTTGGAGGAGCAACCATGAGAGTCGTAGTCGCCGACGATCATTCCCTCTTCCGCGACGGCCTCGTGAGCTTACTTGAAGCCGCGGGATACGAAATCGTCGGCCAGGTTGGCGACGGTCAGGCAGCCGTCGAAATGGTTCTCGAGACCCGCCCAGACATTGTCCTGCTCGATCTCGCAATGCCCGTACTCGATGGCCACGAAGCACTGAAACAAATCCAAGCCGCCGCTCCGGAAGTGAAGATCGTCGTCCTGACGGTCTCCGATAAAGGTACCGACTTGCGGCGTGCAATCCAGGCCGGCGCGCAAGGATATTTGTTGAAAAGCCTCGACGCGGATCAGTTCCTTGAACTGCTCGCCGGTTTACAGAAGGGTGAAGCAGCAATCACGCGAAAGATGACCGCCCGACTGATGGCGCAGTTGGCCGACACAACGGACGCTCAAGATCATCCTTCCGAGAGACTCACGGATCGTGAACTTCAGTTGCTCCAACTCGTCAGTCAAGGATTGTCCAACCGGGCGATCGCACAGAAGCTCTCCATCAGTCATAACACTGTAAAATATCATCTCAAGAACATCCTTCAGAAATTAAACGTTCAAAATCGCACCGAAGCCGTGGCCATCGCCATCCGAGACGGCCTGTTGGACCAGAAATGAGTGGACAAGACGGAGAGAAGGTGAAACTCAAATATCGCTCATGACAAACATCACGTCCCCAATCACAAACCCGCTCATATTCGCCCATCACCGCTAAAAACCTCAAGTCTACGGCCTACCCATCCGGGCAGGTTTTGTCGTGTACCAACCTACCCTAAATATGCCGCACGGCCAACCGCTTGGGTCTGGTCAGGATCACTCATCTTCCATTAATCTTAAGCGGTGGATGCAATCCATCGAGGTGTGGATGGCAAAGCCGAAGATCGTCGTTCTTTCGAGTCGCTCCTTATACAGCGAAGGTGTACTCAGTCGGCTCAAGGAACATGAAGAACAGGTCGAACTGCGGGTGGTGGACGCCCGGGAAGAAGACGCCCTGGATCAGATCGTCTCGTATTCACCTTGGGCCGTAATTCTTGACCACAGCGATGCAGAAGCCAGCCGCCATTGCTCGGTGTCGCAATTGTTGGAAGAGCTGCCCTCGCTTACGATCGTTCGTCTCGATACGCAGCGCCAAGGCTTCCAGGTCGTGACCAGCGAACAGCACACCGCAGAGGAAGTTGACGATCTGCTCGAGGTGGTTATGCGATCCAAACCTAAAGATGGCAAATGAGCGAATGACGAACACAAAGACGAAAGAAGCAATTCAATTCCAATGAAGTACGTAAACGGGTATGCTAGATACCTAAATTCAAGCAGGAGGTCGTATATGAACAAACGAATTTTATGGGGTGGTGTTGTCCTTCTGGCCGTCGTGTTGGCTGGCTGCGCCGGCCCACAAGGTCCAACCGGACCCACCGGCCCAGAAGGCCCTGTGGGACCTTCCGGTCCGGCAGGAGCGGTGCCTTCCGCTTCTGAACTCAGCTGCACCGGCTGTCACAATGACACATCGCTGATCACGGGCAAGGATACGGCGTGGAGCGAATCCGGGCATGGATCTGGGGACGCCTACGTGCGTGGGACAAGTTCCGGCTGTGCAGGATGCCACTCCGGCGGCGCCTTCAGCACGATGATCGCCCAAGGTCTCAACGCAACGCAGCTCGAAAGCGGGGATCCGAACCCCACACGCCAGGATTGCCGCACGTGTCACCAGATCCATACCACCTACACCACCGACGACTGGGCCCTCGAAACCAGCGACCCGGTGACCTTCAACACAATCTCGGGCGCGACGTTCGACGGTGGGGCTGGCAACCTCTGCGCCAATTGCCATCAACCCCTTTCCGCCTACCCAGAAGCAGTTGACGGCATGATCGAGGTAACTTCTACTCACTGGGGACCGCATCACGGCCCACAGAGCACGATGCTACTTGGCCTCGCAGGTGCGGGCGACGTAGCCAACACGCCCAGCCCTCACGCCAGCGTGGTGACAGATACCTGCGTGACCTGCCACATGGGTGACGCGGCCGACCACACCTTCGAACCGGATGTTTCGGCCTGCACGGTGTGCCACGGGGACGTCGAGGATTTCGACATCGACAACGTACAAAGCGACGTCCAGACGATGCTGGACGACCTGGAAAAGGCACTGGTCGCCGCGGGTTTACTCGACGAAGAAGGGCATCCTGCCGTAGAAACCATGCCCGAAGCACAAGCTGCCGCTCTGTGGAACTGGATCTACATCGCCCACGAAGATAAGAGCCTTGGAGTCCACAACGCGGAGTACACCAAAGCACTACTACAGTATTCTCTGGAAGCCATGGGAGTGAGCCAGTAATCCGGGCACACAAGCATACGAAGAAAAAACAGAACTGCCGAACGGCAGTTCTGTTTTTGTGTGTATGTTAATGTTATCTTCCACCCTGCGCCGATTATTCGCTTATGATTGCGGCGCTGACTGCAGCGTCTCCTACCCGAGCGGGGCACACCGTCAGATGAAATCTACCTTTCAATCCGCTGAAGCTGATGCGTAGGCTTCAGCGAAAGCCGGTTCGTGCTCGGGTTCTTCGTGATCCACGACGTTGAGATAGCGCACCCCGAGTGTAATCGCCATCAAACCGTAGGCAATGACGCCAGCCCCGGCGAGGACTTCAATCAGAGAAGGTAAGTAATGCGTGTACATGGTCGCGGCCGATTGCGGCAGGTACGACATGACCACTACCTGTCCGGCCAGCGTAACGTCCCAGCGGTAAGCCACGAGGCCGATCACAACCATGCCCAACGCCAGCATGCGTATGGTCGGATTGCTGCGCGTACGGGTATTGAGCAAGAGCACGGCAGGTATCAAAGCGCCCACGATGATTTCACCAACCCAGAAATTCAGCGCCAAGGGACCGGAGGTCAGAACGGCCAATCCCTCGGTGCGTCCTGGCTGGTACGTGTAAGTCATGGAAAACGCATCCCAGAAGCGGAAATACAGGTAGCCAACGAGAATCCATCCTACGACCTGGGCAAGCCGCTCGAGCAAGCGGTCATCGACACGCGCCTTCCTACTGAGACGCGCCGTCAGCATGGAGATCAAAGTCGTGAACGATATACCGCCTGCGGCAGCCGAGATGATGAACAAAACCGACAATCCGGGGCGGTACCAGATCGGACGTGCTTTCAGGACACCGAACGTAGCCCCCAGGGATGATTGATGCAGCATCGAGAGCAACAATCCCGCAACAGCGAGATACGGTGCGAAGCGATGCAGCGCTTCGAGCCGGCGAGCGAGGCGTGGCCAACGTTGCTGCATCCAGGCGGCCTGTCCGATAATGGGTGCGGTCTCGACCGCCAGCACCGTCAGATACAAGCACACGCACATGGTGACTTCCCAGAGTACGGAGTGCGGGTTCCAGAATACAAGTGCGTGCCAGAACCGATCAGGCCGGCCGATGTCCAGCAACAGGGTCAACACCGCCATGCTGTAGCCAATCAAGCCGATGAACGTCGCTGTACGCGCGACGGGCTGAAAGCGTTTGAGGCCCAGCAAGTACACGGCGGCACACAGCAGAAACGCTCCCGCGCTCAATGCGATCGAAGACAGGTCGATCGTGATCCACAAACCCCAAGGGACCAGGTCGCTCAGATTGGTGACGATCAATCCCTGGGTGAAGACGACAAACCCCGCGATCACGCCCGCCACCATAAGCGAGGCGAGGACGAACAACCAGGTTTGGAAGCGGGTGAACTTGATCGATTTAATTTTGGCCCTCACGCGTTCACCTCCTGACCGTGGACATGCAGGTAATACACCCGCGGCTCCGTGCCCAGGTCTTCCCGCAGGCGGTACGATGGAATGGAGCCCAACATCTGACTGACCTTGGAATCGGGATCGTTCAAATCACCAAAGGTACGTGCGCCCACGGGACAAGCGACGACGCATGCGGGGGTCGCTTCCGGATCTATACCCGGCGTCAGACCCAATGCCAGGCCACGATCGATTCGCTGGTAGCAAAACGAACATTTCTCAGCAACCCCGCGCGGCCGTCGATCCACTTCCGGTTGTCCCCATTCCGGTACGGCCGGATTGGGTTCGGTGAACGCTTTCCAGTTGAACGACCGGGCGCGATAGGGACAAGCCACTTCGCAATATCGACAACCGATACATTTGTCATAGTCCATCATCACGATGCCGTCCGCACGCTTGTAGGATGCACCCACCATGCAGACTTCGACACATGCGGGGTGATCGCAGTGCATGCAGGGTCGAGCGAGATACATGGTTTCGCCCCCATATTCTCCCGCCTCGACCACCGTGTTCCAGGATATCCAGGGGGGAACATCATTGTGCGCCCGACAAGCCAGCGTGCAGTAACCGCAGCCGGTACAAGCTTCCTGGTCGATCACCATCGCCCAACTATGCGGGCTGGTGCCTTCAGAACCGGAAGACGCCGAGGCATCCTTCACCCAACGGACGCCAAGATACGTCGTGACGGCGGCGACGACGGTTTTCAGGAATCCCCTTCGATCGACGGCTTGATCAGGCATTGTCATCACCTCGTTCTTTCCTACCGTTGAACCGTTGGTACCAACGTTCTAACCACGGGGAAAGGATCATTCCAGCCGCCATACCGACCAATCCGGCAAGCGTGGCAAAGCCGATTGGGTTCACATTTCCAGGGTCGTCGCTGATGAGTGCCATCTCCGTCGAAGTAACGCCGACTTCTGCTTCTGTATTTTCGGATTCGGGGTGAACTTGAACCGGGTCGTGCATTTGATAGGCATGGCAGGCATTACACGTACTCAGTTGAACGTTGAAACTATGATCGCGTACGGCGTGCCCTTTCTCGCCCGATGCGCCTTCCACCGGACTGATGTGGCAATCGGCACAAGTTAAACCCTCCGAACTATGCGCGGAGTGGGCGAAATTGGAAGCCCGATCGCGATGGCACGTTGCGCATAGCATCGAGGCGTCGCTCGACTTCAGGCTCGTCTCATGCGGATCGTGGCACCCGATACAGGTCAGGTTCGCCTTTCGGTGACCGCTCACCTGCCACTCGAAGTACGTCTCCGTATGGCAAGTGCCGCAGAAATTCGCCGATCGATCAGCGGGCATCGGCTCTGTGGGATGGTCCTCCGGTATCGGACTGTGACACGCCACACAGCTGATTTTATCTTCCTCCCAGGTGGCAGAATCGGGGTCATATCCCGTTGTATGACATCCCATGCACATCGCGGGCTGCCCCTGCTCCAGCCAGGCTGCCTGGAACACCGGATCACTGACGGAGTGTCCATGCGAACCTTCTTCCCATGCCTCCTCGAATCCTGCATGACAGATCTGACAGTCCTCGGTGGAGGCCGCAGTGAACTGCGCTTGAGCGCTGCTGATGGAGAAAATAAACACAGTTACGGCCATAGGAACGGCAAATAACAGTCCAAAACAGAGCATCCTTATCCAACGTTTTGTCATTGCATACTTCTCCTCGATTGAGGTTTTCATGCTTGCGTTACTTCCGGTGCATCGTGAAACACGTCACAGCCCAGGCATTTCTCACGCAACAGCCCATGCGGGCCTCGAAAGAACTGCCAGCATGGTTTTCCGCCCTGTTTGTATACCGGGCACTGCTCCATTCGCTCTTGGGGACAATCTTTAAGTAGCCAACATCGGATGGTCGGTACGAGGCTGACCGCTTCCGCAAGACGATCCTGAGAATCCTTTTGCCAACGTGCATCCAGCTTGCGAAGTAAATACACCACGCCAACCGTCAGCAGGACCGGGATTCCAAATCGCAGTAGTATCCCAAGAAGTACGGCTCCAAATGTCGCCATCATCCTCTTCCCTTCTTATCCTTTTGGCCTCGTTCAAACCACGTACCAATCATCATCAGAACCGAGGCCGGAAGCGCTAATCGAATCAACGCCAGGAGAATCAGCGAGTATTCGGTATTCATTTCCAATCCTCCTTTCGTCTATTGTTTCATCTATATCGTAGAACCTGGAACTCGGTCCGTAAATCCGGCACTCGCCCGATTTTTCCGATTGGGTGAGTTCCCCACGAAGTATGTGAAAGATGGTACAAACACCCCATACGCTGTACCATAAAGTGAGGAAATTTATGGGTAATACAACCCACGTGGTACAGAAAAAGCCCGTCGTGCACACATGACGGGCTTTCTGACAGCACTAAGGGGCGGCATTTCCCCCGAATTGAAACCGTCCTCGGATTGAGGACGTTGGAATACTATATTCGCATGTTCATTTTGGGTATGATCTTATTTGAACGTCTCCGCTTCGAGGTATATTCGCTTGATCCGTGGATGGCGCGCACCGATCTTGCTCTCAATTCGATCGATTGCCCGAGCGATTTGAACGGACGTCAGGTCCTCCCTGAACGTCAGTTTCATGTTCAACAACACGTCATCCGGCCCCAGGTGCATCGTCATGGGCCTGTGCACGTCCAGGATTGCATCGTCTCCCGAAACGATTTGCCGTATGGAAGACACGATCTCCGGATTGGCGGTCTCGCCAAGCAGCAATTCACGACTCTCGTATGCCAGGATTCCCGCCATGATCATCAGGATCACAGCGATTACCAATGAGGCAACCGCGTCGAGAACCGGTAATGCAAGCCGCTGCCCCAAAAAAATGCCCAGGAAAGCGATAAGCAAGCCCACCAATGCCGCCGTGTCTTCGAACAAGACGAGGAACAATTTGGGATCCTTACTGGTATGCACTGCAGAGAAGATATTTTGAGTGGGCATGGTTTTTCGTAGTTCACGTAGGGCGATAAGAAACGATGTCGATTCAAATATCGCTGCCAGTCCGAGGACGATGTAGTTGCCCACAACATTCTCGATCTCTGTGTGTCGAAACAAATGGTTGATCCCTTCGTAGAGTGAAACCCCACCACCTACACCGAAAAGGATGATGGCCACAATGAGGCTCCAGAAGTAGATTTCCTTTCCATATCCAAATGGATGGACGTCGTCCGCCGGCCGTCTTGCCAAGCGGATGCCGAGCAGCAGCAGTGCTTGATTGCCCGAATCCGCCAACGAATGGATTCCCTCGGAAAGCATGGCCGAGCTGTGCGTAATCGCGGCAACGATGAACTTGCTCAACGCCACCAAGGCATTCGCACCAATCGCCGCGTATACCGTGATCGGTTTATCTTTTGAGTCAGCCGCAATGGGATTGTTCATTTAATTGAATCGTTCCCGTCGCCCGCAGTAATGTGAGGCGAACTGGACTCTCATATACCAATCCTACCGCTATGGACTCACCGCACCGGGAACGGCATTGGACGGCTGTGACAAGTACCAGATGTACACCCTTCCGATGTCCTTCCGACGTTCCTTTAGACCGCTGAAAAATGGATCCTTTCCCCGGAATCTACCTGCCCCGTTCGATCATCGAATCAACCGATCAAACGCGCCAGCGCGTAGGCCGCGGCCGCTGCCAGACTGCCGACCAAGCCTGTTTGCATACTCGAACGTCCTACTGGCACACCCATGATGCGGCCTTTTACGAAACCAAAAACGAGCAGCGCTACCAACGTAACCCCTATCGAAATATAGAATGCCTTACCCACATTTTGCAGCAAGATGTATGGAAGCAGTGGGATGAATCCGCCAACAACGTAAGCGAGAGCGATCGTCCCCGCGCTTTCCACAGCCCGACGCGGTTCAGGCTCTTCCAACCCAAGCTCGAATTGCATCATGAAATCGACCCAGCGTTTCGGATTCTGTTCGAACGCCTCCAGAACTTCTTTCCCGGCAGCTTCGGAAACTCCGTATTCATTGAGTATGCTGGCCACTTCCTCCCGTTCAGCATCGGGGATTTCACGCACCTCACGCCACTCGCGTTCCCGCTCGACGCGATAATGCTCTGCGTCACTGCGGGCAGCAAGATACCCACCGAGACCCATCGCAATCGAGCCGGCGGCGATTTCCGCCAATCCTCCCGTAACGACGATCTTCACGGATGCGCCAACGCCGGTCAGACCGGCTGCTAGTGCAAACGGTACAGTGAGCCCATCGGACATCCCGATCACGATGTCGCGTACAACATTCGAAGCCTGGAAATGTTCCTCTTTATGTGGTTGAACATTCACCGCCATCGATACGCTCCTAAATTCAGATCCTGATGTTGTGCCGCGCTGAAATTCACTCTTCCAGGCGAAGACACTGTAAGGACAGAATCGAATAGTCTATGAATCAATCGCCTCACCTTTGCCCACCCACAACGGTCGGATTTCATCCAGGAGCACCATCATCACCACGGCAAACGGGATGGAATACAGCAGACCGACCAAACCGCCGGCCTTGAATCCGATAACAGTCGCCATGAGCACGATCGCCGGATGAAGCGCCAGCGCATGGCCGAAGAGCACCGGCGAAATCAAATGGATTTGCACTTCGGTCAGGCCAACGATGACCAGCAAAGCCCATAGCGCCAGGATCGGTGTTATCGTCAGGGCGCTCAACACGCTCAACAAAGCCGCGACGAATTCACCCAGAATGGGCACGATACTCAAGAGACCCCCAACCAGTCCGATCGCCAATGCGAAAGGGACCCGTAGGAGAGCCAAACCGGCGCTGAACCCGACCGCATAAAAAAGTATTTTCAGCGGTTGGACTCTCACCCAGCGCCCGAGGCCTTCGAGCACGCGGAGACTGATCCGTCGCATTTCTGTGCTTCTACCGGACGGGATCCATTCCGGCAGGCGTTCCAGGAAACTGGCTTTCGAAACCACAAAAAAATATGCCAGGACGAATACGATGCCGATGTCCAACGAGGCGTTCCCCAGACTGCCCACCGTTCCCAATACCGCCTGGACGACGGTGGTCAAACGCTGTGTGACCACGTTCGCTGCGTCACCCGCCGTCGGGATGAGCTGTCCGACGAGTGGCGTCGAAGCCAGAGTAGACGAGATCGAATTCCACAACGCCGGACCTTGGGATTGCAGGCTCGCGAGTTCCGCATTGAAGAGGGGCAGCATCAATTCACCGATACCCAGAACGACCGCCAGTAGCAACAGATAAAGCAGGATGACGCCCGGCGAACGGGGAATGTGCCACTTTTCCATGCGCTGTACGGCCGGCTCCAGACCCAACGTTATCAACAGTGCGCCGAATAGCATGGCCAGGATTTCGAAGATCAGGGAAATATTATGGATGACGATCCATAAAGCCAATCCCAACGTGAAAAGCATTAACCAGAGCCGCACAGGTCTGCCTGCAACGACCCGGAGGCGCTCCCATCGCGAATCGGAGGCGTCCCCACCGGTTTGGCCTTTTTTTTCCTCGGTCAAGGTTTTAGAATCCGCCATGACTTACCTTCTGCACAAATACCCGAATCAATGGAAATTTCTAATCGGCAATCTTCTCCGATAAACATTTCCATCAACATTCTCACGCCGAAAGCGTTTCGTGGCCATGTTGGGTGGCACCGTGCCTGATATGGAACACGTAGCCCGGACTCCAGGGCGTTCCGAGGGCAGGGAGCACCCAGCGGTCAAGACCGATCCACCCGGCCGTTCGCCAGGCCAAAGCCAACAGGATTGCCCCGAGCAGCATGAGGGGATTCATGCTGCTCGAACCGGCCAGCAGGTAATTGACGTTCATGACCACGCCGAAAAATGCGGCGATGCCCACAAAGATGCCCAGGATCAGCGCCAGTCCGACGAGAAACTCCCCGATCGATACCACGTAACTCATGGTGTGTACATTCGGCTGAACGACATTGCTAAGAAACCACGCATACCAATTTTGAACCTCGGGATACGCACCTCCGGTCTTCTGCAGCGCACCCTGTATGAATCCATTCAATCCCGTACCGGCATTGGCTCCGACCCAGGCCGGATTATGCAATTTTCCCCACCCTGCATGAATCCAGACGTATCCGACAGCCAGACGGGTAAGCAACCACAGCCATGCCCAACGCACGCTGCCGAACAAGGCGCGTGAAATTGGCGATTCGGAAATGTTTACAACTTCCGGCTGTTCCATCCTACCGCTCCGCTTGCTATTTCGCATGTTCTTCACAACCTCCTATTGATTGCCATTTCGAGGCTTTATTCGACGCCTCATCAATTATTCTCCCGCAGAAGTGGCTAAAGTGTCTTTATGTCAGTTTAAAGAACAAATTAAGCGTTACTTAGAGCAACCGAAAACGCCCCGGGCGATCCTCGCCGAAAATGCAACGAGCTGCTTGAGCAGCAGCTCGTAGATCCGCTGAACGTGACTTACTTAGGGCGCCCAACGAGGCGGATGAAGAAACGAACGTTAAACGCAACGATCACCATCCACACAAAGTGCGAAATCGAAGTGAAACTCGTCAGGTGAAAACCCGAAGAGGTGAAAATGATATGGCTGGTCATCGTCACGCTGAGTTCAAGTCAGCTCAGTGAAACGCTCCTGGCACGAGATGATCGTGTCCCTGGCGTTCTCCAATCCCTGCCAGCCGATCACCTCGACATGTTTGCCCTCGGGTTCCTTGTAAGTTTTGAAGAGATAGGCAATCTCATCGAGGATATGTTTCGGAGGATCATCCAATCCTTTATATTCGTTGAACCTGGGATCATGCATCGGCACGGCTAAAATCTTGTCGTCGCGATCGTTATCGTCCTCCATCCGAAGGACGCCAATTGGACGAACGGAGATGATGCAGCCCGGAAACGTCGGATTGGTGACCAACACAAGCACATCGAGCGGATCCCCATCCTGGTCAAGCGTACGCGGAATGAAGCCGTAATCGCCCGGATAATGCATCGCGGAGTAAAGGACCCGGTCCAATACGATGGCCGATTTTTCCGTGTCGAACTGATATTTGTTTTCCGACCCTTTCGGGCACTCGATGACGGCATAAATGTGGTCGGGTGGGTTGGGCCCTGTCGGAAGATCTCGCCAATAGTCCATTCTCAGTTATCCCGTTCCTTGTCTATGGCGATTCCCAATATCGCCTCTGAATCGAAGTCAATGCCTTGCCGTATTTTCACAGAACAGTTTCCCCTCCTCCCCTTTTGGCATTTATCATCCTGGCACCGGAATCGGAGCGACTCATGCAAGAACCCTGCTGTAAAAATACCCGAACGCAGGTTATTATCTCAATTCATCGACACATGATCGGATTCACCACGTACGTAAAAGTACAAAGCCGTTCACTCCTGGTTGTCGACCTCACCACCGTTCTCGTGGACGATTTCCATCAGCTTCGATCTCTGCTGCTCTAAGATGTCCTCATTGTCAGCTTCGATCACCAGTCTGACCACCGGCTCGGTGTGAGATTTGCGCAAGTTGAACCACCAGGAAGGATATTCGACGGAAAGCCCATCCAGGTGCGTTTGCTCGCCATCCTTATATGTCGACGCCAGAAAGTCCAGCATCCGATCCGGCTCTTGGGTGGAGATGTTGATTTCACCCGAGCGGGCGTATTTCATCAACGGGCGTACCATGTCGCTCAGGGATTGATTCTTCTTACCCAGCAAATTCAGTACGATGACCATGGCCATCAATCCGCAATCGATGTATCCGAGGTCCTGAAAGTAGTAATGGCCCGATAACTCGCCGGCGAAAACGGCGGAATCCTTGCGCATCTTGCTTTTAATGAATGAATGTCCAACGCGGGTCTTTAACGGCCTTCCGCCGAGTTCCTTGATCCGCTCCGGGACGGCGCGGCTCGATCTGAGGTCATAAAGGATTGTCGCTCCGGGTGATTTCGCGAGAAAGTATTCCGCTAACACCGCAATCATAAGATCGGCGGGAATTCGCTCCCCCTTCTCGTCAATAAAACCGCAGCGATCTCCATCGCCGTCGAATGCGATGCCTAAATTTGCGTTCTCGGTTTTTACTCGCTCCTGCAGTTTTTCGGTGGTCGAGGGAATGGCGGGGTTGGGAATGTGAACGGGAAACTCGCCATCCGGCTGCATGAGCATGGTGATGAATTCACAATGTTCAAATCGGGGAATCAAGCGAGGCGTATCCAATCCGCCCATCCCGTTGCCCGCATCCACCACGACCTTCAGATGCCCTTCCCCTTCGATGAACGTCGACAATTCATCGATGTAATCACCCAGGAAATCGATTTTCTGGGCACGTTCTGTACTTCCAGGCGGGACATCAACGTCCTTCGTCAACGCTTCGATTTCCGGCAAACCGTTGTCCCCGCTAAGCGGGATTGCTTTCTCACGACAGAGTTTGATGCCGTTGTATTGTTTAGGCAGATGTGAAGCTGTGATCATGGCTCCCCCCTGAAAATCGCGTCGGATAATAGCCGAGTACAGCATGGGCGTGGTCGCCATGCCAACATCGAAGACCTGCAACCCAGAACTCAAGACGCCCGCAGCTAACGCTGTTGCCAGTGACGCGGATGTGTCCCGCATGTCGCGTCCGATCACAATACGTCCCTCTTTCAAATATTGACCGAAGGCCGTACCTATTTTTCGGGCGATGTCCGCATTAATCTCCTGCGGCGCTAAGCCACGAATATCGTATGCCTTGAAAATTCCTGACATTGGTCGATCCACCTTTAATGGCACTGAAAATACCGGTATTGAATTCATCTTTCCATTTTTTTAATGATATCAATCCAGGCAAATTTCGGCTTTATGGCTTTGTTATCCCCACCTTAACGATGCCTAAGGTCAAACCTTTCATCATGAAATCACCCCGTGTAAATACACGCACGGGATAGATTATGTCTTTGGATACCTAAAAGTGCGGGGGGTGGCGCTCATCGCTATCCGCACGGCCGAAATTAAAAGTTAGGACGGCATCCTATCGTGCAGTGTGATCCCGATCTCTATATCGTCAATCATGAATTCGCAAACACAGGTGTTTGGCGCACTGCCCCAGGTCATTCGGCTACCTTCGCTGCGCGCAGACTTTCGTTTCTATTCTCGCGATTCGCCAACGGTAATGACGATATGGCAGTTTGCAGGTAGTACACCAATTTATCCAAGTTTTCTTCCGAATTCTTTCCGAGATGGACTCGGATTACCCGGCGTTTATGTGCATGCAATGCCTTGTAATCGCCCAAGAATTGGGCGTGCTCCAAAACGCCGAACGTGTATGACTTGCCCGGAATTTCTACGTCTAGGCCGGGATCTGCCGTAAGCTGCAGAAAAACCCCGGTATTGGGACCGCCTTTGTGCAGTTGGCCGGTCGAGTGCAGAAAACGAGGGCCGTAACCCAACGTCGTCGCAACGTGAAGATGATCTCGAATCATCAACCTGATTTTTTCAAGCAATCTCTCATGCTCTGGCCCTTCGCGGAGGTAAGCCATCAATGCGACGTAGTCACCTGTCTGGACGGAGTGGAGGAACTGAGAGAGAGACACTACGGTATCTCCGTGCACCGCATGGGAAAAAATCTCGATCCCATCCTCAATGAGTTGCGGATCTTCCTCCCCAAGCAAACCGTTTTTCTTTACCTCCTCCAACAACCGCGTGGTGTTGTCCTTGCTTTCCTGTACGTTCGGCTGATTGAAGGCATTGATGCCGAGGATCGAACCGGCGACCGCCGTAGCAAACTCCCAACGGAAGAACTCTCTACCCAGATCCAACAGATCACCCATGTGGATACGGATAACAGGATGGCCCGCCTTTTCAAGTCTTTCCAGTTGGCTTCCAGCATCGTCTTTATCGTCTTCGAGGCAGATATAGACGAACAGGCGATCATTTCCATAAACGGAAGCCTCGCCGAGCGCTTCTCCCGCCACCGGCAGGAGCCCCTTGCCCTCCTTCCCCGTACTCTCGGCGAGCAACTGCTCCAACCACATTCCCAGCGTCGCGATAGACTTGGACAGCACGAAAGTGACTTTATCTCGACCTTCGAGCCCCAGTGCTCCTAGAGCTGCTCCCAACATCAAACCGGGATTCTCTCGGCCGGGAACGGAAGCGGAACAGGCATGCAGCATCAGGAGAGCGCGATCGATCATTCCCGCGATGTCCACTCCGGCGAGCGCAGCCGGAACCATACCGAAATAGGAAAGGGCCGAATAGCGTCCGCCGATATCCGTATAATTGAGGAACACCTTGCGGAAGCCGCGTTCCGCAGCAATATCCGCCAGATGGGTTCCTGGATCGGTGATCGCAACGAAGTTGCGGCCGGCGTCCGCATGCAAGATGTTCTGCACCTTGCTGTAAAAATAATCTCCGAAAGCCAGCGACTCGGCGGTCTTCCCCGACTTGCTGGCGACGATAAAGAGAGTATGTTCCAGCGGAAGTGATTGTTCGAGGTCCGATATCGTTTCCGGATCGGTGCTGTCCAGGACGGTGAGCGGCAGCCCGGATTTCGATTTCGGAAACGTGCGGGCGAAGAGCAACGGCGCCAAGCTGCTGCCGCCCATGCCCATATGTACGACGTGTTGAAAACCCGCTTCTTTAACTTCCTCTACGAACTGCTGTATTTTGGGTAAATTCTCGATCATTTTCTCGGCGACATGGAGCCAGCCCAGGGCATCTATAATCTGCCCCATCTCTTTCGGATCATGTTTCCACAAACTGGCGTCTTTCTTCCAGATGCGGGAGGCAACATCATCCTGCCCCAACTGCTCGAGGCGGTCGTCAAAAACGCCCTCGAAATTCCCTAAGCGCATGGTCATTGCACCGGTTGAGTCGGTATGCGCCTGCGCCCGCTTCTTCTCGATCGACTGCATCAAGCTATCGTAGGATTTGCTGAATTTCGCAACTCCTTCATCCTCCAACTGTTGAGTCACCTCAGACATCTCGATCCCGATTTCGGGCAAGCGATCCAGCACGCGCTGTGCAGATTCCATTTCCTGCTCGATCCGGGCTTGAGGCTTTCCGTGATCACGGTATGCGTTGAGTGTCTCGAGCGGGATCGTGTTTACCGTTTCGGGGCCGATCAACGCCTCGACATATTTCACGTCGCTGTAATTTGGATCTTTCGTGCTCGTGCTGGCCCACAACAGGCGCTGATGCTGTGCGCCCTTCCGTTCCAACGCATGAAAACGAGAACTCCCGAAAATCTCTTTATAGATTTGATAGGCAGCCTTGGCGCTGGAGATGGCGACCTCGCCATGCGCTTCCGCTGCGATTCCGGCTCCATCTGCTTTCATCCGCATGCGTTTCTCCAGGATCGGATCCACCAGAACATCGATGCGGCTGACGAAGAAACTTGCGACCGAGGCGATGTTGTCGATGGATCTCCCTTGCGACAACCTCGATTCCAACCCGGAGATATAAGCCTCGGCAACCTCACGGTATCGGGGAAGACCGAACAAGAGAGTCACGTTGACGTTGATGCCCTCTGATATTAATTTGTGAATAGCCGGTAGACCCTCTCGAGTAGCCGGTACTTTAATCATGACATTCGGTCGGTCGAGTTCCGACCAAAGACGCTGCGCTTCCGCGATCGTCCCCTCCGTATCGTGTGCCAGGTGAGGTGAGACTTCCAGGCTGATGTAGCCATCATAGCCGGAGGTCGCTTTATAGATCGGCCGGAAAAGATCCGCCGCAGAACGTACATCCTCCACAGTCAGCCGGTCGTAGATCTCCTCGGTGCTCTTCATCTCGCTCGCCATCTCGCGGATGACATCATCGTAATCGTGACTGCCCGCGATGGCCTTGTCGAAAATCGAGGGATTGGAGGTCACTCCACGCAATCCATTTTCACGGATCATCTCCTTCAATTGTCCGGAGGCGAGCATGTGCCGCCGGATAAAATCCAGCCAGATACTCTGCCCGTAATCACCTATTTTTATAAGCGGATTCTCATCCATCATTGATTCTCCTAAATATTTGCCCACTCAGTTTTCTAGACATCTTCTTTACGCTCGAGTAACTTTTCCGCCTGGCGGCAGATATTTTCGACGCTCAAACCGTATTCCCGCATGACGATGTCCCCTGGTGCCGATGCCCCGAACTTATCCACGCCGATCATAGTGGATACGCCTTCTCCTACGTAGGGCACCCAACCAAGAGAGAGACCTGCCTCGATAGCGACGATCGGAACTCCCGGCGGGAATACCTCCTTCTGATACTCCACCGGCTGGGATTGGAATAATCTCCAACTTGGAAAGCTGACAACACTGGCCATAATCTTCTCCCGGGCCAGTTCCTCACGCGCCTCGAGAGCCAGATGTACTTCCGATCCCGAAGCCACAAGCACGACCTGCGGCGTTTCTCGATGCGGACTTTCTGCAAGCACGTAAGCGCCAAAGCGCAGGCCGGCGCGCAACACTTCATATTTCTCGAGGTCGAGTATCGGAAGCTTCTGCCGGGTGAGCACGAGAGCGACGGGACCTTCCCGGTGCTCCAATGCGACCTTCCAGGCCAAAGCGGTCTCGTTTGCATCCGCGGGTCGGATGACCGTCAAGCCCGGAACGGAACGTAACCCGAGCAGCTGCTCAACCGGTTGGTGGGTCGGTCCATCCTGCCCCAGCGCGATGCTGTCGTGGGTAAACACATAAATCACCGGCAGACCACTCATGGCCGCCAAACGCATGGGTGGCCGCATATAGTCGCTGAATATGAGGAAGGTGGCTCCGAATGGAATCAAGCCTCCGTGCAGCGCCATGCCGTTCAGAATGGCACCCATGGCATGCTCGCGAATGCCAAAATGCATGTTGCGGCCTTCGCGGCTTCCGGCTTCGAAATCGGGGCTGCCGGGTATGTGGGTGTGCGTGCTCGGGGAGAGGTCAGCCGCACCACCCATGAATTCCGGCAAGTATTCGGCGAATTTCTCGATGACTTTCCCGGAGGCAACCCGGGTCGACATCTCTCCCTGGTCGGGATCGAAGGTCGGTATATCGTCACTCCAGCCATCCGGCAATTTGCCTTCCACCGTGCGATGGTACTGCGCAGCGAGTTCAGGGAACTTTTCGATGTAGCGCTCTACATCTTCCTGCCATGCCGCCTGAGCTTCACCACCGCGTTCTACGGCTTTTCTGAAATGAGCTTCGACATCCGCCGGAATATAGAATTCCGGTTCCAAAGGCCAATCGAGATTTTCCTTCGTCCGCAGCACTTCATCGTGGCCTAAAGGTTCACCATGGGCCTCTGCCGTATCCTGCTTCGTTGGGCTGCCATAGCCGATATGGGTGTGCACGTCGATGAATGTGGGCTTCTCGGTCTGCCGTCTCGCCTCATCGATGGCGGATGAAATCGCTTCGACCTCGTTTCCATCTTCGACGTGAAGAACCTGCCAGCCGTAGGCTCGAAAGCGCGCCATGCGGTCTTCGCTGAACGCCAGATTCGTCGAGCCCTCGATCGTGATCTGATTGTCGGCATACAGCACGACCAGCTTCCCCAACTGCAGGTGTCCCGCCAGTGAGGCTGCCTCGGAGGAAATGCCTTCCATGAGGTCCCCATCGCTTGCGAGTACGTACGTGTAGTGATCGACGATCGTGCTGCTAGGACGATTAAAACGTGCCGCCAATGTGGTCTCGGCGATCGCCATACCCACTGCGTTCCCGAATCCTTGTCCCAGAGGGCCGGTCGTCGCTTCTACACCCGGCGTCCTGCCATATTCCGGATGACCCGGCGTCTGACTGCTCCATTGGCGGAATCGCTTCAATTCCTCAAGCGGAAGATCGAAGCCGGTCAGATGAAGCAGTGCATACAGCAGCATCGAGCCATGTCCTGCGGATAGTACGAAGCGATCCCGATTCGGCCAGGTGGGATCCTTCGGGTTGAATTTGAGAAATCGATCCCACAGCGTATAGGCGAGCGTCGCCGAGCCCATTGGAAGACCCGGGTGCCCGGAGTTGGCCCGCTCGACTGCGTCGACAGCCAGGAAACGCAGCGTGTTGATACATTTGAGATCAAGCTCTTCTCGTTCGCTTGTAAGCGACCCTGCTTTTACTTTCGTCGTCATGATGAACCTCCACGAATTGTCGCTCCCGACCCAAGAGAAACGTTCATCCCTTCTCCGAGATCGTGAATTGAATTCCCATCTGTTTTACGAACGCGACCGGACACCTTCTTCGTCTTTCGCATCCATCGATGAAGATGAATCCGATCGCGAATACCAATCTCGCCAAACGATCTTGTGAACACCGATGCGCCTCGGCACATCGCGTAAAACAGGTATGAAAGGTAAGAAGACCAAGCCGAGATACACGACGGCCATGATCCCGGCCGCGATGATATCGGCGTTGGGTGAATCTGCGATCGCGGGGATCTGATACAGAAATACGAAAGGCCACAGCCACCACCCTCCCGGGTAAGGACCGGTTTCGTGACTCATGCCCCATTGCTCGCCCAGCATATCCAATTTCTGTGCAACACTTTGATCCACGTCGTCCTGGAAGAACAGCAACGATCTCGTCGTGTCCAGCTGATAAGGCAGGCTAGGCCCACTTTCTATAGCGCCTTCCAACAACCCCGCCTTCCCCAGATCCAACATGCCCTGCATCAACATTTCAACCGGACCGTATTGACCATCCGGCAACTGCACCTCACCGTTGGAAACCTGCGCCCGATCCAGGGCCGCTGTATAGGCGGTTAACCACTGTTGACGTTGGGTCTTCGATGCGGCGCGATATTGCGTCAAAGCCACTTTGACATCCGCATCCAACACTGCCGCATGCTCGAGCGGTTTCAGGATCAAATCTTCCGCAGGGTCGATGGGATTCGTGACTCCAAACCAATTCGCCGGAGCGACGCCCAGTAATTTCTGAGCGTTCTGAGGGTCGGCAGAATATGGAGGTCCATAATCCTGCAAACTACTCTTTCCGGCGAGGATGTCCGCGCTGGTCTTGAGTAAAGCGATCGGTGCATATTGGGCGACGTCTTCCGACCGCACTGTGGGGTAATCCGGCGATCCAAAGACAGCGGCCAGAACGATTGCGATCAACAAAATGATCCCGAGTACGATCAGTCCCTCCCGGATCAAATCATAGGGTTTGCTGGGAATATCCCGCAGGTACGCACTGGCTCGTTTATTCATCGGATACTCCCTGTTTGGGAATCGGTTTGACCGGACCTTCTCTGCGGACCAAAATCAAATGGAGACCGACAAGCGCCGCGATCAGAAGCGGCAAGACGATCAGATGAATCGAAAGTACTTGTCCGATATTCATCGGGTTGAAGAACGCACCCAAGCCGACCGCGTTCATCAAATCTTTGGCCTGCACGGCAATCCACTGCGAATCCCAGTTCGTTTGCGCCAGAAAGCCGGTCAAAGCCGCGAGTGCGGCGATTATGAAGGTGATCGTCCCGACAAGCCAGGTCTTCCAGCGACCGTCACGCCAGGCCGACATGAAGATCTTCGTTAGAATGTGCGCCAGCAGGCTGAAGAAAAGCAATTGCACGCCCCAAAAATGGATGGAATTGATGAAATATCCGGTGGAAGAGTTGTGATACCACGTCGGCCCGAAGATCGCCATGGTCACACCTGTCAGTACGATCACGACCAAACTCGAAAGCGCCGCCACTCCGAACAGATATGCTACCGAATTGACGTATACCGGCATGCGCGTCGGCAGCAGATCTTCCAATGTTAAGTTCTCGCGGATTCCTTGTTGAATTTTTTGCGTCAGATTCACCGCTTTACCTCCTCACGAGCAACCGCCGGTTCAAATATCTTTGGCAGTCGGAACCAAGTGGATAAGAAGAAAACCACTATGACTCCGATCCAGGCGATGATGCTCGGGATCGCCAGGTTGAATATTCCGAAAACCACATGAGGAACCGTGTCCAACGTACTCGGTGGAATTTGATCCATCGCATTTACTCCTTCCTGGCTGTTTTGTGAGCGCTCAAAAAGTCACCGTCTTCCGTCAACGCTCTGATGCGCCGCCAAACCAACCATCGATCGTTCGCTACTTACTGATTTAAATTCAACCTCATACTGTTGCGATCCGTCTTTACGAATGTCTCAATCTAGAATTATGAAAACCTTAAGCATCCTAATTTGTTTCGCCGCTCTTGGGACCGCTGTAGCAATTTTTTATGATTCAACGATAGGTTCTGCTCTGCCGCTGTAAAGCGTATTTCAACGACAAACAATGTGGGTTAGATTCCATCGGAAGCGAGGATGGATCAGAGCATGTCTTGGTAGATTCAAACCAAGATCGGAATCGACGAATCGACCCTCGGCTCGACATTCGAACAGCGGGGGACCTTCAGAGAGTTCTGTACTCGGACAATCGAACGTTCGCCCGGAGTCGGCGACTCGATCATTGGTGTACGAGGGATTTCGATGGGGTTAAACAAAAATCAACGTACGTGCGAATTGGAAACTCATGGAATGCGTAAATTCAAATCCCAACCGGACCGGTCAGAATCGGATTCGAAGTGATCTATTGAAGTTGAATCTACGCTTGAATGATCCCCTTGCGGATGGCGTATTTCACCAGGTCCGTCCGTGAATGCAGGTTCAACTTGCGCATGATGTTCTCGCGATGGCGTGCAACCGTTTTGGGGCTGATTCCCAGTGTTTCGGCGATATCGATATTGCGGGCCCCGTCCGCCAAATGTGCGAGCACCTCCTGCTCACGGGGTGTCAACCCATTGAGGGCTTGCTCATCGCGGGAACTCTCATCCTGCTGGAGATAATCGCTCACCAGCAATTTGGCCATGGAGGGATACAGATAGACCTCACCTTCCGCTGCGACCCGGATAGCGGTGAGCAATTCCTCCGGGGCGGCTCGTTTCGGGACATATCCGCTTGCACCCGCTTCCAACATACGGAAAAAGTATTCTTCGTCCTCATGGATCGTCAACGCCACGATCGCCGTTTCCGGTCTTAGACGCTTGGCCTCTTTTGCCGCATCAATCCCCGACATATCCGGCAAACCGATGTCCATCAACACGACGTCCGGTCGAAGCTCGATCAACGCATCCAGGGCCTCTCGAGCGGTACCGAATTCTCCCACGATCTCGACATCGGCTTCGTCCTCCAACAACATTCGAATGCCCGAACGGACGACTTCGTGGTCATCCACCAACAGCAGACGAATCGTCATCTACTTCCCCTCCATTTTCTTGATACGGAATGACAACACTGACCCGAGTTCCCTCTCCCGGTTGGGAATCGATTGCGAACTCGCCCCCAAGTTCGTGGGTTCGCTCCTCCATACCTGCCAACCCCCACGATGGCCGTTTCGAATCCATACTCGCAAGCGTCAGACTGAAGCCAACGCCATCGTCGATCACGTCCAACCATATGTTGTGCTTTCCATAGCGCAGGTAGACATCCGCCGTTTCCGCATCGGCGTGTCGGACCACATTCGTCAGCGCTTCCTGCACGATGCGAAAAAGCCCCGTCTTAATTTCCTGAGGCAAGTCGATGTGCTCGCCTTCGATGTGCACGTTCACTTTGATGGGAACGCGCTGCTGGATTTCTCCGGCGTACCAACGCAGCGCAGCGGAAAGACCCAAGTCATCCAAATGGGAGGGACGCAGATCGGAGATGATGCGCTGCAGTTCGTTTAGAGAATGCGCGACAAGTTCCTCCAATTGATGAAGGTTCTGGGCCACTTTGCCCTTGCTCCCGCGCAAATTGGTCGCGATCCCTCGCAAACCCAATCCAATCGCGGTCATCGCCTGGCCCGTCTCATCGTGCAACTCGCGGGCGATTCGCTGTCTTTCGGCTTCCTGTGCTGCGACGACTCGCTTGAGTAATTCACCGCGCATGGTTTCCCTTCGCTGAGCCTCTTCGAGTCGCTCAGCCTGCAGCTCCGAAAGCTGCCGCTGTCGTTCCACCTCGAAGGAGCGTAAAAACCTGGTCACGAAAACTGCGGCCAAGATTGCAGCAACCGCACGCAGCAGCTGAACGGGAAATCCGAACAGATCCCGAAACAAGAGCTGGTTGATCACGTTGGACGGTGGCAGTGGGCTGGGGCGCGTGAATGCCTGTCCAATAATGCCATACCAGGCGAAGGCGACTGCCGCCCATAAACTGTCCTGTCCGAAGCGAGCCAATCCCACTCGTCGGAAGGCGCGCTGCTGGGCGATCAACCCGACTGAGGCGAACAACGCCGAAGGGATGGCCAACGAATACCGGCTCCAGACATCCGCCACGTCCCAAAGCTCCTCAGGAATGGGGTAATGGTCTTTCAACAGAAGCAAGCCGAATCCCCAGATTGCGGCCAAAAACAGAGGCACTAGTAAACTCAGTCGCCGGGTTCGCTGGTCTCGAGAAAGCAACGAGGCCCCAAATGCCGCCAAACTGAGAAAAGAGAACGCCAATATCGCCACTCGTATGCTCTCTAATAGAAGCTGCAAATCCTCCTGCATCGGTAGAATACGCAAGATCAAAAACATCTCGATCCATTCGTGCAGACCATGTAGCAAACCGAAACCGGCCAAGGGGCGCAGGGCACTGCGTAATCTTTCATCGCTACCGCGCCCCGCTTCCAGCGTGATTGCCAAGCCCATGCTGAAGAAAGCCAGACCGTAAAAGAGATATACGATGGATATATATGGCGGCTGCACGTTTTACTCGATCGTTAACTTACACCGACTGTACGAAGCCAGTCGGCACTTGCCCTGACATGATGCGGGACTCCGCAAATTCAGTGACGAACCCCATAGCAACACGAGGTATTATCCGTTGCGTAATTTCGTGCCGCAACTGCGACAATAATGATCTTCCGCATTCGCTGGCGTCCCGCAATAATGACAGAACCTACGCTCTCGTTCGGTTCCTTCGGATCGTGATCCAGCCTTCACTTTCGGGCGCTTTCGCCGCCGTGAAGAGCTGCTTTCACTTTCGTGCCGCAGGCGAACCCACAAGATCGCACCCAAGACGAGCATCAAAACACCGAAACCGCCGGTCACATACGGCAACCAGGTGCTCAAATCTGGTGTGCTTCCACTCGTTTCCTCGGGTCGGACAATCACCGCTGGATTTGTAAGCTGTCCGCTCGGATTGTTGTAAGAGACGTCCACCCGAAAGCGTTCGGATGCCTGCAAGGCGCCGGCATTGATGATGTGATAAAGAATGCCGTCTTCCTCGACATCGCTCGTCGCGCCAGAGACGTTCATCGACTCTGCGGCCTGCGGTTGCTGTACCCTGAAGCGCAGCGATGCGATATCAAAACCTCCCGGCCACTGGAACGAATAGCTTCGCTCACTGCCATCCAGTGTAAGCGCATCGTAATATTCGATCCAAACTCCGGGCACGTCGGTCTTTACTGCGATCGTACTCCACTCACCTCCCTCGTTCCGATCCCATTGAACTTGATCGTTAGGCCCAGAGGCAGGATCCCATTTCGCAACAACTAAAGGCTCCCCCACTCGGGTCGGAATAAGAACCTCGACGGTCGTCGGGAGGGGAACGTCGTCCGCCAACTGCATGCGCATGATAACGAGCATCTCGGATCGATCGTACTCCGGCCACAAGGCGATCTCAAGACTGTTTACCTGGGGCGCGTCCTGTGCCATCACCGAGAACGGCATGAGACACAAGGCGATGAACAGGAACGAGCGCAAGGAATTTCGCAGGGACATGCGGGATCGGTCAGACATATAAACGTCTTCCGACCCGTATCCCAGCCAGACCATGGCCTACGACACGCGTCATCTTTATACACTCCTCGGTTCGATTATCCAAAAGCTGGGCGTTTGCCCAAAAGATGCAAGGGATGCAATCAATGGAAAGCGAACACGCAACACGTATATTATTAACACACGCACCACAATATGTCAATTTTGACCTACTTTCCGCGCTTTGTCATGGACGTTGCGGCGAAATTCCCTTCGAAAATCCTCAAAAAAACAATCCCTGCCGTGATCTGTGACCGAGCGTGTATAATGATATCCATGACTTCCACCCAGCTTAAACCTCCAACGCTTGTCGCCGACGCAGATTCACTCCACTCGATGGTGAAATCACTTACCGCACAACCTCTCGTTGCCGTGGACACAGAATCGAACAGCATGTACGCCTATCGGGAACGAGTGTGTTTGATCCAGTTCTCCATACCAGAAAACGATTTCCTGGTCGATCCGCTTGCTTTTTCCGGGCTGCGAGAACTGGGGCCATTGTTCAGCGATCCGAAAATTGAAAAAATATTCCACAGTGCAGAATACGACATCATGTGCTTGAAACGTGATTTCGGATTCACTTTTCACAATTTGTTCGACACTCGCATCGCCAGTCGCACGTTGGGTAGGAAACGCAGCGGACTGCGCGACCTGATCGCGGCAGAATTCGAGGTGGAAATCGACAAGCGCTACCAGCGATCCAATTGGGGAAAACGACCTCTTCCGGGTAAATGGCTCGATTACGCCCGCCTGGACACGTACTTCCTCATCCCGCTGCGCCATCGTTTATATGCCGCGCTCCAGGAAGCCGGGCGGTTGGAAGAGGCACTGGAAGCATCCGAATACATTACCCTTATTCAACCCCACGAGAACGGCTTTGATCCCAACGGATTTTGGCGAATCCGGAACGCGCGTGATCTATCCCCACGACAATTGGCGCTGCTGCGTCGCCTCTACCTCTTTCGAGATTCGCAAGCCAAGCGCATGGATCGACCAGCATTCAAAGTAATGGGGGATCGGACGCTTCACGATCTGGCCGCTGTTGCTCCCGATCGAATCCAGGATTTGAGCGACATCCACGGTATGACGTCCGGGCAAATTCGCCGCTTCGGAGAAGGAATCCTGGAAGCGCTGCGTCTCGGAAGAAAGGATCCGATTCCGCGCCGTCCACGAGGCAATCACACGGACGATGAGGTCCTCGCCAGGTATGAAGCGCTGCACGAATGGCGTAAACGAACAGCCCGATCCCAAAAAGTCGATTCGGACATTGTCCTGCCGCGAGAAGTGCTGATGGACATAGCCAAATCGGCCCCACGCAGTCTCGAAGCTCTGCACCGAGTGATGTCACCCCTTACCTGGCGGGCGGACAACTATGGGGAAATGATCCTGCGGGTGCTTTGGGGAAACGGCGATTCCGTCCAATGAGGCAATCATGAAGATTACATTCCACGGCGCTGCACAAACCGTTACCGGTTCACGACACTTGATCAGCCTTAACAAGCATAGAATGCTGCTGGATTGCGGGCTGTATCAAGGCCATCGTAAAGACACCTACGAACGAAATCTCAATTTCCCGTTCGCGCCCCAGAAGATCGATTCTGTCATCCTCTCCCACGCGCACATCGATCACTGCGGAAATTTACCCAACCTGGTCCGCCAGGGTTTTGAAGGTCCGATCAACGCCACGCAGGCAACGATTCATCTTACCGACATCATGACCCGCGATGCCGGCCACATTCAGGAGGCGGATGCAGAGTATATTAATAGAAAACGAGAACGTCGCGGAGAACCCCCGATCGAACCGCTCTACACCATTGCCGACGCCGAATATGCCACACAGTTTCTCACACCAAAAGCATACGACAAACCTTTCGAACCGGTTCCCGGTGCGCGGGCGACTCTGGTGGACGCGGGACACATTCTTGGATCGGCTGGAATCATCCTTGATTTGGAAGAAAACCACCGCTCCGTCCGCTTGATGTTTTCCGGAGACATCGGCCGCTTTGACCTGCCCATCTTGCGCGACCCCGTGCTGCCGCCCGATGATCTCGACTACCTGATCATGGAATGCACCTACGGCAGTCGTTCACACAATCCGCCACAGCAGGCCTATGAAAAGCTGCACGAAGCCGTCACGCGCACCGTCCATCGAGACGGCAAGATCATCATCCCTGCTTTCGCCGTCGGTCGTACGCAAACGCTGGTTTATTATCTGCATCGCATGATCAGCGAGGGCGACATCCCCCGCGTACCGATGTTCGTCGACAGTCCGCTCGCCATCAACGTGACCGACATCACCCGCGCCCATCCCGAATGCTTCGACAAGCAGATTCTGGAATTCATGCGGAAAGACGCCCACGGTTCGGCGTTCGGCTTCGATCTTCTCAGCTACACGCGTTCCGTGGAGGAGAGCAAGGAAATCAACAAACTCGAAGGACCCGCAGTGATCATCTCGGCTTCCGGTATGGCCGAAGTGGGACGCATCTTGCACCACTTGCGCAACAACATCGAAGATTCCCGCAACACCGTTCTGATTACTTCCTGGATGGCGCCTCACACACTCGGACGAAGACTGGTTGAAGGAGTCAAGAGGGTAAAAATCTTCGGAGATACCTACACGGTCAACGCGGAAGTGGTCACCATCAACGGACTCTCTGCACACGCCGGAAAAGAACTCCTGCTGGAATATGCCTTAAAAGCTAAAGACCACTTGAAGGGGATCTTCCTGGTGCACGGTGAACCGGAATCCGCCGCTGCGCTGATGGAAAACATAAAAGCACGAGGCTTCGATAAGGTACAGTACCCCGAATTGGGGACGGAAGTGGAAATCTAGATCAGCCCGCGCTATAATCGCATCACGGTACGGGGAGAGGTGCCGGAGTGGTTGAACGGGGCGGTCTCGAAAACCGTTGTGGTCCTTTCGGGCCACCGTGGGTTCGAATCCCACCCTCTCCGCCTGATCGAAAGAATTCGGAGTCGATTCGACTCCGAATTGTCTTTTCCACAGGCGCGTAGATCCGCAACGAAACAGTCATGAAATAATCGATAGTAGAAGGAATACCTGCTAGCGGCTTTGAGTTGCCTGCCCTCTGGACTTGCTGGCGTCAGCCAGGACAGGCTGGCTAGGCCAGGAAGCAGTCAGGGTTCGTGCCCGCCAATCTACTGCAATTCCCCATCAAACAATTTAACCCCATTTTCCAGCTCGATTCCCGGTTCGTTCCAGTGAATTGTATAATGCTGAAACTCCTTGCTACACGTCACCCAGAATCATCCCAAAATCATATTCGATTATCGGATTAATACTCATTGCATATATGAACATTGGATCTTCCCTATCAACAATAAAAACATTCTCAATAAAGCCCTCCCATTTTGAGAAATATACGAATCGCACGGTAACTGATTCACTTTCCGGAACTACGACAGGCATGAAATCTATCTGTTCTAACCGTTCTTCCACATCTTGAGGGAACTCAAGGTCAAATCTTTGCAGATCATCGTATACATATTGGAGATCGCTGCTCTCACAGAGGATATGAGCATCACTGTAAAGGCCATGCCCCCAAAGATAGAATTTGTCACCAAGAAAAGCTAATACATGAAATTCAAAAAAGCTCTCCGATGTTCCATCTATCTGGATATTCGCAAGGTAATCGTATTTATGTGGTAAATGCCAATCTGAACTCTCTTCAGTAATCTCTTCACCAAAGGAAGCAAGGAACCCCTCATAGGATCTGAAGGGAATACCTGAGGCTTTCCTCGCATATACCAGAGGTTTGCCACCTAACTCATCGGTAAAATAAACAAAATCTAACTTATAACCTGAGGTTGTATCCAAATGCGTGAATATATCGAAGTACTGATTTGGGTCGAAATCACCGGGTCTTCTAGCTGGATGATCCAACATGTAATGCTCGGGGAGGCCAAGTTGACTCTTTAGTCTCATCAATCGATCAACAATCAATCTGCACGCACTCAACATGCTTTCACCAGATTCATTTGCGACATAGGATGTCGGCACTGAAAGGCTCATAGCTGCAGTTGACGGTGTTTGTGTATAAGTGGCAGTTGCTGTTGGAGGGGATGTATTTGTCGCAGTTATTGTTGCTGTAGCTGTCGACGTGGATTCAAGACGTCCCGTTCCGCAACCAGTCATAAAAACGGAGATCAGAATTAGAATAAATCGAAACCACTTATTATCCCTCTGTCGGAGTCTCATATTATTCTCCAATTCTCAGTTAGACGCACATACGATATTAACCACAGCGCCTACACTGGAATTTCAAGCGCCTCCAAACGCTCCAAACTCGCCTTCAAGACGTCGAAGCCGCCTTGCCAGAAGGATTCCGAGCGGATGTCGAATCCCGCCTCGGTCAGAATCTGCTCCGGTGATTTCGAGCCGCCGGCCGCAAGTAGCTCGAGATAGCCTGACTTGAACGCATCTCCCTGTTCCAGGAAACGCTGGTAGAGCGAGAGCACGAGAAGTTGGCCGAAGGAATACGCATACACATAAAACGGCGCGAAGAAGAAATGCGGGATCGCCACCCACTCCACGCGGAAATCCTCGCTCAACTCGAGAGAATTTCCAAACTGGTCCTTCAGATTCTCCAGATACAGCTCCGAAAGCTCATCGACCCTCGCCCCTTGCGCAATTTGCTCGTGCGCCCGGCGTTCGAACATGGCGAAGTACGCTTGACGCATGATCGTGGCGTAGGCGTCGTCCATCTGGCGGAAAAGCAGGTCGCGCTGCACTTCCTCGTCGGGGTCCATGGAAAGCAGTTTGTCGATCAACAGCATTTCGCCGAAGGTTGATGCCGTCTCTGCGAGCGGCAGCGAAGAGTGCTGCGTGAGTGCGGTGTGATGATCCGCCAATAACGAATGGACGGCATGCCCCAACTCGTGCGCCATCGTGGCGATGTTTTCCGGTTTTCCTTGATACGATTGCAGTACCCACGGCGTTAGATCGGGAGTCACGGTGGCGCAGAACGCCCCGCTGCGTTTTCCCTTTCGCACTTCGCTGTCATAATGCCTCTCGTCGAGGACTTTCTGTGCCAATTCCGCCACACGAGGGTCGAATTCCCTGAAGCTATCCAGCACCATATCTACGGCCTGATTGAAGTCATAGACCTTTTCGGTCTTGACGACTGGCGCGTAGATATCACAGCGGCGTAAACGATCCATCCCGATCCATTTTGCCTTCAGCTTGAAGAAGCGATGGAACAAAGACACATTTTTCTGGCAGACCTCGAGTAGCGTGTTCACGACTTTGTTGGGAACGTCGTTGGCGATGTTACGAACGGACATCGGGGAGACGTAGCCGCGCAAATCCATGCCTTCACTGCGCCAATCACGGGCGATGAATTGATAGATCTGGCCCAGGATGACTGCGTCGCGATTGTATACTTCATTGAAAATCCGATACGACGCTTCGCGCAGGTCCGCGTCCGGGCTGCGCCAATATACCTGCAATTCACCCCGCGTGAGTTCCTTTACCTCACCATCGACCTCCAGCGGAAACGTATAGCGGTTGGTGATCGACTGATAAAGCGTGACCAGCGCCCGCGGTCCGTTGACGTCCTTGATATTGACGACTTTCTCCTCGGCTTCCGTGAGCGTGTATGGCTTTTTCAACCGCAGCGCTTCCAACCAGTAGCGGTAATCGCCAGAGACATCCAACAATCGCTGCGCCTCCGCCTCCTCCAGACCTTTCCACCACAAGGTGAAGAACATCATGCGGTTGTCCACGTCGGCGGATAGCTGCTGCATTTGCGCCTGGAATGTCTGGGCCGCCTGGTCTTGTGTGTCCTCCGAAAAACGCAGAGATCCGTAGGCGCCCAAACGGGAAAGCACCCGCACCGCTTTTTCATAGTCCTCGAGGATCGAGTGAAAAAGCTTATCCTCCAACTCCGGACTCAACTTTTCTCGATACCCCTCAAACTCGTTCAAAATCGTTTCAAGCTCTTGACGGGATTTCTCGATCTCGGGCGAATCCAGCGACTTAAACAAATCTACCAGACTCCAACGCTCCTGCTTATACGTATTCGAACTCATCCTACGCTCCTCGTGAGACGAAATGATTAACGGACAGATATCTACTATTGTATCGGCATGGCAAGTGTATGTCCTTCGATATCCGACATGAGCCCCTAGACATTGAAGCGAATATAGATCACATCTCCGTCCTCAACGATGTAATCCTTGCCTTCCAAGCGCAATTTCCCCTCGGTCCGCGCGGGTGTCAAACCGCCCAGCTCGATCAACGCATCCCAGGAGATGACTTCTGCGCGGATAAAACCGCGCGCCAAGTCCGAGTGTATGCTCGCCGCCGCATCGAGCACGCTGCTTCCGCGTTCCAACGTCCATGCCCGCGCTTCACTTTCGTTTACGGTGAAGAAGGAAATCAGATCGAGCAAATCGAACGAGGTGCGCACGATCCCTTCGCGGCCGGATTCCTGGATCCCGTATTCTTCGAGAAATTCCTGGGTTTCATCGCTGGACAGCTGCGCTATTTCCATTTCCAGCTTTCCGCACAACTGCACCACGCGCACCCGGTCGGAATGGGTTTCGATTTGTACGGCTTCCTGACCTTCAGCTTGATTGATCACGATTAAAACCGGTTTTCCCGAAAGCAGTCCATAGCCAGACAGGGCTTCTTTCTCGTCCGGCTTGATCTCGTGTTCGCGCAACGGCACGCTTTCTTCCAGGACCGCCCCAAGTCGTTCGAAGAGCGCGATCTCCCGGTCGATGACAGCCCGATCGCGCCCCCCTTTCTGGCGATCTTCCGCCAGACGCTCGAGGCGCCGTTCCACCATCAACATATCGTGCAGCAGGAATTCCGTTTCCAGGGTCTTGATGTCGCGCTCGGGATCGACGCTTCCCGCCGGATGTGGAACGGCCGGATCGTCAAAAGCACGCACCACGTGGAGAAAACCGTCCACCTGCTCCAATTGGTTCACCACTGGACCAGGCAGTTCCGTGGTCCCGGCTTCCACCTGAAAGCCGCCGACGTCTGCGTAGACGACCTTGGTGTACGTCTTCTTTTTTGGCTTCAGTAAATCGCTCAAACGATCGAGGCGGGAATCGGGCACGTCGACGGTCGCCGTATGAACTTCGAATCTCGCCGCAGCCCCCAATGGGCCAACGGGAAGATCCGCGCCGGAGAGCATGTTGTAGATGGTCGTCTTGCCGCTCGAAGGCAGCCCAATTATTCCAAGTCGAATCATATCGCCTCCCCCTGCATGCGTATACTGTTCTTCATGTTCATCGTCCGATAATCAACCACGGAACTCGGGCTTGGTGCGAATCATGAACACCGGTCACCCTTCAGAATCTTCAATTGTGTGAATATAATTATGAAAACTTGACCGGCCGCCGTCGTTTGAATATACTTGCCCTACGCCGAAGTGGCGGAACTGGCAGACGCGCGCGACTCAAACTCGCGTTCCTTCGGGATTGTGGGTTCGATTCCCACCTTCGGCACCAGTCGATTATAGCATAGCCGACCCCAGCGATTCACCTCGAGGCTGGGGTCGGGCGCGCCTGCACAGGCCGGAGAGACCTGGCTCGTCCTTATAAAAATGAGTTCATGCTCTGCCTCCCTTCGCCTCCACTCGACGGTAGTTGTTGCAGAGGCGAGCGCAATGTGGCAAAATCCAGCCAATGCGATGAATAACACTGCCCTCTCTCGTCTGATTGCCGGAATCGCCCTCGGTCTCGTGCTCGGCTTGCTCTACGGCTGGGTGATTCGACCCGTGGAATACATCAATACCACCCCGAACACGCTGCGCGCCGATTATCGAACCGAATACGTCCTGATGGTGGCCGAAACATACAGCGGCGACGCGGATCTCGACGCGGCGCTCATCCGCCTTGCAGCGCTCGGTTCGCAGCCGCCGCTCGATATCGTGCTCGAAGCCATCGATTACAGTATCGAAATCGATCGCCCTCGTTCTGAACTGGAAGTCCTCAACCATCTCGCCAATCAACTGCGCGATCTACAAGCCTCACCGGAGATTGGCGGACCATGAACAAAGGAAAATGGTTGCCGCTCGTCATCGGTCTACTGCTCGGAATCGCTGCGGGCCTTTATTACACCTGGGTGATCAATCCCGTAGAGTACTTGGAGACCGCACCGGCCGCGCTGCGGGATGAATACAAAGCGGATTATTACAGTCTGATCGCCCTCGCATACGTCAGCACAAATGACCTCGAGCGTGCACAGTCACGTCTGGCTCAGATGCCAGATCCCGATCATGCCAGCACGCTCAGCCAACTTGCCCAGACGCGCCTTGCCGCAGGCCGGCCTGAACGGGAGGTGCGTGCGCTTGCCTTGCTGGCGGCTGCACTCGGCGAACGCCCGGCACCCTTTGCGACCACGCCTTCCATGCAAGGAGTGAGCTCCCCGACACCGGCAACGCCCACGCGGAGACCCACAATCACCCGGCTGCCGCGTACAAATACTCCCACACCGACGCCCGGAGCACCTTTCGAAATGGTCGAAAAGGAGCTGGTCTGTGATTTAGATCTAAAAGAGCCGCTGATCCAGATCGATGTCATAGACGCCGCCGGCCAACCCGTCCCAGGTATCGAAGCGGTCGTCATCTGGGATGATGGAGAAGATCACTTCTTCACAGGATTGAAACCGGAACTCGGGATAGGCTACGCCGATTTCACTATGCAGGTGGGAGTCTCCTACACCTTACAGTTGGCGGATGCGGACGTTCCCGTGACCGGACTGTTCGCCGAGGAATGCGTAGGCGCAGACGAAGAGACGTTTCCCGGTTCATGGTGGATCACCTTTCAACAGCCCGCTGTAGAAAATTAAAGATCTCCGCGCTCGTGACGCCGTTCGCCACGGACTATTCCTCGCTGCCCGCTGGTTAGCGACTGCCGCTCGGTCAGGATTGTCCGTAAAGCAGATGGTCCGGCATCTGAACGGCCACCACCTCCCCGCGCGCACAAACTTCGCCTTCTGCGTAAAGATCGGAGGTGACGATCACCTTCCTGCCCTTAATCTCCTTGATCTTGCTGCGAATCTCCAACGCCACCCCAAGAGGCGTCGGGTGAAGATAATCGACGTGTAAAGCGGCGGTCAGGAAACGAAGCGGCGGTTCGGAATCCATGGAGCGTCCCTCGGCGCGGTATGCCGCCGCAGCCGCCGAACCTGTGCTGTGGCAATCGATCAGTGAGGCGATCAAACCCCCGTAAACATACCCGGGTAAGGCGATGTGGTAGGGCTCCGGAGTGAACCTCATTACGGTCTCTTCCCCGTCCCAATAACTCTTGATCTGAAGACCGCGATCGTTCAAGCGACCGCAGCCATAACAATGGCTGTATTCCTCACGGTAGTAATCCTGAAACGCCTTCTCTGGCATGTATAATTCTCCTCAAACCCGCTCACTTCATATATAAGAAAGATAGATCATCAGTGCAGGACCTTAACTCCATTCCGCGATCTCTAGCTTTGATGTCCCTGCAATTACTTTTCCTCTAGGCTATCGAGCCAGGTACGGATGGATTCTTCGTGTTCCAGGTAATGCCAATCCATGTTCGCGGAGACCAGCTCCCAAAGGGGGTGCCCGTTTCGCCACGGGAAACGGTCGGGATCGAACAGCACCTGTTCTTCGATATCTTCGACAATTTTGAGAGCCGCTGCGTAAGAAGCTTGGAACTCTTCTAACACTTTTGCCAATTCCAAACCGCGCTGCTGATTGAAAGTTTCTTCGTTCCAGCGATCCAGATCATCCCACGTCATCCCGGAGGGTAACATCTCTGGTTCCCGGTCTTGAAGCGATTCTTTCAGCCAAATGATCATACGCCGCTCCCAGGTGCTGATGTGAGCGAGAAGATCTTTCACCGAATTCTCCCCGTTCGCCTCCGGAGTTGTCATACGGCTCTGCGGAACTACGGTAACCGTCTGCTCCAATTTCGCACGCGCCTGCTGAACAGATTCTAGCAGTTGACGCTTGTTCATTTTCTCTTCCATGCTCTCTGCCTCATATTGGAATCAAGACTAAAAAAGCGAATGAAGTACGTTCAGCGACTGGCTCCTAATCCACTTTTCTCCGCCGGCGCTCGCGCAGGATTTCCCGAATGTGCGGACCCAATTCGGCGATGATGGGGGAGGGCTGGCTCGGCTGCCAGAGTTTCTGCGCTTCTTCTACGGACTGCGGCCAGGATTCAGTCGAATGCACGATCTCACCTGGGCGATCGACATGCGTCAGCACTTCCAGGCACTGGCGCAGCACGCGCATCTGTTGCACCGCATCGTGCGCCCGGCCCAGGGTCTGACCGAATGGGAATTCGACCGCCAGCGTACGAGGCACTCCGATTTTCTCTGCCCAGAACGGCATCATCGTCACCAATAACGTGCAAAGACCGGCGTCCTCGAGTGTGCGTGCCAACACGGGCAAGTTTATCGCACAATCCGGTCAAGTCGGTGTGAGCAGCACACACTGGACTCCCTCAGAGAGTAGACGATCGGCGACCTGCGGGCCGTAGGTCTCGCGCCACTCGCGGGCATCCGGCGGATACCCCTGAAAGCCCATGAACGAATAGGCGTGCTCCGCCAGCCCCCCGATCTCTTTCGCCTGTACCAATTCGAGCATTCGATCGATGGGCAGGAGAACGTTGATATCTTCGAGCACCATTTCTTGATTGATGTGCAGATGGCTGATGCGGATTTCCTGCAGATCGACGTTCGTCGGGATCGTGCGGAACGTCGGGTCACCCCAGGTGGGCTCGTTCCGTTCTCGTTCGAGATCGAAGGGTGGCTCGCTGCCGGAGTGATAAAGTCCTCCCGAGGTTACCAATCCAAAGGTACATTCTTCCACAGGTCGCGGCAGCGGCGTCCAGGGTATGGGTAATTCCGGCTCACGCTCGGTCGCCTGATAGAACGCTGCAATGATTCGAGGCAGGTATTTGAAACTGTCTACTCCCACACGATCCTCCCACGGCCATCCGGGCAACCTTTACAGTTCACTGACCTTCGGTTCAGATCGAATGCCTTCACCAAAGCCGGACTCAACCCTATTCTAAAGGTAACGAACGAATTATCAAGAAACTGAGGAATCCCAGGGCAGCTCCCCGCGCAAATGCATTCGATCCAGAGATATCGAGTTGAATCCACCAATATTGACGAATTGTATCCACTTTCGTACAATCGTGATACATAATACGAAACCGGAGCGTCCGATGGTCCAAAAGGAACAGTTGATCGACAGTTTTGCCCTCAATCTTTCCCTTATCCAAAGGCAGTGTGACGGGCTCAAGAACGAAGACAGCCTGCGGCAGCCCCCCTTTCGCGGTAACTGCCTGAATTGGGTTCTCGGGCACATTCTCGTCGGTCGGGATCGAGTTTTACATCTCCTGGGGGAAGAGTCCACACTCTCGCCGGGAGAAAAAGATCTCTACGAAACCAATTCCGATCCGATAACAGAGGACAGCGAAGAAAACCTCGGGCTATCCGATTTACTGGCCCGTCTGCAAACGGCACAAGAGCGCATCTCGGCCGGTCTGCAACGCGCCACCGCGGACGATCTCTCGAAAGCGATCGATCTAGAAAACCCCGCCGTCACGGTTGGGAAAAAGATTTTCGGCTTGTACTTCCACGATACCTACCACACCGGGCAAACGGAGTTGCTACGCCAATTGGCTGGAACGAACGATAAAATCGTGTAGAGGGGATGAGGACCTAAAACGATCGTTTCTACGTTTCTTCCGCCGTCGCTTCAGTAGATGCCTGGTCTTCATCGAGAAGCTCTTGCGTCTCTTCTTGTTCCGCTTCACCCTTAAAACCGAGGTCGATTTCCTCTTCCATGGTGATCTTTCCCCGCAGAAAGGCGCCCTCTTCCGTCGCAAATGAGGTCGTAACGACGTCCCCCCAGATACGACCGTTGCGCGTGATCTCGACTTTACGCGCCGTGATGTCCCCCTTTACGGAGCCGGCGACGACCACCGTTACCGCGCGGATGTGTTCACAAGTGACTCGCCCCCCTTCCCCGACCACAACCAGGCCTTGCAGGGAAATGTCTCCGTCGAAAACCCCTTCGATGCGTACACCGCCGGTGCCGGAGATCTGCCCTTGCCAGATGATTCCAGGCCCGAGTACGGAATCCACCCTCTCGGGTACCGGTTGAGTTTCGGCAGGCATGTCGCTCGTTCTACGAAACATTCGACCTCCAGCGTCATTCGAATGGGAGCATACTCGCTCAGGGAATGGATGTCAATGCGCCTTCAACCCGGCAGCAGCAAGAGCTACCTGGCCGTCGGAGTACACCGTGCTAGCTCTACGGCGATTGGATGTCCGCTGCGGCGGGTAAACCACCTGCGCTCTCGGCTTTCAACACGGCGTTCGCGATCGCCCGGGCGACGACTTCGGCACCATAGGCACCGACGAGATTGACGTCCGCTCTTTTCTTGCCCGTGGCGAGGGTGATGATCGTATCTCCGTCGTACATCGTATGCGCGGGCCGTACTGCTCGTGCGACGCCATCCTGCGCCATCTGCGCCAGTTTGTTCACTTCTTCCTTATCCAGTTGCGCGTTCGTGGCCACGACCCCGATCACCGTGTTGCTCTTCGCGGCAAAGCGCAAGGCAGTTTTGCCTACCATGCCCTTCATGACCGTAAGTGTGTCGGCGAAAGGCCCTTCGCCTCCGATCGCGATCGGCCCCACCTTCGCCGGACGAGCGCCCGCTAGAATGCTTCCTGTCTGCGGATCGACGACATCCCCGAGCGCGTTGACGGCCATGAGCGCTCCAACGACGATGCCACCGCCCAAATCCGCGCTCGCCGTCCCGATCCCACTCTTCATTGCGCCCGCCATGCCCAGGATCTTCCCCACGCTGGCCCCCATGCCCGCGCCGGCGTTTCCCTCTTGTACGCGATCGTGGCTGGCGTTCTGGCAGGCAAGATACCCCATCTCGGCATCCGGCCGGACGTCCGATCGGCCCAGGGCCAGATCGAAAAGAATTACTGCGGGCACAATCGGCACCTTGGCGATCATGGTGTCGTGTCCGATGTCTCGCTCCTCGAGATAGCGCATCACACCCCCCGCGGCGTCCAGGCCGTAGGCCGAGCCGCCGGCGAGTAAGACGGCGTGGATTTTCTCCACCAGATGGGATGGACGCAATAAATCCGTCTCACGGGTTCCCGGCGCACCGCCGCGTTGATCGACCCCGCCGACGGCTCCGTCCGTGTAAAGCAACACCGTGCACCCGGTCAACGCCTGTGCGTCGTCCGCGTGGCCGACCATGATTCCCGGCACATCGGTGATCGAATCTGTGAACTTCATGTGACACCCCTGACTCCCGCAATTGGGATCGAACCCACCATTCGGGTCGAACCAGGCCTCGCCATCCCGATGGCGATAATATTTGCCTTTCTTTCAGCGGACATTCGCGGCATCGGGAAAATTCGCTTATCCCATCTTGTAGCCAAACTTGCGCAGCAGGGCCATGCGTTGTTGGATTTCTTTCTCACCTTCGACGCCGGCGCTTTTGACGCCATCGATCACTCCCAACACACCACGCCCTTGTTCACTTTCCGCCAGGATTACCTCGATGGTATTCGCTGTGGCGCAAAATACCCGGCAGACTTCGGGCACTGCCTTCACGGCGTTGAGCACGTTGACCGGAAACGCGTTTCCCAAAAATATGATGAACACGTGTCCCGCGGAGAGCGCCAGCGCATTCTCCTTCGCCAGATCGGTCAAGTCGTCGTCCGTGCCACTGATGCGTACCAGCGCCGGCCCGGACGCCTCGCAGAAAGCTAGGCCGAACTCAATCCCCGGCACAGCGCCCACCAGCGCTTCGTGAAGATCCTCGACTGTTTTAATAAAGTGAGACTGCCCGATAATCACGTTCACCGCTTCGGGCTTATCGATTTTGACGGTCAACAATTCCATTCGCTCATCTCCTCCCTGGCAACCGGCCTATGAGTTTCTTCGTCCGGTTTCATTGTAACGCAGGCGAAGGCAGGAAAACCACACAACTACTCCGAGGAAACAAACCACCGAAATCCGCTAAACCAGCCTGGTCGACACATCCAAACCGGTATTTCCAATTTCGTAGAGGAATATACCACGCTTGCCATCGATCGCCAGGGGGACCCAGCCCTTAAAGGAAAACGAATGTGAAACCACTCTCGCGCCGGGTTTCAACTGGGCCGCAAGCCTGGGTTTGAGACGTTGATTGGTGTCCTGCAGAAGATACATGCACACAACGTCTACATCGTGGAAATCGAAGGTAAACATGTTGCCATAATAGACGTGCGCCGCATCCCGCAGTCGAAAGACCCGAATGAGCGAGTTGGCGATGAAACAACGCAGCGGGTCGATCTCCACCCCAACGGCATGAGCCTTGAACGTTCGCGCTGCTACGATCACGATACGCCCATCCCCGGCGCCCAAATCGACGAGCTTCTCACCCGGTTTCAACTCTGCCATCTCCAGCATCTTCTTGACCGTACGAATCGAGGAAGGTGCCCAAGGGGCGCCCCACAGTGAAGAAAGCAGCGCACTCAACCCGAGGAAAAGCACCAAGCCCAGTGCGGCTCGAAAGAACGGGGATGCTGAAATCGCAATAATATCGTTCATCTTAAATCTAGCCAGTGAGGTCCGGCTATCCCAAGATCCACTGTGCAGCACATCGAATTATTCAAATTCGAAATCCAATTGCTGACCCGGGCTTGTCGTTTTCGTTGGGCGAAGCGGTCGATCGAGAATCGCCGCAAATTGCCGTACACTCGCAGGACTGTGGCCTGCAAAATGGTTGTTAAAGAAACCGTACACATCTATGTCGGCGTTCAGAAAACCGGCCACGATTTCGGCCCAGGTTTCGAGTACCTTTGTGCGATCGATCTGTGTGCGGTCGAAGACCTGGATGTCCTTCCGTCTTCCCAACCAGCGAATCACGCTAAAATCCGCTGTAACCCAATCCAGCCGCGGCATGTAATGTAAATCCTGAAGCACGAGTGCCGCATTGTGACCGATGAGCATCTCACGAAACGCCGGCGTCAGCCATTCTCGATTGCGCACTTCAACGGCGTAGCGCGGGCCAACCGGCAGGGATCCCAGGAATTCATCCAGCCGATCGAAGAATTCGGGCTTGAAGTCGTAAGCAAACTGCAGGGTGAGCACGGCCAACTTTTCCTCTAGGGCCTGCATGCTGCTGACGAAAGCCTCCACGTCTCCATGCGCGCCTTCGAGTTTTTTATCGTGCGTGATCAACTTGGGGAATTTCGCCGCAAATTTGAAGTCCGTCGGTGTACGTTGATACCAGCCGCGTATCGTCGTGGCTCGGGGCACACCATAAAATGTGGAATCGATTTCCACCGCCGAAAAGTGACGTGCGTAGACCTCTAAATAGGATCGCGAGGAGGTTCCCTCGGGATAGAAAGGACCCACCCAGTCCTTGAATGAAAAGCCCTGCGTGCCTAAATATAGATTCCCTGTTCGATCTGCCATAGTGAAAATTAGATCACATTCTTGTGATGGATGCGGAATATTGATGCAGAACTATCGTGAAGTCCGTAGCCCACACGTGAAGCAGCTTAATCCGCCGAGGCCAACAATTTCACAACGTGACCCAAGATATACTCAGCAACCTGGGATTTGCTCATTACGGGCAATTCGATCGAGTCGCCATCTTTGGTCAACACAGTGACACGATTGGTTTCCACACCGAAACCTGCATCGACTGCCGTTATGTCGTTGGCAGCAATCAGGTCCAAGCCCTTTTGCTGCAGCTTCGCTCGTGCGTTATCGACCAGATCCTGACTCTCCGCAGCGAAACCCACAATTACGATCGGCTTCTTGCGCTTCCTACGCTGTGCCGACACAAGTGCAAGGATGTCATCTGTGGGCTCCAGCTTCACTTCGGGCACCCCTTCTCTGCGTTTGATCTTCTCATCGACGGAGCGATTTGGCCGGAAATCGGCCACCGCCGCGGCCATGAGCAGCACATCGGCGCTCTCGATACGTTCCAATACTGCCTGGCGCATTTCCTCTGCGGTATCGACATCGATACGCTCGGCCCCGATCGGCGTTGGCAACATGGTTGGCGCGCTGATGAGTATCGTCTTCGCGCCGCGATCGATCGCCGCCTGTGCCAGGGCAAAGCCTTGTTTGCCGGAAGAACGGTTGGCGATCACGCGGACCGGATCGATCGGTTCCTGGGTACCCCCGGCCGTCACGACGACGCTTCGCCCTCGCAGCTCTCCACTTTGTCCGAGAATCAGGCGCACGTGACCGAAAATCTCCTCCGGCTCAAGCATACGGCCTCTGCCGACCAATCCCGAGGCCATACGTCCTTCGGCGGGCCCAAGAATATGCACACCTCTGTCTTCCAGGGTCGCGAGATTCGCCTGGGTCGCCGCATCGGAGAACATCCCGGCATCCATGGCCGGTGCAACGGCCATCGGGCAGGCCGCGGCCAGTGCCGAAAGGGTGAGGAAACTATCGGCTTGTCCGTGAGCCAATTTGGCCATGGTGTTCGCCGTCGCCGGCGCCAAGAGGCATAAGTCGATCTCGTGCGTCAGACCGATATGGATCACGTGCGCTTCGCTGCCCCACAGGTCGTCATCCGTGTACGCCCGCCTCCCTGTCACAGACTGAAACGTCAGCGGGGTGACGAACCGCTGCGCCGCCTGTGTTAGGATGACGTCCACATGGGCGCCCGCTTTTGTCAGCCTAGAAGCCAGATCTACGGCTTTATAGGCCGCAATCGAACCCGTCACGCCTAAGAGAAGGTGCCGATCCTTTAAAACTGGGATCCCATCGTTTTGCGACATATGATCGACCTCGCTTGCGAATGCTTGGCTCTTCCCGTCTTGTAACGGGAAGATAATCCTGCATCCATTGTACAATGAACCAACCCTGCTGGACGAAAGCGATGTGGATCAGAAAGTGAAATTTCGCCACCAAGCCATGATCACGGTTATCATTCGATGGGAAAACTCATCGGTGTGAAGCTATCTGGTAAATCTTCCGGACGCACATCTGGTATTAAATATAGGAACCTATATTCGTCCCTCACCCGGGTAATCGTTCAGCGCACGGAACGATGCTATTCGTCAAGGTACCAGATACTGAAATCATCAAAACTCACGCTGGCGTTCGGCTTCTGTGCACTTCCCAGGTAGAGTGCAAACTGCCCATGATTACTCTCGTACCAACCCGCAGGGATCGCTCGATTGCCCACCCATTTCCCGTTGATGTAGAAATCGACATCCGTGCCTTTCACCATGACACCGATGCGGTTAACCGCCCCCGGTCCGCTTTGGATCAATTCACTTTCCGTCAACACTCTGTGATCGCAGTCGAGCAGCGTTCCCCCGAGCCAGGAGCATACTGGGCTATCAGTTGGGGGCCAGTAGGTCTTTCCGACGAAGTACTCCCCACCGCAGCTGACGCCGTACATCAAGCCGCGATCCTCAGCCTTATCCCCGCGAAAGACGATACCGGCAGTATCGCCCGGGACGCATTGTTCGCCGTTGAATATTAGAAAATCGACGTAGAAATCCTCGGCGTCGATGTACGACCAATACCAGGTCCATAGACCCCGCGAGGTGAAGGTAATATTGTAGCGGCCATCTTCGTACCATGCAGTCGCCGCGCCCGCGGAATTAGTGGGGAATTTCCCTGAACCGCTATCGAATTTGTCCCCATCGTGAGCCGCTCCCCAGCCGAAGGCCGGATCGAAAGCAGCGCGTTCCAAACTCCCCACGTCCCCTTCCGCGCCGTTGTCGGGACCTTCCTCGGTTGGCGTCGCCGTATCTTCGATCTCTGCTTGCGCCGTGTCGGTGATGGTGGGTTGAGAAGACTCGGCTCGCAGTTCTGCTTCGTAGGTAAGCCTGGCTCGCTCCAATGCCAGAGTCGTCGCCTGCACCTCGAGCACCGTCTGTGTCGAGGCGATCGATTCAGCCAACCGTTCGGACGGCAAGCTGCACGCCAGTGAGGCGATGAGGAGCGTGGCGAAACAAAAAGGGATGAGGATCTTGTTCATACTCGAACGCCTCCTCATCCCCTTCCGAGTCCTTTTTCCCCTTGCCAATTCACATCGTTTTCAACACGGCGATTGCCGCTACACCTCAATCGAGATACCAAATATTGAAATCATCGAAACTCACACTGGCGTCCGGTTTCTGCGCCGTTCCCAGGTAGAGTGCGAAACGACCACTATGTAAGAACACAGGAGGATACAACGCCACAGATCGGTTGGCGACCCATTTGCCGTTAATGTAGAAATCGATGTTGTCTCCCTTGGCCATGATTCCCAATCGATTGACTGCGCCCGGGCCTGTTGCAATCTGATCACTTGGAAACAACGTCCGGGCGGTCGGATCAATGACTCCCGCTTCCGAAAAATCAAAGATAACACCGTCCGACCCCGGAATTGCCGTGAAGCCGATGAAGTATTCCCCACCACAGCTGATACCGAACATCAACCCATAATCGGCAGTCTGGTCCCCACGGAAAACGAAGCCCGCGGTGTCCCCGGGAACACATTTATCGCCGTTGTAGACCAGAAAATCGGCGTAGAAATCCGCGGCGTCGATGAACGACCAATACCAGGTCCAGCGGTTGCGCGAAGTGAAGGTTATGTTGAATCGTCCGTCTCCATACCAGGCCGTAGCCGCTCCCGCACTGCTCGACGGGAACTTGCCTACAGTGCCGTCGAAATTATCACTGTCATGTCCGGAACCCCAGCCGTAAGCCGGATCGTAGGAAGCGCGCTCCACGCTGCCTTCCACTGCCTCGGAAGATTCTTCCGCCACTTCTTCCGTAGCCGTTGGCGTAGCTTCTGCTTCTTCCTCTTCTTCTGGAGCCGGTTCCTCAACCTCAGGTTCAGCAGCCGATTCTTCCTGCGACACCGATTCCTGGGTGAGCACAGCCTTTTGCAGCGCCAATGTCGTGGCTTCCACCTCGAGCGCCAGCTGTGTGGCCTCCACCGAGCCGGATGATTGATTTGTGGGAAGAGCGCAGGCCAAGCTGGCGAGGAGTAGGAAAGCGAGGCACATCCATGCTACAGCAGATTTGCGAAGGTAGTAGCTATTCATGAGAACCTCCTAGGTACAATTTAATTTCAAGTGAAAAAAGCGAATTTCGCGTGCTCGTTCGTCGTTCTTACATACATAACGAATTGTTTCCAGCATTTGTGACGAATCACAGAATCTCGGGCAGTTCTGCCCCCATAATAGACTTAAGCCGGATAAGCGGCAAATCCGCTTTTCCTAAAAACGAAGCGCTCAAGAGCGGCGTCTACCGCCTAACGGCGCGGTCAATCGACTCGCTCGATCCTCTGATATACTTCATCACTGCGTTGGATTCAATCGCTATACGGAGTCATGCATGGCAGAAGATCCGGAAGCATTCATTCGCGAAGTCACCGAAAGTGTGCGCACGCTTCACATCCAATTCTCAGGCGCCATGTGGCAGTCCGCAACGACGGGCACAGATCAGGCAGCACGGCGCGAGAAAGAAACCAAAGCCGAGTTGATGCGATTCTGGGCCGACAAGACACGCTACGAAACCGCAAAGGAACTTCACGAATCGAGCACTTCAGACGATCCGCTGCAGCGTCGGACGCTAAAGCGTATCTACCTCTCGAGTGCAAAAGCGCAGCAGGACGAAGCGACCATCGAGGCCATCACCAATCTCGAGACTCAAGCCCAAAATTGCTTTTACAACTTTCGCGCCCTCGTCGATGGGAAAACGATCAGCGACAATGAAGTGGAAAACATATTGCGCACCAGCCGTGACTCTACCGTAGTGCGCCAGGTTTGGGAGGCGAGCAAACGCATAGGAGTAGAAGTCGCCGACTACGTACGTAAGTTGGCGCGCTTGCGCAACAAATCTGCCCAGACTCAGGGTTTCCGCGATCACTTCCAGCGCTCGCTGGTACTCAACGAAATCGACGAGGGACAATTGACGGCACTCTTCACCGAACTCGAAAAAGCCACCCGAAAACCGTTCTTGCACTTAAAGAAAACGATCGACCGGATCCGCGCCAAGCACTTCAATATCGACGAGACAGATCTCCGACCCTGGCATTACGGCGATCGATTCTTCCAACGTGCACCGGAGATCAGCAAAGTTTCCCTGGATCCTTATTTTGCGGATCGTGATCCCGTCGAGTTGGCCCTCGCGACCTACGACGGAATGGATATCGACGTGCGCGGCATCCTCGACCGTTCCGATCTCTACCCTCGTGAAGGCAAAGATCAACATGCCTTCTGCATCGACATCGATCGGGAGGGCGATGTGCGCACGCTGAACAACTTGGAGCCTTCCCACCGCTGGACGTCCACCCTGCTTCACGAACTTGGCCACGCCGTTTACGACGAGCACATCGACCCCAAGCTACCGTGGATCCTGAGAACCCCGCCTCACTCCCTGTCCACAGAAGCCATCGCGCTGTTGATGCAAACGCAGACCTACGACCGAACGTGGCTGAGCAGCGTTTTGGGACTCAAAGACGATGAAGCGGAACGCTTGTCTTCCGCCACCGTCGAGCAGCGGCGTGCCCAACGGCTGATCTTCACCCGCTGGGCGCTGGTGATGACGGATTTCGAACGTGCTCTCTACGCCGATCCTGAACGGGATTTGGACACCTTGTGGTGGGACCTGGTCGAGAATTATCAAGCGCTGCGGCGACCCGAAAATCGGAGCGCACCGGACTGGGCTGCTAAGTACCACATCGCTCTCACCCCCGTCTATTATCACAGCTATGAAATCGGCCATCTCGTGTCTTCGCAGCTGCAGGCGTTCCTGACAGATCATATGGAGGCCCACCTGGGACAGCCCGAGGTCGGCCAATGGCTGATCGAGAATTACTTCCGACCCGGCGCTAGCCAGGATTGGGCGAGTCACGTCGAAAGCGTGACCGGAGAGGCGCTGAACCCGAAATATTTCGTGGATTCCATTCAGTAGCGCCTGGAAACGCAGGATGCTCCAGAAGTAGAAAACCGGTAAGGTGAAACCGATGACCAATCCCACGACCGATCCCAGCCCGTTAGACTCCATCATTGTTGTTACCGGATTGCCCCGCTCCGGGACGTCGATGATGATGAACATGCTCGCAAGCGGTGGACTCGAACTCCTCACCGACGGCATCCGCAAGGCAGACGATGACAATCCCCTCGGTTACTACGAATACGAAACAGTAAAGCAGCTCAAGGAAGGCGAAACTGCCTGGGTGGAGAGTGCCCGAGGCAAGGTCGTCAAGATCATCTCCTACTTGCTTCCCAAGCTTCCCGAAGGCTTCCACTATCACGTCATTTTCATGCAGCGCGAGCTCGACGAGGTGCTTGCCTCACAACGAAAAATGATCGTCCGACGCGGCGAAAACCCCGATAAGATCGATGACGAGAAAATGAAAACAATCCTCGAGAATCACTTACGGGAGATCGATGCATGGATCCGGCAACGAGGCAATATTGCCCGTATCGATATGCCGTATAGGGAAATCGTCAATGATCCAAAACCATACGTTGAGAAGATCGCCCAATTCCTTGATTGCACACTCGATTTGGATTCGATGATCCACACCGTCGATCCCACACTCTACCGTCAGCGCAAGTAAGATTTGAAATCCGAAGCCGCCTTCGAAACGCGCGGAATCACATCAACGATTTCGCCGATCTGCAAAGAACCCTCGACATGGTTTATAATGTCGTGGACACAAATCGATAGGTCCACCAAATCGGGAGATACGGGAACCCAGTTTGAAGCAGCACCGCATGATCCCTGTTTGAATTCACATTAGTATCGATTCGAGGATAGAGGTGCAACCATGTATATTGATCCGAACACCGGGGGCCAGATTTTCCAGCTTTTGGCGATTCTCTTTGCAGCGATCTCAGGGATGGTTCTGGTGTTTTCAAGTAAGATTCGCATGTTTTGGGCAAGGTTGAAGCGGAGATTCCGAGAATCTGGGAGCGACAGCCCGGCTGAAATCGAAAGCACGGACACAGATTTGACCTCGGATCGGTAAAACCGTGGCTCACTGTTACTTGTAGATGAAAACTATCATAATCGGTTTCGATGCGTTCGATCCCACCATGTTCGAACGATTGCACACCCAAGGGAAACTGCCAAACCTGGGAAAGTATGTCGCAAATAAAGGATTTGCCCATTTAGCTGTTGCCAACCCCGCACAGAGTGAAGTGTCCTGGACCAGCATCGCTACCGGCATGAACCCGGGCGAACATGGGCTCTTCGATTTCGTACACCGCAACCCATCCAATTACGCCCTGCATGTTTCCTTGCTGCCGACAAGTAAATCGGCTCTCGGCGTGCAATTCGTTCCCCCGCACAATGCCTACACCGTCTTCGAGCACGCCGTAGAGATGGGGTATCCCGCTACGACGCTGTGGTGGCCGGCAACATTCCCCGCCCGCAGGCAGTCCCCCGTGCGAACCATCCCCGGACTTGGCACACCGGATATCCTGGGCCGTTTGGGCGTGGGAACCTTCTTCCGGCTCGATCCGAACCCCACGGACGAGAAAACCAAGACCAACGTGGAAAACCTTTCGCAAGATGGCAAGCAAAAAGCACACGGCACCTTGAAGGGGCCGCTGCTTAAATCGAAAAACCGAGAGGACAAGCAAGCCTCACTTGCCTTCGAAATCGAATGGGTGGATGCCGATAACGCCAGACTTCATATCAACAAAAACATCATTCCGTTGCAAAAGAATCGCTGGAGTCCGTTTGTCGAACTCACCTTCAAGCTGCGACTCGGCGTTTCCGTGCGTGCGATCACGCAAGTCCTGATGACAGAAAATTCCCACGGACCGGGTCTATACTTCCTTCCGCTGCAGATCCACCCCCAAAAAGCTGTGTGGCCGTATGCCAATCCGGGTGGATTTGCCAAAGGATTGTGGAAAAATATCGGCCCGTTTCACACCCTTGGTTGGCCACAAGATACGACCGCATTGGACGAGGGATTCATCCAGGACGATCACTTCTTGAATCTGTGTGAGGCGATCCTCGAGTTCCGCGAAAGAATATTCATGAGTCAGATTCAAGATTTCAACGAAGGCATTCTCGCCATCGTGTTCGATTCTCTCGATCGTCTCCAACACATGTTCTGGCGAGACCGAAAGGACGTTATCGAATCCTGGTACCTGAAATTGGATGCCTTGTTCGGCCGCATCCTCGATCAAATCAAAAAGAGCGGCCATCAAGACGCAAGGATCCTGGTGCTCTCCGATCACGGCTTCAACGACTTCGACTACAAAGTTCACCTGAATCGTTGGCTCATCGAGCAGGATTACCTGGTCCCTTCGATTGCTGAAGATCGCGGTGGACTTCAGGACGTACTCTGGCAGAAGACACGCGCTTACGCGGTAGGACTATCGAGCATTTATCTCAACATAGCCGCACGAGAGAAAGACGGCATCGTCACAGAAAGCGAGCAGACTCCGTTAGCGGCCAGGATCAAAGATGACTTGCTCTCCTGGAAAGGGCCAGATAACCGCCCTGTCGTGCGGACGGTATGGACGCGCGATGAAGCGTTCCACGGTCCACTCACACCCTTCGCCCCGGATTTGGTCGTGGGGTTCAACGCCGGATGTCGCGCCTCGGGGCAGACAGGACTCGGGAACTGGGAAGCCAAAGCGCTTGAAAAGAATCTCGACCACTGGGGTGCCGATCACTGCATCGACCCGGGCCTCGTGCCGGGTGTGCTGTTTGCCAACACGAGTCTGGAGCAGCTTCCTAACCCCTCGTATGCCGACATTCCGGACCTGGTTATTGGGGGGAAATTCAAACCCCGTGAAACCTCAGCACCTCAGCCTCCGGCTACGAGTGATGAAGATCGGGAAACGCTTGAAGAAAGGCTCAAGGATCTTGGCTATCTTTAAGAACCGATTTTCTTCAGAAGAGTTGGTTCAGATTTTCGTGGCTTGTTCGTTCCCTATCCACGTGTGGGCGATCCCACACATGCTCCGCGATGTCCCGTCCTGGTTGCTGCGTTTTACAAAAACCGAACTTATGGGTGTAGTATCCTATACCTTGTCCTTCATGCTGCTTGAGAGCGTTATCGTATTCGCTTGTATTTTGATCCTGGGAATACTGATCCCAAAGCGGTGGATGGGACACTCGATCGTACCATTTTGTTTCGCGCTGCTGATCGAACTCTCCTTGCTTGCGATTGCACTTCAATATCTTACACTCAGATATATCCTTTACCGGCGTCTCCTGTCTATAGCCGTAGTTCTGTTGGCCATTGTGATCGCTTTCGCAATATCACGAATCCAGAAGTTAAACGGCATATTCGTTGCCATAATCAACCTCTTGACCCCCTTGACATTTATCTACGTGTTTGTTGACTTTATCTCTGTGTTCGTCGTATTCACCCGGAACCTGTGAGTTGAACTATGAAGCCATCCCTCAACCGTCGTGGATTTCTCAAGCTGGCATCCTTTCTGCCCCTCACTACCCCATTCATTTCCGCATCGAGCCCTGAGTTCATAGGACCGAAGACAAGCGCAGACGTTCCCAACGTCATCATCATCGTCTTTGACGCTTTTTCTGCGCACGACGCATCACTTTATGGCTTCGAGAGGGAAACCACACCCAACTTGAAACGATTTGCGGAGCACGCAACTGTATTCAATCAGCATAATTCCACCGGAAACTTTACGACGCCGGGAACATCATCACTGCTTACCGGGACCTACCCGTGGACCCATCGGGCAATTAATCACTACGGCTCCCTGCGAGATACCTTCAACAATCGGAACATTTTCAGCGAATTTGGCGGCAGCAATTACACACGTATCGCATTCACGCATAATTACTTCGCCAGCATCCTGCTCGACTACCTTAAAGACAACCTCGACGAGTTTATATTGCCTAACGAAGTTGCTTTGATCGATTACAACCTCGCCGACAATGTCTTCCCTCGGGATTACGCGATTGCCTCACAGGGTGAGACCAATTATTTCAGGAAACCCGACCGGTATTCCGATTCACTCTTCCTGTTCCCGATCCTCTGGTCAATTCGAGACAAGATAAATTACATGTTAATCAATCGCCTGGAGGGCATATTCCCCAAGGGTATCCCCGGCAATCACGATGTGCTTTATCCTATCGAAGACACCATCGATTGGATCAAGGACCAGATGATGCGCTGGCAACAACCATTCCTCGCATACATGCACATGATGCCCCCACACGATCCTTACCGTCCTCGCAAAGATTTCGTGGATTTATTTCTGGACGGTTGGCAGCCCAAATCAAAACCCGATCACTTCTTCGGCGACTTCTCCGAGCGGCAACATATCCTCGATGGGTATCGCATTGTCTATGATCAGTTCATAACTTACGTTGATTCCGAGTTTGGAAGGCTACATGATTTTTTACAGGACAGCGGTTTTAATGAAAACAGCATCGTAATCTTCACTTCCGATCACGGGGAGATGTTCGAACGTAGGATATGGCGGCATACTACGCCAACATTGTTCCAACCCATCATCCGCGTACCGTTGCTGATATCCACCCCAGGCCAAACAACCCGACAAGATGTGAATACCACCACCAGTTCCGTGGACGTTTTGCCGACCATCCTTCACCTGACAAAACGCCAGATCCCTTCATGGATCGAAGGCACGGTGCTTCCCCCCTACACATCGGAAAATCTTCTTCCCGATCGCAGCATCTTCGCTGTGGAAGCGAAGAGCAATCCGAAAAACGCTCCGCTGCGTAAGGCAACGGTGGCAATGATCAAAGGCGACTACAAAATCATTTACTATCGAGGTTATCAAGGACATGATGGGGTCTTCGAAATGTACAATTTGAAGCAAGATCCTGAGGAATTGGATGATCTCTACGATACAAATTCTACTGTCGCTTCCGAGTTAAAATTCGAACTGCTCGCCAAGATCGAAGAAAAAGATGCACCTTTCATGCAATCTACAACGTAGGCAGCAGGCGAAGAGCATGACCGTTCTCGATCTATCGAGTATATCCGTAGGTATTGGGGTTACAGTCAATTGAGAGTATTGCAAAAGCGCTATTCTGGTAAAGATTTGATTCGCTTGTTCGTATTTAGCGCCTTCCCAATTCACGTCTGGGCGATCATCATCATGTTCAGAAGCGTCCCCTCGTGGTTGTTTTACATGAGCCAATCCGACTTCATCGGCAGCATCGCCTATCATCTGACCTTCACGGTCTTCGAAACGCTGCTGGCTTTCATCATCCTGCTCGCCATGGGTTTCTTGATACCCAGGAGATGGACCCCGGAACCCTTTCTCACGCTGAGTTCCGTATTGATCGTCGAACTCAGCATCATGGCGATCGTATTTCAACAGCTTGTTCTTCAATATTCCTCCTTGCATTGGATGGCCGTGAGCTGCTTGATCATTCTGGCGGCATCTTTGGTCATCCTTCCGAAAATTCCCAGGCTCCAACAAATCACGCGCATCCTGGCGGAACGCCTCACGATTTTGACCTTTTTGTACATTTTCTTTGACGCCATCGGCGTCATCATCGTCATCATTCGCAATTTGTGAGTGGATCATGAGATCAAAGATAAACCGGCGCGATTTTCTTAAGACGGCTTCCTTCCTTTCTCTCATCACGCCTTGGATTGCCGGATCAAGCCCTTTGGATTCCCACAAGAAGACCGACGCCGGCACCCCCAACGTATTGATCCTGGTTTTTGACGCGCTTTCCGCTCTCAACGTGTCCCTCTACGGTTATCACCGAAAGACCATGCCCAATCTGGAGCGCTTCGCGGAGAGAGCCACCGTCTATCACAACCATTATTCCGGCGGCAATTTCACCACGCCCGGGACTTCTTCGATTCTCACCGGTACCCTTCCCTGGACGCATCGAGCCTTTAGCCACAACGCAACCCCGCTCGACTCGTTCCTCTCCAGGAACATCTTCAGCGAATTCGACGGCGACACATATACACGTGTCGGCTTTTCCCACAATCTACTGGTGAACATCATCTTGTCTCATCTCCGTCAAAACCTCGACCTTTTCACACTGCCCAATGAAATCGCCCTGGTGGACTTCAACATCTCGGACAATCTGTTCAAGAAGGACTACGGCATCGCTGCGCAAAGCGAACGTACGCATTACAAGAATCCCGGAGAGCCGTCCAATTCCCTGTTCATTTTCCCGCTGTTTTGGTCTTTAAAAAGCCTCATTCTCCGTTCGATGAGAAATCGTTTGCAGCGCAAATTCCCGCGCGGAATTCCGGGGTTTCACGACATGCTCTACCCACTCGAAGACACGGTCGACTGGATCGAGGCGCAGCTGCTGAAATGGTCCCAGCCCTTCATCAGCTATTTACACATGATGCCGCCACACGACCCTTATAGCCCGCGTGAGGAATTCGTGAACATCTTCTGGGACGGTTGGGCGCCAACCCCAAAACCCGATCATTTCTTTGCAGATTACCTGGTTCGTCAAAACGTGCTCGACGAAAAACGCGTCTATTACGACGAATACATCGCATACGTCGACTCGGAGTTCGGGCGTTTGCACGATTACTTGGAAACCAATGGCTTCTACGAGAACACCATCATCGTCTTCACATCCGACCACGGCGAGATGTTCGAACGCAAGATTTGGAAGCACACCACACCCACGCTTTTCCAACCGATCGTCCGCGTTCCGCTTCTCATTTCTCTGCCCGGCCAGACCTCCCGCCAGGACGTGTACGCCTCCACCAGTTGCGTGGACCTCCTACCGACCTTGATGCATTTGACGGGACGTCCGATCCCCGCCTGGACCGAAGGCCAGATCCTCCCACCGTACGCACCGGATCCTCCTTCCGACAGGAGCCTCTTCGTCGTCGAAGCGAAGAGCAACCCCAGAATGCAGCCCCTACGCAAGGCGACGGTAGCGATGATCAAGGGTGATTACAAATTGATCCACTATCGTGGCTACGAAGGATATGACGGCGTGTACGAGCTCTACAATTTGCACAACGATCCGGAAGAATTGGACGACCTCTACCCGGCGCATCCGTCGATTGCCGCCGAATACAAGCAAGAACTTCTTGCGACGATCGCGGAGAAGGATAAGCCTTTCACCAAGCCATAACGAGAATGAAATATTACATTCGAGTTGGCGATGAGCCTCTTGGCAATGCATCGTATGATGCGATAATACCGGTAAGAACCAAAGCCTTGTTCGCAGATCCGGTAGTAGATTAAATTCCCGGATTAATCGATTCGACATCATCTTCGACGTACGCCACGAAGGAGCTGCACATGTCAGCCGCTGCCGTCGCCCTAATAGCGGAATCAGAAAACTGGAATACAAACCTCGTGAAACCTCGACCTCCCGGTACCCGGTTACGAGCGATGAAGATCGGGAAATCCTAGATGAAAGGCTCAAGGATCTTGCCTTTTTTTAAGAACCGCTTCTCTTCAGAAGAGTTGGTGCAGATTTTCGTGGCTTGTTCCTTCCCCATCCATGTATGGGCGATCCCACACATGCTCCACGATGTCCCGTCCTGGTTGCTGCGTTTTACAAGGAGTGAACTTCTCGGTGTGTTATCCTACACTTTTACTTTCATGCTCGCTGAAAGCATCCTTGCATTTCTCTGTATATTGATACTGGGAATGCTGATCCCAAGACGTTGGCTTGAACGATCAATCGTTCCATTTTGCTTTGTACTGCTAATCGAGCTCACTATATTGGCAATCACACTTCAATATTTTACGCTCAGACACATCCTCTATCGACGTCTATTGTTCGTAATCGCTGTTCTGCTGGCTATAGGTTTCGCTTTTGGAATCTCACGCATCCGAAAAATAAAGTTCTTTTCCGTCGTCATCATCGAACGTCTTACACCTTTGACATTTCTCTACATTTTCTTTGATTTGATTGCCCTGCTAATCGTATTCATGCGAAATCTGGGAGCTATACTATGAAGTCAAACATCGATCGTCGCGGGTTTCTCAAACTGGCATCCCTGCTACCCCTCACTGCTCCATTTCTATCTGCATCGAATCCCGAATTCATAGAGCCAAAAACAAGCGCGGACATTCCTAACATCATCATCATCGTCTTTGACGCATTTTCCGCACATGATGCATCACTTTATGGTTTCCAACGCAATACGACACCCAACCTTATACGTTTTGCAGAACACGCAACTGTGTATAACAACCATCTTTCCGCCGGCAATTTCACATCACCGGGGACATCATCGCTCCTCACCGGAACATATCCATGGACACATCGGGCTATCAATCACTACAGCTCGATGCTGGATAGGTATAATAACCGGAACATTTTCAGCGAATTCAACAGCAAGAATTACACACGCATCGGATTCACACATAACTACCTCGCTAGCATCATCCTCGACCACCTGAAAGACAACCTCGATGAATTCATTCTGCCAAATGAAGTTGCCTTGATCGATTACAATTTTTCCGACAATCTATTCCCACTGGATTATTCGATTGCCTCACAAGGAGAGACCAATTACAAGTTATCTGATTCTCTCTTCTTCTTTCCAATCCTCCAATCAATTCTCGACAAGGCAAACTATATGTTGATGGATCGCCTGGAAGGTCAATTCCCAAAGGGCATCCCCGGCAATCACGATGTGCTTTATCCTATCGAAGACACCATCGATTGGATCAAGGATCAGATGATGCGCTGGCAACAACCATTCCTCGCATACATGCACATGATGCCACCTCACGATCCCTACCGCCCTCGAAAAGATTTCGTGGATTTATTTCTGAACGGCTGGCAGCCGAAATCAAAACCCGATCATTTTTTCGGCGATTTCTCTGAGCGCCAACATATCCTCGATGGAAATCGAATAGTCTACGATCAATTCATTACTTATGTTGATTCCGAGTTCGGACGATTGCACGATTTCTTACAGCAGAGTGGTTTTTTCAATAACAGCATCGTGATCTTTACATCTGATCACGGAGAGATGTTCGAACGTAGGATTTGGCGGCACACTACGCAAACATTGTTCCAACCGATCGTCCGCGTTCCGCTTCTCATTTCTCTGCCCGGCCAGACCTCCCGCCAGGATGTATACACGCCGACCAGCTGCGTGGACATCCTGCCGACCCTGATGCATTTGACGGGTCGTCCGATCCCCACCTGGACCGAAGGCCGGATCCTCCCGCCGTACGCGCAGGATCATCCTTCCGACAGGAGCCTCTTCGTCGTTGAAGCGAAGAACAACCCCAGAATGAAGCCTCTACGCAAGGCAACCGTAGCGATGATCAAGGGCGATTTCAAATTGATCCACTATCGTGGCTACGAAGGATATGACGGCGTGTACGAGCTATACAATTTGCACGACGACCCGGAAGAATTGAACGACCTCTACCCGGCGCATCCGTCGATTGCTGCCGAATACCAGCAAGAACTTCTTGCGATGATCGCAGAGAAGGATGAGCCTTTCACGAAACCATAACCAGAACGAGATACCATCTTGGGATTCGTGACGAGCCCTTGGCATTGCATCGTATGATGCGATAATAACGTCAAGATTCATTGCCTTGTTCGTAGGTTCGGTCGTTCAGTAAACAACCGGATCGATCGATTCGTCGACCACTTCGAAGTGTGCCGAGAAGGAGGTGCTCATGGCAGCCGCAGCCATTTCCGCATATGACGGAATCAGTGAGAAGGAATACAACCGCCGCATCCGTGCCTGGACGCTGTACGATTGGGCAAACTCCGCATTCGCCACGACGATCCTGGCCGCCGTACTGCCGATCTATTACAGCCAGGTGGCCGGTGCCACACTACCCAGTCGAGCCGCCGCGACGGCCCTTTGGAGCCTGGGATTGTCCATCTCTCTCTTCGTCATCGCCATCCTCTCCCCGATCCTCGGCACCATATCCGACATCAAGCGCGGCAAGAAAGGCTTTCTGTCGGTTTTCGCCGGTGCCGGCATCCTTGCAACCGGGTTGATGGTTCTGATCCAAACGGGGGACTGGGTACTGGCATCGATCTTATTCGTACTCGGTCGCCTGGGTTTCACGGGAGCGAACGTCTTTTATGACGCACTGCTCCCGCATGTGGCCAGGGAAGACGATCGCGATCGAGTCTCTACGCGCGGATACGCCCTCGGGTACCTGGGCGGCGGCATCCTCCTGGCGGTAAACGTGGCCATGATTCAGATCCTGCCCGGGACGTTGGGCTCTCGTCTCTCATTCCTCAGCGTCGCCATCTGGTGGGCGGTTTTCACCATTCCGCTGCTGCGCACCATACCCGAACCTCCTGCGGCTACCGCCGAACTCGGTCCTAGTGAGAATGTGGTCTCGGCGAGTTTCAAGCGGCTGAGCGGGACGTTTAAAGACATGCGTCAATATCGTCAGCTCTTCAAATTCCTCGTCGCATTTTTGATCTACAACGACGGCATCGGCACGATCATCGGCGTCGCCGCGATCTACGGCGCCGAACTCGGCTTCGGGACAGTCGAGCTGATTCTCGCCCTGCTGCTGGTGCAGTTCGTGGGCATTCCCTTCAGTTTGATTTTCGGCCGCATTCCCAGCCCTCGTGAAACACGACGGGCTTTCTATCTCGCATTCATCGTCTTCAACATGCTCATGCTCCCGCTCGTCGGCGTTCTTGGACTTCAACTTCTTCCCGCAGACGTTACGGGATCGAAGCCACCGGTTTTCGAAGCCACCGCTACTGCGGCAGGTGAAGGTCTGCACCATGTGGATCATGAGATGATGATCTTCACGGGCACCTGGCTCGATGAGCGAGTCTCCGCCACCAAGATCAGTGGAGGCGGCTTCTTCGAGTTCGTCAATCGCCTGTTCGGTGAGAGCGTCGAAGACGTGACCTATCGGCAGTCTAGCGAAGTGGGCGCTCGTCTCGATTTCACCTTCAACGGTCAGAAGATCCAATTCACGTACAGCGAAGGACCAGACCGGGGCATCTGGGCGGTCGAAGTCGATGGCGGACCCTATCTGGACTCGGAAGGCACGCCGCTTAGGATCGATGCGTACGCTTCCACCACGCGCTACGGCGTCTTATCCGAAGTTATTGAGACCGATAAAGCCGGAATTCACACCCTTTCCCTGGTGAACACCCCGGATCGGAACCCGGAAAGCGGCGGAAACACGATCTCGATTGCCGCATTCGAAATCATGCCAGCCGCACGCCAACAAAGTCTGCTCATCATTCTCGGCCTGATCCTCGCGTTACAGATCGTCGGGCTGTTGTTCGCCTGGCTTCTCGGAGGACGGCTGTTCTCCAAGCTCGCCGGTAAGCTGGATACGAAGCGCAGTATCCTTCTGGCCCTGCTGGCATACGCGATCATCGCAGCCTGGGGCTACTTCCTGAATTCCACGATCGAATTCTGGTTCCTGGCCTGGATGGTGGCCACGGTTCAAGGTGGTAGCCAGGCTTTAAGCCGCAGCTTGTACGCCGTCATGTCGCCTGCGGCAAAAAGCGGGGAATTCTTCGGTCTGTTCGGTGTGATGGAGAAATTCTCCGCCGTCCTGGGCCCGATTCTCTTCGCAGCCGCCGGCGCGGCGTTCGCCAGCAGCCGGCCCGCCATCCTGAGCCTGATCGCCTTCTTCATCATCGGCGGTTGGCTGTTGACCACGGTAGACGTGGCGGAAGGCCGCAAGGTCGCGAAAGCACAGGACGCTGCGCTGCTGGCAGCAGACAAGGTGAGCTAACCACAGATCGCCCGAAGCAGCGATGATTTAACGACGACGGGGCTGTTCGAGTAGAACAGCCCCAATCGATATGTTTCTAATAACATAATTTGGTGGCCACCGCCAAATTATGCTGAATTTTTACACCCAACCACGTAATGCTATGAGAGATAAACCGGTGCAAAAACCTATTCCGTAGCTTCTTATTCTACTTCTACAGGATTGAGCATATGCCACGTCTCACCCCCATCGGTCGTATGCATCAGGTTCCTTTCGCTGCCGTCCCCCTCGGTGATAGCCCAGCCTTGCAGACGATCGATGAAACTGAATTGCCCATCCCAGGGCACTGTGTTGATTAGCTGCCAGGTTGCCCCGGCATCAGCCGTTCGATACATTTCACGCCCTAATAGCAAACCATGATCCGCATCAAAAAACAACATCTGTGATTGGGACCATTTGAAGTAGCCAACCATGGTTGCTAAAGACGGCGGCAGCTCATGGGTCGTCCAGGTAAGGCCTCCATTTTCGCTCGCATACAGGAAATCGATGGGTGCGGTTTCATCATCCCCGTAGTCTGGACCACAAGCAAGCTTCAAACGCACGACGTCTTCCGAAATCAGGTTGAGTTGATATGGTTCACAATCTTTATATTGGTTTAATAGGTCCGGGTAATCCTGTGGCGCAGGAATAACATGGCTTTCCCATGTAACCCCCCCATCTGTCGATATGTGATAATTAGGAATATTGTAATCACACGGGTCGCAGATCGAATCGTCCTCCAAGTACCAACCCGTTCCCCCAGGAAGGAAATACATGATCGAGAGAAACATGGGAACATAGTCATGACACGATCCGGTTGCATTACACCAAGAAGGTTTTATGGATTTCCAGGTGGCACCACCATCTGTAGTGCGAAAAAATTGTGAATATATTTTTGGTCCTGCGGAGACACCCCATCCCTTTACACGCAATAACCCTGTTTGTGTATCTGTTGCACTGAACTCTGCGTTGGAGGGAACTGTAATGTCAAGTTGATAATTAAGTGGTGGGCTGGTGTTCCATGTTTGCCCTCCATCCGAGGTGGAATAGACGAGTGCATCGGGTGCAATGCCGCTGAAAGAAGATTCTCCGCCTAATGTGGCGAAGATTAGCCAGGCGCGATCTGCATCGAAGAAATATCCATAAGCAACATAGCGCTGCTCGTCTACGTTTTGTTTTTGCGGTGAGACATCGCGCCAGGTCAGTCCGCCATCCCAGGTGATCCATACCGTTCCCTCGAGTAAACCCCAACCTTGGGTTTCACTGAACATGTGTATTGATGATAGTGAAAAGCTGACCTCTGCAGGATACGCCGAGAGGGCGCAGCGAAATCCCAATCCCCGGCCAGTAAATGACGGACTGAGCATCATGCGAGTTGCCGTCATTGAATAAAGAAGTGATGATGCAGATGAACCACCACGCAACACTCGAATATCACTAAATGAAGAGGATGGACCATGCGGGTTTTGGGCAGGCGACACCGCATAGTATTTTTCGTTGTACCGGTCCCATACCCACTCCTCAACATTCCCCGCCATGTCCAGTGCGCCGTACGGGCTGGCGCCCAGCGGGAAACTCCCAACCGGCGACGTGTATTTGTAGCCGTCGCAGCTCGATGTGTCACAGATATCTTTGTCATAAAGATTTGCCGCATTTTGATCAAAACGATCTCCCCACGGGAAGAGCCTGCCATCGTCCCCCCGGGCAGCTTTCTCCCACTCTGCTTCTGTGGGAAGACGACGTTCTGCCCATTCGCAGTACGCCTGCGCCCCATACCAGGATACGCCTTCTACCGGATGGTCTTCGTATCCATTCAAAGGCTGCCATGTACCATCTGAGTATTCGATATGGGAATAGTTCGTTGCCAGCCAGGCTGGCTCATCCTCTCTTCGTTCACGGGTGGAATTAAGGAAGGTTGCAAACATCACATTGGTCACTTCCGTGCGGTCGATCCAATACGCGTCCAGGTAAACCTCGTGCTGGGGATATGCACTCTGGAGGCTCTGAATTTGATTGCAAACTGGGCCACAAAGGTTGAGGCCATATTCTAGCTCATCGTCAGATAGCCCCATCAGGAAGTTACTCGCAGGCACATACACCAACTCCATCCCGTCGACCTCGGAAATCAGCGTGTCAATAGGCTCAAGAGCAACGGATTCCTCCAGTGTAGGCATTACGGTGGATAATAGTGGCGTGCTCGTCACTGTGGGCATTGGTGGTGTGGTTGTGTTTACGGGTATTACCGTAAGCGATGGGTTGCATGCAGTCAGGATGGCATGGATTGATAACAGCATAAGCAATACGATCCCTCTGATCTTCATCTGCATTCCCTTCCATTACTCGATCAAGACCTACAATGAATGTAGCACGCTACTATTACCGGAAAGTTACCGCAGCCGGCTGATGCTACATAATCACAAACCAGTTACTAAATTTCACAATCGGCAATCTTATGGCGCAAGTCCAACATCATTAGGAGATGAGAATAGGGTACTTTGCTGTGCAAACGGTAAAGATATTGCGACAATCTCAGCAAGAGTATTTATTAAGTCACGGATATTAAATTGCATCCTCGATCAACAAATCGAGTGCTGCTACAACCTAAGCACTTCCCCCATATCGCTCCCGGAAAACGCCTGCCACACCCAGCAACACCAGACTCGCGCCTGCGAAAGTCCACAGCGTGATCTCTTCGCCCAAAATGATCGCGCCCAAAATGACCGCGATCACCGGATTGACGTAGGCGTAGGTCATGGCCACGCTGGAAGGCAGGAGCTTGAGAGCCTGCGTGAAGGCCGTGAATCCCAAAACCGAGCCGACCAACACGAGATAGCCCCAGGCCAGCCAGGCTTCGCCCGACGGCGTGGGCAGCGTGTCGCCGACGATGATAATGCTGATGATGAAACCGAAGCCCCCGATGAGCTGCTGATATCCCGAGCTTACCTCCGGCGAAAGACGAACTTTGCGCCTGCTTTGAAGCACGGAACCGAGCCCCCAGCTGCAGGAAGCTGCGAGCAGCGCGATCAGGGAGTACAAGTCGGCCTGCACGCCGCTCTGCAGCGAAGGGACGCTCAAGAGGACGATACCACCAAATCCCAGCATCAATGAGAAAAGGAGCAATAACGACGGTGGACGGTGATCGATCAGGGACTCGATGAAAGCGACCCATATCGGGGTGAAGGCGACGATCAGTGCAGCCAATCCCGAATCGGCACGCATTTCCGCCCACCCCACGAGCCCGTTGGCGATGGTCCAGAAGAGAATCCCAGATCCGATGAGTATGAGCCATTCGTCTCGCTCGGGAAGCATACGCCTGCGGCGAATCAACCCCCAGGCCAGGAGAATGATCCCCGCCAGAACCAATCGCATGAAACCGAGGGTGAAAGGTGAAAAACCTCCACCGGGACGCACGGCGACGCGGATCGCCAGGTACGTGCTGCCGTAGGCGAGGTAAACGGTCAGTAGGCTGATCAACCCGACGGGATCGATCGTTTCCCGTGCATCCTTTTTTCGTGCCGCATCCGGGCGTCCATCCACCGAAGACAATTCTTCTCCGGCTTGGGCTCTACTGCGATTCATGCGCTGCTCCTCGGTTATAAAGCAGAAGTGTACCAGGGACCGGTCCGGTTATCTATGCTTAAATTCGCTTCGGTTCGCATGGATTGCAGGTTGTCAGCGATTCATGTCCCAGATGATGCGCAGACCATCGAGCGTGAGCCACGGGGCAACGATTTGAATCACCTTCGTTTCTGCCGCGATGATCTCGGTCAATCCCCCCGTGCCGATGACCTTCATTTCGGGACCCAACTCGGCCCGGAAACGATCCACCATGCCCTCCACCAGACCCACGTAGCCGTAGAGCAAACCGGATTGCATGGCATGGACGGTGTTCTTGCCGATTGCCGCCGGCGGCCGGGAGAGGTCCACGCGCGGCAGCTTTGCCGTGCGTTGAAACAGCGCCTCCGCAGCGATGCCGATTCCCGGCGCGATCGCGCCTCCCAAATAATTTCCCTCGGCGGAAATGGCGTCGAACGTGGTCGCCGTGCCGAAATCGACGACGCACGCCGGACCGCCATACAAGTGCTGCACCGCGGCCGCGTCGACCACCCGGTCGGCGCCGACGGCCTTCGGATCCTCGTAGCGGATATGCACGCCGGTTTTCACTCCGGCATCGACCACCAACGGCGTTTGACCGATGTATTCCCTGCACGCCTGTTGAAAGGTGCCAGTGAGCGGCGGCACAACCGAAGCCATCACCACCCCGTCCACGACGTCCGGTTCACAGTCGGCGTGCTGCAGCAACCCCAACATCTGCAGGCCATACTCGTCCGGCATGCGCTCGTGCGCCGTCGCCAGCCGCCAGGCGGCTTTCATTTCTGCCGCCTGATACAGGCCCAGGGTGATGTTCGTGTTGCCGATGTCAATGGCTAACAACATGCTTCTCCCTCCTCATCTGTACAATCATCCGCCAACCACCATGTTGTCGATCAAACGCGTCTCACCGACGAAGACGGCCATCGAAAGCAGCGCCCGTTTGATCTCTCCCGATAATTCTTCCAGGGTATCCGGATCGGCCACGGACACGTATTGCACTTGGGCCAGCGGCTCGCCTGCTAGCACCGTCGACATCGTGTCACGCAGGGTGTCCGCCTCCTGCTGCCCACTTCCGAACGCCTCCACGGCCGCCGTCAACGAGCGAAAAAGCACCGTTGCGGCTTTTCGCTGCGCTTCATTCAGGTACGTGTTGCGGCTCGATTTCGCCAGGCCATCCGCTTCCCGCACGATCGGACAAACCACTACTTCGATAGGAAAATTTAAATCGGCGACCATGCGGCGAATCACTGTCGCCTGCTGGGCATCCTTCTGCCCGAAGTAGGTCCGATCGGGCCCCACGGCGTTAAACAATTTCGCCACGATCGTCGTCACGCCGCGAAAATGCCCCGGCCGCTGCTTGCCCTCCAGATGCCGCGTCAAATCGTCGACCGACACCCAAGTCTGGAAACCATCCGGATACATCGTGGCCGTCGTCGGCGTCCAGACGAGATCGACCCCCTCGGCTTTGAGAAGCCCCAGGTCGCGCTCGAGGTCGCGTGGGTAGGCCGCCAAATCCTCCTGAGGTCCGAACTGTGTGGGGTTGACGAAAATGCTCGCCGCAACGCTTCCACATTCCTGCCGCGCATGTCGTACGAGCGATAGGTGCCCTTCGTGCAGATAGCCCATCGTCGGCACGAAACCCAGAGGGGATTCGAGATGCTCACGCGCTGTTCGTAACTCTTGTATGCTCTCAACGATTCTCATCACGCATCTCCAGATTGACCGAAACCAAGGCGCGGACCAAGTGCCACAGCGTTTCGGTGACTGGTGCATTCAAGCCAATTTCTTCCGCCGCCTCCACGACGGCGCCATTGATGGCGTCGATCTCGGTCGGTGCGCCGCGGGTGACGTCTTGCAGCATGGAGGAGCGGTTTTCTCCCGTCTGTCGTGCGACGCGTTCCACTTGCGCGACAGGATCGCCGTACGGCAAGGTGATTCCACATGCACGCGCCACGGCAGCCACCTCCACGGCAACGGCTTGCATCAACCGACGCGCGTGCGGGCGCTCCCGCAAAACGCCGTTGGGAACACCCAAAATTGCCGTCAGCGGATTGATCGCCGCATTGACGACCATTTTCCCCCAGAGCACACTTTCCATGTCTGCGGCAATTTCAACCTCGAAGCCCGCCGTCTCCAACAATTCGACCAGCAGTTCTAGGCGCGGATGTTCGGCAATGAGCAAGGCTCCCTTTCCGCCCTCACGAACACGACCCGGCCCCAACAACGTAGCTCCCGTGGTCGTGACCCCTTGCGCCGCCCGCACCCGGCCCAGGCTGCGCTGAAGGATTTCGAGATTACCCAACCCGTTCTGCAGCGTCAGCGCCACACCGTCCTCGTCTAGGCATGCGGCCAATTGCTTTGCCGTCCGTTCGGTCTGCCAGGTCTTCACCAGAACCAACGCACAGCGATGCCCGATGCAGTCCGCCGGATCGTTCGTGGCACGCACATCGTAAGAACGCGTTTCGCCATCCTCCGCAACTAGTTGCACGCCGTTTTCCTGGAGCGCCGCCAAGCCCTGCGACCAGGTTCCCAGCAGCGTGACCTCGGCATACGGCGCCAGGCGTGCGGCGAAGTAGCACGCCAATGCACCACTTCCGGCGATCAAAATCGGCTCACGCGCCATGCTTTTTCTCAATCATCGAGCAACGCGGTCAACTCATCCCACTCTTCGTCCGGCATCTCGATGCTGTGCTCGTCCGCCGGAAAGCGGCCGTTTTCGACGTCACCTTTGTAATCAGCGAAAGCTTTCACCATTTCGCCGTGAAAATCGGCGTATTTTTTGACGAAGCGCGGGGTGAAACGCTCGAAAAGGCCTAGCACGTCGTGAGAGACCAGCACCTGCCCGTCACAACCGACGCCTGCTCCGATGCCGATGGTGGGAATCTCCAACCGCTCCGAGATCAAGCGTCCCAGGCGCGTGGGAATCGTTTCGAAGACGATGGAAAAACAGCCAGCATCCTGCAGCAGCAGAGCGTCATCGAGCAACCGTTTGGCGGCCTGGGCTGATTTGCCTTGGGCACGATAGCCCCCGAATTGATGCACCGACTGTGGCGTGAGGCCGAGATGCCCCTGTACCGGAATGCCCGCGGAAACGATGGCCTCGATCGCTGGGACGCGCTCACGGCCGCCTTCCAGTTTCACGGCATCCATGCCCGCCTCCTTGATGAAACGGCCTGCATTGCGTACTGCTTCTTCCACGGAAATCTGGTAGGACATGAAGGGCATGTCGCCAACCAGCAGGGCGTACTTTGCCCCGCGCGCCACAGCTTTGCAGTGATGCAGCATGTCATCCATCGTCACCGGTAAGGTGTTTTCGTATCCCAGAACCACCATGCCCAGCGAGTCCCCCACCAGAATGGAATCGATCTCCGCCCGGTCGACGGCCAAAGCGGTTGTGTAATCGTAGGCGGTGAGCATGGTGATCGGCTCGCCGCGCGCCTTTTTCTGCCGGAATGTGCGTGTGGTTACTTTTTTACGTTCTACGGAATCGGATGAAGTCGACACGGCTATCTCCTCCTTTGAGTGAGATGCCCAATGGTCCGAGGGTGACCGCCTGGACCTGGGCGGGATAGAAAGAACACACTTTCACCGTCTCGGTCCGCTGGATCCGAGCGGCCGGCGTATTATAGCAGAAATCTATTAAGCGGTATGTGGAGGGCGTATTATCTTTCTGAGATAGAATATCCAATAGATATGAAAGACACTCCCGTCACGCACGCTCTAGATGCACTCGACATCCCCTATCGCTTGCACCTCCACACCAGGCCACTACGTTCGCTCGAACAGGCGGCGAGCGAGCGAGGACTACTGCCGGATCAAATCGTACGCAGTCTGGTGTTTCGGCTCGAAGATGAGCGCTACATCATGGTGCTCATGCCCGGTCCGGGAAAAGTCGACTGGCCCAAACTGCGGCACCACCTGGGGGTTTCGCGCATCACCACCGCGGGAGCGGATGAAGTTCTCGAAGTCACGGGTTATAAAACCGGCGCGGTTTCACCTTTCGGTTTGCCCGTGAACCTGCGCATCCTCGCCGACCGCAGGATCATGGACCACGAAACCATCTCCATCGGCGCCGGGATTCGCAACGCAGGCATCATTCTCCAACGAGATGACCTGCTTCGTGCTATCGAACCGGAGATGGGCGAGTTTTCGGCAGATTGACACAGCCAAATGATACAGATCTGAACATCACATCCTTGATCTTGATGGGCCTCCTAGCAATGCGCCCGCTAACAAGCCGAACGCCAGAGCAGCAGCGATGAGGCAGGCGCCTGCGGCAAGCCACTCCCCGCTCAGAACGGATACCAGAGCGATGAGAAGACCAACAATGCCGGTGATCACACCCCCGATTGTAGAAATTCCGACCAGGCTGTTCACCCAACCACTTTTATCCTGCATGCGTTTACCTTCCTCTCTACCACGAGTCTTCGACAAGAATGAACAGAAATTTCCTCTGATATGACTTCTTATTCAGCGCTTTGTTTCAGCGCGCCCAATACCGTTTCGAGCGAGGGGATCGGCTCTGCGCCCTTGAAACACGCCAAACGAGCGTAGATATCCGCTGCGGCCGCGTGAAATCCACCCGGCAGTCCCACCTGGCTGAAGGTAGCGGAAATTTCATCCATTTCCCCGGCAAAACGCCAGGCTTTCGCAGTCACCCGTCGGGTTCGATTCGCAGACTGCTCGGCAAAACCGGGCCAATCTCGCTCCCATTGTCCTGCAAGCATTTCCCAAACATCAAGTCCATCCGCCGCGGCCAGGACGGAACACAGCAGCGCCGTGCTCCCCTTGGTCCACGCCGCATAACACATTTTCAACGCCGAAGCTTTTCCAACGAGTTCGTCCATGATCGTGGTTTCCAGGGGACCTTCCGAGAAAAAACTTGCAACTTCACCTGCAGCGCTGCCTGAGAGGTAAAGCCACGTGCCGCCCGCCTCCCAGGCCGGTCCGCCGATGATTCCACCGTCGACGAACGACACGCCGGCCGCCGACATCCGCTTGTTGATACGCTGCGCGCGCTGAGGCGAGATGGCGTTGGCATCCAAATACAGACCCGCGAAATCTTGACGCAGTACTTGTTCGGCGATTTCCTCTGCGGCATGCGGAGGGCAGATGCTGATGATGATGGAACAAGTCCGGCAAAGATCCGCCACGCTGCCTGCGTCAATAAGATTATATTTTTGAGCGCGTTCGCGTGTTTGGGGGCTGCGGCCTTCGGAGACCCAATAAACCTCGCAGCCAGAATTCTGCGCCGACGCTGCAACCGAGATCCCCATGGCACCCGGATGCAGGATGCCGAGCTTTGGCTTCTGCATCGTCCTTTCCCTTCTCAAATACAACTACTGTGCTTACTTCCGGATGGTGAAAATGTAGTACCGCTTGTTAAGAGCATCGGTTTCCGGCTCGTATCCCAATTCGTGGAATATCCCATAATAGTCCTTCGGGGCGTCGTCGTTGAGACTCGCAAGCCAAATCACTACCTTCTCGGTGATTGATTCCTGCTCCGCTTTCGGCCACTCGGCGATATAGATTCGCCCCCCTGTTTTACAAACCCGCACCATCTCCCGCAGAACTTCCCTTGTATCAATCGATTCACCGCTGAGGGCGTTCGTCGCAACAACTTGATCGAAGGCTTTATCCGCATAGGGCAATCGATAATAACTGCCCCGCTGAAATTCAGCGCCTGGCACCTTACGCTGCGCCTGTGTAAGCATTCCCTCGGAAAGATCTACGCCGTAGCATTTCAGCCCCTTTTCACTTGCCATCGCCAACAGCGTCCCTGTGCCGCATGCCACATCGAGTACCGTGCCGGTGGTCAGTTTCTCCACGATGCGCTCGCGCCCAGTTTCACCGATGGGGAAGAAGAATCTCATGAACGCATCATAGAAAGGAGATAATCGGTCATATGTTTTAGTGGTCCAGATTCGTGGGTTTGTTTTCTTCGTCATGATGGTATTCCAGCTTGCGTTACTGTAACATTAATTACGATACAGTGATCGATGCGCAGAGAGAAGATTTCCCGGGATCGGAACAAGTGAACGCAGTGTTAATAGTGGCGGGAATCATCTCATCGCCCTTGGTACCTTAAATTCTTATAGAAGATCATCCAGCACCAGCGAAAACATGGCGGCATCGATATATCGATCGCCAATCTTGATGCGCTTGCGCAGGATCCCTTCGAACTGTGCGCCAGCTTTCTCGGCAACCCGCTGGCTGGCCCAGTTCTCCGCACCGACAACGATTTCGACACGCTGCAGCCCAACATCTCGAAGGCCGAACTTCGCCAGCAGTTGTGCCGCTTCCGTCGCGATGCCCTCACCCGTCCGATCAGAACGAATCCAGTAGCCAAGATTGGCGAATTGATGGCGTTGAATGATCTGGTTGATCCCACACAAACCGAGGATTTGGCCGCTCTCCGCATCCACGATCGCAAAGTCATACGCTTCTCCATCGTCCCATACACGAGGAAGTGTTTTCAGCCTGTCCAATGTGTCTTCGATCGAATAATCTGGAGAGCACCAATCCATCCAGGGCATGAGTTCGCTCACCGATACATGCACCGCTTCATAAATCGCCTCGGCATCCTTCATTCGTGGAGGGCGGAGGAGTACTCTCCCCGCGTCGTGTTTGAGCTCGATGTCCCTCGGAACGCTCATACTGTCTTCCCTGCCTGCACATCGCCCAATGGGTGACTCGTATGATTGGAAACCCGACCTTTTAAACCTACCGGCTGGAGTTTAGACTAGCGACGGCTCGCTATTGGAAACCTCGCCGTTTCGCTTCCTCGAGAATCGCCGCCGTTGCCGTTGCGCCGATACGCGAGACACCCAGTTTCCGTACCCGCAGCAAGTCATCCAACGTCCGCACCCCACCTGCTGCCTTCACACCCACCTTGGGGTCACTGCACCGACGCATGAGATGCAGATCGTGATCGGTCGCGCCAGCGTAGGCATACATGCCGTTCGACTGCTTCACGAATCCGTATCCGGTCGAAGTCTTGACGTAAGCCACGCCGATCTGCGAACATATCTCACACAATCTGCGGATATGTTCGTCTTCGAGGTAATCGTTCTCGAAAATCACCTTTAGGATCGCTCCATGCTCCTTCACGGCCTCGTTTACCGCGGCGACCTCCCTGGCGACGTAATCCCAATCCTCGCCAAGAACCTTGCCGACGTTCACGACCATGTCGATCTCACTTGCACCGTCCAAAACGGATTCCCCAGCCTCCCGGACTTTTAGCGACGTGGTGCTGTTGCCGTGCGGGAAAGCGGCCACGCCGCAAACACCAACATCTGAACCCTGCAGCACGTCGGCCGCCATGCGAACGGCGTACGGTTTCACACAGGCGGTAGCCACAGCGTACGATTTTGCCAGCTCGCAGCCCTTCACGATCGCTTCATCCGTGAGAGTCGGATGCAGAAGCGAATGGTCGATCATCCTGGCTAACGTCTCCAAGCGAGGGGATTCATTCATCGCGATCGCTCACCTCCTTCGCGGGGTTGATTGCATCATTGCGCGATCATTCGGTCGTCAAAAACACGACGGACTTCGCGACGACTTGCTTCACGGCTTCCAGCGAAGCTTCGAGATTTCCCACCACGTCCATACTGTGATCGGCATTGTCGATGACGCAGAGTTCGAAAACCCGCGAGGCGCGTAGAGCTTCGATAGCTGCTTCGTTGTAAAAACGATCCGCCGTGCCGGTAGCGAGAAAAGCGGGCTGCTTGGAGTCCATGAAAGTAGAATCGAAAAAAGGATGCCCAAAGGGTGGATTGAACAAGACCAGGCGCGCCGCCGCGAGCTCGGACTCCAACTTGCAGATGTGGGCAGCGACGCTGGCGCCGATCGATTTTCCCGCCAATCCGATACGGGGATAGCTTCGTTCGGAGAGCAGATGTTGGACCGCAGCGACGCATTCACCGACCAACCCAGGAATGGTCTCCAGCGACAGCTCTTCCATGCGCGTCTGGTAGCCATACGTCACGGCGAGGGAATCCCAACCGGCTGCCTGCAGTATCTCGCTGAGGTAGTACAACATCGGCCCATCCACGCCGTAGTTTCCTCCGGGCAGAAGGACGAGCAGACCTCCCGCTTCCCGCTCCTGACGGTAGAACTTGTGCATCAATGGACGACCATCGCTCGTTTTAATGGGTAGACGGATTACATCCGCCATACTCTCCTCCTGCACGAAAAATTGTGAAGCGGGATACGAAAACCCACCGCGTGAGTTACGGGACCCATTGCGGTGCGTAGGCTCCTTCAACCAGCAGTTCCGCTCCCTCGCCATCGGCTCCGATCACCCAGATTTCGATCGGTTGTGTGAGATCCGCCTGATTCTTGCGCACGAAGGTCAACATCTGAGCGTCGTGGCTCCAGACGACGGAAGACACGTGCAAGTTAGGCTCTGCCGTCAACTGCCTGGGATCCGATCCATCCGCGCGCATGATCCACAATTGACGGCCGAGAGTCCAGCGCTTGTTATCGAGGTATTTGCGGGTGAAGGCGATCCATTCTCCGTCCGGGGAATAGATCGGCGCAGCATCCTCCACCTGCCCCGCTTCGTCGCCCGTTAGATCTGTGATGTTCCCCGTAGCGACATCCATACGGTAGACATGGCTGTAAAAGTCCACCTGCGAATCGTCGCCCGAATCGCTCTCCTGGATGACAATGGACGCATAGACCAGTTCCTGACCGTCCGGCGACCAGGCACCGTTCAGTCCGAGATCGTTGGGAATGAAATTGAACGGGCTTTCCTCGAGGCCGCCTTCATCATCCACGAGGGCGATCGCTTTCAAGGTTTCATCGTAGTACGCCAAACGGCCGGTCGCTGACCAGTCGGGATTGGATCTGGCGTGGTCCACTTCTCCGACCGGCAGCGCTTCGTCCCCGGAATCCAAATCCAACACCCATACACTGCTCGGCCCCGGAAACGATTGCCCGCCTTGCCCGGAAACGAAGCCAAAACGCTCGAAGGCGACCTGCTTCCCATTAGGTTCGTAGGCTATCTCTTGGCACTGCTCCCCTTGTGGACATGCGTACAGCAAGCGGTCCAGCCCGGTCGAAAGCGAAATTTCCCGCAGCTCGGTGTTTCCGTTCGCCCGCATCACCGAGTAGATTACGGAATCTCCGTCGGAGTCCAGACTGTAATCGAGAATACCTGCTTCGGTCTGTGTGAGGCGCTCCCCCTCCTCATCTTCCAGATGGAGAAGATAGAGTTCCGCCGGCCCATTTTCGGGCCACAGATAAATGATTCGCCTTTTCGCGATTTGAAAGGACCAGGTGTAGCTGCGCAGCGTCGGTAAAAGGATCTTGGCGCTCGCCCCGGATTTCAACCGCAACGTCACTCTGGCGCCTTCGGGCCATCCTTCATCCGGTTCAAACATCAAGGTTCGATTTTCCCACGTGAAGCTTCCAGGTACATCGGGTTCGACGAATACACGAGATTCAACGGAGGCTCTATCCATCACATGGGTAAACGTAATTTGAATCGCACGCTTCGATGAAACGTCAATACTGCCGTCTTGGGGCACGATCTGCACAACGCGCGGCGTGGCGAGCACAAAGAGAGCCACCAACGCGAGAAATAAGGCCACGCCGCCGAGCAAGGATCGCGGCACGCCTGAAAAAGGGGTTCTCATGCCGCCTCCTACCCCGATAATTCCTTCAGCCGTACTTTTAGATCTTCAATCGCATCCACCGGTGTTGGATCGACCGCATACGCCATGGCCAGATAATAGCCTACGTAGTCCCCAAGGTGCAGCGCCGTCCATTGCTGCGCCAAGGGAGATTCACCGTAAGCTTCGACGACGTCGGTATTGAAGCCCTCCACCATCATGATTTCCCTGGTCACATCGATGCGTGCCAGGTTTCTGGGATGATTGTTTGCCGCACGCAGAAAAACGACCATCGTCTCCGCGAACAATGCCTCCGGATTCACGACGCCAGCCACCATGTTGTGATCCGCTTCCGGCAAGTACTCGAACTGCGCCACGGCCTTGGCCAACTCAGCAATCTGAGTCCGCCAGCGGCGCGCAACTGGCGCCAGAAAGTCCGCGCCAATGATCGTCGGCCAACGGTCGACCAGCTGCCCGGCCAAACGTTTTGCCGGGTTTTTTACGACAGGGACTTCAGCACGCAAGCGGGTTTGCTGCTCTTGCATGGCCGTCACGGCTTCCATGACCTCATCCTGCGGGTCGGGGATCAATCCCAGGCGGCTGATCGCCGCCAAGAGCAAACCGAAGGAAAAACCCACGACCGCCCGCGGCGGTCCAGGATGGTCGAAACGCCAAAGGGGAATACCGAGAGATTCGGCCCGTTCTGCCAATTGTCCACCCGTCGTCACGACCAGCAGTTGCACGCCCGTTTCCACGCCGCGTTCCAGCGCCGAAATCGTCTCTTCCGTGTTACCCGAAAAGGAGGAGGCGACGACCAGCGTCTCTGGGCCATCGGCGTACGCGGGTAGATCATAATTGCGCTGAACCTGGATAGGTACAGCGCACATCGGCGCAGCGTAAGCGGCGAGCAAATCGCCACCGATAGCAGAGCCGCCCATGCCGGCGATGATGATGCGCCGCACACCGGAAATGTCCCCCAACGGCAGTTTACGCCCCAGCTCCCATGCTTCCTTGAGCTGATTCGGAAGGGAGTCGATCTTGGCCAGTAATCCCTCGGAATCACAAGACCGAATGTGTTGCAGATCGTCCAGTTTCATTTCTCCTCCATGATTAACTGATACACTTCGCGCCGGGGCCAGCCTGACTCGAGGGCAATTTCTCGCGCCACCTGCGATGGGCTGTTCCCCTGCTCCATACGTCGAGCCGCTTCGACCTGGACTTTGTCCTGCATCCAGCGTTCTCCCTGCGGCGCACCACCAATGACCAGCGTAAACTCACCACGCGGTTCGACATCGTTGAAATGTGCACGCACCGTCTGCAGCGAGCCGCGCAGGATCTCCTCGTGCATCTTGGTCAATTCCCGGCATACGGCTACAGGACGTTGAGGTCCGAAAATCAAAATCATGTCATCCAATGCGCGCCGCAGACGGTGGGGCACCTCGAAGAGAACCAAAGTACGGTGTTCACCGGCCAGACTTTCCAGCGCGCTGCGTCTATCGGAGGCTTTTCGCGGTAAAAAACCCAGATAAATGTAAGAGTCCGTGGGCAGTCCGGAAGCGGCCAGCGCGGCGATCGGCGCCGAGGGGCCGGGAACCGGACTCACCGCGTGCCCCGCCTCCAAAGCCGCCCGAACCAGGCGGTATCCTGGATCGGAAAGCCCTGGCATTCCGGCATCAGAAACCAGCGCCACGTCGCCCGCAGCGAGTTCGCCCAGGACGCGATCGACGCGGGTACGCTTACTGTGCTCGTGATAGCTGATCAATGGGGTATCGATTTGATGGTGCTCGAGCAATTTGCCGGTGTGCCGCGTGTCTTCCGCAGCGATGCAGCGAACGTCGCGCAGCGTATTGATGGCGCGCTGCGTGATGTCCGCAAGATTTCCAATGGGGGTGGCGACCAAGTACAGCGTTCCCACGCCGCTATTGTAGCAGAGACCGATTACTTATCGAGAGAGAAGAAAACAAATGACTCGTATTTCTGATCAGGGACTCAACGCTCAATCCGAGGCCAGGTCACGCAGTTCGTTCCAGATGGATTCTTCCGCGTCCGCGATCTCCAGTAAAGGCTCCGTCGTTTCCGGCAGGATCGAAGCGGGATCATCCAACTCCGATCCGCGTTTGAAGATCTGTGCCACGGCCTGCCACGTATCGCCAACAGCGTGCAGCTCGCGGCCGATCTCAGCCAGGCGCGGCTGCCCCGTGATCCCCGCCGCTTCCGCCAGAAAACGGCCATACATGTAGCGAAAAATCCCGCCTCCCGTCCCTCCCTCGGCATCGATGAAGATATAGGTATTGAAGCACGTCCAGCGCAGTTCTTCGCTGGTCATCTTATTTGGCCATTTCGGTGCCATCTTCGCTGCCTTGCGAATCCCTCTGACACCGATGTTGGAAATCGGCCCTTCGAGCATCGTCTCACACACGTCACGGATCGATTGGTTAATATCATCCGGCTTCGGTAGCCTTTTTCGACTGAAATCGAATCTGTACCAGGTGTTTTCGGGTGGGAAGGGCTTGAAGGTCGATCCGCGAGCTGCTGTCAAATCATCCATGGAAACCGAGTGTAGCGCTGCATCACGGTCCGCAAGCAGTACTTCCCCGCTCGCCGCATCATGGCCACAGACAACTACGACGTGCTGGCCAAAGTGGTAATCCTCCGGGAGATCGAAATAGGGCAGGAAGCCCATGTCGACGTGGATCATGAGCGGTTGGCTCGCCTGCATGGAATCCAACAACGCTTGATCGGCTTTCCTACGACTGCTGGTGTGGAAGCGTTCCACCTGCACACCGGTGCGCAGCCCCGTGGTGATCTCCAAACCTTCCACACCGGGCCGATGCACATTACCGCGGCCGAGGAACATGGGAAACATGCCTTTTTGATGCCAATAGAAAAACCCGAGCCCCGAGCCGATACCGAGGAGCATGTCCTCAGTGAGTGGATGATCGTTGAAATTGTAAACGTGCAGCATCGAACCGGTAACGCAGTGATGCGTCTCCAGGGATTTAAAACCTTCCAAAGGATTAATCGACATCTGCATTCTCCTTAACCGGCTGCCGCAGCACGGTCTTGAGTCTTTCCGGAGCCGTCTTGCGCGGGTCACCCAGATAGATTTCGTGATGTTTCCCCGTTTCGACGTAGCCGTTGTTGGGAATGAAATCGAGATGCATCTGAGCTAGCACGGGACCCTCGTCGGCGTACGGCCCGACGTGTAATACTTGGACCGATAAACCTTCGTCGAGCGAATCAAAGCGCAGCTTCTCCAACGCGGGTAGATCTTTCGCCTTTCCGACTTGTTCGCAGATTTGTGCAACCATCTCCGCCGTGATCCAATCCGGCTGCATGATCATCATCGTCCACTGCCATGCATCCCGATCGGATGCGGTGAAGATCGCCAACCACTCGGATTCGTCGCTTGCCGCAGCAAGCTGATCCTCCATCCCACCCGAACCCCACAGGCCTTCCAGTGGTGGAACGACGTAATCCCTGCCCAGCTCCTTTTTGCTCAGGAACTTGAGTTTGTACGCCGTAGCGTAGAGCGCCTCGACGGCTTGCTGGTAAGCTGGCGCCGTGTTGGGGTCGCCGCGCCCGTCGAGCATGATGTAGTTCATTTTGGGCACATCCACGACGGAAAACTTTCCCTTCGGGGGTTTATAAAGGTCTTTCATTTGCTTCTTGAAATCAATCTTGGTCATCTTTCTCTTTCTCCACTTGTCGAATGAAGTTTAAGACCCACTCTCTCTCGGCCTCGATCATCGTGACCGAGTGTTCGAACATCGCCTCGACGAAGTAAGGCAGCGGGCGCTGGGACTCCCAACGTTCCTGTACGTGTTTCAGGTGTGCCGATAAAGCTTGCTGATATTTATGCAAAGAGGTCAAGGTCTCTTCGTGCGTAATGCCAGGAAGGTTGGCCAGCCCCAGCTGCAGCGGACTGTAGCAGCGCTGCGGGACCGAAAGCGATTCCAACACGCCTTCATGCAGCTCATCCCGGCCAGCAGTTGTGAGGTGATAGACCTTACGCGTCGGGCCGCGCTCGGCTGCGTCCAGGCGTCCCTCGAGCAAACCTTCGCCTTCCAACTTCTTGAGCAGGTAATAGATCGAGGAGAAACCGATCTCCGTCCATTCGCGCATGCCGCGTTCCTCGATCACGCTCTCGATCTCGTAGCCGTGCCGGGGTTTTTCTGAAATCAGACTCAATATTGCCAGTTCCGCGTTGGTCATCCAATTATCCTATTACTATATTATTCTAATATTAGAATACTACGCAATATCGAGTTTGTCAATGTTTTCCACATCCGCCGCATTAATTGTTGACAACACTCGAATGGTTAAATTTCACGTTTCAAGACGTACAATCCATGTGTCACAAGAGTCGTGAAGTATTCGTTACAGAAAGCAAGAGGGGCCACGAATCACTCGCTCAACCCACGCACTCCCCTTGAAAACAGGTTCTTGATAAGTGTTCGAAGGTTAATAGGTGAGGACTCGCCATGTGTAGAAAAATGAAATCCGGCGCCGTAATATTCACGGCCTCCTTCATAACAATCTTGCTTACCGGCTGCAATCCGCCATCCGTGATCAACAATCCGGATTGGGAGGGCATCTGCTGGGTTTTACGGGCCATCGTCAAGACGGAAGGCGACGTGTACGGCACGAAAGTCTACATTCCTGCGCCGCTTCCGACGAAGACTCCCATCCTCGGTTGCCTGGTGCAATCGCCGACGCGAGGCGGCGATCCAGTCTGCGTCGTTCCCTGTCCAATCGACGCCGTCCCCGGTGATCCCTGCACGCCGTAACCTTACTGCCGCCAGGGGGGTGGCGCTGACCCAGCGCCACCCCCCTTTCACCTTCCAATAAATTGACATCCGCAGCGCGGACGTGGTAAACTGACAAACGTTATCCGAATAGACCGGCGAATACACGCCGGTTGCTCATCGAGAGAGGCGGAGGGACCGGCCCTTTGAAGCCTCGGCAACCACCGATGGATGGTGCCAACTCCGGCAGAAGGCCCGCAGCAACCCGGTCTTCTGGAAGATGAGGGAACGTTTGCGCAAGCAAGTAAGCCCCTTCTTCCTGAAGGGGTTTCTTTTCATCCGAACAAGGAGCAACGATCTTGGACCAACGTCGCTACACCAACCGCCGCTACTTGGACGCCCTCGCAGATCGCATCCTGGTCTACGACGGCGCCATGGGCACCAGCCTGCAGGCCATGCAGCTCAGCGCAGAGGACTTCGGCGGCGAATCCTACGCGGGCTGCCATGACGTCCTCGTACTCACCAGGCCTGACGCCGTCGAAGCGGTGCACCGCTCTTTCCTCGAAGTCGGCGTCGACGTGATCGAAACCGACACGTTCCGCGCCAACCGCCTCACGCTGGCGGAATTCGGCCTGGCGGAGCGGGTGACCGAGATCAACCAGGCTGCAACGGCGCTGGCACGGCGTTTGGCCGACGAATTCGACACACACGATCGACCCCGCTTCGTCGCCGGCTCGATGGGTCCATCCGGCAAACTTCCCTCGGCGGACGATCCCGATCTCTCGAACGTCACCTTCGACGAGCTGGTTGACGTATTCGGTGAACAAGCCGTAGGCCTGATTCGAGGCGGCGTCGACGTGCTGCTGATCGAAACCGCACAAGACATCCTCGAAGTGAAAGCCGCCATCCACGGCATCCATGCGGCGTTCGAAGAAACCGGCGAGTCCCTCCCCATCCAGGCCCAGGTGACCCTGGACACCACCGGGCGTATGCTGCTGGGCACCGATATTTCGGCCGCGTTAACCACCCTCGAACGTTTGCCCATCGACGTCATCGGCTTGAACTGCTCCACGGGCCCCGAACATATGCGCGAACCGATTCGCTACCTGGGCGAACACGCCACCCTACCGGTGTCCTGCATTCCCAACGCCGGACTGCCGTTAAACGTGGATGGCGAGGCGGTGTACCCACTCGAACCCGGTCCCTTCGTGGCTGACATGCGCGACTTCGTCGAGAAGCACAACATCAGCATCGTGGGCGGCTGCTGTGGGACGACACCGGCCCATCTGAAACCACTCGTCGAGGCGCTGCATGGGCGAAATCACCCTCCGCGACCGGCGCAAACCCCGGCGCGGCTCTCCTCGGCTCTGCAGTCCATCGCAATGCGCCAGGAACCGCCGCCGTTGCTCATCGGGGAACGCATCAACACCCAGGGCTCGCGCAAGGCCAAGCAACTGATTCTCGAAGAAGACCTTGACTCCATTGTGGCGCTCGGTCGCAAGCAGATCGAGCGCGGCGCCCACGCCCTGGACGTTTGTGTGGCGCTGACCGAACGCGACGACGAAGCCGAGACGATGCAGAAAGTCCTGCATAAGTTATCCATGAGCGTCGAAGCCCCACTCGTAATCGACTCCACTGAGCCGGACGTCATGGAAGCCGCGTTGAAGGCCGCAGCGGGACGCTGCGTACTCAACTCGGTCAACCTCGAATCCGGGCGGGAGAAGATCGAACGCGTGCTGCGGCTGGCCCTCGATCACGGCGCGGCGGTGATCGCCCTCACCATCGACGAGGCCGGCATGGCCAAAACCGCCGAGCGCAAACTCGAAATCGCCCGGAAGATCTACGCCCTCGCCGTGGATGAAATCGGCCTGCGGCCCGAGGATCTGATCTTCGATGCATTGACTTTCACCCTGGCCACCGGGGATTCCGAGTTCATCGACTCGGCCACCGAGACGATCGAAGGTATTCGCCGCATCAAAGCCGAACTCCCCGGCGTATTCACTTCTCTCGGGGTCTCCAACGTGTCCTTCGGTCTGAGTAAGGCGGCCAGAGCCGTGCTCAACAGCGTCATGCTCTACCACTGCGTGCAAGCCGGTCTGGACATGGCCATCGTCAATCCGGCGCACATCACTCCCTACATGGAGATTCCGGAAACGGAGCGTCAGTTGGCCGAGGACTTGATCTTCAACCAACGCGCGGACGCGTTGCAACGCCTGATCGAGCACTTCGAATCGGTGACGGTTGCCGGGGAACCCGACGTCGATCCCACCGTCGACATGACACCCCAGGAACGCATTCACTGGCGCATCCTGCACCGCCACAAAGATGGCGTGCAGGCCGACATCGACGAGATCCTCGCAGAGTATCCTCCGGACGAGAAAGCGCAAGGCGCTGTGGAAATCCTCAACACCGTGCTCCTGCCGGCCATGAAGGAGGTCGGCGATCGTTTCGGTGCAGGTGAATTGATTCTTCCCTTCGTGCTGCAGTCGGCGGAGGTTATGAAGATCGCCGTCTCGCACGTCGAAGGATTTCTCGAACGGCAAGAAGGAGTAGCCAAAGGAAGCATCGTCCTGGCGACCGTGTATGGGGACGTTCACGACATCGGTAAGAACCTGGTCAAGACCATCCTCTCCAACAACGGCTACCTCGTTCACGATCTCGGCAAGCAGGTGCCGGCCAACGTGATCATCGACAAGGCCGTAGAAGTCGGCGCCGACGCCATCGGCCTCAGTGCCCTTCTCGTGAGCACCAGCAAGCAGATGCCTTTGATCGTTAACGAGCTGCAACGGCGCGGATTGGAATTTCCCGTGTTGATCGGCGGTGCAGCCATCAACCGCCGCTTCGGACGGCGCATCCTCTTCACCGAAGACGGCCAGCCCTACGCTCCGGGGGTCTTTTACTGCAAGGATGCTTTCGAGGGGCTCAGCGTCATGGATCAACTGCAGCGTCCCGATCAACGCGCCCAACTGCTCGCCGATCGTCTTGCGTTAGCAGAACGTGAGATTGGACGTCAGCCCAGGAAGCGAAAGCCCAGTGCCGGCACATCCGGCGTCGGTCCTGCCGAGAGGATTCCGGTGCCGCCAAATTGGGGTCCGCGCGTCGTGGAGGAAATGCCGTTGGAAATTGTGTTCCAACATCTTTTCAAGAACGAGCTGTTCCGTCTCTCCTGGGGCGCCAAGAACACGCACGGCGAGGATTGGGATCGGTTGGAAAGCGAATTCGAAGAACGCCTTCGACACATGCAGAAACATGCCTTGAAGGAAGGCTGGCTCAAACCCCAGGGAGTGTATGGCTATTGGCCGGCACAGGCAGAGGACGACGACCTGCTGGTCTACGATCCTCGAACGCTCGACAGCGGTCAGGCACAAATCCTCACCCGCTTTCACTTTCCTCGTCAGCCGGACGGCGAGCGCCTGTGCCTCAGCGATTACTTCGCTCCGGTCGAAAGCGGCAGAATGGACGTGGTCGCCTTTCAGGTCGTGACCGTGGGATCGCAGGCCAGCGATTACGTCAACGAGCTGCAGCAATCCGGGAACTACAGCGAGAGCTACTTCACCCACGGTTTGGCGGTGCAGACCGCTGAAGCCGCAGCGGAATATCTACACCGGCACATCCGGCGCGAGTTGGATCTCGCCAAGGAGCAGGGGAAACGCTATTCCTGGGGATACCCGGCGATCCCTGAACTCGAGGATCATGCCAAGGTGTTCGATCTGTTGCCGGCGACGCAAGCCCTGGGCATGCAGCTCTCACCCGCCTATCAACTGATACCCGAACAGTCGACTGCGGCGATCATCCTGCATCATCCAGAAGCGAAGTACTACAGCGTCGGCGTGAGCCGCGTGGAGCAATTGATGGACGGGGTATAATTCGCCCCATCCCGTCGAGAAGAGATCATCTACCGAGACGAAAATGGCAAACGAAGTACTCTTTCAAAAGTGGCTCGGGCGAAAAGTACCCATTCTTGCCGACGGCGCAATGGGCACTATGTTGCACACGAAAGGTGTGTCCCTCGATACTTGTTTCGATGAATACAACCTTAACCAACCGGCTTTGATCGCCGACATTCACCGGGAATACATCGACGCCGGCGCAGAATTGATCGAGACCAACACCTTCGGTGCCAATCGCTTCAAGCTCGCAGCCCACGGGCTGGAGGATCGTGTTGCGGAGATCAACACCGCTGCCGTCCAACTCGCCCGACGGGTGATCGAGGCCTCCTTCAAGGAAGTACTTCTGGCCGGCAGTGTGGGACCGTTAGGCGTTCACATGGCGCCCTTCGGCCGCGTGAAACCCGAGCAAGCCTATCAGGCGTTTCACGAACAGATCGAGGCGCTTGTCGCGGCGGGTGTGGACGTGCTGCTCATCGAAACCCACAACGACGTGGAAGAAATCCATGAAGCCGTTCGCGCCGCCAAGGACGTCGGCGATCTCCCCGTTATCGCCTCGGTGACGTACACGCGCGACGACCGCACCCTGTTGGGGGACAATCCCGCGCACGTCGCCAAACGTCTGGCGGACTACGGTGCCGATGTGATCGGCGCCAATTGCTCGAGTGGGCCGGCGCAGTTGCTGCGCATCCTGCGGCAGATGCGTCGAGCTGTCCCGCAGGCGCGATTCTGCGTGATGCCCAACGCCGGCTGGCCCGAACGCGTCTCCGGACGCATCATGTATCCCGCCACGGCGGATTACTTTGGCGATTACGCCGTTGCTTTTTGCGAAGCGGGCGCGTCCATCGTCGGCGGGTGCTGCGGAACCACACCGGAACATATTACCGCCATGCGCAGCGCCCTCGACAACCTGGAATCGCCCTGCATCGAGTCGCCGTCTGCTGCAAGCATCGTGGGCGAACCACCATCGATGACCACGACGCGAGAACCGACCATGCTCGCATCGACATTGGCCTCGGGACGATTCGTGATTTCGGTCGAGATGGACCCTCCGCGTGGTTTCTCCACACACAAACTGATCGCCGGCGCATCGTTGCTCGCCGAAGCCGGCGCCGACGTGATTAACGTCGCCGACAGTCCCATGGCGCGCATGCGCATGAGCCCCTGGGCCGTGTGTGATTTGATCCAGCGGGAAGTGGGTATTGAATCCGTGTTGCACTTTCCGACGCGGGGTCGCAATCTGCTGCGCGTCCAGGGTGATCTGCTCGCGGCACACGCCCTCGACGTGCGCAACATATTCGTCGTCCTGGGCGATCCCACGGCCATCGGCGATTACCCGGATGCGATGGACGATTACGACCTGGTGCCCTCCGGCCTGATCAAGCTGATCAAACAGGAACTCAACAGCGGTGTAGATCACGCCGGGGCCGAAATCGGAGAAGCCACCTCGTTCTTCGTCGGCTGTGCCTTGAATCTGTGCGCAAAAGATCCCGAACGCGAGATACGCATCCTGCACAAGAAGATCGACGCCGGCGCCGATTTCGCCCTCACCCAACCGGTTTACGAGCCCGAATTGGCGGGAGAATTCATCGAGGCGTACAAAAAACGTTACGGACCGTTGGACTTATCCGTGCTGGTCGGCGTTCTCCCTCTCTATGGCACACGCCACGCCGCATTCCTGCACAACGAAGTGCCCGGCATCCGCATTCCCGATGCGATCCGCGGACAGATCGCAGATGCGGGCGACCAGGCGCCGCAGGAAGGCGTTCGTCTCGCCGTCGAACTTCTCCAATCGCTCTCTTCGATCGTACAGGGCGTCTACCTCATGCCGCCCTTTCACCGCTACGATCTCGCAGCCGATATCATCGAAGCCATTCGTCGAGCGGAGTAGTCCCCCATAAATTGTAAGCTCGCGTGATAGAATCTAGATAATAATTATCTAATTCAAACGGAGTGGATCATGTCCGCACTCGCACACAGAGAACTCAAAGCACCCGCAAAAGGCGCATCACCGATGCAAGGTGATGAACTGCATGCCTTTCGCAGTCAACTCGGCAACGGTTGGCAGGTCATCAATGAGGAACATTTGGAAAAGACGTTCAAGTTTGCGGATTTTCAGGAGGCGCTCGATTTCACCAACGACGTAGGCGCATTAGCAGAGTCCGTGAACCACCATCCGGAGATCTGTCTTACCTGGGGAAAGGCGAAAATCACCATCTGGACCCACTCGATCGGTGGGCTCAGCGAAGCCGACTTCATCTTCGCTGCAAGATGTGATGAACTCGCTTGACAGTATTGGTACAATAGAGAAACGAATTTGGGGTCGAATTCCGACGCGATTCACACGCCCGGATCGACCTTGAGGTAATGATGTTCAAAACACTGCAAGCCATGATCATGCCAGAGCTGCCGTCGCCGATGGCGCGCGAACCATCGGTTTGGTGTGGTCGCGCCCCCGTCGATAGCTGATATCGGGATCGCCACCAGCCCCGGCAGCCATTCACCGCCAGCGAAAACGCTGGCGTTTTCGTTTCCCGGCCTTCGCGTTGCGGTTCGGGATCGAAGATAGAATTAAAAATCGATTGCCTGCAGTGTAAGAGAGGATGAACTTCACGAAATTGTGGTATGCTCACCATCGTCTCCATAGTGAACAAAACCTTTCGCACACGAACGCATGCGATCGTTTCTAGGAGTAAATCATGTCCGATCTCATCCACATCTCCGTCGCCTGGCCGTACGCCAACGGCGATCTGCACGTGGGACACCTGGCCGGCGCATATCTGCCCGCCGATATATTTGCCCGCTACCATCGTTTGAAGGGCAACCGCGTCCTCATGGTCTCCGGATCCGACGCACATGGCACGCCCATCAGCATCGAAGCCGATCGACGCGGGATCAGCTCGCGCGAATTGTTTGAGCATTTCCACCACCGTTTCCTGGAAACCCAGAAAGCGATTGGAATCAGCTACGACCTGTTCACGCACACGGACACCGAGAATCACTACCGCATCGCCCAGGAGTTCTTCACCCGTTTGCTCGAGGAAGAGTATCTCTATCGCCAAACGCAGGAGCAGTTGTATTCCGAAAGCGAAGATCGCTTTCTACCGGACCGCTACGTGGAAGGAACCTGCCCGATCTGCGGATATGCGGAGGCGCGCGGGGATCAATGCGACAACTGTGGCAACCTGCTCGACGCATTGGAACTCATCGATCCTCGCAGCAAGACCGACGGGAGCACGCCGATCGTGCGTGAAACGGAACATTTCTACCTCGATCTGCCCGCTTTCAGCGATCGCTTGCTGGCCTACATGGACGAACACGCCGATCACTGGCGGCCTAACGTGATCAACTTCGCCCGCAATTACGTCGAAAGTGGTCTGAAGGGACGCGCCGTGACGCGCGACATCGATTGGGGCATCCCGGTACCGCTCGAAGGTTGGGACGACAAGCGCCTCTACGTCTGGTTCGAAGCTGTGATGGGGTACTTCACCGCTTCCGTGGAGTGGGCTCGCAACACAGGTCAACCGGAAGCGTGGAAACCGTGGTGGTACGATCCGACGGCACGCGGCTACTGCTTCATCGGCAAGGACAACATCCCCTTCCACACGCTGTTCTGGCAGGCAGAATTGCTCGGCGTCGATCGCCTGTATGAGGACGACGAAAACCTGCATCTCAACCTGCCCTACGACGTCCCCGCCAACGAGTTCATGAACATCGAAGGCGCCCAGTTCAGCAAAAGCCGCAATTGGGCCATCTGGCTGCCGGACATCCTGGAAAGATACGACGCCGATGCCATCCGCTACTACGTGGCTGCGGTGATGCCGGAGACCCGCGACAGCGATTTTTCCTGGGCCGATTTCGTGCGCCGCAACAACGACGAGTTGGTCGCCACTTGGGGCAATCTCGCCAATCGCGTGCTCTCCTTTGCCTACAAACACTGGGACGGAGTCATTCCGGAACCAGGAGAGCTGCGGCCGGACGATCGCGCCTTGCTTACAGAAATCGAATCTGGATTCGACAGTGTGGGAGGCAACATCGAGGCGGTGAAACTGCGCGCTGCGCTCCAGGAAGCGATGCGACTGGCGCGCGAGGTCAATGGCTACCTCGATCGAGCGCCCTGGTTTGGCGTGATTAAAGAGGACAAGGCCAGCGCAGCTACGACGGTCTATACCGCATTGCGAGCCATTGACTCCCTGAAGGTTTTATTGTCGCCTTTCCTGCCTTTCAGCAGCGAACACCTGCATACCACCCTGGGATATGAGAAGCCCCTTTTCGGCGAACAGCACATCGAAACCTATCAGGAAGAATCCCGTTCTCACGAAGCGCTCGTCTATGATCCCTCACCCGGATCAGGGCACTGGGCCGCGAGTGAGCTCGAAGCCGGACGTAAATTCCGGAAGCCAAAACCATTGTTCAAGAAACTGGACGATTCGATCGTGGAGCAGGAACGCGGGCGTTTGGGAGCTGCGTTCGATTGAAGTGTCCGAATGCGATAGAGAATAAGTTTTGCCCGGGCTGCCTCTCCAGGCGGCCCGGTCGGTTATAAGAGGGAACCGAGATCGATGTCGTCAGAGTCATCGTCGAAATCGAAATCATCCGGATCGATGTCGAATTCGATCTCGATTTCGCTTTCTTCCAACCGCACCCATAGAAAGAGCAAGTCCCCTTCTTGTTGTTCCACCCAACGGATTGCGATGATGCTGGTTTGGTCGGTCAGACCTTCTTCATCCCGGTATTCGAGATAGATGGGTTCGCCGGCGTGCCAGGCGCGGTAGCAGCGTTCGACCAACGCGGGCCCGTTGAAAGTGCGTACCTTGCACCTCGCCACACGCGACGGAAACGGGCTCTCGATTATGCTGTGTAGCCAGGGATCGGATACCAATTCGAACGTGGGGGTGGGACCTTCAACGATGGTGATTTTTTCGGGTTCTGTCATCTCTGCAAGAAACCATGTGGATTTATTTCAAGCAAATATTACCACGGATTACGACCTTGTTAGGATATCGAAAGCTCCTTCGTTTCTAGGGTATAAATGAAGCCTCCGCAGCGAAATGCAGCTACCTTTTGCGATGATATCCTGTCTCGCTAAGGTTAGTTCAGCGCAGGAACGACAGCTTCATCCATCGACACGCACCGAGGCGCGAACTGCAGCACAACGCGCGCAGCCATTCCGATCGCACAACAAGGCACGCGGATCTTCATGGATCCACCCCACGGCGATGTTGATCATGTCCCGGAGCGGGATGGTTTCGATCGTCGCCTCACCCAACTGCACCGTGCGGTTGATGCTCTGTAACCGCGGGGCGATCGCCTGAAAACCGTCGGAGCAACCCGGGAAACCAGGGCACTCTACTACGGCGTCTGGCGTCAATGCCCAACGCACAAATTGTCGCCGACCGGCCTTCATCTCCGCATAATGCAGACTCACGTTGCTCGTGTGATCGACACCCAGCATAACCACATCGGCATCATATTCCGCCAGCCAAGCGATCGGCGCCCAAGGTTCTTCAAGAGTTTGGACTTGCAAGGCTTCCACGGCATTCACGCCGACGAAGGAGAGTAGGGGATGGTTGGAGCGAAGTGCATCCTGATGTTCCCGCAAGGTTTCCGGGATACTGCCCGGACCTTCATCAGCTGGTAATCCTGCGCTGAAGATCTCGGCATCGAGATTTCGATCGTCAGCTTCTCCATAATCCAACGCATTATCCTCGGGTCCCACGCCAGGCGTGACCATGGAACGCAGTGTGAACGCCGGCGCAATTACCGTTTCGCAGGTCGACAGCAACGCACCGATAATGGTCTCCGCTCCACCGGGAATCGGCGGCAACGCGGACGGAGAAGCATGCAGCAAGACACGACTGTGAGATTCGATTTCTAATTCTCGCAACGCGTGGATCATGTCACGGTAGGAAGGCATGTCTCGAATGAAGTCCTTTTAAGATCGTTGATCCGCTTCGTTTTCGCATCCCAACACTGGAAACCAGAAGTCGCGAACTCTTCATCGCATCCAAACGCTACAATGATATGCTCGAAATCGATTTACGGCCACATCCGAACCCGCACGATTGGCATCAGTCAGCACAGGCGGCGATCCCATCGCCCAGCTCATCGGCGTTGAGTTGCATGCCTAAATACGACGAAGGGTCGATCGTGTTATTGAACACCAGTTCGTTCTTGAAATTTCCCTCCCCATCGTCCTTCACGATGGAGAAGTGCAGGTGGATGCCAGTGGGATTATCGGGATCGGCCGAATAATTGCCTTGATACCCCAGCAGCGTTCCCGCTTCGACAAATCGATCGTACGTGCCCGGCGGAAAGGCATCTACAATAAACGAGTTCCCCTGCGCATCCGCCATGTGCGTGTAGTAGAGCCAGATTTGCCGAGTCGGTTTAAGAGGATCGTTTTCGATGCGAATGATGATCGACGAACGCCAATCCGGCAGGCGCGTTAGATAGCCATCGTACGCCGCCACGACCGGCGTTTGCCCCAGGCTGTCCGCACCAAATATATCCAAACCTTGATGGCGGTGCCCGGGGCGAAAGGAATCCCCCCACACGAAACCGATGAAACCGTCAGTGGGCATGATGAAAGGCGCCTCGCCGCACCGCTCTCCCGCACGAAACACACCCTCGCGCTGTGCTTCGGGATCGCGCCAATATTGACGCAGTCGCTGCATGCGGATCGAAGAAGACTGGTATCCTTGATAGACGTAATACGCCACAACCAGCACGATCACAATAACCAACGAGATACCCAAACCCAACGGTCTCTTCATATCAACGCTCACCGGCGTTGAGAAGGTCCAGCCGAATGCCACGCGTCACCCGCTCAATTTCCCCAGGATCTACTTTTATGAGGGCATTGACGTCGCCGCCTCCGGCATAGACGACATCGTACTCGAAAAGACGCACATCGATGAGCGTCACCGGCTGTTCGGGCATACCGAAGGGAGGCACCGCGCCAATTGGATAGCCCGTGAATTTCAAGACCGTGTCGGCATCTGCCATCTTCACCCGCTTTCTTCCAACATCGAAATGCTTGGCTATCGGACGACGATCGATGCGATCTTCTCCGCAGGCAATGGCCAACACTGGTTCTCCGTCGACCAAAAAAAGCAGACTCTTCACGATCTGGCTCGAAGAAGTGCCGACGGCTTGTGCAGCGGCCTCCACAGTAGGAGTCGCCACAGGAAGGACGATCACCTGCGCATCGACATTCATGCTCTCAATGAAGGCCGTCAAATCATCATGGGTAAACATCATTCTTCTCCCGGTTCCTTCCGGACGGAGCGGCTGCGCCAAGTGGCACAGCCAGGTTATGATCGTTCAAGATCATCTTCCCAATGCTCCGCGAAACAAAGCGTCACAATGTCCGCCGCAAAGGACATCAAAATGCGTCCCGCCTCTTGTCCATTCGTGGACGCCATTGCACGGCGCATCGATTCTGCGTTATCGAAATAGAATTCATGCACGAGATGGAAGTCGACGACGTCAGAAAGGCCGCCATTGATCCGGCTCACGGTAACACGTCGGATACCTGGCATCTTCTCCGCCGCCCGCACAAAATCGTAGCTCCAACGGGTTTCGAACGTCGGTACATCCTTCGGTCGCCGGAAAATGAGCATCAACTTGTGCACGAATCCTCCTCCCCGCTTCCTGCGTAGTCCGTTAGGCAAGCATCCTTCCCAAGAGGATAACCTACACTGCAATACTATTGAGTTTTTTCGATTTGCGCCCGTATACTATACTTACATTATGCAAAATTTATTTATTCGAAGTCTTCGTTCATTATATTCTTTCCCACGCGGTCAAGGGCTCGTAGAATATGCCCTAATCCTCGTCCTTGTCGCGATCATCGTGATCATAATGCTGGCCCTCTTTGGCGGCGCAGTGGGAAACATGTACAGTAACGTCATCGCAAATTTATAGACTTCAATCACGGGCCTAATGCTGCACGATCGTCTGCCGCAAGAGAGGCCTCGGTTGGAACCCCCGTTTTGCGAGACGCTATTGTACGGGTGAAGGGGTGCCTTCTGTTTGCGCGTATACATGGAGAAACTGGCTCGCCGCGTCGAAGACCACTACCGACTTAATTCCCACTCACATCCACGTCACCCTTCGTGACGTAAGATTTCATTCTGCGAGCTACTTCTCGGCGTGGCAAGAGAATGCGCCGGCCGCATCCCAGGCACTTCAAACCGATGTCTGCACCCAAACGGACAACGACCCAATCCGTATTCCCACACGGATGTGGCTTGCGTAATCGCAAAACGTCTCCCATTTGTAAATCCGGCAACATATCTCACCATGATGACGGCGTTGGCGCGGATTATACCACCAGCGTTTCCTTCGACAGCAGGTGCGCCAAAGCGGTAGGCTCCATCCTGGTGGTATAATCCTGGACATGTTATTATCCCTTGAACCACTCGCAATCGCCTCTCTGCTCATCACTCTGGTGCTGTCCCTCACCATCCATGAATTTGCCCACGCCTGGACTGCGGACCAGTTGGGGGACGACACGCCGCGCCTGGCGGGCCGATTGACCCTCAACCCGCTCGCCCATCTCGATCTATGGGGTTCCTTGATGTTCATCATCGCCGGATTCGGTTGGGCAAAACCGGTTCCCGTGGACTACTTCGCCCTGCGGCGACGGACACCGGCCGGATTCATGCTCGTCGCGTTGGCGGGTCCTTTCTCCAACTTGATTCTCGCCATCTTCGCATCACTGCCATTCCGCATGGACCTGTTCTCTTCGACCAGCATCGCGCCGGAAACGTCCAGCGTCATTGCCACTTTCTTGATTCTTTTCATATTTACGAATCTACTTCTGCTTTTCTTCAACCTCCTGCCCATTTTCCCACTCGACGGCGAGAAAATTGCCTCATACTTCCTCCCCCAGGGAGGACAGGACCTACTCTATCGTCTACGACCCTTCGGTCCTATGATTCTCATCGGCATCATCTTGATCGGAAACACAACGGGATTCGATTTGTTCAATCTTGTGGTCGGCGCGCCGGCAGAAGCGATCTTCCAACATCTCGTTCCTCCTTTATGAAAATCGCCTACCGGGCGTCTCAATTCTTCCACGCAATTTTTGCCAGTTTGGCGCCAGAAGATCATTCACTCATCGAAAACACGCTCTCACCTTCCCTGCTGGAACTCTTCCGGCGCATGAGCCGCTCGGATCAACTGCATGGCATACGAGTCTTGCGCTCGGTCCGCGCCGACGGATCGGATCATCCCACTTTGTGTGCTGCGGCGCTGCTGCACGACGTGGGTAAATCTCGCCACCGCCCACAATTGTGGGATCGAATACTGGTCGTGCTGGTCACGGCGCTGTTCCCTGATGCGGTCGAACGTTGGGGAAACGCAGAACCAAGGGGCTGGCGGCGTGCCTTCGTCATCGCCGCGCAGCATCCACGCTGGGGCGCCGAAATCATCCGCAACGCGGGAGGCTCGGATGACCTGGTTACGCTGGTTCGCCGACATCAAGAAACCCCGCCTCTGCCTCCGCAGACGGAGATTGATCGTTTACTCCACCGTCTACAGCAGGCTGACGGTGAGAATTGAGGTGCTCCCATGAGCAGTGAAATTTTGTTTATCGGCCTGGGACAGATCGGCACGTCGATCGCAATGAACTTCGCCCGATCGAAATCGGAGATCAAGCTGATAGGATACGACTCCGTACAGGAATACACACGCCGTGCCAAAGAACTCGGCGCCGTCAACCGGCTGGTTTCGAATCCGGAAAGAGCTTCGAAATCGGCAGACATGGTGATTCTCGACGTTCCCCCTGCCGTCCTGCATGACTATCTCGAAATGTTGGCAAAGAGACTCAAGCCCGGCGGGATGCTCATCGACACCACGCCTGCGCGTTCCACGGCCATCCGCTGGGCCGAGGCCTCCCTTCCGGCCGACCGCCATTACCTTGGCGCAAGCCCCATCATCGGTCCGCACGTATTGAGCGCAGCGCCCGCAGAACGAAGACAGCCCAGGATCGATCTGTTCCAAAATGGCCTACTGGCTATCGCCGTCCCCAAAAACAGCTCGGAGGAAACCGTGTCTACGGGACTCGATCTAGCCAAGATGCTCGGCGCGACGCCGATTTTCATCGATGCACACGAACACGACGGAATAACGACCACCATCGAGTGGCTGCCGAGATTGATCGGCGCGGCGGTCTTGCAGGAGGCTGCCAAGGCCGGGAACTGGCAGGACATCCAACAGATGGCCGGAACGACCTTTGCGGCCATTACATCGCTTTGCAATGAAGAACCGTTTTGCGACCCCCGGGATTTCGATGCCCTGAATCTCGAAATCCTGCGCTCCAAATTGGCCCATTTCATCGGTGAACTGCAGAACCTCCATGGCATGTTCGCCGACGAAAGCAAGAAATCACTCAGCGAATATGTCGCCGCCGCAAACGAGGCGCGCGCTCGGTGGCTCTCCGCCCGGCAGCGCGGCGTACCGGACGATAGAAATGCCCCTTTCGGTCGGATGCCCAAACGCCGCAGCATGATCGAGAAGCTGCTCGGATTCAACCTACCCGAGGATCGGAGCTGACGTCGCTCTTCCGGCCGCCAATCCGGTTTTCCCCGGCCGTTGGTCTCGCCCTGGCTCTACCCGTATAATGAGATCGTGGCCGAATTCTACTGCTACATACTGAAATGCTCGGACGGGACGCTGTACACGGGCTGGACGACCGACCCCGAAAGACGCTTGCAGGACCACAACGCGGGCCGAGGGGCACGCTACACTCGCGCTCGGCGTCCCCTGCGCCTGGCCTACCTCGAGCGTCTTCCCGACCGGATCGCTGCCATGCGGCGGGAAAGAGCGATAAAATCACTCTCGCGAGATCGAAAAATCGACCTGATCGACTCGCAAGACCGGCGACGCGTTGATTCTGGGGAAGGTGAAACCTGATGAGCAAAACCAACAAGCTGTCCTGGATCCGTGAAGGATTAGACACCCTCAAGGCCAACGGTCTACTGACCCAAATTCGGACCTTGAATTCCGCCCAGGGAGCCTGGCTCACCGTCGACGGACGCAAGGTGCTCAACTTCTGCTCCAACAACTACCTCGGCCTCGCCGACCATCCGGCGCTCGTCCAGGCTGCCCACGACGCCCTGGACAAATACGGCATCGGTCCCGCTGCGGTGCGCACGATCGCCGGGACGATGGAACTACATCTCAAATTGGAGCGCCGCGTGGCGGAGTTCAAGGGCGTGGAAGCGGCGATCACCTTCCAATCCGGCTTCAACGCCAACCTGGCCACTATTCCGGCACTGGTCGACAAAAAGGACATCATCTATTCGGACGAACTCAATCACGCCAGCATCATCGACGGCTGCCGCCTGTCCCGGGCGACGATCTGCCGCTATGCTCACCGTGATGCCGACGACCTGCGACGGCACATCGAAGACAACTACGCCGAGAACTACCGCCGCGCTCTGATCGTCACCGACGGTGTATTCAGCATGGATGGCGACGTGGCGCCCCTGGACGAACTCTTCACCGTGGCCGACGAATATGGGTATCTACTCATGGTTGACGACGCCCACGGCGAAGGCGTGCTGGGAAACCACGGCCGGGGTATCGTCGATCACTTCAACCTGCACGGCAAAGTCGACATCGAAGTAGGTACCTTCTCGAAGGCCTTCGGGGTGGTGGGCGGAGTCGTCGCCGGCAGGCAGGAGATCGTCGATTGGCTGCGCCAGCGCGGGCGCCCTTTCCTGTTTTCCTCGGCGATGACCGTTCCCGACGTCGCCGCCTGCATCGCCGCCGTCGACTTGCTCGAAAGATCGGGCGAGCTCGTCGAACGCCTGTGGGAGAACACGGATTACTTCAAGCGCGAGTTGAAAAAACTCGGCCTCGACACGGGCGTGAGCACGACCCCCATCACGCCCATCCTGCTGGGCGAAGCGCCCCTGGCGCAACAGTTCAGCCAGGCGTTGTACGAGGAATGCGTTTTCGCCACGGCGATCGGTTTCCCGACGGTGCCGCGCGGCAAGGCGCGCATCCGCGTGATGATCTCCGCGGCACACGAGCGGGACGATCTCGAATTTGGGCTGCTGGCGATCGAGCGAGTGGCGCACAAGCTTGGGGTGATCTGAGCGTTTCTGTATCGAATTTAAACCGTTGCAGATCTTGGAGATCTTTCTGGGCGAGCCCACCATCATCCAAAATCATATGCGAACAATTGACCAACCCATCTGAATCTCGGGGCCGTCTCCCCGATTGGTTCAGGGGCAGAGATGGGCTTGATTAAATGTTACCATCCATGGTAACATTTGTTCATGGGGAAGATTCGTCGAGGGGGCTACATATTTATTACTTGGATCGGCGATCATAGCCCATATCATGTACATGTGTATAAGGATGGCAAGTTAGTTGTGAAATGGAACCTTGAGCATAATCTACCAATGAAAGGAAGAGCATCAACCAAGATATTAAGGTTATTACGTGAGCTTCGCGAGGACGGCCTACTATGAAGATCACTAATATTACGGATAATTCCCGTACAAAGACTTTTGAAATTAAGGTTGGTGAGAAGACATATTTCTTTCCATATGCCAAGCTGCGCCTCGTACCAACCTCATCGAATCCTGTCGTTGAGGTATTCCCTGATCCAGAACTCGGCGGGGAGGCATTTACGTACCGGCTCAAGTCAGGAGACGAGGATACGATTCACCTTGATGCAGTACTGGAAGTAAACAAGGATCCCGATTACCTTCAAGCACTACTACTACATCGACTCACCGTTGAGGCTTTAGAAGGAATTGAAGAAAGCGGGCTCGGGAAAAGACAACTTGCTCGGCAACTTGGCACTTCAGCAAGCCAGCTCTATCGCCTTCTCGACCCCGAGAATACCGCTAAGTCTGTAGGACAGATGTTAGCCTTACTATCCTTAGTAGATCTCAAAGTAGACTTTCTAATCTATTCCAAGTCTGCAATGCGGCCTAAGAGTGATGGGGTATTCCAGGTTTACAAAGACAAAGGTGGAAACTTCCGCTTCCGACTGAAGAATGCCGAGGGAAGTGTCGTTCTTTCAAGTGATGCCTATGAAAGTAAGAAGACGTGCTTAGAAGCGATTAAAAAGGTACGTAATTACGCGATCCATGCATCCTACTATGAACGAAAGACGACAAATAACGGAAGATTCCAATTCCGACTTAAAGCCAAAAACCACCACGTTATTGCACGAAGTCCGGCATACGAAAGTCCATCACAGCGAGACGCAGCCCTTTCTACTGTAAGACAGAATGCAGCAGACGTACAAGTCGAAGAGGTCTACGTATAAGCAGGTATACTGCCATTCATGAATTAGAAAAAAAACGGTGCCCGTCGATTACGGGCACCGTTTGATTTCAAACAGAGGATATTCGATTGTAGCGAACTTGCCGCGCAGAATAACTAACGGAACGGATCGTAGCCCGGCAGCGTCCCCGCCCACTGGCAGGTGGGCGCGTGTAGTTTATTGCAGTGCAGTCCGTGCGAGCAGCGGTGGCCGAGCACGCGCGGCTGCTGATCCGGCAGAATGTCGGCCGGGAAGACGAGATGCACCTCCAGCGAAGCGTCCTCGCCGATTCGGTCGCAGTGCTGGGTTTTCACAACTTGCCAGACCTCGTGTGCCATGATCCTACCTCCGTTCGCTCGTCCCACCTACAATTATAACCTTGAATCTACCAGCTTCGACGGCGCTCCCCAAGTGTGGACTGTCACAGTGCAAATGCGACGATTTACACCGTAATTATAGGATAAGAAGGAGCGAAATCCAAATCCACAACCCGGCCCTTCGAAAGCCTTGAGGATGAGGAAAATGTGCTAGACTGAAATGCGATAAAGGATCAAACCACGTACCCGCCGCTCCGATTTCCGGACTTCGAAAGACAGGGAGGGCGCAGGATGGCCAAGTTGAAATCTCGAGCGCCTGTTGAAAACCGCCCAGACGACCCCGCTTCGATCTCATCGTCCCCTTTTCGACGCCATCCTGCTATTGTTCACATCAGCATGGTCTTGCTCCTCCTCGGTCTCGGCGGCCTTGCCTGCAATATGGGCGCCGCGCTGAACGAAGAAACACCTGCATCCATAGAACCGGGATTGGAAACCTCCACCGAGGCTCCGCCATCCCCCACGCTCCCGCCACCTTCCGCAACATCCAGCCCAACCTACACGGCGACCCCGATCATCATCGCCGCCGTTCCGGGCTACGTCATCCTCACCGACATTGCCGAAGACGATCCCTATTACGCAGCCGTGGAAAAGCTGCGCATTTACCGTGCGGCGGAGATCGTCCGCTTCGAGGACGATGTTGCACAAGCGAAGACCGCACTGCGTAACCTGGCACCGGACTTCATGGCCGTCGTCATTCGACCAGAGCGCATGGAGGAGGGTTTCGCCTTCGAGGTCTTTCAACTGGCCAAAGACCTTGAAGGCGGCTTCGACACCGACGTGGCCTACGGTTTCATCACCGGCGCCACGGCGGAGGACACCGTTGCCTACGTCGAGAAGGTGATCGCCTACGAGCAAGAAAATGCCCAGCTCGCCCCCGCTGCCCGCACCCTGTGGCGCACCGGCGCCGGATCCGTCAGCGGCGGCGCAGGCGGCTTGGCCGACGATGTGACTCAGGAGGCAGTGGATCTGATGACCCGGCTCGGTTTTCAAGCCGGGCGCGTCGATCTCGACCCGCTCGGCAAAGACGAGATCATGACGCAGATCGAGGACGCCAGCCTGCTGTTCCTCTATCTGCACGGCATGCCGAACTACGTCGAATGCGGATTGACCTGCCAGGACATCATCGGACCGGAGGACGTGGCCGAAATGCACGACGTGCGTCTGGTGCTCAGCAGCGCCTGCTACACCGGCAGCATCCAGACGTGGTACCCGCAGCACATCCCCGCCCCGGAAACCTACGCGGCGCGTGCCGAGCAGCTCGACCCTGCCGACTCGATCGCCCTGAGTTTTCTGCGCCACGGCGCCCTGGCCTACGTCGGCCACATGTCTATGTGGGGCTCGAACAGCTGGCCGCTGACCCTGCTGCAAGCGCTGGTGGACGACCCTGATATTACGCTGGGGCAGATGATGGTGACCTGGTACGACACCGCTGAAGGCCCGAGCATCATTCAGGAATCCGCCGCGCCGGACATCGTGGGCATGGACAACAACCGCTTCAACTTCGCTGCCATGGTGCTATACGGCGATCCCGCCCTGCAGATTAACTTTCCAGTGCTAAACGATTGAGGCTTCGTGGAAAAAAACCCGCATCCAGATCATGTGCGTAATCGGGGAATCCCCACTCCACCTTGGATAAACACGAGGACGGGATACTCTCAATAGCAGTAGATCGGATCACATGTGGATGTGGTTCTTCGGCCATCACAATACCGAAGCGTTTTCCCGTTTCTCAGGCCGGTATTTGTGCGTGCATGGCATAGCGGTTGGCACGATCTTCGTATTCAAGGACATTTAAACCATGGCGTTCCAGCATCCCGGCCAGCTCGACGCCGCTGGGGAGCAGATCGTTGTTGACGATGCTGTTCGGTATCCCACGATGGGTGGCGTTGACCTGCTCTCGCCCGAGGTCGTGCACGATGAGCAGGTGACCGCTCCGGCATAGTACGCGCGCCATGCCGGCCACGGCCGTAAATGGATCCACGAAGTGCGGAAAGCTGTTGTGGCAAACCACCCAATCGAAACCCGCCTCGATCGACCCTGCAGCGAAGGGCAGCCGGTGCACGTCACATTGCACGAATAAGGCCGCCGGACAGCGTTTCCGAGCACGCTGCAGCATGGTGTGTGCCAGGTCGATGGAGACCAGTCGCGCGGCTGTGGCGCACTCCTGAATAAGGGGGATGAGCGCTCCCGTACCGGTGCCGACTTCCAGGATCGCATTGGCCGTGCGCAACTCCGCCGCATAGGGCGCCAACATCTGCCGCAGCACGTCACCGCGATTCGGGGGCTGCTGTGCGTCCCATTCTTCCGCCAGGGATTCGAAAAACGCACGCCGACGGTCCACACCCATTTCTCCTGCGCACCTCTCATGGATGGATATTATACGTGTTCGTGCCGTGAAAAGGACACGGAATAGCCGGGCATGGGTCTACTGCACGTTTTAAGCGGCGTACGACTGTGGGGAAGAATTAATCCTTGGCGTAGAACCGCAGCCGGTTGCAGGCCACCCAGCCCATCGTGGACCAGCCCTGCATGGTGACGCCCTCTACCAGGCAGGCCGTGCGCTCGGCGTCGACCCCCTGCAGCACGACTTCCGTCCCGGCTTCCAGGTCGCCCAGCCAGGTGCCGCCGTCGTTCAACGAAGGTCGGGTGAACATGGGCAGGATGGTGATGGTTTCGTTCGGATCGTAGGGGATCTCATTGGGCAAGACCCAGGCTCTGGCGGGGAAGAAATACAACGGTGTGCTTGTCGGTTTTATGGAACCCGGATCTTCCGTTGCAACGCCGTAAAGCTGCAGCGCTTCCTGGCCAGTTATCTCGCGCGGCGTTCCGCTTGTGGTTTGGAGCTCACCCGGAGGCGTGCCATCCTCGATTTCCTTCCTGAAGATCGAACATCCCACGACGATTGTCGCAATTACAACTACGATGCTGGAGATCAGTGCAATTCGCTTCATGCTAGGCTGCCTCCAATGAACAAAGACCACAGCCAGAGATACAGGATACCCGCGATCAAAGCAATCATCGCCCACGGTGTGCGGATCGCATAGGCGTCCGGTTTTGCACTGAGATTAAGAAGGACATGCTGCAGCCGCTTGAGGCCTCCCATAATTCCATATCGCCGGAATACAAGAAGTATCATCAAGAAGATCGTCGATCCAGCCAGTAACGCAAGAACAGCCCAATCGTGACCGATCCCGATGAGGCCGATGGCGAGCTGTGCATCACCGCCACCGAACCAATGCATCCAGAAAAACACGGAAGCCAGGATAATACCCAGAACAAGCGGGATGCTGTTCTCTCCGCGGACGAAAATAGTTGCCAGCGAGGCAAGGATCAACACCAGACTCCAAATGCCTCCCGAAGTACACCAGATCGCAAGAACGTAATACAGCGCTTCGATCCAATACTGATTCCACAGCAGGACGAATAGTCCGATGGCCAGGATGCTAAAACCAGCGCCTCTGGGGATTTTCCGGGTCATATAATCGAATCGCGCAGCCCAGATCAGAATAACGGTCGTAAGACTGGAAATAACAATGTTCATGCTATCGTTGTTCCAATGTATGATTTATCCGGGATGAATAATACTCCGAAGCATGTTTGTTTACGTCACGCATCTCCCACAGCTTATTTTTCACATCGATCTTCAAATCCATCACGCTCGAATTGCCAACTCTCATCGTGACCAATGATCACACCGGTCGGCTCAAAGCTGTATGCCGCCCCGTGATAGCGATGACGAAATTCGATATTGCTCTGACCTCTCCGGTTCTTTTCCAACGACCAACGCACCAATTGAATTCCATCCGTATCGACTCCATCCCGGTTGCCGATCAACGCGACGTCCGGTTCATACTGCATAACGGAGTTTCCCCAGAGATTCTCGAGATGCACCCTTCCCCTTCGCAAACCATCATCGTCCGCGGCGCCGACTGCGACAACGGACAAGACAGCTCCCTGGGATGTCGTCCGCATCGCGATGCTTTTCAATCCTGCGAGGACTCGCTCGATGCGTTCCTCTGTTTCGAGAGCACGAGATACATCGACTACCGGGACACGTTGTACGTAATCAATGACGAGCACGACCCTGGATTTATTATAGTGTTGAATGGCAAGCGCAACATAGCGGCTCAATGAAACCAAATCGGTATTCACGCCGTCGCCCATGACCAACCAGATGTTGCGCATACGGTCGGTCAACACCGACCAGGCTTCGGTTCCTTTGGGCACCCTCGAGAGGACCTCATCAAGCATGTACATTTTCTCGCGGGGTGGTTTTACTTGAATCTGGTCACGTTCTCGAATTGTCTCAATATACGCCGTGCGCAGTGCGTCCATGTTGATATAGTCTTCCGGATTGGCGAGAAAAGAGTTCTGACATAAGAGACGTTCCCAAAGCGTGATCGTGCTATGCTCGTAACAGACGACAATAACAAGGGCATTGTTAACGGCGATATGGTTAGCCCATTGAAGCACGAGCGCAGTCTTGCCGACATTCTGTACACCTCCGACGATCGTCAGGTCGCCAGCATGGAGTCCCCCACCCGAGTAGCGATCTATAGGGGCAAAGCCTGTGGAGATAGGCCAAAACATTTCTTCTCGACCTGCAGCCAGATTCTCTTCAACGTGAAGTGCGACCTCCTCAAGATCTTCCGGTGTCATGACGAATGGAGGTAAATGGAAACCTCGCGGAGTTTGGGGCATGTCTACCGATCCTTTGCTAACGCGAAAAGCGTCATTTGTTCATTCCTCGATAATTTCAATATCTGAAATCAAGCGATACTTGGGAAGTCGTTTCGAGCCCGATTGAATGCTGTCGGTGATCTCCATGCCCAACGTCTTCCGAATTCGGTTCCTTAACTTTCGCAGTCGCTCTGTCGTTGTGATCGGATCCACTTCAAAATCTTCACCCCAAACGTGCATGATGATTTCCGGGCGCTCAACGAATTTCCAACCATCATCGTCCCTTGCAGACGCCAGTAATCGGATCAACTTGATCTGAACGTGTGGCACACCGATCTCCGTCGTCCCCTTCTTGTAAATCGCTCGTTCCAAGTCAAGAACACCATCTCCAATCTTGAGCTTGATGTTGGTGGATTGTTTCAACGCTTGCCCCTTTATTCGGGCTCGCAACGTCTCCATTTGCTGAAGCATTGCCTTTGGTCGATACGGCTTTCTCAAATAAAGATCCGCTCCGCAGGATAACAAATCCCATTCGGGATAGTCTTCGAAATATCCGGACAAAATGATGATAATCAGTTCTTCGCCGTATCTTTCGCGGAGTAGAGATACGATTTCTGCTGAATTTCCGTCTTCCAGGTTCAAATCCAGGATAAGCCATCCGGCGTTCGTCGTGTTGACGAGATTATTCACTTCGGCTCTCCATTTCGTAATCGATACATCAAATCCGCCGATAACTGTGAGAATTTTCATCAACTCGGAGGCACGCTCCTGATTATCTTCTGCAATGACTACCCGTTCATAATCCCTTTGTGCCACGATCTTCGCCCTCCATACTAATTTGGCTAGTCGTCATATGCCAAGGGGAAGAAAACTTGAAAACAGCCTCCACCCTCTTGTGTATTGCTGTAGCATAGTAAGTCCCCACCATAAGCACGAGATATCGCTCTTGAAATAGTTAATCCCACACCCATCCCATAATCTGCCCGCACGCCTCTCCTCCTGCCTTCCTTGTAGCTCGCTAACGGGGAGAAAATTCTATCGACATCCGCCGGATCAACCCCTGGACCTTCATCGTGGATGGAAACATGCGCATACTCGTCATCCACCATAACGGTTATCGTCACAGTGCCCTCTTCAGGGGAAAAGGAAGCTGCATTGTGAAGTAGATTGCGAACGATCGAGCATATATGTTGATCTCCCACAACCTCCAACCGATCTGCATCTTCTGGAAATTTGAGCACAAACGATAGATCAGGCCAGGCCTGGCGTATTTCATCGAGTGTCTGGCGAAGGGAGTTCGAAAGGGAGACGATATCCCTTTCAACGGGAAGTACATTATCCACCAGAAACGGCGCCTCACGCATAAGGTGACTCCAGTGACTCGCACGAGCAAGCATTGCGCGCAATTTAATGAATTGATCACCTGACAATTCTGTTTCCTGGATAGAGAAGGTGTCCATAGTGTTGAGGGCGCCTTGTAGATCGTTGTTGATCTCATGAGCCAGCACACGCATGATCAAACCAAGATTTTCGATTCCCAATCCCTCACGTCTTTGGATCACCTCTGTCAAGATGCTGCCAATACGCTGCACCAGCAAATCGAGACTCGTCGTTAATGCTTGCAAAGTCATTGTGTCCGGAATCGATTTTTTCTCGCCCAGTCCGATTGCCATTCCAATAGAGATATCCCCGGTTTTGATTTTTGACGTCCACACCAACACGGAGACATCGTAGTCGTTTTGTCGTGAGAATATCTTGCGTTTCTTCCACGACGCGCTGGCAGATTGAGATACAGCTTCAATCTGGTTGATTAATGACTTGTCTGCCATGTCAGCCGACCACGTGCCTTCCGGCTGCTTTGCCATTTTCAGTACTCTGGCTGTGACCTTATCATGATCTCCATCAACGTTTTCAATCAGGCCTTTGAGGTAATTCTCTGCCCAATGGACATTCCACTCACCATCCAAAGAAGCGGAAACGATGGGAAGAAATTTCCGCCGTTTCACCTCGCCTCGAATGAGCAAGCCCGGGGCTCGAATCAACAGAATCCAACCCGCGTTTCCTGAAAAGACGCTCAACATCTTCTCGCAAACGGGATAGATGCCATCGATATTAAGAGGTGCAGATAAGCTTGCGAGAAGGGAATTCAATTCTTGCAGCCAGTCGAATAGATCTAGCGCTCTTGTTTCCTGACGTGCCGCGATTATGAGCAAGGTACCCATCAAGGTACCGAGAAAAGCGATGAAGATCTGCAGTACGACATCGCTCCAACTTCCAACGTGTGTGTAAAGTGGAAACAGAGACGATGATATCGCAATCGCTCCGCTGATAGCGATGATGAATATACCTGCGAAGTATAAAAATAATCGTCTCCTCGATCGCACGATCCGCCTTCGGAAAAAATCTCTAAGCGAGAGTTTCATTCGATCTATAACGGGCATCTTGCCCCAATGCATTCGTCAGGTTGTCGTTCTGCGACCCGGTCTTCCAGCGAATCCATTCACCAATGGAAAGCAGTGAAAGCTTCGTGGGATGAAGCTCGAGAATATACCAGGATGGATAGGACGTCCCATAATATGGATGCCAGTTCTTGGCGAGCACGGAATGAACAATTCGACCATCGATGTCCAACCAGGCAACTGCGATGGGGAAGCGCATCCCCAACATGTGAATGGAATTCGCGACTCCTGCTTTTCCTTTGCGGTGATCCGGCATCTCCATCAGAATCCCTTCATTCACAGCAAGTTGAGATCGACCCAACAAACCCTTGCGTCGTGAACGTCGAGAAATGCAGTAAATGACATGATCTGCAATGACTTGATTGTCCGAAAAGATAACCAACCTGGATTGATCCCCTATCCCCATCTTTCATCCTGAGCCAGGACTAGATCGAACTGCAGAATCCCCCAAAAGTTCAAACGATTCCTTCAAGGAGGAGTTGATTTAATCCCCTACGTATCAATGTTCGTGATCGATAAACGCAAGCCCTACAAGAGCAAATACCAGGTGATCAACATGACACTAGACACTGATGTCGCGATGACAATGACATTGCCCAATGCAGAATTTTTACTCACGATCCGAGATCGAAGTCCAAGACCGAAGAAGTTAAAGCCGAAAGAAGTTGCGATCAACCCAAGTGTGAAGGACAGTCCTGGGCCATATACAAACATGACAACGATTCCCAAAATTGAAAGCCCCAGACCGACATAGAGCAAGGTTAACTTATCTGCCGTCCCTTCGATATTACGAACCATTATGAAACCCTCCTGTGGTGTATGAGTCCTCCCCTTCAGTAGAAGAGACACAACTATCGCACTTATCATTACTCTGTCACCGAATGCAGAATTCTCCTTCGAAGATTAAAGGTTTGATTAGTCGCTTCCGATTGATCACTACTCAGAAAAGGAATGAATCTACGATGCAAAAAGCAATACCCCCGATAATAAACGTTAGAATTGAAACTAGCACGGGATTTCTATTTATGTGGCCGATGAACCCCTCTTGAGCTCTTCCCTTATACTGCGTAACACCAGAATGATCATTTCGCCACGCATGATTTTCCATCCAAAAGCGATCGACGCAGTCAAGATCCTGTTCGATGGATGCTTGATTGTCCATTCTTCACCCCTCCTATGAATTCAAAAATACTTTAGTCTTCTTTCTCAGGCACCTCGAGACCTGGAACGTCCGGCTCTTCATCCGGCAAGGATTGAAAGTAAGAAATAGCTTCCGCCTGCATATCCTCCCTTCCTGCCTCCAAACCGCACACGATCCCGTCAACAACTTCGTCACACGCACCGGTTTCTTGCGTGGATAGACGATCCGTATCATCGACATTCATATCTTCCTGTATCTCACCCATTTCCTCTTACATCCCCATATTCGGAACTATGAAAATCGTCCCGGCTACCAATAAAAAAGGCCACCTTGATTAACGCAACGACCCAGATTTCCGTGCCGTTTTCCAGGCTTTCATCCCAGATATCACACTAGCGCTGTAAACCTCACGTTAATCCAACTACACAATCATTTTAGATTTCCGCATGCGTTCCATCGTTGACATACGATCAACCTTTCTTCATTAAAGAAGATTTCGGCTCCTCCCCTGCGTCACCCAGGTTCTTCAATGGCTCTTCAAACTCCGATATGAAATCCCTCCACTCCTCGGCCCCAATCTCATCATCCACCCGTAACTGTCTGGATTCTCGAGGGTTCTCCCCACCGTTCACACGTAGATGCCCGGGAAGTTCCACATTCTGCAAACCATCTCGGATCATGTTGGGCTCTAATTCGGACAACAAAATATTGGATGCCCGCGACGAGTCTGAGTTCAGCATGCCATGAGTTCGAGGCGTACGAGATCTTACCCTACCGATCGACCACCCATTTTCGTTAAAAATGGAAAGCATTCCAAGTGCATTTCGTAAAGCAACCTCGTAAGGAAGACTGTAGTTGGCGCGTAATTGACAAATGCGATCGGCAAGGAGTCTATCAAACTCAGGAGGAGGTTCACTCTCAAAATAGAAGGGGCGACTTAGCCCGCCAGAATGCCGTTCGAGACGCACATACGCCTTGTGCGGCTCGAGGCTGATCAGCGTATCCGCGCTGGGTCCACCCTTCTCACCACTGAGTTCATTTTTCGATATGTACGCGGCATCCTCCCCGTTCATCGTGAAAGCAAACAGGGAATACACACCGCTGAGAATGATCTCCGGGATTTCAGGATTCTGTTTTCGCAGGCTGGCCATGGATTGCGTACCGAGTATCATGCGGCCGCCATACTTTCGCATCTGTTGGATGAGATCTTCCCAGCTAACGCCCGTGAAAGTCTGAAATTCGTCAATCACGATCAGAACCGGCACACGGCTGTGGAAAGCTCTTTCTCCCTGTCGGATCAATTCCATGAGCACGATGTTGATCATCAACGAACCTACAAAGTCACTTACTTCAGATCCGTACTTGTTTTTACCAGTATTGATCACCAGAACGTTACGATCCCGCACGATCTCGCCGATGTTCAACTTCGATTCGGGGCAGCTAAATATCGGCAGCATCGGCTCTTCCTCAAAACGATGTGCTTTCGATAGAACGGGTTGAATCACCTGTTCCCGAAAATTGCGCGTGAGTTCCTCATAGTCGTGCATAAAATATTTCGCAAGCACTTGTTTGTGAGCGCTACCGTCTAAATCTTGGGCGATGAATCTCCTGCGCACACCCGCATCCGCATTCAGCACGGCCGCCAGTTGGGAAAGCCCCAAACACGCCTCCTTGGGACGAAGCTCGTTGGCGGCCGTGAGGAGGTGAACACCGCGCTTGAGCGGAATCTGCATCCTCGGGCCCCAGTACCTCGTCCATAACGCCTGACCGATGTCGACGATCGAATTCGTGACCTCGATGACACCCCATCCCTCTCGATGGACGTCGAGCGGGTTCAGCGTATAGGCGAATTCCTTATCGGTAATGTCGAAAATCCGAACCCGATCCACGTCCGGGGGATCGAGTGTGCCCAGAAACTCGCTGACCAGATCGCCGTGCGGATCGATCAGGATCAATGCCGGCCGATCCCGATCCACCATCGCCGCTCGTGAAAGATGCAGCATCAACGTCGATTTGCCCGCATCCGGTTTGCCGATGCAGAAAATGTTGTGCTTCAACGCCGTGGAAGAGATGTGGACCGCTTTCTTGGCCCCATCCGCCGTGAAGTAGGTCCCGATTTTGTAGAACCCCCGTACGTCCTCCGGATCAGGCGATCGGATTTCCACGCCCCGCACCGGAACCAGTCCCGGGGAGAGTCGATCGTTGACGATCGGCGGATGCCAGAGCCCGGCGATTTCGTCCGGGCCGAGCCACGTCCACGTATCGTCAGACACACCGTGCGCCTCCGGCCACGAGCCCTGTCCCTCGAACGGATCCAACACAATCGCGAAACGATTTCCGCCTGCTACGGCATATTGCGCCACCGCAGCCTCGAGCCGCTCGGCGAGGATGCGGGCCTCCCCAGGAGACTTCGCCCAAACACTGGCCCGCACCACCGCCTGGTAGAACGTGTCTTGACAGATGACTTTCTGCCGCACGAGCGACAGGTCTGCGCCGTGCCACGGATCGTCTGACTGGCCGAGGAAACGCCAGAGCAGCCCTCCGAGGGAAATGCCGGAGATAGAAAAGAGGGCGAAAGAAAGCCATTTCCCCTGGATGGCGAGCACCGCCATGACGAAGGCGAACAGAATGAGCACCAGGTAGGCGATCCCGTTTGCCCAGGCAACGTTTTGCGGCAGTGGCGATTGGCCGAAAGCGGGCGTTCGTGAGGCGAGCGTGCCGCCTTCGTCGACGGCGTACCCGCGTTGAAACTCGAGTTTGAGCCGGCGCTGAATCGTCGGCAACCAGGCCGGTTCCCCCTTGCGTGCCAGAAAAACCTGCAGCCAGATGCGCTCGTGGGGTTCGAGCCCGAGCATCGCCGCCAGCAGCGAGTGCACCGGATCGCCATGCAGGAACGTTTTCCACATGCGGATCGGCAGGTAGCAGGCTTCCTTCAATCGAAACGAGAAATCACAGCGAACAGCGGTCGCGATCGTGACACTGCATTCTCCGACCGGGTCGCTATCGAGCAGGCGCAGCACGGCGCTGGGCCACAGCGTCTGGATCTTCCCCGCCAGGAAGCGCAGGTCCTTCCGTCGGCCGCGAACGAGCATCACCCGGCGGTCACCCGCGGCGTACATTTCCAGCGCCAGCGGGAGCGGCAGCGAACTCAGAAACTGCCCCACCGCCTCCTCGTCCACCTCGTTGTGCGCCGGCAGGAGCAGTTCGGCGACGCAGGGCGGGTTGGACGAGACAGCGGATGGAAACGGGAACTGGCCCGCATCTGCTTCTTGGCCGATCCAGCGCACAGCGGCCGGGACGAGCTCGCCGCCGCAGCGGCCGCAGCGCATTCCCTGGCCGGCACCCTGCGCCAGCGTCTGGGAGAGACTGCAGTCCCGGCAGACGACCGTGGGTTCGGATAGCATGCACGTCCTCACCGAAGGGACATTCGCTTCATCCCTTCTGATGGATTGATTCCATTTATTGTACGAACAACGGGGCTATCTCCGCGTGACGCAGCCGTCACGCAGGCGGGACGTGGGCGTCCTTCGACTTCGCTCGATGCTTTGCATCTCGCTCCGCTCAGGATGAAAGAATGAGACACGCGATGCTGCGCTTTCGAGTCTAGGTCATGAGTCGAAGGACGCACCTCCGTTATCTTCCCATATCACACTATTGCTCTCTCCTCCTCCCCACCGCTAACACATGCTTACGCACAGCCTTGCGGCTGGCCGTTTCAAAACCGATGACTTCCCGAATATGAAGCGTAGGTTGTCCGTACAAATAAATCCGGCAAGGCAGACTACAATACGCAGTGCGGAAATTCCTAGGACTCGCTGGCCTCGATTTTTATGCGGCTGCGTTGGTTCTCAAAGAAACCTGGCTCCTGGGTTATCCGCGAAATGTGTCCGCTAACTAGATTTAGGTTTGCGGATCCCGAAACCGATAGAAGGAGTTGGCAAGTGAACAAACGTTCAAGCCGTAACAGATTCTCACTACTCTTGATCGTTGCCCATTTTCTGGTGGCATGCAGCTCATCCACAACACTCACACCGCCGCAAACGAACCCCGAGTGGGTCACGTATCACAACAGCAACTGTGTGGAAGCCCTGGTCTTTGATGAGGCCGGATATCTCTGGGCAGCAACATCCGAAGGCGTCACGCGCTGGGATACCAAACGTGGCACATTCGTAAAATATCCCGTAAAAGACAAACTGGATTACAACATCGCCTCTTCTGCCGCCCTGGGTCCGGATGGTTCCCTGTGGTTTGGCACCGATAAAGGTGCCTTGCGCTTCGACGGCGAAGCGTGGACGGCCTACACGAGCGACGATGGTCTGGCAGGAGACGTTATCACGTCCATTGTTGCCGGGCCAGATGGGTCAATGTGGTTCTCGAGCGAAGAAGGTGCATCGCGCTTTGACGGTCAAGAATGGACCACCTTTACAGATGGGGTGGGGTACCCCGCAAGATCCGAGTCTTCAGAAACAGATTCGGTCATAAATGCCTCCGCACATTATGATGACATCTCGCTCGCGCTGGGACCGAATGGAGACGTGTGGCTCGGAATTGCGGCAAGCATATTGCGCTTCGATGGTGAGACATGGACCACCTATCTGTACTGGGAAGCGTGTCGATACTGTACGATGATAGGTCATGGAATTCGATCGATGGCGCTAGAACCGGACGGGACGTTGTGGGTTGGGAACAATATCGGGGCGTTACGCTACGGAGAACAAGTCATACACTTCTACAGCACCTATGAGGATATTCTGAGAAGCAACCAGGTTAATGCCATCGCGGTGGGTTCAGACGGAGCCGTGTGGATTGGAACAAAAGACGGAGCATCACGCTTCTATGGTGATGAGTGGACCACGTACACAACCGACGACGGACTCGCGCACAATGGCATCTCCTCCATCGTTGAAGGACCAGATGGCGCGCTGTGGTTTGGCACCCATGGTGGCATATCTCGCTTTGACGGCACAGAATGGTCCACCTTCAAAACCGATGATCCTCCAGTGGGTTTTTTCAACGCGCCTATGGTGGTAGCGCCAGATGGGACCCTGTGGATCGCTGCCTGGCCTGTCGGTGTATCGCGCTTTGACGGCAAGCAATGGTCTACCTACACCACCGACGACGGTTTGGCAGATCATTGGATCTCCGCTTTGACGGTGGAGCCCGATGGCACGGTGTGGATCGGAAGTATGTATGGCGCCTCGCGTTTTGATGGCGAGCGCTGGACGACCTACACAACGGAAGATGGCTTGGTGAATGATGGTGTCTCCTTTATTTCCGTGGAATCAAAGGGAGATGTATGGTTCGGAACCTCCGAAGGGTTGTCCCGCTTTGACGGCGAGATGTGGACCAGCTACACAACGGAAGATGGCCTGGCAGGAAACCGGGTCACATCCATCGCTGTGGGACCAGAGGGAGCACTGTGGTTCGGAACCACTGAGGGGGTATCGCGCTTTGACGGCGAGGCGTGGACCAGCTATACAACGGATGATGGTCTTGCAGGAAACAAGGTCACATCCATCGCTGTAGGACCTGAGGGAGCGCTATGGGTTTCTTCCTGGCCCGTCGTCGTATCGCACTTTAACGGCATGAAATGGTCTACCTACCCAATAGAGAACGGTTTGCTTGGAAATTCGATTTATTCCATCGCCGTGGGATCAAAAGGAACGTTGTGGCTCAAGAACGACCAAGGGATATCGAGCTTCGATGGTGAAAATTGGATCGCCTACACGACAAATGATGGCTTGGCAAGCAACAATGTCGGATCCATCGAGGCAGGCATGAACGGAGCAATGTGGTTTGGAACGGATGAGGGATTATCGTATTTTAACGGAATCGAATGGACGACCTATACAACCAACGATGGCCTGGCAAGCAATTTTGTTACTACGATCGCGATCGGATCGGATGGGACGCTTTGGGTTGGAGGCATAGGCAGCCTGTCACGTCGTACGATATCTGATCAGTAGTGATTGAATCCAACATCTGTTTACACTTGTAAATTGAACTTTATTTATATATAATATGAACCTAAGGTTCATATATGCTCGAATTCCCGGAATGGACGGCGATCCACACCCACATCCTGGCCCTGGAAGAGGCCGGGCTGGTCACGCGTACCTTCCGGCGCCTCGATCCGCAGCGCCAGCAGGCCATCCTGCAGGCCGTCCTCGACGAGGCCGTCGAGGTCGGGCCGACTGAAATCAACGTCAAACGCGTCGCCGCCCGCGCCGGAATTTCCATCGGCTCGCTCTACAACTACTTCGGCAAACGCGACAACCTGCTGGCATTCACCGTCGAAATTTGCACCCGCTACGTGCTGGACATGTTCGCGGCCTTCCAGCCCTACCTCGTCGCCATACCGCTGCGTGAAGCGCTAGCAGGCTATCTCCAGGGCGGTTTGGAATGGAGCGAGACGCAAGCCGGTCTGGTGCAATTCTTCGTGCGCGCCGCCTACCAGGGCGACGAAGCATTTTATCCACAATGCGTGGAGCCGATCGCCGAGACGATGCTGGCCATCGTAACGGAGATGCTGGCGCAGGCCGTGGCGCGCGGTGAAGTGCGCCAGGACGTTGATCTGGAAGCAACGGCGCGCCTGATCAACGCCACCCTGATCGCCGTCGGCGACAGCCAGCTGTTGCCCTATCTCAACCGCTACCTGCGCGTGTCGGATGAGGAGGTGCCCTTTGAACGCGTCGTCGAAGCGCTGCTCGATCTCATCCTGGGGGGAATCATGGTCGAGGGCGCAGAGGGAAGAACGCAGGAGTCGGGGACATGAAAACCCTGTCCGTGACGCGCAAGACGCTGCGCGAACTGCTGCGCGAGCGCATGACCGTGGCCTTGATGCTGGTCTTCCCGGCGCTGCTCGTCGGCTTCTACTACGTCTCCTTCGGCCAGACGAGCGAGGGATTATCGAAGTACATTTCCGTCCTGGTGTTGAACCACGACACGGGCACCGGAGCTGCTGGCGCCGAATCGTCGAACGCGGGACGGGCCTTCATCCGCCTTCTGCAGGACGCCGAATACGAAGGACAGCCGTTATTCGACGTTAAGGAGGTCGCCGAACGATCGGCGGCCGAAATCGCGCTGCGCGAACACAAGGCCTCACTGCTCGTCGTCATCCCGGCCGATTTCAGCGCGGTCCTGCAGGATTTTGTGGCCGGGGATGGCAGTTCGGCGGCAGAAATTACGCTCGTCGGCGCACCAGAAGCGGACGAGTATGTCTTCGCCCGCAGCCTGCTCGGCGGCTTCCTGCGCCAGTTCGCACTGCAGGCGGCCGGCTGGGAGGAAAGCATCGACGTGCGCTACCGCTTCGTTCCCGGCACGGGCACGATGTCGGATTTCGATTTCGGGGTCGGCGGTGTGATCGTCTTCGGTATCGCCTTCAGTACGCTCATCGCCGCGGAGTTTATGGTGCGCGAGGATTTAGGCGGCACGCTGCGCCGCCTGCGCCTCACCCGCCTGCGCGCCTTCGAACTGCTCTCCGGGGTCACCCTGGCAATGATGGTCGTTGCCCTGATCCAAGTCCCCATCACGCTGGGTGCGGCGCTGCTGATGGGCTTCAGCAACCACGGCTCCCTGGCTTTGATCGTCCTCATCTGCCTGCTCTTCAACCTCTCGGCGATCGGGTTGGGGCTGCTCGTGGCCTGCTTCTCGCGCACGCCGGCCGACGCTACGAATCTGGCCTCGGCGGTGCTGGTGCCGCTGGTGTTCCTCTCGGACGCCCTGTATCCCATGCCCGAAATTCCTCTCTTCACCTGGAGCGGGCGCGTGATTCAGCCGTACGACTTCCTGCCCACGACCCACGCCGCGGCGGCAATACGGCAGGTGACCGTCCTCGGCGCAGGTGTGGACGATCTGATCTTCGAATTGGCGGCGCTGACGCTACTCTCCATCGGCATCTACGTCCTGGGCGTCTTGCTCTTTCGCCGCCGCAGAATGAAGCTGGCCTGATGGAGTCGATTTTCACGTTGACGGAAAGGTTTTGACATGAGCGAAGTGGTTCTCAAAGCAGAGGGATTGACCAAACGCTATGGCGATCTGCTCGCCGTGGACGATCTCAGCATCGAAGTTCATCGTGGTGAGGTCTTCGGATTCCTGGGCCCCAACGGCGCCGGTAAGACGACCTCGATCAACATGATCTGCGGGTTGCTCGAGCCTGACTCCGGTACGGTCAGCATCGACGGCGACGCCGTTTCCAGCCGGGATGAACAACTACGGGCGCGCCTGGGCGTCTGCCCGCAGGACATCGTGGTGTGGCAGCGCCTGACTTGCCGCGAGCAGCTGCAGTTCATGGGAGAGATGTACGCCTTGCCTCGCGAAACTGCAACAGAACGCAGCCGACAACTGCTCGAGGACCTTGACCTGATCGAGAAACAAGACGTCCAGGCGCGTGCCCTTTCCGGCGGCATGCAGCGGCGCCTCAATTTGGCCCTCGCCCTGGTCCACGATCCGCAGATCGTGATCCTGGACGAACCCGGCGCGGGGCTCGATCCGCAGAGTCGGGTGAAAGTGCGCCGGTACATCCAGGCGCTGGCGCGCTCGAAAACGATCATCCTCACCACTCACAACATGGATGAAGCCGATCGTCTCGCCGACAGGGTGGCGATCGTCGATCGCGGGCGCCTTCTGGAACTTGACACCCCTGGGGCTCTGAAACGACGCGTCGGCGAGGGAGATGTGGTGGATATCGAAATCACTACGCAGATCGACGCCGACCGAAAATCAGCCGTCGAAAAGGCCTTGAAGCCAATCGTGGACGCCGTCCACCTCGACTTTGAAAACAAGCAGGTCACCGTACGCGCCCTCAACGCCGTGGGGAAACTGGCCGCGATCATAGAAGCCCTGGAGGGACAAAACGTCCCGGTCGGCGAAATACGCTTGCGGGAAAACACCCTCGAGGACGTTTTCATCCAATTGACCGGACGGAGATTGCGATCGTGAAAGTCGTTCAGATCGCCCGCAAATTCCTACGCGAGATTTTACGTGAGCCCAGCCTGTTGGCGCTGATCCTGCTCATCCCGCTGACATTCGTGGGGATCGCGGCTTTTGCCTACAGCGCACCCTATCAAGGGACGCATAAGATCTGGGTGTCTGTCAGCGACCGCGGGGATGCAGGACTCATCGAAGCGCTGCGTGCTGCCAGTTATCCGGACGGAAGTCCGCTCTTCGAGGTGAAGACGGTAGACGATGAAGGCGAGGTGCAAGCTGCCCTTCAAGACCGCCGGATCGCAGCGTTTCTCGAAGTGGAAACCGACGGGGATCTCGAGACGACGGTGCACGGCGACGCGCTGAACCCACGCTTCTATCGCGTGAGCGTGATCCTGGACGAAATCTTGTACCAGCACGCCGACCGGATCGCCGGGCGTACGGTCCCATTGGAAATCGTCGAAGCGCGCTACGCACCCGGCGGACCGTTGAACGAATTCGACTACTATGCACCCGGGATGATGGTGTTCGCCTTGTTGATGCTCATCCCCCAAACCGCCATGCTCGTCGGACGGGAGTCGCGCTGGGGAACGCTGCGGCGCCTACGCTTGAGCCGCGTTCGTTCGTGGGAATTTCTACTCGGTATCACGCTCGCACAATTGGCGGTCGCCGTGATCCTGGTGTTAACCATTTTCCTGGTCGCGTTGGCGCTGGGTTACCACAACAACGGCTCCCTGCCCCTGGCCTTGGGCGTTTGTCTGGCCATCAGCCTCTCAGCGATCGGTATCGGATTGATCGTGGGCTGCTTCGTGGAAAACGACAGCCAGGCGGTCAACTTGGGAAGCACGGTGACGATGTTGGGCGTATTCATCTCGGGGGCATTTTTCCCCGTGCCTTCGACGGACCTGTTCACCATACTGGGACATTCGATCTCTCTGTTCGATTTCTTCCCGGCGACGCCCGGATTGCTTGCGCTACAGCAAATTCTGAACGACGGCGCCGGCCTCTCCCACGTTTCGTTCCGTCTCAGCGCAACACTGCTGCTCTCCGTTGTGGTTTTCGTTTCAGGCATCGCACTGTTTCAGCGGCGCAAGTTGCGTGGAGATAGCGCTCCCGCGGGTTGAGTGTACGGTCCATGGGAAAAATCCCTCATTGCGTATAATATCAAGATTGCATAAACTTTGAACCAGGCAACGGGGGCTCGTTTCTGCTTCCCGGGTGTCGCGCTGCGACACGGAATTATGGTACAGTAGACTCGATGTGCCGGATCTCGTTGGCAGGAAAAGTCCGCAAAACAAGTTCACACCGGTCGCATCGCGACGGTATCGAACGCAGTTGAATAGTCGTTCTCGATCAGGAACGGTGCAGGTTGCAGAAAGGAATCTCCATGGCGAAACCCGTCATTCTTCTCATCGATGACGAAAAAGCGTATGCCGAAGTGATCAAAGAAGCCCTCACACCGATGGGCATCGAAGCGCATATCGCCTGCAACGCGATGGAAGCAATGCTGGTCATGCAAGAGACAACGCCAGATCTGATTCTGCTCGACGTCATGATGCCCGAGGTCGACGGCCTGACGCTCCTGCGCTGGCTGCGAGAGAACTCCAGAGATAAACGGATACCTATCCACATCGTCAGTGCCAAGGCACGCCCGGAAGACCGCGAAGCCGCCCTCCGGGCCGGTGCGGACGGTTTTCTGGCGAAACCCTTCACCATGCAGGATCTCAAGAAAACCCTCGCCGAGTACCTTCCCGTCTTATCCTCGAACCAGGAACAGCAAGACGACCAGTAATCCAACCTCGATTCACTCACAGCTCCCGGATGGAAATACCCGGGAGCTGTTCGATTCCCGTCAAACCGGCTCTCGCCGCGGTAATATCGATATGAACGAAGGAACTACTCTGCAGGCTTTTCAACGACGAGAGTGAGTAAATAGCCGAGTTTGCGTGCCCACGACCAACGCCGTTCGAGCTGCTCGAAGGGCCAAAGCAACACAGGGGTCAGTTGCTGCAGCGGGATTCCCCTGCTGAGACAGAACAGATCGGCCATGCGTAGAATCCCCGGCATGAGCAGCAGACCCGTGCGAGTCCTTACCTGCAATCCGCTTTGCTTGACCGCACGCCGCAGCTCCCCGGCGCTCATGGACTTCTCGGGCGCGTAGAGATACTTCCCGATCAACGTCAAAGCATAAACAATCAGCGGCCGCAAAAACAAATCCCATTTATGCGGTACGCCGACGATGGCGATCCCCCCGGCTTTGAGCACACGCTCGATCTCGCGCAGCGAAAGCACTTGATCGTCGATGTGTTCGATCGTTCCCATGGTGTAGACGAAGTCGAACGTGTCATCCGGAAAGGGAAGCCCCCGAATCTCCGCCTGTAAGAATCTCGGTTTCTGCGTGTGATCGCGCGCGTTGCGTTCGGCTCGCACGGCCGTATGATGGCTGATGTCCAACCCGCAGGTCCAGGCGCCGTTTTCTGTCATCCAGTTCAGGATGCGTGTGTTGACGGCCTCGTTCCACAGGTCAAGTTTCAAGACCTTTTTGCCGCGCAGATCGCCGACGTGACGCTGGATCAATGCGATCTCCATCTGCCGGTAGTAGCGCGTCGAGGCGGCCGGCAGCAGGTCGGGCATATCCCGGGCGATTCGATCCCAATGCTCGCGTAGGAGTTTACGCTCATCCTCCGCGGCGGACTGAGGGTCAGGGTGGCGCTCAGACACGGTCCTGCGTTCCTTTTTCGAGCCAGTTCAACGTGGCTCGAATCCCAGCCTCCAGCGACCGCGGCGAATAAGCAAGCTCATCGACCGCCTTTCGAGAGTTGAATACCCATCCGCGGGTCAGAGACTGCAAGGCTGTCGAGTAACCGAATCCGTTCCCGCTCCTGCATACAAAGTCGGCAAGCGCGGCTGCTTTCTGTGCCACGTTGACAGGAATCGATTCCCGCAGCCGCCGTCTGCGCCCGGCCATTTCGAGCACCAGGGTGTTGAATTTGCGATGGGACAAGGCCTCACCACCCAGGATGAAAACTTCACCGCTCGCGGCGCTCCGTTCCGCCGCGAGCACTCCCGCCACGACGTCGTCGACGTAAACCAGGTCGCGCGCTCGATCACCGTCGCCCACGACGACGTCGATCCCGGTGCGCAAGAGACGGCGCATCTGCTGCGTGATGCGGTTGGGATGTTCGGGATGATCGGGTCCAAACACGATCGACGGGCACACACAAACGAGATCGAGGCCCCGGCTAGCCAGCGGCTGCAGGGCAAGCATGGCATCCTGGCGGGACTGCAGATAGGGATTGTCGAACTTCCTTTGTGGGTCCAAATCGACTTCGCGGGCAATCTGCTCCCCCTCGCCGGCGAAAATCAGCGCCGTGGATACGTAAACGAGCCTGTGCACCTGCGCTTTACGTGCCGTCTCGGCCAAAGCCAGCGTTGCATCCACGTTGACCGTTTGAAATTGCGCAGTTTTGATTCCCGTCTTGGCCCGTGTGCTCGCCAGGTGAAAGAGACTCAGGTTTTCCTGCAGCACGATCTCGCTGTTAATCCGCCCGAAATCGGGGAGTTCTACGATCTCGAGATTCGGATGATGGAAATCCGCCATGTGGCGGGAATTTCGGACCGCCGCGGTCACTGTCCGACCCTGCTGCAGCAATGCGCGCACGAGATGCCGGCCGAGAAAACCACAGGCGCCGGTCACGAGAGCGGGTCCGCGTTCACTCATGAGTTGGCCGCAGAGCGGAGATGGGCTTCGAAGTGGACTGAAGCACGCCGACGTCTTCCGCCGCTCTCGTCAGGCTCAACCCACCCTCGGCGTCGATCCAATAGACGGCTGGCGACAAGCCGGCGTAGCGGGTGGCGCGTGAAATCGTGTAAGCACCCGCAGCGCAGAAGACGAGGTAGTCCCCGGGCCGGCTCGTCGGAATACGACGCCAGAAATCGATGATATCCATCGTGTTCAGCGTGCTTCCGGAGAGATGGTAAAAACCAGTCCCATCGCCGCGCGCCTGCAACGGAAGTATTCGACGGCAGAGGAAGAAAGAACTCTCACCGAGGTAATTCCGGCTGGCGTCCATAAAAAGCCAGCGTCCATCGCTGGCGCGAACTCGGGCGATCAAGATTCCCGTATCTGCGACGATCGATCGACCGGGTTCCAACGCCATTGCAGGCCGGTACGGCAAGCCAATCGCCTGGAGTTCTCGGTCGAACGAGTGGGATAAAGCCGACGCGTACCCCTCCAGCGAGTCCCGTGCACGATCCAACGGCCAATCTGCTCGTACGTGGGCTTTCATGGCTCGGATCCCCATTCTTCGCGACGAGAACGAGGGCAAACCCCCTCCCAGGTTGATCTCTTCCAGCTCGACGTTGTAACGAACGTAGATGCGCTTCGCCAATCTCACCGCGCGGCGGATCAACGGCCGATACTTCTTCGGGCTATCGATCTGGCTGCCGCGGTAGAAATTGATCGCTACCAACGACAAGGACTCGCTGTCTTGGATCTTCTCAACCGCATCGAGGATTTCAGCGGAGTCAAATCCCAACCGGTGGGAGAGAAATGCGAGCGGAGAGAACGTGCCGAGGCGAGATCCGTTACACAACCGCAGCGAGATCCGCAGCTGTACGTTCTCTTCCATCGCCAACTGGGCCAGCAGTGAAATGTCGTCCATGCGAAACGCATGAACAAAACGCACGCCCAGGTCGATGGCGTCACGGATTTCGTCTGCGGATAAAACCGGGCGTTGGAAGGCAATTTGCCCGGGTTCGAAGCCGCAGCTCAACGCCAATTCGGCTTCTGCAAGATGGGAGACCATGACATCGCTGCCGAGGCGTTGAAGGATTTTCAAAACAGCGGGTTCGTTGTTCGTTTTCGCACAGTAGCGAATCCGCACCAAATTCGACGCGCTTGCAGCCCCGCGTTGCAGATTTTGAAAATTCTCCCGGAGGAGTGGTTCACTGAACAGGAAAAATGGAGAGGCGCAGTTTTTAACCAGTTCCGGCAGGGATTGGCCCTCGAAATATAGATCGCCGTCCTTGAATGTCAGCATGTGTGTCTGAGTTCACTCTTCCTTTGGCGAGCCGTAAACGACGGTCGATCGTTTAACTTGAAGCTCGGTGATCATCGGCCGGGATCGCCGTTCACCCCTTGAATGTAGTTCTATTTGCCCCACGATCGCGGAGCGCTAATTATAATTCGAATCGGATTCTGACCACCGGAGCTAAGCGCGCGCTTGTAAACCTCACCGAAAAGATAAGATTCTTCTTAGGTCATGTTGTGGCCTATAAGATCGGGTAGAGGTTCACCGCGATCCAAAGCAACAACCCCAGGACTGGAATCAGAAGGATCCAAGCCCACTTGGAAATTTCCATCGCCACGGCCCCCAACGCGGCAAACATGCAAATCGGAATGATGATGGCAAACAAGCCAACGGATCGTGTCGCCAGCATGGTGATCGTGAATGGAAGGGCAAAGACGGCACCCAATAACGCAAGCAGCGGCCTCTTTTGAAACACACCCAAAGCGCTCAGGAGCAGCGCCAGGATCATCAACGGCCAGCCGAATAGAAAGGTCCCCCAGATATCAATCATCTTGTCCAACCCCTCCATGTTTGCTCTAGCAGCATATCTATTTTAACCCAAATATCGCATGCATAGATGAAATTCTACGATCGCTGCTTATGGGAGTGCTCGTCTCTCGATCGGGGTGAGGGGGTGATGCGGAGAGGGAAAGACGAGCTCGTCTAGAAAAAACCATCATCACTCATCTCTGAAAATCCCTACCCCAGGACCCTTTTCGTGTACGGAATCTTGCGGATCAACGCCGCCAGTACGAAACAGGATGGCACTGCGATCAGCGACACGGCCACGAATTTCAAGATCGTCGGGGTCGGCACCGAAAGGAACAAAACGTTCAAGGTGAACAATATTGTCTGGTGGATGATGTAAACGGTGTAGACGCTGGCGGCCATCGATTTTAGCAGAGGGCTCGTGTCGTTGAAACGCTGGCGGAAGAAATACAACAGGAACGTCAGGGCAGCGATGAACAGGATCGATTCCCAAGTTGCGTAGACCAGGGATTGCCAGTGCATGCCGCCCAGAAATTTCTCGAGGGCAGCATCGCTCTCTAACGCTCCACCCAGAATGGCGATCACGAAGAATAAAGGCAGTATGATCAAGGCAACCGACCCCCAGCGGCGAGCTTGTTCCCTGCCCAAGCGGTTGAGCCAGTCACCGCGGTATGCGAGAATGCCAACAAAGAAAGCAAACGTGTAATGGACAAAATGGGCGAACTGGAAACCGGGCGCCACCCACTTACCGACCGGATAACCGATACGCACGATGAACGTCAGTGCGGACAGGACGATGATGCTGAGAACCATACTGCGATCGGAAGGAAATCGATCCGGAAAGAATCGAAAACGCTGTTGGTTTGGCGTTCTGTCCGACCAAAGGCGATAAACCACGTAAATCAGGGCGAAGATGAGCAACGCCTGGAGGAACCACAAGTGTCCCACTTCATAGGTGAAGTTCCATTTAAAGGGAATGCCTAACCACCAAACGCCCAAGACCAATTGGTTGATGTTTATGATCAGGGTGCTGAATACGAGGATAGGAACTCCCAAACGGATGAAGCGATCCCAAACGAAAGACGCTGCACCTTTACGCTCCAGCGATCGAGGCGTGAAGTAGCCCGCCATTAAAAAGAAAGCCGACATGAAATAAGACTGGTTCACCGCGGTGAAGAATGTGAGCAAAATGGGGCTGAACTCATCGACGGCCGGATCCTTGATCGCCCAATCGCCGCTGCCGCCGTAGGCGATCGCGGTGTGGTGCAGGATCACCAGAATGGTGAGGTAGATCCTGAAATTGTCCAGGTAGAACAATCTCGCTTTCGGTCTCTCGCTGGCTTTCGCTTCCATCTCTCGATCCTTTGATCTTGAACCGGCACGTCCAGTAATGTACTCCGGACACATCGACTCATTACGTAAATTATATGTGCGCAGACTCGCGATTCGGCCAGCCTGAAGATAGCACAATAGTTGACACTGTGATTAACACCAGATTCACCGTTCTGTCTCGATTGTGACATTGAAAGATAACCTGGCGCGAATGGATTCGAAACGTCGGCTTTATCTTCCTGCTCAAGAACCGCGGATGGGGCTTAAAACGAAAACCAACGCGGTATCCTGGCGTTGGTCGTTTGAGTGGGCGCGAATGGACTCGAACCATCGACCTCACGGATGTGAACCGTGCGCTCTAACCAGCTGAGCTACGCGCCCTTTTGTACTAGGAGTTTAATGGAAACGCAGGCATCCTGCAAGACATTTCCTTCCGTTACAGCGCGCTTCCCACGACAATTTTCAACAACGCCTCGAGCTGCTCGGGGCTGATGTCCGGGTTCTCTTGCTTGAGATAACGACGAATTTGCTCCCTCTGGCCGTCGCTGGCAGTGCCGGCTTCAGCCACCTGTCTGCAGATTTCGCGCAATTCTTGGGTGTGATTGGGAAGCGAGGGGTCGTATCGCTGGGCAAATTCTTCGGGCGTTAGATCGAATTGGCCCTTCCGGATTCCCAACTTTGCCTTCCACAAATCCGTCTCCCGCCGGCCGCTCTCGATGCTGTCCGAGAGATGGACGCAGTTTACACCGGCGTAAATTCCAAAGCGGCCGCGGATCGTTTCGGGCGCAGCTTCGTGCGCCTGCGTCTTTCCCAGGAATGCCCGCAGTCGCTCGACGGCCGCGTCGTCCTCGACTTCGATGAGCATCACGTACACAGGACAAGCCGTGACGTAATGCTCTAGCCAGGGGTAAAAAGGCCGATCCGCGACGTGCGCATAATGCTCGGCCGAGAGCGCGGCGTCCACCTGGCGTGTTTCAAACGAAAGGATGTCCAGATCTTTGTTCGCTAAAAGCTCTTTCACGATCGCTGCGCCGACGTTCTTGCGTAGCACGGCGTCCGCTTTGAGAAATGTCAACAATTGCGCCACGTTTTCACCCTCTTCGATAAGTCTGGTTGCTGCACGCTCGACCATCCAGCCGCTCGCCGGCGTCATTCTAGCATAAAAGTATGTGGGTTGGATTTTCACCCCGTCTACACAGTGCTATAATGCGGACGGTGTATGGAGATTTGCGTGCTTGTGCCTGCGAATCAAAATGCACCTGCCGAGGGAGGCATGATCGAACTCAACATTCCCGGAAGGGGGCAGGTTCAGATCGACCATCTGGTTTCCGACGTTAACGGCACACTGGCGCTCGATGGTCGTTTGACGGACGGTGTGGTCAAAGTCTTGACATCCCTGATCGACCGGCTGGAAATCCACCTCTTGACCGCAGATACGCACGGCCGACAGGAAAGCATCGACCGCCAATTAGGCTTGAACGCAGTACGTATCCCACCAGGTGGAGAAGCGGAAGCAAAAGCCAAGTACGTACGCCAATTGGGACCTTCCCGCGTGGTCGCCTTGGGGCAAGGCGCAAACGATAGCGGGATGCTGCGAGAAGCGGCGATCGGGATTTGTGTGCTTTCTCAAGAAGGTCTTGCCGTGGAGGCATTGAACGCCGCAGACATTGTGGCCCCCGACGTGCTTTCTGCTCTCGATTTACTCGATAATCCGATACGACTGGTCGCCAGCTTACGCCGATGAGCATACAACCAACAGAACCCCTCAACGATCCGGAAGATTTATCCCCCGCAAGACGCCGACGTGCCCGCCGTATGCTCACACAGCTGCGTGCGGATGAGCGTGAAGTCTTTCTCGAAAATTTAGCACACACCGTCTCACCCAGCGTCGACCTCTTTCTCTATTCGATTCTCGCCGGATTGCTGATCGGCTTGGGATTCAGTCTGGATCAAAACGCGCTCTTGATCGCCGGCGCATTGGCAACCCCACGTATGGCACCCATCGCAGGATTGGCCCTGGCCGCTGTTTCGGGTTCGCCGCGCTTTTTCCTGCGCATGTTCGCCGCTTTGGCCGTGGCACTGATCTTATTGAGCCTGGTGGCCGGCTTGAGCGGAATGATAACTTCTTCGCTTTCATCGGGGGTCTTACTTGCACTCGAACACGCCTCACTGAATCTGGTCGACCTCGGACTGCTCCTCGTCGGTGCGGTTTTAATGTCGCTCTCCGTCGGTCGTACCCAGCAGGTGTCGTTGTTGGCCAGCACGGCAGTGGCCTACGAACTGGTTTTACCCTTGGGCGCCGCCGCCATCGGTTTGGTGCAGGGCAATCCTGAATTGTCTCAGGATGCGCTGCTTTTGTTCGGCCTTCACCTCACCTGGGCGGTCGTCGCCAGCGTGGGGACATTCGTGGCGTTAGGCTTTCGCCCACTGACGGGATACAGTCACTCCATCGCCACGGCGATCGTACTCATTGGATTGGTCGCACTGGTCAGCGCCCTGGGACTGGGTTACTCCGTCATGGCTTCGCTGCCCACGCCGACGGCAACCCCAACATTCACATCGACCCCTTCCGGCACGCCAACGATTACGGCCACCTTCACGCCCAGCGCTACGCCGACGGTGTCCTCAACCCCAACCGTAACGCCAACTTTCACGGCGACCTCCACACCGCTGCCGCCGCTGGCCATCGTGATCCAGACCGGCGATTTAGGGGGATATCTGCGGGACGCTCCGGCCGGCGATATCACAGGATTTCTGCGTGACGGTGACGAGGTGCGTATCATCGGCGACCCCGTCGAGGTAAACGGTGTGCTCTGGTGGCCCGTACGCACATCCGATGGCAGCGTGGGGTGGCTGCATGGAGCCCTGATCGCGACGGCGACACCAACGCTGCCGATAGCTTCCACAGCAACACCTACTCCAACGCCGTAATTACGATCTCGGAACCTAGAGACTCCCTGCGAGATAGTATGTATATCGACGTCGATCAGTTCTGAGAGACGAAGGGATGGTTCACGTAGATCGAACGCGAGTAGTGAGGTTTAGGATCGTAAGTGTATTCAGGAACGATCTTTTTTTAGGTAGAATCGTGAATTGGCATGAATGATATTTAAGTCGATCCCGAAGGAGTGAACGTTGAGCATCGTGTCGGCCATCCAAGATTTCCGCCGGGCACGGCGGAGGGCATCCATGGAACAAATCGTCGCCCGATTCACTGGAAAATCGGCTGACCTGCTTTCATACGACGAGGTGCGAAAGAAGTTACGCGCCGTCGAAGAAGCCGGGACAGAACTGCGGAACATTCCCCTGGATGCGATCGTCGGCAGTGTCGACCGCTATTCCGATTTCACGCGCAGCTTTTTACCCCGCCGCGACAGCGATAAAGATCGCTGGACTCGGGTCCAAGTTGCAGTGACCGAGCCCACAGGGCTGCCGCCCATCGAAGTGTATCAGGTCGGTGACGCGTTTTTCGTACACGACGGCAACCACCGCGTCTCGGTCGCGCGCCAACTGGGAGCCCACCACATCCAGGCCTACGTGACCGAGGTGCACACCAAAGTCCCGCTCTCGCCGGACGATCAGCCTGACGATCTCATTCTCAAGTCCGAATACGCAGAATTTCTCGAACATACAAAGATCGACCGTCTGCTTCCCGGCGTGAACTTCATCCTCACCGTTCCCGGCCAGTATCGCCGCCTCGAAGAACACATTCAGGTCCATCATTACTTCATGGGTCTGGACCAACAGCGCGACGTTCCCTACGACGAAGCAGTCCTCCATTGGTACGAAGAATATTACCTGCCGATCGTGGAGATCATCCGCGAGCGAGGGATCTTGCGGGACTTCCCCGGACGAACGGAAACCGACCTGTATCTATGGATCTCCGAACACCGGGCTATTCTCGCCGAAGACTTTGGACAGGAAATTCGTCCGGAGATCGCCGCTGAAGATTTGGCGGAAAACGTGGACACGCAAACTAAAAGCTGGTTCACGAAGATCCTGGAGAGAATCCGCTGCTTGATCACCACCAACAAGCCGCGCTTCAGACTAAGACCGGAGCTGCGCCGCGATAGGCTTTTAGACAATGGCAAAGTGGGTCCGTTGTTCGCCGATATTCTCGTGGGCGTCGGCGGCAGCGACGATCAATGGAACGCCCTCGAGCAAGCGTTGCAAGTGGCGAAGCGAGAAGGCGCGCGGATCAATGGGCTGCATGTGCTTCCTTCCAAAGCCGCCTTAGAAAGTGATGCGGTTCAATCGGTTCGTCAAACCTTCAAACAACGCTGCGCACAGGCAGGGATCGAAGGTACTCTTAATTTCGGTGTAGGCGACGTTTCCGAAAGGCTGCACGAAAGATCGCGCTTCAACGATCTCGTGATCGTCAATCTAGCTTATCCCCCGGAGCCGAGGCCAACCTCCAGGCTGAGCTCCGGATTCAGCAAACTCGTGCGCAATTGCCCGAGACCGATACTGGCCGTACCTCAGGTGGTCTCCGCGTTGAACCGGGGTTTGTTGGCGTACGACGGAAGCCCTAAAGCGGATGAAGCAATGTTCGTCAGCGCCTATCTGGCTTTGTGCTGGAAAATCCCCATCACGGTGGTCGTCGTCGACGATGAAAAAATCGAGAGCGGTAAGACGATGCATCGCGTCCAAACGTACTTAAAACACCAGGAGGTACATGCCCACTACGTGATGGAGGTGGGCGATCCTTCGGATGCGATCTTGCACACGGCCGACGAGGACCACAGCGAATTGATCGTCATGGGGGGATACGGTGCTGCGCCCGTCAAGGAAGTCATGGTTGGCAGCGTCGTCGATCAGGTTCTGCGTAAGAGCCGGACGCCGATACTGATCTGTCATTGATGCGCTGCGTCTATCCACTAGCTGCGCATGTCGGTCAAACACCCATCGAAATCCGAGGCCGACGAATGAAGCGGGTTTCGAAAAGAGGTTCGGTTATCGTGTCGTACCGCAAATGGAAGACTCACTTCTCCACGACGTTGATCATCTACGCAGCCATTCTGGCAGGCTGCGCTCGTGGATTGCCCCACGAAGGATCTCGCAGCATCGAAGCTTTGTTAACCCCGCTGACTGACCTGGCACCTGCCGATCTCCAGGAGGATGAGAAATTACGTCTCGTGATTACGACCGACATCGTCGCCGACGTGGTACAAAACGTGGGTGGAGAGACAATCGAAGTCGTCACGCTCATCCCGGCCGGTGCTGACCCGCATACCTTTCAAGCCTCGCCGGGAGATCTGCGCGCCATGACCCAAGCGCATGCGATCATACTCAACGGCGCCGGCTTAGAGGAATTCCTCTATCAAACCCTCTCGCAGGTTTCCGGGGATGTGCCCATCATCTCCCTTTCAGAGGACATTGAATTGCGGCAATTTACTACCGCTCAAGATTCTGGAGTGCTCGATAAACAGGCGGGCACCGACCCGCATGTCTGGTTCGATCCGTTAAACGTCATGATTTGGGCGGAAAATAGCGCGCAGATTTTAGGCGCTTTGGACGTAGAGCATCGGGAAGACTACCGCGAGAATGCACGCCGGTATAACGAAGCCTTGGCGGAACTGAACGATTGGATCGTCCAAAAGGTTGCAGAAGTCCCGGAGGGGAATCGAAAATTGGTAACCGATCACCTGGTCTTCGGCTACTTCGCCCGGCGCTACGGCTTCGAAATGGTTGGAGCGGCAATCCCGGCATACAGCACGGCTGCGGAGCCATCCCCACGAGAGCTTGCGAAACTAAATGATAAGATTAAGGCCGAGGGAATTCCGGCCCTATTTGTAGGCATTACGGCCAACCAGCAGCTTACTGCACTGATCGCCCAGGACACCGGAGTTGACTTGGTTCCGCTTTACACAGGTTCCCTGAGCGAACCGGGCGGGCCGGCGGATACATACCTGCTCTTCATGCGGTACGATGTAGACGCCATCGTCAAGGCTTTAAAGTGAGGTGAACATGGCTCAACTCATAACTCGTCCACCGAGCCACGATCGAGAAGCCCCGGCGTTGTCCCTGGATAACATACAACTCGAGTATGATGGCAATGCAATTCTGCAGGACGTGACCGCAAAGATCGAGGCCGGTGAACTCGTCGCCATTGTCGGCCCCAATGGTGCCGGAAAAACCACCCTCTTGAAAATCGTGGTGGGTATTTTGAAACCCGACAAGGGAAGCGTACACGTGTTCGGCCACCGACCCGGCGGACACGTTTGCATCGCTTACGTCCCGCAGCGCAGTCAGGTGGATTGGAGTTTTCCCGTGACCGTGGCCGAGGTGGTCATGATGGGCCGCATTCGCAAGATCGGCCCCTTCCGCTGGCCGAGCAAGAAGGATTGGTCGTTCATACGCCGGGCGATCGAGCGCGTCGGCATGACCGAATACGCCGATCGACAAATCGGCGAATTGTCCGGCGGCCAGCAGCAGCGAGTGTTTTTGGCCCAAGCACTCGCGCAGGAAGCGGAAATCATCTTGCTCGACGAACCCTTTACCGGGCTCGATATTTCCAGCCAGGAAGTGATTATATCCATGCTGCATGAATTGAAAGCGAGCAGTGTGGCCATACTCGTTTCTACACACGACCTCAGTCTGGCGAACGAACGATTCGACCGAGTGATGCTGCTCAACCGTCGTCTGATCGCTTACGGAGTCCCTGCTGAAGTGTTCATCCGTCCGCATTTGTTGGAAGCGTACGGGGGACACGTTCACGATCTACCGGAAGCGGGAGGCACGATGGTCCTTGCAGAACCTTGCTGCGGCGACGATGCGGAGGCGGAACGTGGCTGAGTGGATACAGTGGTTGATCGAGCCATTTCGCTACGAGTTCATGTTGCGCGGCCTGTGGGCTTCCTTGATCGTCGGCGTGGCCTGCCCGATTCTGGGAACGTACGTCGTCCTGCGAGGAATGGCCTTCCTCGGAGATGCGCTGGCGCACATCATCCTGCCGGGAGTGGTCATCGCTTTCATGATCGGTTGGCCACTTCCCGTCGGAGCACTCATCATCGGTGTCGTTGCCGCATTGTCGATCGGCGCCATCGGACGGCGCGCGGATATCAAAGAAGACGCAGCGATCGGTGTGGTTTTCGCCGGAGCGTTTGCCCTCGGCGTGGCGTTAATTTCAATGCAGCGGAGTTATGCCGTCGACCTCGCCCACATCCTCTTTGGCAACCTGTTGGGCGTATCGACTGCGGACATCCGTTTGATGTTCGGTTTGGGCATGGTCGTCATGTTGGCGATCTTCGCCTTTTACAAGGAATTTCTGGTGCTATCGTTCGATCCCGTTCTGGCCGCGACACTGCGCCTCCCCGTGACCTTTCTGCAAAACCTGCTGCTCGTGTTGTTGGCCATCGTGATCGTGATTTCACTCCAGGCGGTAGGCGTAGCCCTGGTTTTAGCCATGCTCGTCACGCCTGCATCGGCCGCACTCTTGCTAGCGCGCCGTCTGCCAGTGATGATGCTTCTTTCTGCATGCATCGGTGTGCTCTCCTCACTGGTGGGTTTGTATCTCTCGTATTACGCGGACATCGTCTCCGGATCGGCAATTGTATTGGTAGCGACTCTCATCTTTGGCGTGGTCTTCCTGTTTGCTCCCCGCAAGGGCATGATTTCGAGTCTGCTGAGACGAAATCACGGCTGAACAAAACACAATGCTGTTCTCCACGATACACAGACAAGGAAGTGCGCTGAACACCGATACGTACATGATCCCGGGGCTGTACGGGAATTTGCCCCTCTCACTCAATTGTCCGCGCGACCTTACTCTAGGGTTATTTTGCAACCATCCCTGAAGGGTTTATCATTGGAAATATGTTCAGAGTGCGCGATCCCTACCCGTTGGATTCGATCGACTGGGTGATTTTCAGCACGCGCGGTTTATTCCTCACCGCGCTGCCGCTCGTTGCCGGATTCAACGGAATTCTCACTGAAACGCTGATCATCCTGTTCACTGGCTGGTTGCTTTTCACGTTGCTGACCAGCCTGGTTCGGGTCGGAGGTTGGCGGCCACGTTGGCTTGAAGCCGTCGCCGCGGCGGTTGAGACGGGTTTCGCGGTGAGCTGCATTGTCCTCTCCGGGAGATTGGACAGTCCACTTTGGTGGAGTCTGTTGATCGGCTCCACGAGAGTCGCGCTGGCCTACGGGTTGATGCCGTCGCTTGCAATGACCATCTCTGGGTTTTTGACCTACGTCGTCGAGAGCGTGGTTTCGAATACCGATGTCGCTCAAGATTGGCCCATTCTCACGCTGCTCGGGATCGTTATCTTAATCTGCTCCTACATACTGGGCTGGCTTGCGAAGCGAGTTCACACGATTGCAGAGCAAATCGGACACGAAGAAGGGTTGAGCTTGAGCCAGGTACGGGAACGTGAACGCGAGCGTGCACGTGCGGTCTTTTCGATGGCCGCGGAACTGAGTTCGACCTTGAATTACGAGCGTGTTCTCGACATGGCCCTCGATATCAGCGCTCAATCTTTGGCCGACATCGACTCCGAGACGACGGATTTGGTCAGCGCTTTGCTGCTGTTCACGAACGGAGAAATGCACGTCGCCTCCGATCGTGGTCTTACCCACGCCGATCGCCGCATCACTTTTCCCGGGGAGCAGGGTGTCCTGGATCGCACCTTGATCAGCGGGGAACCGCGCCTGACTCGCAACCCGAGCGAAGACCCGGAATTGCAGCGCTTGGTCGGCCTGCACGGCCGCCAGGTGGTTTTGAGCATTCCGCTTTCAGCGGGATTGGAAACTTACGGCGTACTTCTCTTTGCTCATCGCCAACCGCATTACTTCACCGCAGAGCGAGTCGAAATCCTCTGGGCGATCGCGCAACAAGCGATGATTGCACTCCAGAACGCACGTCTTTACCGGGATCTGGAACAGGAGAAGGAACGCATCACGGAAATCCAGGAGGAAGCACGCAAGAAATTGGCGCGTGATTTACACGACGGTCCGACGCAAACCATCGCTGCCATCGCCATGCGGGTCAACTTCGCCCGGCGTTTGATGGAGCGCGATCCCCAGGCTGCCTCCGAAGAACTCTACAAGGTAGAGGATATGGCACGGCGCACGACGAAGGAAATCCGGCACATGCTTTTCACACTGCGGCCGTTGATCCTAGAATCACAGGGGATGGTCGCGGCGCTCATGCAGTTGGCGGAGAAAATGCGCGAGACCCACGGGCAGAACATCATCATCACTGCGGACCACGAGGTGGCCGAAGATATGGAAATGGCCAGCCAGGGGGTCGTGTTCTATATCGCCGAAGAGGCGGTCAACAACGCCCGCAAACATGCAGAGGCGGAGCATATCTGGGTGCGTCTCGAGCGGCGTGAGGATATGTTTGTCCTCGAAGTGGAGGACGATGGCGTAGGTTTCAACGTGGGCGCCGTCGATGCCAATTACGAACAACGCGGTAGTCTGGGCATCGTCAACATGCGCGAACGCGCCGAGTTGGTCAACGGTGTGCTGCACATCGAATCTACCGAGGGCCGGGGCACGTGCATTACCGTCTACGTACCGCTTACCGACGAAAGCGCCGAACGCTTGCACAAACCGGGTTTCGTGTACTGAGCGCCTGCTGGAAACGGCGAAAGTCCAGGAGAATAGCTCCGTATGCTAGAGCCGGGTAAGATCTCGACCACTCCGCACGTCTGATCTATGGAAAACAAGTCCTAGCGGTACTGTGTGAAATTGGGTTCTTGAGGATTTTGTAGATTTTGCTGGTATGCTGTAGATATTAGCCATACTACAACCGACAAAGCGAGGAACGAATGCAGAAGGAAAAAGTCATCATCATCGGATCGGGACCTGCAGGTCTGACCGCGGCACTCTACACGGCGCGAGCCAGATTGGAGCCCCTCGTGATTACCGGCAGCCTGTTGGGCGGTCAGATATCAATCACCAACGAGGTTGAGAATTATCCCGGCTTTCCCGAGGGTACCACGGGACCGGAATTGGTGGAACTGATGCAGAAACAGGCCGAACGGTTCGGGGCGCGATTCGTGATGGACGAGGTAACCGAGGTCGATTTCAAACAGGGGTCCCCCTTCCGCATTAAAACGCTCGAAGAAGAGTATGAAGCGGACGCCGTCATCGTGTGCGTAGGCGCTTCACCCAAACGGCTTGGCGTGCCTGGGGAAGAAGAAATGATCGGGCGCGGCGTGTCGTTCTGTGCGACGTGCGACGGCTTTTTCTTCCGCGATAAAGACGTCGTCGTGGTCGGTGGTGGAGACAGCGCCTTGGAAGAAGGATTATTCCTCACCCGTTTCGCGAATCGAGTGCGGGTCATCCATCGGCGCGACGAACTTCGAGCAGGCGAGGCGCTGAAACGGCGTGCCTTCGCAAACGAAAAAATCAGCTTCGTCTGGGACACGGTGGTCGAGGAGATTCAGGGGAACGGCAAGGTGCAAAAAGTTCGCGTGCGCAACGTGAAATCGGACGCTACAAGTGAGTTGGAAACGGACGGCGTTTTTATCTTCATCGGCCACTATCCCAACTCCGATCTGTTAAAGGGTCAGGTGGAGATGGACGAAATCGGATATCTACTCACCGACGAGCGGATGATGACCAGCGTTGCGGGGGTATTCGCCGCGGGCGAGATTCAAGATCCCGTGTTCCGCCAGATCGCCACATCAGTCGGACAGGGCTGTGCGGCAGCGATGATGACCGAACGCTGGCTCGAAGCGCAGGAGTGATCCCGGAACGAGGTTCCGGCACAAACACGCCTGTCAAATCCCCAATCTTCGTTTCAAGATCGGCAGCATTTCGCGCATCGCATTGGCGCGGTGACTGACCCGATTCTTCTGGCGCACACCCAATTCCGCCATCGTTTGGTCTGTGTCTTGCACCAAGAATATGGGGTCGTATCCGAAACCGTGCTCGCCCCGCTCCTCGGGGATGATCTCGCCCGGGCATGTCCCTGTGGCAACATTGATTGTCCCTGCGGGATCAGCGAGGGCAAGGGTGCAGCGAAAACGAGCCCGCCACGGTCTGGGGTGAGATTGCAGTAACTGGAGCAGGTAGCGTCGCCGATCGGCGTCCGACCCTTCAGCGATGCGAGCGGAGTATTTTCCAGGCGCACCGTCCAAAGCTTCGACCTCCAACCCGCTATCATCGGCGAGCGCGTAGAGACTCGAGGCGCGTGCGAAGGTCAACGCCTTCTTTTTGGCATTTGCGGCGTAGTCCTCGCCAGTTTCATCCACGTGCAAGTCGAGATTGAGTGCCGCGGGTTCGACGAGTGAAAGGGACAGATGTCCAAGCAACGCACGCAATTCGCGCAGCTTTCCGGGATTATTGCTTGCGATCAACAAGGATGACATGTGCCACACTCCAGGATTTTTGGCTACTCGAACAGTACTAAACCGCCATATATAGGGGTTATCTGTTTTATATATCCCATATCTGGGGTATATTTCTCAAAAAACACCTTGTTATGTTTAGTATTAGTGAGATGGCTTGACCTCGATTGCTACTTATGTTATAATGCGGGAGCTTTTTTGGTATTTCGTTTGCAAGGTGGTGCACAACTGAACCTTCGTCATCCGTTGCGGCTTAATGTCGGGTTCTTGTTGAATGAGAGCATCGGCTGCAGCCGCAACGTTGAATATAACGTCGACAGCGTTCAACTCGGCGAAGACTTGAAGGTGAATACGCTTCAAGGTTCACTCAATCTCACGCGGACGAGCTTGGGCATCTTGGTCGAAGGGTCGCTGCAGGGAAAATTGAGGCTCGAATGTGTGCGCTGTTTGAGTTCTTACGATCAAAATCTCACCGCCCTCTTCGAGGATCTTTTCGTCTACCCTGCCAGTCGCGCAGATGATCCTTTACTCGCCATCCCCGAAACCGCGATTCTCGACCTGACGCCCGTGCTGCGTGAATATCTTTTGTTGGACGTTCCGATTCAACCGCTTTGTCGTCCGGAATGCAAGGGCCTCTGCCCGATTTGTGGAAAATTGATCACCGACAAGCAATGCGATCATCACCAAGACGAGATCGATCCTCGCTTCGAAGTGTTGAAAGCATTGCTGCCAAAGTCATAAACGACGTGAGGTTGTCCTAACACACATCAAGCCGATAAGTTCTTCTCCTGTACTGCCGCCAGGAGGGCATCCATGAGTGTATCAAAGGATCGGTGGGAAAAACGAGAAGCCTTCGCCGCTCTGCTTGAAAAGGGAGACTTCCAAGGATATATCACCATGCGTGATATTTTCCGCGTTTTTCCTGAAGCAGAAGACATCGAAGAGCGCATCGAACGATTGCAGGCTTTTTTCCAAAGCGCTGGAATCGAAGTATTCGAAGAACAGACCCAAGTTCCGGAGCATTTTCACCAGGAAACGTCTGTAGACGGCAACCACGGGGTTGATCTCAGCGCAATCTCGAGTGACGACACCGTGGGCCTTTATTTAAAGGAAATGGCACGCGTCCCTCTCCTCAACACGGAGGAAGAGGTCGACTTGGCCAAACGCATCGAGCGGGGAAACGAAGCCGAAGAGCGCTTGATCAAATCCAACGGTAAATGCAGCGCAAAAAAACGCAGCGAACTCCAGGCGCACGTTCAAGATGCCCTGGCTGCCCGCGATCACCTGATTAAAGCCAACACGCGCCTCGTGGTCAGTATCGCCAAACGCTACATGGGACGAGGCGTGCCGTTCCTCGATCTGATCCAGGAGGGCAACCTGGGTTTGATGAAGGCGGTGGAAAAATTCGATTATCACCGCGGATATCGCTTCAGCACCTACGCCACCTGGTGGATTCGCCAAACGATCACCCGCGCCATCGCGGATCAGGGCCGTACGATTCGCGTCCCCGTCCACATGTCCGATCGCATCCGCCGACTGTATAAAGTGGCCCGCCAACTCGAACAAGAGTTGGGGCGAAAACCGACACCCGAGGAAATCGCCCGGGTGCTCAATGTCGATCCACGCAAGGTGCAGTGGATGATGCGCGTCTCATGGAGACCCCTCTCGCTGGAAAGCCCGGTCGGGGAGGAAGAAGACACAGAACTCGGGTCCTTTGTCGAGGACGACACTACCCCGACACCCACGCAGAGCGCATATCAAAACCTACTGCGCGAGAAGGTCGAGGAAGTTCTCAGCACACTCAGCCCGCGTGAAGCACGGATCCTGCGGCTTCGCTTCGGCTTGCACAACGGCAGACCGTACACACTGGAAGAAGTGGGGCAAAAATTCGGCTTGACGCGAGAACGCATACGGCAGATCGAAGGGAAAGCACTGCGCAGGTTGCGACACCCTCGTCGCTCACGCCAACTGCGCGATTACTTGAGTTGACCAGCGGCCCACGGCCGGCAATCAGTATTCCATATAATCCGACCCCGTCATCCGAAAATCCCATGACGGGGTCGTTTGGTTTATGGTTCGTTTAGAAATCTCAAGCCCACGATCGCCGCCGGCCCCTATCCGTGCCTCGAGATACCGGCCCAACCGATGGATGACGCCCTAAATAATTCCCGTCACTCACACCCGCAAGTGTTTGCCGCCGAGATCCTCGGGCCGGCGGTATAAAAGCCATACGGAATCCGTTTGACGGAACGCCAGTTCGTACACCTTCTCGTCTGCGGACATCACCAGGAAATGGACCTCCCCATCTTGCTCCCACCGTCGCCCAAGCGAGGCGATGGCTACGCGTTCGTCCTTCCATATAAAAGCCAATGGACGAATCGACCCGTCGGTTTCAAATTTTGCTTCGACGGCGATGGGAATACTCATTCTAATTCCTCCAGGTAATCGCACAACAGACGCAATGCCGCCGTGGCGGACTGCGCTTTATTCGCCGCGCGGTCGCCGTCCCAAACATGGCGTTCCACACGCGTGCCTTTCGGTCCGCTGACCCCGACAAAGGTCAATCCAACCGGCTTCTCTTCCGTTCCACCGCCCGGACCCGCGATCCCCGTCACGGACAAGCCGATGTCGGCATCCAGTACCCGTCGCGCGCCACGCGCCATCTCTCGTGCCGTCTCTTCACTGACCGCGCCCTCTTGATCGAGTACTTCCTGGCTCACGTCCAGCAACCGCATCTTGGTCTCATTGGCGTAGGCCACGATGCCGCCTAAAAAATAATCGGACGAACCGGGCACGTCTGTGATGCGGTGTGCGATCAAACCCGCCGTGCAGGATTCGGCGGTCGCCAGGGTTAATTTGCGCCGCCGCAGGCTCTCCCCGATTTGACTCTCCAGGCTGCTTTCTGCCATGTTCACACCGACCTTTCACGTCTATCGCACATTATACCCGCATGGGTTGACAGCCAGACGACCGTTCGGTATGCTTCGCGCGTGAAACAATTCTCGCTCTTCGGCCTTGAATCACAGATCTGGACCGTAGCCGATCTGACGCGCTACATCCGTCAATCTCTAGAGAGTGATTACCGCCTTGGGGATATCTGGATCTCTGGAGAGGTCTCGAACGTATCTCGACCCACCTCTGGCCACCTCTATTTCACCCTCAAAGACGAGCTTGCTTCGCTCCGCTGCGTCATGTGGCGCTCCGAGGTTTCCGCACAGACCTATCTTCCCCAGGACGGCGACTCGATCGAAGTCCACGGCCACATCAGCGTCTACGAGGCCGGGGGACAATATCAACTGTATGCAGACGGGTTGCAGAAAGCGGGCGAAGGTGCGTTGTATCAGCGCTTCCTGCGTCTCAAAGCAAAGTTGGAATCCGAAGGCCTGTTCGACGCCTCGCGCAAGCGAGAGCTCCCGCCCTGGCCGGAACGTCTGGGAGTCGTGACCTCGCCGACGGGGGCGGCGCTACAGGACGTGCTCAACGTCCTTCGCCGGCGCTTCCCACTCACCACGGTAATCCTATCGCCAACCCCCGTCCAGGGAGACGAAGCGCCTGCGGGGATCGTCGACGCACTGCAGGCGTTGAACCAGTACGGACGGGTGGACGTCATTTTACTCGTGCGCGGCGGCGGCTCGATTGAAGACCTGTGGGCGTTCAACGACGAAAGCGTGGCGCATGCAATCGCATCCTCACAGGTTCCAGTGGTCGCCGGGATTGGACACGCTTCGGACATCGTCATTGCCGATCTCGTCGCGGACGTGCATGCCCCAACACCTTCGGCTGCCGCAGAGATAGCGACCCCGGACCGTCAGACCTTGGCCCAAGCGCTGCACGATCTTCTTCTCGAACTTGGGCAAGTCTTTGGCGAGCGACTTTTGGACCTACGGGACAAGCTTTCCAACCTCACGCAATCGCTGCGGCTCGCATCCCCCCGGGCAAAGATCGATGGCGCACGGCAGCGAGTGGACGAATTGAGCGCTCGAACACTGGCCGCGATGCGTTATGGCTTGGCGCTGCGACAGGCTTCGGTGAAAGGTGCCTTGAACACGCTTCTCGCCGTGGGACCCGAATCCATTTTGTCGCGAGGCTATGCCATCGTCCGGCGCGCCGCTGACGATAAGGTGGTCCGTTCGACGCGGCAAGTCTCTGCTGGTGATGAGTTGAATCTGCGCCTCCAGGATGGAGAAATTTCCGCCACGACGGAACAGGTTTCCCCTATGTCCGCTGACGCCAAAGGTGATGCGCGTTAGGCTGAAACTACGAAAGGGCGTGCAAAATTCCCGAAGCGGCGGCATCATGCGCCGTCGAGAAAGTGCAGCATTGTGAACCGTTATTTTCTCCTGCGGGCCAGTTTTTCTTCCCTCTGATTGCTCGAATACTCATGTTTGAAGTTGTATGCTATGCTAAGGCGCGGCCGCGATGTCTTTAAGACGATGAAATCATACGGATTCGCGCACTGCCATTTCTTGAATTGGGACGCCCGTATTTAGATGTGTATTGAAGTCCTTTCAGGGGCAATTTGGACACACATTGATGATTTTTAAAGCGCCGACATCTTACTCATCAGCGGAGAAGTATATATCTCTTGAATGAATTCTCGAAATCTACCCATAAACCGATTTGGCACTATCCAACCTTACTCTTCCTCGCTCAGAGGATATTGCTTTCTGCCATTGGGTTACTTCTGTACTTCTTGGATTTTGTCCCGCATACAGAAGATCCTGTTCTCAGGCCATATTTTGGCGTCTCCCCGGTTACGGACGGGGCCGCGGGAGCATTTCTCGGTGTTTGGCAGAGATTTGATGTAATTCATTTTTTAAGAATTGCCAAAAACGGATACTCTCATCCTGCACTTTCACCTTTCTTTCCTTTATTCCCATTGCTTACCCGATGGATTTCTAAACCGATTGGCGAGAATTATTTACTTGGTTCGTTTCTGATTGCCAACCTCACATGTTTGTTTGCTCTGATTGTTGCCTACAACTTGTTGTTAGATGAAGGGTACGGGGAGAATTTTGCAAGGAATGCGCTTCTTATCTTTCTCTGGTTTCCAACTTCTTTTTTCCTCTTCGTCCCCTACTCCGAATCGCTCTTCCTGCTTCTTGCATTGACAACACTATGGAGCTCACGGAAAGGCAGATGGCTTTTAGCAGGCGCAACATCGATGCTGGCAACCTTTACACGTCTTAATGGGGTGATACTCTCAGCGGTAATTCTAGTTGAATGGTTCACGAATTATAGACGGAAGCCGCTTAAGAAGAACCTCAAGCCTTTACTCTCCTGCATGATGCCGCTAATTATGTTTGTTGGACTAACACTATGGAGATCAAGCCAGAACCTTCCCGGTTTGATGGAAGTTCAATCAACCTACTGGCATCGGATTCCTGTATTACCTTGGGTGGGGATCACACAAACCATTACGCGCGTGATTCAACATGATGCATCGTTTATTGAATTTGTAGATCTCTTTGTAGTCGTTGGCATGTTGCTGGCCGGTATAGCCGTAATCAAGAAATTGCCTTCCAGCTTAGCGGTATATCATTGGGGATTTCTTTTATTCAGCCTGTCCCAAACACGAATTGGTCAACCATTATCCGGCCAAGCGCGTTTTGCGATCGTGTTGTTTCCAGCCTTTATTATTCTGGCGCAGTATGCCCATCAAGCGAGTGCGAGGCGTGTGGTCACGTATACATTTTTAACGTTCAATCTATTCCTGGCTGGACAATTCATCCTCTGGGGCTGGGTTGGATAAGCCTCGGCCTGAAAAATGCGTCAACTCGATGTGTTTTTCCTTCAATGCGTTCATGTGTAATTCGCAGGTTAAGTAAAGCAATTGTGAACTGATTCATTTTCCAGAATCCAACAAACACACACCCAAGGAAAACCAAAGACTCAATCGACCAGCCTTTGTTGTTTCCAGCTATGATCTAGCGTGGATCGTTTCCCGAGGACTTCGAGCAATCTCGTGTCGAGGCAACTCCCCGATGAGAGATTGATCTGGACGTAATTGCTGTGGTCCTATCTGGATACGAAAAAGCCCTTCTTCGATAGTTTATCCAGGAAGGCCAATGGGCCGGCCGAAAGACCGTAACCCCGCGTGGGTATATATCTCTGATACATTCCGCGCCGTTGGGCAGACGTTCTCTGGAATGGGAAAAAGCAGTGGGTGCATGAGCCAACGTAGTGCAAGTTTGTGGTGGGCAGTTGTTTGTGAGGGTAAAACACTGCGAAGAGATTACTTTACGATTCTACATCGAGCAGTCATTCTAGTATAAAATGTAAACGGGTGCAGTTATGGCGATGATTCGACTCAGGGGAGGAAAATGGCAAAAGTAAAGCCTGCGGATCAGTTGAGCTACGAAGAGGCGTTTGAAGAATTGGAATCGATCGTCGAGCAATTACAAACTGCAGATTTACCGTTGGAGAAAGCCCTTGCGCTGTTCGAACGCGGCCAGACCCTTTCTGCACGGTGCAACGAATTGCTCGAAGAGGCGCAGTTGAAGCTGCGCCAATTGGTGCCCGACGAAACGGAAGGCTACGTTGAAAGAGACTCCATCGACGATGATGAGAGTTGAAGTATCGACACTTGACGCACGAGGGCACGGATACTGAATGGGATGCAAAAGAAACTAACGCGAAGCGACGTCTTTGTCGACGGCGAAAAGGTGGGATACAGTCGTTACGTCATCGACGCACGCGATGACGCAAGACGGTTGAAAAACAAATCTGAAAACAAGCTAGAAGGCAATCTCGTCGTATATCTGCCGGGGCACATGCAGCCGGCAGACGCCGCTCGTGAGTTGCATACCGCGATCGTACGAAGAAGCCGGGCCGGGGTTTTATGGAGCGTCGACATTGATCCGCCCATCGGCGGCGATCCGATGAAAGCGGCCGCGTTGATCCAAATTCTGCGCCAAGAGGCGCTGGGTAACCTGTTCGAAGATCCCATCTCGGCCAAGAAACACTTCCAAGTGACCATTGTTGGGTGGTCCCACGGCGGTGCCGAAGCGTTGCGCGTCGCCGAGATGGTGCCCGACATGGTCGATTGTGTGATCGCCTTGTGTACCGCGGGGCTGGATTTACTCCCTACGCTGCGTATGATCGGCCTTCTGCCACGAGAGGTGGCTTGGGTCACGAGAGACATCTATCGGAAACGCTTCGCAACGCTTCGGCCCAGTTTGCGCTTCGGGTTGCAGTTGACGCGTGGATTTGCAGCGGATCTGGCGCGCACGCGCTCGCCCAGGCGCCTCGTTAACGATCTTCGTTGGGTTGCCAAGAAAGTCGTTGGGCCGCAATACGGTTATACAGGAAGCGTAGTTATCCTCCTCGGCGAGCATGACGTTTTCTTCCATTGGCGGAGGTTGCTTCCGGATTGTGTTCGAGTCGAGGATGTCAGCGAACATCTCGAGCATTACTACAGACGGGAATTCCCCAACGTAAGGGATTTCGATCTCCGCGTACTCCCGGGAAGCCATCTTTCCCCAGAGCTTCATGCTGCTGAATATTCTCAAAACGCCCTTGAATCACTGGATCAAATGGGGGTGGTCCTATAGAACAGGCGCGGCGTCCTCAGCGGCTGTGATCGATCAAAATTCCCGGAAGTTGCCGCGTTTCGGGAGACCCCAAGGCCAGCGACGTCAGCCAGTAGACTCCAAAACCGACCAGTGCTCCGCCAATTCCCACCAGCCAGGTCGAGCGGCTCGGCGTCAGTCCCAGCCAGATCCACAGCACGAGGGACATACCCAAGGAGGCGCCCACGGTGGCCAACATTCCATGCCCCGTCCGGGCCAGATCCAAACCTCCCAGGCGCTTATGCAACAGCCATAACAGCGCGGTACATTCCAGCGCTGTGGCGAGAGAATTTGCAAGTGCCAGACCTCCGTGCGGCATCCAACCGATGCGCTCGAACAGCGTCGAGAATGCCAGGCTGAAAAGGACGTTCAAGCCCATCATCAGCGCGCCAACAGCGACAGGCGTGCGTGTGTCGTGCATGGCATAGAAGGCGCGCACGACAATTTCGAGGATCGAGTGACCCACCAGCCCCACGCCCCACCAAAGCAGCGCCCAAGAGACTTGTTCGGTGGATTGCGCGCCGAACGCGCCGCGCTCGAAGAGCAAAGCAACGATCGGCTTGCGCAGCAGAATCAACCCCACGCTCGCCGGTAGCGCCAAAAAAAGGACCCCGCGCAGCGTGTTCGAAAACGAACTACGCAGCTCTTCGATTTTTCCCTTGGCGAACTGTTCCGAGAACGTAGGCAGGGCGGCGATGGCCGTGGCCTGCGCGATCACCGCCTGGGGCATGAGCATCAATTGAAAGGCGAAGGTGAGCGCACTGAGGCTGCCCACGGGCTGAGCGGAAGCCAGGATCGTGTTGACCCAAAAATTGAGCTGCACGACGGCCACGCCCAGCAAGCGGGGCATCATCAAGCGTCCGACCTCGCGCACTGCAGGCATTTCCAGCCCCAGAGTGCGCTGATAGCTTGGTTTCAACCTTCGCAGTGCAGGCAGCTGCACGATCAAATGCAGCAACGCCCCCAAAACGGTTCCCCAGGCCAGGCCGTGAATCCCCAAGGACGGCACGAGAAATAGGACACCGGCGATCAGTCCGAGACGGTAGCAAGCCGGAGCGAGCGCCGGCAGGGCGAAATGCTGATGGGCGTTGAGCGTCGCCATCAAAATGCCGCTCAGGCCGAAGATCGCCGGCGAGAGCAGCATGATACGCAGCAGCGAAGCCGTGAGACGGATTTTTTCGACGTCCTCGTAACCCGGGGCCAGAATCGTACGCACCAGCCAGGGAGCTATGCTGGCCGCCACCACACTCAATATGCCGAGTATGATGAGGATCAAATTGACGATGGAGGAGGTGAGGCGCCAGCCCCCCTTGCGATCATTTCGAGCTAGAAAACCTGTAAGCGTGGGGAGGAAAGCGGATGCGAGAGCTCCGCCTGCGATCAGGTTGAAGAGCGTCTCCGGAAGGCGGTTGGCCGTGTAAAAAGCATCCACTCTGCCGCCGGTGCCAAAGGCATTGGTGATGAGCACTTGACTCACCAGCCCCGTAAGACTGGAGAGCACGAAGCCGATCATAACGATGCCAGCAGCGCGAGTAATGCGCCGATCCGCAGATTCGTCGGTTTTGCTCATGGAATTTGATTATACAGGATGTGAAACAATATGGAATGCACCCCAAAATCGAAACGGCATGCCAGTATTTCAATCCACGGAGAAGTCTGGGACGCATGAGGCTATAAAATGAATGCGGAAAAGGGTACACTATGCAGTAGTCGTGTGAAGAGGTGATCGGACATGCAAGGGCAGTACGAAAAAATGGTCGACTACTACGATGCGCTCTATTCCTTCAAGGATTATCGCGAGGAAGCAGACAAACTGCATCAGCTTATCCGTAAGAATAAACGCTCGAGTGGCACGGTGCTGCTCGATGTTGCCTGTGGGACGGGGCAGCATCTGTTTCATCTGAAGAAGCACTGCCAGGTGGAGGGGTTGGACCTCAATCCGCAGATGCTGGCGATCGCCCGCCAACGCTGCACAGAAGTGCCCTTTCATCAGGGTAACATGCTGGATTTTGAACTCGGCCGTCGCTTCGACGTCGTGACCTGCCTCTTCAGTTCGATCGGATACGTAAAAAATCTGGCCGAACTCAAACAAGCGATAAACAACATGGCTCGCCATTTGCTTCCCGGGGGAGTGCTGATCATCGAACCCTGGCTCAGCCCGGATACATACGTCATCGGCGGACCACACGCACTCTTTATCGATGAACCCGAACTCAAGATCGCCCGCATGAACATCAGTGAGGAGCAGGACGGTGTTGCAATCCTGAACATGCACCATCTGGTTGCCAGACCGGAGGGGATAGAGTATTTTGTTGAGAGGCACGAGTTGGTCCTATTTACCGACGAGCAATACCGCCAGGCTTTCGAAGCGAGCGGCTTGGGTTATAAATTCGATCCCCATGGCCTGACGGGTAGAAACTTGCTTATCGGGCTGCAGCCAACGGAGCGAGAAGCAGCCTGAATGCGTCGCCATACGAAGGCAATCGGGTACGCATGATAAGGATGGGCAAATTCAATGGCAGTTGAACCGGACGACTTTCTGGGTGAAATTCGCTTGGGGCGGCAGTTGTCGACGGTATGGCAAGTCGCATCCGGCGGACTGGTGATCAGCTTCGCGTTGGCGTTTTTGGTCTCCGGCAGGGTGGTCGCCTTCGTCGGTCTAATCTCCCCGTTCGCAACGTTGTTAACGATACTGGTCGTGACGTTCACAATATTGAACATTCTTGAACTCCTCGCCGGAAGCAGCGATCACGGCGGTACGTACACATTGATTCACGAAACCCTTGGAGGCCTCGGCGGCTTTATGGCCGGATGGGTGATTTTCGCCGGAAGCGTGGCATTGGCGGCAAGCTTCATACAATCCGCAGCAAACCAACTGGCATTATTCTTACAGTTACCGGCAGAAATCGGAACATCACTGGCATTGGGTTTCTTGCTCCTGCTCGTCGTCTTCCAGATCTTCCAGCTGATCCCTCGCCGCACGTGGCTCGGTCCAATTTTAACGGTCCTGGCATTGATCGTCGGGGTGCTGATCGTTGATATTTTCCTGAAATACAAATTGCACGTCGACGGCGGATCGATGGATTTCATCTCGGGCGATTTCATGCGCTCTGCCGCCTGGCTCTTTGTGGCCTACGGAGCAATCGAGGCGATCATGGCTTCCCGCCGTCAGATCCGGGATGCGCAGCATCGGCTTCCGAGGAGTTTGTTTGCCACGCTGTTGATCGGCAGTTTGGCCATCATTGCGTTCGAGTTCCTGCCCTCAGCCCTCCCGCAGAGCATGACGACGTTGGCATCGCGCGAGATGCCGACCGCCTTGCAGCAAACCGGGTTTCTTCCCGGTAGATTGATTCATGCGATTACCTCCCTGCTGTTCACCTTTGCGGCGAACGCTTGTTTGGTGATGGGTGCACGGCAGTTGAATGCACTCAGCCGCCAGGGCGCCCTGCCACAAATTCTTCGTTGGCTGAGACGCCCGTTCCGGGTGCAGCCCCTCATCTTCGGCTTGATCCTGGTCATCATTGCACCGTTATTGATTTGGGTCCGCATTGAATGGCTGCTGGACGCGGCCGCAGGCTTCTTTCTGGTCTCCGCATTTCTTCTCAACATCGCCGCTTTGATCAGCCGGCGTACGGAACCGAACCGTCGACGCACAATGCGTGTGCCTTTTTATCCTCTGGTGCCCTTGACAGCTCTGGCTTTTTGCATCGCCATGTGGATCGCCTTGCCTGGGGATGGATTGCTCGGAAATGCCATCTGGGTCACGCTGGGATTGTTGCTCTACGTCGCTTACAGCCGGATGCACTTGATCGAAGCGCAGGAAGGAGTCCTCGTTTTCCGTCGCGCACCAGGTAGAGAGAAAAAAGCAGGGGATTATCGAATTTTGGTGCCCATCAGTGCCGGCGTGGAGCGGCACTGGATCCTAGGTTTGGCAACGGCGCTTGCCCACCAAACGAACGGCGAGGTGATTCCATTACAAGTCATCCCAATCGCCGATCCACTGGCGATTGCCGAGGGCGGGCGCATCGCCAGCGAACGCAACACGCTTTTCCAATGGTCTACCCGGGTGGCCGCAAAGAGCGACGTACCGACGTATCCGATCACCCGTCTCGCGCGGTCCATCCCCGACGGCATCCTGGAAACCGCCGATGAAGAGAATTGCGATCTGATCCTGCTTTCTTGGGTCGTGCGCACGGAACAACAAGGTGTGCACATGGGTCGGGTTCTCGATCCCGTCATTCGAAGGGCGCCTTGTGATGTCGCGGTCGCTGCGCTGCATTCCGAATACATGGACGCCATCGTTTCGGAGGCCACATCACGCCATTCGGCACGAGACAAGATGGAAACCGCCGTTGACGGACCCGCTGCATTAAACATCCACAAAATCCTCGTCCCAACTGCGGGTGGTCCGCATGCCCCACTGGCGACACGCTTGGCCATGCTGCTGGCACACGAGTTCGACGCTTCGATGAGTGTGGTCTACGTTGCGGACCCCGATTCTACGGAAGAGCAACTCGCACGAGGCCATACCTGGATCGATAAAACGATCCGGACCATGCGCGAGCAAGTCAGCAGCCTATCCAAGGCGGGAGACCAAGCGTTCGAATTCGATCAACTACCGTTTACTCGCCAGGTGGTTAAGGCAGATGGCGTCGTCGACGGTATTGCCCAAGCGGGTTCTGAGAGCGATCTGGTCTTCATCGGCGCTTCTGAGGAGAGCTTGATCGATCAAGTTCTATTCGGAACGATCCCGGAACTGGTTGCGCGTGTCTGTTCCACGCCGGTGTTGATGGTGAAGCGCTTCCGCGGTCTGCGGCGATTTTGGCTGCAGCGGGCCTGGGACACAATCTTCGGCGCGGTGCCGACGCTTGGGCGCCAGGAGCAGGTCGAGATATACCGCGAGGTGCGAGAAGGCGCTCGTCCGGATGTGGATTTCTTCATCATGATCGGGCTTTCGGCGGTCATTGCCACTTTCGGATTGCTGCAAGACAGTTCGGCGGTGATTATTGGGGCGATGCTTGTGGCACCGCTGTTTACCCCGATTTTGGCCTTCAGTTTGGCAATCGTCCAGGGCGATGTCCGATTGCTCAGTTTGGCTGTGGAAGCGGCGATCAAAGGGATCGCTCTGGCCATCGGACTGAGCATCCTGCTCACGGCGATTTCGCCGCTGCGCACGGAGACGGCAGAAATTTTGTCGCGCACGCACCCCAACCTATTTGATCTGGCGGTCGCCCTTGCTTCCGGAGCCGCAGGCGCGTACGCCGTCGCGCGCAAGGATGTGGCCGCCGCACTGCCAGGCGTCGCTATAGCTGCAGCGTTAGTGCCCCCGTTGGGCGTCGTAGGCATTGGCCTGGCCATGGGGGAGGCGCGAACAGCCGGGGGTGGATTTCTGCTATTCATCACCAACCTGATTGCGATAACCCTCGCTGGCTCCGTGATTTTGCTCTTACTCGGTTTCCGCCCTTCCCCGCGAGCCATGCGCAAAGGACATCTCCAACGCGGTATAGTGGCGTCCCTTTTACTGCTCATCGCCATCAGCATCCCTCTGGCTTCGGTCTTTATCGACTCGGTGGAAATATCCCACATCCGCCAAGTCGTCGGCGCAACGGTCAGGCAGCAAATGCAGGCAGAAGCGGGTTATACCCTGGAAACAATAAACATCGAACTTGGAGACGCGCGAGTCGTCGATGTATCCATAACGATTTATGCGAGCAGTGAACTGAAATCCCCCCTTCTGGAGAATCTCCAGAGTCAGTTGGAAGATGCACTCGACCGCCCTATTCACTTACAGGTCGAGAGCGTCCCGGTCGAATCGTTTGAGCTACCTCCGAAATAATGATCCACCGTTGCGATACACAGCAGCTGATTGATGAGGATAAACGATCCTCGCTTGCGATTCCAAATTTCATTTTGAATCATGAGAGCCGGGTACGCCGGGCCCGGCTCTCTCTTAAGGAGGAGAAGAAGAGATCTACCCTTCCATATTTACTATACTGAGATCCCTTTCTGTCGCGCGGGACGCTATGCTGACGTTTAACCTACGCGATCCCTACGCTCTTAAGGCTTGATTAACAAAAACATTCGACTTTGATTGACCATGTTTGTAGGCTGTGCTAAACTAAGTCAAGCGACAACGGGATCGAGTGTTAGGAGGGGGAAGCCATAAACCGCCGCATCTTAATTCAAATTCGGAGAGGTGCGGTTTTAATTTCCCACTTCGATACAGTCCAACTTAAAAAAAGATTCCTGACAGCAATCGCATACCAGAAGCTTTATATCTATCATACGCCGTGCGTGTTCGCTCGGCACCTCATATAACAAGCCTCCTGGGAGCAAGCATTCGCAAGATTAGCTATTGAGCACCCTGCTTAGCTACTGGGACAAGTATCTTCTGGCACGTAGATCCCCGTCGCCCAATCCGATACCAATATACAAATGGAGGGGGTGCTTTCATGTTGAAAGTTCGTCTCTTCGGTAGGCTTTGCTTTCATTGTGATGATGTGCAGGTTATGGGATTAGAACAGCGTAAAGCACAAGAATTACTGTGCTATTTACTCATCACCCGAGATCACCCCCACCCACGTGAATCCTTGGCGACATTGTTGTGGCCTGAAAGTGATCTTTCTAGCGCCCGACGAAATTTAAGACAGGTTATATGGCACTTACAATCATTTCTCGATGCAATTGAGAACGATGTTGCCTGTCGGTTGCTATTGCTGGAAGGGGACTGGATTCGTCTCCATCCCCAAGCAAACGTTTGGCTAGACGTTGCAGAATTTGAATGTGCCTTCAATAACACTCGGGGGATGAGGGGCTGGGAGTTGGATGAAGATCGAATACACGCCTTACAGAATGCAATGGAACTTTATCGAGGAGACTTGATGGAAGGATGGTATTCTGATTGGTGCCTTTTCGAACGCGAGCGTATGCGGAACATGTACTCACTCATGTTGGATAAACTCATGGGTTTCTGCGAAGCGAATCATGAGTATGATGCAGGCGTGGCGTATGGAAACATGATCCTGCGTCATGATCGTGCTCATGAACGCACCCATCGCAGGTTAATGCGTCTGCATTATCTTTACGGTGATCGTACGATGGCGTTGCGGCAGTACAATCAACTTAAAAAATCGCTCCACGAAGAACTCGGTGTAGCACCCTGTAAACGCACGAAGGATCTGTATTTGCAGATTTGTGCAGAAGAAGCAGAGCCTCCCCGATCATTGGAAAGCCAGGATTTTGCGCAGGTTGATCCCGGTATTTCAAATGTTATCGAATGTTTACGACGCCTGCGTATATCATTGTCAGATCTTCAAGGGCGCGTGCAACACAATATCATGACTATTGATGAAACACTTAATGGTCAGAAGTAAATAACGATAATTTCCTCGTTCTCCAATCTACATACATGCTCGCTATTCCTCAAAATAAGAGGGTGGAATGTAACGCCGTTCTGCCTACTGGCTTGAGACGCCTGAATATACATCTCGATAACACTTCCAAAGACATTTGAATGTTACATAAGAGCTATGGGATCTCATTGTGCCAAACAAGTGGGCGTCAGAGATGCATATGTTTCTGGGTTAAGCGCGGATCTACCCGAAAATAGCGTACAAGCATTTATTGTCAAATTCTGGCTAGAGGAAACAGCGGAGGAAGTCGGTAATTCATTTTGGCGTGGGCATATCACACACGTACCCAGTGGTAAGCGAGTGTATCTAAATCGCATCCGAGAGATTCGGGAGTTTATCGCGCCGTATTTAATCGGTGTGGATTCTCACCAAGGTTTTCGTGGGCATGTATATAGATGGATAGATCATTTACTAGGCGGCATATAAGCACCGAAGCAACATCTGAGGAAATCGTGACTGCCGTAAAACCTTTTCTTAACTCTTTGCAATTGATACTCGCAGAGTTAGAGAGAGTTGATATGCTCGTCCGCTTGCAAGTAATGCGCGCACGTGAGATCCAACATACTGCAGCGGATTTTCAAGGTCTATATATATCCAATGAAGAGATCGATTTCCTCGTCAATCAACCGATCGGTTTGCCTCGGTGGGTACAAGTCCCCATGCCTCATCCGCCCGATAAACTCCGCAACGCTTTAAACCGTATGAAGGAAGAGATTGAGCTGCGTAAGGCACAAAGTGCAAAACAAGGCCTTTCTTTAAATCTTGTCAAATTAATACAAATATTTGAACTCTCGGATTTCGACGTCGATGTATTGTTGCTTTGTCTTGCACCGGAATTGGACCTTCGTTACGAAAGGCTTTATGCCTATTTACACGACGATGTGACAAAGAAGCGCGCCAGTGTTGATTTGGTGCTCAAGTTATTGTGTTCAACCATCGAAGAGAATGTTATCTCACGTAAACGATTCGCCCATGAAGCGCCGTTGATGAAGTATGAGATATTGCGGAAATTCCAGGATCCATCAAATCAAGAATCACCACTTCTTGGTCAGTACCTTAAAGTGGATGAACGCATCGTGAACTTTCTGCTTGATTCTAATGAAGTCGATGGGCGAATTAAGACTTTCGTTCAACTCACACCCAATCCTGTCACGAATGAAGAAGTTTTGATCGCGTCGAACCCGGTCGAACGTTTAAGAAAAATCGTGGACTTGAAAAGAAGACGTGGGGAGAGTCAGGTCTTGTATTTCCAAGGGCCGTACGGCGTAGGGAAAAGAGCCGTCGCTGAACTTCTCTGTCGTGAAATGAATCTGGCTTTGATGTACGTTGACGGCAAGCGTCTTTTGAGCTTTGAAAATTCCGATTTCGTCACTGCGGTAATGCTTTTAGAGAGGGAAGCACTTTTACAATCAGCTCTTGTTTATTGGGATGCTTTTGACACTTTATTACTAGATGGAAGGGAGCTACAACTAAAGACGTTAATTAATTCGTGGGATTTAAACAACAGACTCTTCTTTCTCGCTGGTGAGATCCCTTGGGAACCGACGAGTGATTTGGCGATGCCTTCATTTATGCGCGTCGAATTTCCCCACCCTTCAAGCATGGAACGCAAGAGTTTGTGGCACAACATACTCACCCGCGAATCAATTCTGGAGATGGATTTCGACTTGGGGGCACTTGCAAGCAAATTTAGGTTTAGCGGAGGACAGATCCGTGACGCTACAGCCACTGCATTGAATCTGGCACATTGGCGGGATCCAGACAACGGACACGTAACTGAAGCTGATATTTATGAGGCCTGTCGTCTGCAATCTAACCGAAAATTGTCTGAACTGGCCATCAAAATCAATCCTCAATTCACATGGGAAGACATTGTTTTGCCACCCGATAGGATGAAGCAACTCCGTGAGCTTTGCAATAGCGTGCGTTTTCGCACGCTTGTCTATGACGAATGGGGGTTTCGAAGGAGGCTTTCGTTAGGAAAGGGTATCAACGCTCTTTTTGCCGGTCCATCAGGCACGGGCAAAACGATGGCAGCAGAGATCCTGGCAGGAGAATTGAGATTGGATCTTTACAAGATCGACCTCTCGACGGTTGTAAGTAAATACATCGGTGAGACGGAAAAGAATCTCGCCCGAATTTTCCACGAAGCAGAGACATCTAACGCCATACTCTTCTTCGATGAAGCAGATGCGCTTTTTGGAAAGCGCAGTGAAGTGCGAGATTCTCACGATCGTTACGCCAACATTGAGACGGGTTATCTACTCCAGAAAATGGAAGAGCATGAGGGAATAACCATCTTAGCAACAAATCTACGCCAGAACATGGATGATGCATTCATAAGAAGGATGGCATACACCATCACATTTCCTTTTCCAGAGGAAGAGGATCGGATGCGGATCTGGGAAAATATCTGGCCGAGTGAAACAACGCGTGCGGAAGATATTGATTACAACTTCATGGCACATAATTTCAAACTCGCGGGTGGAAATATAAAAAATGTTGCACTCGCCGCGGCGTTTCTGGCAGCCGCTGATGGCCATGTAATACGGATGGATCACCTTATTTTAGCCACAAAACGAGAACTGCAGAAGATGGGCAAAGTATGCGTGGCTTCGGATTTTGGACCTTATTATCCGTTAATCGGGGGGCAATAAGGTATTTAAACGAACGAGATTAATCAACATGGGAAGGATATATGTGTGGCAGTCAATAGTTCCGGTATCAGGGAGGAAAGAAATTGAAGCAAAGACGAGAACGTATTGACGAAATAATTGCGAGACAAAATCGGTATCAACGTACTCTCGCTCGTATGCGTGTATTGCCCGAATCCGCAGCTTTCGATTCTACGAACATGTCCCAGATAAACGCCCTAAATCTCATTCAACGCATTGAAAGCTATGAGCCTGGCAACTACCAACTGAAAAGACGCTTTCTCATCAACTTGCAGCGAGGTCAAGGTAATTACTTCACGTCGGATCTTCTTTCCCGTCATGATGCGAGTCCGAGTGTGGATCGGTCCCCTTCTGGGACCATGATGGAAGAAGAAGCCGAAGTCACCTATCAACCCCATCATGAAGGGGGATGGCTCGATACGGAGAGTGGTTGCAGAGCAGATGATGAAGTGAATATTAATCAAGCCATGGCGCACACGCATTCCATCGTGAACAATTGGAATTTGCCACACTTGGGTCGCTTGAGAACAACTCTGTCAAACAAATTACCCAACGTTCATGTCAACTGTCGTGGCGAGGATTGCAGCGGGATCGAGGGACGGGCGCCATTAGGGGGAAACAGCATCACGATTTGTCCTTCTGCATTGAGTGCCGATCAGGGTCGCCTTAACGCAGTGGTATTCCACGAGCTAATCCACTCATGTCGCGGTCAGGAGTTGGATTCGGAGGCTTTGGAGGCTCATTATTTCAGCGACGCAGATGCTACCGCACCGACTTCAGGTGATTTTACCGATTTTCAAAACAATGGAGGCGAATACACCATATGGGATTCCAATACGGGTGAAGTATTCGAGAAAAAAACAGATGGAACGCGCGGCAATGCGCTCGCCGTGGATCATGATGATTTCAAGCCGGGTGGTTGGTAAGAGGAATTGAACGTCAGGGTGGAGAGGCAATGGAGCTTTCTGGGATTTGGGGCGGCAAGATACTCGATGTAAATGGCTTTTCTGGGGAATTGGGTTTGATACTTGAACAATCTCAGGATCGCCTGCAGGGTCAAATCACTTTGAGGGTTTCTGACCAAGAGGAAGCGGTGTGTATGAGTGTGCCCCTTTCTGGAAAATTGAGTAATGGAACGGTTGCCTTGAGCTATGAGGAGACAACACATACATCCATTCCACTCAGGTTTACCTTCCAAGGTCGGGTGACGGATGTCTCCCCTCTCTCATCTTGCTGTATGTATGGCACCTATGGGATTCACGGCGACCGAGAGCGTGCATTTGTAGGAGATGGATGTTGTCTGTTTTGGCTTTATCAGAAGTAGATGCGGCTATTGAAGCAGCGTTGAATTATATTCTCCGCCGACAGGATGATCAGGGCTTTTGGTCTGACTTCCATACGTTAGCTGGCGAAAGCACGTATTGGGTGTCGGGATTCGTCGGCCGCCATTTATTGACATGCTTGCCAAATTCCGAAAGTATTCCGAAGGCCTTAGAAGCTCTACTTGCCTGCGAACAAGTAACCGGCGGATGGGGATACGGCAAGGATGTGCCTTCTGACTCTGATTCCACAATTAATGTCCTCCTGTTCCTTGCCCGAGCAAATAGAGAGCCGCCGGGTGGTTGGTCCCGCTTCATTGAAATCCTGGCTGATTATCAGAATCCACAAGGGGGATTTGCTACATTTGCATCGTCAAATCTCATCAGCACCTACATGCAGCTTCCCGAAAAAGTCTCATTTCGTGGTTGGACTTCTGCCCATCCAGAAGTTACCGCCGCTGCGGTTATCTTGATGCACGAGATCGGTGGAGCACAATTCCAGGGACCAATACAGAAAGCAATCGCCTTTCTACTTGGAAACCAGCGGTTCGATGGATATTGGCCTGCCTACTGGTGGGTCGGACCCTATGCGGGGACGTGTCTCACACTTCAAGCCCTTGCGGCAGTGGGTCTTTCTTCAAACTCGCCATACATACAACGTGCTCTGAAATGGCTGCTGTCATGTCAATCACCTGATGGATCATGGGATACCGGTGTTGAACCACGTGCACCCGGTTTCTCGACTGCTCTCGCACTTACTGCCCTGACCACCTACGAACCAAAATGGATCTCGGATGGCAGGGTTGAAGCTGGAGTACGTCAACTCTTAAAGAAGCAGAATGAAGATGGAAGTTGGCCGGCGGAATTGAAAATGCGCATTCCGTCACCATGGATTGAGCACCCGGATGAAGGATTTGGTTGGAATTACGATGATCGTGGCACAAACACGATAATTCGAGATCAAAACCGTCTCTACACAACAACAACCTCAATGAATGCGTTATTGGCATGTCGCAAGTTCTTTTCATCAAGGGGATTCATGATGCCTGAATGGGTAAGCGATCAGGAACAAGCAGTGAAAGCCGTGCAAAACTGTCGGATGTGGTTGATACCAGAACTTGCATGTAACTACAATGCGGATTTGGTTGGAAGGGGTAAGTTGCTCCTGCAGGAGTTGTTCGCGAAGTATATGTCTGAGGAAGCGTCAGCACTCGTGCGGTCGAATGCCTCCGAGGTGGGATTAAGTGAGGTTGCGATGGCAAAGGTGTTGGGTTTTGGGCATGCATACGGTGTCGTGATCGCCGATCTTCTGGGATTGAGTCCAAAAAGGGCTGAAGAAGCCGCTAAACTCTGCGCTCAATTCAATTTAGGGATTGCCTTGTTCGACTATCTGGTAGATGAAAAATCGGACGAGTATGCAGAAGTCCGACGCTGGATCTCGAGTGACTATTTGAAAAACGCTTTAGACTCGGAGTTCAATCGATCGGCGGAGGATCCGACAGGGCAGAGTCCATCATTGGCTTCATTTTTATTGAATATCGCCGATGATCTTCTCCGAATTTATCGTGCCATTGGAAAAACTTCACCGTCCGCAGCTGGCGTTTTTGCAAAAATCTTGCCTTTGATGCACAGAGCTCAAATTGAAAGTCTCGATCCAAGAGAGCGAACTGACGTCACATATCGCCAGGTTCATCAGTGGTTGCGACAAAAAAGCAGTTACCCGTTTTTAGCCATGGGATTGTTGATCGCAATGGCAGGAGAGCGTCCATTAATTGGGACACTTCAAGTGTTTTGCCAATTGTGCTTGGCAATCGGTGACGTTTTTTGGGTAACTGATGATGCAGCTGACATCGATAAAGATCGCTGGAATGGAACGTGGAATCGCCTTCTGCTGGATTCATATGGCAGCCGTTTGATCCCGAGATCGAAGGATCGTAGTTCGATGTCTCGGAATCGAAAGCTTGTCCATGGTGATCTGATCCAAACGCTCCTTGAGACATCACTCACAAGGGCCAGGATTGCGATAGCTTGTTACCCTTGTGATGTGTCTGCAGGTCATCGCCTTGAATCATTTCTCACGGCAGCTGTTTTAGATTGGATGGGCATGGCGGTCCGTTTCCGTTGTCGACGGGTCGCTCCATTGATCGACGAGACAATATCCGGTTCCAGCTTGGCTATGGTATCGAGTTGAGCTTCAAACAAAGCAATTGGAAGGATTGGAGAGAGAAATCGTCGTGCTTGGAACGCGTGTCGTTGATACGAAAGTAAATCACATGAGCGCATCGAGACAACCACTCGATGTCAGTTTTCAGCATACACAGCGAACGACACATCCCTTCCTGCGATGTCAGCGAATAATCGGGAACCGTTCACTGCTACACGCCATATCGGCGCATTCGTCGGCAGATCAAAGTGGGGCCATATTATTCAAGGATCGACAAGGAAGGTTTACTGGAAGACCGCATGATCGAGAGTCGGAATGGAGAAGCGGTGATTCTGCAACATTGGATGGGAGAGAAGAGGCATACCTCAGACGTTCTCAGGGCACACCACTGCCATTGTCACTACGTACGTACTTCGAACCGAGGTTCGGGGCTGACTTTCGTGGGGTGCAATTTTATAAGGATCGGAAAGCCCGGGCATTATTGAAATCGGTGAATGCACAGTCCTGCACGCTTGGGGAGAATATTTTCTATGATGCGAGCCAGCTCTCGCCTTACTCTCGCAGAGGACAACATGTGTTGGCTCACGAGCTGACTCATGTATTACAACAGACAGGTGCACCGTATCAACAAAATATTGGTTTGAATCAGCCGGTACCAACAAGTACCAAAGCTCCCGAAAATGTTATCCAGCGCATGACACCTATTGTGCAAAAACCGGGAACTCCCGTACCTGCCAGACCGCCAGGATGGTGGAGAACTGCAAACATAAGACCCATTCCAGCGAGTGAGTTGAAGCGAGTGCAACAAGCGATCGGATTGGTAAAGCAGGTGGTTAATAATCCGAAGGGGTTTTCCTCATGCCATGGATTCTTTCGCAGGAATTGCCACGGTGGGAAAACCTTTGCGCAGACATTCAACGCCGCAAAACTCTGGAGGATAACAGACTCAACGTGTCAGGCGCGCGGTGACGCGCCTGGAACCGTTATCGCCTACACCCTTTCCGGCTATAGCGCGGGCACTGAAAACTTAGCGAAAACCCTTGTGCACGAATTGATGCACAACTGTGGAGTGACAGGAAAGAGCGATCACTACCTTGCCGAGTTCGCCAGTATGTACTGCATGGGGGCAGGACGCAATCGACTGAGCTTCGAAGCTGGTGTGGACGTCCCGACGGGGAGCGCTATCGGTTTAATAACCTACCGCAGGATCTTAACAGAATGGCTCTCGGGTAGGCTTAGATTAGGAGTTGGAGGGGATGTGGGAGTGACTGGCCTCGCTTATGCCTTTACGAAGGGGTGGCGGGAACGGGAGAGGCCAGGCGAGTTCGGAGCCGGTATGGTCGGGCTTTACGGAAGGACATCGTTTTTATGGGGCGGTGAACGATATGGCGGGTTGACGGGGAGAATCGAGACAGGCTTTGGCGCAGGGCACTTCATGCTGCGGAATCCGAAACCAGAAGAAGCTAGGACGGCCGTTGCGGGCGATTTTATTTTACAGCTCGGAATCGGGGCGGAGTTTCTTATTCCGCTAGGTTTGAGTAGTGGGTCGGCAATGCCATTAAACTTGAAAGCCGCGTATCGATTGGTTCAACCATTGAACCCAAGAGCGAAACAAATGCACGGGCTCATTATTTCCCTGGGAATCGATATATGAGGTTCCTACACAGCCCATACTCGTGGAGAGGAATGAAACCACCTTATATGCCTAAACAGATTGGAAAGCGAAAAGAAGTATGAAGTTGAATGATGGCAAAGGAATGCAATAGATGATCCAAGATCTCGATGACACCATTCGGGAATTGCTTGAGACTCAAGCGCCAAGTGGTTCCGAGTTGGCGGGAGCGGACATCAGCTTCGATCTACCCGACGCCGATTGGCGGGCGGGTTTAACGACGCTTACTGTGAATTGCTACTTGTATGACATCCGCGAGAACCTCGAATTGCGCCGCGCCGAGCCGATTATCCAACGCTCCGGCGACGGTACCCGAGCCATTCGCAGGGATCAACCACGACGGATTGACTGTGCATATTGCATAACCGCCTGGAGCCCAGCGGCAGACGAATCGGTATTGGACGAACATCGTCTATTGAGTCAGGTACTTACGGTTCTGATGAGGAGTCCGACAATCCCGGCGGCTGTATTACAGGGGAGTTTGGTCGATCAAATCCCGCCTTTTCCGACGGTGATCGCCTCGCCGGACGGGGTGAAAAATCAGCCCGAATTTTGGGGCGCACTAGATCAGCAACTCAAGCCGTCACTCAATTACGTGGTGACGTTGGCTTTGATGCTGGATGAAGCGCCAGACGAAGCGGACATGCTCCGGGTCGTCGAGGAGGTGGCTGTAGAAGCAGATAACTTAGATGAATTTCCATACTAGACCATCTGTACGAACTTGATCGCTATACAGATGCAAGCGGCATTTCAATAGGAGGTGAAAGCATGAGTTTCAATGTTGGCGTAAACGTTTTGGAGGTTGATGGACGCGTCACGCCCAGTATCCAACCTGCACCGACATCCGTGGGAGCCTTCGTTATTCGCTCCCAACGCGGGATTCCCGAAGCCGTCTACCGAGTCTCGAATTGGAGCCAATTCGTGGAGCACTTTGGCAGCTACATGGATGGTGCTTATGGCGCATATGCCGTGCGCGGCTTCTTTGATAACGGCGGTGGCGTGGCTTACGTCACGCGTGTGGTAAACACATCCGGTGGAAGCCCCGCCGAACCATCCACGATGACCTTCAATGATAGCGGCTCCTCGGCGGCGTTAACCGTCACTGCAGGTTATCGCGGCCAGGAAGACCCCGGCGAATGGGGAGACGGCATTTCCATCCGCGTCGTCGAGAACACAGAATTAACAGGCACCTATGACTTATTGGTGCGCTACGGTGGGAGGGTTGTCGAAACCTGGGAGAAGCTAAACAACGACGATGCCGTCGACGCCGTCGGCAGCCATCCAGAGGACGTAATTAACGACGAACACACGGGGTCAAAGTTCATCATCGTTACCGAGGATGGAACCAATAATCCTGAGGAGACCGACGAAACTGTTGACGAAGGGTTTGTTGCGCTCGATACCGGTGGAGAGGACTCCCTCTCTGGATCAACGCTGCAAAATGCCTTTACCGCAGCACTCGCACGTTTTGATGTGCATGAAGTGCAATTGGTCTGCTGTCCAGAGAGCGATAATGCCACCTGGGTGAATGCGGCGATTACCTATTGTTCGAACCGCGGGGATTGCATGCTCGTCGGGCATACGCCACAAGGTAATGACGCAGCTGCAGCAAAGACTTATGGCAAGGGGTATCAAGGGGATAAGGTATATGGCGCGCTATATTTCCCCTGGATTCAGGTCGCCGATCCGATTGGCACCTTCAAGTGGATTCCCCCCACCGGGCACGTCATGGGTGTCTACGCTCGCACAGAGAAAGAACGCGGCATCTGGAAGGCGCCAGCCGGCAACGCGGCCCGCGTAAGTGGCGCGTTGGATGTCGAATATCACATCACGGACGCTGATCACACGGACCTGGTCAAGAACGGATCTGTGAATGCGGTGCGTTTCGTTCCGGGATTGGGAATCATTGTGGACAGCTCTCGAACGCTGAGCACCAGCCCACTCTGGCTCTACGTGAATATCCGCCTGCTTTTCAACTTCGTCAAGAGCTCGTTGAAAGCGGGAACACGCTGGGCAGTCCAGGAACCGAATGACGATACCTTGTGGAACAAAATCAAGTTCAATTCCGTAACGCCCTTCTTGATGGGGCTTTGGCGCAAAGGCGCTTTCGGACCCGGTTCTCCGGAGGAAGTATTCACTGTCAAGGTCGACGCCGAGAATAACCCGCCAGCGAACATTCAACAGGGCATTCTGACCATCGAAGTCTATTTCTACCCCTCACGACCTGCTGAGACCATCATCATCATCATTGGTCAGCAAGAGGGTGGCGCTTCGGCAAGCGAAGGATAACAGGGAGGTTGAGAAATGGCATTACCTTTCAATGAAGCATACACAACCCACGAATTTCTGGTGGAAATCGAGGGGATCGAAAGTCCAAACATCACGAAGGTGACCGGGATCAGCGAAGGGGACGTCGAGTCGATCGACCAACCGGAGGGCGGTGCCAATATCGTTCATAAGATCAGCTCCGGCATCATCAAATACGACGACATCACTTTAGAGCGTCAAATGGACGGCAGCCAGACGGACGAGGACTTTCGCTCATGGTTCACAGAGATGTTCAATCTCGATGGCACTGGCGGAGGATCCTCACTGCGCCGAAACGGATCGATTGTCGTAAAACGCTATGGCAATGAGGTCATGCGCTTTGCCTTCGAGGGAGGCTGGATCAAGTCCTCAAAGTTTACCGATCTCGATGCCAGCAGCGATTCGTTACTCGTTCAAACTCTCGTCATGTCTGTTGAACGTGTCTATCGCGTTTAGGAAACGGTCAGGACTCACATACCTTCTGACCTTATCGTCAACAACTACATACTTCTCGAGCTTGTTAAAAGTTTGGGAATCATACTTCAGCGACGAGTTCTGTTGTTTGAAGTGTGGTCAGGCATGAATGGAGAATTGGTTGAAGGAGCAAAGGAACCATGGAGCTCAATCAACGTGAGTATAAGGTTACGCTTCCGATCGGGTTTAAAGACGAGACTGGAAGAGTTCACCGTCAGGCAACGATCCGCAAAATGCGGGGGCATGAGGAAGCGTTGTTATACGATGCAAGTTACAACGCAGGCCAGCTCGTTACCGAGTTAATCCGCAATTGCCTCGTTCAGTTGGGTGATTTGGAATCCATCGAAGATGCTACGGTATCACAGCTATATACGGCGGATCGAAATTACCTGCTTCTTGAACTTCGCCGGATAACCCTGGGCGACAAGTTACACGCTGTCTACATATGCCCTCGATGCGGAAACAACGTGTCCGTAATGGAAGACTTGGGTCAACTCGAGGTTCGTCGACTGGACGAATCGCAAACGCTCGATGAGATCGCCTTGAAGCTCGAGGATGGCTATGTGGACCGCGAGGGGACACGGCATGTCGACATGGTCCTAACGCTTCCACGTGGCGTCGATGAGGAGTTCTTGGGCTCGATGGCGGAAAAGGATCCGCTGAAGGTTCAGGACGCCTTTCTGTTGCGCTGTATCACGAGCTTCGGAACACTGAAAAAGGCGGCCTTGGAAGCCTACGGCGTGAAGATGCTTCGAGAGCTTACACTGGGCGATCGTCAGCGACTGAAAGGTGCATTGAATGGTCAGTTACCGGGAGTCGATTTTCAACGATCGATTCAATGTAACGAATGCGGTTTGGCGTTCAAGGAGGTGCTGGACGTCTCAAGTTTTTTCGCCTTGAGCTAGGTGGCAAGCAGCGTTTGATGCAGGAAATATTCTACCTTGCTTACCACCTGCACTGGCCTTGGTCAGAAATCATGAGCCTGGGCGTGGGCGATCGTAAAGCCTATGTGACAATGTTGGCCCGTCGAATCGAAGAAGAGAACCGCGCTTTCGACGGGATGACCGAGCGAATCAGAAGAGGCTGACCTCATGCAAGAAAAGGTCAATCCAGATTCAGCGAGCGTACAAAATTGCTCCCTCTTTATTCTAGGCGCTGCGCTGAAGCGTAGACGTCCTGCAGATCGTTTCGACTTCTTTCGAAACCACCTGCCCTTTTTGGGACTCACGGGCCAACAAATGTCGCAAGTCGCTTCCGCTTCTTGGAGTCGAGGAGGGGCGCCGCTGGAACCCTGGCGAGTACCAGGGTTATATATCTTGTCTGACGGTGGAGGCACCCACAAGCACATCACCGTTGTGCAGGAGGTCGACTCGTCTTCTGAGGCTTCGAAAGCAATAGGAATGGTTGACGAAGCACTACCGTTGAGCGTGTCATCGGCTTTTTCACCACTGCTGCAGTTGATGAGTCAAAATCGCTATCCGAGATACACGGTTGATGGAGAATCCGTCCCGGGTCATCGAGTTGAACAATTACGGGTCCAGCCTTCGCTTCCGGGACGCAACCTCGGAGAAGTACGCAATCTGCACAGGGAAGCGAGCGGTGAGTCATCCACCGCGGTTCAGCGGAGTGGATCGACAATCGATCTGGTTACCACCCATATGGGACAAGATTCGGTCTCTATGCCTTCCGCTGACGTGTTGCCCCAGAGAACACACAACCGCCTTCCGACTTATCAGGAAGATGGAAGGAACATCCGGCCAGATGCGTCAACGGCCTTGGGCAAGCGATCTTCCAGTGTAACTCCTCCTTACAGGATGAAAGAGGACAGTCAGTTCGGCTTACCTATTAAAAGTATATTCCCGAGATCGGGTAACGTTCAGTTATCGAGCCGAGTCGGTTCCTCACCGACAGTTCTTCGGTTCAGCAGGGCGTTTGCGATGTCCACGATCAATAACTCACCAAGAGCCATTTGCGGCCTTCTCCAGAGTACTGGGATGCGTAACTCGATGTTGAGAGAAGGAAAGAGTCAACTTGCGGATCCCAAACTGACCAGCTTGCCGATCGGCTTCACGAATGCGATGGCAAATCCAAGAATATCTGAAAGACCTGGCACAAATGGTTCAAGTCACCTTCTTAAGAATGATGTTGGCGAAGATTCTATAAATCTGCCCGACTGGCGATCGTACGGCAAGCAGCAAGATCCGGGACCATACGCGCGCAAGCGCCTGCAGGGATTACGTATCGACACGGAAGCGGCGGAGAAAATTATCGAGCATAAGGTAAATGCAAGCATCGAGAGATTGAAGGGAACATTGAGTCCACAAGCCCAGAGGCCATCCGAAGTGAGATTTGATCCGATGACACACATTGTCAACAACGACGAATTCTTGCGACGGATCATGCAGCGCATGCACACCCTGGCGCAAGAGGAGCGCTTTCGGATAGGTAAGCTACGTTGAATCACGTTATCACTGATGGAGCTGCTTGATGACCGAACGATTGGTTTTGAGAGGATTTATTGCAAATGTGGATGTGATTCCGCCTTTGATTGTCACTTTTCAATTCAACCCTGAATCGATCAGCGACAACAAGGTCGTGAATTATAGCGATCGAAGCACGGAATTATGTGGCAATGCGCCAGGGAAAACGTACACCGGCGGCGGCCATCGGACAATATCCTTCAATATCAAATTACACGGTTTGGAGGAGGGCACCAACGCGATCAATCCAACTCCGTTGGATAACGGAATATCGACCGAATTGGCAAAGCTGCGCTCATTTCTGTATCCAAAGGAAGATGCCTGGGCGACTGTAAGCGGACTGCTGGGTGGGGAAGAGGAAGGCAGGTGCCTGTCTTCTCCCCCGAATTGTATCTTTGGTTTCGGCACGAAAATCCTGGAATGTGTCATTACACAAATCACGATAAACGAAACACAGTACAACAGCCTGCTTGCACCTGTCCGTGCAGATGTCGGCATCACGTTAATCGTGAACGAAGAGAGTGGTAATGCCTTATACGAGCTGGACAAACAGCATCGCAACATCCTGGCCGCATTGGGGCTTCAGAACATTCGCGTTTTTTGACTCGAGGCTACGATGACAGTATCTATTTATTCACGTTACTATGGAATCGATCTCGTCGAAGAGGACCATCGGGTAAGCATCGGACTCAGACCGGCCGTACCCCGGGTCGATTACCCGGACAGCATCGTGCACATCGTTGTGGGTTACGAGACACTCGATGGGCTGGCACGGCGCTATTACGGTCGGGAAGACCTTTGGTGGCGCATAGCAGACGCCAATTCGGGGACGTTTCCGCTCGATTGGAAAGCGGGTGACAGGCTCATCATACCTCCTATCCGCGTAGCCACACGGATGCCGCGGAGGTAATGCATGGCGGACGATCTGTATTATCGGGTCTCGATCAGCGCCAACGGCGCAGGATACGACTTGTCTCAAGATCTCTCCTCAATGACGCTTGAAGAGGACTGCAGAAGACCCGATCAATTAACCATTAACGTCAGCGATCCCTATAAAGTCTTTAGCCATGCCTTCCAAGAAGGAATGGACGTCGAATTGGATTTGGGCTATGTGGAGGATCACTCGGTGGTGTTTCGAGGCCGTATCCATAAAGTGGATGGCAATTTCCCCGAAGACGGAGTTCCTACAGTGCGATTGTTGGCCCAGGATAACAGCATGCGTATGGGGCTTCGCAGACGCAACCGACCGTGGACGGAAACGACATTAGAAGGGATTGTGGAAGACATCGCGAGCGTGTATTTCACGAGTATCGACGTTGCCCTGCGGGGCAATCCAGAGTTCTCGGGAAATGGCATTCGCCAACATGAAAAGACCGATCTTGATTTTCTTGCTGGCCTGGCAAGAGACTACGGTTGCGAAATGTACGTTCAGGCAACCGATGATGATGACACCCTACACTTCACCGCACAATACATCATCATGACATCCGATCCGGAAGTTGTGCTTCATCATGGAAGATGCGATGTCCCTAATCGATTGATCAGTTTCCAGGCCAGCAGCGATATTGGCCAGGTCCAGCTTCCACGTGTGTTCTCTGGGATTGAATACGAAACGGGCGAACCGACAGAAGTCGCTACAGCGCCCGTGGAAGAAGCCGGGGATACCGAAGACCCCTTTTTCGACGAGAACTTGACGTCGTTTCGAGAACGCTATCCCGATCAGGCGGCCAATCTCGAGGCACTGCTCTCGTCTTCGGAAAGCATTCGCGAAGGATTGATCGAAGAATTGGGAAGTGAAGAACGTGAAGCTACGCCCGGTTTCACGACGGAGGCGGATCTTACCGTTCGTTCAGAGAATCAATTCAGCACAAGTATTCACGGGATGCGGGCTAATGGTGCTGCCGGGGGAAACCATCGTATGCATGCGCAGACCAGCGTTCGAATTTCGGATGTGGGCGGACGTTTCTCAGGTGTTTGGTATTTGTCGCAGGTAAGACATATCGTCAACACCCAGGGTTACAAGACCGAATTTCAGTGTCAACGGTGAACCAGATGTTTACAGCAAGCGAAGATACACGAGAGCGGGAACACGAGCCCGAAAAATTTTTCGGCAAATATCCGGGATTAGTTCTAGAAAATGAGCCGCCGGAAGATGCAAGTCATCGTGGAGAGCTGCTGGTGGAAGTGCCCGGAATCCTAGAAGAGACCCCGGATGGCGAGGATCAGCAGCCGATCCAACTCATTGCCAGACCATGCTTTCATCCGGGGTTCTTCTTTATTCCTGAAGTTGGGGATCAGGTTTGGGTTGAATTCGTCGCGGGGGATATCAATTCTCCCCTCTGGGTTGGGGTCTGGTATCCCACGGATGGCACTCCCCTCACGGCGGAAGGAGAGAGTCCGACCGAGTTTCAGAAAGTAATCCGCACTCCGTCGGGACAATTGATTCAACTCGACGACAGTGATGGTGAGGAAAAAACCATCATCACGGACGAGGCAAACAGCAACATCGTCACTCTGGATGCAAACGGCATCAAAACAGAAGATGCGAATAATGTGATAACGATGGATTCCAACGGGATTAAGTTGGAAGATGGCAATAATAATACAGTCACCATGGATAGCAATGGGATCAAATTAGAAACCGCCAGTGGCGCAATTATCCTTTCCTCGAGTGGGATCAGGCTTGAAACCGGGAACTCAGCAGTCGAAATCAGCGCAACGAGTGTCAAGGTAACGGATAGTACAGGAGGTTTGCAGTATGTCGTACTCGAACCGACCTTGACTTGGTTACAAACGCATCAACATGTTGGCAACATGGGTGCGCCCACGCCGGTATTCCCAGCCAATTTGGCCGATCTCATCGCACAACAAATGGCTGGTCTGTTTAGATCCGGGTTGTAAAGGAGTTCACTGTGTCCATGATTGTTGGCAACCAGCAGGCAACGACAGGGATGGCAAAAAACGTTTACCAGGAGATCGATGCTGTGTTGCGACCTCCGATGGAAGATGGTGATGTTCCAGAGGAGGCCATTGAGGAGACACAAGAGGCTTGGAAGAAACTAGGCTATGCGATTGCCGCCGGAGTGATTGATCATTTCCGACGCGATCCGCCTGGAGAGCCAGAGTTTGCAGAACCCATTTCGTCATCGGTTGAGGATCCTACATTTTGGGAATGGCTTGAAAGAGTACATGATTGGCTTGATGAGATGGCGTCTTGGCAAGCAAGTGTCGTCTTGGCGTTTGAAAACTGGGCTCCAGTTGGTCTCACAGATCAGACCTTTAGAGAAGAAGTGCTCGGTCTTGCTGAACCCGGGGCCCCTCCGGCCATCTGCCCAACAAGTATGAAGGGAAAAATCGAATGATTGAGCAGGTACGAGGCTTTTCCATTCCCTTTCGAATTGAGTCAACCACGGGTGGCGTGGCGAAGGAGAGTGGAGCAGAAAAGATTAAGGAAAATATTATTCACATCATTCTGACTGGCGTTGGAGAACGTGTCATGCGACGCGATTATGGTGGGGGCGTGAAGCAACTCGTCCATGACCCGAACAATGACGCTTTAAATGCCATCGTACAACATCAAATCGCAAAATCCATCGGACTATGGGAACCGCGTGTTTTATTGCAGGAGATACGAGTTACGCAACAAGGAAACGCCGTCGCACAAGTCGCAAGCGGAGCAAGTGCACATGGCGGAACCATGATCGTCGAAATTCAGTATCTCATACGCCAGACAGGACAACCTCAGAGTCTGTCGGTGCCACTGGGGTTAGGAGGGGTCTGAGGGTGCAGATCTTTAGTTGCAGGAGCGCTCTATGAACGGAATAGGACGACCACGTGTGAATTACACCAACAAAGACTATACGGCTCTGCGTGATGATTTATTGGAACTTGCCCGAGAGAAACTGCCGGAATGGACCGATCATTCTCCGAACGACTTGGGCGTCATGCTGCTGGAAATCTTCGCCTATATGGGTGATATGTTGCTCTATTACCAGGACAGGATTGCAAACGAAAGCTTCTTGGATTCAGCGATCGAGCGACGCAGTGTGATTAACCTTTTAAGATTGATTGGTTGTGAGGTGCGGCCTCCGAAGCCGGCTTCGGCTGACTTGACTCTACTATTCGCCGATGATGGGACAGGAGTCGTGACGGTCAATCCAGGGGCTGAATTCCAGACCTCAGCCGAGGCTACAGGCGAGTCGATTAAATTCCAATACCTTGGAGACCCCCTGGCTATCGATCTCGATCCGATTCCTGCGGTCGAACCCTACGAGGGGGAAGTATTTAAGCGCTATACGAAGACACTTCCGGTGGTGCAGGTGGACGCATATGTGCCGGAAACATCACTCGGTTCCTCCGACGCCAGCCCTTCCCAGCGGTTTTCCCTGGCCAGGATTCCATTGATCGAAGACACCCTAGTGGTAACTGTAGATGAAGGTGCAGGACCCCAGGTATGGCAAAGAGTGGATACCTTCTTACATAGTCGCTTGAGCGACGAACACTATCGCGTGCTGCGAGATGAGAAGGATCGTGCTTGGGTGGAGTTCGGGGACGGTATGTACGGTCGTACCCCACAACGAGGACGTGACAACATCGCCGCCAGTTACCGGGTGGGTGGAGGCGTCAAGGGGAATGTCCCTGCATTGTCGATAACCAAAGCGGTCACGTCCATCGATCATTTGGAACATGTTTTCAACGAGCGTGCGGCGACCGGCGGATCGGCAGCTGAAGACTCTACGGAAGCCTCTACACGCGGTCCCAATCTATTTCGAGCGATGGGACGGGCCGTCACGGCGCAAGATTATGAGGATCATGCCAAAAACTTTGGTGTGGGTAAGGTTCGCGCTCGTGCGGGAGGTTGGAACCGAATCGAATTGTACATTGCTCCGGTTGGTGGAGGTTACCCATCGGACACGCTCAAAGAGGACCTTCGCGCCTACTTCGACGATAAACGCATGCTCACATCCATCCTCGATATTCATGATCCTGTGTACATCAACGTGTTCGTGCAAGGGACACTTGAAGTGGAGCCTTACTTCTTCGCCGATCAGGTACAGCAACAAGTAGAGAACGCCGTTCAGGAGCTTCTGACCTTCGATAACGTTGAATTTGAGGACAGGTTGTATTTGAGCAAAGTATACGAAGCCGTTGAAGACGTCGAGGGTGTAGCGGGGGTCAACATCACACATTTCGCACTCTCTGATTCGACGGAGGATCTCCCTTCGGATGGGACGTTGCGTTTCGCCTGGAGTGAAATCCCACGCGCAGGGTACGGTGAGGGAGTATTCCTTACGGAGGTGCGAGGAGGACATCGTGTTGCTTGAATTCCGCGCCGAAGCCGATATCCGCGGTGGCCGCATCGATCTGGCATGGGATTGGAAAGCGCCAGGAAGCCGGCCGGCCTTGCAACTCATACGAAGACCATTGGAGTATTCCATCCAGGTAGGAGATGGTCTCGCCATCTTGAACCTTGGCGATCCTTTCTGGGGTGTGGATCAAGTGTGGGCGCGTTTCGAAAGGGATATTTATCTGGCTCCGGTCTACGATCTTGATGCGCAGGCAGCGATAAAGCTGCGCCGACCAGAGACCGTTCTTGAACGCGGGCTGCGCCATGCAATGGTTGTACACACCTTCGCTGATAAAGAGGCAGAATTTCCCACACTGATCGCAATCAAGCTCTACGATCCTGCAACAGATTCTTTTATGAACATCAGGCTGGATGAGATCTCTCGATTGGAACGCACACCGTCATCCGCGGTGCCATGGGATTCGATCGACACGATCGAGGTGTTCGCCACGCCGGGCGGCGGACCTGAGGTCTCGCTCGGTCAAATCGTCATCTCCACACAACACGAGGATGGAGTCACACCAGATCGATTCGCCTGGATCGCGAGCGGCGATCCACCGATCGAGGTGCCTTTCGGACGCTCACTCCACCAGCAAACCATCGTCATACTCGATGAGACCTTCAACATGGACAGCGGAGAATGGAGTCGCTGCGCATTCGTTGAAGACGAGGGATTAACACCTGGAGATGTATATTACTACACGTTGTTTGCCCCAGACCCAAGCCATCCCGGCGAATTCTATTCCGAACGCAATTGGCGCGCTATGAAAATGCCAACAGGCTTTTTTGGATTGGATGACAAACTCTATCAACTGTTGCCGGCCGTCCATAAGCAGTACGACGAACCGAGCATAGATATGCGCGGAAACGGCCAACTGCGCAAATTCCTGGCGACATTGGGCACTGGGCTGAATCAAATGCGTGGTCTGGCGGAAGGTTTGCGCGGTCGACATGACCTGCTAGAAGCCCGCGCCGATTTATTACCGCATATGGCGCGCTGGATCGGCTGGCAGCCGGACTTGACATTGCCGGAGCATGCCCAGCGCAGGGACATTCGATTTGCCCCCGAGATCTACGAAACTGTCGGTACGGTGCCGAACGTACGCGCGCTGATCAACCACGTTGCAGCCCGGGAATGCCGGGTCAAGGAATTCGTTAACAACGTATTCCTGACCAACGCCGTCGAGCAGACTCATCTTTGGGAAATCTGGCAACGTATATACGACGGCGTTGACTGGCAAGCCCCCCTTGAAGTTACCCACACCGAGGGTTTCGACGGTCGACCTGCCGTCGCGCTGGATGGCGGGGGTATTCCCTGGCTCTTCTGGCATGCGGATCGATCGGACCGCCGTGAAATCTGGCTGCAGCGTTTGGACGGGGTGGATCCATCACCGATCCGAGCCATGGACGCAGCGCCCGATGATGCAACGGACCTTTCCTACACGGACGAGAATCCAGCCGTGGTTTGGGACGGATCGCAGCTTCGATTGGCCTGGAACTCAAACCGCGAAGGCGCCTGGGACATCTGGACGCGGGAATACACTGGATTACCCGGTGGGGAACCTCTAAACCTGACGGAACACCCGGCAGACGACCGCCGCCCGACGACAGTCCACGTTGGCGGGGAAACGTGGGTGTTCTGGCAATCCAATCGCCGCGGACCGACCGACATCTGGGCCAGGGTTCACGATGGCACCGATTGGGGGTTGCCGTCTCGGGTTACAACAGCCGCGTTTCGTCACGAATCACCGGCCGCGGTCGTGGACAGCAGCGACCGCATCTGGCTCTTTTGGGTAGCGGACTTGGGGGAATGCAGGAGTCTTTTCTACCAAATCCATGATGGTGGCGTTTGGAATACCCCGGAGCCCGTTCCGACGGCTTTTCCCGCAGTTTGCCCAGCGCCGCAGCGCGACGAGGCACCTACTGCTGTCTTCTGGAACGGACAGGTGTGGTTGTTCTGGCACACCAATCGAGACGATCACTGGCAAATTTGGAGCATGTCTCATGACGGTGTCGATTGGGGCACCCCCTTCCCTGTGACCACCCACGCAGCCGAAGACAAAGAACCAACCGCTTATGAGGACGCCGGGGGGCAATTGCAGGTTTTCTGGCGCTCGCAGCGGCGCGGAGAACGTTACAAGTCACGCACGATCGACACGGATGACCCTGAAATGCTGGCGCAATTGAGAACGTTCGAAGATCGGGCGCACTACTCCTACGATACGGCGGAAGAAGAAGAGGATTGGTACGCCAGAGGCGTGGTGGGATTGTACTTGCCTGCGGACGTTTACGTTCCGGAGGTGCTCGACCGTGCCAAAGCTTTCGTCGAGCCGTTCCGCTCGTTACCCGTGCGCTACGTCTGGCTGGAGGACGAGTCTGTCTTCGAAGAAATTATATGGACCGATGGACTTATTGGCGATGAGTTCACGGACGAGATTCTTTGAGAGTTCGGGACAATAGATCTGAACGAAAATTGACCTGGTAGTCCATAAGACCGTGTTGGTTCGATATAGACCTGTCAACACTTATTAAAAGGAGAGAGTCATATGGGTAATTTCTCACGAGATCCCATTAATCGATTGGCCGACTCGATTGCCAAACACTATGTCGGTGTCCGCATGCAACAAGGCGTACCACTATTGGACACAGATTGGAATGAACTCGAGGATCTAAGAAAACATGAATTGGAATCGCTGGTGAAGCAATTCATCGGTGACGGTGTTCCAGCAGGCAATGATGGCTTTCGGATTGAGGGCTTGGCGGGCGGAGGTGTTGGCACAATAGTGTTACATTCAACGATGCCAGTAGACGGTCCGTCGTCCATCGAAATTGATTTTGGACTTTCAACGGCTGCCAGCGTCTTGGGATTCATGCCGGGCAAGTCTTTTTCCCAGCGATCCGGTTCATCCCCGGCAAGTTTGACCGGCAATGCCTCGGAGCCTTTTGTTTTAATCGATGGAATGACCCTAACCGTAATAACCAATGGCGAAGCCGGTGAGACAGTCACGTTCAATACTGTTGACTTTGTCGATATGTCCCAAGCAACCGCATTGGAAGTTGAAACCGTACTGAACGCAGGATTGACGCGCGCTAATGCAGCCGTGGGGACTGGAAACGATTTCATCATACTCGGAGGAGATGGGAGTCTTGAGGGCGCCGGGCGGATACTCGTCTGTGGCAGTGAGGTCGTGAACGAAACCGACCTGGCATTCACATCTCAACCGCTGTATGAGAACACGGATTTGGCACTCGAGTGGGGCGTTGATGTTGTGGATTCCCTAGACGCGCCTGTTGGGGTGGAGCGTACAGATTTGGTGTACATCGATGTTTGGGAAAGAGAGGTGGGAACAAACGAAGATGATTCCATCGTTCTCGCGGCAGTCGGCATGGAAACCACTGTTCGGCTGAAACGGGAATGGGCGATCCGCGTTGCACCAGGTGTCACCGATCTATCGGGGATCACCGCTGTTCCCAATCACAAATACCTGGCTCTGGCTTTGATCCATCGCATGGCGGACGAGGCTGGGATCGATGCGGAATGGATCAGGGATCTGCGTGTTCAGAACTTGAATATCGCGCAGTACCTCAAGACACCGATTTATTTGCAACGAGGTGAATCAGTGCTCGATGCAGAGCGCTTCGCTGAAATTTTGAATACGTTAAGAGAAATATTACTTGTCCGTCTACAAAACCGCGTCTTTGATTTCAATTACGGCGGTGACGAGTACAACCGATTGTTGGTGATCATTGCCATACAGGACATCACTCACGAATGTGCTTTCGCGGCAATCCAGGCACTGACGGGCAATTTTAATAATGCCGACGGCTTCTTGTTCCTGGATACACTCTACGACCTTCAGACTGCATTCGTCGCTGCAGCCGAGACCTATGGTAACGTTGGCGACTCAGCGCAGGATTTTATTGATGAATATCGCAAACGCCTAGATGGCTCCCCTGCTCCGGATCCGATCGCTGGGTTAAAACCGGCGCTCGATGATGAGGATTTTCTTGGTGCAGCTGAAGCGCAGGATGTAATCAATGCCTGGCTTTCCGCACCAGTTGATCTGCTTCCGGAAGGCTCGGTCCTGGTTTCGATTCAATCGGTAGAACCGGAGACCAATCTGGCACTCAATGTGCCTTTCAATATCATCTACGAAATCGAGAGCCAGCTCATTAGCCCACGAGAATTGGAAGCATATGACATCTCTGTCTCAACGGCGTCGCCTTCGACGTGGGATATAAGCCTGAACAGAGATCGAGTCGAGATGGATGCTTTTGGCGGACGGGAAACCGTGGTGCTCACAGTTACGCCGCGTGCCGGGACGCTCAGTACGCAATTTCAACTAACGGCGACTGCAGCCCGGAACTCACTGATCACGTTTACGCACGAGAGTGATGTATTTCAGATTGGCCAGCCACCACCCTCGGAAGATTTCTTCCTGTGGGTGTCTCCGCCTCTTGACGAAAGCGGGCGCATCCCGATTCCGCAGAGCGATCTTGATGACGATGCACAGTTTAGCTTCCAACTCAGCCTGATCAATACATCATCATCCACAACACGCATATTTGAAGTCGTGCACTACGTGATTCCACCCGAGGGAGATGTCAGCGGCGATTGGCATCCGATTGAAGCGGAAGCAACGCCTGTGGATCTTCCGGTAGATCCCGATGGAACTCGTGTAGATAGCTATGATTTATTCGGGCCACACGATCCACCACCGGACATCGACACTGAAGGAACGCTGGTCGCCCGGGCGACGCTGATCGATCCGGATCCTTCGCCGGAGGTTGTGGAGCGCATCCTGGAACTGACATTTGTGATAACAGATGAATAACATATGACGTTAAAAAGGAAATGGTATTGATTACGACGGAACAAAGTAACGATACAACGATCACCAGATAGATTCAATTGCGAGGAGGCAGAAATGAAAACCCACAAGCGATTTATTGTGATATTGGCAATGCTTGCGATTGCCTTCGCCGGCATCCCTCCGACAATCGTTTTTGCCGATGGCGAGGATTTGATTGTCGTCAAAAGGGATGAGCTAGGGATTGTCAATGGTTCCGTAGGCGCGACGGAGTATTCAGAGACCGGAATGATAAGCAATGGGCTGGGCAATTTCCAAATTCAAACCTACCGTCATCCTACCGATGGAACTATCGAAGAGGAGATTCAATTCTTCTTCACCATCTCGGATAGTTCCTCGAATGCCGGGGATGAGATTCGTATTTTCTTCGACATCGACCACGATCACAGCGTTTCTACACAAGATCGTGGTATCTACATCCGACGTACTTCGACAGATGTCATGATAACCAATGTCAACCTCACAGGCCCTACTTCAGATCTGGATTCGCTCGACGCTTCTCAAAGTCAAATCGATAATAATCCAGGGAACTGGACCGCGGAGGTCAAGCTCAAGGCAAGCGATCTGGATTTAAATTTCATCCCCAGTCTTATGGGAATATTCGTGGAAGCAAAAGATGTCGACGCCGGTGTGACGACAACAGGGAAATATCCAATCGGTGCCATCAAAATCGATATGGAGACTTGGGCGAATCTGAAAACCAGGTATGCCTTGGAATATGTTTTACTCCTCGACCAATCGGGTAGTATGCTAAGAGATTTCGATGGTTCTTATCCCCCTGTCACATCTGAACGCTGGTCCTCCGCAAAAGCAGCTACAGATATCTTCACTCAAATATACTATGCTTTTCGATCAGATGAAGACAGCGCGAGTAATCCCTACTTTCTGGATCAGATCGGATTGGCCACGTATTATTGGGATGACTCAGAACCATCTGGTTCCGAAGATAAATCTACCGAAGTAAAAGCCCTTGATCCCCTGGTGGACATTACAGTAGATGGGTATGTTGATAGCGCGCCAGCTCCAGCAGTCCCTGTCTTTGGCCAACATACACCAATCAAGCGGGGTGTTAATACCGCCTTTGAAATGCTTGGTAGTGGAAATGCTGAAAAGATCGTGATCCTTTTAAGCGACGGTATCCACGATCGTCCAACATCTAACTACGATGAGTATCTCTATGTATTTCCCAGTGGCACGGGTGCCAGTGACTTTCAAATAAACACGGTTGCTCTTGGTCCGGATGGGAGTGTCGGAACACAGCTTCTTGACGACATCAAAGATGATTTTTCCGGCTTTGGTGGCTCATACACCAGCTCTCTGCATAAAAAAGACCTCATCGCGGCGTTTGCTGAAAATCTCTTCAGCCATCTTTATTTGAATCGTACGGAGGTCGACCCTGCTGGCCATTTTATTGTTGATGAGCGAGAACCCCGTCTTCTTGTGATGTTGGTGTGGCATTCAACGACTGCTGGGGAGCGTGGTTTCAGGATTCTAAAATCAGATAGTGTGATAATCGACACTTCACATCCTAGCTATCATCATTACAAGAATGCGGCATTGGAGTACGAGATTGCGTATTATGTGATTGATTTCCCGGCACCTTCCGGGACCTGGCAGACAATAGAGACAGGGTCGACAAGTCCAGCTGTGGGGGATAACAATTTCGCTCTCTTCGATCCGACGGTGTATACCTTCTTTTCTGTGGCACAAACCGGAGAGGATTTCATCTTGAAAGCTGCGTTACGGGAGGATGGCACGCCGATCACCGATTCGGACACCGATGTTACCGTAGATATCGCCAAACCAGACGAGGGCTTGGGAACCTACACTTCGACGGCTCAACAGAACTGCACATTTGAAATAACTGAAATAGAAGGTGCCCAAGAATACAGACCACTCAGTTGGGCTTTCCGAGAGATTCAAAGGTTCCTTTCCGGCTTGTTTTCCGCCAAAACGATGATGACAACAGAGACACCAAAGCCAATACTCCCAACATATGAAGAGGGTGTCGAAGCACAACCATTTGCTTTACCACCTGCTGTCAGAACGGAAGCCGCTGCTGTGGAGCCCTTGCCGCCTCACTTTGCCAAAGTTCAGGAGTTATTCCAGAAATGTGGAAAGGATGGCCTCGATCGATCCACGATCACCTTGCAGCTGTACGATGATGGCACACACGGCGATGAAGATAAAGACGACGGTATTTTTACACTGCTCTTTGACGACACCCAACATGAAGGCACGTACATGTTTTACTTTACTGCCTCCGGTACGTCGCCGACCGGCAGTGATTTCTCACGAGTACGAACGCTGTCTGCCCATAAATCCGTGGCAGCCGATCCTGCACAGACCGAATTTGTCTTCATCGAGTTGTATGAGGAAGGGTACTTCGCTTTTACGCAATACTATGTGCTTCCCAGAGACCAGAATGGTGAGTATCTCGGACCGGGGCACGTGTCAGAGATCGAGTTTTCCACAACAGGTGGCGAGTGGCAAACACAAGTACTTGATCATAACAACGGTTGGTACTCTCGAGTGCTTCGCTATGACACACGCAAAGCAGAGCCCTTTGTCTCACCGGTGATTCAGGGGCAGACGATCTATCTACCCTGGCTGGCATTCCTTTATCTCTTCTTGCTGCTCATCCTGATCTTGCTGTTGATATTGTTCTGGCGCTGGATTAGACGGAGGCGATCTGGTTCGTGATTGTAGATATTTACGAATCTGAAGTCAGTGTGGGATGTCATACGTAAGTCTTACGATCCAATGCCGCGCGGCTGAAGATCGGGAAATTCAAGAGAGGTGTCAGTGCAATGATTCGAGGAGTGTATCGGAACAGAGTATACACCGCTTGTGGGTGCCTGCGTTTCGACAGTGGGTGGTCGTCGAACACACTCGTCGACACAACGTGGCCGTTGATCGCCGGGTTGTTGAAAAATCAAGCCCGATGGCACGGGATCCGGTTTTGGGCCATTGGCACGGGAGAGGAAGCCTGGGATCTCGCTCCCGTGCCCGCCAACCCACGTAGCGGCAGATTAGTGAATGAAATACGACGAAACCGTATCCGCCCGGATGACATCGTCTGGCTTGATACTCAGGGCGAGGAAACAGACAATCCGACAACTCGCATCGAGGTACGCAGCGAGTTTTCCTGGCCGCGCCGCGATCAGACCTTGCGTGAATTCGGTCTCTTCGGTGGCGACGCAACCCGCGATGCGGACAGCGGTCAGCTGATCAACTACGTCATCCACCCCAGGATCGATCTCAATGCTGGTGAGACGTTATCCCGAAGTGTACGGTTTAGTTTACGGACGGGTGCTGGCCTCGGCTGGCTTGCGAAGCCCGAACACTGGCTCGGGGCGTCCCCAGTTCAAGACCTGGATGGCGTCGGGCCGGCCTACGCTAGAGCTCTGGCTGCCGCTGACGTCGAAACCATCCGCGAGCTGGCCGATGTCGAACCATTGGTGGCGGAGATCGAAATCCCGCAGATGAAACTCGTCGAACTGCGTGTCAAGGCGCTCCTGACGCTTCAGACGGCCAGCAATATCCTGGACGTACCCGGATTGGCGGAACGATCGTTATGGGAGGTCATCGTCACACCAACAGCGACTCTGGCTTCAGAGGCCGGCGCGCCGGAAGGAGACGTACTTTATCTGAGGGAGCAAGTGAGCGGATTGCAGCTTACGCTGGATAACAAGCTTCTAAGGCGCCTCACCATCGGTGAACTCACCAATAGTTCTGCATAACGCTTTCGACTTGGGAGGGTATAAAGTATGAAATCAGCTCCTATCCAGGAGCAGAAAACGGATCGTCTTGACACAAATGAGGTGCGCGATCAATTTGGTGGCGCAGATAAATCCACCTCGTTTCCCGGCGGATTGTTAGCCTACCAACAAAAGATCGGCAATCGGGTGCTTGGTCGTGTGATCCAGGCCAAGCTCAAGGTTGGCGCGCCGGACGATGCCTACGAGCGCGAGGCGGACCGCATCGCCGATCTGGTCATGCGCATGCCAGATCCGGATATTCAGAGAAAACCGACTTGAAGCGGGAGCAATCCCTCGTGTGGGGATGAGGATCTAGATGATACGATCGAGGGCTTGATTCTTCGAAAAACCAATCCGAGCAGTACCACGACATCTCATGTGTCTGGCAGTGTTGCTGCAGATTTACAGCAAATGAAGGGCGGGGGACAGCCCTTGCCGGAGGCGACATTGAGCTACTTCGAGCCGCGCTTTGGCAGTGATTTTTGCGCGGTGCGGATCCACACGGGTATTGATGCGGCTTATGTAGCTCAAGCGCTGAAAGCCCGAGCGTTCACATTGGGTAATAACATTATCTTTGGTTCTGGCCAATACGCACCCGACTCGCAGGAGGGCGGGCGCCTTCTGGCACATGAACTGACACATGTGCTGCAACAGAGGTCTGGGCTCGTTAGTGACCGAATTCAGAGAGAGAACGGCGGATCAACTCCGCCGCCAGCACCAACACCACCAACGACAACACCTCCTGCGCCGGCCTACGGACCCACCTGTTCGGGAGGGGACACCGATCCCTGCCAGATAGAACGTTGCGGTGACCGTCGTGAAGGAATCGAAGCGGATATCGACCGGGCGATTAGCTACGTAGAGAGGGCTATCACAGCCGTGGGAACAACGCCGCTTGCCGAGGATACAATTCGGTCGTTAGATTGGTTTTTCAACGATCACTCGCTCGAAACCGCAGACACGGTGAGGACTCGTCTGCGATGCATCCTTGCTTGTCTCCAGGATACAAGAGATACACCGAGGTTTGGGTGTCATCCGGAGTACAATCGCAGAAGCGCTCTCGCCTACGTTTGTGTGTCAGAGACTCCGGTTTGTGAGGATGCAGAGGTCAACGTATGCCTGACCAGACGCCATTTCGGAAAATCTGATCGGGTACGGGCGGAAACAATGATTCACGAATGTGCCCATCGTGTTGGAATGTCCTTGGGTGCCCCCGCAAGCGTCGATGATATATACGATCACATGGATCGCTTCCGGTTTATGGATACAAGTGAGTGTCTGCTTAATTCGGATTCATTTGCGATTTTTGCCGGGTCGATTACAAATGGTGTACGTCTATCGATTCTGCTCCCGATCTTACAAGTTGCTGCAGGGATGGCGGTACCTACCGAGGGAGAACCCACTTGGCATGCCCGAATATATGAAGGGGTGGAATTTCAGCACCCGATTCTTGGCATCTTCAATCCAACATTAGGATTTGGTATGTCCTTTATCGGCGAGACGACTTCAGAGGAAGACCCAACCGTGAGTGCCGGACCGACCATGTTAATGTCTCTTCTTGCTGGTGTGCGGATCGGAGATCCCCGTCCCGGGGCAGCAGGCGGTGGATATGCATCGTTCTTTGGTGGTCCTGCATTGGCTATAGGTCTCGGAGGCGAGGGAGATGTCGATATTGGAGCTGAGGCAGGGATGGCACTCGGGTATCGCTGGCGCTGGTTGGACGTTTCGGGAGGTGTTGGTTACACCTACGATCCCACTCGTATTTCAGGCATGGAGCATCTCTTTACAGTGGGCGCCTCACTGACCTTTGCCCCATCACACCTCTACTCCCCGCGGAGCCATTAATATCGTCGCTGCTCTCCTTGAATAGCGGGAGTTGAAAGATATGAACAAAAGAGAACGCACAACATGCGGATATCGATTTCGATCCGGTAGGATGTGATGCATGAAATCAGTTCATGTACAGGAGCGACAAACGGATCGTCTTCATAAAGCCGAAGTGCATGATCAAGGCGGCAGCGCGGATAAATCCACTTCATCTCCCAGTGGATTGCTGGCTTACCAGCAAAAGATCGGCAATCATGCGCTTGGCCGTGTGATCATGGCCAAGCTCAAGGTTGGTGCACCGGACGATATCTACGAGAGAGAAGCGGACCGCATCGCCGATCTGGTGATGCGCATGCCGGATCCGGGCATTCAGAGAAAACCGACATGAAACAAATTGGGTCCCGCGTGCGGTGATGAAGACCTAGAAGAAGACATTGAAGACGTCGTTCTTCGAAAACCAAATTCGGAATGTCGCGCCATCACCCCATTGTCTAATGAATTCACAGGTGACCTAGGTCGGATGAGGGGTGGAGGGCGGCCATTGCCGTCGACAGTACGGAGTTACTTCGAGCCGCGATTCGGTAGTGATTTTAGTGACGTGCGTGTGCATGCTACTGTACGAGCCGCCGATTTATCTCAGAGACTGAATGCGCGCGCATTCACATTGGGCAGGAATTTATTCTTTGCAAATGGGGAATATGAACCGAATTCAATTCTTGGCAGGAGATTGTTGGCGCATGAACTTGTGCACGTTATCCAACAGCGTGGGCATTCCATCCAAGGGGATTTTTTACAACGTCAACCGATCGATCCTCCTGGGCGCTCAGGAGACGAACTCGCAACTCAGCCGGAGATTGCACCACCACCAAACGCACTTAGTTTAGATTTGCTGAATCCGGATCGATCGTCATTACGAATTCAAGGTTTTTCTATATCCCCTCGAGACATTCTGGACGCATTGGATATTGCCAAGGATTTTCTCACACCTGAGGCAATCGATCTTGAGGGATTAAACCTATTACGTCCTCCACCAACTGCAGCGCAGGAAAGAGCGATGCGAGAGGCTTTATGTCGTAGACTCCCGATGACCTGCGTCCAACTACGGCTAAGCCCTCAAGCTCAAGCCCCGCCTCCATCACCGACGCTTCAACTGAGAGCACCCAAAATATTGCAACCAATATTGGTCCCCCATAGAGATTATGTGTTCACTCATTTCACCTATGAAAAAGCTGCAGTTCCCCCGCGTCATTACACGCCTTTGGATCAAATTGCTACACAGATGATTGATTACCCAAGCATCTTTGCGGATTTCGTGGGACATACCGATTCACACGGCCCTAGTGGGTATAACATGCGTTTGTCAAAACGTCGGGCGCAAGCTGTCTTTGACTATATGAGAAATCGCAGAGTGCCCATCCTCCAATTATGGGATGTGGAAGGGCGAGGTGAAACGCAACTCGCATATCCGAATGACAGACGTGATTGGTTAGCCGCGGCGAGGAACAGAAGGGTAGAAATTAAACAACGGCGGATCGTGTGGGAGGTTATTTACAAACTCATACCTCCAATTACGGTAACAGCGGGACCCGAACGCAAAACTCCAGAGACAGATGCTGCAGATCTATATCAACAGATGACCCGATTCTTGATCGTCGCCCATCGTGATATACATACGCTTGTTTCCAGAGGCACTCCTGTGAATTACACAGAGTCCAGCCGTCGACATACCTTACCCGTGGCGGATAATGAAAATGTTACGCAAGTCCTAAATCTGTTAGATCGGCTTGTAGAGGATATGAGGTCTAATCGTTTAGCTATAAACTTCGACCGAGTGTTGAACCCATTTGGTGGTAGTGCTGCCAGTTACACGGCAACGGAAAATACCTTTAGCGTAGCTCGATTCAGGAATAATCGCGAGGCGGCTAGTGTTGCAGTATCCCTACTTCACGAGTACTTGCATGCAATTCAGGACAGGACGGCAGAACAATTGTTACGTGCGGGTCGCCAACCCATTGTCCATAGCAGAGAACTTGAATTGCAGCAAGAAATTCAAGCTCACCGAGTTGATAATTACTTCCATATACTGTTGGAAGCTTCTGGACATCCACTTGCAAGGTCAATAACACGAACCTTTGTAAACCAGTTTGAAATCATCCGCACCGGGAGACCTTCGGCGCAAGCGGAAGCACGACGAGATGTGCGTACGGAACTTGAACCTGTGTATACAGCAAGCGGACAGTTAGGTTTCTACCCCATGATTCGCTTCTTGGTGGAAATTCGAGGAAACGATGCATATCTCATTCGTGGAGGTGGGGTAGAGACCCGACTCGTCCGCTTGCCAGCATCTCCCACACCGAGACAGGTTAGAGGCGCTCTCTTGACTGCATTGGGAAGTTTCCGCGACTATAGCAAACTATTCAATGCGCCTGATGGTAGTCGCTATAAACATGCCTACTTCGTCGTCGTTCGGGGTACTGACGTCGTAACGGAATTTATCACAAAGCCTTGAGTATTTTTCAGGGTGAGGGAGTTGTATCATCTCTCTGTTGATGAAGTGGCTCTGAAGCAATGAGTCCTCATGCTTGAGTTCCCGCTGTAAAAATGGTCGTAAAGTCAGAGGGAGCGGCCTAATGCCTGCAGTTGTAAGAAAACAGGTGGAACCTTACCCAAGAAGACCGGTTGTTAAGCAGGTGGATCATTGAAGAAATCATGCAGAGGCTGTCGCCCTGAAGTTGAAGGGCTCATGAACCATGAAATACTCACCAACAACAGAATTGAAAACGGGTACTTGTGAAATTACCAGGGTGGGAAGAAAAGAGAGTTTCGCCCAGTCAATTGACACTCCTTCCCTGAAGACGTTATCGGTTCATCAGAAGATCGGGAACCAAGCCTTTTACCGTTTGATCCAGGCCAAGCTCAAACTGGGCGCACCGGATGATGCATACGAACGCGAGGCCGATCGTATCGCCGATCTGGTGATGCGCATGCCGGAGCCGAGCTTGAAAAGGCAACCAACGAATCTGCAATCCAAATATCACACCCGCAACCAGAATATCCAAGCAGGGCGAACAATACCGCCATTGGTTCGGAGCTTGCCTTGTATTCAAAGACAACTAGATTCAGATGTCGACGAGCAGGTGGAATCTACGTTCGAGGTTGTTGAAAAGAACATTACCGACAGTCAGAAACCGTTACCCCCCATCGTGGATAGCGAGGACAAAATCCAATCGATTATACAAAGAAAATCCTCATTTGATCGTAACCCCCAATTGCCCACCAACACCCATGTACGTATTAATGCCCTCCGGGGCAAGGGTAAGCCCATACCGTATCGAGACCGCAAGTACTTCGAGGATCGTATGGGACAGGACTTTGGTGGTGTTCGTATCCACAATGATCAGAACGCCGCAAGCATTGCCAACAACCTACAAGCCAAGGCGTTTACATTTGGGCAAGACATTGTGTTTAACGAGCGACAGTACGCTCCCGAGAAGAAAGCGGGGAAATGGTTGCTAGCTCATGAGCTTGTTCACGTTGTCCAACAAAATGGCATAGGTAACGGGGCAATACCGAAAACGACATTTTCACTGAGTTGTAACAATCCAACCATCCAATGTAAAGCGCAGGTTGATTCGTGTAAAAACACGGGATATAGTGAGACAGTTTGTGGTGAAGTAAAAAAGGATTTCAACCGGGCCGAAAGATATTTAATTAAGACAATTGGTAAATTAAGGAAGTCCACACCTACGAAGTTGGTGATGGGGGCATTAGAGAAATATTTTAATCTCAAAAATACGTCACAAAATCAACCCATTGTTACCAAGTTGGAACAAATTTTATCCATTCTTCGAATTTATCGAGATGCTGCTTACTTTCGCCGTTCCACACCAGAAGGTTGTAAAAAGGCAAAAGAGCCAGTTGCTTACGTAGAAAAAAGGCCGGTTTCAGAGGGATCAAGAAAGTCGGGATTGCCCAAAACGTTAGAACTTGCCCAGAAAGAAGGGTTTTTAGATAGACCGATATTTCTATGCGGAAAATTGTACTTCGGAGTAAGTGATACCGTGAAAGCACGGGCTCTGATTCATGAAGCTGGCCACTTGATGGACTTATCACCTACACCACAAGAGGATTACTATTACGATCCGGAAGCCTTCCTCATCCTAAAGAGCTCCACCTTACTTAAAAATGCGGATAGCTACGCCCACCTTGCTGTTGCGATCGGCAAAGGCAGCCTTCCATTTCAACTTCCTTTCTATGTAGCCATGGGTGTTGGCACTGGGGCAATTGTATCCGCGCACAAATCGGCTCAAGCGGGTGTATACGGAAAAATCTATTTCGATCTCATCTCAAGAAAAGCATTGTGGAAAATCGTTTATCCGTTTGGACGTATTTCCTTTACATTACTTGGTACACCAACAACTCCCCAAACAGCTGGTTCCGATGTGGATCTAACAATCTTAGCTGCCCTTTTGGGGGGTGCGCGTATCCGACTTCGGAAGCGAACATTGGGAACGAATCTGTATATCATGCTCGGGGCGGGGCCGGTGCTTACATACACGGAAGTCAGAAACCAAGCCGGCGAAAGGGTGAAAACATACGTTGGCTTTAAAGGAATGGTCGCGGGAGGTCTTCGCTGGAAATCGATCGACGTCACCGCAGGCGCGTCCTATCTGTATCTCCCTAAAGTACCAGGTTTTGAACACTCGGTCCAAGTTGGAGCAAGGGCGGCATTATTATTCAACTGGCCATGATCCATAATAATGAGGCCTTGAATCCGTAACAGTATAAAGATAAGAGGAAGTTCCTAACACTGCGCGGTTAATACAAACCAACCTCACGGTCTTAATAGTATGATATAGAAGTCGATCAAGGTATTTACGTCCATAGATATTGTCTCGTCCAAATCATCTCCAAGGTTGTGTCCACTGATCCCACAGATTCTCTCTCATTTGCCTTCAACTTTACTAAAACTTGCCCTCGACCTGGGCGCAGGCGAGGGAGAGACCGCGCTGTGGCTCGCCAAGCGCGGCTTCACCGTCGACGCCGTCGAGCGCGATCCAGATATCTTTGCACGACTGGTCGAGGCGTGCGCCGGCACATCTATAAGTACCCACCTGGTAGACGTGACCGAATTTCCCCTGCCCCCCGCCACCTACGACCTGATCGTCGCCCAGGCCGTGTTGCACTTCCTGCGCCCGACGCAGCTCTGGCCCTTGGCGGATCGGCTCGCCGAAGCGCTCGTGCCCGGCGGGTTGCTCGTCGCCGAAGTCTTTACGACGGACGACCCTGGCTGCGTGGCGTTGAAGGAATCCGGCGCAACTGAAATCGAACCCAACACCTTTCTGGCGCCTGAACCGATTGGTTTGATCCACTACTTCGCGCCAGATGAGCTGCACAGGATTTTCGCCCCACTCGAAATTCTCGAGTACGAAGAATCGCGCCAGTCCAATCCACGATCGGAAGACGGCTATCGTGCCGGTGCGCAACTGGTGGCCAAGCGTCCACGACCGGCGAAAATCGGCGCTTGAAGCATTCGGAACACAATTCAACCGCATGCTATAATGCGCCACGTTTGCAGGATTCGTTGCGAAAATGCTGCTCGATTGGATACTGGCGATCTCTCCCATTCTGCTGATCATCGTCTTGATGATTCGTTTCGGATGGGGCGCCGTCAAAGCCGGTCTCGCTGGTTGGGCGTTAACTCTTGGTCTTGCTGCGGCGCGTTTCGGCGCCGGCGGTGAGTTGCTGGCTGTGAGTCACGCCAAGGCACTGCTGCTCAGTCTGGACGTGCTGCTCATCGTCTGGAGCGCTTTTCTCCTCTACCGTGTTTTTGACGAAGCGGGCGCGATATCAATCATCGGTAGGACCCTGCCGCAATTGACCGCCGATCGCGGTATGCAGGCCCTGTTAATCGGCTGGCTTTTTGCCACCTTCCTGCAGGGCATCGGCGGTTTCGGGGTGCCCGTAGCCATCACCGCGCCCCTGCTCGTGGGCCTCGGCTTTTCCCCCTTGACGGCCGTCATCCTCCCAACCATTGGGCACGCCTGGGCAGTCACTTTCGGCTCATTAGGCTCCTCTTTTCAGGCGCTGATCTCCGCTACCAACTTGCCTGCCGACACCCTGGCCACACCGACCGCAGCCCTGTTGGGATTGGCTGGAATGGGTTCCGGATTCATGGTCGCCCAGGTCGCCGACGGCTGGCGATCGGCGCGCAAATTGGCGCTCCCGATCCTGACCCTCGGTGTGCTGATGGGACTAGTCCAGTTGTTCTTCGCAACTCATGAAATGTGGAACATCGCCAGCTTCGGCGCAGGGATGGTCGGCCTGCTTGCGGGCGTTGCCCTTGCACGTCGCCATCACGGGGGAAGCGCGGTACAAGATCGAACCCCCATCGATGCGCGTGCATTTCGGATCGCAGTATCGGGATATCTGATTCTGATCCTCATCACGTTCGTCGTTCAATTCGTACCCGGCGTGAACCAGCTCCTTGGCGCGATCGAGATCCGCATCGCCTTCCCCGAAACACAAACGGCACGCGGCTTTATCACACCCGCAGGTTACGGCCGCATCATCCCTCTCCTGCGCCATGCCGGAGCGATCCTGGGTTATACGGCACTGATATCTTTCCTCATCTACCGCAGATACGGCTTGTATCCCCCCCGCGCAGGCCGTCGTATTCTGGCGGATACAGCAAGACGCTTGCTCCCCTCCAGTGTGGGAATCATCTCCTTGGTCGCCATGGCCACGATAATGACTAACGCAGGAATGACGGACGTCCTCGCAAGCGGATTGGCGCAATGGGTAGATTGGGCTTTTCCTTTCCTATCGACGTGGATCGGTGCCCTGGGCGCGTTCATCACGGGCTCGAACACCAATTCCAATTTGATCTTTGCCATGCTGCAACGACGAACGGCCGAATTGCTGCAATTCAACCTGCCCTGGATACTTGCCGCGCAGACGGCTGGAGGCGCCATCGGTTCGGTCGTATCCCCGACTAAGATTCTGGTTGGAGTGAGCACCACACAAATGGCGAACGACGAAGGAGCTGCACTGAAGGCGATGCTGCGCTACATCCTGCCGCTGCTGCTCGGCGTGGCATTGGTCGCCTGGACCGCCGTAAGTCTATCGTACTCCTGAGAACGCCCACCAGGACCGCCTAAATGCAAATTCGCAGATCGTGATTTTACGAATACAGACCGAATGATGTACAATGGCACCCATGGACGAAGTCTACGTTTTGTTTACATTGCCGCTTGAGGATTCGTTGGTGGAACGCATTAAAGACGTTTCGCCTCGGCTTCAAGTTAACGTCCACCCCGCTTCATCCGGTGAGGATATTCCCGAGGAATTGCTTGCCGATGTGGAGATCCTCTACACGCTTCACGCTCTCCCGGAACCCGAGGCGGTTCCTGAATTGCGCTGGATTCAATTCCATTCAGCTGGCATCGATCACGTCGTCGATCATCCATTGCTCCAATCGGATATTCAAGTGACGACTCTTAGTGGCGCAGCGGCGCCTCAGATGGCGGAGTTTGCCGTCATGTCGATGCTGGCGCTTGGCCACAAACTGCTCGACATCATCTCCGACCCACCGGAAGAACGCTGGGGAGAAAAGCGTTACCAGCGCTATGAGCCCCTCGAACTGCGAGGAAGTACCGTCGGCATCGTTGGCTACGGCAGCGTCGGTCGTGAAATTGCCCGTTTGTGCTACGCGTTCGGCGCGGACGTGCTGGCGTCCAAACGGGATTTGAAAAATCCACAAGACACGGGGTATTGTCTGGAAGGTTTGGGAGATCCTGCCGCCGATGTACCCAAGCGATTGTATCCCCCGGAGGCGCTGCGCTCGATGGCCGCCTTGTGCGATTTCCTGGTCGTCACCGTTCCCTTGACTGCGGCTACACGCGGATTGATCGGGACAGATATTTTCGATACGATGAAGCCTTCGACGTTCCTCATCGATGTATCACGCGGCGGCGTTGTTGATCACGGCGCTTTGCTGGAAGCGTTGAAGACGGAAAAACTCGCCGGAGCCGCATTAGACGTATATCCGGTCGAGCCACTGCCCGAAACCAGCCCACTTTGGGAAATGCCAAACGTAATCCTATCCCCCCACATCGCCGGCTCTTCGGCCGTCTACGATGAGAGGGCGATGGATTTGTTTGCTGAGAATCTCTTCCGCTATCTTTCCGATCGGCCGCTGCTGAATCTGTATCATCCGGAATTGACTTACTGAGGCATATTCATGATCCGAGGGGTCATTTTTGATTTGGGCTCGACCTTGATAACCTTTCAAGGTGAAGTGAGCGAAGTTCGCTCGCTCGCCACCCAGGCAATGGTTAACCGACTTACCGAGGCAAATATCGAGCTCGATGAAGACGTGTTCATACAGCGGTTCAACGAAATGCTCCATACGAGTTTTGAAGTCCGTGAAGCCACAAATATCGAGATTCCCGCGACGTCTGTGCTGCGCCTCGTGCTGGCCGAGTTTGGCCACGCGTCTGCCGCAGACGAAATCATCGACCGTGCCTTGGAAAGCCTGTATCGTCAGTATGAAGCATGTTGGCAGCCGATGCCGGACCTGCACACGGTACTCGACGAAATTCATCACGCCGGTTATCGCCTGGGAATGATTTCAAACGCCGGAAACGTCGCCAACGTTCAACGCCTGATCGATAAATTTGACGTCCGAAAATACTTCGATCCGATCCTGATTTCTGCAGGCGTCGGCATCCGAAAACCCCATCGGCTCATTTTCGAGGCCGTGCTTAAGGCCTGGCAAGTGCCGTCGGAACAGGTCGTCATAATCGGAGATATGTTGAATGCGGACGTACTTGGCGCCCAGAAGGTCGGTATGCACCAGATCTGGATTACAGCCGATTCGGATCACGAGAAGATGCGCCAGGACTATGCGGACATCGTGCCCGAAGTAACGGCGAAAATCCTGCGCGACGTTCCCGCACTGATCCGCGCTATGGATTCCCTAGATTAGCGCGACTTGAATTCAAAAGTGCTTGCGTTCGCTACTTCCGGTTTCGAAAAAGGAAGTACAAAATGCAACCATGCTCAGAGCTGGACTTATAGATAATGGAATGGAACGTCTCTAACAAAGATTTAGTGGAGGGTGACATGCGGAAGATTGCATTTCTGCTCGTTGGACTCACGACACTACTGGCAACGCTGGCTTGCAGTTTTAACTTTTTACCCCTGCGCACGAGCGTTCAGGTGGATAAACTCGAAACCGGTCCGACGGTTTCCGAGGAGGTGGAAATCCCAGTGCCCGATTCGGACTTCGAGACGAGTCTTGAAATTTTGATGGGCGCCGGTGAATTGAATATTCGCCCGGGAGCCGAGAACGCACTTCTCCAAGGTACGGTCAGCTACAACGTTAAAGAGTTCGCTCCGCACATCATCACGGAAAACGGATACATTCAACTGCGCCAGGGTGAAGAAGAATCGGGGGAATATACATTTCCCGATTTCAGCGGCGATGTGGAGAACACCTGGGATTTGCAGTTGGGCGACCATCCGATGTCATTGATCCTCACAGTGGGCGCCTCGCGCAGCGATATCGAACTGGGCGGTCTATCCATCAACGACCTGCGTGTGACGCAGGGGGCATCCGATTTTGAGCTGTCCTTCTCGGAAGAGAACCCGGTTGAAATGTCCACCTTACGCTTTACGGGTGGCGCTTCGGATGCGGAACTGAACGAGTTGGCCAATGCAAATGCCCGGGATTTATTCTTCACCGGAGGCGCCGGCCGATACACGTTGGATTTCAGCGGTGAGTTACAGGACGACATGTACGTGAAGATCGAAGCTGGTTTGGGAGAGGTGATCATCATCGTCCCTGCGGGAACCGCTGCGAGAGCCGAATTCGAGGGTGCCCTGGCGGATGTCGATGCGTACGACGATTGGCGCCGCTCCGGAGACACGTACACGCTTGAAGGAACGGGCGTCATGATCACCTTCGAGATCTCGATGGGACTTGGTAATCTGGAATTGCGCAACTGGTGACGTCTTACGAGCGTAGCGAAGGCAGTGATCTACAAGGACGGGTAAATTGCCCGTCCTTTCGTTTTAATCTCGGAATCCGGGAGACGTTACTTCTTTCGTTTCGCTGTAAATCGTGTATAAAATCTCACCCGCTTCTTCCGCACTAGCCAACCTGGGGCGGCCTTCCTCCGTCAGCATCATGGGCACGATTTCGATTTCCCGCACGCCATCTGAATCCAGCCAAACATTGAGCAGGGCTGTTTGGGGCACATCCCCATCGTCGAAGACGAAGTTTCCCAGTCCGTATACGATCACACCCTGATTGTAAAACTCAATCCCCTGCAGGACGTGCGCGTGATGGCCAAGGACGAGATCGGCGCCGGCATCGATCGCCGTGTGGGCGGCATTCACCTGCGGCAGGCTGGGCTGGATCACGTATTCGTAGCCGCTGTGGAGCAATACGACAACGATATCGGCGTGCGGCCGCACGGCGGCGATGTCCGCCTGCATATGCGCAGGATCGGCCCAGGATACGCCGGGTTGATTCTGCGTGGCCGTCCAGGAACGCGCATCAAAACCACGCACCTCGACCGGCACGTCTACGTAGGACAGAAATGCGATGCTTGTCCCGTTCGTGGTCAGGATGACTGGCGCAGCTGCCGCGGCTGCATTCTCCCCTGCACCCACAGACTGGACATGGTTCTTTTCCAGCAGGGAGACCGCATCCAATAACGCATCGGGACCGTAGTCCATGGTGTGGTTGTTAGCCAGCGAAAGCAGGTCGAAGCCCGCGATGGCGAACGAACGTGCGGCTTCTGCAGGGGCGCGAAATGTGTAGCCTTTGTCGACCGGCGCGCCCTGGTCCCCCATGGCACACTCGAGATTCCCCACGGTAATGTCCGCAGTGGAAAGCAGGTCGAACACGAGTTCAAACGGAAAGATTGGATTGCCGTTCGCGATTCTCTCGCCGATACGCCTGTCCAGCATGATGTCACCCACGGCAACCAGGTGCGTGGTCGCATCGAAGCCAAGTCGGTCGGCGATCAGCGGTCCGATCTCCGCAGCCTCGGATTCGAAGCCCTGTGCCGCGATCACACTCCATCTCTGTCTCAGCGGATATTCCGCATCTCCAGGATGCACGCCGTCAATCGTGAGCGATTTGAGTGTGGGGGGCATATCCGCCCAATCCAGGACCGCAGCGAAGGGAGATGGTTCTGCAAGCATCTCCTGCGCCCGTTCGAGTGAAACGTCTTCCCATTCCGAGGTGAACGGGACCGCCAAGGCCAGACCGCGTTCACCGGCAGGCACGCCTTCACCGCTGGAGACGAGCGCCAGATCGGCAGTGCCTCGATCAAGCCAGTGACCAGGGTCGTCGTCTACCATGAGTTGCCACCTGCCTGGCGAAGCAGTTGCAGCAATCGCCTGCTCGGTCAGGCCAGCCCAACGCCCCGGTACGACCATGCGGACCGGTTCGGGACTCGGCGTGATCGTGATGGTCGGTGTTAGAGAGGGGGTTGCCAGCTCAACCGGCTCGGTCGTCATTGCGTCCGTATTCGAAGCATACGAGACCGGCGTTGAACCGTTCACAGACTTCACCGTACACGCGCTGACGAACGCGCCAAGTAGGACGGCCAACAAGAGAAAGCGCAGAGCCATTGGAGGCTTGATCGCTCGTAACATTACCCTGCATTGTATCCTCCTTTATCCGATCCCGCGAAGAAGCCCTTCGCGCTTCCGAAAGGACATTAAAGACTCCCTGGGGTGAAATTACTCCCAGGGAGTCGAAGTGCAGGTTTTGCAGTCCGACGACTATTGAGAGAACGTCAGGGGGGCGAGTTCTTCCTCAACCATTCGAACCACCAATTCGTCGAGCGAGAGCACGCTGTAATCATCGACGTGATGGGTCGTCTCCTCTCCGGGTGCTCCACCAGCGCCATAGGTGAGGAAGAGAAATTTACCGCCGCTGATCTGGGCCAACTGGCGGAAAACGTATTCGCCCTGATCGTCCAATCCGCTGGACGCAAGCGGGTAGATCTTGATCCCCGTTTCGGCCGCGGCGAAGACGTCCGCCGCGTAGTCGTAATCCTGGGCGTAATCGAGATGAGGCGGCGCATCAGCCAGGAGGAAGATCATACTAACCGTGTCCTCGCCTCGCCACTCGGGAAGGTGGATGGCGTTGTGCAAGCCCTCGTTGAGGCTTTCCGGATAGTCCCCACCACCTTCAGCCTGGACCCGGGCAAGCTCCTCGGTGAAGACCGCCACGTCGGGCGTGAAGTCGAACGTGCGGCTGATAAACAGGTCACCTCGATCGCGGTAGATGGTCATGCCAAAGCGCACGTTGGGATTCAACGGCAGTGCCTCGATTTGTTCCGAGACGCTGATCATGTTTTCCTTCAACTGCGCAATCTCGTCGCTCATACTGCCAGTGGCATCGATGAGGAAGTGCACGTCGAGGCGTACCGGCTGAGTGGATGATTCGGCGTCGAGGGTGACGGCGTGCTCCCGAACGTCCTGGTCCAGAACCTGAGAGACTTCCTGGCCATCTTTGGCCACGACGATCTCCAGTGCTTTAAGATCGTACTCCGGGTAAGCGTTAGGAAAGAACAGCACGCTTCCGTCGCTGTGAGTCGTAAGCCGAGCAAGGCGGTCGCCATTTGCATCGAGGACGGTCACCTCCGCTCCCAGCACGGGCTGTCCTTGCGCGTTGGAGACAGTAATGATGTGTCGACCCGTGACATCGACGTCGTGGACGTCGATCCCCCACTCCGCAAAACGCAGCCGGTAGAGCAGGTAATCGTCCCATTCGGCGTTATCATCCACACTCCCTGCCCGCAAGTTCGGCGCCTGATTGCTGCTTGAAGGTTCGCTTTCCGCCTTAACCTCACCAACGGAGGCTTCCTCCAACTCGACCGGCGGCTCAGCGGCAGGAAGTTCGGCGAAGGAATCTGCCCCAGCAGCTACACCTTCCGCAACCGGCGCAGCCGAATCACTCCATTCTTCCTCACCGTCCCAATCGATCCATCCTCTTCCCTCCTTTCCACTCGATCCAACAAGTGGGTCCATCACACTGCAAGCACCGAGGCCAAGGGTGAGGATTATTAGGACGTACGTGCAACGCATACAGGCTTTGTTCTTCATCGGGTTCTCCTCTCTTTAGGGAGATGGATCATAATCTGCTGTGATTTTCAGACGCAGAAGTAACTAGCTTTGTTCCCGGCGAACAAATCTCGGCGTTTGAAATTGATTCACGTTCGAGGATGTGAGTTGAAATTGCAGAACTTGCGGATGGTTAAGGTTGGGGTTCCACTCTGACCAGAACAGCCCGAACGACGGTGCGCCAGCGATAGGCTCCGCTACCCTCATCGAAACCGCTGCAGGTGATCAGGGTGACCCAATCCAGATCTTCGTGGCCGAGAGGCGACATATCCTCGGGTCGGACCCAGCTCACCTCGCGCACGGAATAGACATAGCGCATACCGAAGAAATTGATGACGATCTCGTCGCTCCAGGAGAGACGGCTGAGATTTGCAAACGGTCCGGGCAATCCGGACGGCAACGTCACGTGGCCGGTGATGGCGGTATTGCCCTGCCAGGTCGGGAACGCCGTGCCTTGAAGATAACCGACGTCGTCCCACAACCAGCTTACATCCCATCCGGTCTCGGTCTTCGGAACGCCGACGATGGGGATGTCGACGTCTAATTTCGGAATTTCGAGCCCAAGCGTGAAGTAACTCGTGTAACGTTTGCTCTCCGGCTGCGCGGGCAGCGAAGTCACTACACCGGGTGCAAAGCCCGTTTCTGGCAATCCTCCCGCAGCAACGATGGCCAGGAAGAAGTCGTCGTCGTTGTTGGTCAAATCTTCGTCCAACGAGGAGGTTGTCAAACCGACGCTGTTGGTATCGCCCGGAGGTTCACCCAAAGCGTTCACTTCGGTTGTAACGGTGATGGTGTAGAAATCGGTGGGCGACACGGTACCCATGTCGATGGTGACCGTGTTGCCGACGATGGTGACGGGCTGTCCCTCGTCCGGCACAACCGTCACGTCGATGATGTCCAGGAAGACGGGCAGTGTGTCGACGACTTCCACATCGAGCGCGTCGGTGTTACCCTCGTTCTCCACCGTGATGGTGAAGACTACGGTATCCCCCACAGAAGCCGTGGACGGATCGCCGGTCTTGGTCAGCGCCGGGTCGATGATCGTGGCTACCGTAACGCTGGCGTTGTCCTCATCGTCCTCCGATTGATCGCCGTCGTCGTTGTCGGGCGTGGAATCGGGGTCGTAGAGATCGCTGGCGATCACCTGGGCGACGTTGGTGGAAGTGCCAACGGTATCGACGGTGGCCTGGAAGGTGAGGATGGCACTCGTTCCGCTCGCCAGGGAATTTACGTCCCAGGTCAATACCGGTACGGCAGAGTCGTCGTTGCTATCACCGCCGGTGATGCTGCCCGGAACGTACGTTAAGCCGGCCGGGATGACGTCTTCGACGACGATGTTGGCGGCCGTGTCCGGACCCGAGTTGTTCAGCGTAAGGGTGAAAGTAACCATGTCGCCGAGATCGGGCGATGTATCGTTGACGATTTTAATCAAACTTAGGTCAGCAGATAGCGGAGCGACGGAAGCATTTGCTTCATCATCCTCGGACTGATCGCCGTCGTCGTTGTCGGGCGTCGAGTCGCTGTCGTACTGATCGCAAGCGGTCACCTGGGTAACGTTGATGTAGTTCCCGCTGGAAAGCACCACCGCGTCGAAGGTCAGATCGACGGACTCACCGCTGTCCAGCTGGTCGATGTCCCAGGTCAACGTCGGCGCACCGCTGTCGTCGGGCATGATGGTTGCGCCGGTCGCTCCGGCGTTCGAACCGATGCTCCCCGCAGCGTACGTGTAGCCGTTCGGGATCACGTCTTCGACCGAGATGTTGGTGGCGCTGTCCGGTCCGGCGTTGGTGAGCGTCACCGTGAAGCTGACCGTGTCCCCCACGTTGGGGGTTGAGTCGTCGACGGATTTAGAAAGTGACAAATCAACAATGACCGGCGTCACGGATTCGTTATCTTCATCATCCTCGGATTGATCGCCGTCGTCGTTATCGGGCGTCGAGTCGCTGTCGTACTGATCGCAGGCGGTCACCTGGGTGACGTTGGTGTAATTCCCGCTGGCAAGCACCACCGCGTCGAAGGTCAGATCGACGGACTCACCGCTGTCCAGCTGGTCGATGTCCCAGGTCAACGTCGGCGCACCGCTGTCGTCTGTCGTGATGGCGGCCCCAGTGGCTCCGGCGTTCGAACCGATGCTCCCCGCAGCGTACGTGTAGCCGTTCGGGATCACGTCTTCGACCGAGATGTTGGTGGCGCTGTCCGGTCCGGTGTTGGTGAGCGTCACCGTGAAGGTGACCGTGTCCCCCACGTTGGGGGTTGAATCGTCGACGGATTTAGAAAGTGACAAATCAACAATGACAGGTGTTACTGATTCACTGTCCTCGTCGTCCTCCGATTGATCGCCGTCGTCGTTGTCGGGCGTCGAGTCGCTGTCGTACTGATCGCAAGCGGTCACCTGGGTGACGTTGATGTAGTTCCCGCTGGCAAGCACCACCGCGTCGAAGGTCAGATCGACGCTTTCGCCGTTATCGAGGTTATTGATGTCCCAAGTTAATACAGGGGCTCCGGAGTCATCGGTCGTTATGATCGCGCCAGTGATGCCCGCATCGCTTCCGATACTGCCTGCGTCATACGTATATCCGTCAGGGATGACGTCTTCGACCGAGATGTTGGTGGCGCTGTCCGGTCCGGCGTTGGTGAGCGTGATGGTGAAACTGACCGTGTCGCCTACATTGGGCGTAGAGTCATCGACGGACTTGGATAGCGAAAGATCCGTTGAGCCTACAGTGACATCTTCGTCGTCTTCAGGATCCTCCCCAGAGGGCGTATTTGCGTCTTGTGCCGAATTCCCGGCATCGTCGATAGGACCTACTTCGGTGCTGTCTGCGGTTGCGGTATTGTCATAGGTGCCAGGGGTTGTGCCGACGTTCACATCGACATCGAAGGTGATGGTCAGCGTGCCGCCGGGATCAATATCCCAGGTTCCCCAATTCAAGGAAGTATCGCCGACGCCGGGATTCGTCGTGCTGGTTCTTGTGGCGTCGACTTCCACCACGCTGCCGCTGGCGTAAGTGAAGCCGGTGGGAAGCGTATCGGCTACGGTTACGTTGGTGACCGTAGCGGCCCCGATGTTTTCCAGAACGATGGTATAGGTGGCTGTATCGCCGATGGACACCGATGGTGTGCTGGTGTCCTTATCGATCGTAAGCGAAGTGAAAAAGATGAAGGCATTGTCGGAGGGAGAGAAAACCTGTGCACCGCCCAGGCGAGTGCCAACGGCCTGCGCGACATTCTCGCTGTAGCCGCTCGCAGGGGAAGGTGGCGGATCATCCGTTTCGGCATCGAAGGTGAGCGTGAAGGAATCGCTGCTCCCCATGTCGATGTTCAGATCCCATGTCAGAACCTGGCCAGCGATACTGGGATCCGCCGAGGGACTACCGTCGATTTGCGTGCTGCCGGCAACGTACAACCAACCGTCGGGCAGCGTATCGATCACGTCCACGTCGTCCACGGGATAATCCGCAGTTTCGACGACGATCGTGAAAGTACTCACTTCTCCGGCGGCGTCTGCGAGCACGGTCGGATCAGCACTTTTATCGAGCGTGAGTACCACGTCGATCCACTCTTCGGGCAACGGAAGCGTGGTGTAACCCAGGTCCATGTACGGATTGCCGATAGATGCCGTATCCGGGTCCTCTCCCCAGGCTACGGCGATTGGTCCCGTAGCCCAGAGGTGCATACCGGTATTGTCGTCATCGCTATCGAAAATCTTTTGTGAGTCCAGACGATCCAACGTGTAGGTCACATCGATGACGTCATCTGTGGGGCTGAAGTCCACGAACACGGTCGTGTTATCTTGAACCGGGGTGACGAAAACGGGCGACCCGTTGTTGGCGGGTGTGGGATTGTAGTCACCCGGCGCCCAGCCAAGGAAGTACTCGTCGGTCAGGGCGTAGGCCGGAACCAAGCTGTACCCCCAGTCGTAGTTGTAAGATTCGGTGTCGCCGGAACCGATGCCCCAGAAGACGTCGCTGGAGTAGATATGGACGGCCGAGTTGAGCGGCACCGTGCTTCCCCTACCGTCGCTGTAGGAGAGCGTGCTGTCGGCCGGGACTGTGAAACTACCCGTCCCGGCGGAGTCCTCGTAATTGATCGTGATGGTGTAGCCGTTCGGATTGTAGAGGAAGAGGTCGGTGTCCCCCGCGGAGAAGCCACCGACTGGACTGTAATATTCCGTGTCCCACAAGCTGTCCGGCACGGCGCTGTAGCCGCGCGCTTCCGACGCCTGACCTGAAGCGAACTGGCCGACGATGAACTGGACTTGAACCGGTTGACTGGCCGAGACGGTGGTACCGGCGTCAATGCTGTATAGTTCAGTCGTTTCGCCTTCGTTGAGCGTCGTCGATACATCGACGCCCGCCGTGGACGGGTTGTCGATGGCGACAGACGTGCCGCTGGTAGTCGCCTGGACGATGACGTAGACGCGGTCGAAATCGTCGTAGAGAGTCGGTGCGCCAGCCAAGTCCTGTCCGACGGGAATGGTGTAATTGGTGAGGAAGGGCTCGGTGGGGTAGATTTCCCAGGCCAGGGCAAACACCGTACCGATCGATTCGGCCCAACTGGCGCGGGTCACGGTCACGGCACCGCCGGCGACGTAGATGCGGTCGCGCCCATCGTAGCACGGATCCGTTGCCGGCGCGATACCGTCGTTGTCGCAAGCGTTCAGCGTCGATCCACGCGGGATGGGGATGTTGCTGCTTTCGAATTCCTGTACGTCGCCGATATCGAGCACATAGACCTCGGTCGATGGCCCTGGCGTGGCTGGTACGGCGTCGTATCCGTCTTCCCAATGATCGTAATAAACGGTTGTATCGTCGGCCGCGGCAGTGACGGCAATCACGGCATGCATGCCGTCCGCCTCTACGAGGTCGGGGTTATTGTCTAGATCTTCATAAATCGCCCAGAGCTGATCTTCACCGCCGGGGATGAAATACTCGGAGTAACCTGCCGGGACGGCAGCGTACGCCGGGGAAACGGGTGCGAGAATTGTAACCATCCATAGGAGGATCGTTACGACGGGGGCGATATTCCGTGCAGAGGTGCGTCCCTTCAATGACGGCTCCGTTGTATTATTTTCTGCAAACGAAAGATCCGGGAGAGCAATCCCGGTTTTTATGATTCAATTTCGTGCGAGTAAAGCTTCAACTCCACAGGGGTATGAAGGATCGATAGTGATTCGATTTTTAGAAGCTATCTCGCACCCTGGCGCGACTACGCATTTATTATAGCAGTGCATCCGTTAAAAAGCATCCGGAACGACGCTTCTCGACTTGTGATGACCGCGGATTTCAAACAAAAACAGATCCCCGAGATCTGTTTTCAGCATTATTCGCGCTCCGTGTCTTGATTTCGGACCATCCCAAGGGCGATATTACTACGGCCACTTTCCTATCAAATATAGTTCTGTTGTACGGGCTTACTCAGCCGTTTCTTCCTCGGTCAGATGGGTTGATATTCACAAATTAACAGCCCGTAGACCATGAACAGTTGACAGGCAGAGCCGTTTGTAGATAATAGGAGAAACGACATTGAAAGGCCGTGACGGAGGAAAGTAGACGGACGGAACTTGCCAGGGAGGCCGAAGCGAGACTGAGACTTCGGCTGGAGCGAAATCCGTTGAAGTTCCCTCCCGAGCCGCCCGGGGGAACGCCTCGAGGGGAACTCGAGGCCAGTAGTCCGGACCGGAGCCCCACCGTTAGCGTAGGGGAACCGATCGCCAAAATCGGCCGTCGGAACCGAGTGGGCTTATCGAAGCCAAGAAGGGTGGTACCGCGGGATCTATTCCCGTCCCTCGATGGGACGGGATGTTTCGTTAACCCACTTTTCGACACCTACTGCACGGGAGGTTGTATGCTGGAACGTTTGCAGGAATTGGAAAATGAAGCACTGGCGGCGTTGGAAGCGGTGGAAGATGAAGATGGGCTCCAGGCTTGGAAAGTTAAATATCTGGGCCGATCCGCGGCGCTGGCAGAGATCACGAGCGGCTTGGGCGAGCTGCCCAAGGAGGAACGTCCGGCCGTAGGGAAACGCGCCAATCAGGTGAAAGTCGCCCTGGAGGCGGCCTACGATTCTCGCGCGGAGGCGTTACACGCCGAAAGTCTGGCGAGATCGCTGCAGGAACAGCGTGTGGACGTCACACTGCCCGGACGCCCGATCGTGCGCGGTCGCATCCATCCCGCCAATCAGATCTTACGAAAAATACTTGCCATCTGGGCCGAAATGGGGTTTCAAGTCTACCGCTCCCGCGACGTCGAGAGCGACGAATACAACTTCCAATTGCTCAATTTTCCTCCGCACCATCCGGCGCGGGACATGCAGGACACTTTCTTCACCACGGAACCCGACATCCTACTGCGCACCCACACCTCCCCGGGGCAAATCCGGGTGATGCGCGAACGTGCGCCGGAACCGATCCGCGTGGTCCTGCCGGGCATGTGCTACCGCTACGAACAGATCACAGCCCGCTCCGAGATTCAGTTCAATCAGGTGGAAGGGCTTGCGGTGGGCAAGCGCATCACCTTCGCCGACCTTAAAGGCACATTGACCGCATTCGCCCGCCGCATGTTCGGTCAGGGCGTGGGCACGCGCTTTCGCGCTTCGTATTTCCCCTTCACCGAACCCTCGGCGGAAATGGACATCGAGTGTTTCGTGTGTGGTGGGGAAGGATGCACGGTTTGTAAGTACACCGGTTGGTTGGAGATCCTGGGCTGCGGTATGGTCCATCCGGTCGTGCTGCAGAACGGCGGATACGATCCCGAAGAATTCACCGGTTTCGCTTTTGGTATGGGGCCTGAACGGATCGCCATGCTCAAGTACGGCATCGATGACATCCGTTATTTCTGGGCGAACGATTTGCGCTTCCTGGAGCAATTCTAGAAATGGAAGCAGCCGGAACCACAGTTACTATAATTTCAACAAGGATAGAACCATGCGAGTACCGCTTTCTTGGTTAAAAGATTTCGTGGACATCGATATATCTCCCCTCGAACTGGCGCACCGCTTGACGCTGGCGGGACTGGAGGTGGAAGAAGTTACGTTTGTGGGCCTGCCGCTTCCCGAGGAGAAATCCGAGGGTAACACCGGCGGATTGGAAACGAACGTCACCGGATTGGCCTGGGACGCGGAGACGATCGTCGTGGGTGAAGTACGCGAAGTGATGCCCCACCCCAACGCCGACCGTCTCGTGCTGCTACGTTTGTTCGACGGCGAGCAAGAGCACACGGTGCTCACCGGTGCACCGAATTTGTTTGCATACAAAGGCAAAGGACCGCTCGAAAAGCCCTTCAAGGTAGCGTACGCGCGCGAAGGTGCGCGTATCTACGACGGTCACAAACCGGGGCAGGAGTTGACGACGCTTAAACGCACAAAGATCCGCGGGGTCGATTCCTATTCGATGGCATGCTCGGAAAAGGAATTGGGCATTTCGGAGGCCCATGAAGGTGTGATCCTGCTCGATGATGACGCGCAGGCCGGCCAGCCATTGGTGGACTACATGGGCGACGTGGTCTTCGACATCACCATCATGCCCAACATCGCCCGCGACGCAAACATCCTGGGTGTGGCGCGAGAAATCGCTGCCCTGACCGATAAAGAACTCAAGCCACCTTCGTTCGATGTGCCCTGGAGCGGAAAGCCGATCGAGGGGCGGGTGAGCGTCGAAATCCGCGACGCCAGCCTCAACCCGCGTTTCGTCCTGGGACTGATCGAAGACGTGTCCATCGTGCCCAGCCCCTATTGGGTGCAGCGCCGTTTGCGGTTGGCGGGTATGCGCCCGATCAACAGCATCGTCGATGCGACCAACTACGTCATGCTCGAAGTGGGGGAGCCGCTGCACGCCTTCGATTTCGACATCCTGGTGGAACGCGCCGGCGGAAAGGCGCCCAAGATCATCACCCGCCTACCGGAGCCGGGCGAGACTCTCACCACGTTGGATGACGTCGACCGCGAATTGGACGATTTCACCGTGCTGGTGGCTGATACGAAAGGCGCACTTTCGCTGGCCGGAATCATGGGCGGCGCGGAGTCGGAGGTCAGCGATGAGACCAAGAACGTACTGCTCGAAGGAGCCTCCTGGAACTACGTCAACACCCGGCGCACGGTGGCGGCCCAGAACCTCAGCTCGGATGCGGCTTACCGATTCGAGCGCGGGGTGCATCCTGCCGTCGCTAAACTCGGCGTGCAGCGCGGTTTGATTATGATGGCCGAATTGGGAGGCGGAACGATCGCAAAGGGCCTGGTTGACGCGTATCCAGCGCCGGTGGACGATCCCTGCGTCGAAATTACACCGGCCGACGTCGACCGCTGGTTGGGGATTCGGCTGCGGCCTGAGGAAATTGCGGATTTACTGCACCGATTGGAATTCAAGGTCGAGGTCGAAGGAGAAACCATCCGCGCCACTGTGCCCGATCACCGCCTGGATATTTCGGAAGGGATCGTCGGGAAGGCCGACCTGATGGAGGAAATCGCCCGCATCTACGGTTACGATCGCATTCCCGAAACGCAGATCGCCGACACCATCCCGCCGCAATATGGCAATCCAGCGCTCGAAGGTGAGGAGCGGCTGCGGGATCTGCTCACCAGCCTCGGGCTGCAAGAGGTGGTCACCTATCGCCTCACGTCAGCGGAACGAGAGGCGCGCATGCTCGCACCGGGCACCTCCCCCGACGACCGGCCCTACATCCAACTGGCCAATCCGATCGTTAGCGATCGCGTCGTGCTTCGGCACAGCCTGATGGCCAACTTATTAGAAGTGATCGAACGCAATGCGCGCATTCGCTCTAGAATAGCAATTTTCGAAATCGGCAGCGTATACTTGGCCTCCGAAGAGGGCAAACTGCCGGAAGAACCGCTGCGCCTGGCGGTCGCCATCACTGGCCCGCGCGCGCTGCCCGCTTGGCAAGGCGCTGACACGGAATTCATGGACTTCTACGACCTGAAGGGCATCCTAGGCTCGTTCCTGGATGCGTTGCATCTGGATAACGTACGCTATGAAACCCACAGTCATCCCGTGTTCCATCCAGGAAAATGCGCTCGCATCCTGCTCGACGAGAAGCAGCTTGGGTTTTTTGGCGAGCTGCACCCATTGGTCCACGAACGCTACGAGATTTCCGAAGCGCCGTTGTTGGCCGGTGAGTTGAACCTGGAAGCCATATTGGAGGCCATCCCCGAGACGTACGAAGTCCGTCCGGTTCCCGCTTTCCCGCCGATTCTGGAGGATCTCGCCGTCGTCGTGGACGAAACGGTTCCCTCGGAACAGGTTCAGGCGGTCATCCAAAACGCCGGCGGCGATTTGCTGATCGAGGTGCAATTGTTCGACCTTTACCGCGGGGATCAGGTCGGTGCCGGTAAGAAAAGCCTGGCCTACGCACTGGTGTACCAGGCACAGGACCGCACGTTGACCGATGAAGAAGTGGCCAAGCTGCGCGCCAAGATCGTCAAGAAACTCGAAACGGATTTGAAGGCGAAACTGAGAGATTAGGCGCGCTGTTCGGCGAAGGATTCGGCGCGCGTAATTGCAGCGGAAGCCAACTGCGCCAGCACCATCAACAAATCATTGTCTTCTTCGGTGAAATTGCGTCCGGGGACTTTGTTGATGGCTTCGATCACTCCCAAAATGCGGTCACCATCCAGCAGGGGCACACAGGCCAGCGTCTGAGTTTCAAATCCAAACGTTTCGTCGACCTGTGGAAAAAAGCGCGTGTCGTTGCGCACGTCGTGTACGACGAGTGGTTTACGTGTATCGGCCACCCAGCCTGCAATACCTTTTCCCGGCGGCAGGCGAAAACCGGTTAATTCGTTGCGCGCCGATCCGCGCACGACAGCAAAAACCAACTCTTCAGTTTCATCGTCCAACAGCAGCAACGAGCCGTCACTGGCATCGACGACGGCCAAGGCGGCTGCGAGCAGGTCATCCAGGAGGCTGAGCAAGTCGGATTTGGGAGTCATGCGCTGAATGATGTCTTGCAGGGCACTCAGGGCTCGAATCGAGGAACGCAACATCGCAAGTTCCTCTTTCATCTCGCGGTTCTCCTGGCGCAGGCGTGCGGCTTCAATTTGAAGGAATCGAATGGGATCGGTTTTTGATTCTTTCATGTACCACCCACCTCATGTTGATCTTAGCACAAGTTACCACTTGGTGAAAGAAGCATTCCTCGACAGCATCAAATTCGTGCTTGGAGAACACCCGAACGCGTTTCGATGTCAATGATTATGGTATCGACACAAGTCCGAAGCACAGCTGGTATAAAAAAATTCCCCGTCACGAAGACGGGGATTGGTGTATTGGTTCCCAGGGTTCAGACCACATCAACGTTCGTGGCCTGCGGGCCCTTCGGACCCTCCTCGATGCTGAATTCCACTCGCTGTCCTTCTTCCAGCTTGCGGTAGCCGTCCATGTTGATGGCAGTGTAGTGAACAAATACATCATCGCCATCTTCGCGTCCGATGAAGCCGAAGCCCTTGACGGCGTTGAACCAATTAACGGTCCCCTCGATTCTTTCCGACATTTCTTTCTAGCCTCCTAATTTTCAGGTCTTCCTTGGGAGCCAGCGCTGACCGGCAAGACAAAACCGCCGCGTTCGCTCTGGCGGCGATTTGCTATTGGGGTACGAGGACTGCTTCCAAACACGTCGAGCATGGTATCATGCTCAGAGAGGAGCGTCAAGACATGGCCCCGATTTTAAATCGATGGCTGCGTTCGTGGCACACAGGTTAACAGGAGTCCCGTTTAGCATGCGGTAGCATCGAGCGCGACATCAGCCCTGGAGGGATACCGCTTGAACATCTACTTCTCTTGCTCGCTTACCGGTGGACGCAAGGACGAAGCCATCTATGTGCTCCTTGTGAATCACCTTCTGGAATTGCAGCACGAGGTTCCAACGGCTCATCTCGCCCATCCGCAAGTCATGTCGGTCGAACACATCATCGACCCGAACGAAGTCTTTCAAAGGGACATCGCCTGGCTCCGGGATTGTGACGCCGTTGTGGCCGAAGTGAGTACGCCGTCCCACGGCGTGGGGTATGAAATTGCACACGCTCTCGGCCTCGAAAAACCGGTTCTTTGTCTTTACGCACAGGATGTGGCTGTTTCGAAGATGATCACGGGGAACGATACGCCCGGCATCGTCGTGTCGAGCTACCGCGATCAGGAACATGCGCTGGACATACTCAACGATTTCCTCGAGAGCGTTTCCCGGCGAATCAGCCCCATATAAGCAAGCGATCAACCATTGGCGAGGAGAGATGCTCACCAGAAAGGAGCTCTAGCATGGGTAAGAACGAAATTCGTCTGCTTGAAAATTTACATTGGATCGGTCACGACAGCTTTCGTCTCGACAAGCCCATCGTAATATACATCGATCCCTGGCACCTACCGCCCGACAGTCCGCCGGCCGACTTGATCCTGGTCAGCCACGATCATCACGACCACTGTTCTCCGGAGGACATCGCCAGCATACGCCAGAGCAGCACCACGGTGGTTGCAAATCCGTCGGCCTCGAATAAAATCGACAAGCCCGTTAAGGTGCTGCACGCAGGTGAATCGGTGGAAATCAACGACGTTCTCGTAGAAGCCGTTCCGGCCTACAACATCGACAAACAGTTCCATCCCAAGCATGCCGGACACGTCGGATACATACTTACCATTGCGGGCGAACGCCTGTATTTTGCCGGTGACACGGATCGCATCCCAGAAATGAAACAAATCGATTGTGATCTGGCCCTGCTTCCCGTGAGCGGCACCTACGTGATGACGGCGGAAGAGGCAGCGGGAGCTGCGGCGGACATCGGCCCTAAATTGGCCATTCCGATGCACTACGCCGCGGGAGTCGTGGGAACGAAGGAAGATGCACGGCGCTTTAAAGAATTGAGCGAAGTGCCCGTGAAGATTCTGGAAACAGTTGGATAGCGCCAAATCGTGCTTTCGAGAACCACTTTCAAACGCAGCGAAACCACTTCCGTGCGAGATACTGTGGTGGTTGTATTAACCAACATCGAAAGAACGACACCTGTGCATGGTGAAACGCCGGGCGTCAATGCCCGCTGAGGAGGAATGATGGGCGGAATCTTATGTCCGATCCGAGGAGGCCCGGGAAGTAAAGGCGCGATTACAAAGGGTATATCCCTGGCGAAGGAAATTCGGGAGCCTCTCCACTTTTTATACGTCGTCAATTTGGATTTTCTCAATCTCACAGAGCGAGGCCGCACACAAGTTATTTCCGAAGAAATGCGAGGCATGGGCGAATTTATCCTCTTACGCGCCCAAGCGCAGGCAGAGCAAAACGGCATCGAAGCGCAATGGACGGTTCGGCAAGGAAACGTGATGGACGAAATCATGGCCATGGCGAAAGAAATCCAGGCTTCGCACATCATTCTGGGCCAGCCCAAACATGAGGAACAGAATGTGTTCACAATGGAGCGCTTGAATGCTTTTATGGAGCGTTGCGAAAAGGAAACCGGCGCGAGGGTTGTGTTAGCGGAAACGGGAGGTGAAGAGTGAAGATCGGGCGAGGGGCTTTGATTTTATTTCTGATCATTGCCGTATGGCTGACCTTCACGCTGGCTGGCGGAGCGTCCGCTCAGCCAGCAAATCAAACAACAGGATTATCCCTCGTCGGGACAGTAATCGATCGGCAAAATCAACCGGTACTCGAAGCCCAGGTTCAACTGCTTCAAGGCAATGATGTCCTCACCGAGGGCCTCACGCAAGGTGATGGTAGTTTCCGCCTACCGCTTCCCCAACAAACCGGGACAAATTTAAGCCTGCGGGTTGAACGGCAACATTTCAAGACCTCCGTGATCGACATCGCGCCGGAAGAGATCGCTCAACTCAAACCCGGCGAAGCGTTGACGCTACCAACGATCCAACTTGAGCGGAAGATCACCGTCGCTTTTTGGGTGGCGACCCTTGTGTTTCTCGGCATGCTGCTGCTGATCGCTCTGGAAAAGCTGCACAACGTTCTGGCAGCATTGACCGGCGTTTCCCTGGTGCTGGGTGTCAGTTATCTGGGGAAACCGCTTTATGAAGGTTTGTTTATATTCGATTTCACACGGGCATTGCATTACATCGATTGGAACGTCATTTTCCTCATCATGGGGATGATGATCGTCATCGCCGTGGTCGAGGGGACCGGTCTATTCCACTGGCTTGCCTTCTTCGCTTACCGCATCTCACGCGGGAAAGCGTGGCTTTTGATGGCGATCCTGATGGTAATAACCGCCGTGGCCTCTGCTTTTCTCGACAACGTGACCACGATGCTGCTGATGACACCGATCACCGTACAGATCGCCCTCGCCCTCGGCCTCAATCCCTTGACGCTGCTCATACCGGAAGTTATGGCTTCCAACGTGGGTGGAATCATCACGCTCATCGGTACACCGACCAACATCCTCATCGGTTCGTATGCCGATATCCCCTTTTCGGGTTTTTTGAGCAATCTCTCACCCGGTGTGTTCGTCAGCCTCATTGGCCTGTTTGTGTACTGCTTGATTGCCTACCGAAAGGATCTGTCGCATGCCACCACCAGAGTCTCCCCGGTCCTGCTCGAAAAACTTGAGGAGAACGCACGCATCAAAGAACCGGCGCATCTTGTAAAAGCCGGTTGGGTTGGACTGGGCATGCTGGTGCTCTTCCTGGCTGGCGAACATTTCCACCTGCTGCCCGCAGTCACGGCTATTCTGGGCGCCACGGCGCTGCTGATCTGGATCCGGCCGGACGTGGAGGAGATGATCGAAGCCGTCGACTGGACCACACTCGTGTTCTTCATGGCTTTGTTCATCGTCGTGGGCGGCATCCAGGAGGTCGGGCTGATCAGCCTACTGGCGCAGTGGGTGTCGAGTCTCGTGGGTGAAAATCTCCCCCTGGCGATGATCATCGTGATTTGGGTGAGCGCACTGCTCTCGACGGTCGTGGCCAATATCCCCTTCACGGCCGCCATGCTGCCGGTTATCGGCTACCTCACGAACACCGTACCGGGTGCGGCCAACCTGGCCCTGTTTTTCTGCCTGTCCGTCGGCTCTGCGATGGGCGGAAATGGCTCGTTGATCGGCGCCTCGGCCAACATGGTTACCGCCGGCATCTCCGAACGAGCCGGATATCCCATCACTTACGTGTATTTCTTCCGCAAAGGAATGCCGGCGTTGGCGATCACGGTGACGCTGGCGATGGTGTGGCTGTTGCTGCGCTTCTGGATCTAAAGAACACGTGCGCGCAGATAGGCATATGGAAATTGTCTGCGGAATCAAAAACGGGGTACGCATGGACGTACCCCGTTTGATTTCATCTGATAAATTGCGCTTAAATCGCCTCCACGCGTTCGATATCCGGAAAGAACTGCCGTACCGTTCCCTCCACCCAACCCCGCAGCGTGGCGTTGGATAACGGACAACCTTCGCAGGCACCGCCCATTTCCACCTTGAGCACAGAACCATCGAACGCGACCATGCGAACCCATCCACCGTGATACTGTTCGATGTACGAACTGACCACTTCAACCAACGCCTGCATGCGTTGGTCTTCCGGAACACCGGTCAGGTGATTGTGAATAACCTCGTCCGACATGATTCTCCTCCTGACGATTAACCTCTCAGGATTCCGGCGGAGGATGAATTCCCTGATGGAGCAGCTGAACAACCTGTGCATGGGTGCTGCGCAAGCGTTCGGCAATCACCTCCGCCAACCTTTCCAGAATGATAACACCGGTTTCTGCGTGGGTTTCACACAATTTCCGTAGCACATCTCCGCGCACGTAAACGGCTTCGCAGTCTTCGAGGCAAATCGCCGAAGATGTGTAGGATTTTCGACCCAAGACGGAAGACCAGCCGAAAACCCCGTTTCGCTCTACCTCGGTGACGTCGAGAACCTCGCCGTCGTCCGGTTTAAATCGAATGGCCACACGCCCGGTTATGACAACGAACAATTTGTCGGCCGGATCACCTTGATTAAATACGACGTGCTCGGCGGGAAACGAGATGCTCTCGAATCGATTGATCACCAGCTTCATCTCGCTGGGCGTCAGACCCTGGAACAGGGGTAACGATTCCATCCAACGTGGGTACACAAGATCTTCCTCGGCGCGTAGTCCAAGTGTATGCGCAGCTTCGGACCGTTCGAAGTGGAATCTATCCTCTCCTGGGCGACAACCATCACCTCATACGCACCGATCGATTCGAGATGCGATCTACGTCAGCTCATCCACTCGCCATTCAATCTTAAGTTCCTCCCAGGAAGAGGCTTTCGACGGATTCAAATGTAAGAAGCCAGTGTTTCACTCAATTTCAACTGCAATATGCCTCCGTGTCCAGTCAAATGATAATGTTACCCAACGTAAATGGTTCTTTCATTTGATAATGTTACCGAAATGTCCTCTCCTTTCTTTGAATTAACCTGTGTGAACAGTGTCTGACTGACATCTTGCGTG